>NZ_MCGQ01000009.1 GCF_002242805.1 Streptomyces diastatochromogenes | reverse complement strand
CCGGCAGCCCGGCAGCCCGGAGGACCCGTACCCCCGTACCCCCGATCAGGCCTCCGCCGCCGGTTCCTCCTCGGTCCATTCGTCCTCGAGTGCGAACCCGGGCAGCCACTCCTCCAGTTCCTCGCGCAGCCGTACCGTGGCTCCCAGTTGGCACAGCACGCCGATGGTGCTCAGCGTCACCCGGTGTATCAGCAGATAGGCCGGCGGCAGGTTGAGCTGTTTGCCCAGCTGGTAGGCGGGGGAGCGGGGGTCGGCGATGCGGGCGGCCTGGCTGCGCATCCACGAGCGGGTGAAGGTGAACGCGTCGACCCGGGCCGGCTCGATGATCGGCAGCAGGTAGTCGAGGACCGCGTCGGGGTCCAGCTCTATGGAGTCCTTGACGAACCCCTCCGTGCACAGCAGCTCGTAGACGGTCTCCGCCTCGCCGTCCAGGGTCATCCGCAGTGAGATGCCGATCGGTGAGGGCAGGCCGCCCGGGAGCCGGTCGACCGTGCCGAAGTCCAGGACGCCCAGGCGCCAGTCGTCGTCGCCGTCCGGGCCGCCGGGCAGCAGACGGAAGTTGCCGGGGTGCGGATCGGCGTGCAGCAGGCCGGTGCGGGCCGGTCCGGAGAACAGGAAGCGGGCCAGGAGCTGGCCGGCACGGTCGCGCTGCTCCTCGGTGCCGTCCGTGATGATCTCCGACAGCGGGATCCCGTCGATCCACTCCGTGACCAGGATCTGGTCGCACTGGTGCACCACGGCCGGGACCACCACGTCCGGGTCGTCCGCGAACTCCTGCGCGTGGGCGTCCTGGGCCTGGGCTTCCAGCGCGTAGTCCAGTTCCTCGGAGACGCGGTCCCGCATCTCCGCGATCAGCGGCTTGATGTCCATGCCGGGGATGAGCGGCCCCAACAGCCGGGCGAAACGGCTCAGTTGACTCAGGTCGGACAGCAGGGCCTCGCCCGCGCCCGGGTACTGCACCTTGACCGCCACCTCACGGCCGTCGTGCCACACCGCCCGGTGCACCTGCCCGATGGAGGCCGCGGCCGCCGGTTTGTCCTCGAACTCCAGGAACAGGTCCCGCCAGTCCGCTCCCAGCCGCTCCTCGAGCACCGCGTGCACCGTGCGGGTCGGCATCGGCGGAGCCGCGTCCTGGAGTTTGGTCAGTGCCGCGCGGTAGGGACCGGCGACCTCCTCCGGGAGGGCGGACTCGAAGACGGACAGGGCCTGCCCGAATTTCATGGCTCCGCCCTTCAACTCCCCGAGGACTTTGAACAGCTGCTCCGCGGTGCGCTGTTGCAGCTCCCGGCCGACGATCTCCGCGGACTCGCCCACGATCCGCTTGCCCAGCCCCCAGGTCGCCCGGCCTGCGAAGCCGAGCGGGAGCGCGGCGAGCTTGGCGGTACGGGTGACCGCCTTCCGGGGAAGATCAGACATGCGCCCTCCAAGTCCCAGTCGGCCGCGCCGCGCCTGCCTTGCTTCGTCGCACCGTCGTCGGCCGTTGCACCGCCATTGTCTCGCGCGGCTCCCCGTCGGTTGAGGAGTGTTCCCCCTTTCCTCTCTCCGCCGCCCCGCACCCGCACGCCGGGTGTGGCCGCACCGGCCGGGAACGCCAGTTCAGACGGGGCAGGGACGTCTCCCAGCGGGCGCCCGCGCTGGACGGCGACGCCCCGTCGAGGAAGGCGAGGGCGTGTGCGGCGGCCAGTCCCGCGACCGTCGTGGCAAGCGCCAGGTCGCAGGCGCCCACGCGGCGGGCCTTTCCGGAGCGCCACTGGGCGACCAGGCGGGGCCAGGCAGGGTCCCGGTCCGTGCGGTCCTGGTGCAGGCAGCCGGCGCAGCTCGTCTCGCCGGGCAGGACGAGCGGTCCGACGACTCCGGTGCCTTCCACGACGCCTGCGTAGAGATGGGGCGTTCCGGAGGCCATGAGCGGTTCGGCGGCGAACGGGTCCGGTGTGTGCACGGCGACGTCGTCCCGGGGGGTGAGGATCACCAGGGAGAGTCCGGGATCCTCCGTGCCGCAGCGGGTGGAGCGGGTGTGGCGCGGTGGGCGGTCGGGGGCGGCGCGGCGGACTGCTGCCCGTGCCGCTGTGTCCCGGCGCTCTCGGAGGGACTCGGCGGGCAGCCCGCCCGGGGCCACGTCCCACGGTTCCACGCGTCCCACGTCGCGCACGTCGACCTCGCCGATGCCTGCCCCGGACAGTACCGAGGCCAGTACGGCGCCGACCCGCCCCGCGCCCCGGACCTGCACCCGCAGGGAGCGGCGGGCCGCGAGCCGGCCGAGGGCGCCGCCGGGTTCGGGGGTGCTCAGGGAGAGCGAGGCGAGGTCGGGGCGCAGCCGCTCCAGGACGTCCGTCTTCTCGCGCAGGGTGTCGGCGGCCGGTCCGCCGCCGCGCGTGTCGTCGAGCAGGCCGGCCCGGGCCAGCCGGTCGAGGAGTGCGTCGACGTGGTCTTCCTGCAGGTCCATGCGCCGGCCCTCCTCGCGCAGCAGGGGGAGGGCGCGGGTGCCGTTGAGCAGTTCCAGGAAGCTGCCGGTGGCCGTGTCCATCGGTCCCAGTGTCATCGCGTGCGCCGGAGTCATCCCGAACTGCACGGTGTTGAGGTCGCGCCAGCCGCGCCGCAGCGCGGGTTTCACCATCGGGTGCATGACAGGTCCCCCGTATCGCGTGAATTGCCCTGAAACATTCCTTGAGCGAGTGGATGTCGATGGACATCCGTGTTGTCGGTGGAGCCGGTCGTGCTCTGTCGACGTCTGCCAGCATGCCGGGACGTGCTGACGGGTGGCGGGCGTTGTCCACAGGCGGGGGATGATCGTCGTACGAATCGGCCGCACCAGTCGGACATATCGGTCGTACAAATCAAACGCATGGTGGGGCATCGGCATCGAACCGTCCCGGAGCCGGGACTTCGGCGCTGTGCAGCGGGTAACGTCGGGGCGTGCCCGCCGACCCCCTGCACCGCGCCGGAAAGTCACAGCGCAGCACGACGAGCCAGCCGCCGAGCGGCTCGGGGGCGAGCGCGATCGAGGTCCGCAGGAGTACCCGGCGCCGCCGCACGGTCTCCGCGTACCGCGAGGGCGATCGCACCGTCGTGCTGATCCCCGCCCGGATGTCCGAGGCGGAGGAGCAGCGCTGGGTGACCGTCATGCTCGACAAACTGGCCGCCCAGGAGAGCAAACGGGTGCTGGGCGACGCGGAGCTGACCGAGCGCGCCGAGCGGCTGTCGGCCCAGTACTTCGACGGCCGGGCGCGCCCCGCCTCCGTGCGCTGGGTCACCAACCAGAACACCCGGTGGGGTTCGTGCACCCCGGCCGAGGGCAGCATCCGGCTCTCGCACCGGCTGCAGGGGATGCCGGAGTACGTCGTCGACTACGTGCTCTGCCATGAGCTGGCGCATCTGCTGGTGCCCGGTCACGGGCCGGACTTCTGGCGGCTGCTGGAGTCCTACCCGCGCACCGAGCGGGCCCGTGGTTACCTCGAAGGGGTGGTGGCGGCCGAGCGGCTGCCGCATGTGCCCGGCGCGCGCGGGGAGTGAGCCGGGCGCCGTACGTCCTCCGCCGCTCGCGGTTGTGTACCGGGTCTGTACCGACTGCGTCCGTTGTCGGGGTTTGCCGTTAGCCTGGCGCGACGCACTCACATTCGGGATGGGGGACGGTCGTAACGCATGGCCAGGGAATTCCAACGCGGCCACAAGGCCAAGGTCGGTGACCTCACGGCGGGCACGGATCTGTACGTAGGTGTGCAGATCTCCGCCCCCGGACTGACCTTCGACATCAGCTGCTTCGGTCTGGACGCCGACGAGCGTCTCTCGGACGACCAGTACTTCGTCTTCTTCAACCAGCCGAAGTCCCCGGAGGAGTCCATCCAGCTGCTGGGTGCCCAGTCGGGCGACACGGAGTCGTTCCGGGTCACCCTGGACCGGATCCCCTCCCACATCCGCAAGCTGTCCTTCACGGCGACCATCGACGGTGCCGGGCAGATGTCGCAGATCGATCCCGGATACGTGCGCATCGTGGCGGGCGGCGAGGAGGTCGCGCGGTACTCCTTCAACGGCTCGGAGTTCTCCACCGAGCGGGCCGTGATGCTCGGTGACTTCTACTTCAAGGACGTGTGGCGGTTCGCCGCGGTCGGGCAGGGCTTCGACGGCGGCCTGGAGGCGCTGCTGAAGAACTTCGGCGGCGAGGTGATGGAGGAGGAGGCGCCCGCCGCCCCGCAGCAGCCGCAGTCCGGCGCCGCCCCCGGTTTCGCCCCGCCCGCACAGGCCGGCCCGCCGCCCGCGTTCGGCGCCCCGGCCGCACCGGCACCCGCCCCCGCGCCGGCGCCCGCTCCGCAGGGATTCGCGCCGCCGGCCGCACCCGCGCCCCCGGCCCCGGCGCCCGTGCCGAACGTGCACGCGGCGCCGACGATCGTCGCCCCCCTGACCCCGCCCCCCGGCGGCACGGTCCATCCGCCGGCCCCGGCGCCCGCGCCCTACGGCCAGCCGCCGCAGCAGCCGTCGTACGGCGGCCAGCCCGGCGCGCCGATGCCTCCGGGCTACGGCCAGCAGCCCTCCTACGGTGGCCAGCCGGGCGCGCCCATGCCCCCGGGCTACGGCCAGCAGCCGCCCTACGGCGGCCAGGTCCCCGGCCAGCAGGCAGCCCCCTACGGAGTGCCGCAGGGCGCTCCCCAGGGCGGTGCCGGTGTGTCGGCCGCGCTCCAGGCGTTCAAGGAGACGCCCACCGGGCAGCGCTGGACGCAGCAGAACTCGAAGCTCGTCCGGGTCGACCTCGGCATCGGCGGGCAGCCCGTGCTGGCCCGGCAGGGCAGCATGGTGCTCTACCAGGGCAAGGTCGACTTCGGCTACAAGGGCGCCGGGTTCGCCGGGCGGCTCGTCGGCAACGCGACCGGCCAGGAGATGCAGCTGATGCGCTGCACCGGCCAGGGCCAGGTGTTCCTCGCCGAGAACTCCACCTACCTGCACCCCGTCGAGCTGCAGGGCGACGCGATCTGCGTCTCCTCGGAGAACGTCCTCGCCTTCGACGAGAGCCTCCAGTACGAGGTCCGCCGGATCGAAGGGCACGGCATCCCCGGCGGCGCGCTGTTCACCATGCAGTTCCAGGGCACCGGCACGATCGTCGTCAAGACGCACGGCACGCCCGTCGTGCTGCCCGTGACGCCCACGACCTTCGCCGACTGCAACGCGGTGGTCGCCTGGTCGGCCGCCTCCCAGGTGATCGTCTCCAGCCAGGTCCGGATGCGCCGCAACGCCTACCCGGGCGACACCGGCGAGAGCGTCAACCTGCAGTTCCGGGGCGCGCCCGGCAACTTCATCGTCGTCCAGCCGTACGAGGTCTGAGGGAGCCCGTCATGAACCAGCCGCTCGCGGGCTACGCCCCCGCACCCGTCACCGCCCGTATGGAGAACCACGGCGACCACATGCTGAAGGTCGCCCTGCAGACCGGGAACGACCTCCTCGCGCGCGTGGGGTCGATGGTCGCCTACGAAGGCTTCATCCAGTACGAGCCCAACCCGCCGGCCGTGCGCCAGATCGCCCGCGACTGGATCACCGGCGAGGGCGCGCCGCTGATGAAGTGCTCCGGCGACGGACTGCTCTACCTCGCCGACTACGGCGCGAACGTCGTCGTGATCAACCTCAACGGCGACGGTATCTCCGTCAACGCCACCAACCTGCTCGCCTTCGACGCCCACCTCAGCTGGGGCGTGGAGCGGGTCAAGGGGCTCGCCAAGTTCGCCGGGCAGGGCCTGTGGAACACCAGGATCTCCGGGCAGGGCTGGGTCGCGCTGACCTCCCGGGGCAAGCCGATCGTCGTCGACTGCGGCGGCGGCGAGGACGAGACGTACGTCGACCCCGACGCGCTCGTCGCCTGGTCGCCGAACCTGAAGGTGAAGGGCAAGCGCAGCTTCAAGGCGCAGTCACTGATCGGCCGGGGCAGCGGTGAGGCCTACCAGATGGCCTTCTCCGGCCAGGGCATCGTCGTCGTCCAGCCCAGCGAGGACAGCACCGACCGTCTCCGGTTCCGGGGCTGAGGGGGAGTCAGAAGCACCATGCAGAGTCCGCTTTTCGCGTACAACGACTCCCAGACGCAGGAGCGTTGGAGCCTGCAGAACAAGCAGATGCTCCGTGTCACCCTGGAGGGCCACGACGACCTCCTCGCCCGCAAGGGCACCATGGTCGCCTACCAGGGGCTGGTCGAGTTCGACGCCGAGTACCGCAGCAACAACCAGGCACGCGCGCGTGCGTACACCGGCGAGGGGCTGGACCTGATGCGCTGCCACGGGCAGGGCACGGTCTACCTCGCCAACCTCGCCCAGCATGTGCACGTCCTGGACGTCGAGCAGGACGGCCTGACGGTCGACAGCAGCTACGTCCTCGCCATGGACTCCTCGCTGCACCACGAGGTCATCGCCGTCGACAGCCTCTACGGCATCTCCGGGTCCGGGAAGTACCAGCTGAACATCACCGGGCGCGGCAAGGTGGCCCTGATGACCTCGGGTGCGCCGCTGCTGATGCAGGTCACGCCCGACAAGTACGTCAACTGCGACGCCGACGCGATCGTCGCCTGGTCCACCGGGCTGCGCGTGCAGATGCAGGCCCAGACGCACTCCTCGGGAGTGTGGCGGCGGCGGGGCAACACCGGTGAGGGCTGGGAGCTGAGCTTCATGGGCTCCGGGTTCGCGCTCGTGCAGCCCAGCGAGCTGCTGCCGCCGCAGAACGCCCAGATCGGTCAGGGCCTCGCCGCGCAGTTCGGCATGGGGCAGCAGGGGGCGCGCGGTCAGAACCAGGGCAACGTCTGGAGCTGACCGTCCGGAAAGCAAACGTAAGGGGCGACCGCTATGGCGGTCGCCCCTTACCCGTTCACAGCCTGGCGCGTGTGGCGTCCAGCAGGCGTACGACCGACTCGTCCGCCACGTCCGGCACCTCGTCGTAGGCGAACCAGCGCACGTCCAGCGACTCGTCGCTGATCACGTGCTCGGCGTCGCTCGGGGCCAGTGCCGCGTACTGCACGTCGAAGTGCCAGTGGCACGGCGCCGGGATCGAATGCCGGTCCAGTCGCACCGGTCCGCCGGACAGCAGCGTCAGCCCCGGAATGCCGGACTCCTCGGTCGCCTCGCGCAGGGCCGCCGCGGCCAGCGAGGCGTCGCCCGGCTCGCAGTGGCCGCCCATCTGCAGCCACATCCGCAGCTTCCGGTGCAGCGTGAGCAGCACCCGGCCGTGCTCGGGGTCGATCACCAGCGCGCTCGCCGTGACGTGGCCCGCGTGGCAGGCCTTCCATATGCCGTCCGGGTGCGCCGCCAGATGGTCCAGGTAGGCCTGGCGCAGGTCTCCCTGGTCCTCGTACCCCTTCAGCACGAGGACCGCGTCGTCGTACAGGCTCACTCGGCGTCGTCGCCCTTGGGCTCGTCGTCCTTGTCGTCCTTCGTCAGGTTCGGCTTCTCGCCGGAGCCGCTCGCCGCCTCGCCGAGCATCTTGTCCAGCTCGGAGAAGTCCAGCTGCTCACGGTGCACGAAGCCGTCCGGGTCGTCCAGGTCGGAGGCCGTCGGCAGCATGTCCGGGTGGGCCCACAGGGCGTCCCGGCCGTCGACCCCGCGCGCGTCCGTGAGCGAGGCCCACAGACGGGAGGCGTCGCGCAGCCGGCGCGGGCGCAGCTCCAGGCCGATCAGCGTGGCGAACGTCTGCTCCGCGGGGCCGCCGGTGGCCCGGCGCCGGCGCAGGGTCTCGCGCAGGGCGTCGGCGGACGCCAGACGCGGCTTCGCGGCCGCGTGGACCACCGCGTCCACCCAGCCCTCGACGAGCGCCAGAGCCGTCTCCAGACGGGCCAGAGCCGCCTTCTGCTCGGGCGTGTCCTCCGGCTGGAACATGCCCTGCTGGAGGGCGTCCTGCAGCTGCTCGGGGTTCTGCGGGTCGAATTGGCCGACCACGTCCTCCAGCTTGGCCGTGTCGACCTTGATCCCGCGCGCGTACCCGTCGACCGCCCCGAACAGGTGCGAGCGCAGCCACGGCACATGCGAGAAGAGGCGCTGGTGGGCGGCCTCGCGCAGGGCCAGGTAGAGCCGGACCTCCTCCTGCGGCACGCCGAGGTCCTTGCCGAAGGCCGCCACGTTGGCCGGGAGCAGCGCGGCCCGGCCGGCCGGGCCCAGCGGCAGGCCGATGTCGGTCGAGCCGACGACCTCGCCCGCGAGCACGCCTACGGCCTGCCCGATCTGCGTGCCGAACATGGCACCGCCCATCGAGCGCATCATGCCGATCAGCGGGCCCGCCATGGCCTGCATCTCCTCCGGCAGGACGTCACCCATGGCCGCGCCGACCCGCTCGGCGACCGGGTCGACCAGCTCCTGCCAGGCGGGCAGGGTCGCCTCGACCCACTCCGCGCGGGACCAGGCCACCGCCGAGGCGGCGCCCGACGGCAGGGACGTCGCGTCGTCCAGCCACAGGTCGGCCAGGCGGACGGCCTCCTCGACCGCGGTGCGCTCGGCGGTGCCGACGCTCGCGTCCTTGACGCCGTCCGGGGTGCCCTGGGAGACCGTCTGGCGGGCGATCTGCTTGGCCATGTCCCAGTTCACCGGGCCGCCCTCGTAGGAGAGCATCTGGCCCAGCTGCTGGAACGCGGCGCCCAGGTCGGTGGGGTTCAGGGAACCGAACATCGCTGCGAGCGGATTGTCGGCGCCGGAGCCGCCAAAGCCCCCGGCTCCGGGCAGGCCGCCGAAACCGAACGGGTTGGCCGGTCCCTGCCCACCACCGCTCTGCTGGTCCTTCTTCTTGCCCTCGTCGCCGTCTTCCGGCTCCTCCGGCGGAAGGCCGAATCCGAATGGGGTGTCACTCACGGGGTTCCTCGGCTGGTAAGGCCGCCGGTCTGTCTCCGGCGGCGCGGCTGCCCGACTTCACCACCCAGCGTAGACACCCGGACCCGATCGGGCCTCGGTGCTTCGTCCAGAGAACGCCTGCGGCAGGATGGATGCACCTGGTACGGACGCGTCGGTCGCGCTCGTACTGAAGACAACCGCTGGAGACGCCCGGTGAGTTCCCCAGATCCGCAGGTTCGCGCAGCGCGAAACCCCTCAACCCCGCCCTCCGTGCGCGGACCCGTCGTCGCGGTCACCGGTGCCGCCGGCGGGGTGGGCGCCCTGCTCACCGAGCGGCTCGCCGCGTCCGAGGAGATCAAGCAGGTCATCGCCATCGACGAGCGGCGCGGCGAGTGCGCGGCCGCGCAGTGGCACATCCTCGACGTGCGCGACCCCGCGATCGCGGACAAGCTGCGCGGCGCGGATGTCGTGGTGCATCTGGCGCTCGACCTCGACCTCGGGAGCGACACGGCCGCCCGCACCGCTTACAACGTCCGGGGGACACAGACCGTGCTGACCGCGGCTGCGGCTGCCGGCGTGCACCGGGTGGTGCTGTGTACGTCCGCGATGGTGTACGGCGCGCTGCCGGACAACGAGCTGCCGCTGTCCGAGGACGCCGAGCTGCGGGCCACGGCCGAGGCCACCGGGGTCGGGGATCTGCTGGAGATCGAACGGCTGGCGCGGCGCGCTCCGCGGGCGCATCCGGGGCTGAACGTGACCGTGGTACGGCCGGCTGTGCTGGTGGGAGGTACGGACACCGCGCTGACGAGGTACTTCGAGTCGCCTCGGCTGCTGGTCGTCGCCGGGTCGCGGCCCGCGTGGCAGTTCTGCCATGTCGAGGATCTGTGCAGTGCTCTGGAGTACGCGGTTCTGGAGAAGGTCGACGGGGAGCTGGCGGTCGGCTGTGACGGGTGGCTGGAGCAGGAGGAGGTGGAGGAGCTGAGCGGGATCCGGCGGATGGAGCTGCCGTCGGCGGTCGCGCTCGGCGCGGCGGCCCGGTTGCACCGGATCGGGCTCACTCCGTCTCCGGCGGGGGATCTGGCCTACACGATGTATCCCTGGGTGATCAGCGGGAGCCGGCTGCATGACGCCGGGTGGCGGGCGCGGTGGACCAATGAGGAGGTGCTCGCGGAGTTGCTGGAGGAGGTTTCCGGGCGGCATACGGTTGCCGGGCGTCGGCTGGGGCGTAAGGACGCGACGGCTGCGGGTGCTGCGGGGGCGACGGTTGCCCTGCTGGGCGCGGCTGCTGTCGTACGGCGGGCTCGTAAGGCTCGGCGGCGCTGAGGCAAGGGGCTCCGCCCCTTGGACCCCGCCAGGGGGCTCCCGCCCCCTGGACCCTCGGCCTATGCCCACCCACCACCCGACTCGGTCGGCTGAGAGGTGGCCCTACCACCCGACCCTGTGGGTCGAGAGGTGACTGTAGAAGGCTCCAAAGCATCCCGCGCGCGTGCATGGTGAAACGCGTATTCCTCGTTGTCGGGGGCATGCGGCACGATGGACGTATGGCAGTTACGAACGATCACCCCGGTGAGCAGGCGGCTCAGGACCCCATCAAGCTGATCGGCATCCGGGAGACCGCGCTGTCCGTGGACGAGGTGTTCCGGGCCGTGGGGGACGACGCCGCCGGTGGTATCGCGCTGTTCGTGGGGACCGTGCGGAACCACGACGGAGGTGCCGACGTCGACCAGCTCGGGTACTCCTGCCATCCCAGTGCCGAGGCCGAGATGCGGCGGATCGCCGAGAAGGTCGTCGCCGAGTACCCGGTGCGCGCGCTGGCCGCCGTCCACCGGGTGGGTGACCTCGAGGTCGGGGACCTCGCCGTCGTCGTGGGTGTGTCGTGCCCGCACCGGGGCGAGGCCTTCGAGGCGTGTCGCAAGCTGATCGACGACCTCAAGCACGAAGTGCCCATCTGGAAGCACCAGAAGTTCTCCGACGGGACCGAGGAGTGGGTCGGCGCCTGTTGACATCAGCCACACCCGAGTGCACGCACACCTGTGTTCACGTTCGGCCCACCACCCCCTCCGGTTGCGTAACCGCCCCCCTGGCGTGAGCGTTGTCAGTGCGGATGGTTAATCTGCTGATCAGTCAGTTGCGGACGCTCATGGGGTTGGGAGGTCGGCATGGCGGCGCTTGCCTGGTTGCTGATTCCGCTGGTGGCTGCGGTCGGTGCCGGACTGTGGGGCAGCTGGGCCAACCGGACCCGCAAGGCCCGCAGCGACGGGCCCGAACTGGACGGGTACGCGCGCTTCCGCGAGGCTATGGAGAAGCCGCGCTCGGGTGCGCGCGGCGCCTGACGGGGGTGCCCTGACGGTGCGCTGACAGGGGCGTCCCGTACTGTCGTGACATGCCACGCCGCACCGCGACGATGCTCGCCTCCACCCTGATGCTGATCGCGCTCCTGTGCGCGGGAGTGCTCATCCCCGTGCCGTACTCGGAGATGTCCCCGGGGCCGACCGTGAACACGCTCGGGGAGCACGACGGCGAGCCGGTGCTGCAGATCGACGGGCACAAGACCTATCCGACGGACGGGCATCTGAACATGACCACCGTCCGGGTCACCAGCGCCGACTTCCGGATGAACCTGGTGGAGGCCGTCTACGGCTGGCTGGCGCGCGACGCCAAGATCGTGCCGCACGACACGCTCTACCCGGACGGCAAGACGGAGGAGCAGTCCACCCAGGAGAACGCCGAGGAGTTCAGCCAGTCCCAGGAGAGCGCCAAGGTCGCCGCCCTGAAGGAACTGGGCGTCCCGGTGAAGTCCTGGGTGATCGTCTCCACCGTCGTCAAGGGCACCCCGGCCGAGGGCCGGCTGCACGCCGGTGACGTGATCAAGGCCGTGGACGGCACGGCGGTGAAGCAGCCGTCCGACGTCGCCAAGCTCGTCACCAAGCACAAGCCGGGTCAGGACGTCGTCTTCACCGTCGTCCCCGCCAAGGAGCAGGCCGCCGCCGAGAAGGAGCACAAGACGGCGACCAGGACCCAGGACGTGACGATCACGACGGCGGCCTCCTCCGACAGCGGCCCCAAGCGGGCCATCGTCGGGATCTCCGCCGGGACCGACCACACCTTCCCGTTCACCATCGACATCAAGCTCGCCGACGTCGGCGGGCCCAGCGCCGGACTGATGTTCGCGCTCGGCATCTACGACAAGCTCACCCCGGGCAGCCTCACCGGCGGCAAGTTCGTGGCGGGCACCGGCACCATCGACGACAACGGCACGGTCGGGCCGATCGGCGGCATCGACATGAAGACCGTCGGCGCGCGCAGCAAGGGCGCCCAGTACTTCCTGACACCCGCCGACAACTGCGCGGCCGCCGCCAAGGACACCCCGAGCGGGCTCACCCTGGTCAAGGTCAAGACCATCGGCGACGCGCTCGACGCCCTGAAGGACATCCGCAGCGGCGACACCGCCGACCTGCCGAAGTGCACCGCCAAGGGCTGACGAGCGGACCCCGGTACACGGCTGGGGGCGCCCCTTGTCACAGGGGCGCCCCCAGCGCCGTACCAGCCCTACGAAAAGCGGACCTGCGGAAAGCGGACCTACGAGAAGCGGACCTGCGAGAACTACGAGAAGCGGACGTCAGTCCTCGAACGTGGCCGACAGGGCCTCCGCCAGGCCCGGCACCAGGTCCGGGCCGGTCAGCACCTCCGTCGAGGAGTCCTTCTCACGCAGCCGCAGCGCCGACTCACGGCTGCCGTCGCGCAGCACCGCGACCGTCATGCGGACCTCCTGGCGCTCGGGGTGGTCCGCCACCCACTTGGCCAGCTTGCCCTCGCTCAGGCCCTGCGGGACCTGCGCCTCGGCCGACGGAGGCAGCATCAGGCGCTCCACCGTCAGCGCGCAGCCGACCACCGCGTCCGGCCAGGCGATGGTGCCGAGGAACTCGTCGAGCGGCTTGTCCGCCGGGATCTCGTCCTGCTCGATCGGGGTGAGACCGGTGGTCTCGGGCGCGTCCTCCAGGCCGAGCTGGGCGGCGAGCGAGGGTTCCTGAACCCGCAGCCGTGCGGTGTCTACGAGGGCGAAGAGGCGAGCGGGCTGGTCCCAGCCGAGGCCGGAGGCGTACTCGTCGATCTCGAGTACGGCCCGGGTGAGCGGGCTCGCTGCCATGGGAGTGTTGGACATGGTCACAATCCTGCCTCGTTACCGGCCGGAATCGGGAACCGAGTAAACCGTGAGTAAGTTGCATAGGTGTGGGCCCGCGATCACGGGGGGCCACGGAGGGCCCGCGAACACGAGGGCCTGACGGATCGACAGCGAACTTCGAGGTGCGCACCTTGGCTTTCCAGATGCCGGACCGCGGCGGAGGCCCGACGGGGCCGCGGATCAGAGCGGGCCGCCCGTCCCGGCGGGTCCGGACCCTGCTCATGACACTGGGCGTCCTGTCCGTCCTCGGCATGGCGTTCACCATGTTCGCGGGCTTCTGGACGGACTGGCTGTGGTACCGGTCGGTGCACTACTCGTCCGTGTTCACCACCACCCTGTCGACCAAGATCGGGCTGTTCTTCGTCTTCGGCCTGCTGATGGCTCTCGCCGTGGGCTTCAACATCTGGCTCGCGCACCGGCTGCGGCCCCCGCTGAGCGCCATGTCCATGGAACAGCAGAGCCTGGACCGCTACCGGATGGGCATCGCGCCGTACAAGACGTGGATGCTGCTCGCCGTCACCTCCCTCGTCGGTCTGATCGCGGGTGCTTCGGCCTCCAGCCAGTGGCGCACCTGGCTGATGTGGGTCAACGGCGTGCCCTTCCACCAGAAGGACCCGCAGTTCCACCTCGACGTCTCCTTCTACGCCTTCGATCTGCCCTGGTACCGGTTCCTGCTCGGCTTCGGCTTCGCCACCGCGATCCTCTGCCTGATCGCCGCCGCGCTCACCCACTACCTGTACGGCGGCCTGCGGGTCACCAGCCCGGGTGCTCGTGCCACCGCCGCCGCGACCGGGCATCTGTCGGTGCTCCTCGGCATCTTCGTGGCGCTGAAGGCGGTCGCCTACTGGCTCGACCGGTACGGCCTCGCCGTCAAGTCCAGCGACTTCAAGGCGACCGGCAACTGGACCGGTCTGCGCTACGTCGACGCCAACGCCTATCTGCCGGCCAAGACGATCCTGTTCTGCATCGCCGTCATCTGCGCGCTGCTGTTCTTCGCCACCCTGTGGCGGCGCACCTGGCAGCTGCCCGTCATCGGCTTCGGCCTGATGGTGCTCTCCGCGATCCTGATCGGCGGCCTGTACCCGGCCATCGTGCAGAAGTTCCAGGTCCAGCCCAACGAGCAGGCCAAGGAAGCCCCGTACGTCCAGAAGAACCTCAAGGCGACCCGTGAGGCGTACGGCATCGACGACGCCAAGGTCACCGAGTACGCGGGCAGGTCCACCACCGCGGACAAGACCAAGCTGCGCGACCAGGTCGACGACACGGCCAGCATCCGCATCATGGACCCGAACGTCGTCTCGCCGACGTTCCAGCAGCTCCAGCAGATCAAGGCCTACTACGGGTTCCCGACCAACCTCGACGTCGACCGGTACTCCACCAAGGACGGCAAGGACCAGGACACCGTCCTCGGTCTGCGCGAGCTGAACCTGGACGGTATCCCGAAGAACAACTGGATCAACGACCACTTCCGCTACACGCACGGCTACGGCGTGGTCGCCGCCAAGGGCACCGAGGCCGACAGCGAGGGCCGGCCGGTCTTCATCGAGAAGAACCTCCCGTCCCAGGGCGACCTCGGCACGTACAAGCAGCAGATCTACTACGGCGAGAAGACCACCACGTACTCGATCGTCGGAGGCCCCCAGAAGGAGGTCGACTACTCCGACAACGAGCGCGAGAAGACCACCAGCTACACCGGCAAGAGCGGGGTCAACCTCGACAACCCGATCAACCGGGCCGCGTACGCGGTGGCGTTCAACGAGCCGCAGATCCTCTACTCCGGCGCGATCGGCAAGGGCTCGCGGATCCTGTACAACCGCACGCCCAAGGACCGTGTCGAGGCCGTCGCCCCCTGGCTGACCATCGACGGCGACGCCTACCCGGCCGTGGTGAACCACCGGATCCAGTGGATCGTGGACGCGTACACGACCACGAACGGATACCCGTACGCCTCCCGTACGACCCTCGGTGACACGACGGCCGACTCGCTGACCGCGACCAACAACTCCCGTGCGGTGGTGGCCCAGCAGAACCAGGTCAACTACATCCGCAACTCGGTGAAGGCGACCGTCGACGCGTACACCGGCGAGGTCAAGCTGTACCAGTGGGACACCGCTGACCCGGTGCTGAAGACCTGGATGAAGGCATTCCCCGGCACGGTGAAGCCCCGCGCGGACATCTCCGCCGACCTGATGGCCCATCTGCGCTACCCGCAGGACCTGTTCAAGGTCCAGCGCGAGCTGCTCACCCGTTACCACGTGACCGACGCGCAGACCTTCCTCAGCGGCAGCGAGGTGTGGGAGGTCCCGGACGACCCGACCAACGACTCCGGCAGCGCGGTGCCGCCGTACTACCTGAGCATGAAGATGCCGGACCAGAGCGCCCAGGCGTTCTCGCTGACGACGACGTTCACGCCCAACGGGCGGGACAATCTCAGCGCCTTCATGGCCGTCGACTCCGACCCGCGCACGAACGACTACGGCAAGATCAGAATCCTGAAGCTGCCGACGAACACGACCGTCGACGGACCCAAGCAGGTCCAGAGTCAGTTCAACTCCGAGTCGGACATCGCCGAGACCATCAGCCTGCTCAGCCGCGGGCATTCGAAGGTCGAGTACGGCAATCTGCTGACCGTGCCGCTCGACGGTGGACTGCTGTATGCGGAGCCCGTCTACGTCCGCGGTGGTTCGCTCAAGTACCCGTTGCTGAGGAAGGTCCTGGTCACCTACGAGGGCAAGACCGCCTTCAAGGACACCCTGGACGAGGCCCTCAACGAGGTGTTCGGGGTGAAGAGTTCGACCACGCCACCGGAGACCACCAACCCGCCCAACTCCAGCAATCCCACGGTCAGACAGGCACTGGAAGACGCCCAGAAGGCCTTCGACGCCGGGCAGCAGGCCCTGAAGGAGGGGCCGGACTGGGACGCGTACGCCAAGGCGCAGAAGGACCTGCAGGACGCGCTGAAGCGGGCCGAGGACGCGCAGTCCAAGGCCGACAAAACGGGCGACAAGAACAAGAGTTGATCAAGACCCTCCGTGCCGTGGTACTGTTACCAGGCAAACGGCGCGGGGTGGAGCAGCTCGGTAGCTCGCTGGGCTCATAACCCAGAGGTCGCAGGTTCAAATCCTGTCCCCGCTACTGAAGTCGAAGGCCCGGATCCTCAGGGATCCGGGCCTTCGTGGTGTGCGAACTCATGTACAGGCGGGTGAGACGGCCGCGCCGCCATGGGGAGTTGGGCGACCTGTGTTTGACTTATCTCTCTGTGGGCATGTCGACAAAACGCTGAAGTGACCTCACGGGCTGCGGTATACCGGGTGTACCCAGGTTGCAGGTGGTGCGACGATGGACGTTATGGGGGACAAGGCAACTCTGTTCGAGACAGGGCGATTTGTGCAGCCTCCGAGTGAGGAGCCGACGCGGGACGAGATGGGCGACATGGGGGAAGCCGCCGAGGAGGTACGCCTCCGGCTCGCCGCGGAGACCGGCGACACCGAGGCGATCAGCGTCCTCGGAGCCATGCTGCTGCGCCGCGGCGACCTCGACGGAGCCGAGCCCCAGCTGCGTGCCGCCACCGCGGCCGGGGACCGGGCCGCCGCCAACAACCTGGGCGTCCTCCTGCACCAGCGCGGCTATCCCGAGGAGGCCGCCGGCTGGTGGCGGATCGCCGCCGTCGCCGGCTCGGCCGCCGCCGCGCACGCGCTCGGCCGGCACCACCGCGAGCGCGGGGACGAGCCCGCCGCCGAGTACTGGCTGCGCCAGTCCGCCGAACAAGGTCATGTGCTGGGCGCGTACGCGCTCGCCGACCTCCTGGAGCACCGCGGGGACGCCAGTTCCGGACAGTGGATGCGTGCCGCCGCCGAGCGCGGGCACCGCGAGGCCGCCTACCGGCTCGCACGCGCGCTCGACCGCAAGGCCGCACACGAGGACGGGGACGCCCCTGACAACGCTGTCGGGGAGATCGAACAGTGGTACCGGCAGGCCGCCGCGCGCGGCCACCGGCGGGCCGCGCTGCACCTCGGGGCGATCCTGGAGAAGCGCGGGGAGCTGAAGGAGGCCGGGCGCTGGTACCTGACCTCCGCCAAGGACGGGGAAGCGCGCGCCGCCTGCGCCCTCGGGTTCCTGCTGCGGGACGCCGGGGACACCGAGAGCGCGGCCGTGTGGTGGCTCAGGGCCGCGCAGGACGGCGACGGCAACGCGGCCAACGCGCTGGGCGCGCTGCACGCCGAGCGCGGGGAGACACAGACCGCCGAGCGCTGGTACCGGGCCGCGCTGGACGCCGGGGACGACAACGGGGCGTACAACCTCGGGCTGCTCTGCGCCGAGCAGGGGCGGACCGCCCAGGCCGAGCAGTGGTACCGGCGGGCCGCCTACGCCGGGCACCGGGAGGCGGCGAACGCGCTGGCCATCCTGCTGCTCCAGGGCGGCGACACGAGCGGCGCGGAGCCGTGGTTCTCCAAGGCCGCCGAGGCCGGGAGCGTGGACGCCGCGTTCAACCTGGGGATCCTGCACGCCGGGCGGGGCGAGGCGCCGGCCGCGCTGCGCTGGTACGAGCGGGCGGCCGCCGCTGGGCACACCGAGGCCGCGCTGCAGGTCGGGATCGCCCGGCTGCGCGAGGGGGACGAGCGGGAGGCCGAGCGGCATCTGCGGTGCGCGGCCGGCGGCGGCAGCTCCGAGGCGGCGTACCGGCTGGCCACCGTGCTGGACGCGCGCCGGCCTCCGGAGCCCGCGCACGAGCTGGGCGAGGTCGTGCACGAGAAGACCGAGTGCGAGGAGTGGTACGAGCGGGCGGCCTCCCAGGGGCACCGGCGGGCGCAGGTGCGGGTGGGCATGCTCGCGGCGGCCCGGGGTGACGTGGTCGAGGCGGCGCGGTGGTACCGGGCGGCGGCGGAGGCCGGGTCGCGCAACGGGGCGTTCAACCTGGGGCTGCTGCTGGCCCGGGAGGGGAGCGAGCCGGAGGCGGCGATCTGGTGGACGCGGGCCGCTGACGCGGGGCACGGGCGGGCGGCGCTGCGGCTGGCCCTCGTCTACGCGCGTCGCGGCGAACTGGCCGAGGGGCAGAAGTGGGCCGACCGGGCGGTGGTGCTCGGGCCCGCGGAGGTTGCGGAGCGGGCGGGGCGGTTGCGGGACGCGCTGCGGGAGGAGCTGTCGGCGTGACCGCGGCCACTCCCCGCCCATCGATTTGCTTCCGCGGGCTTCCCTCACGTAATGTCGTGTTCACCGACGCGGGGTGGAGCAGCTCGGTAGCTCGCTGGGCTCATAACCCAGAGGTCGCAGGTTCAAATCCTGTCCCCGCTACTGAAGGCCTAGGGCCGGAATCCAGAGATGGATTCCGGCCCTAGGTGTGTTCGCGGGCACAAAGTGTTCGCGGGCAAAAAAAGGGGGGCTCGCGCCCCCCTGTGTCACGCGCTCGCGCAGTTCGGGCACAACCCCCGGTACGTCACCTCGACGTCCGACACCGTGAAGCCGAAACGCTCCGTGTCGGGGAGGTCGGCGAGCGGGTTGCCCGTGGGGTGCACGTCACGGATCGAGCCGCACTGGGCGCAGACCAGGTGGTGGTGCGGCCGGTGCGCGTTCGGGTCGTACCGCTTGGCGCGCTTGTCGGTGGTGACCTCGAGCACCTCGCCGAGGGAGACCAGCTCGCCCAGCGTGTTGTAGACGGTCGCCCGGGAGATCTCCGGCAGTTTCGCCACGGCCCGCGCATGGACCTCGTCGGCCGTCAGATGGACGTGCTCGCCGTCGAGAACCTCGGCCACGACGCGACGCTGTGCGGTCATCCGCCATCCGCGTCCGCGCAGCCGTTCCAGAAGGTCGCTCATGGAATCCAGCGTAACAGCATCGAGACCAGGTTCTGAACGGGTGTGACTTTGGAACTTTGTCACCCTTAGACAAAGTCTAAGGGTGCTCGAGGCCGGCTTCGAGGGTTCACACGGGTACCTCCCGCCGTGCCGGCGCCCAGCAGCGGATGATGTCGCGGACCGAGACGATGCCGGCGGGCTCGCCGCGATCGAGGACGACCAGATGCCGGAAGCCGCCGTGCGCCATGGCGCGGGCCGCCTCCTCCAGGGTCCAGGCCGGGGCGGCGAAGACGACGTCGGTGGTGGTGTGGGCGTGGGTGCGCTCCGTGTCCGGATCCTGGCCGAGGCCCACGGAGTTGAGGATGTCGCGTTCGGTGATGATGCCGATGCCGCCGGCGTCGGGATCGAGGACCACGGCGGCGCCGACCCGGCGGGCGGACATCAGGGAGGCTGCCTGGCGGAGGGTGTGGTTGGGGCCGAGAGTGAGGACCACGGTGCTCATGGCGTCACGGACGAGCATGGGATGGGCCACCTCCTATGGGAGTCCCCGGACCGCGGCACCCGGCCGTTAGTTCAGGGATTCACAAGTTCACAAGTGGGGGTGGCTTCAGGGTGACAGGTAAAGGGCGGGTCAACAAGAGGGCGCGCGTGGCCAGTTGAGGGCGTGCGCGGGCTTCTCTCCTTGCTCAGGAGCGCCGCCAATGCGCTCAGACCATCTCGGGTTGCGGTTCCGGTCGCGGCGCCGGTGCGGCCTCCCGCTCCCACTCGTTGGTGGTCCGTACGTAGCCCTGGATCACCGAGGCCATCGCCAGAAGGAGAAGTGGTCCGGCCACCCATGGATGTTCGGCCATCTGCATCGGCAGATAGCGATACGACACCAGGAGCGCGGCGAAGACCGTCGCGCCGCGAGCGACCAGCTGGGTTCCCGACCGGTCCCAGCCGCGTGCGAGCGAGCGCAGAGCCGCCTCGATCGTGAGGGTGAACACCACCCCGGCGATGAGATCCGCGCCGTAGTGGTAGCCGAAGCCCAGCGTCGCGCCGAGCGTGCTGACCAGCCAGAACGCGCCGAAGAACCGCAGGGTTCGTGGGCCCTTGCGGGAATGGATGAAGATCGCGGTGGCCCACGCCGTGTGCAGGCTGGGCATGCAGTTGCGGGGGGTGAACTCGTCGAACGGCATCGGGTGCGGGGTGCTGATCGGCGGTGGCGTGTCCGGCCACAGGTCGGCCGCCGCCCAGTGCACGCCACCCGTGCCGAAGGCGCCCGGGCCGTAGGCGAAGACCGGTCCGACCACCGGGAAGATCATGTAGATGGCCGGCCCGACGAGGCCGATCACCAGAAAGCTGCGCACCAGATGATGGCTCGGGAAGCGGCGCTCGACCGCCACGTTGCGCAGCTGGTACAGCGTGACGACGACCGCGGCCACCGCCAGCTGGATGTAGACCCAGTCGAGAACGTGGGCGCCGATCGGACCGGTGGCCTCGACCATCCGGCCCACCAGCCACGACGGGTCGCCCAGCGCGTGATCGGCGGTCGCCACGTACTGGTCGAGCACCGTCGGACGGGTCTTCGACGTGATGAGGAGCCAGGCGTCGCCGGTCTTGCGGCCGGTCACCAGCAGCAGGCCCAGCCCGACCCCCTTCAGCAGCAGGGCACGTTCCCGGCCGGTGCGGCGCGTGACGGCGATGACCGCACAGCCCAACATCACCCACAACGCGCCGTTGCCGAACATCATCTTGGCGTCGAAGGCCCACCGCACCAGAAAGAAGGCGACGTCGATGCCGATCGCGACACCTGCCGCGATGAAGCGTTGCCGCCAGGTGAGCACCACCATCATCAACGCCATGCTGGCGTACAGCAGCGGCCCCGACTTGGGGGCGAACACCACCTCTCGTGCCTGGTTGGTGATCGGCCCGGGCAGGCCGTAGTGACGTGCGGCGATCTCCAGCGCGATGAGGAATCCGAGGACCGTCACACCTGCCGCGGCCCACAGGGTCGCCCGTGGTTTGTTTGTTGTAGTTATCAATTATTTTTGCCGATTTATCTATTTAGTTGATACGCCAGGTCAGGCCACGAACGCCGTCAGTAGCGCTGGTTGAGATAGCCCAGCAACTCGTCGTGCAGCAGGCCGTTGGACGCGGCCGCGTTGCCGCTGTGCGGGCCCGGGCGGCCGTCCAGGCCGGTGAAGGTGCCGCCGGCCTCGGTGACGACGATCGCGTTGGCGGCCATGTCCCACAGGGACAGCTCCGGTTCGGCGCAGAGGTCGACCGAGCCCTCGGCGACCATCATGTACGGCCAGAAGTCGCCGTACGCGCGCGTGCGCCACACCTCACGGGTGAGGTCGAGGAAGCCGTTCAGGCGGCCCTGTTCCTCCCAGCCGGAGAGCGAGGAGTACGCGAAGGAGGCGTCCGCGAGCTTGCCGACCCGGGAGACGTGGATGCGGCTCGCGGCGGACAGGCTGCGGCCGGTGAAGGCGCCGTGGCCCTTCGCGGCCCACCAGCGGCGGCCCAGGGCGGGGGCGGAGACGACGCCGACGACGGGATGGTAGCCGCCCTCGCCCGCTTCCATCAGGGAGATGAGGGTGGCCCAGACGGGCACGCCGCGGACGTAGTTCTTGGTGCCGTCGATCGGGTCGATCACCCAGCGGCGGGGGCCGGTGCCCTCGATGCCGTACTCCTCGCCGAGGATCGCGTCCCTCGGGCGGGCGCGCTGGAGGTGGCCGCGGATCAGTTCTTCCGCCGCCTTGTCCGCTTCGCTCACCGGGGTCATGTCCGGCTTCGTCTCCACCTTCAGGTCGAGGGCCTTGAAGCGGGCCATGGTGGTGGCGTCGGCCGCGTCCGCGAGGACGTGGGCGAGGCGGAGGTCGTCGAGGTAGTCCGGCATGTGACGAACGGTATCTGGCGAGGGGGTAACGGGCTATAGGGGGCCTGGGGGACAGGGGGTGTCGGTGCCCGGTGTCGAGTGCCGGGTGCGTCGTGACCGAAGGGCGCCCTTCCGCACCACCGCGAACCCTTGACAGTGCATGTATGCGCGTCAAATCTGGGCGCAGAGTTGCTCGCCCCAGGGAGGCGATGATGCCTGCAGCCCGGGAATCGCTACTGGACGCCGCCTGTACGGCGCTCGGGCGTCGGCCGTGGTCCGCGGTGCGGATGGTCGACGTGGCCGCGGCGGCCGGGGTGTCCCGGCAGACGCTGTACAACGAGTTCGGGAGCAAGGAAGGGCTGGCCAGGGCGCTGGTGCGGCGGGAGGCCGACGGGTATCTCGCCGGAGTGGAGCGGGCCCTCGCCGCGCACACCGACCCGCGGGACCGGCTGACCGCCACCGCCGAGTGGATGGCGTCGGCGGCCCGGGACAACGCGCTGGTACGGGCCATGCTCACCGGCTGCTGGAGCGAGCGTCTACCCACGCCGACCCTGTCCGCCGTGCCGTCCTCCTCCGCCGTACCCGCGCAGCGCCGGGCGGACGGACCGCTGCCCTCGCCCCGCGACTTCGTGCAGATCGTGCGGGACCGGGCGGTGACGGTGCTGGCCGGTTCCGCCGCGGCCACGGCGGACACCGCCGAGCTGGTCCGGTCCTGCGAACTGGCCGTACGGGTCGCCCTGTCGTGCGTCGCGGCCCCACCGGGCGAGGGCTCGGTGGCCGAGCTGGTGCGCAGCGCCCTGGTCAGGCAGCGCGTCGGCTAGGGCCGGGCTGGCAAGGCCGGGCCGGGACGCCAGGCTTAGTGCGACGAGCCCGACAGCTGCAGGCCGATCACGCCGACGATCACCAGGGTGATCGAGACGATCTTCAGGGTGGACACCAGGTCGCCGAGGAAGATCATGCCGTAGATCGCCGTGCCCGCGGCGCCGATCCCGGTCCACACGGCGTACGCGGGGCCGACGTCGAGCTTCTTCAGGGAGAGGGTCAGCAGACCGAAGCTGCCCAGCGCGAAGGTGGCGAACGCGACCGTCGGCCACAGGCGGGTGAACCCGTGGGAGAGCTTGAGGCACACGGCGAAGCCGGTCTCCAGAATCCCGGCCACGATGACCAGCAGCCACGCCATGTGCTGTCCTCCCGTAGGTCCGGCCGTCCGGCTCGGTGCGATTATGCACTTACCGTCGCGGCACCCCGGCAAACAACGCGGTGCTCAGTCGCCTTCCCGGCGCTCCCGCGTCGACAGCAGCCGGCGCAGGGAGAACAGCCGCGCCGGGTCCGCGTGACCCTCCTCGACCCACGCGTCCAGCGCGCAGTCCGGCTCGTCGTGGCTGCACGCGCGCGGGCAGCCCTCGGTGCCCGGTTCCAGGTCCGGGAAGGCGTGGATCACCCGGGACGGGTCGATGTGCGCGAGACCGAAGGAGCGCACACCGGGGGTGTCGATGACCCAGCCGTTGGCAGTGGGCAGGGGCAGTGCCAGCGCCGAGGTGGTGGTGTGGCGGCCGCGGCCGGTCACCGCGTTGACGTGGCCTGTCAAACGGCGGCGGTCCTTCGGCACCAGCGCGTTGACCAGCGTCGTCTTGCCGACGCCCGAGTGGCCCACGAAGGCGGTGATCTTGCCGTCCAGGTATTCGCGCACCCGGTCCGCCGCGTCGCCGTTCTCCAGCTCCTCGCGGCTGGTGACGACGTAGGGGATGTCGAGGTGGCCGTACAGCTCCAGCAGCTTGTCCGGCGGGGCCAGGTCCGACTTGGTCATCACCAGCAGCGGCTCCAGACCGCCGTCGTAGGCCGCGACCAGACAGCGGTCGATCAGGCGCGGACGGGGTTCCGGGTCCGCCAGGGCCGTGACGATGGCCAGCTGGTCCGCGTTGGCGACGACCACCCGCTCGTAGGGATCGTCGTCATCGGCCGTGCGACGCAGCAGCGAGCTGCGCTCCTCGATGCGCACGATCCGGGCCAGGGTGTCCTTCTGGCCGGACAGGTCGCCGACGATGGCTACCCGGTCGCCCACCACGGCCGCCTTGCGGCCCAGTTCGCGGGCCTTCATCGCCATGATCGGACGGTCCTCGACCAGGCAGGTCAGGCGGCCCCGGTCGACGGTGAGGACCATGCCCTCGGCCGCGTCCTCGTGCTTGGGCCGGATGTTCGTACGCGGCCGGTTGCCCTTGCGGTTCGGGCGGCTGCGGATGTCGTCCTCGTCGGTGTGCTTGCCGTAGCGGCGCATGGTCCCAGTCCGCCCGTCAGTTCCCCAGCATCCCGGTCCACAGGTCGGGGAAGTCGGGCAGGGTCTTCGCCGTCGTCGCGACGTTCTCGATCTGCACGCCCTCGACCGCCAGGCCGATGATCGCACCGGCCGTTGCCATGCGATGGTCCTCGTACGTGTGGAAGGTCCCGCCGTGCAGCGGGCGCGGGCGGATGTGCAGGCCGTCGGCCGTCTCGGTCACGTCACCGCCGAGTTCGTTGATCTCCTTGGTGAGCGCGGCCAGCCGGTCCGTCTCGTGCAGCCGCAGATGCGCCACGCCCCGGAGGGTGGAGGGGGAGTCCGCGAGAGCGGCCACCGCCGCGATGCCCGGGGTCAGCTCGCCGACGTCACCCAGGTCCACGTCGATGCCGTGGACGGCGCCCGATCCGGTGAACTCCAGCCCGTACTCGGTCAGTTCGCAGGAACCGCCCATCTCGGTGAAGATCTCCCGCAGCCGGTCACCCGGCTGGGTGGTGCGGGCCGGCCAGTCCGGGATCAGCACCTTGCCACCGGTGACCAGGGCCGCCGCCAGGAACGGCTGGGCGTTCGACAGGTCCGGTTCGATCGTCAGGTCCCGGCCGAGCAGCGCGCCCGGCGTCACCCGCCACACGTTCGGCTCGCCGCCCGCCTCCGGGGTGTCCACCTGGGCGCCGACCGCGCGCAGCATGTCCACGGTCATCCGGATGTGCGGCAGGGAGGGCAGGGTCGCGCCGGTGTGGCGGACCTCGACACCCTGGTTGAAGCGCGGGCCGGACAGCAGCAGCGCCGAGACGAACTGGGAGGACGAGGAGGCGTCGACCGACACCGGGCCGCCGTCCAGCGCCCCGCCGCCGTGCACGGTCAGCGGCAGCGCGCCCCGGCCGTCGTCGTCGATCCGGGCACCGAGCACGCGCAGCGCGTCGATGACGCCGTTCAGCGGACGCTCGTACGACCGCGGGTCCCCGTCGAACCGGATGGGACCGTCGGCCAGCGCGGCCACCGGCGGCAGGAAGCGCATCACCGTGCCGGCGTTGCCGACGTCGACCGTGGCCGGACCGCGCAGGCCCGTGGGCAGCACCCGCCAGGCCTCACCGGAGCCGTCCGGGCCCACCCCCTCCTCGATCTCCACGCCCATGGCCCGCAGGGCACCGGCCATCAGCAGCGTGTCGCGGGAGCGCAGCGGACGGCGCAGCCAGCCGGGCTCGGAGGCGAGGGCGGCCAGCACGAGGGCGCGGTTGGTGACCGACTTGGACCCCGGCACGTGGACCGTCGCGTCGACGGCTCCGCTCGCGTGCGGGGCGGGCCAGAGGGCGGGGTGTGCGGTGTTCGGGGCCATGAGGCCACTTTATAAGGAGGGCCCGGCATCAACCTTCCAGCAGCCAGCCGCCCCCACCGATCAGCGAACACAGCGACACCGCGTGGAACAGGAACAGCCACAGACCCGCCGGGACATGCGTGAGCCGCGACAGCTGGTCCGCGTCCGAGTCGCCCGCGCCGCCCCGCGCCCGCTTCGACTGCAGCTCGAACGGCGGTCGTACGCCCCCGAAGAGGAGGAACCACACCACCGCGTACGCGAAGGCGGCCTGCACCTGCGGTCCCGCCAGCCAGGAGACCAGCAGGAAGGCGCCCCCGGCGAGGACCACGGTCAGGACGCCGTACGCGTTGCGGATCATCACCAGCATCACCACGAGCAGCGCGGTCGCCACCCACAGCAGCAGCGTGATGCGGCCCGCGGCCAGCAGGGCGGCGCCGCCCAGGCCCAGCAGCGAGGGGGCCGTGTAGCCCGCGGCCGCGGTGAGGATCATGCCGAGGCCGTACGGCTTGCCGCGGCTGACCGTGAGGCCGCTGGTGTCGGAGTGCAGGCGTATGCCCGTGAGCTGCCGGCCCGTGAGCAGGGCCACCAGGCCGTGGCCGCCCTCGTGCGCGATGGTGATGGCGTTGCGCGCGAGCCGCCACACGGAGTGCGGGACGACGACGGCGAGCGCGGCGACCAGGGTGGCGAGCACCACCCACAGGTCGGGGTCGGGCTGGGTGCCGGTGAGCCGGTCCCAGAGGTCGGGCAGCGCGGTGGCGGCGAGGCTGTCCATTCCGGTGGTGGCTCCCTGTCGTCGTGCGAAGTCTGGCAGTGTGGCACGTATGTGCGGACGGTATGCATCCAGTCGTAGGCCCGAGGATCTCGCAGGAGTCTTTGAGATCGAAAAGTGGGAGCCCGAGGAGACCCTGGAGCCGGACTACAACGTGGCTCCGACCAAGGAGGTCTACGCCGTCCTGGACCGTCCGTTGAAAGACGCGGAGAGCCCGCGTCCGGTTCGGCAGCTGCGCAAGCTGAAGTGGGGACTGGTGCCTTCCTGGGCCAAGACGCCCGAGGGCGGCGCCCGGATGATCAACGCGCGCGCGGAGACCGTGCACGAGAAGCCCTCGTACCGGCGCGCCTTCGCCGCCCGGCGCTGCATCCTGCCCGCCGACGGCTACTACGAGTGGGTCACCGGCAAGGACGAGCGGGAGCTGGAGGTCGAGGGGAAGAAGAAGCGGCCGCGCAAGCAGCCGTACTTCGTGCTGCCCGCCGACGGCTCGGTGTTCGCGATGGCCGGACTCTACGAGTTCTGGCGGGACCGGACCCTGCCCGACGACCACCCGCAGGCCTGGTGGGTCACCTGCTCGGTGATCACCACGGACGCGGAGCGGACCCCATTGGCCGTCGCCCCCGCCGAGGGCCCGCACTCCCTCGCCGAGATCCACCCCCGGATGCCGCTGATGCTCACCCCGGACCGCTGGGACGCCTGGCTGGACCCCTCCCGCACCGACCCGGACGACCTGCGCGAGCTGCTCGCCCCGCCGCCGCCCGGCCTGATGCGCGCCTACCCGGTCGCCACGGCCGTCAGCAACGTCCGCAACAACGGCCCGGAGCTGCTGGAGGAGCTGGAGGCGCCGGAAGTGGGCACCCTCTTCTAGCCTTCTAGCGTGATCGAGATTGTCGAGACCGACGCCGGGACCGCCCGCATCACCTGGCACCGGGCGAAGCAGGCGCGGCTGGTGCTGGCCGTGAGCCATGGGGCCGGCGGCGGCATCGAGGCGCGGGACCTGCGGGCCCTCGCCCAGGTGCTCCCGGACCACGGCGTGACCGTGGCCCTCGTCGAGCAGCCCTGGCGGGTCGCGGGCAAGAAGGTCGCGCCCGCGCCGAAGACCCTGGACACCGGCTGGCGCGGCATCTGGCCCGCGCTGGCCGGGATGGATCTGCCGGTGATCTCCGGCGGCCGCAGCGCGGGCGCCCGGGTCGCCTGCCGCACCGCCACGGAGCTGGGCGCCCACGCCGTGCTGGCGCTGAGCTTCCCGCTGCACCCGCCGGGCAAGCCGGAGCGCTCCCGCGCCGACGAGTTGCTCGGTGCCGGGGTACCCACGCTCGTCGTACAGGGCGGAAACGATCCCTTCGGCAAGCCGGACGAGTTCCCCGAGGGGTCCTACGAGCTGGTCGAGGTGGCGTACGGCGATCACGGGTTCGCCGTGCCGAAGCGCGCGGAGATCACGCAGGAGCGGGCGATGGAGATCGTCACCGACGCTGTCGTGGAGTGGGTCGCGTCACTCGGCTGACTCCCGGGAATGTTGCACGCTGAAGCGCTGTTGTGGCGGACAGAAGTGCTGAAGCACCGGCACCGACGTCGTAGAGAGGAAGTCCGCCGCATGGGTTCGACCATCTGCCCGAGCCGCGACAGCCGCGCTGACCTGGAGTGGACGGTGCTGCACGCGGCCAAGGCCGCTCCTATTCGAGCGGCGGCAGGCACGGGTCGTGTTCTATCCTCCGAAACGAGTGGGATCGGTTTCGGTCCTGCCCGGGATCTTGAGGAGGTGGGTCCGGTCACTGGGACCGACGCAGGGACCGACAACGGCCAGGCGGAGCTGCCCGAGGGCCGGGGCGACAGCGCGGAGTCGTCCGCCGAGCGCAGCGCGCGCTTCGAGCGGGACGCGCTCGAATTCCTCGACCAGATGTACTCGGCCGCGCTGCGCATGACGCGCAACCCGGCCGACGCCGAGGACCTGGTGCAGGAGACGTACGCCAAGGCGTACGCGTCCTTCCACCAGTTCCGCGAGGGCACCAACCTCAAGGCGTGGCTGTACCGGATCCTCACCAACACCTTCATCAACTCGTACCGCAAGAAGCAGCGCGAGCCCCAGCGCAGTGCGGCCGAGGAGATCGAGGACTGGCAGCTGGCGCGTGCCGAGTCGCACATGTCGACGGGTCTGCGCTCCGCCGAGTCGCAGGCGCTCGACCACCTGCCCGACTCGGACGTGAAGGAAGCCTTGCAGGCGATCCCCGAGGAGTTCCGCATCGCCGTCTATCTCGCGGATGTCGAGGGCTTTGCGTACAAGGAGATCGCGGACATCATGGGGACACCCATCGGTACGGTGATGTCCCGGCTGCACCGGGGCCGCCGTCAACTGCGCGGCATGCTCGAGGACTACGCCCGTGAGCGAGGGCTGGTCCCGGCCGGCGCCGGAGAGTCGAACGAAGCGAAAGGTTCGGGCTCATGAGCTGCGGAGATCCGCACGAGACGGACTGCAGTGAGGTCCTCGACCACCTGTACGAGTTCCTCGACAGCGAGATGCCGGACGTCGATCGCGACAAGTTCCAGCACCACTTCGAGGAATGCTCGCCGTGCCTGGAGAAGTACGGCTTGGAGCAGGCCGTGAAGAAGCTGGTCAAGCGGTGCTGCGGCCATGACGACGTGCCCGCCGACCTGCGCGCCAAGGTCATGGGGCGCATCGACCTGATCCGCTCCGGCCAGACCGTGCCCGAACACGATGTGACCGCCACGGCTCAGGAGAGCTGAGTACCGGAGCTGCGTACCGGCCATCACCCGAATGTGCTAATCCTCGGGTCATAAGCTCCCGGATCCCCCGATTCCCGCCCTAGGCTCCGAGCCCGGACAGGCGTGGTCGGGGGAGGGGCGCGATGGAGGCGGTTCCAGCGAGGGCACGGGGCTATGTGGCCTGCGTCGCCCTGCTGGCCGTGGTCTGCGTCCTGCCGCTGCCGGCCACCCACACGCCCTGGTGGTCCCTCGCCCCGCTCGTCGCGCTGTACACGGCCTGCGAGCACGCCGTACGGCACCGTCTGGGCGGCACCTTCTACCCCGTGCTGCTCGCCGGGGCGTTCCTGCTGCCCCCGTCCGCCGCCGCGCTCGTGCCGGTGCCGGCCGCCCTGCTCGCCCGAGTCGAGGAGCGGCCCGTGTGGCTGCGCCGCGTGTGGCGGGCCGCGCAGCCCTCGCTCGCCGTGTGGGGCGCGGCCCACGTGCACGGGGCGCTCGACGGCCGGGACGCCGTCGTGGGCTGCGACTTCCCCTACGCCCTCGTGCCCGCCGGGGCGGCCGTCCTCGCCTTCTGCCTGGTGCTGACCGCGCTGGACGGCGGCATGCTCGCGGCGGGCGTGGGGGCACCCCCCACGCCGTTGAGGCAGTGGGGGAGGGTGCCCCTGCGCCGGGCCTGGCGCGGGCTGCTGTCCCGCTCCCTCGCGCCGGTCGCCGTGCACGGACTCGCCGGGCTGATGATGGCCGTGCTGTGGCGCAGCCGGTACGGGCCGGTCGCCGCGCTGCTGGTGCTGCTGCCGATGTGCGTCTCCTGCTGGGTCTTCGCCCAGTACCACCGGGAACGGGCCGCCCACCAGGCCACCATCCGCGCCTTGGTGCAGGCCGTCGACATCAAGGACGGCTACACCCGCGGCCACAGCGAGCGGGTCGGCCAGGCCTCCGTGATGATCGCCCGCGAACTCGGCATGGACGACGAACGCGTCGAGGTGCTGCGCTTCGCGGGCATCCTGCACGACGTCGGCAAGCTCGGCGTGCCCACCCGGCTGCTGCGCAAGGACGGCCCGCTGACCCCCGAGGAGCGGCGGATCATCGAGCTGCATCCCGAGTACGGCCACGAGATGGTCCGCGGGATCTCCTTCCTCGGCGAAGCCCGCGCGGCGATCCTGCACCACCACGAACGGCTCGACGGCAGCGGCTACCCGTACGGTCTGGCGGGCGGTCAGATCCCCGAGTGCGCCCGCGTGGTGGCCGTGGCCGACGCCTTCGACGCGATGACCTCCACCCGCTCCTACAGCAGGGCCCGCCCGGTCGAGGTGGCGGTCGCCGAGCTGGAGCGGTGCGCCGGGACCCAGTTCGACCCGCGCATGGTCACGGCGCTCGCCCGGGCTCTCGGCCGCCACGGCTGGCACCCGGCCGTCACGGCCGACGAGACGGCGCAGCCGATCCCGGCCCAGCAGCCGGTCACCGGCAGCCCCAGCGGGGCACCCCGATGACCGCCCTCCGGCTCATCCACGCCTCCGCCGCCCTCACGGCCGCCGCCTCCCTCGCCGTCACCCTGTGGACCGGCATAGCCGACCGGGGCGTCGGACTCGCCTTCGGGGTGCTCATAGCCGTCGGCGAACTGACCCGGTGGAGCGGAGCCCAGGTGCGGCAGGCCGCGCCGCTGGGCACCGCCGGATCACTGTCGTACGCCCTGCTGGGCGCCGACGCGGGGCACCCGACCCACCACGACGCACCGCAGGTCGTCACCATCGTCCTCGCCGCCTCCCTGCTCGGCGGCGTCCCGCACATCTGGTGCGGACGCACCCCGACCCTCGACCACCTCGCCCGCCGCGTCCTGAGCGTCGGCTTCGCCGCCGTCTGCTTCCAACCCCTCTACAACAAGGGCGCGTTCGAGTCCTGGAACGGCGCCGCCTACGCGCTGCTGCTGGTCGCCCTCCTGGTCCTCACGGCCCTGTGCGACGCCCTCCTCGCCGCCGCCCTCGCCCACTCCCGCACCCACTGGCCCTTCGGCCCGCTCCTGCGCGACGAACTGCGCGGGCTGCTCGGCATCGGGTCCGCCGTCTGCTCGACCGGCGCCGTGATGGCGCTCGCGGTCGCCGTGGTCGGCCTGTGGGCGCTGCCGGTGTTCTGCCTGCCGCTGCTGCTCGCCCAGCTGTCCGTGCGCCGCTACGCCGCCGTGCGCGCCACCTACCGGCAGACCATCGCCTCCCTCGCCCGGGCCACCGAGATCGCCGGATACACCCCTACGGGGCACGCCCGCCGGGTCGCCGCGCTCAGCCTGGCCGTCGGCCGGGACCTCGGCCTCTCGGGGCCCGGGCTGACCGTCCTGGAGTACGCGGCCCTCATGCACGACATCGGCCAGCTCAGCCTGGTCGACCCCGTCCCGGCCGGCGCCACCGCCGCCCTGCCCCGGGAGGAGCAGCGGCGCATCGCCCTGCTCGGCGGGGCCGTCGTACGGCAGACCGGCGTGGACGCGGCCGTCGCCGTGGTCGTGGAGCGGCAGGCCGACCCCTGCCGGGAGCAGCCGCTGGCCGCGCGGATCGTCAGGGCCGTCAACGCCTACGAGGAGAAGGCCCGGGACGCCGGGCCCGACGGGCCGCTCCGGGCCCTGGAGGAGCTGCGCCTGGCCACCGCCGGAGACTACGCTCCCGAGGTCGTGGAGTCGCTGGCCCGGGTTCTCTCCAGGGACTGTCTGACGCTGCCCGCGGCGGGGTAACCCATGGGTAATGAGCGCCCTTCCCGGCGTACGTGGTTGGATGCGAGGGAGAGGGTGTCCGGGGGCACAAGCCAGCCCACGTGGAACTGGAACTGGCAGGCGGGAATCGTGAGGATCTTCGGCAAGGGACGGCACCGGCCCTCCGCCTCCTGGCGGCAGGCCACCGACCGCGCGTTCACGCTCATCGGCGACGGCCGGTACGAGGACGCGGGCGAGCTGCTGACGCGCGCCGCCGACCTGGAACCGTGGCTCGCGGAGTCCTGGTTCAACCTCGCCCTGCTGCACAAGTTCCGGCACGACTGGGAGCAGGCCCGCGCCGCCGGGCTGCGCGCCGTGGCCCTCCTGGACCGGGAGACCGGCGCCCCCGACTGGTGGAACGTGGGCATCGCCGCGACCGCCCTGCAGGACTGGCCGCTGGCCCGCCGCGCCTGGCAGGCGTACGGGCTGCGGGTCCCCGGCGCCGCCGCCGCCTCCGGCGAGCCGCTCGGCATGGAGCTGGGCAGCGCGGCCGTACGGCTCTCCCCGGAGGGCGAGGCCGAGGTGGTGTGGGGCCGCAGGCTGGACCCGGCCCGCATCGAGGTGCTGTCCATCCCGCTTCCCTCGTCCGGGCGGCGCTGGGGCGAGGTCGTCCTGCACGACGGCGTCCCGCACGGCGAGCGCACGACGTCCGCCGGGCACTCCTACCCGGTCTTCGACGAGATCGAGCTGTGGGCGCCCTCGCCCGTCCCCACCTGGGTGGTCCTGCTGGAGGCGGCCACCGAGGCCGACCGGGACGCGCTGGAGCAGCTGGCCGCGGACGCGGGGTTCGCCGCGGAGGACTGGTCGTCCTCGGTGCGGCTGCTGTGCCGGATGTGCTCGGAGTCCCGTATGCCTTCCGATGAGGGTGACGGAGTGCATCTGGATCCGCACGATCACAGTGAGCCCGGGCATCCCGGGCCGCTGGGGCATCGCACGGACGGGCAGCTGTGGGTTCCCGAGCGGGAGTGTGGCGTCGCGGCGCCGGCTTCGCTCGTGCGGGGGCTGCTGGACGGGTGGGTGGCGGACAGTCCCGATTCGCGGGACTGGAGGGACTTGGAAGAGGTCTGCTGAGGGATCGCCGTACCCTGTATCAGCAACTTCACCCCTTGTTTTCCTGAGGAAGGCGTACGTCGGTCATGGCGCAGCAGGACACCGATCAGCAGCACGCGGGCGTGCTCCCCGTCGACGACGAGGGCTATGTCGTCGACACGGAGGACTGCGAGGAGCGCGAGAACGCCTGGCGCGAGCGCGGCACCTCGCGGCCGATCACGGTCGTCGGCAACCCGGTCCTGCACAAGGAGTGCAAGGACGTCACCGAGTTCGGTGCCGAGCTGGACCAGCTGGTCGCGGACATGTTCGCCAGCCAGCACACCGCCGAGGGCGTGGGCCTCGCGGCCAACCAGATCGGTGTCGACCTGAAGGTCTTCGTCTACGACTGCATGGACGACGAGGGCGTCCGGCACGTCGGTGTGGTGTGCAACCCGAAGCTGGTCGACCTGCCCGCCGACCGGCGCCGGCTCGACGACAGCAACGAGGGCTGCCTGTCCGTGCCGACCGCGTACGCGCCGCTCGCGCGTCCCGACTACGCCGAGGTCACCGGCCAGGACGAGAAGGGCAACCCGATCAAGGTCCGCGGCACCGGCTACTTCGCTCGCTGTTTGCAGCACGAGACCGACCACCTGTACGGGTACCTGTACATCGACCGTCTCTCCAAGCGTGACCGCAAGGACGCGCTCCGGCAGATGGCCGAGAACGAGCCACGCTACCCCGTGGTCGCCAACGACTGAGACGTGCGGTCCGACTGTCCGGACACCGTACGAGAGCAGCAACGACGTACGCTACGGCGCCCGTTCGGGATCCTTCCCGAGCGGGCGTCGTTCGTTTGTTCGTCGCAAGATTCCCGGCATCTTGGGGTGGTGATGGGGGCAAATCCGTTCCCATAATGGTCAGTTGTGGTGCTGAATGGAAGGGCGGGGATACGCAACGGCGCACGCCCGGCACGGCAAGGAGGGGTGTGCGCTCCTGGCAGCTGAGAGGGGACTGTTCGTGCACGCTTTCTCACACGGCACCACATCGTCGACAGCGGTCGCAGTACCGCCGTCTGTCGCCCTCCCGGTGATCGAGGACTCGTTTTCCCGGCAACTCCACCCGTATTGGCCAAAGCTTCAGGAGAAGACACGGCAGTGGTTGCTGGAAAAGCGGCTGATGCCGGCGGACAAGGTGCGGGAATATGCCGATGGCCTTTGCTACACCGACCTCATGGCCGGGTACTACACCGGCGCCCCGGACGAGGTCCTGCAGGCCATTGCCGACTACAGTGCCTGGTTCTTCGTCTGGGACGACCGGCACGACCGTGACCGGGTGCACGGCCGGGTGGGCGACTGGCGCCGGCTGAGGCACCGCCTGCACGCGGCCCTCGACGCACCCCGGCACCATCTGCACCATCCGGACCCCCTGGTGGCAGGGTTCGCGGACAGCGTGCTGCGGCTGTACTCGTTCCTGCCGCGCACCTGGAACCAGCGGTTCGCCGGGCACTTCCGCGAGGTGATCGAGGCCTACGACCGCGAGTTCCGCAACCGGACCGCGGGGTATGTTCCGAAGGTCGAGGAGTACCTCGCCCTGCGGCGGCTCACCTTCGCGCACTGGATATGGACGGACCTGCTGGAGCCGAGTGCCGGGTGTGAACTCCCGGACGCGGTGAGGAAACATCCGGCCTATCACCGTGCGGCATTACTGAGCCAGGAATTCGCCGCCTGGTACAACGACCTCTGCTCGCTGCCGAAGGAAATCGCGGGCGACGAGGTGCACAATCTCGGAATCAGTCTCATCACCCATGAGGGACTGACACTCGAAGAAGCGGTGGAGGAAGTCAGGCGGCGCGTCGAGGAATGCATCGCCGAATTCCTCGACGCCGAGCGGGACGCCCTGCGGTTCGCCCGCGAACTCGCCGACGGAACACCCCGCGGAAGGGAACTCAGCGCAGCCGTCCGCGCCAGTGTCGGCTATATGCGGAACTGGTTCAGCTCCGTCTACTGGTTCCACCACGAGTCCGGCCGGTACATGGTCGACAGCTGGGACGACCGGTCCACGCCCCCGTACGTCAACAACGAAGCGGCAGGTGACGAATGACCGTCGAGTCTGTGAAACCCGAGACGTCCGAGAGCGCCGAACTGCGCGAACCGCCCCTCGCCGGCGGCGCCGTCCCGGTCCTCGGCCACGGCCTGAAACTGGTCCGCGACCCGCTCGCCTTCATGTCCGGCCTGGGCGTGCACGGCGACGTCGTACGCCTGAAGCTCGGCCCCAAGACGGTGTACGCCGTCACCACACCCGCGCTCACCGGCGCACTCGCGCTCAGCCCCGACTACAAGATCGACGGCCCGCTGTGGGAGTCCCTGGAAGGCCTGCTCGGCAAGGAGGGCGTGGCCACCGCCAACGGCCCCCGGCACCGCCGCCAGCGGCGCACCATCCAGCCCGCCTTCCGGCTCGACGCGATCCCCGCGTACGGCACGGTCATGGAGGAGGAGGCGCACGCGCTGACCGAGCGCTGGCAGCCTGGCGAGACCGTCGACTGCACCTCCGAGTCGTTCCGGGTCGCCGTGCGCATCGCCGCCCGCTGCCTGCTGCGCGGCGACTACATGGACGAGCGCGCGGAGCGGCTGAGCATCGACCTTGCCACCGTCTTCCGCGGTATGTACCGCAGGATGGTCGTCCCGCTCGGACCGCTGTACCGGCTGCCGTTCCCCGCCAACCGCGAATTCAACCGGGCGCTGGCCGATTTGCATCTGTTGGTCGACGAGATCGTCGCCGAGCGGAGGGCATCTGGTCAAAAGCCGGACGATTTGCTGACGGCATTGCTGGAGGCGAAGGACGACAATGGCGACCCCATCGGGGAACAGGAGATCCACGACCAGGTGGTCGCGATACTCACCCCCGGCAGCGAAACAGTCGCCTCCACGATCATGTGGCTGCTCCAGGTGCTCGCGGAACATCCGGAACACGCCGAGAAGGTGCGCGCCGAGGTCGAATCCGTGACCGGCGGCCGGCCCGTTGCATTCGCGGACGTCCGTGCGCTCAGGCACACCAACAATGTCGTAGTCGAGGCCATGCGGCTGCGGCCCGCCGTATGGATATTGACGCGGCGCGCGGTGACCGACACCGCGCTCGGCGGCTATCGCATTCCGGCCGGGGCGGACATCGTGTACAGCCCTTACGCCATCCAGCGCGACGCCCGCTCCTACGGTCACCACCTCGACTTCGACCCCGACCGCTGGCTGCCCGAGCGGGTCAAGGAGGTGCCCAAGTACGCGATGAGCCCCTTCAGCGTCGGCAACCGCAAGTGCCCCAGCGACCACTTCTCCATGTCCCAGCTGAGCCTGATCACCGCGGCGATCTCGGCGAAGTACCGCTTCGAGCAGGTCGGCGGGTCGAACGACACCACCCGTGTGGGCATCACACTCCGGCCGCACCGGCTGCTGCTGCAGCCCGTGCAGTGGTGAGCGAAGTGCGGTGAGCGACGAGTGGTGAACGACGCCCGCCGACGACCGGCGCGCGCTCAGGCGGCCTCCGGGCCCCGGAACGCGCGCCGGTAGGCGTTCGGGGTCGTGCCCACCGCGCGGACGAACTGGTGGCGCAGCGCGGCCGCCGTACCGAAGCCGGTGCGTGAGGCGATCGCGTCCACGGTCTCGTCCGTGCCCTCCAGCAACTGCTGTGCCAGCAACACCCGTTGGCGCAGGATCCAGCGGTAGGGAGTGGTCCCGGTCTCCTGCTGGAAGCGCCGGGCGAAGGTGCGCGGCGCCAGGTGGGCGCGGGCGGCGAGCTGCTCGACGGTCACCTCCCGGTCGAGGTGCTCCTCCATCCACACCAGGACCTCGCCGACGGTGTCGCACGGGGCCTTGGGCAGCGGCCGCTCGATGTACTGCGCCTGCCCGCCGTCCCGGTGCGGCGGTACGACCATCCGCCGGGCGATCTTGTTGGCGACCTCAGGCCCCTGCTCCTTGCGCACGATGTGCAGACAGGCGTCGATCCCGGCGGCCGTACCGGCGGAGGTGATCACCGGGTCCTCGTCGACGTAGAGCACGTCCGGCTCGATGATCGCCCGGGGGTTGCGCACCGCCAGCTCCTTGGCCTGCCGCCAGTGCACACTGCACCGCCGCCCGTCGAGCAGCCCGGCCGCGCCGAGCACGAAGACACCGGAGCACACGCTCAGCACCCGGGTGCCCCGCTGCACGGCCCGTACCAGGGCGTCGAGCAGCGCGGGCGGGTACTCCCGGGTGACGTAGTCGCTCCCGGCCGGCACCGCGATCAGGTCGGCCTCCTCCAGCCGCTCCAGACCGTACGGCGTCGACACGGTGAGCCCGCCGACATGGGTGCTCAGCGCCTCGCCCTCCGCCGAGACCACGGCGAAGTCGTACACCGGCAGCCCCTCGTCGCTGCGGTCGATGCCGAACACCTCGCACACCACACCCAGTTCGAAGGGGTGCACGCCGTCCAGCAGTACGGCGGCCACGTTCTTCAGCATGCTGCCAGTGTGCCTCGGAAGTGGCAGTAAATCGAGGGTGTACGGCAGTCCTGCCACTCCCGGTAAGGAGCATCCGGCGCGACAGTGGTGACATGAACGGAAACCAGATAGAAGGCCTGATCGGAATGCTCGCCACGCTCGGAATCCTGGTCCTCCTGGTCCTCCCCTCCGTGCTCGGCATCGTGCGCGACAGGCGCATCGACCGGCAGCTCAGGGAGGCCCAGGAGACCCGCGGAGACAGGAGGGATCAGAAGTCCTCGTCCAGGTCGACCGTGCCCTCCACGGCGACCTGGTACGCCGACGGGCGGCGCTCGAAGAAGTTCGTCAGCTCCTGAACGCCCTGCAGCTCCATGAAGGAGAAGGGGTTCTCCGAGCCGTACACCGGGGCGAAGCCGAGGCGGGTGAGGCGCTGGTCGGCGACGCACTCCAGGTACTGACGCATCGACTCGGTGTTCATGCCCGGCAGACCGTCGCCGCACAGGTCGCGCCCGAACTGCAGCTCCGCCTCGACAGCCTCCCGGAGCATGTCCGTGACCTGCTGCTGGAGCTGGTCGTCGAAGAGCTCCGGCTCCTCCTTGCGGACGGTGTCGACCACCTCGAAGGCGAAGGACATGTGCATCGTCTCGTCGCGGAACACCCAGTTGGTGCCGGTGGCGAGACCGTGCAGCAGACCCCGGCTGCGGAACCAGTAGACGTACGCGAAGGCGCCGTAGAAGAACAGGCCCTCGATGCACGCGGCGAAGCAGATCAGGTTGAGCAGGAAGCGGCGGCGGTCCGCCTTGGACTCCAGGCGGTCCAGCTTCTCCACCGAGTCCATCCACTTGAAGCAGAACTCGGCCTTCTCGCGGATGGAGGGGATGTTCTCCACGGCCGCGAAGGCGGCGGCGCGGTCGTCCGGGTCGGGGAGGTAGGTGTCCAGGAGGGTCAGGTAGAACTGGACGTGCACGGCCTCCTCGAACAGCTGGCGGCTCAAGTACAGCCGGGCTTCCGGGGAGTTGATGTGCTTGTACAGCGTCAGCACCAGGTTGTTCGCGACGATCGAGTCACCCGTCGCGAAGAAGGCCACCAGGCGGCCGATCAGGTGCTGCTCGGCCGGGGTCAGCTTCGCGAGGTCGGCGACGTCCGAGTGGAGGTCGACCTCCTCGACGGTCCAGGTGTTCTTGATGGCGTCCCGGTAGCGCTCGTAGAAGTCCGGGTAGCGCATGGGGCGCAGAGTCAGCTCGAAGCCGGGGTCGAGCAGGTTCTGGTTGCTGGGCATTACTGGCAGGCCTCGCAGGACTCGGGGTTTTCCAGGGAGCAGGCGACGGCGTCGGGGTCGGCCGCCTGCTGGACGGGGATGGTGGGCTGCGCCTGTGCCGCGCGGGCGATGCGGGTCGCCGGGCGGGAGCGCAGGTAGTACGTCGTCTTCAGGCCCTGCTTCCAGGCGTACGCGTACATCGAGGAGAGCTTGCCGATGGTCGGCGTCTCCAGGAACAGGTTCAGGGACTGCGACTGGTCCAGGAACGGGGTGCGGGCCGCGGCCATGTCGATCAGGCCGCGCTGCGGGATCTCCCACGCCGTGCGGTACAGCGCCCGGACGTCGGCCGGGATCCACGCGAAGTCCTGCACCGAGCCGTTGGACTCGCGCAGCGCCTCACGGGTGCGCGCGTCCCAGACACCGAGGTCCTTGAGGTCCTGCACCAGGTAGGAGTTGACCTGCAGGAACTCACCGGACAGCGTCTCGCGCTTGAACAGGTTGGAGACCTGCGGCTCGATGCACTCGTACACGCCCGCGATGGAGGCGATGGTGGCGGTCGGAGCGATCGCGAGGAGGAGCGAGTTGCGCATGCCGACGGTGGCGATCCGCTCGCGCAGGGCCGCCCAGCGCTCCGGCCAGGTCAGCTCGGCGTCGTAGTGGTCGGGGTGGAGAACGCCCTTGGCCGTACGGGTCTTCTCCCAGGCCGGCAGCGGGCCGTTGCGCTCGGCCAGGTCGGCGGAGGCCTCGTACGCGGCGAGCATGATCCGCTCGGCGACACGGGTGGACAGGGCCTTGGCCTCGGCGGAGTCGAAGGGCAGGCGCAGCTTGAAGAAGACGTCCTGCAGACCCATCGCGCCCAGGCCCACCGGACGCCACTTGGCGTTGGAGCGGCCCGCCTGCTCGGTCGGGTAGAAGTTGATGTCGACCACGCGGTCGAGGAAGGTGACGGCCGTGCGGACCGTCTCGTCCAGGCGCTCCCAGTCGATGTCCCCGTCGCGCACGAAGGCACCGAGGTTGACCGAACCCAGGTTGCAGACCGCCGTCTCGCCGTCGTCGGTGACCTCCAGGATCTCCGTGCAGAGGTTGGAGGAGTGGACGGTGTGGCCCGGCAGGGCCGTCTGGTTGGCGGTGCGGTTGGCGGCGTCCTTGAAGGTCATCCAGCCGTTGCCGGTCTGCGCGAGGGTGCGCATCATGCGGCCGTACAGGTCGCGGGCCGGGATGGTCTTCTTCGCGAGCCCGTCCGCCTCCGCCTTGCGGTAGGCCGCGTCGAACTCCGGGCCCCACAGGTCCACCAGCTCCGGCACGTCCGCCGGGGAGAACAGCGACCACTGCTCGTCGGCGTTGACCCGGCGCATGAACTCGTCCGGGATCCAGTGGGCGAGGTTGAGGTTGTGCGTACGGCGGGCGTCCTCACCGGTGTTGTCCCGCAGCTCCAGGAACTCCTCGATGTCGGAGTGCCAGGTCTCCAGGTACACCGCGGCCGCGCCCTTGCGCCGGCCGCCCTGGTTCACCGCGGCCACCGAGGCGTCCAGGGTCTTCAGGAACGGGACGATGCCGTTGGAGTGCCCGTTGGTGCCGCGGATCAGCGAACCGCGGCTGCGGATCCGGGAGTACGACAGACCGATGCCGCCGGCGTGCTTGGAGAGGCGGGCGACCTGGTGGTAGCGGTCGTAGATGGAGTCCAGCTCGTCCAGCGGCGAGTCGAGGAGGTAGCAGGACGACATCTGGGGGTGCCGTGTGCCGGAGTTGAAGAGCGTGGGGGAGGAGGGCAGGTAGTCGAGGCGGCTCATGAGCCCGTAGAGCGCCGCCACTTCGTCGACGGACCGGGTGGTGTCGTCCTCGGCCAGACCGCTCGCGACCCGCAGCATGAAGTGCTGGGGCGTCTCGATCACCCGACGGGTGATCGGGTGCCGGAGCAGATAGCGGCTGTGCAGGGTGCGCAGGCCGAAGTAGCCGAAGCGGTCGTCGCCGGCGGCGTCGATCAGCGTGTCGAGACGCTCGGCGTGCAGCCGTACGAACTCCGCCGTGCGGTCGGCGACCAGGCCCTCGCGGTGGCCCACGGCGACGGACTCGGTGAAGGACGTCACACCCTGCGAGGCGGCCTCGGCGCGGATCGAGATGGTCAGCAGCCGGGCGGCCAGCCGGGAGTAGGCGGGGTCCTCGGAGATGAGGCCCGCGGCCGCCTCCGTGGCCAGCTCGCGCAACTCCGCCTCGTCGGCCCGGGCGGACCGGCCCCGCAGCGCGGCCGCGGCGACCCGGCCGGGGTCGGCGTCGGGGAGGTCGGCGGTCAGCTCGGTCAGGGTCCGCAGCAACGCGGCACCGGGACCGTCGGTCTCCACCGGGGCTGCGGTCGCCTGGACGGCTGAAGCCGGGTCGGCTGGCGCGATGGTCACGTGGGGCTCTCCCTCGCTCGGCACGGGGCCTGACGGAGGGCGGGGGGCAGCACGAGCGCGCACGGCGTCGCGTCCACCGGCCCACTCCACGAGGCCCGGACGTCTGAAGGCACCCGGACCGGACGGCCGGGCGCGCGCTGCCGACAGGTCCTCGGACTGAACAGGCGTGCGGATGCACGCAAGTACACCGTTGCGGGACAGTTCCGGATTCGCACCGGATTCCCCTGCGGCGACAGCGAGGACGAGCATACATCTAGTGCCGGGTCGTGGTGTCACCCCCAGATGTTGTGTCTGTTGCGTGTTGCGGTGGCTTCACAGGGTCAACTCGTGGGTGAGGAGAGTGAGGTCGGCCAGGCGGGAGAGGGGATTCCGGTCCCGCTCGGGTGTGCGGACCGGGGCAGCCGGGTTGCGGGGCCAGCCGTGAGTGATTCCATGGAAGGAGGTGCCGACACCGGCGGGGGTCCTCCGTCCCGAGCCAGCTCAGGGGAGGAGAGCGCACCATGCCGAAGGTCGTCCGTCATCCGCCGGGCAAGGAGCGACCACGCAACGAGCCCATGGCGACACTTGCGTTGAGGGGGCTGGGGCGACGGGCCAGACGCGTCTATCTGAGGCGCTGGCACGCTCTGACGGTCTGGTGGGAGGCCCGCAAGGACACCACCCGTCCCAAGCAGTGGCGCAGGTGGTTCTCCTACACCAATGGCATGAGGGTCGTCTGGGTCGTCGCCTCGCTCGCCGTCCTCGCCTGGGCCGGGGAGGCCGTGTACAACACGGTCACGCACCAGGAGAACTGGTTCGACCGCTGGCGGCGGAGCGCTGGGTTCGAGGGCATCTCCCGCATCCTCGGTCCCGTCCTTGCCGCCTCGCTCGCCGCCGCGTTCTTCCTGTTCGCCTGGTACAGCTGGACCAAGCGCCGCTACCTCGCGAAGGCGCGCCGGCAGCCGCAGGACCTGGTCGTCACCGCCGGGCCGGACATCGCCGAGATCGTCGGCCGGGAGGAGATCGCCGAGGTCATCGCCCAGCGGCTGCGCGAGCGCGAAACCCGCCGCCCGTATCTGCTCGTCGGCGGGGTGGGCGTGGGCAAGACCGCCGTCCTGGTGCGGCTCACCGAGATGCTGGCCGCGCAGGGTGCCGTCCCCGTGCCGATCCGTCTGCGCGACGCCACCGGCCCCGACCTGGACTTCAAGCGCATGGCCCGGAAACGCTTCGCCGAGGAGGCGCCCCAGGGCGTCCTGGCGCGCACCAAGACCGAGCGGGTCTGGCAGCAGCTGCTCGCCGACGACAAGGTGGTCGTCATCGCCGACGGCCTGGAGGAGGCCCTTCTCGGCGAGGGCCTGCAGGAGGACCGGGACAACATCATCCGCAGGGCCATCAAGCACGCCCACGAGGAGCGGCTGCCCCTCGTCGTCGCCTCCCGGCCGCACAGCCCGCTGGAGAGCACCCCCGCCGCCATCGTGGAGCTGGAACCGCTCAGCGAGGAGGAGGCACTGCACTTCGTCAAGGCGCGTGTGCCGGAGACGGACGAGCGCCGCGTCGACTGGATCGTGGAGACGGCGGAGGTGACCGAGTCCCCCATCTACCTGCAGATCGCCCGGGAGCTGCACCACCACGGCGACCTCGAGCGCGACCGCCGCAACGACCCGCGGCGCCTGGACTCCCGCAGCAGGGACCGCGGCCAACTGCGGCTGTGGCTGCTGGAGACATGGGAGCACTCCCTGCTGGAGGGCCGGCTGCGCGCGAACGTGGCATTGGAGCCGAGGGAGCGGCAGGACGCCCTGGAGGTGGTCTCCGCCCTGGCCTGTGTGGGACTTCTCCAGGACTCGCTGGAGGTCGGCTTCACGGAGCTGTTGGACAGGGACGTCCACCCTGGCCGGGTCCGGCGGGTGCGGGCCCATGCCGAGCATCTGTGGGAGCAGCGGAGTGTCGACCGGTACGGCAAGCGCCGCAACGCGTTTTCCGAGTGGCACCGGGAACGGATCTGGAACCTTCTCTGCGACGGCAGCGATGAGGTGAGCAGGACGCTGCGGGAGGGGGACCTGAGCCAGTGCCATGGCATTCTCGCCCGTTTCGCATGCCACGCCGACAAACTGAAGTTGGTGGAGGGATCCGAGCAGAAGGTCCGTTTTCCGCACAGCATCCTGCAGGCGTACTTCGGCTACCGCATGCTCTACCGCCTGGGGGAGCGCGCCGCCGGGGAGCTGGTCGAGCAGGCACTGCAACCTCCGGGTCCCAGCCGGGAGTTGCTCATCGCGCTGGTGCTGCTGTCCCGCCGGCGGGCGGCGGACCGCTCCGCGAAGGGCGGCAGTGTGACCGCAGAGCTGAAGAAGTGGGAGGAGGAGGTCCGGCGGCAGTCTCCCGGGCCTGGGCGGCCGATGGCCCACCGGTTGCTGACTGCCGCCAAACACCGCCCAGCCGACCCGAAGGCGCTCGACCTGTACACGGCGGCCCTGGAGATCGAGAGCGTGGAGGACACTCCCAGACTGCTCAGCACCATCGTCCGCGCGGTGCACGACCGGTGGCGGGACTTCGAGGGAGACCGGCGCACACTGGAGGAGGCGAAACTAGGACTGCTCAAGCAGCTCGGCACGGCGTTGCGGGCCACCTCCGGCAGGATCGACACCACCCCCCTCTACCAGGAACTCTTCGACATGGGCAAGCAGGAGCCCGCCTACTCCATCCGCCTGGCGGCTGCCCAGGAGTTCGGCAGCGGCGGCAATGACGCGTTCGCCGTGGTCCGCCAATGGATCAGCAAGCACACCGACCCCGTGCAGGAGTACAACGACAAGGTCAGCGGCCTGAAGGACTGTAAGAGACGGCTGTGCGTGAAGTGGGCGGCGGACATACAGCAGGCGAGAGCCGTCCGTGTCTCGTCACGGCCCCAGGACCAGCTCAAGCAGCTGACAGCCCGTCGGCTCAAGCAGCTGACAGACCGCCGGGAGGCGTTCAACCAGCAGTACCAGCACGAACGTGTCCTTCTGCTGCGGGAGTTCGTGATGCGGGCCTGGATGATCCCCATGCTCCTGGGCTCCGTCGAGGACAGCCACCGCGACGAGGCCCGGGAGCGTCTCACCAAGTGGCTGCGCCACCTCGACCCGCGGCGCGGCACCCCCGATCTGCCCCTCGCGCTCGAGGAAGCCCTGGCTCAGGGCTTCAAGTACGCGGCCAACCGGCGCAAACGCCACCCGTACACCTACCCGGGCGCCCGCGCCGACCTGATCCGGCAGGCGGAGACCGTACTGCGGCAGAGCCGCTGCTGGTACGCGCAGCTCAACCTGCTCCAGGCGCTGTGCCTGTGGGAACTGCCGGACACCAGTACGCGCCGGGAGCAGGACGATCGGCTCGGGACAGAGCAGGAACAGGACGGGGAGGCGCCGCGTGAGCCGTCCGGAGCGGTCCGCGGGCTGACCGCCGTACAGACCGTGGAGCGCTGGCTGTCGATGGCGGGTACGGTCAACCAGGCACCCGCCCGGGCCGGTCCCGACGGCGCCTCGGCCCGGGTGCGGCTGCATCCGTTCGTCGCCGAGGCCGGAGACCTGGTGGCGCTCGCCCTGGAGACCAGGCGGCCCGAGCGGTTCGTCTGGATCGACGAGAAGGGTGTGGCCGACACCATCGGCTCCCGCACCACTGCGCCGCAGGGCTACCGCAAGCACAACCTGTGGATTCCGCCCTCGGCCGGCTGGCGCACCCTGGACGGGCGGGCCCAGCGCCTGGTCGCCGATGTGCTGGTCATGCTGAACCTCATCGAACGCGAGGGGCACCCCGACGAGGTCGAGGAGCGTCTGGCCCGCGCCGAGCAGCCGGGCATGCCACTGCCGCCGTGCATCCGCCGTGACCGGGGGGCACTGCGTCCCGGCATGAAGGCCGGTAAGTCGCGGCCGCCCGCGCCGGGCACCACCTGCCTGCCCGACTGCACATTCCAGCTGTGCCCCTACCCACCGCGCGGCGCGGTGCCCCGGGGCGAGATCCGTGAGCCGTTCTGCCGCCAGCAGCAGGCCCTGCTGCCCGGACGCTTCCGGCGCCGGCTCCCCCGAGGCGTGGCGAGCCTGCACCGCAAGACGCCCGGCTGGGTCGGCATGCGCGTCGGGGACCTGGACACCTTCTGGGACGAGATGGCCGGGCGCACGCGCGACTAGGGGGTGTCCTCTGGATCACGCCGACCCGAGAAGACACCCCCTGGAAAGCCGCCGGTGCGCCCGGCCGGAGCTTCGTCAGTGCGCCGACCCCGCCGTGGCCGGCGGCAGCTCCGCCTCCACGCCCGGGTCGCCCGCGTCCGCCGTGTAGTCCTCCGGGCGGGTCTCGTCGAGGCCCTCGGGTGCCTTCACGGCCTTCAGGACGAAGGTCAGGACCACCGTGACGACGGCGTTCAGGACGAAGGCCGTCAGGCCGATGTAGCCGATCTCGCCGATGCCGGGGATCTCCTTCGCCGAGCCGCCGAAGTGCTTCTGCGTCGGCGAGGCCACCCCGTACGCGGCGAACGTGCCGTACACCATGCCGACCGCCCAGCCGGCGAGCAGCGCCCAGCGGTGGAACCAGCGGGTGAACAGGCCGCCGACCAGGGCCGGGAAGGTCTGCAGGATCCAGATGCCGCCCAGCAGCTGGAAGTTGATGGCGACCGTCTTGTCCATGGTCAGGACGAAGACCAGCGCGCCCACCTTCACCAGCAGTGACACGAGCTTGGAGACCCGGGTCTCCTGCTCGGCCGTGGCGTCGGGGTTGATGAAGTCCTTGTAGATGTTGCGGGTGAAGAGGTTCGCCGCGGCGATGGACATGATGGCCGCGGGCACGAGGGCGCCGATGCCGATCGCCGCGAAGGCCACGCCCGCGAACCAGTCCGGGAACATGTCCTCGAACAGCTGCGGAATCGCCAGCTGCCCGTTGGTGACCTTCACCCCGGCCGCGATCGCCATGAAGCCGAGCAGCGCGAGCAGGCCCAGCATCAGTGAGTACAGCGGCAGGATCGTGGTGTTGCGCCGGATCACCTCACGGCTCCTGGAGGAGAGCGTCGCGGTGATCGAGTGCGGGTACATGAACAGCGCGAGCGCCGAGCCGAGCGCCAGCGTGGCGTACGTCCACTGGCCCGCCGGGGCCGGTACCAGACCGCCCGCACCCGCCGCCGCGTACTTCTCGCCCGCCTTGGCGAAGATGTCGTCGAACCCGCCCAGCTTGATCGGGATGTAGATGATCGCCACCGCGATGACGATGTAGATCAGCGTGTCCTTCACGAACGCGATCAGCGCGGGGGCACGCAGACCCGACGAGTAGGTGTACGCGGCCAGCACGCCGAAGGCGATCAGCAGCGGCAGGTCCTTCACGAACCAGTTGGTGTTCTCGCCGCCACCGACGCCCATCACGTCCAGCACCGCCTGGATGCCGACGAGCTGGAGCGCGATGTACGGCATCGTCGCGAGGATGCCGGTGAGCGCCACGGCCAGCGACAGGCCCTTGGAGCCGAAGCGGCCGCGCACGAAGTCCGAGGTCGTCACATAGCCGTGCTTGTGCGAGACCGACCACAGGCGGGGCAGGAACGTGAAGATCAGCGGGTAGACCAGGATCGTGTACGGCACGGCGAAGAAGCCGGCCGCGCCCGCCGCGTAGATCGCCGCCGGTACGGCGACGAAGGTGTACGCCGTGTACAGGTCGCCGCCGAGCAGGAACCAGGTGATCCAGGTGCCGAACGACCGTCCGCCCAGGCCCCATTCGTCCAGGGACTGCTCGTTGTCGGCCCGGCGCCAGCGTGCGGCCAGGAAGCCCATGACCGTGACGGCCAGGAAGAAGAAGATGAAGACGCCGAGCGCGACGCCGTTGACGCCGTCCTTCACTGTGCCGCCCCCTTGCCCTGCGTGGCCCTGCGGGCGCTCTGGTCACGCTGCCACAGCTTGTACGCGAGCATCGTGAGCGCGGTCGAGATCAGCACCCACAGCATCTGGTACCAGTAGAAGAACGGGATCCCGATGAACGCGGGGTCCGTCTTGGCGTACGAGCCCACCCACAGCATCGCCGCGAAGGGCACGACCAGACACAGGCCGATGATCACGCGGACCGGTGTCACGACCGGCGGTCTCACTTCAGGCGTTTCGGACATGACACGGCTCCGTCCCCTCGCTGATCACCTGTGTAATGCGCAGGCAATCTAGGTGACGGTGTCGTGGCAGCGGAAGACCTCGTCCGTATATCGGTATGTCGATTTGGGGGTTGAGGTGTGAAGACCTCAACTCCCGTCAGTCCTGCGGGCGCTTGAGCCTCGCGACGAACTTGTACCGGTCGCCCCGGTAGACGGAGCGCACCCACTCCACCGGCTTGCCCTCGCGGTCCAGGGAGTGGCGGGAGAGCATCAGCATCGGCAGGCCCACGTCGGTGCCGAGCAGGCCCGCCTCGCGCGGGGTGGCCAGGGAGGTCTCGATGGTCTCCTCGGCCTCGGCGAGATGGACGTCGTAGACCTCGGCGAGCGCGGTGTAGAGGGACGTGTACTTCACCAGCGAGCGCCTGAGGGCCGGGAACCGCTTGGCCGACAGATGGGTGGTCTCGATCGCCATCGGCTCGCCGTTGGCCATGCGCAGCCGCTCGATGCGCAGCACGCGTCCGCCGGCCGTTATGTCGAGCAGCTCGGCGAGCCGGTCGTCGGCCGTGATGTACCCGATGTCCAGCAGCTGCGAGGTGGGCTCCAGGCCCTGGGCGCGCATGTCCTCCGTGTACGAGGTGAGTTGCAGCGCCTGCGAGACCTTCGGCTTGGCGACGAAGGTGCCCTTGCCCTGGATGCGCTCGAGGCGGCCCTCGACGACCAGCTCCTGCAGGGCCTGGCGGACGGTGGTGCGGGACGTGTCGAACTCGGCCGCCAGCGTGCGCTCGGGCGGGACCGGCGTGCCGGGCGCCTGCGTCTCCGTCATGTCGAGCAGGTGCTTCTTCAAGCGGTAGTACTTGGGCACACGCGCGGTACGGACCGTCCCGGCCTCGTTCTCCGCACTGCCGACGTCGGTGCTCATGCTCTGCCTTCCCGGCTCCTGATGCCGAAATCGACCGACATCCCATCGGCCACGGCTCACATCGTGGCACGGCTGCGGGTGTCAGGGCTCCACCCGCACGGTCCGTGATCTCCTCTATATACCGGCGCACCCGCTGTTGGTCTAGTCCAACGAGTGCTAGATCCCCTGCCAGTCCGGCTTGTTCACGTAGGTGTGCCGGAAGTAGTCGGCCAGCTTGAGCTTGGACGCGGCGCCCTCGTCCACGACCACCGTGGCGTGCGGGTGCAGCTGGAGCGCGGAGGCCGGGCAGACGGCCGCGACCGGGCCCTCGACGGTCGCGGCGACCGCGTCCGCCTTGCCCTCGCCGGTCGCGAGCAGCACCAGGTGCCGGGCCTCCAGGATGGTGCCGATGCCCTGGGTGATCACGTGGTGCGGCACCTGCTCGATGTCGCCGTCGAAGAAGCGCGCGTTGTCGATCCGGGTCTGCTCGGTCAGCGTCTTGATCCGGGTGCGCGAGGCGAGCGAGGAGCACGGCTCGTTGAACCCGATGTGCCCGTCCGTCCCGATCCCCAGCAGCTGCAGGTCCACGCCGCCGGCCTCGGCGAGCGCCCTGTCGTAGGTCCGGCACGCCGCCTGGACGTCCTCGGCCGTGCCGTCCGGGCCCATGAACGCGTCCATACCTATGCCGAGCGGCTCCAGCACCTCCCGGCGCAGCACCGAGCGGTAGGACTCGGGGTGCTCGGCGGGCAGCCCCACGTACTCGTCGAGCTGGGCTATGCGGGCCCGCGCGGTGTCCACGGCGCCGGAGCGCACCTTGGCCGTCAGCGCCTGGTAGATGGGCAGCGGAGTCGAGCCGGTGGCCACACCGAGCAGGGCGTCGGGCTTGCGCCGCAGCAGCTGGGCCATGGCCTCGGCGATCAGCTCGCCGCCCGCCGCCGCGTCCGGAACGATGACAACTTCCACGCTGGGCCTGCCGTTCTGAAGAGAGCCTGGAGATCTGGGGAGAGGTCAGAGCAAAAGTCTCTATGTGGTGTAGACCAATCTAACAGAATCGGACTCCCGGGCCCAGGTGGGACGTCTGCTGCATCAGTGCCCCCGTCACGTCAGTGAGCCCCCTGTCGCGTCCACCCAGCTCCCGGTCACCCACCGCCCGCCGTCCGATACGAGGAACGCCACCACGTCCGCCATGTCGGCCGGCGCGCCCACCCGGCCGAGCGCCGATATGGTCGCGGCCTGTGCCCAGCCGTCCGGTGTCCCGTGCAGGAATCCGGCCGTGTTGTCCGTGTCGACGATGCCCGGCGCCACCGAGTTCACCGTGATGCCGCGGGCGCCCAGCACCTTCGACAGATCGCGGGTGAAGACGTCCAGCGCGCCCTTCGTCATCGCGTAGGCCACCTTGTCCGGCATGGCCGCGGTCCGGGCCAGCCCCGACGAGATGTTGATGACCCGCCCCCCGTCCCGCAGTCGCGACAGGCCCTGCCTGACGAGGAAGAACGGCGCCTTCACATTGACCGCGAAGACCCGCTCGTACTCCTCCTCGGTGATCTCGCCGATCGGGGGCGCCGTACCGATCCCGGCGTTGTTCACCAGGATGTCCAGCCCGTCCGCCTGTCGGTCGAACTTCTCCCACAGCAGCTCGGCGTCCCCCGGCTTGCCCAGCTCCACCCCGATCGCGAATGCCGAGCCGCCCGCCGCCCCGATCGCGGCCACCGTCTCCTTGGCGGCCGCCTCATTCCTGCCGTAGTGCACCGCCACCCGCGCCCCGTCGCGCCCCAGCCGCTCGGCGATGCCCCGCCCGATGCCCCGGCTCGCCCCCGTGACCAGCGCCGTCTTCCCTGTGAGCACACACATGTCCGCCACCCCTCCATATTTGTCTAGCGGTCGCTACAGAAAAACCGTACAACACTCCGCCGACATTTCTCTAGGGGGCGCTATAAAATGCACTCCATGGTGACCAGCGAGGACACGAACGCGCAGGCCAGGACCGCCCGGACGCGCGGGCGCCCGCGCTCCTTCGACCGTGCCACCGCGCTGGAGAAGGCGCTCATGGCCTTCTGGGAGCACGGCTACGAGGCCACCTCCGTCTCCGATCTCACCCGGATCATGGGCATCGGCGCCCCGAGTCTCTACGCGGCCTTCGGTGACAAGCGCACCCTGTTCGAGGAGGTCGTGCGGGTCTACGCCGACACCCACGGCGCCTTCGGGGACCGTGCCCTCGCCGAGGAGCCCACCGCCCGCGCCGCCGTCGAACGGACGCTTCGGGAGGCCGCCGCCGAATACACAGACCCCGCCCACCCCTACGGCTGCCTGGTCGTCCACGCGGCCACCAACTGCACCAGCCCCGAGGTCGAGCAGCTGCTGCGGGAGCGGCGCAACGCGGGCATCGCCACCGTCGAGTCCCGGATCCGGGCCGACGTGGCCGCGGGGCGGCTGCCGGCAGGCACCGACGCCGTGGCGCTCGCGCGGCACACCGGAGCGATGATCCAGGGCATGTCACAGCAGGCCCGGGACGGGGCGAGCCGGGCGGAGCTGGAGGCGCTGGCGGAAATTGCCATGGCCATCTGGCCCCGCGGCTGACCCGGGCGGGCTAGGCTGCGTGGCATCGCGTGCCAGCAGACCTCAACGCATACCCCCGCACGCATGGACACGCCATTGTGGTCTAGTCCAGAATGCGTAGGGGAGAATCGTAGGGAAAACTGAACAGCTTCCGTCTTCCCCGCACAGGAGGACGGACGAGGAACCGGAGCTCTCTGCCCTGACTGCCCCGGCTCCTCGACCTTCGGCCGAATGGGACCGCACACCCCGCGGCCGATGATGCTCCGGGCTGCGGTGCCGGGTGGGTTGAGGGTCCCTCCCAGGCGCCGCGGCCCGCGGGTGTTTTTTCGGCCATCGCGAGGCCCCGGGTACGCTCACAACGTGCCCTCCATGAACGAACTCGTACGCCAGCACACGGCCCTCGGTGACTCCGACCTCGAGTGGCTCCACCTGCTGGTCTCGGAGTGGCAGCTGCTCTCCGACCTCTCCTTCGCCGACCTGGTCCTGTGGGTCCCCACCCGCGACGGCACCCGGTACGTCTCGGTCGCCCAGATGCGCCCCAACACCGGCCCGACCTCCTACCAGGACGACATGGTCGGCCACCTGGTCCCGCGCGGCCGGCGGCCCATGCTGGACGTGGCGCTGGACGAGGGCCGGATCGTGCGCGAGGGCGACCCGGAATGGCGCGAAGAGGTCCCCGTCCGGGTCGAGTCGATCCCCGTACGGCGCGAGGGCCGCGTCCTCGGCGTCATCGCCCGCAACACCAATCTGCTGACCGTCCGCACCCCGAGCCGCCTCGAGCTGACCTACCTCCAGAGCGCCTCGGACCTCGCGCAGATGATCGCGGCCGGCTCCTTCCCCTTCCCCGGCCAGCAGGTCGACATGGACGCCTCCCCGCGTGTCGGCGACGGCCTGATCCGGCTGGACGCGGACGGCATCGTCCAGTACGCCTCCCCGAACGCCCTCTCCGCCTTCCACCGTATGGGCCTCGCCGCCGACCTGGTCGGACAGCATCTGGGGCAGACCACGGCCGAACTCGCCCCGACCCGGGGCCCGGTGGACGAGGCGCTCGCCAAGGTGGCGAGCGGCTGGGCACCGCGCGAGTTCGAGATCGAGGCGAACGACGGGGTGATCCAGTTCCGGGCCATTCCGCTCAAGCCCAAGGGCACCCGCATCGGCTCCCTGGTGCTGCTCCGGGACGTCACCGAACTCCGGCGCCGCGAGCGTGAGTTGATCACCAAGGACGCGACCATCCGGGAGATCCACCACCGGGTCAAGAACAACCTGCAGACCGTCGCGGCGCTGCTGCGGCTGCAGGCCCGGCGCATCGATTCCGAGCGCGGCCGGGAGGCCCTGGAAGAGGCCGTACGACGGGTCGGCTCGATCGCGATCGTGCACGAGACGCTGTCCCAGAACCTGGACGAGCGGGTGGAGTTCGACGACATCGCCGACCGGGTCCTCGCGATGGTCGCCGAGATCTCGCCGGGCAAGGTGGCCGGCCGGCGCAGCGGACGCTTCGGGATCCTCGACGCCGAGGTCGCCACCCCGCTGTCGATGGTTCTCACCGAGATCCTGCAGAACGCCCTGGAGCACGGCTTCCGCGAGGGCGACACCGGGACGGTCGAGGTCTCCGCGGTCCGCGGCGGCACCACCAAGGAGGCCCGCCTCCTCGTCACCGTCCAGGACGACGGCGTCGGCTTGCCCGAGGGCTTCGACCCGCACCGCTCGGGCAACCTCGGCCTGCAGATCGTACGGACGCTGGTGGAGGGCGAGTTGGGCGGCACCTTCGACATGGTCCCGGCGCCGGAGCGGGGGACCCAGGTGATCCTCGACATCCCGGTGCGGGCGCAGAAGTAGGAAGCGTCCGGCGCGCCGGACGGAAGGCGCCCCGAACAGCATTGAGCCCCGGGCCACTTGGTGGTCCGGGGCTTAAAGCTCGTTGCTGCTCTGCTTGTCGCTAAGCGCATCGGGGGTACTGCGCGCTGCGGCTCGGGGGCGGGAGATGCGTACTCGCTGTACGCGCCGCCAAGCTCAGGCTGTCAGCAGGGGTGGGACTGTCAGGCGGAGGCCTGACGGGCCCGGTTGCGGGCGGCGCGGCGCTTCATGGCGCGGCGCTCGTCCTCGCTGAGACCACCCCAGACGCCGGAGTCCTGGCCGGACTCGAGCGCCCACTGCAGGCACTGCTCCATGACGGGGCAGCGACGGCAGACGGCCTTGGCTTCCTCGATCTGCAGCAGCGCAGGACCGGTGTTGCCGATGGGGAAGAAGAGCTCGGGGTCTTCCTCGCGGCAAACGGCGTTGTGACGCCAGTCCATGGCTGCTACCTCTCCTTGGTATTACGTGCAAGTTGCTTGTGAATGTGAACGCTTTCACGAATCCCTCAACAAGTGAAGGGCCGACCGCCGAGTCTTCCCCGGCGTGGTCCTTGGTTTGAAGAGGGGTTCCGGTGATCAGTGGAGGCCGGTGTTGCGGGCCGTCCCGATCGCCACGTAGAGACTCGCAAACCTCAGCGGCGGATACAACCCCTTCCGGAAAGTTTTTTTTGATTCCTCGGTGTCGACTGGGTCACAGCCGTACTTCCATGGGGTGGATCCTGGCCTAAACGTTCGAGTGAAAGGACTTTGGCCCGTTCCGCTCACACAATCACACGCAGTGCGCGGCGTACGCCTGTGAACGTCACGCTCGTACGCAGTCCGAGGTGGTCGCCGTCCATCTGAAGGGGGAGGGGGGCCTTCGAATGCAAGGTGAACTGGTCCAGGTCGTGCAGCGACACCGCATGCCTGCCATGGGGTCCCCGCTCGGGGGACGAAGTGAGCAACTGGGTGCCATATCGGGCAACCGCGGCCGTCGACAGACGGCTGAGACCGAGCACGTCGATGCCCGTATCGAACGACGCCTTAGGTGACGTGTACATCGGGCGATTGCCGAGATACGTCCAAGGGGACGTGTTCGAGACTATGGCGACAACAAGATCCTTGATCGCGTCGGCGCCGGGCCGCTCCAGAGTGATCGCGCCGTGCCGGCGGTGCTGCTCGCCGAGGAACTGCCGGACCACCTGCCGCACGTACAGCCCGTGGGTCGACTTCTTGCCGCGCTCGCGCTGCTGCTCGACCCGGCCTACCACGCCCGCGTCGAAGCCGAGTCCGGCGTTGAAGGTGAACCAGCGGTCCGGCACCGCCTCGTCGTCGGTGCCGGGCGTGCCCGAGGTCAGGCCGAGCCCGACCACCCGCTCGGTTCCGTCGCGCAGCGCGTCCAGCAGGGCGCCGGTGGCCTCGACCGGGTCGTTGGGCAGGCCCAGGGCGCGGGCGAAGACATTGGTGGAGCCGCCGGGGACCACGGCCAGGCCCGGCAGACGGTCCAGGTCGGGGCCGGCGTGCAGGAGGCCGTTGACGACCTCGTTGACGGTGCCGTCGCCGCCGAGGGCCACGACCAGGTCGATGTCGTCGCTCTCCGCGGCCTGCCGGCCCAGGTCGCGCGCATGGCCGCGGTACTCGGTGGTGACCGCCTCCAGCTTCATCTCGCTGGCGAGCGCATGGATCAGGACGTCACGCCTGCGTGCGCTTGTGGTGGTTGCCGCCGGATTGACCACGAGAAGTGCACGCATGGATGGCAGCGTACCTACTGGGGGGTACCCGGCCCAGACCGAGGTAGGGATCCGGTAAGAGACCAGGGCGTGAGCCTGGACACCCACGACCGCGCTGCGCGCGGGGCGGAGGCGGCCGCCGTACGGTGCGGGGCTACGATTCTGGGGTGAGCAGTGAGCAGAAATCCGCCCCCGAAACGGCCGAAGCCGCCGAGCCCCGTCCGCGTCGGCTGACGTACGCGGCGGTGCTGGCCGCGCTGGAGGGGGCCGCCCTGGTGATCGGCGGCGTCTGGATCCTCGTCCTCGGACTCACGGGCGACCCCGACGACCGGCAGCAGGCCGTGACCGGCGGGATCACCCTGGTGGTGCTCGGGCTGCTGCCGCTGCTCGCCGCGCGTGGTCTGCTGCTCAGGCGCAGCTGGAGCCGTGGCCCCGCCGTGATCACGCAGATCATGGCGCTGCCGGTGGCCTACAACCTGCTCAAGGCCGACAGCATGGCCATCCCGGGCGGTATCGCCCTGGCCGTCGTGGCCGTCGCCGCGCTGGTGCTGCTGGTGAACCCGGCGACGACCCGGGCCCTCGGGATCAAGGGACCGGGCCGGGCCGAGTAGGGCTCACTCCTCGACGAGCAGCTTCTCGCGCAGCTGGGCGAGGGTCCGGGCGAGCAGCCGGGAGACGTGCATCTGCGAGATGCCGACCTCCTGCGCGATCTGCGACTGGGTCATGTTCCCGAAGAAGCGCAGCAGCAGGATCCGCTTCTCGCGCGGCGGCAGGTCCTCCAGCAGCGGCTTGAGGGACTCGCGGTACTCCACGCCCTCCAGCGCCTCGTCCTCGGCGCCGAGGGTGTCGGCGACCGCCGGGGACTCGTCGTCGGTGTCGGGGACGTCCAGGGACAGCGTGGAGTACGCGTTGGCGGACTCCAGGCCCTCCAGGACCTCCTCCTCGGAGATGGCGAGCTTCTCGGCCAGCTCGTGGACCGTGGGGGAGCGGCCGTGCTGCTGGGACAGCTCGGCCGTCGCCGTCGTCAGCGCGAGACGCAGCTCCTGCAGCCTGCGCGGCACGCGGACCGCCCAGCCCTTGTCGCGGAAGTGCCGCTTGATCTCGCCGACGACGGTCGGGGTGGCGTACGTGGAGAACTCCACGCCGCGCTCCGGGTCGAAGCGGTCGACCGACTTGATCAGGCCGATCGTGGCGACCTGGGTGAGGTCGTCCAGCGGCTCGCCGCGGTTGCGGAAGCGGCGCGCCAGGTGCTCGACGAGCGGCAGGTGCATACGGACCAGCTGGTTGCGCAGCTCCGCGTACTCCGGGCTGCCCTGGTTCAGCTTGCGCAGCTCGACGAACATCGCACGCGCCCCGCTGCGGTCCTGGGGGTCGTGCCGGGTGGCCTGCACGGCCTCCGCGCCCAGCGCGGCGTCCTCGGCGTGTCGCTCGTGCTCGCTCATCGTCCCGCCCGTAGCCCTTCCCCGAGCCCTCGCCTCCGCGCGGGCGGCGGATCCGATCCCGCCTCCCTGCGAAGACGCGCTCTGCATGGCACCGTCGCTGCCGGCCTCAGCGGAGTCCTCCTCCGGATGCGGCCTGGCCTGCTCGGGGATGCCGTCGATGCCGTCCGCCATGCGTCGGGAACCGTCCGTGGGGCCTGCGTCCCCCGTCGGCAGCTCCCGTGTGCCGCGCTCTTCGTCCCGCACCGGCCCGTCCCCGTTCCTCACGCCGGCCCGGGGCCCGCGCCGCGCTGTTTGTAGAGGCTGATCGACACGGTTTTGTCCTCGTCGACGGCGGACGAGACCTTGCCCGCGAGGGCGGAGAGGACCGTCCAGGCGAAGGTGTCCCGCGAGGGGGCGTGGCCGTCGGTGGTCGGCGCCGACACCGTGACCTCCAGCGAGTCGTCGACGAGCCGGAAGACGCAGCTGAGCACGGAGCCGGGCACGGCCTGCTGCAGCAGGATCGCGCAGGCCTCGTCCACGGCGATGCGCAGGTCCTCGATCTCGTCCAGGGTGAAGTCCAAGCGGGCGGCGAGACCGGCCGTGGCCGTCCGCAGCACCGACAGGTAGGCACCCGCAGCCGGCAGCCGGACTTCCACGAAGTCCTGGGTCGCGGGCTCGCCTGCGATCTGGGACACCCTCACCTCCATGGTGGTACAAGCTTTACGGGGCCGAGGGTCGCCCCCCGGGGTAACGGATACGTGGTTCCGCGGTGACGCTATCGCGCTCCGAACGGTCCTGTCCCCGGGACCCCAACCCCCTGGCGTCACTCACAGTAAAGCTGTGGATACGCTCCGTGTCTAGAGGGTTTGCGGGCCCAAATGGGAAGAGCGCGCGCCGGGTTGACGTACCCCGGTGTCAGGCGCTCGAACCGTCGACCGCCGCGGCCGTATGCCGTGTCAGTGCAGTGTCACACGAGAACGTGGTCGACGAAGCACCACCGCCAGTCCTCACCGGGTTCGAAAGTCCGCATCACCGGGTGACCTGACGTCTCGTGGTGCTCCGTCGCGTGTCTGCCGGGTGAGGAGTCGCAGCAGCCGACGTGGCCACACGACAGGCAGAGCCGCAGCTGCACCGGATGCGTCCCGCGCGCGAGACACTCCGGGCAGGTCTCGCTCAGCGCCTCAGGCTCCGGGTGCGGCAGCGCGTCGGCGTGCGTGCACTGTTTCATGATTGCCAGATTACGACGGGTGTGCGGGTGGCCGCGCGGAAAAACGAGGGTGGGCGAAGACCATGGACGTATTGCCCCTGCTGTTGCTGGTGGCGGGCAGTGCCGCGGTGGCGGGGGCCGCCCGGCGCACACCGGTGCCGGCGCCGCTGCTGCTGGTCGCGGTGGCCCTGGCGATCTCCTACGTCCCCGGGGTGCCGGACTACACCCTCGACCCCAAGATCGTCCTGCCGCTGCTGCTGCCCCCGCTGCTGTACACCTCGGCGACCGACAGCTCCTACCTCGACCTGCGGGCCCAGTTCAGGCCCGTGGCGCTGCTGTCGGTGGGCTATGTGCTCTTCGCGACCGTCGTCGTCGGCTGGGCCGCCTATGTGCTCATCCCCGGGATGCCGCTGACCGCCGCCCTGGTGCTCGGCGCGGTGGTGGCGCCGCCGGACGCGGTGGCCGCCACGGCGGTCGCGCGCCGGGTCGGCCTGCCGTCCCGGATCACGACGATCCTGCAGGGCGAGTCGCTGCTGAACGACGCCACCGCGATCACCGCCTACAAGGTGGCCGTCGCCGCGGTCGTCGGCGAGGGCGCCACCTGGGCGGGCGGGATCCGCGAGTTCCTGCTCGCGGCGGTCGGCGGCGTCGGCGTCGGCCTCGTCCTCATGGCACCCCTGCACTGGCTGCGCACCCACCTGACGGAACCCCTGCTGCAGAACACCCTCTCCCTGCTGATCCCGTTCGTCGCCTACGGCGTCGCCGAGCAGCTGCACGCCTCCGGAGTCCTCGCGGTCGTGGTCGTCGCCCTCTACCTCGGCCACCGCGCGTGGGAGGTCGACTTCGCCACCCGGCTGCAGGAGGAGGCGGTGTGGAAGATGGTCGCCTTCATCCTGGAGTCGGCGGTCTTCGCCCTGATCGGCCTGCAGCTGCCGGTCGTCCTCAAGGGGCTGGGGGGCTACGAGGGCGCCAAGGCGACCTGGTACGCCGTCGCCCTCTTCCTCGTCGTCGTCCTCGCCCGGTTCGTCTGGGTGTATCCGGCAACCTTCCTGCCCCGCGTGCTGTCGGCGCGCATCAGGGAACGCGAGGAGGACCCCACCTGGCGGGGCGCGATGGTCACCTCGTGGGCCGGTATGCGCGGTGTGGTCTCCCTGGCCATCGCCTTCTCCATCCCGACCGTGCACGACGGCCACCCCTTCCCGCAGCGCAACCTGATCCTGTTCCTGACCTTCACCACCGTCATCGGCACCCTGGTCGTGCAGGGCCTGTCCCTGCCCCCGCTGATCGGCCTGCTGAAGTTCCCCGGCCGCGACCGGCAGGCCGAGACGCTCGCCGAGGCCAACGCCCAGGCGCAGGCATCCCGGGCCGCCGAGAGCCGCCTGGACGAACTCCTCTCCGACGAGCGCAACGCCCTGCCCCCGCCGCTCGCCGACCGCCTGCGCACGGTCCTGGAGCGCCGCCGCAACGCCGTCTGGGAACGGCTCGGCCAGGTCAACCCGGTCACCGGCGAGTCCGTGGACGACACCTACCGCCGCCTGTCCCGCGAGATGATCGGCGCCGAACGCGAGGTCTTCGTGCGGCTCCGCGACCACCGCTACATCGACGACGAGATGCTTCGCGCCCTGCTCCGCAGACTCGACCTGGAGGAGGCGGCGGCCTACCGGGAGGCCGGTTAGGCCTCGGGGAAGGGCCGCCCGGTGACGACCGCCGCGATCGAGGTCCCGGGCGTGAAGGCGCCCTCCTCGGCCAGGGCGACAAGGGCGTACAGCAACTTGGCGACATAGAGACGTTCGACGGGCAGGCCGTGCCGGTGTTCGAAGCGCTCGGCGAAGGTGTCGAGTTCGGGGGTCGTACGGGCGTAGCCGCCGAAGTGGAAGCGGTCGTCGAGGGACCAGGTGCCGGTGCGGGCGCCGAAGGCGTGCTCCTGGAGGGCCTGTATGTCGGCCTCCAGGAAGCCGCCCTTGAGCACCGGTACGCCGAGCGCGCGCTGTCCGGGGGCCAGCCCGGCGGCGAGTCCGGCGAGGGTGCCGCCGGTGCCGCAGGCCACCGCGATGACGTCGGCGCGGCCGCGCAGTTCCTCACCGAGGGCCCGGCAGCCGCGTACGGCCGCGGCGTTGCTGCCGCCCTCCGGGACGACGTACGCCCCCTCGGCGCCGGCCGCGCGCAGGATCGCGGCCAGGGTCTCCGGCTCGCTCTTGTGCCGGTACGTCGATCTGTCGACGAAATGCAGCCGCATGCCGTCGGCCGCGCAGCGGGACAGGGACGGGTTGAGCGGGCGGTCGGCCAGCTCCTGGCCGCGGACCACGCCGACCGTGGGCAGACCCAGGAGGCGGCCCGCGGCGGCGGTGGCCCGCAGATGGTTGGAGTAGGCCCCGCCGAACGTGACCACCTGCCGCCCCGCCGCCGCCTCCAGGTTCGGCGCCAGCTTGCGCCACTTGTTGCCGATCAGCTGCGGGTGGATCAGGTCGTCCCGCTTGAGCAGCAGGCGCAGGCCGTGCCGCACGAACCGGCCGTCCCGGATCTCCACCAGCGGAGAGGGAAGGCGCGGGGCGAGCGGGCCGGTGCTGGTCACTGCCTCATTGTCGCCCGGCTCCGGCCCGGTCCGGCAACAACTCCTACGCCTTCAGGCGCTCCTCGACCCGCTCCCGCAGCCACGCCATCGAGAATCCGCGCGGGTCCACCTTGCCCGGCTGCCACTCCAGGTGGCCGACGACCGAGTGCTCCGTCCAGCCGTGGTGGCGGCACACCGCCGCGGCTGCGCGCACGATCGCGTCCAGCTGCGCCTCGGGCCAGGGATCCTCGTCGTCGCCCATGTTCTCGCACTCGAAGCCGTAGAAGTGCCGGTTGCCGTCGGTGTTCGCCTCGTTCTCCGGCGGCAGCCGCTTCTCGGCGATCACCGCGCGCAGGACGTCGTCGTCGCCGAGGCCGGCGTGGTTGGCGCGGCCGTAGCCGACCAGGTGGACCGTGCCGTCCTTGGTGATCACCCCATGGCACAGCGGGCCCGGCAGCTCCGCGTGGCCGGTGCGGCAGAGCTCCACGGTGGGGGCGCTGCCCCGGGTCACCGTGTGGTGGATCATCACGCCGTGGACGGGGCCCCAGGGGCCCTTGTGATTGCGGTTGTGGTTCTGCCAGTCGCCGACCTCCACGACCTCGACGCCCTCCGCTCGGAGCGCGTCCAGGAACCCGTTCGCGGACATGGGTGGGGCCATGACCGCCTCCTTCGTGCCGTGCCCGTGGCCGCAGGTCGCGGCCCTGTCGTACCGGTGCTTCTACCGAAACCGGACCGCCCGGACTACATCGTTCGCACGCTGTGCGAGCCGATCCGGACAGGCCGCGCGAGGCGGGGCACCGGACGCGGGGCACTGGACAAGGTCCCTCTTTCTGCCCACTAGTCCGATGATCCATTCCCGCTCTTTCGGGTAATGGCGCGAGCACTTTCCGTAATGGAAGGCTCGCTCGCGAGACCGGTGTGCGATTCGGCGCCGGACATACAGGAGAGGGCATTTTCTTATGTCGGTAGGCGAAGAGATCCGCACGTCGCAGGAGAAGCCGCAGCAGTCTCTCGGCACGGCGGCGGCGCGGAACCTGGCCACCACGACCAAGTCCGCCCCGCAGATGCAGGAGATCACCTCCCGCTGGCTGCTGCGGACGCTGCCCTGGGTGGATGTACAGGGCGGCACGTACCGCGTGAACCGGCGACTGACGTTCGCCGTCGGCGACGGCCGTATCACCTTCGTGAAGACCGGGGACCAGGTGGAGGTGATCCCCGCCGAACTCGGCGAGCTCCCGGCGCTGCGCTCGTACGAGGACGAGGAGGTGCTGACCGAGCTGGCCCGGCGCTGCCGCCAGCGGGACTTCGCGCCCGGCGAGGTCATCGCGTCCTTCGGCAACCAGACCGACGAGGTGTACCTGCTGGCCCACGGCAGGGTCGAGAAGATCGGCACGGGCCCGTACGGCGACGACGCGGTCCTCGGTGTGCTCGCCGACGGCGCCTACTTCGGCGAGGCATCGCTGCTCGACCCGGACGCCATCTGGGAGTACACGGCCCGCGCGGACACCGCCTGCACGGTGCTGATCCTCGGCCGCCAGGACTTCGAGCAGGTCGCGGAGCGCTCCGACTCGCTGCGCGCCCACGTCCAGCAGCTGCGCGCGCTCCCGGAGCAGGCGACCAACAAGTACGGCGAGAAGGAGGTCGCGCTGGCGGCCGGCCACAGCGGCGAGCCGGACATCCCGCACACCTTCGTCGACTACGACGCCCGGCCGCGCGAGTACGAGCTGAGCATCGCCCAGACCGTGCTGCGCATCCACACGCGCGTGGCCGACCTGTACAACCAGCCGATGAACCAGACCGAGCACCAGCTGCGGCTCACGGTCGAGGCGCTGAAGGAGCGCCAGGAGCACGAGCTGGTCAACAACCGCGAGTTCGGGCTGCTGAACAACTGCGAGTACGACCAGCGGCTCCAGCCGCACGACGGCGTGCCCAGCCCGGACGACATGGACGAGCTGCTCAGCCGCCGGCGTGGCACCAAGCTCTTCCTCGCCCACCCGCGCGCGATCGCCGCGTTCGGGCGCGAGCTGAACAAGCGCGGACTGGTCCCGGAGACCGTCGAGATCGGCGGCAACCGCATCCCCACCTGGCGCGGGGTGCCGATCTACCCCTGCAACAAGATCCCCGTCACCCCGGAGCGCACGACCTCGATCATCGCCATGCGTACCGGCGAGGACGAGCAGGGCGTCATCGGCCTGCGGCAGTCCGGCATCCCGGACGAGATCGAGCCGAGCCTGTCCGTGCGGTTCATGGGCATCAACGAACAGGCCGTCATCAACTACCTGGTGACGGCGTACTACTCGGCCGCCGTGCTGGTGCCCGACGCGCTCGGTGTGCTGGAGAACGTCGAGATCGGCCGGTGGAGGTGACGTTTCCGCACTTCGCGGCCGTGTTCCCGCCCTTCGGGGCGGGTAGTCCCTCGGGGTATGCGTCCAGCCGGAGCGGAAGCACCACCGTCCGCGGACTGTGCGAGGGGGACTCGTGGCCGAGTTCATGACGGAGACCAAACAGCGCTCACCCGCGACGGGTGAGCGGCGGGGGCCCGCCGGTGACGCCGGGGCCGGCCCCTTCGACGGGCAGGAGGCGGCAGCACTGCTGGAGCGGACCCGGGCCCTCGTCGACCCGGAGCTGCGTGCGGCGGTCGAGTCGCTGCCCGGCTCGATGCGCCGGATCGCGCTCTACCACTTCGGGTGGGAGCACGCGGACGGCACTCCGGCGACGGGCAACGCGGGCAAGGCCATAAGGCCCGCGCTGGTCCTGGCCGCGGCCGCCGCGCTCGGCGGCCCGCGGGCGCGGAAGGCGGCCGTCCGGGCGGCCGTGGCGGTCGAACTGGTCCACAACTTCACACTGCTGCACGACGACGTGATGGACCGGGACACCTCCCGCAGGCACCGGCCCACGGCCTGGACCGTCTTCGGTGACGCGGACGCCATCCTCGCCGGGGACGCCCTGCAGGCGCTGGCCCTGCGGCTGCTCGCCGAGGATCCGCACCCGGCCTCCGGCGCGGCCGCGGTCCGGCTCGCCGACTGTGTCATGGAGCTGTGCGCCGGACAGCACACCGACACGGCGATGGAGCACCGAGCGCCGGACGAGGTCACGCTGGACGAGGTGCTGGCCATGGCCGAGGCGAAGACCGGTGCGCTGCTGGGCTGCGCCTGTGCGCTCGGCGCGCTGTACGCGGGCGCCGGAGCGCAGGAGGTGGCGGCGCTGGACGGCTTCGGGCGGCAGGCGGGGCTCGCCTTCCAGCTGATCGACGACGTGATCGGCATATGGGGGGATCCGCGGCGCACCGGCAAGCCGGCCGGGGCGGATCTCGCGGTCCGCAAGAAGTCCCTGCCGGTGGTGGCCGCGCTGGCGTCCGGCACCCCGGCGGCGGCGGAACTCGCCGCGCTGTACGGGAAGCCGTACGTGAAGGGGGAGCCCGGGGACGGCGCGGAGATCGCGCGGACGGCCCTGGCCGTGGAGCAGGCCGGCGGCCGGGACTGGGCGCAGGCCGAGGCGGCCGACCGCATGGCCCGGGCCATGCAGGAGCTGGCCCGCGCCGTGCCCGTGCCGGAGGCGGCGGGCGGTCTGCTGGCCCTGGCCGAGTTCGTGACCCGGCGCAGCAGTTGAGGCCGCCGTGACCGCGGCCGTGTGAAGACCCCGGAGCCACCGGGACCGTGCGGTTCCTGACCCCGCACGACGACCGGTGGCTCCGGCCGGCGGGCCCCGCGCATCCCCACGGTGTGCGGGGCCCGCCGATTGTCCCGGTGAGCTGCTGGGGCGAGTGGTCCGCCGGGCTACCCCTCGGGCACGATCGTCGTCACGATCCGCTCCACCAGCCCCTCCGGCACGCTCACCCCCTCCAGGACTCCGTCCAGGACACCGGGCAGGGTCAGGTGCTCCAGGATGAGGCCGAGCATCGCGAGGTAGAGCACGGTGACCGTCTCGTCGCCGCCGGGCAGGCCGGCCTCCCGGTGGAATCCGATGCCCTGCTCCAGGTCCCCGCGCACCGACTTGGTGAAGGAGGCCCGCAGTTCGGGGCGCCGGGTGGCCTCCAGGCGCATCTCCAGCAGGGCCAGGTAGCCGGGCCGGTCGCGGGTCGCGCGGTCCATGATGTCCTGCATGAAGGCCCTGACCAGGGAGCGGTCGCGGGGCCGGCCCAGCAGTGTCTCCATCACCTCCGGATCCGGTGCGAGCCGGACGTGCAGCCGGGCGTCGATCTGGCGGAGCAGGTCGTCGCGGCTGGCGAAGTAGTTGGATGCGGTGCCGGTGGGCACGCCCGCCTCGCCGTCCACCGCGCGGAACGTCAGCCCGCGCGCGCCCTCCCGCGCCAGCACCGCGATGCCGGCGTCCACCAGCGCCGCCCGCCGTTCCGGATTGCCCGCCATGCGGAATCCCTCCTCCTACTTGTCCTCGCTGCCCACAGCATCCCGGAAAAAGCTTGCCACCACTACAGCCGGAGTACTACAACTGAAGCACTACAAGCGGAGTGGTCAACCGACCGCCCGCAGCCTACGGAAAGAGACCGGCTTGCGAAAGCTCACGTACTTCATCGCCTGCTCGCTCGACGGCTTCATCGGCGACGAACACGGCGACGGCACCGCGATGCTCCGCTTCCTGGACGAGGAGTACTTCGACTTCCTCAAGGCGGAGTTCGCGGAGACCCTGCCCACCCATGTCCGCCGGCAGCTCGGCCTGGACCACCTGGAGAACCGGCGGTTCGACACCGTCATCCAGGGCCGGGCCAGCTACGAGGTGGCGCTGAAGGAGGGCATCACCAGCCCCTTCGCCCACCTGCGCGAGTACGTCGCCTCGCGCACCCTGGGCACCTCGCCCGACCCGCACGTCGAGATCGTCGACGGCGACCTGACCGGCCGGGTCCGCGAACTCAAGGCGGAGGACGGCGGGTTGGACATCTTCCTCTGCGGAGGCTCCCAGGTCGCCGGAGCCCTGCTCGACGAGATCGACGAACTCGTCATCAAGACCTACCCGATCGTCTACGGCACCGGCATGCCGATGTTCGGCACGGGCCTCGACATCAAGGAGTTCACCCTGGACTCGGTGCGCACCTTCGGCAACGGCGCGCTCGTGCGGACGTACCGCAGGAAGCGCTGAACCCGCGCCCGCCCTACCCTGGGGGCATGGACAGCGAAGAACACGTCTGTCCCGTCTGCGGACAGCCTGTCGACACGGTCGTCCGGCGCCACAAGACGCTGGGCATCTGGGTGCCGGTGTGGGGCCCCGGCCCCTGCCACAACCCGAAGTGCGCGGCCTGCGCCGGCCTCGCCGCCTGGCAGGGGCACCTTGCCCCGCAGGACCCTGCCGCGAAGAACTCCTGAGCCCGTGTCGAGAATCCCGGCCCGGCTCCGACGTCCCCGGTGAGAGCCGCCCGCGGGAGGCGGCCCCGAGCCGAAGGAGCGGACCGTGAAGTACCTGGTGATGGTGCAGGGCACGCAGGCGGACTACGACGCGATGGCCGGCAAGCCCTCCGCGCACGCCCCGGCCTGGACCGAGGCGCAGCTCAAGGCCATGTACCTGTACATGGGTGCGATCAGCGACGACCTCGCCGAGTCCGGCGAACTCGTCGACGCCGAGGGCCTGGCCGAGCCCGCCCGGACCCGGCTGGTCACGCGCGGCAAGGACGGCGAGACCGTGATCACCGACGGCCCGTACGGCGAGACCGAGGCGCTGATGGCCGGCTACTGGGTGGTGGACTGCGCGAGCCTGGACCGGGTCACCGAGATCGCCGAACGCGTCACCCACTGCCCCGGCTCCGAGGGCCTGACCGAGTACCCCGTGGTGATCCGGCCCGTCATGGAGGGCGCCGAGGACATCGGCGCCGTATGACCGGCCCGGCCGAGGCCGTAGCGTGGCCGCATGCCGAAACTCGATCACATCGTCCACATCACCGAGCGCTCCCTGTGGGAGGCGGCCCGCGCACACGGCACCTACGAGGTGTCCACCCGTGGCCGCACCCTCCAGGAGGAGGGGTTCATCCACTTCTCCACCCGCGAGCAACTCCCGCGCATCGCGGCCTTCCTGTACGGCGACTACGAGGGCCCCGACGAGCTGGTGGTGCTGGTCGTGGACCCGGCCCTGCTCGACGTACCGCTGAAGTACGAGGCCATGCCGCCGAACGGCGAGGAGTTCCCGCACGTGTACGGGCCGGTGCCCGTCGACGCCGTGGTGGACGTGGAGACCTGGGGGTGAGCGAACAGGGGGGTGCGCGCCGCCGCCGGTTATGGCGCTGGGCCGTCTGCGCCTGGGCCGTGGCGGTGGTCGCCGGGGGCGGGCTCACCGTGTGGCTCCAGGACTCGGTCCGGCCGCAGGAGCCGTACGGCAGTACGCCTCGCCCGCTCGACACGTCGGGCCTGGACGACGTCGGGTGCCCGCCGAGCCCGGAGCCCGAGCCGATCCAGGGGGCGGGGCGGACAGCCGTCGCCTGCCTGTACGTGACTACGCGCCGCTGACCGCCGCCGGCAGCCCGCCCGTCTCGGGGTCCCGGCCGGTCAGGCAGTACGTGCCGCCGACCGGGTCGCGCATCACCGCCCAGTGCCGGCCCTGGTGGACGCGGACGGCACCCAGTCGCTCGTGCCGGGCCCGGGTCGCCGCGATGTCAGCGCAGGCGAGGTCCAGGTGGGCGGAGGCCAGGCGTTCGTCGTCGAGCCGCTGGAGCAGGATCCGGACGGGCAGGCCCGCGGGCGGCCTGAGCACCCGGAACTCCGGCAGGGAACCCGCCAGCAGGTCCCAGCCGGTCAGCGCGGCCCAGAACGCGGTCTCGGTGTCGTACACCGAGGGCGGGATGTCCAGGCACACCTGGTCCAGGCGGCTGCCGTCGACCACCGGTGGCCGTACCGTCTCCCCGTGCCAGGGTCCGACGCAGAACGACTGCCCGGCGGGTGAACGGAGCACGGCCCAGTCACGGTGCTCGGCGACCACGTCCGCACCGAGGCCGCCGGCCGACTCCGTGAACGCCCGTACGTCCTCGACGAAGAAGTCGAGATGGGCCCCGCCGTCCCCGTCGAGGACTCCCTGGAGCTTCACGCAGGCGTCCGCCCCGTCCGGCAGCAGTGTCACGAACTCCTGTCGTTCGCCCCGGAACTCGGACAGCCGAGTGCCCGTGACGGCCGTCCAGAAGGCGCGGGCCTCGGCGAGACGGTCGATGGGGCGGTCGATGAAGGCATACGTCCAGCGGATGGTGTTCATGGCGGGGATCGTAGGCAGCAGTCCCCGCCGCGTCGGCGGAATTTCAGTCCGCGGGCCGCTCCAGGAACCGCAGCATGTTCCCGGCCGGGTCCCGGAAGGCGCAGTCGCGGACCCCGTACGGCTGGTCCGTCGGCTCCTGGAGCACATCGCCGCCGGCCTCCCGGACCCGCTCGTACAGGGCGTCGCAGTCGGCGGTGGTGAAGATGACCCCGCGCAGCAGCCCCTTGGCGAGCAGTTCGGCGATCGCCTGCTTGTCGGCCGGGGAGATGTCCGGGCTCGCGCCCGGCGGCTCCAGCACGATCTCCACGTCCGGCTGGAGCGGCGAGCCCACGGTGACCCAGCGCATCCCCTCGAAGCCCACGTCGTTGCGGACCTCCATGCCGAGCACGTCACAGTAGAAGTGGAGCGCCTTGTCGTGGTCGTCCACGGCGATGAAGCACTGCTTGAGTTTCAGGTCCATGGCTTCACGCTAGGCGAGGCCCGGCCGGAGTGCTTCAGTACGGGCGGCGGCGCGGGCGGGTGAAGGAGCGGGCCACGCAGGACGGGATCACCGCGCTCTCCTCGTGCGGGCGGGCCCGGTAGGCGCTCGGCGTCTCACCGACCAGCTCGGTGAACCGGGAGCTGAAGGAGCCGAGGGAGGTACAGCCGACGGCGAAGCACACCTCGGTCACGGTGAGGTCGCCGCGGCGCAGCAGCGCCTTGGCCCGCTCGACCCGGCGGGTCATCAGATAGCTGTACGGCGTCTCCCCGTACGCCTTGCGGAAGCTGCGCTGGAAGTGGCCGGGCGACATATGGGCGCCACGGGCCAGCTCGGTCATGTCGAGCGGCTCGGCGTACTCGCGGTCCATGCGGTCGCGCACCCGCCGCAGCCGTACCAGGTCCTCCAGAGTCACCTCCCCAGCTTGGCACAGAACACCGTCGGCCCTGTCGCACTCATTCACACAGGAACGCACAACAGAGACCCACGAGTTCGACCCGGCCTTCGCCTTCGGTTCGCCTGGCATTGGCCTGTGCTTGCTTTCCTCTGGGGATGGACCACATCACGTTCCTCGTGGCGGTCGTCATCGTCACGGCGCTGGCCTTCGACTTCACCAACGGATTCCACGACACGGCGAACGCGATGGCGACGTCCATCGCGACCGGGGCGCTGAAACCACGGACGGCGGTCCTGGTGAGCGGCGTCCTGAACATCGTCGGCGCCTTCCTGTCCACCGAGGTCGCCAAGACGATCTCGGGCGGCATCGTGGACGACACGCTCGTCACCCCGGCGATGATCTTCGCCGGTCTGGTGGGGGCGATCCTGTGGAACCTCCTGACCTGGCTCGCCGGGCTGCCGTCCAGCTCCTCGCACGCCCTGTTCGGCGGGCTCGTCGGGGCCGTCTGGGTCGGTGCCGGGTCCGACGGCGTGCACTTCGACAAGGTGGTCGAGAAGGTGCTGATCCCGGCCGTGGTCTCGCCGGTGGTCGCGGGTGTGGCAGCGCTGATCGCCACCTACCTCGCCTACCGGCTCACCGAGCGGGCCCGCAAGGAGTCGGTGACCAAGGGCTTCCGGATCGGCCAGATCGCCTCGGCCTCGCTGGTCTCGCTGGCGCACGGCACGAACGACGCGCAGAAGACGATGGGCGTCATCACGCTCACCCTGATCTCCGCGGGCGCCCTCGGCCACGAGGCGGGCCCGCCGCTCTGGGTGATCGGTTCCGCGGGCCTCGCCATCGGCCTCGGCACCTACCTGGGCGGCTGGCGGATCATCCGCACCATGGGCAAGGGCCTCACCGAGATCCAGTCCCCGCAGGGCTTCGCGGCCGAGACGGCGTCCACGACCGTGATCCTCACCTCCGCCCACCTCGGCTTCGCCCTGTCCACCACCCAGGTCGCCTCGGGCTCCATCCTCGGCGCGGGCCTGGGCCGCCGTCTGGCGGAGGTCCGCTGGGGGGTCGCCGGCCGCATGGTGGCCGCCTGGCTGATCACCCTGCCCGCGGCCGCCCTGGTCGGAGGGCTCGCCGCGAGCGTGGTCAAGCACGGCGGCAACGCCGGTACGGCGGTGATCGCGCTGGTCGCCGTCGCCCTCGCGACGGTCATCGTCCTCGCCTCGCGCCGCAACCCCGTGCACGCGAACAACGTCAACGACCACCACGAGGTCACCATCCGCACCACCGCGCCGACCGACGTCGACACGGCCGCCTGAGCCACGGAGAGCTGACATGCATCTGGACTGGACCGCCCTCGGCCAGGTCACCGCGGTGAGCATCGGAGTCACCGTCGCCGTGGTCGCCGTCTTCGCCCTCGGCGTGCTGGGCCTCGCCCGCGTCGAGGGTTCCCGTGAACACCCGGGCGCCGGCCGGGCGTTGGGTATCACCCAGGCGGGACTGTGCTTCCTCGCCTGCGTGGCGGTGGTGGCGTACGGGCTCTATCTGATCGTGCCGCAGTTCCACTGACCGCGACGAAGGGGGACGAGACGAGATGACACCTCTGACACCTCTGATGCCTCTGATGACGGAGGGCCTGCGGGTCGACTACACCGACCCCGACGACCCCGTGCTGATCCGGCCCGACGGCAGCCCGGTGGACACCTGGCGCGAGAACTACCCGTACGACCTGCGGATGGAGCGCAAGGAGTACGAGTGGCACAAGCGGCTCCAGCAGATCGAACTGCTGAAGCTGCAGAGCTGGATCAAGGAGAGCGGGCGCCGGCTGGTCATCGTCTTCGAGGGGCGGGACGCGGCGGGCAAGGGCGGCACCATCAAGCGGTTCACCGAGCACCTCAATCCGCGCGGCGCGCGGGTGGTGGCGCTGGAGAAGCCGACCGAGCGCGAACGGGGGCAGTGGTACTTCCAGCGCTACGTCGAACACCTGCCGACCGCCGGAGAGATCGTGCTCTTCGACCGCTCCTGGTACAACAGGGCCGGTGTCGAGCGGGTGATGGACTTCTGCTCGGGCGACGAGTACCGGCGCTTCATGCGGCAGGCACCCCTGTTCGAACGGATGCTCGTCGACGACGGCGTCGACCTGCTCAAGTTCTGGTTCTCGGTGTCCCAGGGCGAGCAGCGCACCCGCTTCACGATCCGTCAGGTCGACCCCGTACGGCAGTGGAAGCTCAGCCCGATGGACCTGGCCTCGCTGGACCGCTGGGACGACTACACCGCCGCGAAGGTCGCCATGTTCCGCGAGACGGACACCGACCACGCCCCCTGGACCGTGGTCAAGAGCAACGACAAGAAACGCGCCCGAGTCGAGGCCATGCGCAGCGTCCTGGCCCGCTTCGCCTACACCGACAAGGACGAGGAGGTCGTCGGCACACCCGACCCGCGCGTGGTGGGGGCGGCGGCGGGGCTGCTGGAGGCGGGGGAGGACGATCGGGAGCACCCCTGGGGGCGGGCCGAGTCCGAGGGGGCCGCCCGGCCGACGGGCCGGCTCTGACCAGTCACTCCCGAGCCGGGAAAATAGCTGGTCATGCGCACTTTTTCGGGCTCGGGAGCGGAGTAGAGTGAAGTCACCGGGAGTTCTTCGCATGCCGGTTTCCCTGCGGTGTCGTTCCCGGTGATGAACAACGCCGGGCTGTCGCAGACGAGCCCGGGGGCAGGTCCGCGCCATGACCGTGACCATCGACCGTACGCCACCGAGTGAGCGCGCGCCCTCGTCGACGGCCCGCCTCTCCCTGACGCCGGCGAGCCCGGTGCCGCGCCCCATGGGATCGCCAGGGCGGGCGTCCGCCCTCCGGCCAACGGATGTGAGAGAACCATGACTCTCATCGCCGTGGCTGTGTTGCTTGTCGTGATCGCCGTCGGAGTCGTTCTCATCCACCGGCTCAACGCTCAGCACAACAAACGGATCGCTGCCTTCCACTACAGCGATGCCCTGCCGGGGATCGGTCGCCGGCTCCGGAGGCACCGCCGACGGGCTGCGGACGGGACCGCCGACACGCCCAATGGCGACAGCGACCGCCGATGACATCGACTCGGGCCCGACCGGGGGCGGCAGAGGAAGGCACGTCATGGCGATATTGCGAGACCGGAAGACGTACCGCGAGAGGATCATGCAGGCTCTGTACCAAGCCGCCGAGGGCAATCGCCTCCTGGGCGTCGATGGGGCGAAGCTCCGCAACGACCTCGGTATCCCTGAGCAGGACATGGCCGCTGCCTGTATGTACCTGGCGGGCGAAGGCTGGGTCGTCGTGGACTGGGCGAGGGGCAACACGCCCGCGATGATCACGCTGACGCACCAGGGGATCCGACAGATGGAGACAGAAGAGGAAGGACGTGGCTGAGTCGCCGCGTCGGCTTCTCGGACCGAAGTGAACCCTCGCAAGGATTGCTTATGCCGGAGTAATCCCTTTGGCGTAATGTGGGAACCGGGTCGGCGCACGCTCACGTGCAATGACCCGGAAGGGCGGCTCCGGCGGGTATACGCCGGAGCCGTTGCCTGTCTCCGGAACCGCCGTCGGTCCGGACGCTAGATGCGGGCGAACTTCTCCGTCTGCTGGGCGAATTCCTGGGCCATGGCGGCGCTGACCGTGGGCTTGGTATCGCGGATCGTGTCCAGGTAGTCGTCGGTGGTGGGGGCGGTCCGGGCTCCGGTGTCGAAGGTGCGCTCGAACTGGGCCTGGGAGACGGTGCGCGCCGCGTGGGCGATGTCGGCGGGGGTGAACCCCTCGCTGGCGGACGCAAGAACCGTGCTGTCGGCCCGCGCGCCCGCTCGGGCCAGGTAGCTCTCCCACAGCGCGGTCCTGGCGGTGTGGTCGGGAGGGCCGATCGGCAGCACGTAGTCGAAGCGGCCGTGTCGCAGGAACGCGGAGTCGAGCGTGGTCACGTTGTTCGTGGCACAGACGAGCAGCCGTCCGTCCTGGCTTCGGAACCGGACGATCGCCTTGAGCAGTTCGTTGACGACGCCGACAGCGGTCGCGTCCGCGCCGCCGCGTTCGCCGGCGATCTCCTCGACCTCGTCGATGAAGACGAGGACGTGGTCGAGCCGGGCGATCTCGTCGAAGCGCCGGTTCAGCCCGGTCGCCAGGCCGTACTCGGCGGCCAGACGTGCGGGGAACAGCTCGAGGAAGGGCCATCCCAGGCGGCTGGCGATCGCGTGCGCGAATGTGCTCTTGCCGGTCCCGGGCGGGCCGAACAGCATCACCGCCCGCGGCAGTTCCACTCCGTGCTGGGCGGCCAGTTCGGGATGGGCCAGTGGCAGGACCAGGCGCCGCTCGATGAGCTGCTTCTCCCGTTGCATGCCCGCGACCTTCTGCCACAGTCCTCCCGGCGGCAGCTCCGCTCCGAGCGAGGACAGCGTGCCGGCCGACTGCGGGGTCACCGGCCCGCGCTTTTCGAAGAAGACCAGCCCGGGGCGGGCACCGAAGTCGCAGTTGCGCAGGGCGGCGGCGCCGGTCTCGCCCTCGGGCAGGACGGCGTGCACCGCCCGGACGCCGACGGCGAAGAGCCGTTGCTCAAGGGCGGTGATCAGGGCACTGCCCAGCCCGCGCTGCCGCCAGCCGGGCGCCATGCAGATGCGCAGGATCCATGCCCGTTCGCCCTCCACCCTGCTCACCGCCGCGCCGATCAGCACGTCGTCGGCCGTGGCCACCACAGCCGGGTGGCGGGCCTGGAGGGCCGTCACGGCGTCCGAGAGCGGGAAGAGCGGCGGTTCCTCGGTCGTGCCGCTCTCCATGTCGACACGGATCAGCGCTTCGAGATCGTCCTGGGTGTAGTCCCTGACCCGCCAACCCGTCATGATCAGCTCCGCGTGTTCGGCCGTACTCCCATCATCAGCCGATGCCCGGAGGACGCGCGCGACAGGCGTCGGCCACGAGTCCGCCCTGGTGGCACGGATCGGCCGTAGTCGGGTCACGCCGCGGTGCCGGGCGCGTTGCCGGCCGGGCTGAGGGACTTGTCGGTGCGGCCGGTGCCGGCCAGTGGCGCTGCCGCGGCGGCCGCGGTTTCCCGGGCGAGGAAGGAGCCGAGCTCGCCGATCGTGCTCATGAGGGGGGCCGGGAAGACGACGGTGGTGTTCTGGTCGACACCGATCTCCACCAGGCTCTGGAGATTGCGCAGTTGAAGCGCCAGGGGGTGGGCCATCATGGTGTCCGAGGCGTCGCCGAGCGCGGCTGCTGCCAGCGACTCGCCCTCCGCGTTGATGATCTTCGCTCGCTTCTCCCGCTCGGCCTCGGCCTGGCGGGCCATGGCGCGCTTCATGGTGTCGGGCAGTTGGATGTCCTTCAGCTCGACCAGCGTGACCTGCACCCCCCAGTCGACGGTGGCGACGTCGAGGATCTGGCGGATGTCCAGGTTGATACGGTCCGTCTCCGACAGCGTCTCGTCGAGCGTGTGCCGGCCGACGACCTTCCGCAGGGTTGTCTGGGCGATCTGGTTGATCGCCGCGTTGACGTTCTCGACGGCGATGACCGACTTCACGGCGTCGACGACCCGGAAGTAGGCGACCGCCGACACGTCCACGCTCACGTTGTCCCGGGTGATGATGCCCTGGGACTGGATCGGCATGGTGACGACCCGCAGCGACACCCGGTGCAGGACGTCGACGAACGGGATGATGAACCGCAGCCCCGGGGAGCGTGTTCCGACGAGTCGGCCGAAGCGGAACAGCACTCCCTTCTCGTACTGCTTGACGACCCTCACGGAAAAGACGAGGGCCAGGACGGCCAGGAGGCCGATCACGACGATGAGAATGATCAGGGCCTGCATGTGCTGCTCCTCGGGACGAGGACCACGTGGGGCGGGGACCCGCCGGTCGAGATCCCTGCATGTGCCCGCGTCGGTTCGTGAGGCAGGGCCGAAACCCGTCGGTACGGGCCGCGCCGACGGTCGGTGCGCGGGGCCGGGGACATCGCCTCGTCACCCGTGGTGAGTGGCGCGGTCGCGGCGGCGGCGTGGTGGGAAGCGGCACGGGCCGCCGGGCAGGGCGCGACTGTACCGGTGCACGGCGATCCTTTCCGCGTGCTCGATGGTGAGCCGGTGGATCACGAACGCCGCCGCTGCGATGAGGATCAGGAAGGCGGCGGTCGTCAGGAGGGTGTTCATGGCGGCTGTCTCACATGCCGATGATCAGGCGACTGACCCGACCGGTCTGTGCCGGAACGGCCGCAGAGGAGGGGCCGCCCTCGTACTTCCCTGCCTCGTCCGGTTCGAGTGGCCGGTCGGCAGCGGAGACCGCGCGCCGGGTCTCGTCCGCGGCGATGAGAGCGCTTGCGGTCAGCGGCGGACCGTCGTGGTCGGACGCGGCCGCCATCAGGCGGGCCGCCGACTCCGCCCCGGTCTCGGGCGGGATGACCAGCAGATCCCAGCGGCCGGTGCCATAGGAGAGCAGCAGCAGCTTGTGCGGGTCGATCTCCGGGGTGAACCAGCCGACCTTGACGACATGACCGCCCACGGGGATCTCGTGCGGGATGACCGGCCAGTACTTCGGGTTGACGGCGATGCGGGTGATGTGGCCCCACAAGGGGTCCAGCACATCGGTCAGTGCGGGCAGTTCGCTCAACAGGTCCCGGGAGCGGGGCCACCAGGCACCGTCCAGGAGGCCGCGCGACGTGCCGTCGGTCTTCAGCGCGAGACGTGCGGCCGGGGCTGCGACGGGCTCGTGGTGTGGCAGGGGTTGGTGCAAGGTCGCCGACATGATGCGGACCCGTCTCCGGGCCGCCTGCGCGGCGACCCGGGTTTCATCTCTCACCGAGAACGACCCGGCGTGGAAGCCGGTGTGCGAAATGCCCTCGGTGTTCTCCACGGTACTCCGCACACGCCGGGGCGGTTCGTGTTCCGTTCAGCCCGTCGCTCCCCATCAGTCCGCCGGGCGTCGGCGAGGAGTATCCTGGTGATTACCGAGAGCATCTCGTACACCGGCTTCCACGCCGGGTCGTTCTCGGCGATTCATGACAACCGGGCCGGCCGTGACCGGCCCGGGGTTGGGTCCGCATCATGACCGCGACCATTCTGTTGACGCCCGCGGTCGAGGAGCGGACCCCTTCTTCGTTGCCGCCCCGACTCGTGCTGGCACCCGCCGACACCGCTCCGGCCCTGATCGACGGTGCCTGGTGGCCCCGCTCCCGCGACCTGAAGGCGGAGCTTCCGGCGCTCATCGAGGTGCTCGACCCGCTGTGGGGGCGGATCACCCGGGTAACGGTGAACCCCCGGTTCTGGCCGGTCATCCCGCGAAAGGTGCCCGTTCACGGGCACGTGGTGCACGTCGGCTGGTTCGATGCCGAGCAAGACCCGCACAAGCTGCTGCTGCTCTCCTACACCGTCGGCCGCTGGGACCTGCTGGTGATCCCACCGGAGACAGCGCCGTCCACCGCGGCTCGGCTCATGGCCACGGCCACCGACCCATCGCGGAGCCTCACGGCGACCGGCCTGATCCATGAGGCCGAACGCTTCCGGACCGCGGCAGAGGCAGCGGCCGACTCGGACTCGTTCCGGGAGGCGGTCTGGGACTCCGAAGGCGGACATGACGCCCGCCACCCGGCCTCACGTACTCCTGCTGAAGCGGTCATCTGCCACGTGCCGACCCGGGCAGTAGGAGTGTGAGGGGCGTGGACACCTTCGCGACGGTGAGCGTGCTCCTCGCTGTGATCGTCTTGGGCGTGATCGTGATTCAGCTGTTCACCGCGAGCCGCGGTGATCGCATGGCGACCCTGCCCTCCGGCCGTTCCCGGCGGTGGCGGCTTTGGCCGTGGCACCGTACGGAGAAGTGATCCCGTCCAAGGAGGATCGCGGATCCGGCTCCGCTGGTAGGGCGTTCGCGGGCAGGGGCGAGAGGGGAACGGTCTGCGTGCCGTCGGCGTTGATCCGTGGCCGGGGGAGAAAACACCACACCCGGTCCCTCGGACGCGCCGTGTTCGGCGGTCCGGGGGACCGGGTGCGGGCAGGCGGGGTGCTCAGGCCTTCTTGGTCTCCCAGAAGATCTTGTCGATCTGGGCGATGTAGTCCAGCGCCTTCTGGCCGGTGGCCGGGTCGGTGGACGCCTTGGCGGCCGAGAGGGCCTTCAGGGTGTCGTTCACCAGCTGGTGCAGCTCCGGGTACTTCTCGAAGTGCGGGGGCTTGAAGTAGTCGCTCCAGAGCACGGAGACGTGGTGCTTGGCCAGCTCCGCGCGCTGCTCCTTGATGACGGTGGCACGCGCCTGGAAGTGCGGGTCGTCGTTGGCGGCCATCTTGTCCTGGACGGCCTTCACGGACTCCGCCTCGATGCGGGCCTGGGCCGGGTCGTACACACCGCAGGGCAGGTCGCAGTGCGCGCTGACCTTGACCTTGGGGGCAAACAGGCGGGAAAGCATGGAGCATTCCTTCCTCGTGATCGTCTTCTCAGGTGCGACATTACTCCCTGAGGGACGGGTTTTCGTGAGGGCCCCCTAGGGCTTAGGACAAAAGTCCAGGGTCAGACTGGGACTGGTGGAGGAACGGACCGGGGAGGTGCCGGGGATGCCGGAGCTGTCGCAGGAGACCGAGCGGGGGAGGGCCGGGGCGCCCTTCGGGGTGGCCGAGGTGACGGGCCCGTCCATGGTCCCCACACTGCGTCACGGGGACCGGCTGCTGCTGCAGTACGGGGCCGGGATCAGGCCGGGGGACGTCGTGGTCCTGCGTCACCCCTTCCAGCAGGACCTGCTGGTCGTCAAGCGTGCCGTGGAGCGGCGCGAGGGCGGCTGGTGGGTGCTCGGGGACAATCCGTACGCGGGTGGAGACAGCACGGATTACGGGGTCGTGCCCGAGGAGCTGATTCTGGGGAAGGCGTGGTTCCGGTACCGGCCGCGCAAGAGCGGTCAGCGATCGCCGCTGGCGCTCGCCCGCTGGGTGTTCTCGGCCGCCAGGCCGCTGCTGCCCGACCGGTCGGCCTCCAGGCGCTTGCGGGCCCGGTAGGCGGCCACGTTGGCGCGGGTGGCGCAGCGGTCCGAGCAGTAGCGCCGGGAGCGGTTCGTGGACGTGTCGAGGTAGGCGTTGCGGCAGGGGGCGGCCTCGCACAGGCCGAGGCGGTCGACGCCGTACTCCGTGAGGTGGAAGGCCAGGCCCATCGCCGCGATCGCCGCGTAGCCCGCGGTGGCGTTGGACGGGTGGTCGGCCAGGTGCATGTGCCACAGCGGGCGGCCGTCCTCGTCCCGGTGGTCGTGCCCGGAGATCTGGGGGCTGACCGGGAACTCCAGGAGGAGTGAGTTCAGCAGGTCCACGGCCAGGGTCTCGTCGCCCTGGTCCGCCGCCTCGAACACCGCGCGCAGCCTGCCCCGTACCGAGCGGAAGCGCGTGACGTCGGCGTCGGTGGCACGGCGGGCCGCCGACGAGTTCCCGCCGAAGAGGTCGCGGATGGCCTCGACCGAGGTCAGCGAGTCCTTGCCCCGGACCGGTTCCTCGCTGTTGACGAGGCGTACGGCGTAATCCGAGTAATAGGCCAGTTCCACTTGTAGTCCTTACGGAGGCGCTCTATGGTCATGTCTGCGGTCGGGTAACAGCCGGTCGTGCTTCCAGGGTATTACGCATGCATGAGGGGACGGGGCATCCATGACCACCAGTACCGGAACCGACTGGGCCGCCTGGCAGGAGAGCTGGGACCGGCAGCAGGAGTGGTACATGCCGGACCGCGAGGAGCGGTTCCGGATCATGCTCGACATGGTCGAGGCGCTCGTCGGCAACGCCCCGCGCGTGCTCGACCTCGCCTGCGGCACCGGGAGCATCACCGCCCGGCTGCTGGCGCGGTTCCCCGAGGCCACCAGCACCGGGGTCGACCTCGACCCGGCCCTGCTCGCCATCGCGCGGGGCACCTTCGAGGGCGACGACCGCGTCTCCTTCGTCACCGCCGACCTCAAGGACCCCGACTGGCCGACGGCACTGCCGTACGACTCCTACGACGCGGTCCTGACCGCCACGGCCCTGCACTGGCTGCACAGCGAACCCCTCGCGGCCCTCTACGGTCAGGTCGCGGGGCTGGTCCGCGACGGCGGCGTCTTCATGAACGCGGACCACATGATCGACGAGAGCACGCCCCGGATCAACGCGGCGGAGCGTGCCCAGCGGCACGCCCGCATGGATCAGGCCAAGCAGGGCGGCGCCCTGGACTGGGCCGAGTGGTGGCAGGTGGCCGCGCAGGACCCGGTCCTCGCCGAGCCCACCGCCCGCCGCTTCGAGATCTACGGCGAGCATGCCGACGGGGACATGCCGTCCGCGGCGTGGCACGCGCGCGTGCTGCGCGAGAAGGGCTTCGCCGAGGCCCGGCCGGTGTGGTGCTCGCCGTCGGACACGTTGCTCCTCGCGGTCAAGTAGGCGCACTCCAGCAGGCGCACTCATGGAGAAGGGCGGTACGGGGAGCCCGTACCGCCCTTCTCGCAGTGGTGTGTCAGAGCACCTTGGACAGGAACGACTGCGTCCGCTCGTGCTGAGGGTTCGTCAGGACGTCACGGGGATGGCCGGATTCGACCACCACGCCGCCGTCCATGAACACCAGGCTGTCGCCCACCTCGCGGGCGAAGCCCATCTCGTGGGTGACGACGACCATCGTCATGCCCGACTCGGCGAGGTCGCGCATGACGTCCAGGACGTCACCGACCAGCTCCGGGTCGAGGGCCGAGGTCGGCTCGTCGAACAGCATCAGCTTCGGGTCCATGGCGAGGGCCCGGGCGATGGCGACGCGCTGCTGCTGGCCGCCGGAGAGCTGCGAGGGGTAGTTCCCGGCCTTGTCGGCCAGGCCCACGCGCTCCAGGAGCTGCATGGCGCGCTCCCTGGCCTGGGCCTTGCCGGCGCCCTTGACCTGGACCGGCGCCTCGATGACGTTCTCCACGGCCGTCATGTGCGGGAACAGGTTGAAGCGCTGGAAGACCATGCCGATGTCCCGGCGCTTGAGCGCGACCTCGCTGTCCTTCAGCTCGTACAGCTTGTCGCCCTTCTGGCGGTAGCCGACCAGCTCGCCGTCCACGTACAGACGGCCCGCGTTGACCTTCTCGAGGTGGTTGATGCACCGCAGGAAGGTCGACTTGCCGGAGCCGGAGGGGCCGATGAGGCAGAACACCTCGCCCGGCTTCACCTCCAGGTCGATGCCCTTGAGGACCTCGACGGGACCGAAGGACTTGTGCACGCCCTCGGACTTGACCATCGGGACGGACGAGTGCTGCGGGGCGGAGTCCGTCTTGCTCAGCTTGTCGGTCATGCTGCCGTGACCTTCCTGCTCGAGAAGGTCGTCAGGTGCGCCCTGACCTTCTGCCACGGGGTGGGCGGCAGGCTGCGGCTGGAACCGCGGGCGTAGTACCGCTCGATGTAGTACTGACCGACGCTGAGGATCGACGTCATGATCAGGTACCAGGCCGCGGCCAGGAAGTACATCTCCACCGGGGCGCCGGAGTTCTGGCCGATGTCCTGGGCGTAACGGAACAGCTCCGGATACTGGACGGCCGCCACGAGCGAGGTCGTCTTCAGCATGTTGATGACTTCGTTGCCGGTCGGCGGCACGATCACCCGCATCGCCTGCGGGATGACGATCCGGCGCAGCGTCTTGCCGTGGCTCATGCCCAGCGCGTGGGCCGCCTCGGTCTGGCCCTCGTCCACCGCGAGCAGACCGGCGCGGCAGATCTCGGCCATGTACGCGGCCTCGTTCAGGCCGAGTCCGAGCAGCGCCGTCAGCAGCGGCGTCATGAAGTCCGACCAGTAGTTCTTGTAGATCGGACCGAGGTTGATGTACTCGAAGACCAGGCCCAGGTTGAACCACAGGAACAGCTGGACCAGGACCGGGGTGCCGCGGAAGAACCAGATGTAGAACCACGCGATCGACGAGGTCACCGGGTTCTTCGACAGGCGCATCACGGCGAGGCCGATGCCGCCGAGGATGCCGATCAGCATCGACAGGACCGTCAGCAGGAGGGTCTTGTAGACACCGGTCAGGATCCGGTCGTCGAAGAAGTAGTCCGGAACCGCGTGCCAGTTGATCTTGCCCTGGCCGAACGCGTAGATGATCGCGACGAGGAGCGCGATCGCGATGACGGCGGTGACGTACCGCCCGTAGTGCCGGACCGGGATGGCCTTGATGGCCTCCGCGCCGGCCGGGGGCGTGTCCGCCGGGTCCGCCGTCTTCTCGATGTCAGTCACGGGTGTTGCCTCTCAGTGGCCGCTCGGGTGCCGCGGGTCACTTGCCGCCGTTGATCGCGGACTCCTTGACGGCGCCGTCCTGGGCGCCCCACTTCTCGAGGATCTTCTCGTACTCGCCGCTCTTGATGACCGCGTTCAGCGCGGCCTGGAGCGCGTCCCGCAGCTGGGTGTCGCTCTTGGCGACGGCGATGCCGTACGGGGCTGCCTCGACCTGGTCGCCGACGATCTCGAAGTCCTTGCCGCCGCCCGAGGTCTTCACCGCGTACGCGGCGACCGGGAAGTCGGAGGAGGCCGCGTCCACGCCGCCCGAGCGCAGGCGGGTCTGGGACTGCTGGTCGTCGTCGAACGCCTCGATGGTGAGCTTCTTGCCGCTCGGACACTTCTTGGCCTCCTGCTTGGCCAGGTCCTCCGAGACGGTGCCGCGCTCGACGGCGATCTTCTTGCCGCACAGGTCCGCCCAGGACGTGATGCCCTTGGTGTCGCCCTTGCGCGTGTAGATCGAGACACCGGCGGTCAGGTAGTCGACGAAGTCGACGCCCTCGCCGACCTTCTTGCCGGTGTCCGGGTCGACACCCTCCTGACGGTTCTTGTTGTCCGTCATGGCCGACATCGCGATGTCGTAGCGGCCGGAGCGCAGGCCGGTGAGCAGGGCGTCGAAGGTGCCGTTCTCGAACGTGAGCTTCACGCCGAGCTGCTTGCCCATGGCCGCCGCGAGGTCGGGGTCGAGGCCGACGACGTTGCCGGAGGAGTCCTTGAACTCCACCGGGGCGTAGGCGATGTCCGAACCGACCTTGATCTCACCCTTGTCGCGGATCTCCTTGGGGAGCTTGTCGGCCAGCGGGGCGTTGCTGGTGGACGCGCTGCCGGAGCCGTTGTCCTTGCCCTTGGTCTGGTCACCGCAGCCCGTGAGCAGCAGGGCGCCTGCGACCGCGATCGCACCGACCGCGGTGAGCCGGGAGTACGCGGCGGTCGTACGACGGGTGGAGCTTGCGGTCATCGTGGTTCCTCCGGCGGATGGGAAGAGGTGCCGATGGGTCGACGGAAACACACACCATCGGGTGTCGCGACCTCGTGGGTTTACGGCATCTTGCCATTCGGACTACGCCATTCAGGGGCGTGACTATGTCAAAATCGCATAACGGGTGACCCCCGAACCGTGTCAGGTCCCGTCAGGACGGGACTTCAGGGCCGCAGATCTGCGGAAATCCATCACTCCGGCCGGAAAATCTTCGGGCCATCTCACGATGTGGTCCATCGTTGCGCGGTGTCCGGCCAGGTCCGGGTTACCCCCGAGTCACATCCGTGTCGTGCTCGTGTCAGCCGCGTGTCATGCACGTGTGGCGTTCTGGTCCGGAGATGTGACCTTGCACCTAATGGACTCGTCGTGAGCGCCGTCCGTCCGGTAAGAAGGTTCTTTACACCCCTCATCCGGGGCTCAGGGCGCGTGTGCGGCGCGCCCGTCGCGTCTGTGCTCGTACGTATCAGCAATCGGGCCTTACGCGGTGCCCGCCCACCCCTCACCAGGAGTGGTCGACCCTCAAACCATGCATACCTAAGGGGTAAAACAAAGTGGCAGCGGAGATCGTCAATCCTCGCAGCGACAGCAGTACGGATCAGGAAGGGGCCGAGCCCCTCGATTCCTTCGATCCGGCGTTCGCGCTGCACCGTGGCGGCAAGATGGCCGTGCAGGCCACCGTGCCGGTCCGCGACAAGGACGACCTTTCCCTCGCGTACACGCCCGGCGTCGCGCGCGTGTGCACCGCGATCGCGGAGCAGCCTGACCTGGTCAACGACTACACCTGGAAGTCCTCCGTGGTGGCTGTCGTGACCGACGGCACGGCCGTGCTCGGACTCGGGGACATCGGTCCCCAGGCCTCCCTCCCCGTGATGGAGGGCAAGGCGATCCTGTTCAAGCAGTTCGGTGGCGTCGACGCGGTGCCGATCGCGCTCGACTGCACGGGCGTGGACGAGATCGTGGAGACCGTGGTCCGGCTCGCTCCCTCCTTCGGCGGAGTGAACCTGGAGGACATCTCGGCACCCCGGTGCTTCGAGATCGAGAAGCAGCTCCAGGAGCGGCTCGACATCCCGGTCTTCCACGACGACCAGCACGGCACGGCCGTCGTGACCCTCGCGGCGCTGCGGAACGCGGCGCGGCTGAGCGGGCGCGAGATCGGGCAGCTGCGGGCCGTCATCTCGGGTGCCGGCGCGGCCGGTGTCGCCATCGCCAAGATGCTGGTCGAGGCCGGCATCGGGGACGTGGCGGTGGCGGACCGCAAGGGCGTCGTGTCGGCGGACCGGGAGGACCTCACCTCGGTCAAGCGGGAGCTCGCGGGCTTCACCAACAAGGCCGGCATCACCGGTTCGCTGGAGGACGCCCTCGCGGGCGCCGACGTCTTCATCGGCGTCTCCGGCGGTACGGTCCCGGAGGAGGCCGTGGCCTCCATGGCGGAGGGTGCCTTCGTGTTCGCGATGGCCAACCCGAACCCGGAGGTGCACCCCGACGTGGCGCACAAGTACGCGGCGGTCGTCGCGACCGGGCGCTCGGACTTCCCGAACCAGATCAACAACGTGCTGGCCTTCCCCGGGATCTTCGCGGGCGCGCTGCAGGTGCGGGCCACTCGGATCACCGAGGGCATGAAGATCGCCGCCGCGGAGGCGCTGGCCGCTGTGGTCGGGGACGATCTTGCCGCCGACTACGTGATTCCGTCGCCGTTCGATGAGCGGGTTGCTCCCGCGGTGACCGCGGCGGTGGCCGCCGCTGCTCGTGCCGAGGGCGTTGCCCGTCGGTGACGTTGCGCTGAATGGCCCCGTCCGTTTGGGCGGGGCCATTCTTTTGCCCACCGGCCCGCCCGATCGGGTGTTGACCAGGGCGCCCTCTGCCCTGGGGGCTGCGCCCCCAGACCCCCGGTCGGCCTTGCGGCCTCGTCCTCAAGCGCCGGACGGGCTGGTGGGGTGGGCGCGTCGTCACGCAAGAGGGTATGTGTCACAGCGCGGTGTAGTTCCGTCGGCTGCACAGCACACTTATCGTCGAGCCATGTTCGCTGCCTACGCCGCCCGAATCGACCGCGACCAGCCGCTCTCCGGCCTTGAGTTGGGGGAGCGCCCCGCCCCCGAGGCCCGGTCCGGCTGGAGCACGATCACTGTGCGGGCCGCCTCCCTCAACCATCACGACCTCTGGTCCCTGCGGGGCGTCGGGCTTCCGGAGGACCGGCTGCCGATGATCCTCGGCTGCGACGCCGCCGGGATCGACGAGGACGGCAACGAGGTCGTCCTGCACTCCGTCATCGGCCAGACCGGCCACGGCGTCGGCCCCAAGGAGCCGCGCTCCATCCTCACCGAGCGCTACCAGGGCACCTTCGCCGAGCAGGTCGCCGTGCCGACCTGGAACGTTCTGCCCAAGCCGAAGGAGCTGTCCTTCGCGGAAGCCGCCTGCCTGCCGACGGCCTGGCTGACGGCGTACCGGATGCTGTTCACCAACGCCGGGGTACGACCCGGCGACTCGGTCCTCGTGCAGGGCGCGGGCGGCGGTGTCGCCACGGCCGCGATCGTGCTGGGCAAGGCGGCCGGCCTGCGGGTCTTCGCCACCAGCCGGGACGAGGCGAAGCGGAAGCGGGCCTTGGAACTGGGGGCGGTCGAGGCGGTGGAGCCGGGGGCCCGGCTGCCGCAGCGGGTGGACGCCGTCATCGAGACCGTCGGCGCCGCCACCTGGTCCCACTCCGTGAAGTCCCTGCGGCCCGGCGGCACGATCGTCATCTCCGGTGCCACCAGCGGCGACCGTCCCTCGCACGCCGAGCTGACCCGGATCTTCTTCCTGGAGCTGAAGGTCGTCGGCTCCACCATGGGCACCAAGGAGGAGCTGGAGGACCTGCTCTCCTTCTGCGCCGCGACCGGCGTACGACCCGTCATCGACGAGGTGCTGCCCCTGGACCGGGCCCGTGAGGGCTTCGAACGGCTGGAATCCGGCGACCAGTTCGGAAAGATCGTCCTGACGAACGGCTGAGGCTGCTCCGTCCGGCAGCGTGTCCCGGGTCTCCGGGGCACGCTGCCGGGGTGGCCGGTCCTCGGTGGGTCAGACCTTCGGGCCGCGCAGCAGCGCTCCGATGCGGGCCGCCGCCGTCGACAGGTGGTGGCGGGCGTCGCGGAGCTGGTCGGCGGTGACGCCGTGGTCGCGGGCCGCGTCGCGGATGTCGTCGCGGAAGCGGTCGAGAAGGCGGTCCAGGTCCCGGGTGGGGTCGCCGGTGCCGTCCTCGTGGGCCCAGGACGGCTCGTACTCGGCCGGGAAGTCCTCCGGGGCGGCGGAGATGTCCGGTCCCGGCGCGGGGGCCGACTTGCGCGCGCCCTGGCCCGGCTCCCCGGCGGTGCGGCCGAAGCCCCAGTCCTTGCCGAACTCCTTCCCGTAGTCCTTCCCGAACTCGCCGAACTCCTTGGCCAGTTCGGTCAGACCCTCCCGGACGCCGGTCGGCCAGTCGCCGCGCGTGAAGTGGTCCTGCACGCGATCCTGGACGTGGCGGGCGATGCGCTGCATCTCCTCCTGGGCCTGGGCCCGCGCCCGCGCCTGGGCCTCCTGGGCCTGGTGGCGGGCCCGCTGGGCCTCCTCGCGGGCCCGGCGGCTCTCGTCCTTGGCGCGGCGGGCCTGTTCCTTCCACTCCTGCTTGACCCGGCGCATCTCCTCCTTGGCGGCCCGCCAGGCCTCCTTGTCGGTGAGGTCGCCGTACTCCGCGAAGGGGCCCGCCTCGCCGCCGCCCGCCTTGGTGCCCCGGCGAGCTTCGGAGGCGGCCGCGCGCATCTCGCGCCGCAGGTCGCCCGCCGCACCGCGCACGTCCGCCCTTATCTCGGCGGCGAGTTCCGCGACGGACTCGCGGATCTCCAGCTCCAGGTCGGCCAGTTCGCCACTGCGGTCGGCCAGCTCGGCGCGGCCGGCGTCCGTGATGGCGTACACCTTGCGGCCGCCCTCGGTGGTGTGCGTGACCAGGCCCTCGGCCTCCAGCTTGGCCAGGCGGGGGTAGACCGTGCCCGCCGAGGGCGCGTACAGGCCCTGGAAGCGTTCTTCGAGGAGCCTGATCACTTCGTAGCCGTGGCGCGGGGCCTCGTCGAGCAGCTTGAGCAGGTAGAGGCGGAGGCGGCCGTGGGCGAAGACGGGGGGCATGTCAGAGCACCTTCTTTTCGGTCGTGCCGTCGGCCGGGGCGTCGGGGGCGGTGGCGTCCTGGCCGGAGACGGAATTGTCCCCCGAGGCGGTCTTGGGTTCGGTCGCCGGGTCGGTGGGCGGCTTGGTCTCCCTCGGGGTGTCGTGCTCGTCCTCCCCCGGCGGGCGGCGCAGCAGGGCGATGGAGCCGGAGACCGTGGTGGCGCGGAGCTTGCCGTTGCCCGCGCCGAGGCGGCCGGTGATCTTGTGGGCGCCCCACTGGCCGTGCACCCGCAGGCCGTCGAAGGCGTTGGAGATCGTGCCGCTCGCGGTGTTCGCCTCCACGTCCGCGTCCGCCGGGTGCGGCAGGCGGATGGCGATCTCGCCGGAGACGCTGGTCAGCCGGACGTCGGTGGGGCCGTCCGGGTCCAGGTCGATGATCATCGAGCCGCTGACGGAGTCGGCGCGGACGGAGGGGCCCGAGCCCTCGACCACGGTCAGGTCGCCCGAGATCGAGTTGAACCGCAGGTCTCCCGTGACGGCCTGGGCCTCCAGGTTCCCCGACACGGTGTCGGCGCGGACCGTGCCGGAGAGGCCCACGAGAGTCGTGTCGCCGTTGACGCCCTTGATCACCGAGGGGCCGCTGAGGCCGGAGACGACCGCGCCGGCGCCGACCACACCGACCTCCACGCGCGTGTCGGCGGGGACCGCGAGGGAGACGACGGCGCTGCGCCGCCAGCCCTTGCGGTCGAGCCACTTGAGGAAGCCCTTCCAGGGCAGGTCCTCGTAGGCCACCGTGAGGGTGCCGCCCTCCTGGGTGACGGTCAGGGGTGGACCCTCGATGGCCGAGACCTCCAGGCGGGCGGAACCTTCGTCCGTGCCCACGACGTTCACCGTTCCGTTGACGATGCGCACGTGCAGGTCGCTCACCTGGGTGTCGAAGGTGAGCTTCTGCGGCTCGGCGACGGACCACTCGGACATGGGGAGCCTCCTCGGCGGGACACGGTCGCGCTGCCGCGACACGCCATATCGCGTCTTCTGTTAAACACGATATATCGCGGTCGGGGAAAGTCAAGACACCCTTTCGTGCGACCCATCCCCGTCCACATCGGGCGATTGACGGACAAATTGCCTAGCGTGTTGCCATGTCGACGGACCCGTTCCCTCGCGGCTCCCGGGCCGCCTCCGCACCCGGCGCCCTGCTGCTGTGCCGCGCGGATCCGGAGTCCGTCGCCCCCCTCGCGCCGCTGCTGGGCGAACGGATGGTGCTCACGCGCGCGGGGGAGCGGTGGAGCGTGCTCGTGCCCGAGGGCGGGCCGTGGGAGGCGGCGGCCGGGGGTGGTGAGCCGGTCGACGGGGTGGTCGCGGGCTGGGCCGTCGCGCTCGCCGTCGGCTCGGCCTGGCCCGTGCTCGCGCTGTGGTGGGACGCCGACCGTGCCGGGTTCACCCTCGCCGCCGGTTTTCGCCGGCCCGTCGGCTATGTGTGGCTCGCCAACGGCACGCCCGTGGGGGAGGACGAGGCCATGCGCACCTTCGCGGCGCGGCTCGGGCTGGATCCCGTCCTCGACATGCAGTCCCTGGAGCGGCTGACGGCGGCGGACTCCGAGGCGGATGCGCGGGCTCGGCTGCGGGGGCTGATCGCGGTGCTCACGCGCGCGGGGGTGGAGTTGCCGGACGGGCTGACACCGGGGGTGTCCGCCGAACGGCTGTCGTCTGCCGTGGCCGGGGTTCCGGATGGGGTGCGGTCGGTCGAGGGGGCGGGGTGGCGGGAGGCGGTGCGGGCGGAGTTCGAGCCGGGGGAGGGCGGGCGGCTCGGGGCGTGGCTGCCGGGGTCGGGGGATCCGCGGGCTCGGCGGCTGGGCCTGGCGCAGGTCGTGACGGGCGTGCCGGCCATGGCGTGGGGGGTGTGGCGGCGCCGTGGGGGGTGGGTGGCGGCGGGGATGCTGCTCCTGGCGCATGGGGCGCTGGGGCTGGCGTACGAAGGGGTGCGCGGGCGTGGGTGGGGCATGCGCGGGGGTACGGCTTGATGCTGGGCGGGGGTTGTTCGGTGCGCGGTGTTGGTGCGTGCTGCTCGACTGGGCTTGCGTGGCCCCCGGTACTGCGGCCGGCCGGGGGTGGGTCTCGCTCGCCCGCGCTTGCGGGGTGCCGCTGCGCCCACCCGTGCCGCCCCAAGCGGCACGACTGCCCGCAGCTAGGCAGGCCCGGCGGTGCGGCTGATCGCAGCTAGGCAGGCCTGGCGGCGCGACTGCCCGCAGCTATGCAGATGTGCACGCACGCGACGCGTTCCCCGTTGCATAGGCTGTCCCTGGACGACGTACACGCAGGAAAGGCAGCCCATGTACTTCACCGACCGCGGGATCGAGGAGTTGGAGAAGCGGCGCGGCGAGGAAGAGGTCACGTTCGAGTGGCTTGCCGAGCAGCTGCGCACGTTCGTGGATCTGAATCCGGACTTCGAGGTGCCCGTCGAGCGACTCGCGACCTGGCTCGCCCGGCTCGATGACGAGGACGACGAGTAGACGACGGGTAGCAGGGGTCACTCCCGTCACGGTAGGGGCGATCATCGGCCTTATCGTTCGATGACCCTCCCCCTCCGCTTTTTCCGGAGTTAGCCTTCTCCTCCCATTCAGCGAACGGGGGCGTCATGGGTGGAGGAGTCGAACGTATACGGCTCGACGACGGAACCGTCGTCTGGGCCAGGATCGGCGCGGCCGACGAGGCGGCGCTGGACGAGGGCGGGTACTGGGACACCGGGCTCGGGGACCGGGTCATCGACATGGCGGGCGGGCTCGCCGGCACGGTCGGGGGCGTCGTGCGCTCCCTGCGCGCCGGTCTGGACACACCCGCCCCGGTCGAGGTGTCCGTCAGCTTCGGAATCGAACTGACGGCGCAGTCCGGCAAGATCGTGAGCGCCATCGCGGAGGGCGGCGGCAAGTCCTCCCTGACGGTGTCCCTGACCTGGACCGAACCGGCCACGACGGCGGACGGCACGGATCCCGGGGCGCCCGCCGGCGCCGTCGTACCGCCCAGGTCCCCGGCCTCCGGCGCCGTATGAGCGCCTTCGACGAGTTGGTGCGCCCCTCGCTCGTACGCATCGGCGCACCGGGTGACGGGTATGCAACGGACCGTGACCTGTACTGGGGGTCGGGGTTCTTCATCGCCCCGGGCTGGCTGTTGACCTGCGCCCACGTCGTGGGGAAGGGGGGAGCCGCGGTGTGCCGAGGGGAGAGCGCCATGCGCGTGACCTGGCAGGAGCGCACCGCCGCCGGCGCCTGGGTGGAGCGGACGGGCACCGGGACGGCCGTGCTCCTCGCGCCGACACCCGAGACCTCGCAGTCGTTCCGCGACCCCTGGCCGTTTCCTGACCTCGCGCTCGTCAACGTCGCCGGCGCGGACGACGTGCGCTGCCTCTGGCTGAGCGACCGGGAGCCCGGCGCCCGCGCCCCGATCGAGCTGTACGGCTGGTCCGTGCAGACCGGCGAGCTGGGCATCCGGCACGGCACCGGCGAGCTGGCGGGCTCCGACGCGCGGGCGCTGCTGCTCGGCGGCAGCCTGCCGATCGGCGGGCTGTCCGGCGGGCCCGTCCTGGACCGGCGGCACGGGTCCGTCATCGGCGTGATCAAGGGGCGCCGCCGCGAGGAGGGGGTCGCCGTCCCTGTCACCGCGCTGCACGAGCTGCTGGACCTGCGCGGGGGCCCCGCCGTCCTGCACGAGGTCCTGCGCGCACACGACCTGCACCACCTCCGCCTCCTCGACGACCCGTCGCCGTACGCCGACTGGACCACGCTCCAGGCCACCCTGCCCGCTCTCGCGCCCCCGGCCTCCGGGATCACCGCCGACCTCCGCGCCCGGCTCTACGGCCATCTCGCCGAGCTGCCGCCGCCCGCCGGAGCGGGCGAGATCGTCCACCTCGTGGAGGAGGTCAAGGAGCAGGTGCGCGGCGAGCGGCTGCGCTCGCTGGTGCTGCAGAACGTGCGCACCTGGCGTGAGGGCGCCGGGCTGCTGCACGGGCTGCGCACGCTGGAACCCGGCGGCGGCGGAACGCTGGTCGACCTGGACGCCGTCCTGCTGTACGCGGCCAAGGTGGTCCGCAAGGTCGTACGGGAGCGGCCCGACGAGGTGGATCCCGCGCGGCTGGGCGCGTTCGCCCGCTGGCTCGGCGGGCAGGCCGACGGCCACCGGAACTGGGCGGTGGGCGAGGCCGTCCGGGGGCTGCTGGAGGGGGTCGGCGTCCAGGAGGGCGACGACGGCCGCCCCGCCGCGCCCGAGGCCCCGCCCGTCGTCGTACGGCCGCCCGCCACCCGGACCGACGTCCTCGTCAAGGTGGGCCCGCCCATGTACGACGGCCGCTACCCGTGGAGCGTGCAGCTGATCTACGACGGCCTGGACGTCACCCCGGTCGGCGCCGACGACCGGGGTGTCCGCGTCGAGGAGCTGGCCGCGGTGCTGCGCGAGCCGCTGGCCCAGGCGCTCAGCCAGGGCGACCACGGCGAGCATCTGGCCGCGCTGGAGGTCTTCCTGCCCCGCAAGCTGTTCGATCTGCCGGTGGACGAGTGGCAGTTGCTGCCGGGTTCCGAGGCCATGGAGACGGATGAGGACGACGGGGAGGACGAGGCCGACGACGACGGGGACTTCTTCGACGAGCGGTCCATGCCGCTCGGGATGCGCCGGACCGTCGTCATCCGGGACGCGCGGCGCAACAACCGTCCGCCCACCCCGGAGTGGCGCAGACGCTGGCGCGGCGCGGTCCAGGGGCCGCTCGCGCACGAGTCGCTGCACGGCCGGGCCCCGGCCGACGGCCACCCCGTCGGGGCCCGCTCCGCGGGCAAGTACCCGTACTACGGCGCCCTGTCGTCGATGGACGACCCGTGCGTTCCGGTCTACTGCGGCCCCGTCGGCAGCGGAGAGGGGCAGACGGCGATGAGGGACGCGCTGATGGCCGGCCACTCGGTGGTGCTCTGGCGCCGGGACCGGCACGACCACGACGAGTGCAAGGACTTCCACCGGCAGGCCGCCCATGTGCTGGGCATGGCCCGGCACGCCGAAGGCCTGCACGGCCCGGTGCGTGACCTGCGCATCCGCCTGTACGACCCGGAATCGGCCCGGGCTCAGGGCCTGCGCGGGAAGCTGGCCGTCCTCTTCGACCCGCCGGACCGGCCACCGTACGGCACCGAGACGATGCGGCCGCCGCCGCTGGCCGCCCCCGGCGGCTGACCCGTCCGGCGTCCGCGCCGGACACCCCGTCAAGCCGCTTGACTCGCAAGGCTGTTCGGCGGGCCGGAAGTGTACGCCGGACACCCCGAACCTCGGCAGACACGGTCGCCTGACGGTAGCCTCGTACGTCGAACGGCCGGGCCCGCTGCATGATCACCAAAGCCGGGAGGAGCCCAAGGTGAACGACTGGCGGATCTACCGCGGAGTGGGTCAGCCGCACGACGGCATGCTGCGGTTGCCGGCACCGCCGCCCTGGCGCGACTTCGCGGCCTCCCGGGAGGGCGTGGAGGCCGGCCCGGAGGACCCGAGCAGCGCCCGGCGGCTCGGCGTCCGCCGCCGCCTGGTCGAGAACTACGCGCCCCGGCCCGCCGAGGTGGACGCGGTCAACGCGGCCCTGTATCTGCGCCGGCCCCTGCTGGTGACCGGCAACCCGGGCACGGGCAAGTCGACCCTGGCGTACGCGATCGCCCATGAACTCGGCCTCGGCAGGGTGCTGCGCTGGCCCATAGTCAGCCGCACCACCCTCCAGGACGGCCTGTACCGGTACGACGCGATAGGCCGCCTCCAGGACGTCCAGCTGGAGCGGGCCCGCGGCGCCGAGGGGGCCGCGGCCGCCCCCGGCATCGGGTCGTACATCCGGCTCGGCCCGCTCGGCACCGCGCTGCTGCCCGCCGAGCGGCCCCGTGTGCTGCTCATCGACGAACTCGACAAGAGCGACCTCGACCTGCCCAACGACCTGCTCAACACCTTGGAGGAGGGCGAGTTCTCGATCCCCGAGCTGGAGCGGCTCGCCGACCGCGAACCCGACGTCGAGGTGCTCACCCACGACGGCGACCGGGTCGCCGTGCACGGCGGACGGATCGCCTGCACCGCCTTCCCGGTGATCGTCCTGACCTCCAACGGCGAACGGGACTTCCCCGCCCCGCTGCTACGGCGCTGCATCCAGCTGGAGCTGGACCCGCCCGGCGAGGAGCAGCTCACCGCCATGGTCGAGGCACACCTCGGCGCGGACGGTGTCGACTCCGGCGCGGATCTCGTCCGCCGGTTCCTGGAGCGCGAGCCGGGCGAGGTGCTCGCCGCCGACCAGCTCCTCAACGCCCTGTTCCTCACCCGGCACGACCCGCGCGCGCAGAGCCTCACCCGGGAGCGGATCGCCGAGATGCTCATGCAGCCGCTCGACCGTACGAGGTGAGGGGCGGATGCCCGGGATGCGCCTGGACGAGCTGATCGGCAAGCTGCGCCAGGGCGGGCTCGACCTCACCGCGGAGGACGTGGCGGACGCGGTCTGGCTGGCCCGGCGGCTCGGCGCGGCCGCGCCCCGCGACGCGCCCGTACGGCCCGACACGGCACTGTCCGGCCAGGTCGACGGGGATCCGGAGGCGTTACCTTCCGACTCCTCCGAGCCGCCGATCGCCCATCCGCCCCGGCCCCCGGCGGACGCCCCCGCCGCCCCGGTCCCGCTACTCACCCCCGGCCTCACGCCGCGCCTGCGGGCCGACTCCGGCGAGCCCGCCGCGTTTCCCGTCCGCGCCCCCGCCGCCGGCGCCCTGCCGGGACTGCTCGGCCTGGAGAAGGCGCTGCGCGCCCTCGGCCGCTACCGGGTCGCCTCCGTCCGCTCCGAGGACGAGCCGATCGACGAGGAGGCCACCGCCGACCGCGCCGCCGCCAGCGGCATCCTGCTCCCCGTCACCCGGCCCGGCCGCCGCCGGCGCTGCGACGTCCAGCTGCTCATGGACACCGGGCCCGCCATGGCCGTCTGGGGTCAGCTGGTCGAGGAGCTGCGCCAGGCCTGCCAGCAGTCCGGCGCGTTCGCCTCCGTGCGCGTCCACCATCTCTACGCCGACGACTCCGGCGCGCCCCTCATCGGTACGACCGCCGGTCCCGGCCGGCACACCCGGCTGCGCCCCGCCGACGAACTGCACGACCCCACCGGCCGCCGGCTCACCTTCGTCATCAGCGACTGTGTGGGCCCCCTGTGGCAGAACGGCAGCGCACAGCGCCTGCTGCACCAGTGGCCGCGCACCGCCCCGCTGGCCGTCGTCCAGCCGCTGCCGCCCCGCCTGTGGGGCCGTACCGCGCTGCCCGCCGAGCCCGGCCTGCTGCTGCGCCCCGCCGAGGTGGGCGGCCGCCTCGGCTTCCGGCCCGACGACGAGCCCTGGGAGGAACCGGCGCCGGGCGCCCGGCCCGTTCCGGTGCTGCAGCCCACCCCGGAGGCCTTCGAGGCCTTCGCCCGTCTGCTCGGCGGCGCGGGCCCCACCCGCGAACGCGCCTGGGCGGCCCTCACCGACCCGGGTACGACCCCGGCGGCCGCCCCCGCCGGTACGGCCCCGCGCAGCGACGACGACCTGCTGCGCGCCTTCCGCGCCGGAGCCTCACCCGGCGCCCTGCGCCTGGCCGGCTACCTCGCCGCGGCCCCCCTCACGCTCCCCGTGATGCAACTGGTCCAGCGGGCGATGCTGCCCGACACCGGCCCCATGGAACTGGCCGAGGTGCTGCTCGGCGGGCTGCTCCGGCAGCTCCCCGGCACCGAGGCCCAGCCCTGCTTCGCCTACTCGGGCCGGGTGCAGGACCTGCTCCTGTCCTCCCTCGACCAGGACACGGCCGGCCTCGTGCTCAAGCACTGCTCGGCTTATGTGGAACGGCACTTCGGCAGAGGCACCCGCAACTTCGCCGCCCTCGCCGCGGCCCGTCTCGCCGACCACGGCCCGGCCGGCGGAGCCGCGCCCCTGCCCGAGGAGGGCGGCTCGGCGGAGGGCGGCGGCAGCGTCGAGGCCGAGCTGTTCGCCCGTATCCCGGCCCGGGTCCTGCGCTTCTACCTGCCGGACCTGGTCACGCCCGACCCGCTGACCGAGGCCGAGCGCCTGCTCGACCAGTGGCACCACCTGGCCGACCCGGAGGTACTGCGCCGCGCCCGCGAACAGGCCCTCGCGGCAGCCGTCCCCGGCACGGCCCCCGGTACCGACCTGCGGTCCCACCTGGTCCTCGGCCGCATCCTGCGCGCCGAGGCGGGCACGGCGGCGGCGCGTACGGCGGGGAGGCGCGCCGAGCTGCTGCGCGAGGCCGCGGCCGCCCTCGCCGCGGCCCACGCGACGGCCCCCGCCGACAGCCGCGAGCGAGCCGATGCCGCGCTGGAACTCGCCTCCTGCCGCCGCGAGTTGTGGCAGCTGACAGCGGAGAGCGACCATCTCACGGCCGCCCTGGAGGTCTTGGACCCCGAGCCGGCGCCCTGGCCCGGGCTGACGGAGCGTGCGCGGGCCTGGTTCCGCGCGTGGCACCGAGGGGACGCGGACACCGGGGCTGGGCTCGGCGATGCCGGGCGGAGGGAGCCGGGGGGCGGCTCCGCCTCATCGGCGGGCGGGAAGGGGGCCGGTGGCGGCTCTGCGGACGCTGCGGCGCCGGGGTCCGGGCGGGAGGGTTCCGGGGATGGCTCGGGCGGGTTCGTGGGGCCGGGGTCCGGGCGGGAGGGCTCCGGGGGTGGCTCGGGCGGATTGACGGCGCCGGGGTCTGGGTTGGGCGGCTTGGGTGAGGCTGGGGCGCCGGGGTCCGGGGTGGACGGCCTCGGTGAGGCTGCGGTGCCGGGGTCCGGGCCAGGTGGCTCGGGCGGGTTCGTGGGGTCGGGGTCCGGGGTGGACCGCTTCGGTGAGGCTGATGCGCCCCGGTCCGGGCCGGGAGGCGCCGGAGTCGGCCCCGGTGACCCCGTTGCGTCCGGGTCTTCGCAGGGCGACGCAGAGAACGGTCGGAGTCACAGCCCGGCGGGCGATGCACCCGGCACACAGCCGGCCGTCGGGCGGGGTGACGTGCCCTGGCCCGTCGCCGCGCACCGGTCGCGGCTGCTGCTGCGCGGGCGGATCCTGCTCGATCTGCGGCACCCCGGTGCGGCCATCGAGGAACTCCGGGAAGCCTGCGGGATCCTGGACGTCGAGGAAGCCGCCGATGCCGTACGCGGGCCCGCGTTGCTGGATCTGGCGCGGGCGCTGCGGGAGTCGGGGGCCGAGGACGGCGAGACACGGCGGGCGCTGCTGCGGGCCCAGCGGGCCGCCGGGGACGACCCCGAGCTGCTGCTGCCCTGCCTGGCGGCGCTGGCCGCGTTCCACGACGCTGCGGGGGAGGCCAGGGAGGCCGACGAGACGTACGAGCGGGCCGTGCTGCTCGCGCCCGCCGACGGCGCCCTGCGCTGCCAACTCCTCACCGCCTGGGGCGAGTCGCTGCTGCGGCGGGCCTCGACCCCGGACGGCGCGGGCATCGTGGACCGGGCCGAGTACGTGCTGCGCGAGGCGCTGAAGTCACTGCCCGCCCGGTCCGCCCAGCGCGGACGGCTCCAGGGCCTGGTCGGCAGCGCGCTGGCCCAGCGGTTCCGCCATCTCGGCTTCCTGCCCGACCTGTTCGAGAGCCGGCACCTGCTCGGCCAGGCCGTGCGCGCCGCGGCCGACGCGGCCGTACGGGCCGAGGTGTGGCTGCAGTTGGGGCGGGTGCGCCTCGAGGGCTGGCATCACGCCGGTGCGCCGGTGCTGATGGACGCGCTGCAGGCGTACGAGAGCGCCGAGCGGGAGGCACAGGCCGCCCACGGCAGCGACCCGGGCTCGGTGACGGCCGCACGGGCGCGGCACGGCAGCGGGGCGGTGCTCGCGCTGATGGGACGGCCCGGGGCGGCCCGCGGCGCCTACCGGGCGGCCCGGGAGCAGTGGCAGCGGCTGGTGGGGGCGCTGCGCGAGGTCGACTGGGCGGATGTGGAACTGACCCGGCGGGTGGACTCGGAGCAGGCGACGGGGGAGGGACGGACACGTGCGGAACGGGAACTGCGGGACCGGGAAGAAGGGGACTGGGAGCGGGTGGCTCCGCCCTGGTGGCCGTGGACCGGAGAATGGATCAACTGGTCGGAATTCGACCGGAGTTGATCTGCCCTTGGTTTCCCCCTGCGGGCTGTCGGGAAGAACTGGGCAGCCACGGCGACGGAGCGGGCCGGACGCCGGCAGGGAGGAGCCGAGTGTGGCGGAGCAGCGGAGAGGGGTGGCCACCCCCGGTCGGGACGCCGGACGTGCCGCGCGCCTACCCGACCTCACCCACGTCGACCTGCGGACCCTGCGCGTCCTGGACGATCCCGCCCTCACCGCCGAAGTCGAGCGCGTCCTGCGGAACGCCGCCGAGTGCCAGGAGGTCTGGCACAGCGGTGAGGGCGAGGGCGAGCTGCAACCCTCCGTCGTACGAACATTTTCGGCCGGACTCGCGGAGGCCGGCCGGCTCCCGGACGAGCGGGGATGACACCGGCAGCGGTACCGGCCGAGGTCTTCCCGGCGCTGGCGGGCACCCGCCCCACGCCCCGGGGTACGGAGGCACTGCGTGCCGCGGTCCACGCGCGTCGCATGCTGCTCCTCAAGTCCCTCCTCGTCCGCAGCGACCGGCAGCACCACCTGCTCGGCCCCGCCGCGCGCCGGCACTTCGAGCAGGCCTGGGCGCTGCTGGTGGCCGCGGAACGGACCGACCCGGCCGCGGTGCGCGACGTCCTCGACTACCCGACGACCGGGGCCTGGCTCGCCGTAGCGCTCGCCGCGCCCCCGGGTGTCGCGTTCGAGCGGCAGTCGGCCCACCTCGGTGGTGTGGCCGTCGCCGCCGCCGTCCGCGCGGGTCACGCGGTGGACGGGACCCTCGTGGTGCCCACGGGCCTCCTGGTGCTGCCCGGCCTCGGCGTGCTGCACTGTCCGTCCGGCCGCGTCCGGCTGAGCAGCGGACCGGGCTGGTCGAGGATCGCCGACGACACCGGGCACGGCGAAGTGGTCCTGGCGCGTCCGGCCGTCCGGCCCGGGCCCGGCGCGTCCCGGCGGGCGGGCGGCGGGAGGGGCTGGTTCGCGCTGCGGACGCTGCCCGGCGGCACGATCCGCCTCGACGACCTCGATCCGTACCGGCTGCCCTCGCCCGACACCGGCCGCGGAGCGCTCCGTGCCGCCGACCGCTCCGACGCCCCCTGGGGGACGTGGGCCCGGCGCTGGCGGCAGGCCTTCGAACTGCTGACCGCGGTCGACGGGCAGCGCGCCGCCGAGACCGCGGCCGTGCTGCGTGCCGTCGTACCGCTGGCCGCCCCCGGTGCGGGCGCCACCCCGGTGGGGGCCACGCTCCGGGCCGCACCGGGCGCCGCACTGATCCAGCTGCCCGGCACGGCGCGGGAACTCGCCGAGTCGCTGGTGCACGAGACCCACCACACCAAGCTGGCGGCCCTGGACGAACTCGTCCCGCTGTGCCGGCCCGGCGGCGGCGCCGTGCACCGGGTCGGGTGGCGCCCCGACCCCCGCCCGGCCTCGGCCGTGCTGCAGGGCGCCTACGCGCATCTGGCGCTCACCGACCTGTGGTGGAGGGTGCGGACCGGCGCCGCGGCCGCCCCGGCGTGGCGACGACGGGCCGGAGAGAGGTTCGAGGCGTACCGCGCCGAGGTGGGGCAGGCCTTGTCCCTCCTGCTGGAATCCGATGAACTGACCACTGCGGGAAGGGAGTTCGTCCAGGGCATGGAGCGCCACCACGCCGGACTCGGCGTGACGGCCCAAAACGTCCTGTGACGCTCCGCAGGGGAGTAATTTCTGTGCGTTAGCGTGTGCCGTGAAAGTGCGGTGGCACGGGAGATCAGGGAGCGTGCGATGGCGGAACTGCGGCGGTCGGGCGGGGACGGTGCCTCGGCATCCGAACGCATCCTGGTGGTCTTCCCCGGCTACCACCGCGCCTGGGCGGCGTGGATCGCCCAGTGCCTGGAGAGCCACGGACACCAGGCCACGCTGCAACGCTGGGACCCGCCACGCGAGATTCCCCTGGAGGACTCCCTGGCCGACCTGCTGCTGGCCTCGGGCCCGGTGCTGCTCGTCCTCGACGACTGGTTCTTCGAACTCGGGCCGCGCCCGGCGGGCGAGTGGAACGACGCCCTGCGCGGGTTCGTCGCGGCGAACTCCGACCGGTTCGCCGCCGTCAACCTCACCAACCGGTCGCTGCTGCCGGCCACCGCGGTCCTGGAACCGGCCAGCCTGTGGGGCCTGAGCGAGGAGGCCGCCGAAGAACGCCTGATGCGCCGGCTGGGCCTGGAGCGCCGGCGCGTCCCGAGGCCGTCCGCGGGCCGGGCCCGCTATCCCGAGACCCGCTGCGAGATCTGGGGCGAGGTCCCGCGCCGCAACCCGCGCTTCACCGGCCGCGACGACCTGCTCACCACCCTCCACCAGCGGCTGGCCGACGCCGACCGCGGCGCCGCCGTCTGCACCCTGCTCGGGATGTCCGGCATCGGCAAGACCCAGCTGGCCGCCGAGTACGCCCACCGCTTCAGCCCCGACTACGACGTGGTGTGGTGGGTCAACTCCGACGACCGCAACATCCAGCGCGACCGGCTCGGCGAACTCGCCGTGGAACTGGGCCTCCGGGTCGGCAACGAGCCCGGCGAGCGCATCCGCGCCGTCCGGGAGGCCCTGCGCCGCGGCGAACCCTACGGCCGCTGGCTGCTGATCTTCGACGGCTGGGACGACACCGAGGGCATCGCCACCCTGCTGCCGCAGGGCGCGGGCCACGTCCTCGTCACCTCCCGCAACCGCGGCTGGAGCGAGCACACCGAGATCCTGGAGATCCCCGCCTTCCTGCGCGCCGAGTCCACCGCCTACCTGCTGCGCCGCGCCCCGCACATCAGCTCGGCCGAGGCCGACGAGGTCGCCGCCGAGTTCGGTGACGTACCGCTGCCCCTCGTCCAGGCCGCCTCCTGGCTCGGCGAGTCCCGTATGGAGGTGCCCGAGTACCTGCGCATGGTGCGGGAGCGCCGGCTGTCCACCGTGGACGAGCCCGCCACCGGGGAGGGCTTCCCGCAGTCGTCCATGACGTCCTGGTCGATACTGCTCAACCGGCTGCGCGGCGCCCAGCCACAGGCGATCGACGTCCTCGGCCTGTGCACCTCGTTCGCCCCGGGGCGCATCCCGCTCGGCCTCATCCGGGCGTACCCGCACGCCGACCTGCCCGAGGAACTGCGGTGGATGGCCACCGACCTGCCCGCCTGGACCCGCGCCCTGGACACGCTGGTCAACTACTCGGTGCTCACCCGTGAGACCCGCGGCCCGGTCGGCGTCGAGATGGGCCCGCACCAGGAGTCGGTCCACATGCACCGGCTGGTCCACGACATCGTCTCCAAGCTGACCAGTGAGGACAGCCGGGTCGTGCACCGCCAGGCGGTCCGCACCCTGCTGGCCCAGGCCGACCCCGGCAACCCCCTGGACAGCCGCAACTGGCCCCGGTACGCGGAGCTGCTGCCCCACCTGGAGCCCTCGGGCGCGCTGAGCAGCGCCCAGCCGCGCGTCCAGGAGACCGTCCTGAACTGTCTGCGCTACTGCTACCGCAGCGGCGAGTACAAGGGCGGCCTGGACCTGGCCCGCCGGATCCGCGACCACTGGTCCCGGATCATGGACCCGCTGGCCCAGCCCATGCTCGACCTCACCACGCAGGAGAGCAACATCCTGCGGGCGAGCGGCAGGTTCCGCGACGCGTACGAGCTCGACCGCTCCGTCCACCAGCGGCTGGGCACCGCCGAGCCGCGCAGCGAGCTGGCCGAGCTGTCCACCAAGGGCGCCATGGCCGCCAGCCTGCGCCACCTCGGCCGCTACGACGAGGCACACGAACTCCAGCTGGAGGTCCTCGACGGCTACGGCAGACTGCTCGGACCGGACGAGGGCCTCGCCCTGATCGCCCGGCACAACCTGGGCGTCGGCCTGCGGCTGCTCGGCCGGTACCAGGACGGGTACGAACTCGATCTCGACACGCTCGCCAAGCGGGAGAACGTGCTGCGGGCCCGGCACATCAGCACCCTCAACTCCGGTGGTGCCGTCGCGCACGACCTGCGGCTGCTCGGCAAGTACCGGGATGCGCTGGCCCGTCAGGAACCCGTGGTCCGGCTCCATCTGCAGGTGCTCGGCGCCCGGCATCCGCAGACCCTGTCGGCCCGCGGACAGCTGGTCATGTGCCGCCGCCGCGAGGGGGGCCACACACAGGACGTGGGGCCCGAGATGGCCAGCCTCCTCGACCAGCTGGCGCAGGTGCACGGCCGCGGGCACTACCGCACCCTGGCCTTCATCACCAACTACGGCAACTTCCTGCGGGAACACGGCGATCTCTCCCAGGCCCGGGAGCTGATCGACGAGGCCGAGGCCGGTTACCGGGCCCTGCTCGGCCCGGCCCACCCGGTCGCCACCGGCATGCTCTCCAACACTGGTCTCGTGATGCAGGCCGCCGGTGAACGTGCCGAGGCCATGTCGATGTTCGAGGCGTCCTTCGCGGGCCTCACCGCCACCCTCGGCGCCGACCATCCCTGGGTCCTCGGCTGCGCCCTCAACGCGGCCAGCGCCCGCAACCTGAACGGCCGGATCGCCGACTCCGTCGAGCTGAGCCGGGACACCCTGCGCCGGGCCCGGCACACGCTGGGGCACGAGCATCCGCTCACGCTCTCCTGCCAGGTCGCCCTCGCCGCCGACCTGCGGGCCGCCCGTGAACACGAGGAGGCCGGAAAGCTGGAGGACGACGGCCTCCTCGGCCTCACCCGCACCCTGGGCGCCCAGCACCCCCACACCATCTCCGCCCGCCAACGCACCCGCCCCTACTGGGACTTCGAGCCGTACCTGGGCTGAGCCGACGGCGCGATACAGGTACGGCAGCTGCAACTCCCCAGGGGCGCGGGGAACTGCGCGACCGGCCCCCAGGCACCCGCAGCCGCGTACGGTCTCAACCCGTCCAATGGGTAGGCAAAGGGCCCGGTACCGAGTAAGAACTCGGTACCGGGCCCCGTCAGTCGGCTGAACCGCCGGAGGCTTACGCCTCGAACACCTCACGCACCAGCTGCTCCTGCTCAGCCTGGTGGCGCTTGGCGGAGCCCACCGCCGGGGACGAGCCGTGCGGACGCGAGATGCGCCGCAGCCGCTCGCCGGCCGGGATGTCCGCGCCGACCGCCAGGTCGAGGTGGTCGATCAGGTTGAGCGCGATGAACGGCCAGGCACCCTGGTTCGCCGGCTCCTCCTGGGCCCACAGGTACTTCTCGACGTTCGGGTACTTGTTGACCTCCGCCTGGAGCTCGGCACCCGGCAGCGGGTACAGGCGCTCGACGCGGATGATCGCCGTGTCGGTGACGCCGCGCTTGGTGCGCTCGGCCTCCAGGTCGTAGTACAGCTTGCCGGCCACGAAGACGACCTTGCGGACCGCGGCCGGGTCCACTGCCGAGTCGCCGATGACGGGGCGGAACTGACCCGACGTGAACTCCTCCGTCTTCGACGCGGCGGCCTTGAGGCGCAGCATCGACTTCGGGGTGAAGACCACCAGCGGCTTGTGGTGCGGGTTGTGCACCTGCCACCGCAGGAGGTGGAAGTAGTTCGACGGGAGGGTCGGCATGGCGACCGTCATGTTGTTCTGGGCGCAGAGCTGGAGGAAGCGCTCGACGCGGGCCGAGGAGTGGTCCGGGCCCTGGCCCTCGTAGCCGTGGGGGAGGAGGAGCGTCACGCCGCTCGTCTGGCCCCACTTCTGCTCGGCCGCCGAGATGTACTCGTCGACCACCGTCTGCGCGCCGTTGACGAAGTCGCCGAACTGCGCCTCCCACATCACGAGCGCGTCGGGGCGGGCCAGCGAGTAGCCGTACTCGAAGCCCATGACCGCGTACTCGGACAGGAGGGAGTTGTAGACGTTGTAGCGCGCCTGGTCCTCGGCGAGGTACTGGAGCGGGGTGTGCTCCTCGCCCGTCTCGCGGTCGATGAGGACCGCGTGGCGCTGGCCGAAGGTGCCGCGCTGGGAGTCCTGGCCGGACAGGCGGACCGGGGTGCCCTCCAGCAGGAGGGAGCCGACCGCGAGGGTCTCGCCCATGCCCCAGTCGATCGTGCCGTCCTCGACCATCGTCGCCCGGCGCTGCAGCTGCGGCAGCAGACGCGGGTGCACATGGAAGGAGTCGGGGATGTTGACCTGCGACTCGGCGATCCGCTTCACGACCTCCGCGGAGATCGCGGTCGGGACCGCGATCGGGAAGCCGTCCTGCGGCGCGTGGGCGTCCACGGCGGCCGGCTGGGACGTAGCCTCGCGAACCTCCGTGAAGACCTTCTCCAGCTGGCCCTGGTAGTCCTGCAGCGCCTGCTCGGCCTCTTCCACGGTGATGTCGCCGCGACCGATCAGGGACTCGGTGTACAGCTTGCGCACCGAGCGCTTCTTGTCGATCAGGTCGTACATCAGCGGCTGGGTGAAGGCCGGGTTGTCCGACTCGTTGTGACCGCGGCGGCGGTAGCAGATGAGGTCGATCACCACGTCCTTGTTGAACGCCTGGCGGAACTCGAAGGCCAGGCGGGCAACGCGGACGACGGCCTCGGGGTCGTCGCCGTTCACGTGGAAGATCGGGGCCTCGATCATGCGGGCCACGTCCGTCGCGTACATGGAGGAACGCGAGGACTCGGGGGCCGCGGTGAAGCCGACCTGGTTGTTGATGACGATGTGGACCGTGCCGCCGGTGCGGTAGCCGCGCAGCTGCGACATGTTCAGGGTCTCGGCCACCACGCCCTGGCCCGCGAAGGCCGCGTCACCGTGCAGGGCGACCGGCAGGACCGTGAAGTCCGTACCGCCCTTGTTGATGATGTCCTGCTTGGCGCGGGAGATGCCCTCGATGACCGGGTCGACCGTCTCCAGGTGGGACGGGTTGGCGGCCAGGGAGACCGTGATCTGCTCGCCGTCCAGGCCCGTGAAGGTGCCCTCGGCGCCCAGGTGGTACTTCACGTCGCCGGAGCCGTGCATCGACTTCGGGTCGAGGTTGCCCTCGAACTCGCGGAAGATCTGCGCGTACGACTTGCCGACGATGTTGGCCAGGACGTTCAGCCGGCCGCGGTGGGCCATGCCGATGACGACCTCGTCCAGGCGCGACTCGGCGGCGCTGTCGATGACCGCGTCCAGCAGCGGGATGACGGACTCGCCGCCCTCCAGGGAGAAGCGCTTCTGGCCGACGTACTTCGTCTGCAGGAAGGTCTCGAAGGCCTCGGCGGCGTTCAGCCGGCGCAGGATGCGCAGCTGCTCCTCACGCTCCGGCTTGGTGTGCGGGCGCTCGACGCGGTCCTGGATCCACTTGCGCTGCTTGGGGTCCTGGATGTGCATGAACTCGATGCCGATGGTGCGGCAGTACGAGTCGCGCAGCACGCCGAGGATGTCGCGCAGCTTCATCAGGGACTTGCCGGAGAAGCCGCCGACGGCGAACTCGCGCTCCAGGTCCCACAGGGTGAGGCCGTGCTCGGTGATGTCCAGGTCGGGGTGCTTGCGCTGGCGGTACTCCAGCGGGTCGGTGTCGGCCATGACGTGGCCGCGGACCCGGTAGGAGTGGATCAGCTCGAAGACCCGGGCGGCCTTGGTGACGTCGTCGTCGTGCGAGGCGTCGATGTCCTTGAGCCAGCGGACCGGCTCGTAGGGGATGCGCAGCGCCTCGAAGATGTCGTCGTAGAAGCCGCTCTCGCCGAGCAGCAGGTTCGCGACCTGGCGCAGGAACTCGCCGGAGGCGGCGCCCTGGATCACCCGGTGGTCGTAGGTCGACGTGAGCGTCATGACCTTCGAGATGCCGAGCTTGTTCAGGGTGTCCTGGCTGGTGCCCTGGAACTCCGCGGGGTAGTCCATGGAGCCGACGCCCATGATGACCGACTGGCCGGGCATCAGACGCGGGACCGAGTGGACGGTGCCGAGGCCGCCGGGGTTGGTCAGGGAGACCGTGACACCGGTGAAGTCGTCCATCGTCAGCTTGTTGTCGCGAGCGCGACGGACGATGTCCTCGTAGGCCTGCCAGAACTCGAAGAAGTTCAGCGTCTCGGCCTTCTTGATCGCCGCGACGACCAGCTGGCGGTCGCCGTTGGGCTTGACCAGGTCGATGGCGAGGCCGAGGTTGACGTGGGCCGGCTTGACGAGGGTCGGCTTGCCGTCCTTCTCGCCGAACGACCAGTTCATCGACGGCATGGCCTTGATGGCCTGCACCATCGCGAAGCCGATCAGGTGCGTGAAGGAGATCTTCCCGCCCCGGGCGCGCTTCAGGTGGTTGTTGATGACGATCCGGTTGTCGAACAGCAGCTTCACCGGGACCGCGCGGACCGAGGTGGCCGTCGGCAGCTCCAGCGAGGCGTTCATGTTCTTCGCGACGGCCGCGGACGGACCGCGCAGCGTCACGTACTCCGGACCCTCGGGGGCCTGCGTGGCCGGGGCGGCCTTGGCCTTCGGCTGGGCCGGCGCCTGTGCGGGCGTCGCCGGCTTGGCCGGGGCGGGGGCCGCGGGCTGCGCCGCGGGAGCGGGGGCCGGAGCCGGGGCCGCGGCGGCGGCGGGCTTCGGAGCTGCGGGGGCGGGCGCGGGAGCAGCCGGCGGGGCCGCGGGCGCGCTCGGGGCGGCAGGAGCAGTGGTGGTGGTCCCTGCGGCCCCCGCGGCCGCAGTACCCGCCGCAGCCGTGGCGGCAGGAGCGCCCGGCTTGTAGTCGGCGAAGAAGTCCCACCAGGCTCGGTCTACCGAATTCGGGTCCTGGAGGTACTGCTGATAGATCTCGTCGACGAGCCACTCGTTGGGACCGAACGCAGCAGCGGGGTTCTTCCCGGCTTGGTCGTCGGTCGAGATGCTCGAGTTACTGGGGGACTGTGGCGACACGGCGGCAACCGCCCTCTTCCGCTTCACAAGGTGATGGACAGCGGGAATAAAGGCTACGCCTCCATGGCCGGGAAGGTCAGGTCGAGCAAGGTCATCGTCGCGTAAGTCACATCAGAAATCTTGTTTCAGGGCTTGATATGGCGGGAAACAAGCGTGGTTCCGCATGTGAGCGAGAGTGTGCGGGATCGCCGAGCGGGGCCCGGCGCGACTGGGTCGGATGCGCTGCGCGGGCCTGTCCCTGATCACACGTGTCCGGCTGCGTGGACGCTCGTGGATCTTCTGGCTCCGCTTCGGACTTTACGTCAACTTGGGACGGAAGTCAGTCCCGGAAGAGTGACGATGATCCTGCATCCCCGGTCGGATTCGGCCACACCGATTCGGCCGCCGTGCAGATCCACCGCCCACCGGGCGATCGCGAGGCCGAGCCCGGTGCCGCCGTCGCTGCCCGGACCGTGCGGCCGCATCACCGCACCGCGGTTGAACCGCTCGAACACCCGGTGCCACTCCGACCTGGGGATTCCGGGCCCCTCGTCCAGCACCTCCAGCTCCAGCGACTCCGGCTGCGGCCCGCGCCGCGCCTTCACGGTGACCCGCCCGTGCGCCGGGCTGTGCTTGACCGCGTTGTCGATCAGGTTGGCGACGACCTGGTGGATGCGCTCGGGGTCCGCGCGCGCGGTCAGCTCCGGCGGGGAGACGTCCAGGTGCAGGTGTACGTCCGTACGCGTGTGGCTTCCGGAGCCGGAGGCGATGCCCGCGCGCGCGGAGGCGACCATGTTGGCCTCCTTCAGCACGCCCGAGAGGTACGGCCACACCTCGAAGCGGCGCAGCTTCAGCGGTACGACGCCGTTGTCGAGCCGGGAGAGGTCCAGCAGGGTCTCGACGAGCCGGCCGAGCCGCTCGGTCTGCTTCAGGGCCGTCCGCATGGTCTCCTGGTCGGCCTCGGTGACCCCGTCGACGATGTTCTCCAGCACCGCGCGCAGGCCCGCGATCGGGGTGCGCAGCTCGTGCGAGACGTTCGCCACCAGCTCCTTGCGCTGGCGGTCCTGGGCCTCCAGCTCGTCGGCCATGACGTTGATCGTCTGGGCCAGGTCGCCCAGTTCGTCGCGGCGGTTCTCGCGGACCCGGCGGGTGTAGTCGCCCTGCGAGATCGAGCGGGCCACGAGGTTCATCTCGTCCAGCGGCGAGGTGAGCGAATGGGCCACGAACTGCGTTATCAGCAGTGTGGCGATCATCGAGAAGACCGTGATGAAGCGCAGCTCCGTCTTGGTGTGCACCGCGATCATCGACAGACCGGTGGTGATCAGCACCGAGATGACGACCAGCGCGCCCAGCTTGGTCTTGATCGAGAACGGGCGTACGCCGCCCCAGGGGTCCTCCCCGGGGCTCCTCCGTGCGGCCTCCCGCCCCTTGCTCATGGCGTCGGTGTCTCCAGCGCGTAGCCCACGCCGTGCACGGTACGGATCCGCTCGGCGCCGATCTTCCGCCGCAGCGCCTTGATGTGGCTGTCCACGGTCCGGGTGCCGGAGGCGTCGGCCCAGTCCCACACCTCGGCCAGCAGCTGCTCCCGGGAGAGCACCGCGCGCGGGGTGTTCGCCAGGCACACCAGCAGGTCGAACTCGGTGGGCGTGAGGTGGACGTCCTCGGACTTCACCCGCACCCGGCGCTGCGCGTGGTCGATCTCCAGCTCGCCGAGGCGCAGGATGCCCGAGCGGGGCGTGGACGCGGCGATGGCCGCCCGCTCCACGCGCCGCAGCAGGACGTGCACCCGCGCGGCCAGCTCCCGCATGGAGAACGGCTTGGTCATGTAGTCGTCGGCGCCGACGCCGAGCCCGACCAGCATGTCCGTCTCGTCGTCCCGCGCGGTGAGCATCAGCACCGGCACCGGGCGCTGGGCCTGCACGCGCCGGCAGACCTCCAGGCCGTCGAAGCCGGGCAGCATGATGTCGAGGATCAGCAGGTCGGGCTGCCAGGCCTCGGCCGTGTCGACCGCCGCGGGGCCATCGGACGCGGTCTGCACGAGGAATCCCTCGGCGCGGAGCCGGGCCGCGATGGCGTCCACGATCGTCGGGTCGTCCTCGACGACCAGCACCCGGCGCTGAGCGCCCTGGGTCGTCGTGGCCGCGCCGCTCTGGGAGGTGTGTGTCTGCTCCATCGCCCGCCCCTGTTGCTTTCCGGAACCCGTGGGGTGATCCCATGACTGCGATTGACGCTTGAATGATCGGCGTCAGGGCAGCACCCTACGGGGACTCACCGCGCCGTCGCTATCCAGGTCGGACGGCGAGGTGCACGGCGTCCGGAACGCCCCGGGCAACGGGGACCTCTTCGGTACGCACCTGACGGAACCCGGCATTCCACATGGTTCCTTCAAATTCCGGAGAGGGTTCTGCCGACCATACCGCGAGCACCCCGCCCGGCCTCAACACCCTTGCGCAGGCAGCGAGTCCAGTCGGTGAGTAGAGGCCGTCGTTGTCCTCGGTGACGGTCCAGCCGGGGCCGTTGTCGATGTCGAGACACAGGGCGTCGAACGTGTCCGATGTCTCATTGACGTAAGTGACGAGATCCGCCTCGACGATCTCGGTACGGGGATCGGCGAGCGCGCCCGCGGAGACGGCCGACAGCGGCCCCTCGCTCCGGTGCCAGTCGATGACGGCGGGCTCCCGTTCGACAACGGTGATCCGCCCCCACCTGTGGTGACCCGCCGCGGCGTGTGCGAGCGAGAATCCCACCCCCAGCCCGCCGATCAGCACGTCCGGTGCCGGGCGGCCGTCCAGGGCGTCGTACGCGGCGTCGATCAGCAGCCGCTCCGAGCGGCCGTCGGAGGTGTCCATCAGGAAGCAGCCGTTGGCGATGATCTGCAGCAGCGCGCCGTGTCTGCGCAGCACCACCTCGCCGTACGGGCCTTCGCGACGGTCCAGGACCACGGGTGTGTCGTAGGCGGCAGTCATACGTCCATCCTGCTCGAACAAGGCGTTGCGTTCACGGGAATTGACCGCGAACCAGCGGGTAACGGGGGCTCTCCGTCGGGTCCGGCTGCGCCCCGGCTGCCGCCGCGCGCCGCCGCCGTGCGCCTCGCGTGCGCCGTCTGTCGTGCTGCGGTGAGAGCTGTGGGCGCGATGTACCCGTTCGTGGGACGCGCCGCGGGCAAGACCCGCACCGCCGATCTGAACCGCACGGTGACGGGCATCGGCCGCAACCTCGCGCAGGTGACCTCATGAGCACCGCCGACGTCACCCGGGTCAAGGAAGTCGCCGACCTCTTCGTACGGTTCCTGGAGACCAACACGGCCGGGACGCCCTCGTCGCGCTCCGCCGCCACAGCCACCCCGCCCTCGGCACCGCCCCGCGCCACCGCGTCGACGCCACGCCCCTCCGTCTACTGCACCGGCGACCGGTCCCCGGACATCCAGGCCGCGCACGCGAGGGAGGCGACCCTGCTGAGATCCTGAGGGCGGCCGGGGGCGGACGCGTACGAAGCTTCTGAGGTTGCTGTGAATCCGCTCTCGCGTGGCGTCGGTCATAGACAGCGGCCTCGGGAACACGAAGTGTGGGGCGCGACGGAAGGAGCGCCTCAGCGTGGAACGGACCGTGACCGGCCCTCAGACGGCCGCGTCCCCGCTACCTGACGTCTCCGGCCTGCTCGACGGGGTCCCGCGACAGCGCGAGCTGCCCGTCCGGTCCCCCGCCCCGGCGCCGGCTCCGGCCGCGGCCCACCCTTCGTTCCGCCCTTGGCACCTCCTGCCGACCCCCGCCGGCACCCCGTTCACCTTCGCCTACGCGGCCCTCCTCGCCCTCACCTCCCTGGTGGCGGCCTGGGCCGACCCCGCCCTGATGCACACGCTGTACCAGGACTCCAGCACCGACGTCGCCCACCTGGTGCGCACGCCGGTGCTGGTGCTGCTGGCGAGCGCGCTGTGGATCGCGGGCGGCATCGTGTCGACGTACGCGGCCGCGTTCGTGCTGGTGCTCACCGCGCTGGAGCGGCGGATAGGGGGAGCCCGGGCGGCCTGCGTGTTCCTGGCGGGCCACGTCCTGGCCACCCTCGCGACGGAGGTCCCGGTGGGCCTCGCGGTCCTGTTCGGCCACCTCCCGGACACCTCCCTGCACCGCCTCGACTACGGCATCAGCTTCGGCGTCGCCGCCAGCATCGGCGCCCTGTCCGGCCTGCTCACCCCCTGGGTCCGCTGGCCCCTCCTCACCCTGGTCGCGAGCCAGCTCGTGAGCGACCTGATCGCCTTCCAGGACCCGCTGACCAACTGGGGCCACCTGATCGCCCTCACCCTCGGCATCGCGGGCTGGCCACTGGTCCGCCGCTGGCGCCTTCCGGCGGTTTCCCCGGTTTCCGCGTAGACGTTCGGCCGATGGCGTAGCCCTGTCACATCCGGCCCGCACCCGCGCACCCACGCAACGCCCCACCCCCTCAGGCGCGACTGACACCCTCTCACCTGCAGAAACAGCCGCGTCAGCAGCCGATCGCTCACAGCGAACAACAGCCCGGGAACAACAGCGGAGCGCCGTGCATTGAGTCGGCATAGCTCAAGTTGACTGCCTAAGGGGAGATCATGGCTGCTGAGTCCACGGCATTCACGCTCGTGTTGCCCGTGCTGCCGCTCGACGACGAGGTCGTGCTGCCCGGGATGGTGGTTCCGCTGGACCTGAGCGACGCCGAGGTGCGGGCCGCGGTGGAGGCCGCGCAGGCCGCCGCCCGGTCGGAGCCCGGGAAGCCCAAGGTTCTGCTGGTGCCGCGCATCGACGGCACATACGCCAAGACCGGTGTGCTGGGCACCGTCGAGCAGGTCGGCCGGCTGGCCGACGGCGACCCGGGGGCCCTGATCCGCGGCCGCGGCCGGGTGCGGATCGGCGCGGGTACGACGGGTCCGGGCGCGGCGCTGTGGGTCGAGGGTGCGCGGGTCGACGAGACCGTGCCGGATCCGCTGCCCGGGCATGCCACCGAACTGGTCAAGGAGTACAAGGCCCTTGCCACCAGCTGGCTGAAGAAGCGCGGCGCCTGGCAGGTCGTCGACCGGGTGCAGGCCATCGACGACGTCTCCGCGCTCGCCGACAACTCCGGTTACTCGCCCTTCCTCACCACCGAGCAGAAGGTCGAGCTGCTGGAGACCGCCGACCCGGTGGCCCGCCTCAGGCTCGCCGCGCAGCAGCTGCGCGACCACCTCGCCGAGCAGGACGTGGCCGAGACCATCGCCAAGGACGTCCAGGAGGGCGTCGACAAGCAGCAGCGCGAGTTCCTGCTGAGGCGTCAGCTCGAGGCCGTCCGCAAGGAACTGCGCGACCTGAACGGCGAACAGGACGGCGAGGAGTCCGACGACTACCGCGCCCGCGTGGAGGCCGCCGACCTGCCGGAGAAGGTCCGCGAGGCCGCCCTCAAGGAGGTCGACAAGCTGGAGCGGGCCTCCGACCAGTCGCCCGAGGGCTCGTGGATCCGCACCTGGCTGGACACGGTTTTGGAGATGCCGTGGAACGAGCGAACCGATGACAGCGCTTCCGCGTACGACATCCAGGGCGCCAAGGCGATCCTGGACGCCGAGCACGCGGGTCTGGAGGACGTCAAGGAGCGCATCACCGAGTACCTGGCGGTGCGTAAGCGGCGCGGTGAGCGCGGACTGGGTGTCATCGGCGGGCGGCGCGGCGGTGCCGTGCTGGCGCTGGTCGGGCCTCCTGGGGTCGGAAAGACCAGTCTAGGGGAAAGTGTCGCTCACGCCATGGGCCGTAAGTTCGTCCGTGTCGCTCTCGGTGGCGTCCGCGACGAGGCGGAGGTCCGCGGTCACCGGCGTACGTACGTCGGCGCGCTGCCCGGCCGTGTCGTGCGTGCCATCAAGGAGGCGGGGTCGATGAACCCCGTGGTCCTGCTGGACGAGATCGACAAGGTCGGCTCGGACTTCCGCGGCGACCCGGCGGCGGCCCTGCTGGAGGTGCTGGACCCGGCGCAGAACCACACCTTCCGGGATCACTACCTGGAGGTCGAACTGGACCTGTCCGACGTGGTCTTCCTCGCCACCGCCAACGTCCTGGAGGCCATCCCGGAGGCGCTCGCCGACCGTATGGAGATCGTCCGCCTGGACGGCTACACCGAGGACGAGAAGGTCGTCATCGCCCGTGACCACCTGCTCCCGCGCCAGCTGGAGCGGGCCGGCCTGGCCAAGGACGAGGTCACGATCGACGAGGGCGCGCTGCGCAAGCTCGCCGGCGAGTACACCCGCGAGGCGGGCGTGCGCACCCTGGAGCGGTCCATCGCGCGGCTGCTGCGCAAGGTCGCGGCCCAGCACGAACTCGGCGAGCGAAAGCTGCCGTTCACCGTCCGGGACGAGGACCTGCGCGCCCTGATCGGGCGTCCGCACCACGTGCCCGAGTCCGCCCAGGACCCGGCCGAGCGCCGTACGGCCGTGCCCGGTGTGGCGACCGGCCTCGCGGTCACCGGAGCCGGCGGCGACGTCCTCTTCGTCGAGGCGTCCCTGGCCGACCCGGAGACGGGCGCGGCAGGGCTGACCCTGACCGGACAGCTGGGCGACGTGATGAAGGAGTCGGCGCAGATCGCGCTGAGCTTCCTGCGCAGCCACGGCGCCGAACTGGAGCTGCCGGTGGCCGACCTGAAGGACCGGGGTGTGCACATCCACTTCCCGGCGGGCGCGGTCCCGAAGGACGGTCCGAGCGCGGGCATCACGATGACCAGCGCCCTCGCGTCCCTGCTCTCCGGCCGCCTGGTCCGCACGGACGTGGCGATGACCGGCGAGGTCTCGCTGACCGGCCGGGTGCTGCCCATCGGCGGGGTGAAGCAGAAGCTGCTCGCCGCCCACCGCGCCGGCGTGACCACCGTGATCATCCCCAAGCGCAACGAACCCGACCTGGACGACGTCCCGGCCGAGGTGCTGGACAAGCTCGACGTCCACGCCGTGACCGACGTCCGCCAGGTCCTGGAGCTGGCGCTCGCGCCCGCCGTGAACGGCGCGGAGCCGGAGGTTCCGGTAGCGGCGTGACGGACGCTGCCGGATGAGGGAAGGCCCGGGTCCCGTGAGGGAGGCCCGGGCCTTCGCCATGCCATGGGCGGGCGCGCAGGTGGACAAGCGTGCGGATGGATCAACTGGATAGAATTCAGGCGTGAGTGGGCAGGTGGTGCAACCCTCCGGCCCGATCGGGACGGAGATCGCCGGCTACCGGGTGGACCGCGAGCTGGGCCGCGGCGGCATGGCCGTCGTCTACTGCGCCACGGACCTGCGCCTCGGCCGCACGGTGGCCCTCAAACTCCTCGCGCCCGAGTACACCCGCAACGACTCCTTCCGCCGCCGCTTCCACCAGGAGTCACGGATCGCCGCCGCCATCGACCACCCCCACATCGTCCCTGTCTTCGAGGCCGGCGAGACCGACGGGATCCTGTACATCGCGATGTGCTACGTCCACGGGCTGGACCTGCGCGCCGTGCTCGACCGCGACGGCCCCCTGCCCGTACCGGCCGCGCTGCGCATCGCCGCCCAGCTGGCGTCCGCGCTCGACGCGGCCCACGAGCACGATCTGGTGCACCGGGACGTCAAACCCGGAAACGTCCTGGTCACCGAGGGCGTCGACAGCGAACACCCCGAGCACGTCTACCTCACCGACTTCGGGCTGGCGAAGAAGTCCCTGTCGCTGACCGGGTTCACCACCGCGGGCGAGTTCGTCGGCACCCTCGACTACGTGGCGCCGGAGCGGGTCGCGGGCCGCCCCGTGGACGGCAGGTCCGACCTCTACAGCCTGGCCTGTGTCGTCTACGAGACCCTCGCGGGCGCCCCGCCCTTCCGGCGGGACGACGACCTGGAGCTGCTGTGGGCGCACCAGTACGACCCGCCGCCCCTGCTGAGCGAGGAACGGCCCGGGATCCCGTCGGCCGCCGACGACATCCTGCGGAAGGCGCTGGCCAAGGCCCCGGACGACCGTTTCGGCACCTGCCTGGAGTTCGTCACCGCCCTGCGCGCCGCCCTGGCCGACTCCGGCCCGCGGCGTCGTACGCCCACGCTGGTGGACGCCCGTGCGGCCGGCACCCTCCCCGCCGCCGAGCCGGTGCCTGCCCCGCCCGCCTGGGCCGGCCCGGTCCTCAAGGGACCGGAGGCATAGGCGCCCGCCTAAATACCGGGCGTTTCCCTTCTCGTCAAGTCCCGAGTCCTCGGAACGTGACCCCGTTCTGGCATTCCGGCCTACTTGAAGCACGGCCCCACCGGAGAAACCGGAAACCGAAAAAGGGCCCCGATTCAAGTAGGAGAAAGTCATGAAGCGCATCAACGAGAGCCACGCCGTCCGTCCCAAGCGTGGTTTCCGTCTCTCGACGATCGTCGCCTCGGCCGTGGTCGTCGCCGGCGGAATCGTTCTCCCGGCCGCTGCGGCCTCGGCGAGCCCGATGCCGGACTCGGTGGCCGTGTCGATGGCGACCACGCACCACGACAAGAAGGACGAGCACCACAAGAAGGACCACCACAAGAAGGACCACAAGAAGAAGGACCACGGCAACGCCACCGGCGGTGACGGTGGTAACGCCACGAGCAATGGCAAGGGTGATGCGACCGGCGGTGACGGTGGTAACGCCACGAGCAATGGCAAGGGAGATGCGACTGGCGGTGACGGCGGTAACGCCACTAGCAATGGTGCCGGCGACGCGACCGGCGGTGACGGTGGTAACGCCACGAGCAACGGCAAGGGTGATGCGACCGGCGGTGACGGCGGTAACGCCACGAGCAACGGTGGCGGCGACGCGACCGGCGGTAACGGTGGTGACGCCACTTCCAACTGAAGCCCACCTCGCTGACAGCAGCCAGTGAGCGACGGCGGACTCGGGTGGCGCGGTCACCGACCGCGCCACCCGACCCCCGGCCACGAACTCCCCCCGCAACCCCGACCCCCCTCACGAAACGGCACCCCCCCATGATCCGCAACGTCCGCAAGAGCAGCCTGGCCGTGGCCGCCGCCTCCCTCCTGTTCCCCATCGGCGCAGTCCTGGTCCCCGCAGGCGCCGCCTTCGCCGCTCCCGCGTCGCACAGCGTGACGGCTTCCGAGGCGCACGACGACCACGGCAGCAAGGACCACAAGAAGCGCGACGGGCACCACGAGGACGACCACCACAAGAAGCACGGCGATCACGGGGACGGACACCACGGAGACCACGACACCTGCAGCGCCGGCAACGCCACGGGCGGCAACGGCGGCAACGGCACCGGCGGCGACGCCACGGTCTGCACGGCTCCGGGCGGTACGGGCACCGGCGGCACCGGCGGCCGGGGCAGGGGCTCCTGCGGCGGCAAGGGTACGAACGGCCGCAACGGCACCGGCACCAACGGCAGCGACGGCCCGCCGTGCCCCGACCACAAGCCGGACCCCTCGGGCGGGGACACCGGCGGCAGCACCACCACCCCGGAGTCGCCCACCCCGGCGCCCTCTCCGGCCGACCCCCCGGCCGACTCCGGACCCGCTGCGCCGGACCCCGGTCATGACAGCGGCGGCGGCACCGCCCCGGACGCGCCCGCCCCGCCGGACGTGGTCGTCAACTGAGCACAGCGAGACCCGGACAACCGAGCAGAGCGAGACCCGGACTGCCCCGCCCCTCCCGGCGGGGCAGCCCCATGTCAGAACCCGGTCAGCGACTGCTCCGCCCACACGGTCTTGCCGACCCGGTCGTGGCGGGTGCCCCAGCGCTTGGCGAGCTGGGCGACGAGCAGCAGGCCCCGGCCGCCCTCGTCGAAGATCCGGGCGCGCCGCATGTGCGGGGTGGTGCCGCTGGAGTCGTAGACCTCGCAGATCAGGGTGGAGTCCTGGTGGATGAGCCGGAGCTGGATGGGCGGGCGGCCGTAGCGGATGGCGTTGGTGACCAGTTCGCTGACCATCAGTTCGGTGGTGAAGGCGGCCTCCTCCAGCCCCCAGGCGCTCAGCTGTGCGTTGGTGTGCTTGCGGGCCCGGGCCACCACGCTGGGGTCGCTGTCCAGCTCCCAGGCGGCGACCCGGTCGGCGTGCAGGGCCCGGGTGCGGGCGACGAGCAGGGCGATGTCGTCGTCGGGGCGGTGGCTCAGCAGCTCGGTCAGCACCCGGTCGCACACCGCCTCCAGGGTCGGCGAGGGGCGGCCGAGGGCGCTGAACAGCTTGTCCAGCGCCTCGTCGATGTCGTGGTCGCGGGCCTCGAGCAGCCCGTCGGTGTAGAGGGCGAGCAGGCTCCCTTCGGGCAGCTCGGTCTCGAAGGCCTCGAAAGGCAGCCCGCCCAGCCCCAGCGGCGGACCGGCGGGCACGTCGAGGAAGCGGACGGTGCCGTCCGGGGTGACCACGGCGGGCGGCGGATGACCGGCCCGGGCGAGCGTGCACCGGCACGAGACCGGGTCGTAGACCGCGTACAGACAGGTGGTGCCGATGCCCCCGGCGGTATCGGCGGCCGGGTCGGCGCTGCCCTCGTCGGCGGCCAGCCGCAGGACGAGGTCGTCGAGGTGGGTGAGCAGTTCGTCGGCGGGCAGGTCGACGTCGGCCAGGGTGCGCACCGCGGTCCGCAGCCGGCCCATGGTGGCGGAGGCGCGGATGCCGTGGCCGACGACATCGCCGACGACCAGGGCGACCCGCGCCCCGGACAGCGGGATCACGTCGAACCAGTCGCCGCCCACACCGGCCCGGGTGGCGGCGGGCAGATACCGGGTGGCGATGTCCAGGGCCGCCTGGTCGGGCAGCGTGTGCGGGAGCAGGCTGCGCTGCAGGGACATGGTGGTGGTGCGCGCGCGGGAGTAACGGCGGGCGCTGTGCAGGCCGGTGGCCGCCTGGGCCGTGAGTTCCTCGGCGAGCCGCAGATCCTCCGGACCGAACGGCTCGGGGCGCCGGTGGCGGCCGAAGAGGGCCACCCCGAGCGTGCTGCCCTCGGCGAGCACCGGCACCAGCAGCAGCGCGTGCGTACCGTACGCGCGCAGCCACGCGGCCGCCGGATCCACGGCCGCCCACGCCGAGACCACCGGGTCCAAGGCGTCGTACAGGACGGAGTTGCCGGAGGCCAGGCAGTCCGCCGGGGGTGAACCCGGCTCGTAGGCGATCGCGTCGCCGACCCGGGCCCCGGACGCGCGTCCCTCGTCCTCCGGGAGGGCGCGCAGCGCGGCGCGGCGCAGGACCACCGGACCCGTGTCGGCGGCGCCGGCCGGGGTCCGCGGGGAGTCCAGCAGGTCCACGGCCATGAAGTCCGCGAGCCGGGGGACCGTGGCCTCGGCCAGGTCCTGCGCGGCGCGCGCGAGGTCGGGAACCGCACCCGCGTGGGCGCCGGTCTCGCCCTCGGTGCCCTGCGGGGCGGCGGTGTCCGGGGCGCGCCGGTGTGCGGCGAGGCAGACGGCGCGCACCCTGCCGGTCCCGTCCTTGAGCGGGGTCAGGACGGTGGGCCGGCCGAGGTCCGGGACCAGGTCGGTCTGCACCTCCCGGGCCTCGCCGGTCTCCAGCACCTGGCGCATCGTCCGGTCGGCCTCCTCGCTCGCCGGACCGGGCGCGATGTGCGGCAGGCGCAGCCCGCGCATCGCCGCCTCGGGCAGGGACAGGGCACGTTCCAGACGGCGGTTGGCGCGCATCAGGTGCTGCTCGGTGTCGAAGATCGCCAGCGGGAAGGGGGACTGGATGAACGTCCACTCCTCCAGCGGTTCGCCCCGGGGCGGCTGCGGCCGGTCCGCGACGGCGGTCACCACGAGCCAGTCGGTGGCCCCGGTGCCCGAGGTCCGGCGGTGGGCGAGGAGCCCCTGCTCCAGACGCCGGCCGTCCCGGTGCCGCAGCGGCACGGTGCCGTTCCAGCGGTCCCGCCCGGCCAGGGTCCGCCGGGCCGCTCCGGCCTCGGCCGCAAGCAGCGCGGACGCGGGCCGTCCGACGACCTGAGAGGCCTCGTGGCCGAGCAGCCGCTGGGCGCCTTCGCTCCAGCCGGTCAGGATGCCCTGCTCATCGATGGTGGCCGTGGCCGTGTACGTCGACTGTCGCTCCATCGCCGCTCATCTCGCCCTTGCTCGGCAGGCTCCTCTCCTGACCAGCATGATCCCGGCCGGCGCGGAGCACCAACGCAGCGCACGGCGGCCGCCCCCGGGGGAGACGGCCGCCGGATACGCACAGTGCGGGCTAGCCGTTGGCCAGCGCGACCACCCGGTCCAGGGCCCCGTTGAACTTGTCGTGGTCCCCGACCGTCGGGCCGGAGGACGTGTACTGCCACATCGTGTAGTACGACCAGCCCGCCGGCAGCGTCCCCGGGTCCGAGGCGTAGCGGGCGATCCACAGCGGGTTGTTCGTGGCGAAGCCGCCGTAGTTGCCGGTGCACTGGGTCCACCAGCTGGTGGCCGTGTAGATCACGGCGTCCCGGCCCGTCCGCGCCTTGTAGGTGTTCAGGAAGTCGGCGATCCAGCTGACCATCGCACTGGCGGACTTGCCGTAGCAGGCGGCGCCGTACGGGTTCCACTCTATGTCCAGCGCGCCGGGCAGGGTCTTGCCGTCGCGGGACCAGCCGCCGCCGTGGTCGACGAAGTAGTTCGCCTGGGTGGCGCCGCTCGTGGTGTCCGGGGTCGCAAAGTGGTACGCGCCGCGGATCATGCCGACGTTGTACGAGCCGTTGTACTGCTGCGCGAAGTAGGGGTTCGTGTAGTACGTGCCCTCCGTGGCCTTCGTGTAGGCCCAGCGCACGCCGCTGCTCCACAGGGTGCTCCAGGCGACGTTGCCCTGGTAGCCGGAGACGTCGACGCCCTCGGTCTGGGTGGCGTCACCGGTGGAGGGGGTGCCGTTCTGCCCGTCGTGGGCGAGGACTCCCATGCCCATGTACGCCGAACCGCGGCTGGGCGTGCTCGCGGCCTGGGCGGTGGTGAGGGGGAGGGCCAGGGAGAGCGCCGAGAGCAGGGCGGTGACGAGGACGGTGAGGGGACGCGGGCGGGGGGAACCGGGTCTGTGCACGGGCATGACGTGCCTCCGGGGAGTGAGGTGGGGGGACCGTGAAGTGACCGCTGATCGAAGTGACCGCTGATCCACTGGCGTGGGCATGCCATTGATTGCCTGCTGAAGAAGCTACGCACGTAGATGACGGCGTGGGAAGGGGGTCCGGAGGCTGCCGTTGGTCTACGCCTGCGAAATACTTACGGAGCTGCGGCAATGACGGCGTTTGACAGAAACTTTCAGGACAGCGAAACCGATCAGGGGTGCTGACGTGCACGAGGACGGAAACGGTGACGGACATCGGGTCACCGGCCAGGTGACACCGAGTGGTGCAGACCAGGAATTCCTGGCGCTGGAGCGCGAGTTGACCGTGCTGCTCAGGCGGGCCCGGGCCAACCAGGGCGAGATGGCCCGCGAGGTCCACCCCGACCTGGAGTCCTCCGCCTACGGCCTGCTCATCCGCCTCGACGAACTCGGCGGCCAGCGCGCCACCGAACTCGCCGCCTACATCGGCGTCGGCAAGGCCACCATGTCCCGCCAGCTGCGCGCCCTGGAGGAGCTGGGCCTGATCGCCCGCGAGCCCGACCCCGCCGACGGCCGCGCCTGGCTGGTGACCCTGACCGACGAGGGCCGCGGCCGCGTCGGCAAGGTCCGCGAGGCCCGCCGCGCCCGCTACGTCAGCCAGCTCGCCCACTGGGACCGCCGCGAGGTGGCCGAACTGGCCCGGCTGCTGCACCAGTTGAACACGGTCATGAAGAAGTAGCCGGCGCTCAGGGCTTGTCGGACAGGCCCTACAGCTCGACGTACACCGCCGTCGCGTCGTCGTGAGTCTTGCTGCGGCCGAGGAACGCCCGCTCCTCCCGGTCCGCCGACTCCAGTTCCCGTACCCGGTCGACCAGGGAACGGGTGCCCTCCTTGGCGACGAGGTCGAACAGGGCCGTCCAGTCGCCCTCGTGGAACTTCTCCGTCCAGCGGGTCGCGCCGTCCGTCAGCGCGGCCAGGGCCCGGACCCCGTGGCGGGGGAGGGTGCCGCTGACCGCGCGGGAGGCGACCGAGGGGTCGGCGGCGACCGTGAAGAAGCCGCCCTCCTTGTTGCGCAGGTTGGCGTCGATCAGGGCGTCGGTGGCGAGGGCGGAGCGGGGCAGCCGGGCGAGCCGGTCGTCCAGGACCGGGGTGACCGTGCCGTCGGGGGACTGCACGAGCAGCACCGAGTCGGACAGCACCAGGTACTCCAGGGTCTCGGCGGACCAGCGGGTCAGGACCACCGTCGCCTGGGGTGTTCGCGGGTGAGAAAGCTCACAGGTGTGCGCGTGGGCCTCCGCGGTCCGGCGAATCGCCCGCGAAAGAATCTCCGGGAGCGTCAGATCTGGGTCGGAAACGGTCAGTTCGGTCAGCGCGCCGCCGAGCCGCGCCGTGAACCACGCGACGGAATGCAGACACCCCGTCCCGTCCCGCGGCGGCGTCACTCCGTCCAGCAAGATCACACAACCCCCCTGACCGGACGCGGGTAGTCCGACTCCCGCGAAGTCCTCGTTGGGGCGGGTCGCGTCGCCGGGTTCGGAAACCAGATCAGTGCGCATTCGGCCAGTCTGCACGACCCCTTCACAGACTTCGCCAAAGGCTGGCAAGCGCCGCCGAATTGGCACGGCCCCGCAGGTCAGGCGCCTGGTTTGGGGGTAAATGACGTACTCCGGGAAGGCGTGTCGGCGAATACTGCCAAAGCCTGCCGCGCGCGTCCAACCGGCCCGCCGCACAGGGGTCCTGCACACGCCACAGGAACTTGCCCGCCAACTCCCCTCCGATGTTCACTCCTTCGGGTGGCGGGTCAGGTGATGCGCGACCGCTGCCCACCGGCGCTGGGAGGGTCGGGAACCGTACGAACCGGGTGTACGCACCACTTGGCACCTGGGCCCTGTCGCAGATCACGGGGCGCCACCCGGGCCCTTGGGTAGACGAGTTCAGGATTGCGAGCACCGGTGCAGAAGAAGCGGCCTCGGCGCACAGGCAGGCAGACGGCCCCCGAGGGGGTCGCCGAGCAGACCCCCGTGGGCAGCGGCCGCCCCACTCATGTGCGCACCCGGCTGATCATCGCCGTGGCCGTGGTGGCCGCGGCCATCGCCGCGGCGGGGGCGCCCGCGCTGCTCACCGCCTCCCAGGACCTCAGCGACTCCCAGGACCTGGTGACGCTGGCCGCCCGCACCCAGGACGCGCTCGCGCTCGCCCACTCGCTCGCCGACGAACGCGACGAGGTCACCTCCTACATCGCCGCCGGCCGCCCCAAGGCCAAGGCGCCCTCCGAGCAGCGCAGCGCCCGCGTCGACCGCCAGGTCGAGGACCTGCGCGCCGACACCGACACCCCGGTCTCGCTGCGCACCGACCTCGACGCCATCGCGGCCGTCCGGCGCGCCGCCCTCACCGGCAAGACGAACGCGCTGCAGACCCACCAGGCGTACTCGGCCACCATCAGCGAACTGCACCGGCTCGCCGACAACCTGGCCGATCAGCTGCCCCCGCGGGCCGGCTCCGGCGCCTACTCCCTCGCCGAACTGGACTCCGCCGTCCAGCAGTCCGCGGCCGCCCGCGGCCTGCTGCTGGCCGCGCTGAACATCCCGTCCACCACCCAGACGGTGATCAGCCCCACCACCGGTCTGCCCACCACGACCACCACCACGACCGAGGCGGACCGCAAGCAGCGCGACGCGCTCACCGCCGCCGCCCAGCAGGCCCGGCTGCGTGCCGACGCGGCCCTCGCCGACTTCCGGGAGACCGCCCCCAAGGCGGCGGTGGCCTCGTACGACTCCACGGTCACCGGCCCCGAGGTCAACTCGGCGGAGAAGTACCTGGCCGCCCTCACCGACCAGCCGACGCTCACCGGCAGCGAGCCGACCACCAGCACCAAGAAGCTGGACGCGGCCCTGTCCGCCCGCGTCGACCTGATGCGCGGTGCCGAGTCGGCCCTCTACGACCACCGCACCAAGGACCTCGCGGTGCTCCGGGACGACGACGTCACCGCCCTGGAGATCCGTGTCGCCGTCCTCGGCGCCCTGATGCTGGTCACCGTCGGCATCGCCACCGCCATGGCCCGCACCCTGACCCGCCCGCTGTCGGTCCTGCGCCGCGGCTCCGCCCGCCTGGCCGAGGCCGCGGACCCGGTCACCCAGGAACCGATCACCTTCACCGGCCGCAACGACGAGTTCGCCCAGGTCGTCCGCTCGGTCAACGCCCTGCACGCACACGCGGTCGCCCTGCACGAGCAGACCGCGGCCGCGCACGAGCGGGTCACCACCCTGGAGACCGACCGCAAGCACCTGGTGGGCCAGCGGCAGAAGATGGCCGACGCCCGCGAGGAACTGCGCGCCGAACTCGCCGACTCCGCCGCCCAGCTGGAGCGGCTGCGCGGCAGCATCGGCGGTACGTTCGTCAACCTCTCCCTGCGGACCCTGGGCCTGGTCGAGCGCCAGCTGGCGGTCATCGAGGGCCTGGAGGAGCGCGAACAGGACCCCGAGCGGCTCGCCACCCTCTTCAAGCTCGACCACTTCGCCACGGTCATGCGCCGCCACAGCGAGAACCTCCTGGTCCTCGCCGGCACCGAGCACGTCCAGCAGCACCACGGCCCGGTCCCGCTGGTCGACGTGGTCCGCGCCGCGGTCAGCGAGATCGAACGCTACGAGCGCGTCCGCATCGCCGCGCTTCCCCCGCACGCCCATGTGGCGGGCTTCGCGGCCGACGACCTCTCCCACCTCCTCGCCGAACTCATGGAGAACGCCACCTCGTTCTCCCCGCCGGAGATGCCGGTCGAGGTCTCCGGATGGCTGCTCGAATCCGGCGAGGTCATGCTCTCGGTCCAGGACGAGGGCATCGGCCTGGCGGCCGACCGCCTCGACCGCCTGAACTCCCGCCTGACCGACTTCGACCCCGCCTCGCCGTACGACCAGGAGGGCGAGGCCGGTCTCGGCCTCGGCCTGTACGTCGTGGCCCGCCTCGCCCACCGGCACGGCGTCCGCGTCCAGCTGCGCGAGCAGAAGCAGGGCGGAGTGGCGGCGGTCGTCGTCCTCCCCCAGCCCCTCCTCACCGAGGCCCCCGCAACGGCCCCACCCTCGGACACCACCCAGACCATCGCCTTCCCCGGCGCCACCGCCGAGGCCAACTCCAACGTCCTGCCGGCCCGCCCGAAGACCAAGACCTCGGACCCGCTGGTGGCACTGGCGGAGAAGGCGGTACGCGAGGCGGAGGAACCGACGCCGGAGCCTGCGGCTGGGGAGACGTACGCGGGTGCGGCTGATGCGGAGTCTGCGGCTGGGGGGACGTACGCGGGCGCGACCGACCCGGAGCCTGCGGCTGGAGAGAGGTACGCGGGTGCGGCTGGCGCGGAGCCTGCGGCTGGCGAGGCGTATGCGGGCGTGACCGACCCGGAGCCTGCGCCCGGCGGGACGGTCGCGGGCGTGGCCGAGCAGGAGCCTGCGCCTGGTGAGACGCACGGGGGTGCGGTCGACCCGGAGCCCGCGTACAGCGAGACGCATGCGGGTGTGGCCGACTCGGAGCCTGCGCCCGGCGAGACCCATGCGGGTGCGGTCGAGCAGGACACCACGTACAGCGAGAGGCTCGCGGGTGCGGTTGACCCGGAGCCCGCGCATAGCGAGACGTACGAGAGTGCGGCCGACCTGGAGCCTGTGCCTGGCGAGACGTACGCGGGTGCGGTCGAGCAGGAGCCCGCGCACAGCGGGACGCGCGAGAGTGTGGCCGGTCGCGAGCCCGTGCCCGGCGAGACGTACGCGGGTGCGGCCCAGCAGATGCCTGCGCACAGTGAGACGTACGTGGGTGCGGTCGGCCCGGAGGCCGGGACCGTGGAGACTCACGGACGGGCGGATGTGGTCGAGTCGAGCGCGGCCGAGTCGCCGACCCGGCCGAAGGCGCCGGCGGAGACCTTCGCCGAGACGACGATGGAGCTGCTGCTCCCGGACCTGACGGCGGACCCGACGACGGCCCCCGCGGCGGAGTTCACGACGGAGCCCGCGGCCGCCGACGGCGAGGACGCTCCACCGGGGCCACCCGCACCAGACGACGAAAGCCGCACGGGTGGTGCGGGTGGGGACGAGGACGCCGAAGGCGAAGCCGAGGCGGTTACCAGCAAGGGCCTCCCCAAGCGCACACCCCGGATCACCGCACCCGCCCACACCCCACGTCAGCGGACCAGCACCGTGGACGCCGAAGCCCTCCGCAGGAGACTCGGCGGCTTCCGCCAGGGAGCACAGGCCGGCTACAGGGACGTAGAGGCAGAGATCGCAGAACGTACCGAAGAGACCACGGGGGGCACAGTCGAGGAGGCAAGCAGTTGACCGCGCCCAGTACCTTCGGACTGAGCAGTGAGGCCCGCAACCTGCACTGGCTGCTGACCAACCTGGTCGAGGAAGTCCCCGGCATCCAGTCCGTCGCCGTGGTCTCCTCGGACGGCCTGCTGCTCCTCTCGTCCGACCCCGGCCACACCGAGCAGTCCCGCCAGAAGGTCAGGACGAAGGGCCCCAAGGGCTCCTCCGCCGACCTCGCCACCATCGTCTCCGGCATCGGCAGCCTCACCGTCGGCGCCGCCAGGCTCATGGAGTTCGGCGGGGTCAAGCACACGATGATCGCGATGGACGAGGGCAGCCTGTTCGTGATGTCGATCAGCGACGGCTCGCTGCTCGGCGTACACGGCTCCGCCGAGTGCGACATGAGCGTGGTGGCGTACCACATGGCCCTCTTCGTCGGCCGCGCCGGCCACGTCCTGACCCCCGAACTCCGCAGCGAGCTACGGAAATCCCTGGAGGCCGAGTCGACCGGGAGCGCCCAGTGAGCGGCACAGCGAAGAAGCAGCAGCTCCCCGTCCGCGGCGGCGACCGCAAGCCCGCCCGCGTCCGCCCCTACTCGCTCACCGGCGGCCGTACCCGCTTCGGCCACGTCCTCCTGGTGGAGACCTTCGTGGCCGCCCTGGAGGCCCCCGAGGAGCGCAGGGAACTGACCAGTGCGCCGCTCTCCGCCCGGGTCATGCCGGAGATGCGGGCCATAGTCGAACTGTGCCGCCGTATGCGCACGGTGGCCGAGATCGCCGCGCTGCTGAGGATGCCGCTCGGCGTGGTCCGCGTCCTGCTGAGCGACCTCGCGGACCAGGGAAAGATCCGTGTGTACGGCACCGGAACCGGTCACGGCACCGGCCGTCCGGACCGCGTCCTGCTGGAAAGGGTGCTGAGTGGACTCCGCCGTCTCTGACGTCACCGGCGTCACCCCCCTCGTCGCCGGGTTCGCCGAGCCCGACGAGGATCTGAAGGCCTGGCAGAAGGACCGGGACCGGCCCCCCGTCGCCACGAAGATCGTGGTCGCGGGCGGCTTCGGCGTCGGCAAGACCACGCTGGTCACGACCGTCTCGGAGATCACGCCGCTGCAGACCGAGGCGCTGATGACCGAGGCGAGCGTGGGCACCGACGACCTCTCCGCCACGCCCGGCAAGCTGACCACCACGGTGGCCATGGACTACGGCCGCCTCACGCTCGACGACGACCTGGTGCTCTACCTGTTCGGCACGCCGGGCCAGCAGCGGTTCTGGTTCATGTGGGACGACCTGGTGCGGGGCGCGATCGGCGCCGTCGTGCTGGCCGACACCCGCCGCCTGAAGGACTGCTTCCCCGCACTGGACTACTTCGAGAGCTGCGGACTGCCGTACGTCGTCGCGGTCAACCACTTCGACGACAGCGAGCTGTTCGAGCCGGAGGATGTGCGCGAGGCCCTGACGATCCCCGCGCACATCCCTGTCATGATCATGGACGCGCGGCGCCGGATCTCGGTGATCGAGACCCTCCTGGCCCTGGTGGGCCACGCGCTGGACGAAACCCCCGAGTAGTCCCCAGCCCCCGTAGGAGACACACCCGCATGCGGAAGATACTCGTCGTCGGAGCCGGCCAGTCCGGACTCCAGCTCGCCCTCGGCCTGCAGTCGCACGGCTACGAGGTCACCCTGATGTCGAACCGGACCGCGGACGAGATCCGCTCCGGCCGGGTCATGTCGACGCAGTGCATGTTCGACACGGCACTGCAGCACGAGCGCGATCTCCAGCTGAACTTCTGGGAGTCCCAGGCCCCCAAGATCGAAGGACTCGGCGTCTCGGTCGCGGCCCCCGGCTCGCACGACCCCGGTCCGACCCAGCGGGCGATCGACTGGGTGGGCCGGCTCGACGGGTACGCCCAGTCGGTCGACCAGCGGGTGAAGATGGCCGGCTGGATGGAGACCTTCGCCCAGCGCGGCGGCCAGCTGGTCATCCACGGCGCGGCGGTCGGCGACCTCGACTACTTCTCCCGCACCTACGACCTCGTCCTGGTCGCGGCGGGCAAGGGCGAGCTGGTCTCGATGTTCGCCCGCGACCCGGAGCGTTCCCCGTACGCCGAGCCGCAGCGCGCGCTGGCCGTCGCGTACGTCCACGGCCTCGGCCCCCGCCCCGAGCACCCGGAGTACGACGCGGTCCGCTGCAACCTGGTCCCCGGCGTCGGCGAACTCTTCATCATGCCGACGCTCACCACCTCCGGCCGCGCCGACATCCTGTTCTGGGAGGGCATACCCGGCGGCCCGCTCGACGTCTTCAACGGCGTCAAGGACCCGGCGGAGCACCTCTCCCTGACCCTGGAACTCATGGAGAAGTTCACTCCCTGGGAGTACGCGCGGGCCACGCAGGTCGAACTGACCGACGCCGGCGGCACGTTGGCCGGCCGCTACGCCCCGACCGTCCGCAACCCCATCGGCCGTCTTCCCTCCGGCGGTCTGGTCCTCGGCGTGGCCGACGTGGTCGTCGCCAACGACCCGATCACCGGTCAGGGCTCCAACTCCGCCTCCAAGTGCGCGGCCGCGTACCTCGCCTCGATCCTGGAGCGGGAGGACAAGCCGTTCGACGAGGAGTGGATGCGGCAGACGTTCGACCGGTACTGGGCGACCGCGTCGCACGTGACCAAGTGGACCAACGCCATGCTGGCCCCGCCGCCGGAGCACATCCTGAACCTCATCGGCGCGGCCGGCCAGCTGCCCCCGGTGGCGAATCGATTCGCCAACGCGTTCAACGACCCGGCGGACTTCGAGGACTTCTTCTACGAGCCGGAGAAGACCGAGGCGTACCTGGCTTCGGTCGCCGGAGCCTGACAGGGCTCTGACCAGCGATCCGACCGTTGTTACTGGTCGTCGTCGGCTGCCCTGGACGGCCCGGAGACGGCCCCGGTTGTGCTGCCGGGGCCGTCCCTGCATGCTCACCGCTCGCTGCTGCATGAACTACGGTTCACCCCACTCGGGGACGCACATCATGCTGTGAGCCGGCACCACGGGTTCGCTCGGCAACGGATCGATTCCACGGACCCGTACGGCCACGACATCGGCGGGGATGTGAGAGCGGGCCGGGAGTCTCGTCAAACGCCACCTGAAGGCCTCCGGGACGTCTTTCGCGGGCAGTTCCACCATGGCGAGGCTGACCCATCGGTCGTAGTTGGTGGGGTACAGGCGGATCGAAGCGCCGCATTCCGGGCACATCGGTGGCTCGATCCATGTCACGTCGTCGGGGTCGGATGCGGGCCTGGGGGCGGCTGTGGCCCCGTCGGCCTCGGCCATCTCGTTGGCGAGGATGTTCCAGCACTTCTCGCAGTACCTCGCCATGAGGCTGATCCGCCCGCGCTCGCGTACGGAGCCGCCGGCCTCTCCGCAGCGAAGACATATGGACTGGTCACCATCCCGCGTCGCCCCCATGTGTTCGAGTGTGGGCGAATCTGACCGGTTCCCAGTAGGTCGCGATTTAGCCTCATTTGGCGATCACGTGCTCGTCTTCGTCCCGGTCATCTTCGAAGACGAAGAGCGGTTTGGCGTCGTGTGCGGGTGTTTCGGCGAACGCGATGGCTTCGGTGAAGCGTTCGAGCGGGAAAGGCCGGCCTTGGGGGATGCTCAGCACTTCGTCGGCGACGAGACCGCGCACCTCGGACAGCGCGCGCAGCGCATCCGCGGGTGAGGCAGTGCCGAACCAGCGGTTCAGCCAGAAGCCACGGACTGTTTTGGTCTCGTAGATGACCGAGCGTGCCTGCAGCGGGATCGTCAGCGCTGCCGGGTCGGTCTGCCGGTGGGTGGAGAGTGCGCCGTAGACCACGACCTCTCCCCCCGGAGCCAGTGCCTGGGACACCTGGGCACCCACGTCGCCCGCGACGCAGTCGGTGGCCTTGCGCACGCCGGCCGGTCCTGAAATCTCGGCCACACGCCGCACCAGGTCCTCGTCCTCGGTGCAGATGACCTCGTCACCACCGAGCGCTCTGATCTCCTCGACGGCAGCGCGCCGCCGTACGACATTGATCGTGCGGATACCCAGATGCCTGGCCAGCTGAATGACGAGCCGGCCGACGGTGGAGCCCGCGGCCGTCTGCAACAACCATTCACCCGGCTGTACGTCGAGTTCGCGCGTCACCAGGAGCAGCGCGGTCAACGGGTTGACGGCGAGTTGGCAGGCGCTGGAGTCGCTCAGACGATCGGGGACCGGCAGGAGCCTTCGTACATCGGCAACAAGGTATTCCTGCCACGTACCGGCCACCTTCGGCCCGGGTACCGCCGGGACGGCAACGGCCACCACGCGCTCGCCGATCTTCAGTCCCTCGGTATCCGGGCCCAGGGCCTCAATACGGCCCACGCACTCCATGTGACCCCCGACAGTGGGGAACTCGGGGGAGAATCCGTAGCGGCCACGCAGCACATGCAGATCACTGGCGTGAATCGGAGTCGCCTTCACGCGGATCAACGCCTGACCGGCCTCCGGCGTGGGAACAGGCCGGGATTCCAGCCGGAGGACATCGGCCGGCTCGCCCACCATTCCGGCTACGAGCGCGCGCATGGATCGTGGCATGAGTGACCTCGTCTCTCAGCGCCCGAGGAGACTCGGGCCTACTTGGCTTCCGTGGCCTGATCGGGTCGTACGGCGCCAAGTACCGGATAGGACGCCAGGGGGGAGAGCTTCACCTTCTCGCCAGGTCTAGGCGCCTGTACGACCTTTCCGTCCCCCACGTACATCGCCACGTGCGTCGCCTCCGGGAAGTAGACGACCAAGTCTCCGGGGCGCAGGTCGGTCAGCGGGATCCGCTTCAGTCGGGCCCACTGTTCCTGGCTGGTGCGGGGGATGGGGGTGCCCGCGTGGTCCCAGGCCTGTGAGGTGAGGCCCGAGCAGTCGTACGACTTCGGGCCCGTCGCTCCCCACTGGTACGGCTTGCCGATCTGGTCCATGGCGTAGCGGACCGCCCGCTCGCCCCCGGCCGAGGAAGGGGCCGCGGCCTTGCCGAGGGCGCCCGAGGTGACGAGCTTGTCCTGGGCCGCGGTGACTCCCTGCTGTTCCAGTCCGGCGATCGCGCTGAGCTGTTCCGGGGTGAGGGAGGCGAGGAGCCGTTCGACATCGGTGAGCTTGGCCGTCACGTCGTCGCGCTGCTTCTTCTGCCGTGCGGCGAGGGTCTGCCGGGTGTCCAGGGCCTTGCGGGCCGCCCTGGCCAGTGCGTCCTTCCTCCTCTCGGTCCCGGTCAGCCGGTCCACCGTCTCGGCGCGCTCGCGGGCCAGCTGTCCGATGACATGGCCCTCGTCCAGCGCGTGCTGCGGGTCGGGCGCGAGCAGCAGGCGGAGGTAGGGGGAGAGGTCGCTGCGGTTCTGGTACTGCTGCCGGGCCAGGCGGCCGGCGTCGATCCGGCTGCCCTGCAGGGCGAGCCGCGCGCGGGCCAGTTCGCCGTCGAGGCGGTCCACCTCGTCCTGCTGCTTCTTGAGCTGCTCCGCCGTGGCGTTGTAGGTCTCGGTGGCCTGTTCGGTCTGCCGGTAGAGCTGCTGAAGGTCCGTCAGCAGCTCGGAGACGGGCCGCTGCGGGTCGAGCGCGGCCACCGCGGGTACGGGCGCGAGGACGGCCTGGGCCGCCACCGCGGCCGTACAGGCCAGGCGCAGAAGCACTCCTGACACGTCATCACCTCCGATGCGGTACGGGCGGTCCTTCCGCCTGGTGCCGCACGGCGATAATCAGACATGTACGGAGATGTATGTGCCCTGCCTACGCGGTTCGGCGCAACCCTGTCACCCGGTCGCGTCATCCGGCTTGCCGGACGGGCCGTCGTCCGGCTTGGACCAGGGCCACCTGACCTTGCCGCCGAGCCTGCCCTCGGGGTCGTACTGGTACTTCCACCCCCGCACCACGCCGATCTTGCTGTGCCCCCTCGGTACGCGGCGATACACGAGCACGGTGGGCGGGCCGCCGGCCGCGTCCGGGACGGGGATGCGGTACGTCTTCGGAGGGTGGCCGGTCATGCCCAGCAGGACGGGGAGCACGCGCCCGTCCATGGGGCCGCCCTCGAAGGGGGTGTCCTGACTCTTCACGGGGTCAGTCTCGGCCATCCTCGGCGAGCGCGCCGACGAGGGCCGCCGTCTGCGGGTCGCGTCCCGCGGTCACCGTGAGGACCGCCACGAACTGCTCGACCAGCCAGTCCCGCAGCTCCTCGACCGGGGGCTGCTTGTCCTCGTCCAGCCAGATCAGGGAGGCCGCCTCCACCGCGGTGATCCACATCCGGACGGTCATGCGCAGCCGGGGGCCCGGGGCGGTGACGCCGAGGTGGCTGAAGATGTGCTCGGCCGCAGCCCGGCGCACCCCGTCCACTAGGGCGGTCGTCCGGGACGTCTCCACCACGCTGCCGCCCTGGAGCAGCGCGCTGAAGCCGGTGTCGTGCTGGTCCACGAAGCCCAGATAGCGGTCGAGGGCCCGGGACAGGCGGGGGAGCAGGGGGCCGTGCAGGGGTTCGTCGAAGCACAGCCGCAGTTCCTCGGCGGCGGATCGCAGCGCGGCCTCGTACAGCTGCTGTTTCCCGCCGGGGAAGTACCGGTACACCAGGGGCCGTGAGACTCCGGCCGCCTCGGCCACGTCGTCCAGCGAGACGTCCTCGGGGGCGCGGTGCGCGAAGAGGGTGAGCGCGGCATCGAGGAGCTGACTTCGTCGCTCCTCGACGCTCAACCTGCGGTAGGCCGGGACGGTGGGGGTCATGACGCTCAGCGTAGTCGCCGCGCTGCTTGGGTCGTGATTCGTCTGCCGGTCCGTTGTGGCTGGTCGCGCCCACGCGGCGGAGCCGCATATCGATACAGCCCCGCGCCCCTGGGGAGTTGCAGCAACGTCGGCTGTCATGGCGCCGTACGTAGCTGCGGGCAAGCGCCCCACCCCCGCCCAGCCCCCGCCTACGCCAGCAGCCCGGACGACCTCCACAACCGCCGCCCCACCCCCCGCAGCACCCCGATGTCGTCCAGGAAGTCCGTCAACCGCTTCGCCCCCGTCTGCATGACCTCCCGCCGATGTCCGCTGGCCTTCACCTGCGCCATCGCCTCCCGCTTGTCCAGTCCCACGTTCGTGTAGACCTCGGGGTTCACGAACGCCACCGAGAAGACCCGCGCGAACTCGCCCGAGGTGACCCGGGTGAACTCCTGGGACCACTTCGGGGCCGTCAGCATCTGGCGGCGCAGTTCCTCGCGGGCGTAGCGGACGTGCCGGGCCTCCTCGACCACGTGGATGCGGGTGACACCGCGGATCAGCGGCTGCACCCGCTCGTCCGGGAACGTCAGCCGCTGCATCCAGTCCAGCACCTCCTCGCCGAGCAGCGTGGCCGTGAAGGAACCGGGGGTCGTGGAGATGGTCTTGAACACGCGGCCGAGGTTCTGGTGCGCCCGGCTCACCGGGTACCAGGGGGCGTCACCCCGCGAGATCAGCCGGGCGAACATCTTCGAGTGCCGGCACTCGTCCTCGATCTCGGTGAGGGCGTACCGGACGTGTGCGCTCGTCGCCGCCTTGTCGTAGATGTGCCGGACGAGCAGCTGCATGAGGATCAGCTCGAACCATATGCCGAGCGAGGCCAGCGCCGCGGACTCGTGCTGGGAGAGCAGGATCCGCTGTTCCTCGCCCATCCGCTTCCACAAAGGCGTGTCGTAGAGCGAGACCAGCTCCGGCGGCCAGAACCACTTTCCCTCTTCGAAGGGCGCGTCCCAGTCCAGCTCCTTGTCCGGGTCGAAGGAGTGCTTGGCGGAAGAGACGAGCAGCCGTTCGGCCACCTGTTCCCGGTCCTTCAGCAGGCCGAGTGCGTCGCGCAGCCCGTCGAGCGCGTCCGCTTCCGTCAGGGTCGTCATGGCTCTTTCACCTCGTTACCCGGGGTACGTCGTCGGCTCTTATGAGACTGCCTGTCAGCAAGGCCGTCAATCCCCCGCGCGTGACTTGTTGACTCGCCGTCTACGTGTGAGCCTGCGGGGTATGCCGACCCATGACCTGTACACGAACAACCCCGGAGACTCCCCCTGGCAGGTACCCGCCAGTGGCGCGGCCCGGTTCAGCTGGGAGTACGACGAAGGCCGGGACCGCCTGCTCGCCCTGTACCAGAAGGGCAAGGACAAGCAGTGGGACGGGCAGACGCGCATCGACTGGGAGCTGGAGGTCGACCCGCACGACCCGCTCGGCACCCCCGAGGAGTCGATGTCGCTGTACGGCACCCCGTACTGGGCCAAGCTCACCGACAAGGACAAGGGTGAGCTGCGGCAGCACTACGCGTCCTGGCAGTTCAGCCAGTTCCTGCACGGCGAGCAGGGCGCCATGATCTGCGCGGCGCGGATCGTGGAGTCGGTGCCCGACATGGACGCCAAGTTCTACTCGGCGACCCAGACGATGGACGAGGCCCGGCACGCGGAGATCTACGCCCGCTTCCTGCACGAGAAGATCGGGATGGTCTACCCGATCAACGACAACCTCCAGTCGCTGCTCGGCGACACCCTCCGCGACAGCCGCTGGGACATGCCCTACCTCGGGATGCAGGTCCTCATCGAGGGGCTCGCCCTCGCCGCCTTCGGCATGATCCGGGACACCACCAACAAGCCCCTGCCCAAGCAGATACTCGCCTACATCATGCAGGACGAGGCCCGGCACGTGGCCTTCGGGCGGATGGCCCTGCGCGACTACTACAAGCAGCTCACGGACGCCGAGCTGCGCGAGCGCGAGGAGTTCGTCATCGAGGGCTGCTATCTGATGCGCGACCGGCTGCGCGGCGTCGAGGTGCTGGAGAACTTCGGCATTCCCAGGGCCGAGGCCGAGCGGATCAGCGCGGACTCGGAGTTCCTGCAGCTCTTCCGGCGGCTGCTGTTCAGCCGCATCGTGCCCTGCGTCAAGGACATCGGCCTGTGGGGCAAGCGGCTCCAGCAGGCCTATGTCGACATGGGGGTGTTCGAGATGGGTGACTCCAACCTGGACCTGCTGATGGCCCAGGACGAGGAGATCGCCGAGCAGCTGGACGCGGAACGTTTCGCCGCGGAGGAGCGGGAGCGGGTGGCCGAGGTCCAGGAGGCGATCGAGTCGGGGGCGGGCGGGGTCTGACCCGCTCGCCCGGGTGCAGTAGCGTTCTGGCGTGTCCATGCCTCCGCCGCCGCAGCAGCCGCAGTACCCGCACCAGCCCCAGCAGCCGCAGTACCCGTACGGGCAGCAGCCGCCGCAGGCTCCCCCGCCTCCGGGGCCGTACGGCTCCCCGTACCCCCAGCAGCAGCCGTACCCGCAGCAGCCGTACCCTCCGCAGCCCTACCCCCAGCAGCCGTACCCCGGCTGGGGCGCGCCGCCCATGGGTCCGCCGCCGAAGAAGCGCGGGGTCGGTCTGGCGCTGGGGATCGTGGGCGGGGTCGTCGGTCTGTCCGTGCTCGGTTCCGTCGGCGGGTTCGGGGCGCTGCTCGGGACCGACTTCCCCACGGCCGAGCACAAGCTCACCCTGCCCCACGAGCTGGTGGACGGGAAGTACACACTCGCCCAGGACCTCTCCGACACCGAGGGGCAGAAGGTCGAGGACGAGGCCGACGGCGCCTGGGACGCCAAGGACGTCCACGCCCTGGTCGGCCGCTACAGCCCGGGCGGCGACGACTCCAAGGGCATGCTGCTGGTGTCGAGCATGTACGGCCGGTTCAAGAACGAGGACGACGTCCGGAGCAACATGCTCAAGGGGGCCACTGACGCCGACGGCGTGACGGTGGTCGAACCCGAGAAGGACGTCACCCCGTCCGGCTCGGACGTCACCATCAGCTGCGAGGTGCTCACCCAGAAGCAGTCCACGCTGACCCTCACCTACCCGGTCTGCGCCTGGGCGGACGGCAACACGGCGGCCGTGATCGGCGAGGTCGACCTGGCGCTCAAGGACTCCGCCGACGTGGACCTCGACGCCGCCGCCCGCGACACGGTCAAGGTGCGCGACGAGATGATCAAGCCGATCGGCTGACCGCCACCGCCTCCTGCGCCGGGAACGACGTCCGCAGCGTGAAGGCGTACGGCGTCGGGCCGTGCGCCCTCAGATGCAGCAGCCGCTCCTCCGCCTCGGCGACGGTCGGGCGGTGGCCGGCGGGAACCCACCACAGGGCGGCCATCGCCTCGGAGACACGCTCGAACCATTCGCGGCGCCGGGCCAGCAACTCCCGGTGCTGCCCCTGGTACATGAACGCGGTCAGCGCGTTGCTGTCCCGCCACACCGACATGTTGATGATCAGCCACTCGTCGCCGAGGACGGGGATGTCGGTCGCGTTGCCGGAGTCGCTCTCCAGCCGCCAGACGAACCCGTCCGCGGCGTCCGCCACCGCGTTCACCGGGTCGAGCGCGTCGACGAAGTCCTTCAACTCGGGGGAATCCACCGGGAACTTGAGGCGGGCGATGTTGACCTGGGCGAGTTCGTGGCCGACCGGCGCATGCGTCATGACCGAACGGTAGGTCGGTCGCCCCGGCCGCGGTACCCCCCGTCTCACAACCCGAGAACCGCCCGCATCACCTCCCGTGCGATCGGTGCCGCGTCCCCGCCGCCGCTGATCTCGCCCCGGTCCGCCGAGGCGTCCTCGACCACCACCGCGACCGCGACCTTCGGTTCCAGGTCGGCGTCGGCCTGCGCCCAGGAGACGAACCAGGCGTACGGCACACCGGAGTTGCCGACGCCGTGCTGGGCGGTACCGGTCTTGCCGCCGACGACGGCGCCGGGGATGGCCGCGTTGGTGCCGGTGCCGTCCGTGACCACGTCGGTCATCAGCTCCCGCAGCCGCACGGCCGTGGACGGGCGCATCACCTGCCGGTCGGGCCGCATCCCGCCGCCGCTGATTGTCTCGCCGCCGTGGCGGGTGGTCCGCTCCACCAGGTACGGCGTCCGCAGCCGGCCGCCGTTGGCGACGGCCGCCGCGACCATCGCCATCTGCAGCGGCGTCGCCCGGGTGTTGTACTGCCCGATCGAGGACAGGGCGAGCTGTGCCCGGTCCACATGGGTGTCGAAGGTGCTGGGGGACACCTCGAAGGGCACGCGCAGCCGGGTGTCGTTGAAGCCGAACGCCTGGGCCGTGGCCGACATGTCCGCCACCCCGACATCCACGCCCAGCTTGGCGAACACCGTGTTGCACGACCACTCGAAGGCCTCCCGCAGCGAGGCGTCCGCGCAGCCGTCGCCCTCGTTGGTCAGCCGGGTCCTGGTCCCGGGCAGCCGGTAGGGGTCGGGGGAGTCGGTGGACGCGTCCAGGTCCGTGACCACGTCCGCGTCCAGCGCCGCCGCCGCGGTGACCACCTTGAACGTCGACCCCGGCGGATAGGTCTGCCGTACCGCCCGGTTGAGCATCGGCTTCTCCGGGTCGTGGTTGAGCCGCGCCCACGCCGCGGCCGTCGCCTCGCTGTTGCCGGACAGTGCGGCGGGGTCGTACGACGGCGTCGACACCAGCGCCAGGATGCGGCCCGTGGCCGGCTCGATCGCGGCCACCGCGCCCCGGCGCCCGTGCAGCCCCTGGTACGCCGCCTGCTGCGCGACCCCGTCCAGGGTGGTGACGACGTCCCCGCCCGGGGTGGACCCCCGCGTCACGTCGTTCCACAGCGGGAACGGCGACAGCATCGGGTCCGTGCCGGAGAGCACCCCGTCCTGCGCGTGCTCCAGGAACGTGCTGCCGTACATCTGCGAGGCGAAGCCGGTGACCGGCGCGTACAACGGGCCGTCCCGGTAGGTGCGTTCGTAGCGCAGCTGCTCGCCGGTGTCGTTGGAGCCGGTGACCGGCTCGCCGCCGACCAGGATGTCGCCGCGCGGCTGCTGGTAACGGGCGATCGTGGGGCGGCGGTTGGCCGGGTTGGCGTCGTAGGAGCCCGCCTGGATCACCTGTACCCGGGCGGCGTTGACGAGCAGGGCCGCCAGCAGCAGGGTGCAGAACGCCCAGGCGTGCCGGATGTACCGGGCCATCGGCCGGCCGTTGCCGTACTCGGTCACGGGGCCTCCCGCCCGTCGTACTGGCTGCGGGCCGAGTCGCTCACCCGGATCAGCAGGGCCACGATCGCCCAGTTGGTGACGACCGAGGAGCCGCCCTGGGCGAGGAACGGCATCGCCATGCCGGTCAGCGGGATCAGACCGGTGACCCCGCCCGCGATCACGAACACCTGGAGCGCGACGATCGAGGCGAGGCCGACCGCGAGGAGCCGGCCGAAGGGCTCGCGCAGGGCGAGGCCGGCCCGGTAGCCGCGCTCCACGAGCAGGGCGTAGAGCAGGAAGATCGCCGCGAGGCCGGCGAGGCCCAGCTCCTCGCCCGCCGTCGCCAGGATGAAGTCAGACTTGGTGGCGAAGCCGATGAGGATGGAGTGGCCGTACCCGAGCCCGGTGCCGAGGACCCCGCCGGCGGCGAAGGCGAACAGGGACTGCGCGAGCTGGTTGGGGCCCAGCCCGGCGTCGATGGTGGCGAAGGGGTGCAGCCAGTCCTCGATCCGGCCGTTCACATGCGGCTCGAAGTGGCCGACGGCGAAGGCGCCGAGCACGGCGAGCACCAGACCGACCGCGATCCAGCCGGTGCGGCCGGTGGCGATGTACAGCAGGACGACGAACAGGCCGAAGAAGAGCAGCGAGGTGCCGAGGTCGCGCTCCAGCACCAGGACGCCGACGCTCAGCAGCCAGATGGTGACGATCGGCCCGAGCACCCGCCCGGTCGGGAACTGCATCACCCACAGCCGGCGGCCCGTGTAGGCGAGCGCGTTGCGGTTGTCGGCCAGGTAGGCGGCGAAGAACACCGCGAGCAGCACCTTCGCGAACTCGCCCGGCTGGATGGAGAATCCGGCGATCCGGATCCAGATACGGGCGCCGTTGACCGCCGGGAAGAGGATCGGCAGCAACAGGAGCGCCAGGGCCGCGACCACGCACACATAGGAGTAGCGCTGGAGCACCCGGTGGTCCCGCAGCATCAGCACGACGACGATGAACAGGCCCACCCCGAGCGTGGACCACACCAGTTGGGTGGGGGCGGCCCGGTCACCCGGCGTCTCCAGGTCGAGCCGGTAGATCAGCACCAGGCCGAGGCCGTTGAGCAGCACACCGATGGGCAGCGGGAGGGGGTCGGCGTACGGCGCCCGGATCCGGACCGCGAGATGCGCGCACAGGGCGAGCACCCCGAGTCCGGCGCCGTAACCGACGGCGCCCGGTGGGACGGTACCGGTCCGCGCCAGGCCCACGGCGCAGTAGCCGTACACGGACAGCAGGACGGCCAGCACGATCAGGGCCAGTTCGATGCCACGGCGTCGGGGGAGGCGTACGGCGGGGGCGGGTGTCCGCGGCGCCGCCATGGCTGTTCCGGCCTTGGTCATGTCCGGAACCTACCCAAACGGGGCGTGCTGTGTGCTGTTTGCCCGAGTTGTCGGCATCAGCGTGGCGTGGACCCGGTGGTGCGACCCGCGGTCGGCGGATCACCCGCAGTCCCCAGCTCTCACCCGCCCGCCCGCCGGAGGTCCAGCGTCGCCACGGCCCCACCGCCCACCGCATTGGCGAAGTACAACCGCGCGCCCAGCACCTCCGCCTGGCCCAGCGCGATGGTCAGCCCCAGCCCATGCCCCTTGGCCCCGCCCTCCGTACGAAAGCGCTGCGGCCCGTGCGCCACCAGATACCCCGGATACCCGCTCCCGTGATCCCGCACGGTCACCACCGACCCGTCCACGGTCAGCACCACCGGCGCCCGCCCGTGTTTGTGCGCGTTGGCCACCAGGTTCCCCAGCACCCGCTCCAGCCGCCGCCGGTCGGTCTCCACCCGGGCGTCCCGCACGATCCGCACCTCGGTGTCCGTCCCCGAGGCCCGCACCACCCGTCCGGCCAGCGCGCCCAGCTCCTCGGTGTCGGCTTCCAGCTTCTCCCGCCCGGTGTCCAGCCGGGAGATCTCCAGCAGGTCCTCGGTGAGCGTGCGCAGGGCCGCCACCCGGTCCCGCACCAGCTCGGTCGGCCGCCCGGGCGGCAGCAGCTCGGCCGCCGCGTGCAGCCCGGTCAGCGGGGTGCGCAGCTCATGGGCCACGTCCGCGGTGAACCGCTGCTCGCTCAGCAGCTTGCTCTGCAGCGAGGAGGCCATGGAGTCCAGCGCGGCCGCCACCGCGGCCACCTCGTCCTGGGGGCGCGTCGGGTCCTTGGTCCGGGGGTCGTTCACGCGGGCGTCCAGATCGCCCGCGGTGATCCGCCGGGCCACCTGCGCGGTGCCGTGCAGCCGCCGCGTCACCCGGGTCACCGCGAACGCGCCGACCAGCAGCGTCGCCCCGATCGCCAGCGCCGACGACCACAGGATGGAGTGGTCGAGCCCGGCGATCGTACGGGCCTGCTGTGAGTAGTCGACCTCCACTGCGAGCGCCCGGTGGCCGTTGGCCGGGCCCGCCGCCCACATGGTCGGCCGGCCCTGGTGCGAGGAGACCATCGTGCCGCGCTTCCCGGTCAGGGCGAGCGACCGCAGCCGTACGGGCAGCCCCTCGGGGTCCACCCCGGCACCCGGCAGCAGCGTGTCCCCGGCCTCGTACGCCTGGGTGGCGTCCTGCAGCCGGGTCAGCGCGAGGTCACGGGCCTGGCCGACGGTCTGGTTGGTCACCGACACATGCACCAGGACGCCGAGCAGCGCGGCCAGCGCGCAGCACATCACGGTGATGAACGCGGCCGCCTTCACCGCGAGCGTCCCGGCCCACCGGGGCAGCGTGGGCCTCATCCGGCGCTCGCCGCGGGGGTGCTGCTGGGGGACGGGGAGGGTGCGTGGCTGTGTCTGCCCTTGCCGGTGCGCAGGAACTCGTCCCGGGAGAACACCATGGCCCGCTGGTCCGGGTCCCAGGCCCAGGTGGTGCGGTACTCGTACCCGGAGATCCCGGCCGGGGAGCGGACGATCACCGCCCGGCCGGCCAGCTCGACGCCGATGATCGCGTCGTTGTCGGCCAGCACCTGCACCAGTTTGTGCTTCTCCACCGTGTAGACCCGCACCGCCGTCTGGTTGGTCGGGTACAGCCGGAAGCCGAGCGTCATGTCGGCCCGGCCGTCCCCGGTGAGATCCCGGTAGTACGCCTTGAGCAGCGGGCACCGCGCCCGGTCCCCGCCCGCGCCGCACTCCTTCATCCGCTCGACGGTCGCGTGGTACGCCCCCTTCGACCCGTAGTCGTCCGGATGCGCGGCTATCTCGGCCCGTACGACGTCCACCGGATCGACCTTGCGGATGTCGTCGCCCGGGATCCTGACGCCCTTGACGGTCTCGGTGTTCCCCTCGTCGTAGGGGTAGGCCGGGCTGGACGCGGGCCGGAGGTCCGGCCAGAGCTTCGCCGGACTCACCGCGGTCGGGGTCGCCCCGGCGCCCTCCAGGCCGCCCCGGTCGCCACAGGCCGCCGCCGTCGCCGACAGCAGGGCGGCGACGGCCGCGGTGAGGGCGGTGCGCGCGATGCGACGGGTTGGCACGGGGCTCCTGAGGATTCGGGGACGGCAGTGGCCCCGTACACCTTATTCGTAGGGAAGTCCTTTTTGCGCACCCGGGGCGGTGCTGGGGGAGAGGCTACTCGGCCAGTTCCTCCAGCAGCCGGGCGGTGGCCAGTCCCGTGCGCAGGTACTCCACGAACAGGTCGTTGTGCAGCGCCCACGGGGAGCGCCGGGCGCGGATCAGCTCGATCGCCTCCTCGGCACTGCGGCCCCGCCGGACCAGGGTGTGCGCGACGACCAGACCCGAGCGGTTGTAGCCGTGGTAGCAGCGCACCAGCACCGAGCGGCCGGCGTCCAGCGCCTCGTGCGCCGCCCGCGCGAGCCGGATCACGCCCGCGAGCTGCGTGCCGTCCAGCGGGCCGTCCGGAATCGGCCACACATGATGCTCGGTCCCGGGGCCGGGGCCGTAGCCCGGCAACCTCAGGAGCGACTGCACCACGTCGAACTGATCTCGCACGACGGCGGACTGCAGGCGCCCCGAACCGCCCCGGAACTGGTGCCCGCCCATCCACAGGCCGGGCTCTATCTCGCTCCAGGGGCTCTCCGGAGCCGGTACGTCGGGCTGCGTTCCGCGGGTACGCAACGGCGCCTCCCCAACTCCCCCTCGCAGGGCCGCTCTCCACGGTAGCCGGGTTCTTGCGTGGGAGCACCCCGCCTGTTCCCATGGTCGAGGGGTGATGGCGCATGAGCGGACTGCGCGTGGTGCCGACCTGGCGGCACGGCCACGAACGGCTGTACGTCTGCGGCCCGGACGGACGGAACATCGCCTGGTACGACCGGGACACGGGCCGGGTGAACCTGATCGCCGAGGACCGTCAGGCGGACGTGCTGGACGCCCTGAAGCCGTTCCTGACCGGCCCGGTGACCGTGGGCCCGCCCCCGGTGCCCACCCCCGCGGAACTGGCCCGGCTGACCCTGCACCCGGACGACGACCTCGCGCCCAACCGCCCCGGCGAGGCCCTGCTCGTCGCCCTCGACCGGGACCCCGGCCCTGCCCACCGGCTCCGCCCGGACCCGCGCCGGCGCGCCCTGACCGCGGAGCAGACCGTCGGCGAGGCCCTGGACCAGTGGGAAGGGGCGGGCTGGCACACCCTGCACTCCGTCCCGCTCCCGGGCGGCGACCGCATCCACCACCTGCTCATAGGCCCCGGCGGCCTCTACGTCGTACACGCCCTGTACGCCCGCAAGCAGCGGGTCCAGGTGGCCGACCCGATGGTCACCCTGGGCCGCCACGACCCCGAGCCCCTGCTCCGCCGCCTCCGCACCACCACCGACCGGGCCTCCTACGCCCTGACAGCGGAGGTCCACCCCGTCCTGGCCCTCCTCGACCCCACCGAGATACGCATCACGACCCCACCCCGAGCCCTCCGCATCCTCCCCCACACGGACCTGCCGACCCTGGCCCACCTGGGCGGAGTACTGAAGCCGGCGGACGTGGAGGCACTGCACGCGATGGCGCGGGACCGGGGGACGTGGGGGAGGGTGTAGCCGATCAGCCTGGGTGGCGTAAATCAGCCCGTTCGGTGCTTGAGGATGAAGGCCCACAAAATCAGCCCGTCCGGCGTTTGAGGACAAGGCCCGTTCAGGGCCGACAGTGGGGGCCTGGGGGCGGCAGCCCCCAGCAGGGGTCACAGGGCGACGGAGTCCCCTGGCCGGGACGGGTAGGGGCGGCGGGGGCGAGAAAACCTCAGGGCAGCGAGGCCGACCGCCCGGAATCCAGCAGGGGTGCCAGCAGATCCCCGTGGTCCTGCACCCGCGCCGCGACGTCCCCGGCCAGAAACTCCAACTGCCCCGGCGCCCGACACCCCGCAACCTCCTCCCACGTCACCGGCGCCGACACCAACGGAACCCGCCGAGCCCGCAGCGTGTACGGCGCGGCCGTAGTCTTCCGCCCGGCGTTCTGACTCCAGTCCACGAACACCTTCCCCGGCCGCAGACTCCGCGTCATCCGATGCACCACCAGCCGCGGCATGGCCCGCTCCGCCTCCACCGCCAACGCCTTCGCGTACTCACTGGCCCGCTCGGACGACCCCCCGCGCACCCCCGCCAGCAGATGCAGCCCCTTCGACCCGGCCGTCTTGGCGTACGCCTCGATCCCGTCCACCGCCAGCCGCTCCCGCAGCCACAGCGCGACCTCGCAGCAGTGCACGATGGTCGCGGGTGCCCCGGGATCGAGGTCGAAGACCAGCCGGTCGGCCTCCTCCGGCGCCTGGACCAGCCACTGGTGCGTGTGGAACTCGGTCACCAGGTTCGCCGCCCACACCAGACTCGCCAGGTCCTGTACGACCACCATCCGGGCCGGCCCCTCCGACCGCGGGACCTCGGCCGTCGTGACCCACTCGGGCGTACCCGGCGGCACGTTCTTGGTGAAGAACACCTGCCCGTCCGGCCCGTCCGGATAGCGCAGGAAGGACACCGCACGGTCGCGCAGATGCGGCAGCAGCACCTCGGCGCTGGTCGCGTAGTAGTGCACCAGCTCCCCCTTGGTGAAGCCGGTCTCCGGATACAGCACCTTCTCCAGGTTGCTGAGCGCGACCCGTCGCCCCTCCACGTCGGTGATAGGCGTCATAGGATGACGATTCCAGGCATATAGCCACGTAACACCGCAAACCAGAAATCAGGAAACCGGAAGCCGGAAGGACGGGTGCTGCACGTGCGATCCATATGGAACGGCGCCATCTCCTTCGGTCTCGTCAGCATCCCGATCAAGCTGGTGAACGCCACCGAGAGCCACTCGGTCTCCTTCCGCCAGATCCACACCGAGGACAACGGTTCTCTGGGGGTGTGAGGTGTTCGCTCGGTGTCGTTCTGGCATCAGTGCAGCTCAGAGCTGGTGCTGAGAACTCTATCCAGCGCAACAGCTGTGGCGGCATCGCTGAATCGGATGAAGCTGCTCCGTCCGGGGCAGATGCCGGCGCCGACGCAGCGTCTAGGACACCGTCGCCTTGCGTCGGCCGCTCTTGCTGGAGAGGGCCTTGATCAGTTCGTCGCGGCTCATTGAGGAACGACCAGGGATGTTCGCGTCGGATGCCCGCTGGTAGAGCTCTGTCTTGCTCAGGCCTTTGAGTTCGGAAGGCTTCGGCAGCTTCTCTTCGGACTTGATTGCAGCCCGGGCCCGGCGTTTCTCTGCCGCTTCCTTGATGTGAGTCGGCGGGCGACTGCGGCGGGTCGCTTCCTCTTCTTCCGCGTCGGCTTGCTTTCTGCGGCCCTTGGCTGATTCGACACTGGCCTGCAGAGCCGCCATGAGGTCGACGACCTTCGTTGTTGTCGGGGGCGGCTCGCCCTTCTCGACCGTTGCGCCAGTGCGCTTAGCCTCGATCATCTCGAGCACGCGCTCCTGGTAGGTGTCGTGATACTCGTGCGGATCCCAGTCCATGCTCAGCGCCTCGACCAACTGGACCGCTGTCTGCACCTCTCGCTCGGCGAGCTCTGCTTGCTCCAGCAGCGTTTCGAGATGGGCGTCTCTGACCTCATCGGCCCAGTGCAGGGTGTGCAGGGCCAAAATGTCGCCCTCTGCCTTCACCGCGACGAGGTATTCGCGGTTGCGCATCACGAAGGTGGCGATCCCGGCCTTTTCGGAACGGGACAGGGCTTCGTGGAGCAGGCCGTAGACCTTTGCGTATTCCTTGCTCTTTGGCGCTAGGTAGTAGGTCTTGTCGAAGAAGATCGGCTCGATCTTCTCCAGATCGACGAATCCGGTGATCTCCAGCGCCTTCGAGCGGCCAGGGGCGAGTTCTTCCAGCTCCTCGGGCTCGACCACCACGTAGTCTTCCCCTGTGTCATAGGCCTTGACGATCTCCTCGAAGGGGACCTCGTCGCCGGTGCGCTCGTTCACCCGCTTATTGCGTACTCGGTCAGAAGTGCCGCGCTGAAGCTGGTTGAACCGAATGGTGTGGCTCTCCGTCGCGGAAACCAGCTGCACTGGCATGGCGACCAATCCGAATGACAGAGCGCCGCTCCAGACTGCCGCCATGACCATCCACCTCCTCGGTTCCCATACGACCTCCACTGGGCGCTGATCGCATCCTGGATCTGCGCCAGTCGCGGACACGGTCAGCGATGGCTGTGGTTGAGCGAGCGGGTGAGTTCCCGGTTCGCCGCTCGTGCAGCCTGGAGTTCTTCGGTGCGTTCTTCCAGCTGGCTCTGGAGGTCGACCATGCGTTGTTCGAGGGTGGTGACGTGCCGTTGGAGCTGGTCGAGATCGGCTGCGGCCCCGAGCCCGGAGTCTCGCCATGCCTGTTCGCCGAGCAGCTGCGAAAGGCGCTTCTCTAACTGCTGCACTCGTGTGGCGAGCCGCCGATTCTGGGCGAGTGCGTGCGCCAGGTCCGCCTGGAGGGACGCGCGGCTCACCCGTTCCGCCCGGTCAGCGGAGGTCGCCGGGGTGCTGGCAACAGAGTGGAGGTGCGTCAGCAGGTCGCGGTGCCGATAGAGGAAGGAGCGGTCGACGCCGGCGGCGCGGGCGATGCTGGAAACCGTGATCTCCTCGCCGCCCTTGGCTGCCGAGTCGATGACTTTCAGGACCCTCTGGCGGCGGCGTTCCGCGTCTGCTCGTCGGCCCTCGGCCATGGCGCCATCGCTGGTCATGCGGGCCTTTCCGGTCGTAGGTCAGGAAGTGGCTGACGGACTCGAGGCATCCCCAGCAGGACACTCTGCCGGCCGCGACGGACCACGGCGACGGCTTCTTCGATCTCGGCTTTCTGGTTGTCGTCCAGGTCGTCCAAGCCGTCCTTGACGCGTTTGATCAACCGCCTGACCCGGCGGATCTCCTCGTCTGAGGGCATCGCCTCAGCCTTCGCCCAGTCATCGGCGTCCAGTGCGGCGGCCAGCCGTTCTCGGTTGCGCAACAAGTCGGAGAGGTATGCCTCCAGGTCCGGCAGGTAGGAGACATCGGTGCGGAAGTGACCGCAGCCGACGCAGCGGAACCGGACCGGGCAGTCCTGGCCGCCGGCTGCGACGTTGGACGGCTCGGTGCAGACCCCGTAGGGAACGGCGACTTCCCCAACTGCCCTGCGTGCATGCTCGGAGTCGAGCAGGGCCTTGGCCTGCCGCCAGATGCGCTTGCCGTGACGGTCGAACTGCATCTCGGTGACCCGGTCGACGGCCTCACGCCGACGTTCTTCCGTAACCCGGTAGTAGGCCTGAGTGGTGTCCAACCGCCGGTGATCCATCAATTCCCGCAGGACATCGACGGGGACACCGGCGTCCGCGTGTCGCTGGCAGTAGGTATGCCGGTAGGCATAGAGGAAGATCTTGGACTTATCGAAGGGCAGCATCCTGGTGACCGGCTGGCCTTCGCTCTCGACACGAGTCGGGACCAGGAAGTCAGGCAGGGAACGGATCCACTCGCGGTGCCTGCCAGAAAGCCAGCCAGCCGTAATCGGCTTCCGGCCGTGCGGGTTGGCCACCCGTGTCGGCAAGAGCATCAAGTCGGCAGTGGGCGTTGCGGGGAAGTCGGCGCGGATCAGTTCCTGCTGCCTAGTGATCACCCCGGCAGTGGCCTGGGAAATCGGTAGTCGGCGCCCCTTGCGGTTTGCCTTGTAGTTGTCATAGATCAGCACGTGCTGCCCGTCCGCATCCTGCTTGAGGCAGTCCCAGCGTAATTGGGAGATTTCCTGCGGCCGTCGCCCAGTGTCGATCAGCAGTTCCACTGCCACGTGGTTCTCATTCCCGTTTCGCTTCGTGCCGACAAGGGACGGTAGGTGCTCGCAGATCCGCCGCATGACCTCGACAGGAAGGTCCTTTCCCGCTTCGGTGTCCTCGGGATCGTCTGGGATGTCCTCGGCCAGGAGGGCGAAATCATCCGCCAGGCCGTGCAGCGGCTGGCCGGGGCGCGTCAGCCCCAGCGACCGCATCCGGACCAGGTTGCTGCGGATGTAGCGGCAGGCCACCACAGATCTGCGGGCCGAGATGGCACCGGTGTTCCGCAAGAAGGCGATGCGGTTGGTGAAGGCAGTGATGTCACGGCGGCCGACGGCCCGGATGTCGTTGCCGTGGTCCTCACGCTGTAGCCGCAGGCTTTCGGAGAGGAGTGCGAACGCGCTGAGGATGTCCTGAACTGAGCTGAGGACCCGGCCTCGGCGTTGGGGAATTGAGAAGAACGCCCATTCCTTCGCGGCCTCCCGCAGCCAGGGCTGATGAATCGCGGTGAAGCGCAGGTGGCCGGCGAGGCCGAAGACGGCGCCGTTCCAAACGTCCTTGGTCCGCTCGCCGTCCGGCGTGAGGCCGAAGCGGCCGACGAGGGTCACCAGGCTGTTGCAGATCCCCCGAACACCGCGGGAGACCTGACTGGGCTCCACCGCGGTCAGCGAAGGCAGTTCAAGCTCGCGCAGCCGGTTGGTGAGATTGCGGATCAGGAACGGGGTTGTGTGGAAGCCCTCGCGGGTGCGGGCCTGGATGCCGAAGAGGATCTCCGCGACTACTCGCTCGGAGAGCCCGCGCAGGCTGACCTCATTGTTTGCCGTGACCGGCGGGGTCGTGCGGCGCCACCGCTCTTCCTCTTCCGTGCTCAGTCCGCGGCTGACCGCATGGGCCCATCGCACCTGGTGAGCGTGACAGTAGGGGCTCTTGCCGTCCCGGTTCCGGTGACAAGCGGCGACCTCGCAGGGCCCAAAGGGCGCCAGGGGGACGACATCGTCGAGCGTGAGGAATTCCTCCAGCGTCACCTGCCGCCGCCGGAGCTGTGCCAGATGGGTCGAGCAAACCGGCTGCCGCCACGACATAAACGGCCGAGCGCATCCCGCAACCGCGCATTCCTCAACCCCGACCTGCCGCCGGGGTCGGTCCATCTCAACGAACTCCTCCAGCGGGGGCATCCCCGCCTCCCTCCAGCGCAGTCGGCAACCCGAACAAAGCCCTCTGGCCCGACTGGTCTGAGAACATCCCTTCGCCCTGCAGAGTGGGGTGCCCAGGAGCGGGTGGTCAAAAGGGAAGAACAGCACACGCACCTCCGCCGACCACCCAAGGAGAGCCAGGAACTCCGGCTCCACCGCGGCCCACAAGCCCGAGGTGAACGTGTCCTCGTCTGCTTGCTCAACGGCCCGGAGCGAAACAGCTGGAACCGTCATCAAACCTCCACCTCGCTCAGCTCTCGCGGAGAGGGAACGCGGTCGACCGCGGCCCGCAGCCGGGTCGCCGCCGGATGCAGGTATGGCCGAGCGGAATCCGGGTGCTTCTGCCCCAAAAGCGCCTGGATCTCATCCAGCGTGCCGCCGGAGTCCGCGACGTTGCTGGCCATGGCATGCCGCATCATGTGCGGCGCGATCTTCCGGTCCAGCCCCGCCTGGCGAGCCAGACTCGCCACCGTCTCGCCGATCGCGTCTGGCGTGACCGGCGAGCCCAGCGGTTCGCGGAAGAGATTGACCAGGACGAAGTCACTGCCGGCTGCCCCGAGCCGTTCATGACGCTCCAGCGCGTACTGGTCGAAGGCCTGCACCACCAGGAAGTCCACCGGCAGCACCACCGGGCGGCGTGACTTCGACCATGCCTGATTCGGATTCTGGCGCCGCACGACATGCAGGTGGGCGCCCTCCACTCGGCATCCCAGAGGAGCCGAGTCCATCAGAAGGTGTACGTCGCTGCGGCGAAGCCCGGCGGCTTGGCCCCGGCGCAGTCCGACCCGGGACAGGAGCAGGACTAGCAGCCGGTCACGGGCCGAGCGGCTGGCCCGGAACATCGCCACGATCTCCTCGTCGCTGGCGCGGTCCACCTCCGGCTCCGCTTCCGGGAGCCGGTGCTGGGCCTGCAGCCGATATCGCAGCCTCCCGTCCTCGCCCTGGGCCTGGAGCGGAAGATCCAGACTGTCTCCAAGCTGGTAGAGCTGTTCCAGCACCCAACCCGGCGCCTCTCGCTCCGTCACCGCGTGAGCCAAGAACCCACGAACCGCGACGAGGATCCGGTTGATCCGACGGTTTCCCCGCACCGGCTTTGCCCCGGGACCCGGCACTACTGGCGTGCATCCCTCTGACCTGCGCGGTTGCCATTTCAGCCAGAGGATGAACGAGCTCAGGTCGCGAGCGGCGGTGTGCCAGTCCCGGCCCGTCGTCACGCACCAGCGCAGGAACATCGCGATCGCACCGGCGTAAGACTTGGTCGTGGACTCAGCCCGGTCCTTGCTCAACCTCACGTTCATCAGAAAACGGTCGGCTGCTTCCACCACCCGAAGCTCATCGTCGAGAACCGTCCAATACACAGACCCGGACGGCATCCGAACCGGAAACGCACGCACCAGCAAACCCCTCGCTCCGCCAATAGATCGCCACGATCCAGCGCAGAGCAGCACCCCAAGAGAACCGTCGCAGAACCCTCAACGACGAGCCCAACCACAACGTCACGCCACGAGACCCGACCCCCCGGAGAACAACGGCCGCATCCGTTACCGCAAGGTGTGCGAACTGGAGGACCGCGAGGTCAGCCAGGCCGAGATCGGCAAGGGGTACGAGGACGCGGACGGCACGATCATCCCGATCAGCGACGACGACCTCTCCCACCTCCCGATCCCGACCGCCCGCACGATCGAGATCGTCGCCTTCGTGCCGGCCGACCGGATCGACCCGCTCCAGATGGACGCGGCCTACTACCTCGCCGCGAGCGGAGCCCCCGCCGCCAAGCCGTACACCCTCCTGCGCGAGGCCCTCAAGCGCAGCAACAAGGTCGCCATCGCCAAGTACGCGCTGCGCGGCCGCGAACGCCTGGGCATGCTGCGCGTGGTCGGCGACGCCATCGCCATGCACGGCCTGCTCTGGCCGGACGAGGTACGCGCCCCCGAAGGCGTGGCCCCGGACGTGGACGTCACCGTCCGGGACAAGGAACTGGACCTCGCGGACGCCCTGATGGACACCCTCGGCGAGGTCGAGCTGGAGGACCTGCACGACGAGTACCGCGAGGCGCTGGAGGAGGTCATCGCGGCGAAGGCGGCCGGCGAGACCCCACCCGAGGCCCCCGAGCCCGCCGCCGGCGGCAAGGTGCTGGACCTGATGGCGGCCCTGGAGAAGAGCGTGCGCGCGGCCCGGGAGTCCCGCGGCGAGGAACCGGCCCCGACCGAGGAGGCCGAGGTCAGGCCGCTCGCCCGCGGCCGGGCCACGCCCAAGGAGACGGGCGGCAAGAAGTCGACGTCGACGGCGGCGAAGAAGACGGCGGCGAAGAAGACCACGGCGGCGAAGACGACCGCCAAGACGGCCGCGAAGAGGACGACGGCGGCGAAGACGACCGCCAAGTCGACCGCCGCCAAGACAACCGCCAAGACGACCGAGAAGAAGTCCCCGGCGAAAAAGACCCCGGCGAAGAAGACGGCGACCCGCAAGCGCTCGGCCTGACCGCACCGTCCGACCCCCACGAAGGTCACCGGCCGAGAGGCGGCCGCGGCCGTCGGCTGAAGATGACCCCCTGATTCCCTCCCGCGAGGTGGGACGACTCGGGCACGATGAGGGGGTGACATACATGGTGACCGTGGCCATGGCCCCTCCCAAGGGCGCTCCGGAACTCGACGCGCTCCAGCGGGAGGGCGTCATCTTCCTGTTGCGGAAGGGGTTCGACTCGCTCGAAGCGATCGAGGGGCCCGACGGCATGGAGATAGACCTGATGGACGACGTCATCGCCGCCCATCCCGGAGGGGTCCTGCTGAAGCTCTTCGTGGACGCACCGGCCCTGGAGTTCGCGGAGGACGCCGCCCGTGAGGTCGTAGCGGAACTCCTGGAACGCACCGAACCGCTCGCCGACTGGCAGATCACCCGGTGCGCGGTGGAGCTGAACTCCGAACTCCTCCAGGAGAGCCTGGACGCGGCCGACGGCCCCGACGCCCCGCCCGCCGACCCGGCGGAACGCGCCCGGCGCCACCGGGCCGCCGAGCCCGCCCCGGCCCCGGGCCGTCTCGACCCGGCCGAGGTCGAGGCCATGCGCTCCCGGCTCCGCGCCCTGGCGCCCCTGCTCGCGGCCTTCCCGCTCGACCGCTTCGGCTACTCCGACGACCCCGGGCAGCGGACCGTGGGCCGGGAGGCGGCGGAGATCGCGGCCGGCGCCCTCGTGTTCGGCATCGACCTCCTGGTGGACGAACTCTTCACCGACCTCGCCAGCCTGGAGGACGACGGTCCGACCGTGGCCGAGAGCGACGCCACCTTCATGCTCCTGGACGACCTGCCCCCGCAGTTCGCCGACGAGTACACCGTCCTGTTCGCCCGCCGCCTCACCGTCACGGCGGTGACCCTGACCGCCCGCCTCACCCAACCGCACCCCACCCGTCCGACCTGCGTGGCGGAGGAGCTCCTGCTGAGATTCCTGCTCACCCAGGCCGAGGTGACGGCCGACCTCTACGACCTCCTGACCGAGGAGGTCAGCGCGGCCCTGGAGACGTTCGCGGACGGCATCGACGGCGACCTCACCGAGGACGACCTGGACATCGACCCCACCGCGGTGGCCGACTGGTTCACGCCCTTCGACGCCGAGGGATTCGTCCACCCGTACGCCGCGAACGACGACGAGGAGTCACTGCAGGGCCCCGGCGCACGGTAGGCGTACGTCAGGCCGTCACACCGGCGGCCCTGGTGGCGGCGATGCTGCCCAGGAGGCGCAGTGCGGTCTCGGACGGTGAACCCGGCTCGGCGGTGTAGGCGATCAGCCGCTGCCCCGAGCCGCCGGGGACGCAGAGGTTCTCGAAGCTGAGTTCCAGCGCGCCGACGGCCGGATGGCGCAGGTGCTTGACGCCTGACGTACAGGTGCGCACCGGGTGCCGGGCCCACAGCGCGGCGAACTCGGTGCTGTGCAGGGAGAGCTGACCGACCAGCTCGGCCAGCCGGCGGTCGTCCGGGTGGCGCCCGGCCACCAGACGCAGCGAGGCGACGGCCAGCTGGGCCTCCTCGCCGCAGTCGCCGTACAGCTCCCGGTACCGCTCGTCCAGGAAGAGCATCCGGATCAGGTTGGGGCGGGCGGCGGGCGTACCGGGGCTGTCGGCCGCCAGGTGACCGGCGAGCAGAGCGTGCCCCAGGTGGTTCCAGGCGAGGACGTCGCCCCGCCGGTCCAGGACGAGTGCGGGTACGTCGGTCATGGCCGCCACCAGCTGCTTTGCCGACGCACTCGCGTGCTCCACCCGCGGCGGAGCGGGCCGCCGGGAGGCGGCGGTGGGACGGCGGGCGAGAGCCATGAGATGGGCGGTCTCGTCGTCGCCGAGCCGCAGCGTCCGCGCGATCGCCTCCAGCACGGCGTCCGACACGCCTGCCGCGCGGCCCTGTTCGAGCCGCGTGTAGTGGGTGATGCTGACACCCGCGAGCGTGGCCAGCTCCTCGCGGCGCAGCCCGGTGACGCGGCGGCGGGCGGGCTGCGCTGTGATGCCGACGTCCTCGGGACGCAGCGCGGCACGCCGGGACTTGAGAAAGTCCCCCAGCTCGGACGATACCCCCGCGTCCATCAACGCCTCCCGGATCCGGACCACTTGCCGTCCATGATGCCCTTCGCTCTCCGCGTCCGCGACGGGCGAGGGTGGTCATGGAATGACCACCCAGGCGCCGCCTACCCGGGACAGGGTTCTGGCTGGGCGGCGACGGGCGGCAGAGCCTTTCCTCGGCAACCGTGCACGGAACCGTGCAGGAACCCTCATGAGAGGAAAGGAAGCGACGTCATGCCCCTCACCGATACGGAGGCAGCGGACACCTCCGCCGGCACCGGAACATCTCGGGCCGCACTCACACCCCGGCTGCGCCTGATCCTGGTCCTCCTCCTCGCGGCCCAGTTCATGCTGGCGGTGGACTTCTCCATCCTGAACGTGGCGCTGCCGGTGATCGGCGAGGGCCTGGGCTTCCCGCTGGCCCATCTGCAGTGGATCGCCACGGCGTTCGCCCTCTGCGCGGCCGGCTTCACACTGGTCTTCGGCCGGGTGGCCGACCTGTTCGGCCGGCGCCGCCTGTTCCTGGGCGGCCTGGCGGTCCTCGCCGCCGCGTCCCTGCTCGGCGGTCTGGCGCAGAACCCGGAGTCCCTGATCACCGCCCGGATCTTCCAGGGCCTGGCCACAGCGGCCGTGACCCCCGCAGCCCTCTCCCTCCTCACCACGTCCTTCCCCGAGGGCCCCCTGCGGGAGAAGGCGCTCGGCCTCAACGGAGCGCTGATGTCGGCCGGGTTCACCACGGGAGCGATCCTGGGCGGCCTCCTGACGGACCTCCTCTCCTGGCGCTGGGCGTTCTTCATCAACGTGCCCGTGGCCCTGGCCGTCCTCCTCACCGCCCCGACGGTCATCAAGGAGTCACCCCGCTCCGCCGACCGCCCCAAGCTGGACCTGCCCGGCGCCGTCACCGTCACCCTCGGCCTCCTGGCCACGGTCTTCGGCCTCACCCAGGCAGGCGACCACGGCTGGACCGCAGGGCCCACCCTGCTCCCGCTGACGGCGGGCGCGGCACTGCTGCTCCTCTTCTACGGCATCGAACGCAGGGTGTCCGCACCCCTGATCCCCCTCACCGTGCTGGGCAGGCGCTCGGTGGCCTGGGGCAACATCGCCGGCCTGATCGCGTTCCTGACCGAGACGTCCCTGGTCTTCCTGCTGACCCTCTACCTCCAGGAGGTGCTGGGCTTCTCCCCGCTCACCGCGGGCCTCTCCTTCGGCGTCCTGGGCCTCGGCACGGTGATCGGCGGATCGGCCGCACCGAAGGCCATCGCCCGCCTCGGCAGCAGGCCGACCCTGATCACCGGCGGACTGCTCCAGGCACTCAGCACGGCAGCCCTGCTGGGCCTCGGCCCCGACCGCTCCTGGCTCTGGCTCCTCCTGCTCGCCACCTTCGCCGGAGGCGTCGGCAACATGCTGGTCATCGTCGCCTTCATGGTCACGGCGACCTCGGGCCTGCCCGACCACGAACAGGGCCTGGCCACCGGCCTCGCCACCATGACCCAGCAGATCGGCATCACCATGGGCACCCCGATCATGAGCGCGATCGCCACGGCGGCCATGCCGGCCACGGACGCCGCGGGCATCCTGGACGGCCTCAAGGCCGCGGTGGCGGCGAACGCCGCTGTCGTCCTCCTCGGGGTGCTGACCAGCGTGGTGTTCCTCCGTCGGATCAGGTCCGCCGCAGCACCCGGTTCGCGCCGGCCGCGGCCGTCGTAGCGAGGAGCCACCCCGCGCTGACGAGCACCACCACGACCCACTGCAGGCCGCCGTGCGGGCTGAACGCCCGCTCCTGTCCGAAGTCGACGACGGGCAGCAGGAGGTCGAGGGTGTAGATGGCCGGCTGGAAGTCCGGCGGCTTCCCCTCACCGGTGGGCGCGGGTGGCCAGGTGGCGAAGACCGCGGTCCCGATGGCGAAGAACGCGGCCAGCAACCCCACCGCGCGCAGCGGCCGGTAGCCGTAGCCGACGGTGACGTCCTGGAGGATGCTCCACGCGCGGGCCGGCCAGGCAAGGGTGCGGCGCACGCGGCGCTGTTTGGCCAGCAGGACGGTCCGGGCGTCGGCGTCCCGGCCGTGCTGCTGGTAGTTGGCCGCCAGCTGCTCGTAGGGCTGCGGCGCGAAGCCCGTGGGCTCCCGGTCGAGCCAGGGCAGCCGCCGCTCGGCGGGCAGCACGGGATGGACGCTGTCGTAGAGAAAACCTTCCAGCAGCAGCGCCCCGGGCCACGTGCCCGGGTCGTCCCGCAACACACCGACCCGGGTGTGACTCAGGTCGACGACGCCCTCCGTGGCTTCACGCGGGCTCAGTTCCAGCTCTGCGGCCGTGGACCGCCGGCACACCAGGGCATGCTTCCCGCTCGGCACATCGAACAGCGCGCCTTCGAAGCAGAGCCTGGCGCGTACGGTGATGTTGCTGAGCGATATTCGACCGTGCGCGGTCAAACCATCACAACAGTTGAATTCCGCACCCACTTCGATGCCGTTCGCCCGCAACGCCGTCCCCGCGAGGCCGGTCAGCTCCGCGCCCTCGAAGAGGACGGAGCCGCCGACCCGGGCATCGCGGATGTCCACGAGGCCCTGCGAGACGAACCCCTCACGGCAGCTGAAGTTGCCACCGACGTGCAGGCGCTGTGCCTTGAGCGCCGTGCCGGCCGGTTGGTGCAGCCGGGCCCTCTTCAGCACGACACTGCCGCGCACCGTGGTGTCCCTGAGATCCACGCATCCCCGCACGACGAGCCCCCGGCCGGCCTGGATGTCCCCGCCGACCGTGGCGCAGAGCAACTGCAGCGCCGGCTGGCCCCGCTTCTCGCCCGTGCCGGTCAGGGTGCTGTCCTCCAGGTGCAGAGAACCGCCGATCGAGGCGCCGTAGAGGTCGATACCTCCGTCGCTCACAAAACCCCGGTCCAGGTGGAGACCGCCGCCCACACTCAGTTCGGGAGCCTGCAGACAGGTCCGCTCGCCACGGATCCGCGCGCCGCGGAAATCGAGTGTGTCCCGCACGTCGGAGCTGTTGAGGTACACCGGCCCGGTGCATTCCATTTCGGCCGCCGAGAAGTCCTCCTCGACGGCGAGCGACTGCGCGTCGACCGCGGCTCGGCCGTCCGGGACGACCACCCTGGACCGGTCGAGCGAAAGACGGGTGCCCACGCTCAGCGACCGCAGATCCAGCGTGCCGTCGATCACGCACCCCGCGATCACGCACTCCTGATCGACCCGCGCCCCCACCGCGGTCAGCCCCGGCAGGGCACAGTCCCTCAGCTCCAGGGCGCCGAAACGCCCCCCGTCGAAACGGGGCGCCTCGTCCAGGCGGCAGGACCACAGGCGTATCGCGCACCGGACCTCTGCCTCGGCGAGATCGAGCGTTCCGGTGATGTGCGCCCCGCGCAGCCGGAGCCGGGCAAGACTTCCCCGCACCGGGGGAGGCGCGGCGACGAGCAGCCACCGCAGCACCTCCGCACGGACCTCCGGCACGTCGTCGCACCACTCGCCCCGCCGGTACGCCTCCCAGATCCGGCGCTCATGCGGTTCCCACGCGTCCGGCGGTCTGTCATCCGACACCGCGACCCTCCCCCTCAGTCCAGCCGCAGCGAAGCAGCGCATGACTACCCGAAGAGGATCGAGATCACGCCCGGGGAGTGGTCCCGCGCCGAAGCGGTCCTAGGCCGCGTTACGCCACACCTTCACGTCCAGATCGGCGTACGTCGTCCCGGACGAGCCCCGGTACGTCACCAGCCCCACGTGCCCCGTCCCGCTGATGACGCACATCTGCTGGCCGACGGTGAGGTCCTTGATCCAGACGTAGCTCTTGTAGCCGGTCGCCGCCTTGCACACGTCCAGGCTCCCCTGCCGGCCCACGGGCAGCAGCGCGAGCGAGCTTCCGGAGGTGGTGCCGGGGGCGAGCAGCGCGCCCGAGGAGTAGACGGCGTAGGTCAGATCCTCGTCGGAGGTACCGGTGTCCGCCTTGGACCGCACCGGGGTGTCCGCCAGGTACAGGTCGTGGCTCTTGGTCATCCGGATCCCGGCGTACGTCACCGGGACGGGAGCCTTGGGAGCCGCGGGCTTGCTCGCCGCGGTGCTCGGCGGCGCCGAGGACGCGGTCCGCGTGGGCGTCGGGGGCCCCGAAGGGCTGGGCGGCACAGCGGACTTGGTGGCCTTCGCCTTCTTCGAGGCCTTGGCGGACGGGGAGCCGGACGCCGATGCCGACGGCGACGGGTCGACGGACGCGGCCGCGTGCGACGCGGTCTCTTCCCGCGCCTGCGCACCGCCCTTGTCGCCGTCCCCCGGAACGAACAGCAAGGTGGCGGCCGCCCCGCAGGCGACGAGTACGACGGCGGCGGCGGACAACAGCCAGAACCGTCCCTTACGGGCCTTGCCGCCCGCGGCCACCGGTGCGGTGGGTGCGGTCTGTGTGTCGGCAGGGAGGTGCGGCTGGGGCCCGCCGACCGGCGCGTAGGCACCACCGGGCGCGGCCCCCGGACCCATGACGAAGGGTCCGGGCAGCGCGGCGTGGGACGGCGGGGTGGGGGCGTACGCCGCCGGAGGGGTGGGGGAGTAGGCCGCCGGCGGCCCGAACGCGCCGGGACCGGTGGTCGGGAAAGCGCCAGGCGTGCCCGGCATATGGGGAGCACCGGAACCGTCGGCTGCCCCGAAAGCACCCGAAGGGTGGGCGACTTGATTTGTACCCGTACCCGGATCCGCCACCCGCGCCCTGGCCTGATCGGCGCCCGCGGCCCGAGCCTCGATTCCGGCGGCCAACTCGCCCGGCAGCCACGCCCCGGAAGCGAACCGCGCCTCGTCACCGCGGTACGCCTGGATCTTCTGGACGGAGCGGATGACCTCCTCGACGGTGGGCCGCTCGGCGGCGGGCTTGCGCAGACACCGGGCCACCAGCTCCTGTATCTCGGCGGGCACGCGGCTGAGATCGGGCTCAGCGTGCACCACCCGGTACAGCACCGCGTGCGGATCCCCGTCCCCGAACCCGGCGCCGCCCGTCGCCGCGAACACGGCGATCTGCCCGAGCGCGAACACGTCGGCCGAGGGTGCGGCCTCCCCGCCCAGCACCTGCTCCGGCGCCATGTACGCGACCGTGCCCAGGGCCGTACCGCTCTGGGTCAGTGACGTGGAGTCGGCCGCGCGCGCCACACCGAAGTCGATCACGCGCGGGCCGTCGGCGGCGAGCAGCACGTTCGCCGGCTTGAGGTCCCGGTGCACGATGCCTTCGCGGTGCACGGCCTGCAGTGCCTCCGCGACTCCGGCGATCAGCCGCAGCACGGTGTCGACGGGCAGCGGCCCGTGATCGCGTACGGCGTCGGAGAGGGAGGGCCCCGGCACATAGGCGGTCGCGCACCACGGCACGGCCCCCTCCGTGTCGCTGTCCACCACCGGAGCGGTGTAGATCCCGTGGACCCGGCTCGCTGAGGCCACCTCGGCCCTGAACCGCTTCCGGAACTCGGAGTTCTCGGCCAGCTCGGGCCGGATCACCTTGACCGCGACGGCCCGTCCGCCCGGGGTGTGCGACAGATAGACCCGCCCCATGCCACCGGCCCCGAGCCGCGCCACCAGCCGGTACCCGCCCACGGTCCGCGGATCACCTTCCCCCAGCGGTTCGAAACTCCCCGCATCGGGCCCACCGTTGCTCAACACGCCCACCCCGCCCCGAGATCTGCTCCGTCGGACCCATTGCATCACGGGTCCCTTGCGCCCCGTCCGGGCACTGCGGCGGACGCTTCTGACGACGCCGGGAACGGGCGGCGGCCGGCGTGGGCGCGGGTGCGGTGGCGGGGCAGGGCCGTGTACGTCGGCCTGCTGCACGCGGCGTCACCGGGATGCCCAGGAGCGCACGGTCCGCGTGCGCCGCGCACCTGACCATCGCAGTCTGGACGTATGACCTGTCGGTGCGCGACGAAAGGTGACCCATGAAGTTCGCAGTCATCGGTGGTACCGGCCTGATCGGGTCGCGGGTCGTGAAAAAGCTGAACGCGGCAGGGCACGAGGCCGTGCCGCACTCGCAGTCCACGGGTGTCGACGTGATCACAGGGGAGGGCCTGGCGGAGGCGGTGGCCGACGCCGACGTCCTCGTCAACCTGACGAATTCTCCGACCTTCGACGACGCCTCACCGGCGTTCTTCCAGACCTCGATGGACAACGTTCTGGCCGCCGCCCAGAAGGGCGGGGTGGGCCACGTCGTCATCCTCTCGATCGTCGGCGCGGACCGGGTGCCCGGCCTCGACTACTACCGGGCCAAGGTCCTGCAGGAAGACATCCTCAAGGCCGGACCGATCCCCTACTCGATCGTCCGCGCCACCCAGTTCATGGAGTTCATGGACGCGGTCCTGTCCTGGACCACCGAGGGTGACACCGTCCGCCTGCCCACCACTCCGCTCCAGCTGATCGCCGCCCAGGACGTCTCCGACACCGTCGCCGAAGTCGCTGCCGGCGCCCCTCTGAACGGCACCCTCGAGGTCGCCGGGCCCGACGTCCTCCCGCTCGACGAACTCGGCCGGATCACCCTCGAAGTCCATCCCGACGGCCGCACGGTCGTCACCGACGACACCGCCGGCATGTTCGCCGCCGTTCAGGGCGATGCCCTGATCGCCAGGGGCGACGCCCGTATCGCCCCCACCCACTACAGCGACTGGCTCTCCTGAATCAGCCGGCCGGTCGGACTCCTGGAGCCGCTTTCTCGTCAGCATGATGTGTGCGCCGGGTCAGCCCATGCTCACCCTGGTCGACGACGAAGAGCTGGCACCTGATCCGCCAGGTCGGTTGGCGTCAGCGGGCGGCGCTGTATGCGGCGCGGCATCATCCGCTGGAGATGCCGGTGCTCGTGCCCGTGTGTATGCCCATTGCTCTCTGCCGGTTCCATCGGGGGACCGTCAGACGCCGAGGCCGCACCCTTCCAACTGTGTTGGTGGGGTGCTGGGCTGTGTGCCAGGGCGTTCAGCCGCCGGTGCCGGGACGGCTTCGGGTCGCTAGGCAGCCTTGGGCCGCGCGGCACGCGTGCCCGGGGTGGGCTCCTGTGCATCCTCGGACCACAAGATCTCGTCTTCTCCGAAGTCCGGGGCCTGGAAGGGCGTTGTAGTCGGAGGCGGCGATACTGCGGTGGAACGGCGGGGTTGCCCTTCCAGGGCGGAGAACAGCGACGTCGGGTCGATGAGAGGTCTGCCTTTCATTACAGGTCCCTGACGAGACCTGGCGTGCCCTGAGCGGGCACAGCGGTCCTACAGCTTGGTCATCTTGGAGTACGGGCTCAAGATCCGCATTTGCGCCGAGCCGAAATCCACGAGCGCCGCGATTCCGTCCTCGATGCCGACTACCCGGCCGAGGCCGTACACGTCATGCGTGACCTGGTCGCCCATGGCGAAGTGCTTGGGAGCCGCTGTGACCGGGGCCTTGAAGGGGCTGGTGGGCAAATGACGCTTCGGTGCCGCAGGTTTGGTCATGGCTCAGTATGACCCTACGTTTGTCCCGCTCGCTGTGGCCGTCGGCACAGATCCGGACGGGAACAACCGCATCACGCCACTGACCTGGTGTTTCGGGACCCGGTGAGGCCCCAGAATCTGGCCCGGTCGTGGCACGGACCTCGGCCGACACCTACCAACTCGTCCGCTTAGGCCTCGTCAGGGGCAAGACCGTCACGGCGTCCGTGAGCGACCTGCCTGCGCATAGAAAAAGACCCCGCATTCAGCGAATTTGCTGATGGCGGGGTCTTCAGGCACTTCACGCGAAGTGCCCCCGGCAGGATTCGAACCTGCGCACACGGCTCCGGAGGCCGTTGCTCTATCCCCTGAGCTACGGGGGCGTGTCGGGCGCTTGACTTCTTGCTTGCGGCGACGGGTAGAACCCTAGCAGGTCTTGCAGGGTGATCAGGAACGGGTTTGCGGGGGGCGCTCCGGGGTGGGTCCCTCGCAGGGGTTGGAAGTGGGGAAAACCCGGACGCGGTGGCCGGTCCGGACCTACTCTCGACTTGTGCCAGGCGCGTCGGGTCGGGTGCTTGTTGTGGACGACAACAAGGTCATCCGGCAGCTGATCAGGGTCAACCTCGAGCTGGAGGGGCTTGAGGTCGTGACCGCGGCCGATGGTGCCGAGTGTCTGGATGTGGTCCATCAGGTACGGCCCGATGTGGTGACGCTCGACGTCGTCATGCCCCGGCTGGACGGGCTCCGGACCGCCGCCCGGCTTCGGGCCGATCCGCGCACGCATGATCTTCCCCTCGCCATCATCAGCGCCTGTACGCAGTACGAGGTCGAGACCGGCCTCGACGTCGGCGTCGACGCCTTCCTCGCCAAGCCCTTCGAACCCGCGGAACTCGTTCGGCTCGTCAAGCACCTGATCGAGCGCCGGCCCGGGGGCAGGAGGGGAGGGCGAGGTGAAGGTGATGGGGAGAGTGAGGGTGAGATTGACGGGGATGGTGAGGGTGGTGGGGGGATTGGCGGGGGGATTGGTGGGACTCCCGACGGGGTCGCCGGTGGCGTGGGCGGCGGTGTGACCGGTCGGGCCGTCGGCGGTGTGACCGACGGAGTCTCCTTCGGCTGACCGCCAAGAGCTCCAGTAACCCCTACCCCACCCGGCACAAACCAGCTCGCATACCCACCCCCCACCTCCCCTACGCTTGTCCCGTGACCCCCGTCGAACTCTCCCGCACCGTGCTGCACGCGGTGCGTCGTGCCGTAGAGCAGGGGGAGCTGAGTGTGACCGTGCCGGAGCGGGTCGTGGTGAGCGAGCCGGGGCCCGGGGGGTGCGGGGACTTCGCCACCAATGTCGCTCTGCAGCTCGCCCGGCCGGCCGGGCAGCCGCCCCTGCGGGTCGCTGAGATTCTGCGGCCGTATCTCGTCGGTGCCGAGGGGATACGGGATGTTGTCGTCACCGGACCCGGGTTTCTCAACATCAGCCTCGATGAGCAGGCCGACGTCGCCGAAGGCGTCGTACGGGACATCCTTGAGTGCGGTGGCAGGTACGGGTACGGCAGTGGGCTCGCCGGGGAGGTCGTCGTCCTTCGGGTTCCGTATGAGGCGCGCGCCGAGGTTGTCGCCGACGCGGTCGTGCGGATCGTCGGGACTCAGGGCGGGCGGTGTGAGGTCGAGCACGGGGAGCCCGTGAATCTGCGGCCGGTTCCGGCGCCGGAGGATCCCGCGCCGCTCGGAGCCGACGCCGCGCAGTGGGCGCTGCTGCATCCCGCGCCGCACGACCGGCCCCGGATCACCGCCGACCATCTCGTGCAGCGGGAGAGCAATCCGCTGTTCCGGGTGCGGTACGCGCATGCCCGGGTCCGGGCCGTCAGCCGTAACGCCGGTCGCCTCGGGTTCAGCGCCGAACCCGGTCCCGTGCCGGCCCGTGAGATCCTCACCGCCCTCTCCGACTACCCGCGTATCCTCACCGCGGCCGCCACCCATCGCGGCCCGGACCGGCTTGCCCGGCATCTCGTCACCGTCGCCGATGCCGTCCTGCCCTTTCTGCCCACCGTGCTTCCGCGCGGCGAGGAGAAACCCTCGGCCGCCCACCGTGCCCGGCTCGCCCTCGCCGAAGCCGCCGGGACGGTGCTGGCCGGCGGCCTGTCCCTGCTCGGCATCGACGCACCCGAACACCTCTGAGGGCCTCAGAGCGACACGCATGAGCCCCGGAGCGAGACAGAGAGTCTGAGAGTCAACGTCATGAGCCGTTCCGCCCACCCCGCCGGGCCCCGCCACGCCGACGTCCTGTCCGACGGGCACTACTCCGCCCCGCCCGCCGACCTCAACGCCCTCGACCCCAAGGTGTGGGCCCAGACCGTCGGCCGGGACGAGGAAGGTGTCCTCACCGTCGCCGGGATTCCCGCCACCCGGCTCGCCGAGGAGTTCGGCACCCCCGCCTACATCCTCGACGAGGCCGACTTCCGCGCCCGGGCGCGCGCCTGGCGCACCGCCTTCGGCGCCGACGCCGACGTGTTCTACGCCGGGAAGGCCTTCCTGTCCCGGGCCGTCGTGCGGTGGCTGCACGAGGAGGGGCTCAACCTGGATGTGTGCTCGGGTGGGGAGCTGGCCACCGCCCTCTCCGGCGGCATGCCCGCCGAGCGCATCGCGTTCCACGGCAACAACAAGTCCGTCCAGGAGATCGAGCGGGCCATAGAGGCCGGCGTCGGGCGGATCGTGCTCGACTCGTTCCAGGAGATCGTGCGGGTCGCGCACATCGCGCAGTCGCTGGGCAAGCGGCAGAAGGTGCAGATCCGGATCACCGTCGGGGTCGAGGCGCACACCCATGAGTTCATCGCCACCGCTCACGAGGACCAGAAGTTCGGGATTCCCCTCGCGGGCGGGCAGGCCGCCGAGGCCGTGCGGCGGGCCCTGCAGCTGGACGGGCTCGAGCTGATCGGCATTCACAGCCACATCGGGTCGCAGATCTTCGACATGTCCGGGTTCGAGGTCGCCGCGCACCGTGTCGTGGGGCTGCTGAGGGACATCCGGGACGAGCACGGGGTCGAGCTGCCCGAGATCGACCTCGGGGGCGGACTCGGTATCGCCTACACGAGCGATGACGATCCGCGGGAGCCGCACGAGATCGCCAAGGCGCTCACCGAGATCGTCACGCGGGAGTGCGAGGCCGCCAGGCTGCGGACCCCGCGGATCTCCGTCGAGCCCGGGCGCGCCATCGTCGGTCCCACCGCCTTCACGCTGTACGAGGTCGGCACCGTCAAGCCGCTCGACGGGCTGCGTACGTACGTCTCCGTCGACGGCGGCATGTCCGACAACATCCGCACCGCGCTGTACGACGCCGAGTACAGCGTCGCCCTCGTCTCGCGCACCAGTGACGCCGAGCCCATGCTCGCGCGCGTCGTCGGCAAGCACTGCGAGAGTGGGGACATCGTGGTCAAGGACGCGTTCCTGCCCGCCGACCTGGCACCGGGCGACCTGCTCGCCGTACCCGCCACCGGCGCCTACTGCCGGTCCATGGCCAGCAACTACAACCACGTGCTCCGGCCGCCCGTCATCGCCGTGAAGGACGGCAAGGCCAAGGTCATCGTCCGGCGCGAGACGGAGGATGACCTCCTGCGTCTCGACGTCGGGTGAGGAACAAGAGAAAGAGGGAGGGCGGGCCGGAGATTCTTCGGTCCCGGCGTCCCAGCGACATGAAATAGATGTCTCACGATCCGGACGAAGGGTAGAAACTGCCGTCCGGTGAGTGAGACTGGTCCAACCGTAGACGGTAAGAGGAAACGAGGTCGGATGATGCGTACGCGTCCGCTGAAGGTGGCGCTGCTGGGCTGTGGAGTGGTCGGCTCAGAGGTGGCGCGCATCATGACGACGCACGCCGACGACCTCGCCGCCAGGATCGGGGCCCCGGTGGAGCTGGCGGGCGTCGCCGTCCGCCGCCCCTCCAAGGTGCGCGCGGGCATCGACCCGAGCCTGGTCACCACGGATGCGACCGCCCTGGTCAAACGCGGCGACATTGATGTCGTCGTGGAGGTCATCGGCGGGATCGAGCCCGCCCGGTCCCTCATCACCACCGCCTTCGAGCACGGCGCGTCCGTCGTCTCCGCCAACAAGGCCCTGCTCGCCCAGGACGGGGCGGCCCTGCACGCCGCCGCCGAGGAGCACGGCAAGGACCTCTACTACGAGGCCGCCGTCGCCGGCGCCATCCCGCTGATCCGGCCGCTGCGCGAGTCCCTCGCCGGGGACAAGATCAACCGGGTGATGGGCATCGTCAACGGGACGACCAACTTCATCCTCGACAAGATGGACTCCACGGGCGCGGGCTACCAGGAGGCCCTCGACGAGGCCACCGCCCTGGGGTACGCGGAGGCCGACCCGACCGCCGACGTCGAGGGGTTCGACGCCGCCGCCAAGGCCGCCATCCTCGCCGGCATCGCCTTCCACACCCGGGTGCGCCTGGACGACGTCTACCGCGAGGGCATGACCGAGGTCACCGCGGCCGACTTCCGCTCCGCCAAGGAGATGGGCTGCACCATCAAGCTGCTCGCCATCTGTGAGCGCTCCAAGGACGGGGCGTCCGTCACCGCGCGCGTGCACCCCGCCATGATTCCGCTGAGCCACCCGCTCGCCTCCGTGCGCGGCGCGTACAACGCCGTCTTCGTGGAGTCCGACGCGGCCGGCCAGCTCATGTTCTACGGCCCCGGCGCCGGCGGCTCTCCCACCGCCTCCGCCGTGCTCGGCGACCTCGTCGCCGTCTGCCGCAACCGGCTCAACGGCGCAACGGGGCCCGGTGAGTCGGCGTATGCCGCCCTGACCGTCTCGCCCATGGGCGAGGTCGTCACCCGGTACCACATCAGCCTCGACGTCGCGGACAAACCGGGTGTACTCGCCCAGGTCGCGACCGTCTTCGCCGAGCACGGGGTGTCGATCGATACCGTGCGGCAGCAAGGACGTCCAGACGGGGACGGCGAGGCCTCCCTCGTCGTCGTCACCCACCGCGCGTCCGACGCCTCCCTCACCGGGACCGTCGAGGCGCTGCGCAAGCTCGACACCGTGCGGGGTGTCGCCAGCATCATGCGGGTTGAAGGAGAGTAACCAGCAATGACTCACCAGTGGCGCGGAATCATCGAGGAGTACCGGGACAGGCTGCCGGTCTCCGACACCACGCCGGTCGTGACGCTCCGCGAGGGCGGCACGCCCCTCGTGCCCGCGCAGGTGCTCTCCGAGCGCACGGGCTGTGAGGTCCACCTCAAGGTGGAGGGGGCCAACCCCACCGGTTCCTTCAAGGACCGCGGCATGACCATGGCCATCTCCAAGGCCAAGGAGGAGGGGGCCAAGGCGGTCATCTGCGCCTCCACCGGCAACACCTCCGCCTCCGCCGCCGCCTACGCCGTGCGCGCGGGCATGGTCTCCGCCGTGCTCGTGCCGCAGGGCAAGATCGCGCTCGGCAAGATGGGCCAGGCCCTGGTGCACGGCGCGAAGATCCTCCAGGTCGACGGCAACTTCGACGACTGCCTCACGCTCGCCCGCGCGCTGAGCGAGAACTACCCTGTGGCGCTGGTCAATTCGGTGAACCCGGTGCGGATCGAGGGCCAGAAGACGGCCGCCTTCGAGATCGTGGACATGCTCGGCGACGCCCCCGACATCCATGTCCTCCCGGTCGGCAACGCGGGCAACATCACCGCCTACTGGAAGGGCTACAAGGAGTACGCCGCCGACGGCATCGCCGCCAGGACCCCGCGCATGTGGGGCTTCCAGGCCTCCGGCAGTGCCCCGATCGTGCGCGGCGAGGTCGTCAAGGACCCCTCGACCATCGCCACCGCGATCCGCATCGGCAACCCCGCCTCCTGGCAGTACGCCCTCGCCGCCCGGGACGAGTCCGGCGGTGCCATCGACGAGGTGACGGACCGTGAAATCCTGCGCGCCTACCGGCTGTTGGCCGCGCAGGAGGGTGTCTTCGTGGAGCCCGCCTCCGCCGCCTCCGTGGCCGGTCTGCTCAAGGCCGCCGAGCAGGGCAAGGTCGACCCGGGGCAGCGCATCGTGTGCACCGTCACCGGCAACGGTCTGAAGGACCCCGACTGGGCCGTCGCCGGCGCCCCGCAGCCGGTCACCGTCCCGGTCGACGCGACCACCGCGGCCGAGCGCCTCGGCCTGGCCTGAGCACCGGCCCGAGCAGGGGCAAACCGCGTCAGGGTGCACAGGGGGCTTACGACACGCATCGTGCGCCTCCTGTGCGCCCTATGTCGCGGCAGAACCTTCCTTCGATAGGCTGTACTGAACCCGCCCACCGCATATGCCCTTGCATGTGGGCACGGGGGCCGTGCCGTCTCCGCGTCCCGACGGGTCTTCGTACGTCATCGAATGTCCATCGAATCCTCGGGTGACATTCGACTCCATCGGATGTCACTTCGACAGTCACGCAGCTCAAGGAGAGTCAACGAGCGATGGCTGGTCCAGCCTTCCGCGCCGCCGCCGTCCGGGTGCGCGTTCCCGCCACCAGTGCCAACCTCGGCCCGGGCTTCGACGCCCTGGGCCTCGCGCTGGGGCTGTACGACGACGTCGTCGTCCGGGTGGCCGACTCCGGGCTGCACATCGACATCGCGGGTGAGGGCAGCGAGACCCTGCCCCGGGACGAGAGTCACCTGCTCGTCCGTTCCCTGCGCACCGCCTTCGACCTGCTGGGCGGCCAGCCCCGCGGCCTGGAAATCGTCTGCGCCAACCGCATTCCGCACGGCCGCGGCCTGGGCTCCTCCTCCGCCGCCATCTGTGCCGGCATCGTCGCCGCCCGCGCGGTGACCATAGGCGGCGAGGCCCGGCTCGACGACGCCGCGCTGCTGGAGCTGGCCACCGAGATCGAGGGCCACCCGGACAACGTGGCGGCCTGTCTGCTCGGCGGTTTCACCCTGTCCTGGATGGAGGCCGGCGCCGCCCGGGCGATCAGGATGGAGCCGAACGATTCCATCGTTCCGGTGGTTTTCGTGCCCGGAAAGCCGGTGCTGACCGAGACCGCGCGCGGCCTGCTCCCGCGCACCGTGCCGCATGTCGACGCCGCCACCAACGCGGGCCGTGCCGCCCTGCTCGTCGAGGCCCTCACCCGGCGCCCCGAGCTGCTGCTGCCCGCCACCGAGGACCGCCTCCACCAGGAGTACCGCGCCCCGGCCATGCCGGAGAGCGCCGCGCTGGTGGAGCGGCTGCGGGCCGACGGGATCCCGGCCGTCATCTCGGGCGCCGGGCCCACCGTCATGGCCCTCGCCGACGTCGGCACCGCCGACAAGGTGGAAGCCCTGGCCGGCGCCGACTGGGCCGCCAACCGGCTGAGCCTGGATGCCCAGGGAGCGAGCGTGCTGCCGCTTGCGACCTGACACATGCTTGCCGGATTTGGAGAGGGGGAATGTTTGTTGGATCCGGTAGTGTTAACCTCAAGTCTGCACCCGACCCCACCATGGCGAGGTGCTTCGTGTCCCCGTCCGGGACAGACCTTCCTCCGGGAGCCTCCCAAGCCACTCCGTGTCCCATGTGCCGTACCTGGGCAGTACGTCGTATGCGGACACTGAGCGAGCCGCCGGGCACGCTCCGGAATCGGTGCTACCACGCCACGTGACACTGGATGCCACGGTTCGCGGAAGCGCCATCACCTGCAAATCTCTCTTCCGCCGCGTTGGCGGACCACCGCCCCGGCACGGTTCACAGAGACAGGACCGTAGCCGGACAGCACAACCGGTCGCCGAGCCAGACAGGCCGACGTCCGCTCCAGGGAAGGACCCTTCGTGAGCGACACCACCGATCTGATGGGCGCACGTGTCGAGGAGACCGCTGCCGCGCCCGCCACGGACGCCTCCGCGCCTGCCACCGGTGCCGGCTCCCGGCGGCGCCGTGGTACCGGCCTCGAGGGCATGGTGCTGGCCGAGCTGCAGCAGGTCGCCTCGGGCCTCGGGATCAGGGGCACCGCGCGGATGCGCAAGAGCCAGCTGATCGAGGTCATCAAGGAGGCTCAGGCCGGTGGGGGCGCCGCCCCCAAGGCCGAGGCCGCCACCGAGACCAAGCCCAAGCGCCGGGCCACCTCGAAGGCCCGTACGGGCGAGGACGCCGCCGAGAAGAAGGCGGCGAAGGCCGTGGAGGCCCCCGCCGAGAAGGCCGTGGCCCAGCAGCAGATCGAGATTCCCGGCCAGCCGGCCTCCGACGACGCCCCGACCGAGCGCCGTCGCCGCCGCGCCACCGCCGAGGCGGGCGCCCCGGCCGCGAGCAGCGCCGAGACCGTCGTCGCCGAGGCGAAGACCGAGGTGAAGGCCGAGCCCAAGGCCGAGACGCCCGCGCAGCAGCAGGGCGAGGCCGGTGACGGCGAGGGCCGTGGCCGTCGCGACCGTCGCGAGCGCGGCGAGCGCGGCGAGCGCGGCCGGGACCGTGACCGCCGGGGCAAGGGCGACGAGCAGCAGGGCCAGGGCGGCCAGCGCCAGCAGCAGGGTCAGCAGCAGGGCGGTGGCGGTCGCCCGGAGCGCGGCCAGCAGCGGGCCGACGAGGACGGGGACGACTTCGAGGGTGGCCGCCGTGGCCGTCGCGGCCGCTACCGCGACCGCCGTGGCCGCCGTGGCCGTGACGAGTTCGCCGGCAACGAGCCGCAGCTCGCCGAGGACGACGTCCTGATCCCCGTCGCGGGCATCCTGGACATCCTCGACAACTACGCCTTCATCCGGACCTCCGGCTACCTGCCGGGCCCGAACGACGTCTACGTCTCCCTCGCCCAGGTCCGCAAGAACGGCCTGCGCAAGGGTGACCACGTCACCGGTGCGGTCCGTCAGCCGAAGGACGGCGAGCGCCGCGAGAAGTTCAACGCGCTGGTCCGCCTCGACTCCGTCAACGGCATGGCGCCCGAACACGGCCGTGGCCGCCCGGAGTTCAACAAGCTGACCCCGCTGTACCCGCAGGACCGGCTCCGTCTGGAGACCGACCCGGGCGTGCTGACCACCCGCATCATCGACCTGGTGTCGCCGATCGGTAAGGGGCAGCGCGGTCTGATCGTGGCCCCGCCGAAGACCGGCAAGACCATGATCATGCAGGCGATCGCCAACGCGATCACGCACAACAACCCCGAGTGCCACCTGATGGTCGTCCTTGTCGACGAGCGTCCGGAAGAGGTCACCGACATGCAGCGGTCGGTCAAGGGCGAGGTCATCTCCTCGACCTTCGACCGCCCGGCCGAGGACCACACCACGGTCGCCGAGCTGGCGATCGAGCGCGCCAAGCGTCTGGTGGAGCTGGGCCACGACGTCGTCGTGCTGCTCGACTCGATCACGCGTCTGGGCCGTGCGTACAACCTGGCCGCGCCCGCCTCCGGCCGCATCCTGTCCGGTGGTGTCGACTCGACCGCCCTGTACCCGCCGAAGCGCTTCTTCGGTGCGGCCCGCAACATCGAGGACGGCGGCTCGCTGACCATCCTCGCCACCGCCCTGGTGGACACCGGGTCCCGCATGGACGAGGTGATCTTCGAGGAGTTCAAGGGCACCGGCAACGCCGAGCTCAAGCTCGACCGCAAGCTCGCCGACAAGCGCATCTTCCCGGCGGTGGACGTGGACGCGTCCGGTACCCGTAAGGAAGAGATCCTGCTCGCCAGCGACGAGCTCGCCATCGTCTGGAAGCTGCGCCGGGTGCTGCACGCCCTCGACCAGCAGCAGGCGGTCGAGCTGCTCCTCGACAAGATGAAGCAGACGAAGTCGAACGCCGAGTTCCTGATGCAGATTCAGAAGACGACGCCGACGCCCGGCAACGGCGACTAGTCGGTAGGTACTGGGTAAGAAGAGAGGCCGCCCCCCGTCACTCAGGTGACGGGGGGCGGCCTTTTGGCGCTGAGAGGTATCGGGAGCGCACCACGCGCCCCTCCCGTCTCACCTCTCCCTGGGAGCACTCCCTTGCCCACGCCCCTGCCCGGGCGGCACAGACGTCGTATACGCCTTGCCCTGCCCCTCGCCGCCGCCGGTGTCGCCGCCGCCGCGACCGCCGCGCTGCTCACGACGTCCGCCGGTGCGACCACCCCGCTGCCGAAGCCGACCTCCCAGCCCGTCGTCAGCCAGCCCTCCCAGGCCACGCTGGAGAAGCGCATCGCGAGCGCCTCCGCTCTCGACACGTCGACGCGGAGCAGCAGCCCGTCCGCCGTGTCGCCGAGGATCATCGGTGGTACCGAGACCACCATCTCCTCGGCACCCTGGATGGCCCAGCTCTGGTACGTCGACGACAAGGGCACCACCGACACCAGCGACGACACCGGCTTCTTCTGCGGGGGCTCGGTCGTCTCGCCCACGAAGATCCTCACCGCCGCTCACTGTGTCTGGGACGAGGAGCACAACAAGGCCTTCGACTGGAAGGACCACGGCTGGGTCGTCACCGGCACCGACCAGCTGTCCCCGGGCACCGACCTGCACGGCGGCCAGGCCACCGCTGTGCAGCGCCAGTGGAAGAACCCGTCGTACAACCCGGCGACGATCGACAACGACATCGCCGTGCTCACCCTGGACGTCCCGGTCAAGGCGACGCCGATCCGGATGGTGACCTCGGGCGACACCGGCTCCTACGCCGCCACGACGCCGGCGCAGGTCTACGGCTGGGGCCGCACCAGCTCCACCAGCGACAACATCTCCGACACGCTGAAGACGGCCACGCTGCCGATCCAGTCCGACAGCGTCTGCTCCGGCTACTACGGCACCCAGTTCGTCAAAGGCCACATGGTGTGCGCGGGCAGCCCCGCCAGCGGCAGCGACACCGGTACGACCACCACCTGCAACGGTGACTCCGGCGGGCCGCTCGTGGTGAACGGCCGGATCGCCGGCGTGGTCTCCTGGGGCAGGCCGGACTGTGTGCAGAAGGGCTCGTACCCCGTCTTCAGCAAGGTCTCCACGTACGTCGGCGCCGCCTACCCGCAGATCGACGACACCAACCTGAGCCCCCTCAACGGCAAGTCCGACAACAAGGCCGACCTCTTCGTCCGGGCCTCCTCCACCAAGACCGGCTACGAGAAGGACTCCAGCGGCACCTCGTTCGCTGCCCGGGTCTCCTTGGGCGACTGGAGCGGCGTCAACCTGGTCCGGCAGACCGACCTGAACCGGGACGGTTACCAGGACCTGGTCTACCGGGTCAGCTCCACCGGTGATGTGTACTGGGAGCACGTCGTGCTCAACAGTGAGCGTACCCAGGGCACTTGGACCACCACGAAGATCTTCACCGGCTGGAAGACCCGCACCCGGATCATCACGCCCGGCGACCTCACCGGCGACTACCTGCCCGACGTGCTGTCCGTCGACTCGGGCGGCACGCTGTGGCTCTACCCGGGCAAGGGCGACGGCACCTTCGGCGCGCGCGTGCAGGTCGGCACCGGCTGGGGCCAGTACAACATGGTGCTCGGCCACGGCGACTTCACCGGTGACGGCAAGGCCGACCTGCTTTCCCGGCAGAGCAGCACCGGCGACCTGTACCTGTACAAGGGGACCGGGAAGTCCGGCTCCGGCGCCTTCTCCGCCCGGATCAAGGTGCGCAGTGCCTGGACCGGCTACAACGCCTTCGACGCGGTGGGCGATGTGAACGGTGACGGCAAGGCCGACTTCCTGGCCCGCACCTCCGGCGGAACGCTCTACCTGTACAAGGGCACGGGCAAGGCGACCAGCGAGATCTTTGCCACACGTGTCTCGGTCGGTACCGGTTTCCAGCAGTATGACCTCTGGGGCTGAAACCCCAGGTGAGCCAAGCTCACCGAGGTGAAGCCATCACACAGAGTGCCCATCGCCGTACGCGATGGGCACTTTGCGTTGTGCAACCCTTGCCCGAGTTCCTCCGTCTGACCAGACGGAGCGACGATGGTGTGATGGACGAGACCTAGGAGTGACGTGGCCGCCGAGAGCACGCCGGAGCCCGGCATACCGGGGCTGGGCGAGACCGGATCCCGCCGTGGGGGCAGCCGCCGCAAGCCCCGCAGCGGCAGCCGCAAGGCCCTGCTCGCCGTGGCCTGGACGGCAGCCGGTGTGGTCGTGCTGGGGGGTACCGGCGCCGGGTACGTCTACTTCAAGCTCAACGGCAACCTCAAGAGCGTCGACATCAACCAGGCCCTCGGCGCCGACCGGCCCTCGAAGATCGATAACGGCTCCGAGAACATCCTGGTCCTCGGCTCGGACTCGCGCTCCGGCTCGAACAAGAAGCTGGGCGGCGGCACCGACGACGGCAGCGCCCGCTCCGACACGGCGATGATCGTCCACGTCTACGAGGGTCACAAGAAGGCCGGCGTGGTCTCCATCCCGCGCGACACCCTCATCGACCGCCCCGCGTGCACCGACACGGACGGCACCGCGCATCCGGCCGCGGCCGGCGTGATGTTCAACGAGGCGTACTCCACCGGCGGCGCGGCCTGCACCGTCAAGACCGTCGAGTCGCTCACCGGCATCCGCATGGACCACTATCTGGAGGTCGACTTCGCCGGCTTCCAGAAGCTCATCGACGACCTCGGCGGGGTCCCGGTCACCACGACCAAGAACATCGACGACCCGCAGAGCCACCTGAAGCTCAAGGCCGGCACCCACACCCTCGACGGCGAGCAGGCCCTCGGCCTGGTCCGCACCCGGCACGGCGTCGGCGACGGCTCCGACCTGGGCCGCATCCAGCTCCAGCAGGCCTTCGTCAAGGCGCTGCTCGACCAGGTCAAGCAGGTCGGCGTGTTGAGCAACCCCAAGAAGCTGTACGACCTCGCCGACACCGCGACCAAGGCCGTCACCACCGACTCCGACCTCGGCTCGGTCAACGCCCTCGCGGACTTCGCCAACGGCCTCAAGGGCATCAGCTCGTCCCACATGAAGATGGTCACGATGCCGGTCCGGTACGACCCGGCCAACCTCAACCGGGTCCTGGTGCAGAAGTCCAAGGCCCAGCTGGTCTGGGACGCCCTGAAGAACGACCGCCCGATCCCGAAGGCGGCCACACAGGGAACGGCCACCGGCGAAGCCAAGGGCGTGGTGACTCCCTAGGCGCCCCACTCACCCGAGGGAATAGAACAACCGCACCCCCGGTTTGGGAGGATGGCGCCAGTCCTGGCAGACTGGTACGTCGGCTCCGGTTCACGCTTTCGCACCCCGCGGCAGCGACCCGGCGCCCTCCCGGAATCTAGGAGACACCCTTGAAGCGCGACATCCACCCCGAGTACGTCGAGACGCAGGTCAGCTGCACCTGTGGCGCGTCGTTCACCACCCGTAGCACGATCCAGTCCGGCACCATCCGGGCCGAGGTCTGCTCCGAGTGCCACCCGTTCTACACGGGTAAGCAGAAGATCCTCGACACCGGTGGCCGTGTGGCCCGCTTCGAGGCCCGCTTCGGCAAGGCTGCCGCAGGCTCCAAGAAGTAGCGAGCCCCATTTCGCCGGTCCACGGTCGCGCCCCCACCGGGGTGTGCCCGGGACCGGCGTTTTTGGTCGCCGCCACCCCTCCCCCCGCAGTACAGGAGCCGAAAGATGTTCGAGGCCGTCGAGGAACTCGTCGCCGAGCACGCCGATCTGGAGAAGAAGCTCGCCGATCCGTCGGTCCACGCCGACCAGGCGAACGCGCGCAAGCTGAACAAGCGCTACGCCGAGCTGACCCCGATCGTCGCCACGTACCGCTCCTGGAAGCAGACCGGCGACGACATGGAGACCGCGCGCGAGCTTGCCGCCGACGACCCTGACTTCGCGGCCGAGGTCAAGGAACTGGACAAGCAGCGCGAGGAGCTCACCGAGAAGCTGCGCCTGCTGCTGGTCCCGCGTGACCCGAGTGACGACAAGGACGTCATTCTGGAGATCAAGGCGGGCGCCGGCGGCGACGAGTCCGCCCTGTTCGCCGGTGACCTGCTGCGCATGTACCTGCGCTACGCCGAGCGCATCGGTTGGAAGACCGAGATCATCGACGCCACCGAGTCCGAGCTGGGCGGCTACAAGGACGTCCAGGTCGCCGTGAAGACCAAGGGCGGCCAGGGCGCCACCGAACCCGGCCAGGGCGTGTGGGCCCGGCTGAAGTACGAGGGCGGTGTGCACCGCGTGCAGCGCGTGCCGGCCACCGAGTCCCAGGGCCGTATCCACACCTCCGCGGCGGGTGTGCTGGTCACGCCGGAGGCCGAGGAGGTCGACGTCGAGATCAACCCGAACGACCTTCGCATCGACGTGTACCGGTCCTCCGGGCCCGGCGGGCAGTCCGTCAACACCACCGACTCCGCGGTGCGCATCACGCACCTCCCGACCGGGGTCGTCGCCTCCTGCCAGAACGAGAAGAGCCAGCTGCAGAACAAGGAGCAGGCGCTGCGTATCCTGCGCTCCAGGCTGCTCGCCGCGGCGCAGGAGGAGGCCGAGCGGGAGGCCGCCGACGCCCGCCGCAGCCAGGTCCGCACGGTCGACCGCTCCGAGAAGATCCGCACCTACAACTTCCCGGAGAACCGCATCTCCGACCACCGGGTCGGCTTCAAGGCGTACAACCTGGACCAGGTCCTGGACGGCGACCTCGACGCGATGATCCAGGCCTGCGTCGACGCCGACTCGGCGGCGAAGCTCGCGGCCGCGTAAGGGACGTACGAGTACCACACGGAGGACGAGCGTGAACCTGCTGCTCGCGGAGGTGGCCCAGGCCACCCAGCGGCTGGCCGACGCCGGCGTGCCCTCGCCGCGCAACGACGCGGAGGAGCTCGCCGCGTTCGTGCACGGCGTGAAGCGGGGCGCGCTGCACTCCGTGAAGGACTCCGACTTCGACGCGCGCTACTGGGAGGTCATCGCCCGGCGCGAGCAGCGCGAGCCGCTGCAGCACATCACCGGGCGGGCCTACTTCCGGTACCTGGAACTCCAGGTCGGCCCGGGTGTCTTCGTGCCCCGGCCGGAGACCGAGTCCGTGGTCGGCTGGGCCATAGACGCCGTGCGCGCCATGGATGTCGTCGAGCCCTGCATCGTCGACCTGTGCACCGGCTCGGGCGCCATCGCGCTCGCCCTCGCCCAGGAGGTCCCGCGCTCGCGCGTGCACGCCGTGGAGCTGTCCGAGGACGCCCTGGTGTGGACCCGTAAGAACGTCGCGGGATCCAGGGTCGACCTGCGCCAGGGCGACGCCCTGGATGCCTTCCGCGACCTCGACGGCCAGGTCGACCTGGTCATCTCCAACCCGCCGTACATCCCGCTCACCGAGTGGGAGTACGTCGCCCCGGAGGCCCGCGACTACGACCCGGAGCTGGCGCTGTTCTCCGGCGAGGACGGCCTGGAGCTCATCCGCGGCATAGAACGCACCGCGCACCGGCTGCTGCGCCCCGGCGGGGTCGTCGTCATCGAGCACGCCGACACCCAGGGCGGCCAGGTGCCGTGGATCTTCACCGAGGAGCGGGGCTGGGCCGACGCGGCCGACCACCCGGACCTCAACAACCGCCCCCGGTTCGCGACCGCCCGCAAGGCGCTGCCGTGAGCACCCCGACGGCAGTGTTTTCTGAAGCCCCGCATTACGTGTACGAGGAGGCCCGCTAGACATGGCACGGCGATACGACACCAACGACGCGACCGACCGCGTGACGGGTCTGCGTGAAGCCGCGTCCGCGGTCCGCCGGGGCGAGCTGGTGGTGCTGCCGACCGACACGGTGTACGGCATCGGCGCCGACGCGTTCTCCTCGGAGGCCGTCGCCGATCTACTCGCCGCCAAGGGCCGGGGCCGCAACATGCCCACCCCCGTCCTCATCGGCTCCCCGAACACCCTGCACGGCCTGGTCACGGACTTCTCCGAGCTGGCCTGGGAACTCGTCGACGCGTTCTGGCCGGGCGCCCTCACGCTGGTCGCCCGGCACCAGCCGTCCCTGCAGTGGGACCTCGGCGACACCCGCGGCACGGTCGCCGTGCGCATGCCGCTGCACCCGGTCGCCATCGAGCTGCTCACCGAGGTCGGCCCCATGGCCGTGTCCTCGGCGAACCTCACCGGCCACCCGGCGCCGGAGGACTGCGACGCCGCCCAGAACATGCTCGGCGACTCCGTCTCCGTCTACCTCGACGGCGGCGCCACCCCCGGCAACGTGCCGTCGTCCATCGTGGACGTCACCGGCCCGGTGCCGGTGCTGCTGCGCGAGGGCGCGATCTCCCCGGACGAGCTGCGGAAGGTCGTACCCGACCTCGAGGTGGCGAATTGACGGCCCCTGACGCGGGGCGTGGCATAGGCAACGGGGAACGTGACGCGGAGATCACGACGACGTTCGTGGGGCTTCCGCGTGACAGCTTCCGCATCCTCCACGTCAGCACCGGCAACGTGTGCCGCTCGCCCATCACCGAGCGGCTGACCCGCCATTTCGTGGCGGAGCGGCTCGGCGTACTCGGCGGTGGGCTGATCGTGGAGAGCGCGGGCACCTGGGGCCACGAGGGCGCGCCCATGGAGGCCAACGCGGAGGCCGTGCTGGCCGAGTTCGGCGCGGACGCCTCCGGCTTCGTCGGCCGGGAACTGCTGGACGAGCACGTGATCATGGCCGACCTGGTGCTGACGGCCACGCGCGACCACCGGGCCCAGGTGATCTCGATGGGGCACTCGGCGGGGCTGCGGACGTTCACGCTGAAGGAGTTCACCCGTCTGGTCCGCGCGATAGATCCGGCCACGCTGCCGCCGCTGGAGGACGGCGTGGTCGCGCGGGCGCGGGCGCTGGTCCGTGCGGCCGCTGCTCTACGCGGGTGGCTGCTGGCGCCCAACGCCGAGGCGGACGAGGTGTACGACCCGTACGGGGCGCCGCTGCCGTTCTTCCGGTCGATCGGGGACGAGATACACGAGGCGCTGGATCCGGTGGTCACGGCGTTGACCGGCGTAACGGCGCGGATGTAGGCCACTCCGGGCCGGCGCGTCCTCGATACCGGGCATTCCGCACATCCCGGGCCTACATTGGACCTACGTCCCCGCCGACGCCCGGGAGCCCACCATGGCGGTTACCCCTACCCTCGAGACCGACGTCTTGCGGCGACAGGACCCCGAAATCGCCGATCTCCTGCTCGGAGAGCTCACGCGGCAGTCGACGACGCTGCAGCTGATCGCCGCCGAGAACTTCACCTCGCCGGCCGTGCTCGCAGCCCTCGGCTCGCCGCTCGCCAACAAGTACGCCGAGGGCTACCCCGGCGCCCGGCACCACGGCGGCTGCGAACTGGTCGACGTCGCCGAGCGCCTCGCGGTCGAGCGGGCCAAGGCGCTCTTCGGCGCCGAGCACGCCAACGTGCAGTCCCACTCGGGCTCCTCGGCCGTCCTGGCCGCCTACGCCGCCCTGCTGCGCCCCGGCGACACCGTCCTCGCCCTCGGGCTGTCCTACGGCGGCCATCTCACCCACGGCTCGCCCGCGAACTTCTCCGGCCGCTGGTTCGACTTCGTCGGGTACGGCGTCGACGCCGAGACCGGGCTCATCGACCACGACCAGGTGCGCCACCTGGCCCGCAATCACCGGCCCAAGGCCATCGTGTGCGGCTCGATCGCCTACCCCCGCCACCTCGACTACGCCTTCTTCCGGGAGGTCTCCGACGAGGTGGGCGCCTATCTGATCGCCGACGCCGCGCACCCCATCGGCCTGGTCGCCGGGGGAGCGGCGCCCAGCCCGGTGCCGTACGCGGACGTGGTGTGCGCCACCACCCACAAGGTGCTGCGCGGCCCGCGCGGCGGAATGATCCTGTGCGGCGGTGAGCTGGCCGAGCGCGTCGACCGGGCGGTCTTCCCCTTCACCCAGGGCGGCGCGCAGATGCACACCATCGCCGCCAAGGCCGTCGCGTTCGGCGAGGCGGCAACACCGGCGTTCGGCGCGTACGCCCATCAGGTGGTCGCCAATGCGAGGGTTCTCGCGGCCCAGCTGGTCAGCGAGGGGCTGTCGGTCACCACCGGCGGCACGGACACCCACCTGATCACCACCGACCCGGCCCCGCTCGGTGTGGACGGGCGCACCGCGCGCGGCCGGCTGGCGGGCGCCGGGTTCGTCCTGGACTGCTGTGTGCTGCCGCACGGCGACGGCCGCGGGCTGCGCCTGGGGACGGCCGCGGTGACCACGCAGGGCATGGGGGAGCCGGAGATGGTCAAGATCGCCGCGCTGCTGGCCTCGGTCCTGCGGGGCGAGACGGAACCGGCCGCGGCGCGGGAGGAGGTGCGCGAGCTGGCCGGTAGATTTCCGCCGTATCCCGGCTGAGCGGGGGTGGGCGCACATCCGTACACCCCGGTGTGCACCGCCGTGCACAGCCAGGCGTGCAACCATCGTCGCTACCCGGCAGTCCTCATCCATATGCGTCGCTCGCTAGGGTGGTGGGCTGTGATGGCCAGCGAGACCTGTGGGGAAGCCCGTGCGTGAATACCTGCTGACGCTCTGCATCACGGCCGCGGTGACGTATCTGCTGACAGGGCCGGTACGGAAGTTCGCGATCGTGGCCGGAGCCATGCCGGAGATCCGGGCACGTGACGTGCACCGGGAGCCCACTCCGCGCCTCGGCGGGATCGCCATGTTCTTCGGCCTGTGCGCGGGTCTGCTGGTCGCGGACCACCTCACGAACCTCAACGAGGTCTTCGCCAAGTCCAACGAGCCGCGGGCGCTGCTCTCCGGGGCGGCGCTGATCTGGCTGATCGGTGTCCTGGACGACAAGTTCGAGATCGACGCGCTGATCAAGCTGGGCGGCCAGATGATCGCCGCGGGCGTCATGGTCATGCAGGGTCTGACGATCCTGTGGCTGCCCATCCCGGGTGTCGGCAACGTGGCGCTGACCCAGTGGCAGGGCACGCTGCTCACGGTCGCCCTGGTCGTCATCACGATCAACGCGGTGAACTTCGTGGACGGCCTGGACGGCCTGGCCGCGGGCATGGTGTGCATCGCGGCGGCGGCGTTCTTCCTGTACTCGTACCGGATCTGGTACTCGTACGGCATCGAGGCCGCCGCGCCGGCGACCCTGTTCGCGGCGATCCTGATGGGCATGTGCCTGGGCTTCCTGCCGCACAACATGCACCCGGCGCGGATCTTCATGGGTGACTCCGGCTCGATGCTGATCGGGCTGGTGCTGGCCGCGGGTGCGATCTCCATCACGGGGCAGGTCGACCCGGACGCGCTGGCCCTCTTCACGGGTTCGGAGAAGGCGGCGGTGCACCAGACGGTGCCGGTCTACATCCCGCTGCTGCTCCCGCTGACGATCATCGCCGTACCGGCGGCGGACCTGGTCCTGGCCATCGTGCGCCGCACCTGGCGCGGCCAGTCCCCGTTCGCGGCCGACCGGGGCCATCTGCACCACCGGCTGCTGGAGATCGGCCACTCGCACAGCCGGGCCGTGCTGATCATGTACTTCTGGTCGGCGCTGATCGCCTTCGGCGCGCTGGCGTACTCGGTGAACTCGGCGTCGATGTGGATCGTGCTGGGCGTGGTCTTCCTCAGCGCGATCGGCCTGGTCCTGCTCCTGCTGCCCCGCTTCACCCCGCGTGCCCCCAGGTGGGCGGAGCGCTTCGTGCCGCCGCGGTACCGCAGGCGGCGGGCGGTCCCCGCACTCGACGCCGGGCTGCCGGCGGGCGCCGCGGTACGCGAGTGCCACGGCTCCACGGCGCTCCGGGACCAGGCCCTGGTACCGGACCGGGGGCCCGAGGCCGACGTGCGGTAGCCCTGCCGCCACCGTTGTCCGAGTCCCGAATTCAAGATCGCGGAGACCCTGATCAAGGGGCTCTCCTGCCCACGGCAAGGTAAGAATCTGACTAGAGCATTGCCAAGTCGTGGGGGAGCAAAGGGTCCCAATACCAGACAACACACCTCGGTTTTTGCACAGACGCGCGCTGTCACTCTCATGTGTGACAGCGGGCACACCTACCAGGTAAAGACCTCATCAAATAGTTTGTGATACGGTTCACGAGAACCCCGGATAGAGCCGAAGGACCGAAGTGCGTCGGTCCAATGGCGTGAGGTCTCGATCACTCAGCCCGGGACTACGCTCGTCCATGACGACACCCTGCCCCCCTGTGAAAGCGGAGTTGCCGCCATGCCGTCCAATGACGCCCGGATCCTGGCCCAGGCCGCCGTACCCACGGCTGTCGTCGGCGCGCTTGCCGCCGTCGTCAGCGGAGTGGCCGCGGGCGGCAAGGGAGCGATCGGGGCTGTCGTCGCGACGGCGGTCGTGTGCCTCTTCATGGGGTCCGGTCTCTACGTGCTGCAGCGCATCGCCAAATCGCTTCCGCAGTTGTTCCAGGGTATGGGCCTGATGCTTTACACGGCCCAGTTGCTGTTGCTCGTCGTCTTCGTGGCCGTGTTCAAGGACACGACGCTGTTCAATCCCCGCGTCTTCGCCATCGTTCTTGTGGTCACCACCCTGGCGTGGATCATCGCGCAGACCCGTGCCCACATGAAGGCCAAGATCCTCTACGTCGAACCTGACGCCTCGTCGAAGGGCGACAAGCCCGAGAAGACGGGGCACTCACGGTGAGAGGTAGGGCCGGGATAAAGGCACGCCAGAGATGCTGCTATCGTCCGGTGCCAACTGCGGCATCGCGGGCGCGGGCATCTGAGCTGACGCCTGCTCAATCGCGAGGCGAGATGCCCCACAGCCGCCCCCACATCCGTTACACCAGTCCCGTGCCGAACCGCGGCCCCGCGTCGCGCCGACACAACGAGGTTGCCGTACCTATGCGCCACGATGAAGGAGCCCGCGGTGAGTGCTGACCCGACTCAGGTGCTCGCCTTCGAGTCCGACTGTCACATCTTCTCCGGATGTGGATTCCCGGCTCCTGGCCTGCACTCCTTTGTCTTCAAGCCGCTCTTCACTGTCGGCGGGTTCGAGTTCAACAAGCCGATGCTCCTCGCCCTGCTGGGCACGGTCGCGATCGTCGCTTTCTTCTGGGCCGCGTTCGCCAGGCCCAAGCTCGTGCCGGGCAAGCTCCAGATGATCGGTGAGGCCGGGTACGACTTCGTGCGTCGCGGCATCGTCTACGAGACGCTGGGCAAGCGCGAGGGCGAGAAGTACGTACCCCTCATGGTGTCGCTGTTCTTCTTCATCTGGATCATGAACCTGTGGTCCGTGATCCCGCTGGCACAGTTCCCCGTGACGTCCATGATCGCCTTCCCGGCGGGTCTGGCGGCCATCGTCTACATCCTGTGGATGTTCCTGACGTTCAAGAAGCACGGGTTCACCGGCGGTCTGAAGAACATCACCGGTTACGACAAGTCGCTCGGCGCCGTACTGCCGGTGATCGTCATCATCGACTTCTTCTCGAACGTCCTGATCCGGCCCTTCACCCACGCGGTGCGACTCTTCGCGAACATGTTCGCCGGCCACCTGCTGCTGCTGACCTTCACCATCGGCAGCTGGTACCTGCTGAACGGCATCGGCATCATCTACGCTGGCGCCTCGTTCGTGATGACCATCCTGCTCACGGCGTTCGAGCTCTTCATCCAGGCCGTTCAGGCGTACGTCTTCGTACTCCTCGCCTGCAACTACGTTCAGGGCGCTCTCGCCGAGCACCACTGAGCCTCCTCGCCCTCCCTGTCCAACCTGACTGACCGGTGGCCAACCCCCACCGGTACGCGTAAAGAGAAGGAAGATCCGGCATGTCCGCTCTCCAGTTCCTTGCCGCCGACGGCGTTACCGGCAACCTCGGTTCGGTCGGCTACGGCCTCGCTGCGATCGGCCCCGGCATCGGCGTCGGCATCATCTTCGGTAACGGCACCCAGGCTCTCGCCCGCCAGCCCGAGGCTGCCGGTCTGATCCGCGCCAACCAGATCATGGGTTTCGCCTTCTGTGAGGCCCTGGCGCTGATCGGTATCGTCATGGGCTTCCTCTTCCGTAGCTGAAGCGCGCTTCGACGCAACTCCCTTAGACGGAAGGCACTGATGTGAACGCCCTGGTAACGCTGGCGGCGACAGAGGAGCAGAATCCTCTGATCCCCGAGATCCCAGAGCTTGTCATCGGCCTGATTGCTTTCGCCATCGTCTTCATCTTCCTCGCCAAGAAGCTCCTCCCGACCATCAACAAGGTTCTGGAAGAGCGTCGCGAGGCCATCGAGGGCGGTATCGAGAAGGCCGAGGCCGCGCAGACCGAGGCCCAGAGCGTCCTCGAGCAGTACAAGGCCCAGCTCGCCGAGGCCCGGCACGAGGCCGCGCGCCTGCGCCAGGAGGCGCAGGAGCAGGGTGCCGCCCTCATCGCCGAGATGCGGGCCGAGGGCCAGCGGCAGCGCGAGGAGATCGTCGCCGCCGGTCACACCCAGATCGAGGCGGACCGCAAGGCCGCCGCGGGCGCCCTGCGTCAGGACGTCGGCAAGCTCGCCACCGAACTGGCCGGCAAGCTCGTCGGTGAGTCCCTCGAGGACCACGCCCGGCAGAGCCGTGTGATCGACCGCTTCCTCGACGAGCTCGAGGAGAAGGCCGAGGCCACGCGATGAACGGAGCGAGCCGCGAGGCCCTGGCAGCCGCACGTGAGCGTCTCGACGCGCTGACGGACTCCACGTCCGTGGACGCCGTCCAGCTCGCGGACGAGCTGGCGGCCGTCACCGCGCTGCTCGACCGCGAGCCCAGCCTGCGTCGGGTCTTCACCGACCCGGCGCAGCCCGGTGAGGCCAAGGCCGAGCTGGTCCGGCGCCTGATCGGCGGCCAGGTCGGCGAGACCACGGTCGACGTGGTGTCCGGCATGGTCCGTTCCCGCTGGTCGCAGCCGCGCGACCTGGTGGACTCGCTGGAGGAGCTGGCGAACATCGCCGACCTCACGGCGGCGGAGAAGACGGACACGCTCGACGACGTCGAGGACGAGCTGTTCCGGTTCGGCCGGATCGTCTCCTCGAACACCGAGCTGCGTGCCGCGCTCACCGACCGCTCCGCGAGCGTCTCGGCCAAGATCGAGCTGCTGCACCGGCTCCTCGGCGGCCGGGCCAAGCCCGCCACCGAGCGCCTGGTGACGCGCCTCGTGACCGCGCCGCGTGGACGTAGCCTGGAAGCGGGACTGGAGTCCCTGTCCAAGCTCGCCGCCGAGCGCCGGGACCGCATGGTCGCCGTCGTCACCTCGGCGGTGCCGCTGAGCGACGGGCAGAAGCAGCGCCTCGGCGCCGCCCTGACCAAGCTCTACGGCCGCCGGATGCACCTCAACCTGGACGTCGACCCCGAGGTCGTCGGCGGGATCCGGGTGCAGGTCGGTGACGAGGTCATCAACGGTTCCCTCGCGGACCGGCTGGAGGACGCGGCCCGCCGCATGGCGAGCTAGCGGTACCTCGGCATTCGAGAAAAGCAGTACGTACTTACGGCCCTGGTTGGGCCGTGAAGAGGATTCCTGGGGGTCGCCCCCAGACCCCCACAGAAACTTCGGGCCCAACAAGGAGAGCAGGGAACCCAGATGGCGGAGCTCACGATCCGGCCGGAGGAGATCCGGGACGCGCTGGAGAACTTTGTCCAGTCGTACAAGCCGGACGCGGCCTCGCGCGAGGAGGTCGGTACGGTCACCCTTGCCGGCGACGGCATCGCGAAGATCGAGGGTCTTCCCTCGGCCATGGCCAACGAACTGCTGAAGTTCGAGGACGGCACCCTCGGCCTCGCCCTCAACCTCGAGGAGCGCGAGATCGGTGCCATCGTCCTCGGTGAGTTCAGCGGCATCGAGGAGGGTCAGCCGGTCACGCGTACCGGTGAGGTCCTCTCCGTCGCGGTCGGCGAGGGCTACCTCGGCCGTGTCGTCGACCCGCTCGGCAACCCGATCGACGGCCTCGGCGAGATCGAGACGTCCGGCCGCCGCGCCCTCGAGCTGCAGGCCCCCACGGTCATGCAGCGCAAGTCGGTGCACGAGCCGATGGAGACGGGCTACAAGGCCGTCGACGCGATGACCCCGATCGGCCGTGGTCAGCGTCAGCTGATCATCGGTGACCGCCAGACCGGCAAGACCGCCCTGGCCGTCGACACGATCATCAACCAGCGCGACAACTGGCGCTCGGGCGACCCGAAGAAGCAGGTCCGCTGCATCTACGTCGCCATCGGCCAGAAGGGCTCCACCATCGCCGGCGTGCGCCGCGCGCTGGAGGAGAACGGCGCCCTGGAGTACACGACCATCGTCGCCGCCCCGGCGTCCGACCCGGCCGGCTTCAAGTACCTGGCGCCGTACACCGGTTCGGCCATCGGTCAGCAGTGGATGTACGACGGCAAGCACGTCCTCATCATCTTCGACGACCTGTCGAAGCAGGCCGACGCCTACCGCGCCGTGTCCCTGCTGCTGCGCCGCCCGCCGGGCCGTGAGGCCTACCCGGGTGACGTCTTCTACCTGCACTCCCGTCTGCTGGAGCGCTGCGCCAAGCTCTCCGACGACATGGGTGCCGGCTCGATGACCGGTCTGCCGATCGTCGAGACCAAGGCCAACGACGTCTCGGCGTTCATCCCGACCAACGTCATCTCCATCACCGACGGCCAGTGCTTCCTGGAGTCGGACCTGTTCAACGCCGGTCAGCGGCCCGCGCTGAACGTCGGTATCTCCGTCTCCCGAGTCGGTGGTTCCGCCCAGCACAAGGCGATGCGCCAGGTCTCCGGCCGCCTCCGTGTGGACCTCGCCCAGTTCCGTGAGCTGGAGGCGTTCGCCGCCTTCGGTTCCGACCTGGACGCGGCCTCCAAGGCCCAGCTGGAGCGCGGTCAGCGCATGGTCGAGCTGCTGAAGCAGGACCAGTACCAGCCGATGTCCACCGAGAACCAGGTCGTCTCCGTCTGGGCCGGCACCAACGGCCGTATGGACGAGGTCCCGGTCGCCGACATCCGCCGCTTCGAGCGGGAGCTGCTGGACTACCTGCACCGCAAGGAGTCGGGCCTGCTCACCTCGATCCGCGAGGGCGCCAAGATGTCGGACGACACGATCCAGGCGATCGACGACGCCGTCGCGGAGTTCAAGAAGCAGTTCGAGACCTCGGACGGCAAGCTGCTCGGCGAGGACGTTCCTGCCGCTGCCGCCAAGTGACGTAAGGAAGGGACCTGACTCATGGGAGCCCAGCTCCGGGTCTACAAGCGTCGCATCCGATCCGTCAGCGCGACCAAGAAGATCACGAAGGCGATGGAGATGATCGCCGCCTCGCGCGTCGTCAAGGCGCAGCGCAAGGTGGTGGCCTCCACGCCGTACGCGACCGAGCTGACGCGCGCGGTCACGGCGGTCGGTACGGGTTCGAACACCAAGCACCCGCTCACCACGGAGGCGGAGAACCCGACCCGTGCCGCGGTCCTGCTCCTCACGAGCGACCGCGGTCTGGCCGGCGCCTTCAACTCCAACTCCATCAAGGCGGCGGAGCAGCTGACCGAGCGCCTGGAGCGCGAGGGCAAGCAGGTGGACACGTACATCGTCGGCCGCCGTGGTGTCGCCCACTACAACTTCCGTGAGCGCAAGATCTCGGAGTCGTGGACGGGCTTCACCGACGAGCCGTCGTACGCGGACGCCAAGAAGGTGGCGGCGCCTCTGATCGAGGCCATCGAGAAGGAGACGGCGGAGGGTGGTGTGGACGAGCTCCACATCGTCTACACCGAGTTCGTCTCGATGATGACGCAGACCGCGCTCGACGCCCGGCTGCTGCCGCTGCGTCTCGAAGAGGTCGCCGAGGAGGCCAAGCCTTCGGGCGAGATCCTCCCGCTGTACGACTTCGAGCCCTCGGCGGAGGACGTCCTCGACGCCCTGCTGCCGCGCTACGTGGAGAGCCGTATCTACAACGCGCTGCTCCAGTCGGCCGCTTCGAAGCACGCCGCCACGCGGCGCGCGATGAAGTCGGCCACCGACAACGCGGGCGAGCTGATCAACACGCTCTCCCGTCTTGCCAACGCGGCCCGCCAGGCCGAAATCACCCAGGAAATCAGCGAGATCGTCGGTGGCGCGAGCGCCCTGGCCGACGCGACCGCGGGGAGTGACCGATAATGACCACCACTGTTGAGACCGCGACGGCTACGGGCCGCGTCGCCCGGGTCATCGGCCCGGTCGTCGACGTGGAGTTCCCCGTCGACGCGATGCCGGACATCTACAACGCCCTTCACGTCGAGGTGGCCGACCCGGCCAACGCCGGCGAGAAGAAGACGCTGACCCTGGAGGTCGCCCAGCACCTGGGTGACGGCCTGGTCCGCACCATCTCCATGCAGCCCACCGACGGTCTGGTCCGCCAGGCCGCGGTGAGCGACACGGGCGCCGCGATCTCCGTGCCCGTCGGCGACTTCACCAAGGGCAAGGTGTTCAACACCCTCGGTGAGGTGCTGAACGTCGACGAGCAGTACGACGGCGAGCGCTGGCCGATCCACCGCAAGGCCCCGAACTTCGACGAGCTCGAGTCGAAGACCGAGATGTTCGAGACCGGCGTCAAGGTCATCGACCTGCTGACCCCGTACGTCAAGGGCGGCAAGATCGGTCTGTTCGGTGGTGCCGGTGTCGGCAAGACGGTGCTCATCCAGGAGATGATCTACCGCGTCGCCAACAACCACGACGGTGTCTCCGTGTTCGCCGGTGTCGGTGAGCGCACCCGTGAGGGCAACGACCTCATCGAGGAGATGTCCGACTCGGGCGTCATCGACAAGACCGCCCTGGTCTTCGGTCAGATGGACGAGCCCCCGGGCACCCGTCTGCGCGTCGCGCTGGCCGGCCTCACCATGGCCGAGTACTTCCGTGACGTCCAGAAGCAGGACGTGCTGTTCTTCATCGACAACATCTTCCGCTTCACGCAGGCCGGCTCCGAGGTCTCCACGCTGCTCGGCCGTATGCCCTCCGCGGTGGGTTACCAGCCGAACCTGGCCGACGAGATGGGTCTCCTCCAGGAGCGCATCACCTCGACCCGTGGTCACTCGATCACCTCGATGCAGGCGATCTACGTCCCCGCGGACGACCTGACCGACCCGGCCCCGGCCACCACCTTCGCCCACCTCGACGCGACGACGGTTCTCTCCCGTCCGATCTCCGAGAAGGGCATCTACCCGGCCGTGGACCCGCTGGACTCCACGTCCCGGATCCTGGACCCGCGCTACATCGCGGCGGACCACTACAACGCGGCCATGCGCGTGAAGTCGGTCCTCCAGAAGTACAAGGACCTCCAGGACATCATCGCGATCCTCGGTATCGACGAGCTGGGCGAGGAGGACAAGCTCGTCGTCCACCGTGCCCGTCGCGTGGAGCGCTTCCTGTCCCAGAACACCCACGTCGCCAAGCAGTTCACCGGCGTCGACGGGTCGGACGTGCCGCTGGACGAGTCGATCGCCGCGTTCAACGCGATCATCGACGGTGAGTACGACCACTTCCCGGAGCAGGCGTTCTTCATGTGCGGTGGCATTGAGGACCTCAAGGCCAACGCCAAGGAGCTGGGCGTCTCCTGAGCCTCGCGCTCGTGTGAGGGGGCGGGCGCGTCCCGCCCCCTCACTCACGCCCACTAGACTTGTAACCAACACCCGGCAGAACCGCCGGGTGGTGACCCGAGGAGCCACTCTTGGCTGCTGAGCTGCACGTCGAGCTGGTCGCCGCCGACCGCCAGGTCTGGTCCGGCGAGGCCACCCTGGTCGTCGCGCGCACCACGTCCGGCGACATCGGCGTCATGCCCGGTCACCAGCCGCTGCTCGGTGTGCTGGAGTCGGGCCCCGTGACCATCCGTACGAGTGACGGTGGAACGGTCGTCGCCGCGGTGCACGGCGGTTTCATCTCGTTCGCGGACAACAAGCTGTCGCTGCTGGCCGAGATCGCCGAGCTGTCGGACGAGATCGATGTCCAGCGCACGGAGCGCGAGCTCGAGCGCGCGAAGGCGGAGGACGACGCCGAGGCCGAGCGTCGTGCGGATGTCCGCCTGCGGGCGGCGACCGCGGCGCGCTGATCCAGCGCGCGGTATGACGTCACTCAGCCGCGGCCGGCCCGGAGCAATCCGGTGCCGGTCGCGGCTGAGGCAGATGTGGGTGTTTTTTCCTTTTCATTACTCAATTTCATCGCCTAGGAGACGAGGAGGTCGGTGCCGATGGTCCTCGCTCTGACTGTGTGCGGAATCGTGATCGCCCTCGTGGTGGTGGGACTGTTCCTGTTCGGACTGCGCCGCAGACTGATCCAGCGCTCCGGCGGCACCTTCGACTGTTCGCTGCGCTGGGACCTCCCCGAGAAACCGGACTCCAGCGGCAAGGGCTGGAGCTACGGCGTCGCCCGCTACAACGGCGACCGCATCGAGTGGTACCGCGTCTTCTCCTACGCCCCCCGCCCGCGCCGCACCCTGGAGCGCGCCGCGATCGAGGTGGCCGGCCGCCGGCTGCCCGAGGGCGAGGAGGAGCTGGCGCTGCTCTCCGACGCGGTGGTCCTCGCCTGTACCCACCGGGGCACGCGCCTCGAACTCGCGATGAGCGAAGACGCGCTGACCGGTTTCCTCGCGTGGCTGGAAGCAGCCCCGCCCGGTCAGCGCGTCAACGTCGCTTAGCGCTCTTACAGGTTGTTGCTGATGGCGCTCACCAGCTCGCCGTTGCTGGTGTCACCGCTGAACTCCCAGAAGAACGCGCCGCCGAGGCCCTGCGCCTTGGCCCACGCCATCTTGGTGGCGATGGTGGCCGGGGTGTCGTACGACCACCAGTTGCTGCCGCAGTGCGCGTACGCCGTGCCCGCGACGGTGCCGGTCGCCGGGCAGGACGTCTTGAGCACCTTGTAGTCCTCGATGCCCTGCTCGTACGTGCCCGCCGCCGGACCCGTGGCGGTGCCGCCCGGGGCGTCCTGCGTCACGCCGGTCCAGCCGCGGCCGTAGAAGCCGATGCCGATGAGCAGCTTGCTCGCGGGAACGCCGATCGCCTTGTACTTGGCCATCGCGTCGGCGGTGGTGAAGCCCGCCTTCGGGATGCCGCTGTACGAGGTGAGCGGGGAGTGCGGGGCCGTCGGGCCCTGGGCGTCCCAGGCGCCGAAGAAGTCGTACGTCATCACGTTGTACCAGTCGACGTACTGGGCGGCGCCCGCGTAGTCCGCGGCCTCGATCTTGCCGCCGGAGGAACCGTCGGCCGTGACGGCGGAGGTCACCAGGTTGTTCGAGCCGAACTTGGCGCGCAGCGCGGACATCAGGTTCTTGTAGGCCGCGGCCCCGCTGGTGTCACAGCTCAGCCCGCAGGCGTTCGGGTACTCCCAGTCGATGTCGATGCCGTCGAAGACATCGGCCCAGCGCGGGTCCTCGACCAGGTCGTAGCAGGACTGCGCGAACGCGGCCGGGTTCTTCGCGGCCTCGCCGAAGCCGCCGGACCAGGTCCAGCCGCCGAAGGACCACAGCACCTTGATGTTGGGGTACTTGGCCTTCAGCTCGCGCAGCTGGTTGAAGTTGCCGCGCAGCGGCTGGTCCCAGGTGTCGGCGGCGCCGCTGACCGACTGGTCGGCGGTGAACGCCTTGTCGTAGTCGGCGTAGGAGTCGCCGATCGCGCACTTGCCGCCGGTGACGTTGCCGAAGGCGTAGTTGATGTGCGTGATCTTCGACGCGGAGCCGGACGTCACCAGGTTCTTGACGTTGTAGTTGCGGCCGTAGATGCCCCACTCGGTGAAGTAGCCGAGCTTGACCTTGTTGCCGGTGGGCGGGGGAGTGGTGCCGCCGCCGGTGGTGTGGACCGCGACCGCGCCGCTGACCGGACCGGTCTGGTCGGCGGTGTCCCGGGCCTGCACGGTGTACGAGTAGTCGGTGCCGGCGGTGAGGCCGGTGTCCGTGTACGACGTCGTCGTCACGGTGCCGACGACCTTGCCGTCGCGCAGCACGTCGTAGTTCTTGACGCCCTTGTCGTCGGTGGCCGCGCTCCAGCCGAGCTTCACCGAGGTGTCGGTGATCGAGGAGGCGGTCGGGGTGCCGGGCGCGGAGGGGGCCGCGTCGCCGGGGACCGTGGTGCCGTCACAACTGTCGCCGTTGAGCTTGCAGTTGGACGGGGAGCCGGACCCGGCGCCGTTGAAGCCGAAGGAGACCGAGGCGCCGGGGGCCAGGGTGCCGTTGTACGACTTGTTCTTGGCGGTCCAGTGGGTGCCGGAGTTCGTGACGTCCGCGTCCCACGCGGAGGTGACGGACGTACCGGAGGGGAAGTCCCACTCGACGGTCCAGGAGCTGATGCTGCTGGTGCCGGTGTTCTTGATGGTCCACTGACCGCCGAAGCCGGTTCCCCAGTCGGTGGTCTTGGTGTAGGTGGCGGTGGCGTTCCCCGCGGCCTGGGCGGGGCTCGCGAGACCGACCAGGCCGGCCAGGGGGAGCAACAGGGTCGCGAACCCTGCCGCGGCTCTGTGTCTGAAGCGCATGCTGCGCCTCCCTCTTGTATGGGGCTCTCGATAGGGGTGTCGGGGGCATGACTGAGCCTTCACGCCCACGGTGCCGCGAGAATAGAAAGGTCTGGACCACAGGTCAATAGGTCTGGACCACTTGCCCCTGGACCGGCTAGATCCCCAACTCCTGCGCCAGTACGGCCGCTTGGACCCGGCTGCGCAGCTCCAGCTTCGCCAGCAGACGGCTGACGTGCGTCTTCACCGTGCCCTCCGCCATCTCCAGCCGGCCCGCGATCTCGGCGTTGGACAGCCCCTCGCCGATGCACGACAGCACCTCGCGCTCACGCCGGGTGAGACCGTCCAGCACGGCCGGGTCGGCCGCTGTCTCGCGCACCGGCTTCGCCGCGAACTCGGCGATGAGCCGCCGGGTCACCGCCGGCGCGACGATCCCCTCCCCGCGCGCCACCGTCCGCACCGCCTCCAGCAGATCCCTCGCCTCGGTGTTCTTCAGCAGGAACCCGGCCGCCCCCGCCCGCAGCGCCCCGAACACGTACTCGTCGAGGTCGAAGGTGGTCAGCACCAGGACGTCCGCCATCTGCTGCGCGACGATCTGCCGGGTCGCGGACACCCCGTCCAGACGCGGCATCTGAACGTCCATCAGCACCAGGTCCGGCCGCAGCTCACGGGCCAGCTCGACCGCGCGCTCGCCGTCCGCCGCCTCGCCGACGACGTCGATGTCGGGCGCGCTGCGGAGGATGAGGACGAGTCCGGCGCGTACGGCGGACTGGTCCTCCGCGACGAGGACACGGATGGCAGGGGTCATGCGGGGTCTCCTTCGGTGAGCGGAAGTACGGCCCGTACGGCCCAGCGGCCGCTCTCGGGCCCGGCCTCGAAGCTGCCGCCGAGCAGCGCGGCCCGCTCCCGCATCCCGGCGAGACCGGAGCCCGAGCCGGAGACGCGGGAAGCGTCGCCGGGCCGGTACGGGCTGGTCACCCACACCCGCAGGGTGCCGTTCTCCTGGTGCAGGGCGACATGGACACGGCCCTTCGCCGCGTGCTTCAGGGCGTTGGTCAGCGACTCCTGCACGATCCGGTAGGCGGCCAGTTCGACCGGCACGGGCACGCTGTCGTGGCCGGCGTCGAGGGTGACCTCCAGGCCGTTGGCGCGGGCGCCGTCCACCAGGGCGCCAAGGCCGTCCAGCGTGGGGGACGCGGCGGGCTCCCGGTCACCGGAGCCGGCCCGCAGGATCCCGATCAGCCGCCGCATCTCGGCGAGCCCTTCGACGCTGTTCTCCCGGATGACCGCCAGGGCGTCCTTCGAGGTCTTCGGGTCGTCCAGGGAGAGCGCCGCCGTGGAGTGGATGGCGATCGCCGACAGATGGCCCGCGACCATGTCGTGCAACTCCCTCGCGAACCGGGCCCGTTCGGCGGTGACGGCCTGGGTGCGGTCCATCTCGGCCAGCAGCGCGGTCTGTTCGGCACGCAGCCGGGCCGCCTCGGCCGCGTCGCGGTGGTTGCGGACCACCCAGCCCGTGGACGCGGGCGCGAACGCGACCACACCGACGCCCACACCGATGAGCAGCCCCTGTGGATCGCGCCAGAGAGCGGCGGGCACGACTCCGCCGAGCACCGTCAGCATCCCGGTGATCCAGGGGATGCGCCGGGCGGCGGCGGGGCTGCCGTACAGCACGGCCGCGTACATCAGGTCGGTGTACAGCACGATCGTGACGATGTTGCCGAGGGTCACCGTGTCCAGGGTCAGCGCGGCGGTGCCGATCAGCAGACCCGTCCGGGGCCGGATGCGGCGCAGCGGCTCACAGGCGGCGGTCACCGCGAGCGGCACCAGCGGGGCCCACGGCGCCTGCCACAGCACCAGGTGGTCCGAGGCCACGCGGGGGTGGATCCCCAGCACCCACAGCAGCACCCCGCCGAGCAGCCCGCCCACGGTGATGCGCAGGTCGTCGCGGTGCGGGCGGGGGAGCGCGAGGGACATGACCCCATCCAACACGGCCCGCGACCGCCGCGCGTGCTCCCCGGGAACGGTCCCGGACTGCAACTTTCGCTTACGGCGGGTTCGCCCCCGCCGACGATGAACCGCGCGTCCGCCGACGCGAGCCTGGAAGGGTGAGCGAAGGGAGCGAACCGTGATCGTCGGGTTGATCGTCGCCTGTGAGGTGGCCTTCTGGGTGCTGCTGGCCGCCGGGCTGGCCTTCCGCTACCTGTGGCGCATGCCCCGCACGGGCCTCGCGCTGCTGCTGTGCGAGCCGCTGCTGGAGGTGGTGCTGTTCGCGGTCACCGCCATCGACCTCAGGAACGGCGCGGAACCCGACTGGCGGCACGGCCTCGCCGCCGTCTACATCGGCTTCACCGTCGGCCTCGGCCACTCCACGATCAAGTGGGCGGACGCCCGCGTCGCCCACCGCTTCGCCGGTGGCCCGCCGCCCGTCAAGCCCCCGAAGTACGGCACGGCCCGCGCCGTCCACGAGTGGAAGGTCGCGGGCCGCTGGATCCTGGCCGCGCTCGTCGCCGTCGCGCTGCTGCAGGGCGCGGTCTGGTACGTCGGCGGCGCCGGCGACACCGGTTCGCTGCGGGCGTGGCAGCTGCGGATGCTGTGGGTGATCGGCATCAACGTGGTGATCGCCGCGAGTTACACCCTCTTCCCCAAGCGGGAGGGATCCGCGCGGGTCCGCCGCTGAGGGCGGGTCGCGGCGGTCCCGGATGGGCTACGTCCGAAAGGATTGACCGGCACACGTCGTCAATGCTCGGCACACGCCGTCACTTCTCGGAAAGGACTGCGCCTCCATGGGCCTGACCCGGCGTCTCCTCACGCTGCTCTTCGCCCCCCTGCTCGCCCTGCTGCCGGCACCCGCACTGGGGACCGGTTCGGCATCCGCCGTGCCGCTGGCAAAGACGCTCTCGATCGCCCAGGCCCGCAGCCTGCCGCTCGGGACCGTGGTCACCGTGCAGGGCTCGGTGACCACCCCCTCCGGAGCCTTCGAATCCAGCTTCGGCGACAAGGGATTCGGCCTCCAGGACAAGACCGCCGGCCTCTACGTCAGCCTGCGGAGCGACGTGCACGCGTACCCGTGCCGGCACGCACGCGTCACCGGCACGCTGCGCGACAGCTCCGGACTGCTGACCCTGGTGCCGGCCGATCCCTCCGCCGTCGAACTCCGCCACACGGGCCAGACGGTGAAACCGGAACGGGTCAGCACCGCCGGGGTCGGAGAGGCCACCGAGGGACGGCTCGTCAAGGTCGTCGGCCGGATCACCCAGGCCCCGACGAGCGACCTGCCCTACGGGTACAAGCTGTCCGTCGACGACGGTTCGGGCAGCGTGCTGATCTTCGTCAACGTGCAGACGGGGATCGACGTCTCCACCCTGAAGCCTGGGCAGACGGTGCGGGTGACCGGCTTCAGCAGCCAGTTCGGCACGCACTACGAAATCGATCCCCGGTGGCCGAACGACATCAAGGTCGTCGCGGCCTAGGCCGGGCCGGCTTCACCCCCGCTCGCCGCCGGGCACCCACAACACATCCCCGGTCTCCTTGTTCGCGGTCCGCGCCAGGATGAACAGCAGGTCCGAGAGCCGGTTGAGGTAGGTCGCGGTGAGCGGGTTCATGTGCTCGCCGTGCACCTCCAGGGCAGCCCAGGTGGAGCGCTCGGCCCGGCGGACGACCGTGCACGCCTGGTGCAGCAGGGCCGCGCCGGGCGTGCCGCCGGGCAGGATGAAGGAGCGCAGCTTCTCCAGCCGCTCGTTGAAGCGGTCGCAGTCCGCCTCCAGCCGGTCGACGTAGAACTGCTCGACCCTGAGCGGCGGGAACTCCGGCTTTTCCACCACCGGCGTCGACAGGTCCGCGCCCACGTCGAACAGGTCGTTCTGGACCCGGGTGAGGACGGTGACGACCTCCTCGTCCAGCCCGCCCAGTGCGATCGCGGTGCCGATCACCGCGTTGGCCTCGTTGGCGTCGGCGTACGCCGAGATCCTGAGGTCGGTCTTGGCGACCCGGCTCATGTCACCGAGGGCGGTGGTGCCCTTGTCGCCGGTCCTGGTGTAGATGCGCGTCAGATTGACCATAAGACCAGCCTAGTTAGGCTCCGGCCGTCCGGAACACGCGTGTGCCCACTGTCACGGCGAGCCCTGCGAAGCCGACCGCGACGAGTACGCCGTACAGCATGTGCGCGCTCGTGTACTGGCCGACGTACGCGTCGCGCACCGCGTCCACCAGATAGCGGAACGGGACGAAGTGCGAGAGCACGTCCAGCCAGGTGGGGGCGAGGGCCATCGGGAGCATCAGGCCGGACAGGAGCATCGACGGCATCGACACCGCGTTGATCAGGGGGCCGAACTCCTGCGGGGTGCGGACCTTCATGCCCAGCGCGTACGACAGCGAGGCCAGCGAGAGCGTGAGCAGGGCGACGAACGCGAAGCCGATGAGGATGCCCGCAAGGGGTGCGCGCAGGCCCATCACCACCGCGGCGAGTACCAGCAGCACCGCCTGGAAGACGAAGACCGTGGCGTCCCGCAGCACCCGGCCCAGGAGCAGGGCGAGCCGGCTGACGGGCGTCACGCGCATCCGCTCCACCACCCCCTGGGCGTTCTCCATGATGATCGTGAAGCCCGCGAACAGCGCCCCGAACAGCCCGAGTTGGAGCAGCAGCCCGGGCACGAGAACCTGCCAGGAGCTGCCCTGCTCGCCGAGCGGCAGGTCGGTGAGGAGCGGGCCGAAGAAGAGGAGATAGAGGAGCGGGGTCAGCACGCCGAAGAGCAGCGCGAAGCGGGAGCGCAGGGACTGGCGGAGGTAGCGGCCGTAGACGAGGGCGGTGTCGTGAAGAAGCATCTCTCTGATTCCGTGAGCGGTCCGATGAGGCCTATACGGCGACGGGGGCGGCGTCGGCCGGGGCAGGCCCGCGGCCGGTGATGGCGAGGAAGGTGTCCTGGAGGGTGGCGTCGATCGAGCCGCCGTGCGCCAGCTTGAGCGCGCTCGGCGTGCCCTCGGCCGCGACGACACCCCGGTCGACGACGACCAGCCGGTCGGCGAGGGCGTCGGCCTCGTCCAGGTAGTGGGTGGTCAGGAACACCGTGGTCCCGTGCTCGTCGCGCAGCCGGCGCACCAGGTCCCACAGGTCGGCCCGGCTGCCGGGGTCGAGCCCGGTCGTCGGTTCGTCCAGGAACAGCACCTTGGGGCGGTGGGTGAGCGCCATGGCGATGTCGAGCCGCCGCCGCTGCCCACCGGAGAGCGCGGCCGTCTTCCGGTCGAGCAGCTCGGTGAGGTCCAGCTCCCGGGCGAGTTCCGCGGCGCGTACGACCGCCTCCGCCTTCGACAGGCGGTACATCCGCCCCTGGGTGACCAGCTCCTCCCGGACGGTGATCTGCGGGTCCACCCCGCCGGACTGGGCGACGTACCCGGAGACCCGGCGCACCCCGCCCGGGTCGGTCGCCAGGTCGTACCCGGCGACCGTGGCCGCGCCGCCGGTGGGCTTCAGCAGGGTGGTGAGCATCCGCAGGGTGGTCGTCTTGCCCGCGCCGTTGGGGCCGAGGAAGCCGAGGATCTCGCCCTCGCGGACGGTGAGGTCGATGCACCGTACGGCCTCCACGGGGCCGGACTTCGTCTGGAAGGTGCGGGCCAGTCCGGCCGCGCTGATGACTGCTGCCATGCCCACAGAAAAACAGAGTCCCTGAAATTTTGCAATGACACCAAGTTTTCAGTGGGCCCAGCAAAGTTAGGATGCAGGCATGGCTGAGGGACTCAGGGAGCGGAAGAAACGGCAGACCAGGCAGTACATCTCGGATGTCGCCACGGGGCTGTTCATGGAGCGCGGATTCGACGCGGTCACGGTCGCGGAGATCGCCGAAGCGGCCAACGTCTCCGTCAACACCGTCTACAACTACTTCCCGGCCAAGGAGGACCTCTTCTTCGACCGCTCCGCCGGCATGGCCGACCGGCTCGCCCGCTGGGTCCGCGGCCGGGACGCGGGGGAGTCCGCCGCGCGCGCCGTCCTGCGTGAGCTGCGCGGAGAGGTCGAGGCGGTCTCGCCCCGGGTGGGCCTGATGGAGGGGTACGACCGCTTCATGCGCGTCATCCACGAGGCGCCGCCGCTGCGCTCCCGGCTGTGGAGCCTGCAGCAGGAGATCCATGACAACGTGGAGGCGGTGCTGCGCGAGGAGACCGGCGCCGCCACCGACGATCCGCTGCCGGATCTGATGGCTGGTCAGATCTGCTGGATCCATCAGGCGGTCTTCGTCGCCATCGGCCGGGAGATGCTCGGTGGGCGCAAACCGGCCGAAGTGTCACGAGAGGTACTCGTTCTCCTCGACGACATCGAGGACCTGTTGAGCGAACGGGTCCTCGGCTATGCGGTGCGTACGGCAGACCGGATGCCGTGAACTCTGCCGGTATCAGGCAATGCTGAGGCAGCCAGGGCCTTGGTAGCGTCCCCGCTTCGACGGGCACAGGGGGCGGGCGGCATGGGAGCAGACGGCAGATCCGATGTGCCGAAGGGCGACCGCGCTGTGCTGCTCGCCCTTCCGTTCGGCACCTTCGGCACGGGGCTGACCGTCGGCTCCGTGCTGACCTTCGGAGATCTCTCCGGGCGGGGACCGGGTTGGTTCGCCCTCGTCGGTCTGTTCGGGACGCTGTTCACCATTCCCCTGCTGGCCCGCGCCATCGGCACCGACCGCCGCTTCGCCCTCGTCGGCCTCCTCGCCGGAGGGGTGCTCTGCGCCGGACTGATGTACGCCGTCACCGGCGAGGACGCGCCGACCGTGTGGCGGGCGGCTCATGACGACCCCGGCAGCGCCAAGGCCGTGGGCAGTTGGCGGGACGGCGACCTCGTCGTACGCGTTCGGCTCGACCGGCTCACCGCGTACCGTGTCCCGGACGGCACCGTCGCCTGGCGGTGGACGCCGCCCGGCCGTGACGTGGTGTGCGCGATGAGCCGCACTACCGACGCGCACACCAGCCTGGTCGGCCACGCCCCGGAGGACGGCGACTGCGACCAGGTGACAGCGCTGCGGCTGGATTCCGGCAAGCCGCTCTGGACGGACCCGATCGCCCCGTGGAACGACATGGCCGGCGAATACACGAGCCGACCGGACGTCGTCGCGGTGGGCAACGGCACGGCCGTCCTGCCGACCCGCTCCGGCTGGCGAGCGGTGGGCCTGGCCGACGGCCACGAGCGGTGGAGCGCCCGGGCCGACGGGTCCTGCGCGCCTCTCCTGACGTCCACCGGGAGTGCGGAGGCCGTGGTCACGGTCGCGTACTGCGGCACCGACCGGCCACCGGTGCTCCACACCTACGCGGCCGGCACCGGCCGGAGCGGGCTGCGCGTGCGACTGCCCGCGCGAGGCGCCCCGGACGAGCTGATCGTCCTGGCCTCCGACCCCCTCACGGTCTGGGTCAAGGAGAGCACGATACGGGGGACACAGGCCGTTCTGCGCTACGACCGCAGGGGCAAACTCAGCACTACGATCCCGCTCAGAACGGGAGCCCTCGAACTCCGCGCCACGCCCAGCGCGGGCACGCTCGACAGGCCTGCCTTCGCCGTCCGCCCAGCACGCACGGCGGTCGTCAGCGGCGACACACTCATCACGTCCGGAGTGCGCCCCGGCGACAGGCACATCAGCAGCGGACACGGTGGGACCAGCGTGAGCTACGGCGGCCGCCTGGTGGCCTACTCACTGACCGACGGACACGAGGTGTGGAGGGCGGGAACACGGTCCTGGGTGCAGGCCCTGACCGTCCACGGAGACCAGGTCTGGGTGCTCAGCGGAGACCAACTCGCACAGGTCGCCCCGGACACCGGCCGCTTCGTGCACGACATCCTGCTGCACTCCCTGGCCCCCGATACCTACACCTCCCCGGACCTGTGGGTCACCGGAGGCGGGCGGACGTACGCCATCGTCAACGAGGACGGCACCGAGGGCCAGCGTCCCGTGGGCGTCGCCCGCCTGCGGTAGCGCGCCGCTAGCGGAACGATCCGTCCCTGACGGCGCCGACGAACGACGACCAGGATCCGGTGGCGAAGACGAGGGCGGGGGCGGCGGGGGTCTTGCTGTCACGGACGGGGACGGCGGAGGGGATGGTGTCGGAGACTTCGACGCAATCGCCGCCGCTCGTGTTGCTGTAGCTGCTCTTGCGCCAGGTCACGCCGCTCAGGTCGATGGCTCGCACGGCATTTCCTCCAACATCCGCAGGATGAACTTGTGCGACTCGGCATCGTACCTACGCTGCAACTCCTCAACTGAGGCGTTGTCTTCGACCAGTTCGCCGCGCAGGTCGTTCTCGGTGTAGGCGACTGTGCGACCGTCCGCCAAGTGCTCCAACTGCTCCCGCCAGGCTCCCGCGTCGCGCAGTGAAGTGCGCAGCACCGCCTCGGAGAGGATGACTCGGAACAATGGAGGGTCCGCGCTCTCCAGCAGCTGGCGCCGTCCCAGGCGTGTCTCGACCTGCTGGTCCAGCTCGTGGTTCGGATCCCCCACGGCCATCTCCCACATCGCCAGCAGCAGTCCAGGCGTGCCGTAATACTCGTCCAGCGCCTCGGCGACCTCCGGACTGCCCATCGTCTCCCCGCTCTCCAGCTTCTTGAAGAGCGACGGATCCCAGCCGACCGCGTTGGCCAGTCCGCGTAGGCGCTCCTGTAGCCACCCGAGCACGTAGCGTATCGAGCCGGACGTGATCACCATCGGTCTTCGAGGGCGGCGCGGGCGTAACGGTCGAGGGAGAGGCATCGGGCCGGACTCTGGCCAGTGACGTACGGGATCGTTTCCGCAAGGTCCAGGCCGCACAGCTCGGCCAGCACCACGACGTCCATCTGGTCGTGGGGCAGGCGGGTGATGGCATCGAAGCGCCTCACCAGGTCGGGCAGGACCACCACGCGGCCCGGAACGCTCTCGTGGACCTCGCCGGTGGAGAAGACGGCGGCGCGCAGGTCCGGATGGCCGTCGCGATGGGCTGCGCGGACCAGTACGCGGGAACGCAGCAGATGCCAGGCGTGGCGGCGGAGGTTCTCGTCGCCGGCCGCGGTCTCCCAGGACAGCCACAGCAGGTCGAAGGTCTCGTCGACCGCACAGCGGGCGCGGGCGTCGCTCAGCAGGAACATGCGCGCATAGGCGGTGTAAGCGGCGCGCACGCTCCCGCTGAAGGCCCGGAGGGCAAGCGGCGGTGTCTCGGGTTCGCAGGCGACCTGCTGGATGCGGTGCCGGATCCAGCCGAGTTCTTTGTGCGCCTCGCGCGCCGCCGCGGCCCACAGGCGGAGCATCGGCTGGACCGGCAGGCCGAGTACGCGTATCACGCTGAAGGTGATCTCCCAGGCGGGGTAGTAGCCGTTGCCGCGCAGGAGTTCGCTGATCCGGGTCTTGGAGTATCCGGAGCGGTCCGCGAGGTCGTCCAGGGTGAGGTCGCGGAGGCGGACGGCGTCGCGCACCGGCTCCAGCCAGGCCCGGTGCGTGAGGCCGGCGGTTTCGGAGATCGGGCCCGGCTTGCGGCCCCGTCGGCCGACGGCCCTCGGTGCGAGCGGCCGGCCGCTGCCTGCGGCCCGGGTCATCGCGGCGGCTCCTCACCGCCGGTGCCGGTCGCAGTGGGGCCGTCAGGCGTGCGGGAACCGTCGGACCCGCTCAGCGCCTGGACGATCTGCTGCACGAGCAGGCCCAGGGACGGGAGCAGAGTGGCCATGGCCGCGACCTGCCCCAGCACGGTCATCACCGTGCTCCACGTGAGGACCGTCACCAGAACGGCGACGGTCACCACCTTCTTACTCGCCATCTCACATCGATTCCGTGAGCAGAGAACACTCCAACTGCCCTCCTGGAAAGCGTTGTTAAGACGCCATCAGGAGGAGACGTCAGCATGACCCGGCTGCGGCCCACCACGCCACGTGATCACGGGGTTACGGAACAATGCGGGAAAAGAGCCGGGGCTCGCTACCCCGCGCCACCCTGTGCGCGGGGCGCGAACCGCCGCCGAATCAACCCATTGGGCGGAAAAGGGACTACGCGGACACCGGTCGAACATCGGTGGAGAGGCGCCCAATTGGGTGGCGGTTACCGCTGCCGGTGTGATGTCCGTCAGTTGAGACGTGACGCGCGTTACTTACCGCTCACACAGCGGCTCCGGAGCGCTATGGTCCGCCGGAGAAGCAGACTTGGAGCGCGTTCAAAGGAGTCGGAGTGGCACGGAAGCTCGCCGTCATCGGGGCCGGTCTCATGGGGTCCGGCATCGCCCAGGTCGCCGCGCAGGCGGGCTGGGACGTCGTTCTGCGCGACGTCACCGACGAGGCACTGAGGCGTGGCACCGACGGCATCAAGGCTTCGTACGACAAGTTCGTGAGCAAGGGGAAGATGGAGGCGCACGACGCCGACACCGCCCTGGCCCGTATCACCGCGACCACCGACCTGGACGCCGCCGCCGACGCCGACATCGTCGTGGAGGCCGTCTTCGAGAAGCTGGAGGTCAAGCACGAGATCTTCCGCGCGCTCGACAAGATCGTGCGCCCGGACGCCGTGCTCGCCTCCAACACCTCCGCCATCCCGATCACCAAGATCGCGGCGGCCACCGAGCACCCCGAGCGGGTCGTCGGTGTGCACTTCTTCTCGCCGGTGCCGATGATGCAGCTCGTCGAGCTCGTCCGCGGCTACAAGACCAGCGACGAAACCCTCGCCACCGCGCGGGAGTTCGCCGAGTCCGTCGGCAAGACCTGCATCGTCGTCAACCGGGACGTCGCCGGGTTCGTGACCACCCGGCTCATCTCCGCCCTCGTCGTCGAGGCGACCAAGCTCTACGAGTCCGGCGTCGCGACCGCCGAGGACATCGACCTCGCCTGCAAGCTGGGCTTCGGCCACGCCATGGGCCCGCTGGCCACCGCCGACCTGACCGGCGTGGACATCCTGCTGCACGCCACCAGCAACATCTACACCGAGTCCCAGGACGAGAAGTTCGCCCCGCCGGAGCTGATGCGCCGGATGGTGGACGCCGGTGACATCGGACGCAAGAGCGGGCAGGGCTTCTACAAGTACTGATCCGTACACGACCGGACGCACGCCCCGGGAGTGTCACTCCCGGGGGTGAATTCGGTATCGGTTCGCTTACAAGCAGCAACCGCTCTGCCGCTCAGGCAGTCAGACGTTGCACAGCAACAGCACGAGCACCGTCACGGAGTACGCCACACCGCACTCAACGGGAGCGCATATGCACATCAGGGGCGACCACGCCGAGCTGGTCGTCGGGGGCCGCCTCGACGTCCGCAGCGCGGCGGACGCCCGTACGGTTCTGCACTCGGCCGTCGACACCGGAGTCGGCGACCTGGTGCTCGACCTGTCCGAACTGGACTCCTGGGACGCCACCGGACTCGGGGTGATCATGGGTGCCCACCGGCGGGCCGGCCGCTGCGGGCGCCGTCTGGTGCTGCGCCGTGTCCCGCCGCAGATGCAACGCCTGCTGGTGGCCACCCGGCTGCACCGCATCCTCGCCATCGAGGGCGGCATCGGCGTGGAGTCGCTGCCCCGCGTGTAACGCCCTTATCGGGTGTGAACCGGGCGACGGGGGAGACCCGGACGCAGTTGCCGAACCGTACGTCGAGGGCAATCCTCATCGGACTGTGATGTCTCGGACCGCGCGGCACCCCGCCCTGTCGTAGATACTGTGCGAAGGTTTAGGGTTCGGTCGCCCGCTGCCTCGTAACCCTCGATCGAGCGGGCCCGGACCAGAAGCGACAGCGCGGTGTGCAGCAGGCCGGGAGGGGCCGGTATTTGCCAGGGCACACAACGCTTTTGGGGGGCTTGAACCCATGGACCCGATCACTCCGGGACCCGAGGAGCACGGCCAGGCTCCGAGCCGCCGCCCTCCCCGGGAATCCCTCACCTCCGATTTCGGCCAGAGCACGCCCGGGCTCGCCCGTACGGCGCAGCTCGTCTCCGGCGACTTCCTGTTGACCGTCAACCCGGTCGACGGCAGTGAGATAGAGGCCTGCCCGCCCCACGAACGGCCGGGCCGGCCGCGCAAGCGGACCGCCGCCGAGCGCGCCGAGACCGAGCGTGCCGCCCGGCCGCCGGTGCCACCGGGCCCGGCGCAGCCCACGCTCGCCCTCCTCGAACGGCAGGACGAACGCGAGCGCCTGGTCCGTCTCCTGGCCCGCGGCCGCTCCGTGCGCCTCACCGGTCCCGGGGGCTCCGGCCGCACCGCCCTGCTCGACCTGGTCGGCGAGGACTGCCTGGACCTCGCACCGGACGGCGTGGTCCGCCTCACCGGCTTCCACCGCACGGGCACCGACCTCCTCCAGGACCTCTTCCACGCCGTCTACGACGCTCCCCTGCACCGTCCCGACCAGGAGCAGTTGCTCGCCCTGGTGCGGGAGATCGGCGCGGTCGTCGTCGTGGACGACCTGGAGTTCGGCGGCGCCGCACTCGACGAGCTGCTGGACGCCACCCCGGAGTGCGCCTTCCTGCTCGGCGCCACCCCGGACGTCCCCGCGCCCTCCGCCGACTCCGAGGTCGAGGAGGTCTTCCTCACCGGCCTGGACCGCGCGGCCGGCGTGGAGATCCTGGAGCGTGCCGTCAGCCGGGTCCTCACCGAGGAGGAGTCCAACTGGGCCGGCGACCTGTGGTTCGAGTCCGAGGGACTGCCGCTGCGGTTCGTCCAGGCCGGCGCCCTGCTCCGGCAGCGCGACCAGCTGCGCGCCAGCACCGGCGCGGTGGACGAGTACGGCGTCTTCGAGGACGTACGCATTCCCGTCGAGGCACCCCTGGACACGGCGGAGGCGGAGGACGTCCCGCTGCCGTCCCTCGGCGAGGCCGCCGCGCCCGCGCCGCTGCTCGCCTCCCGGCTCAGCGCCTCCGCCCGCGCCACCCTCCGCTTCGCCGTCGCCCTCGGCGGCGAGGTGCCGCACCAGGCGCACCTGCCCGCGCTGGTCGGCGACACCCACGCGGACGCCGCGCTCGGTGAACTCGCGGGCTGCGGACTGGTCTCTCCGGTCGGCTCCCGGTACCGCCTCGCGGCGGGCGTGCTGACCCAGCTGGAGGCCGCCGGGTACGCCGACGACGCCCCGGCGCAGGCCCTCGCCGCCGCCGAGCACTACACCTGGTGGGCCGGGCACCCCTCGGTCACGCCCGAGCGGGTGTCCGCCGAGGCCGACGCGGTCCTCGCCGCGCTCGCGGTCGTGGTGCCCGCCACCCTGCCTCCGGTCGAGGGCGAGGAGAGCGTCGCGGTACGACTCGCCCGTACGGCCGCGCCCGCCTTCGCCGTCGGGCTGCACTGGAGCGCCTGGGAGCGGGCGCTGCGGTCCGGCGCCGAGGCCTCCCGGCTCTCCGGTGAGGTCTCCGAACAGGCCTTCTTCCACCACGAGTTGGGCATCCTCGCGCTCTGCGGCGGGCAGCTCGACCGGGCCCGCGCCGAGCTGGAGGCCTCGGGCGGTCTGCGCGGGGCGCTCGCCGACAAGCGGGGCACCGTCGCCGGGCGCCGGGCCCTGGCCCTGGTCGCCGACCTCACGGGCGACGTGCCCGGGCCGATGGCGGGCGACGAGATACCGGACGCCCGGCACGAGGAGTCGGCGTCGCCGCCCGGCGGGGTACCGGCTCCCTACCCACTGCCGTACATCCCCGCTGACGACACCCTGGTCACGCACCGGCCCCCGGCTCTCAAGTCCGTGGGCGGCATCCGCCGGCTGGCCCGCCGCAACATGGTCGCGGCCGGCTCCGGCGCCCTGCTCGCCGCTGTCCTCGGCACGGTCGTCACGCTCGGCATGACGTCCCACGAGAACGCGGACAAGAACCCGGCCGGGCAGGTCGGCGTCAACCCGTCCGCGAGCCAGGGCCTGGACGACGGCAGCCTGGGCGCGGACCCGAAGAAGGACGACAGCTCGCCCGGCCACACCGGAACGCCTTCCGGCAGCCCGACGGACCCGGGCCCGGACGGCACCTCGGACGCCCCGACCCCGTCGGCGACGGCGCCTTCGGCGAGCCCGACCGGTACGCGGGGGACGGGCGGCGGGGGTACGACTCCCTCCCCGTCCAAGTCGCAGACGACGAAGCCCGGCTCACCGAGGCCGACGAGGACGACGCCGTCGGCCACACCGACCAGCTCCTCGCCGACCCCCACCCCCACGCCCACCCCGACCCCGACGCAGACGGAAACGACCCCGTCGACCACCAACTCGGCCAGCGGCCCGCCGTCATCGAGCAGCCCTGCCGACAGCTCCGCCCCGGTGATGTAGGGGCGAGCAGAATTTCTCCGCCGCGACGCTGCTCGACCACATACGGGTCGAGCGCCGTCGCGGCGGGAATGGGGTTGCCGGTCGCTGTGAGGGGCTGTCGGCGTGCTGTGGCGGAGCGCCCCGCTCAGAACAGCCGCAGCTTGTCGTCCTCGATGCCGCGCATGGCGTCGTAGTCGAGGACCTGGCAGTTGATGCCGCGGTCCGTGGCGAGGACCCGGGCCTGGGGCTTGATCTCCTGGGCCGCGAAGATGCCGCGGACCGGGGCGAGATGCGGGTCGCGGTTCAACAGTTCGAGGTAGCGCGTGAGTTGCTCCACGCCGTCGATCTCACCGCGGCGCTTGATCTCCACCGCGACCGTCTGCCCGTCCGCGTCCCGGCACAGGATGTCCACCGGGCCGATCGCGGTCATGTACTCGCGGCGGATCAGGGAGTAGCCCTCGCCCAGCGTCTCGATGCGGTCGGCGAGCAGCTCCTGCAGGTGCGCTTCCACGCCGTCCTTGATCAGACCGGGGTCCACGCCCAGTTCGTGCGAGGAGTCGTGGAGGATCTCCTCCATCGTGATGATCAGTTTCTCGCCCGCTTTGTTGACGACGGTCCACACGCCCTCGTCCTCGCCCGTGCCCTCCTTGAGCGTGCAGGGCGGCGACATCCAGTTGAGGGGCTTGTAGGCCCGGTCGTCCGCGTGGATGGAGACGCTGCCGTCCGCCTTGACCAGGATCAGGCGGGGCGCCGAGGGCAGGTGGGCGGTGAGCCGGCCGGCGTAGTCGACCGAGCATCGGGCAATGACGAGACGCATGGTCGGCAACGCTACTCGACACACACGGGTGCACGCGATTCGCCCTCCTCGCCGCCCGCCCCGACCGTCAACCGGGACCCCGTGGGTCACCCCATTCATCCTGGAAACTCTTGTTCATCCCTGGCCGATTGTGTGCCTAAAGGGGCCGTTCCATATACGCATTCTGCTGGTGTGGTCACCGACCGTTGCCTACCGTAGTAAACGGGAGGTCGCGATCTGTGTACTGAGCGTGTTCGAAATCGCGAACTTCCCTTTCTGTCAGGCAACCCCTGCTCGTCGGGGGTGCGAGAGGAGAACCCATGTCGCTCGACGTCTCACCGGCCCTACTCGAACAGGCCGAGCGAGGCGAGGTCGACGAAGCAGAATTCGTCGACTGCGTCCGGACCTCCCTGCCCTATGCGTGGGAGATGATCAGCTCCCTGGTGGCCCAGCTGAAGGTGGACGGCGGATCCTTCGCCGACAACCAGACGCCCCCGCCGGACGAGCAGGCGCGCGGTCAGCTGTTGCGTGCGCTCGCGAGTGACGCCATACGCGGCGCGCTGCAGCGGCACTTCGGTGTGCGGCTGGCCTTCCAGAACTGCCATCGGGTGGCGGTGTTCCCGCTCGACGCCTCGGCGGACGAGAGGTTGGCCCGCTTCACCTCGGTGCGCAGCCAGTTGCTGAACCAGTCGCCGGAGCTTCGGGACTGCTGACGCGCGGCTTCCGTGCTTCCGACGCAGTGAGCTTCTCGCTTGCCGCTCCACCCGGGGGAGGTGCGTTCGTGCTGGGGCGGCAAGCGCCCGACGGCAGAAGGGAGTCGGCAGCCGGTCAGCGCAGCTGGGGCAGTACCTCGGCGCCCAGGCGCCGCAGGTTCTCCTCCGTCGCCGCGAGGTCGCCCGACCCCTCGACGAGCAGGGCGAACCGGGAGATTCCGGTGCGCTCCGAGGTGGCCGCGAGCCGGTCGGCGGCCAGTCGCGGGGTGCCCACCGGGTGCAGCCCGCAGAGCAGTTCGGTGTACGCGAGCGGATCCCGCATCGCACGCATCCGGCCATCGACCGTCACATGGGCTTCGAGGCCCTGTTTCAGCCACCCCGGCATCGCCTTCAGCAGCGTCTCCGCCGCTTCCGTGCGCCGGTCCGCGATCTGGCAGACGCCGGCCGAGACATGCGCCGCACCGGCGATCTCCTCGGCCGGCCGTCCCGCGGCCCGCGCGAACTGCCGCCACAGGGCGACCATCTCGGCCTTTTCCTCGTCCCCGACGTGCATGCCGAGCAGCATCGGCAGCCCGCGCTCGGCGGCCAGCCGCACGCTGCTCGGCGAGGTGCAGGCGACGACGACCTCGGGCCCGGGGAGGTCCGTCAGCTCGTCCGACGGGCGGGGCACGACGGGCACCTCCCGGAAGGAGAACCGTTTACCCGAGGCCGACACCGACGGTTCGCGCAGCCAGCGCACCAGCAGATCGAGTGATTCCGGGAACCCGTGCTCGTACGCGTCGAGGCCCGTGCCGAACACCTCCAGGTCCACCCACGGCCCGCCGCGCCCCACGCCCAGCGTGAACCGTCCGCCGCTCGTCATATGCAGCAGCGCGGCCTGTTCGCCGAGGGCGACCGGGTGCGCGGTGGGCAGTACGCTGACCGCCGTGCCGACCCGGATGCGCCGGGTGCGGCCGAGCAGTAACGCGGCCAGGGTGACCGCGGACGGACAGGTGCCGTACGGCACGAAGTGGTGCTCGGCCAGCCACACCGTGTCCAGACCGGCCTCCTCGGAGACCTCCGCCGAGCGGACCGCCCGGTGCAGGGCTTCCCCCGGGCCCTGGCCCGGGAACTGGGCCGCCAGCACAAAACTTCCTACGTGCATCGCTCTTCCTGCTTCCTTGGCTCCGACCGGAGCTCCCCCACCCGGCATAACCGTCTGACACGTGCCGAGGACACGGCCTGGCGGAGGGATTTGCGGATTGTCTGCAGAATGGGCCGCCCGGGAGGGGGACTTGTACGGGTTGGTGCGCTACGCGTACCCCGCTGGGGGCCGCGTAGGCTGGATGCAGCCCGTGCTTCCTGTATAGCTCCGAGAGGTGTCCCGTGTCCCCGCGTCGCAACCGACCGAAGGCAGCCGACTCGTCCGGCCGGAGCGCCGAGGACGACCGGACCGGCCGGTACGGCGGCTGGCAGTCGACGGAGAGCTGGCAGGGCGAGGAGTGGAGCGTGCGCCATGTCGCCGGGGCGAGCGCGGAGGGCAAGACCTACCGCTGCCCCGGCTGCGACCAGATGATCCCCTCCGGTGTTCCGCACGTGGTGGCCTGGCCGGAGCACTCGGGCGTCGACGACCGCCGCCACTGGCACAAGGCGTGCTGGAACGCGAAGGACCGCCGCACCACGCGGGTGCAGCGGTCCCGTAACGCGCCGAAGTTCTGAGCTACACGTCCCGGCTCTGCAGCAGCGCGTAGGCGCCGGCGTACGCCGCGGCCGTCACGCCGAGGATGATCCACAGAGGGTCCCAGCCCGTCGGGCCGGACGAGCTCAGGGTGTTGTCGTAGAAGACGCCCATCTGGCTCGGGATCGAGTACTCCAGCAGTGCCTTCTGCACCTTCTCCAGTGACGACGCGTTCATGAACAGCGCGATCACCAGCGGGGCGAGCACCGCGCCGATCATGATCGTGATGGCGCCCGCGGAGTGCCGGATGATCGAGCCGACGAGCAGCGACAGCAGCCCGAGCAGAGCGATGTAGAGGCTGATGCCGACCGTGGCCTTCAGCCACTCCCCGCCGGACGGGGTGCTCGCGCCGTGGCCCTTCAGCATGGACGCGTGCACCATCGCCACGAACGACACGGTGACCAGCGTCACCACGAAGGCGATGACGAAGAACACGATCGACTTGGCGGCCAGCACCCGGCCCCGGCTGGGGCACGCGGTCATCGTCGTACGGATCATGCCCGTGCCGTACTCGGAGGCCGTGGTCAGCACGCCGAGCGTGATGATGCACATCATGCCGATCAGCAGACCGAAGAAGCCGAGGGTCAGCGGGCTCTGACCGGACAGGTCGCCGGAGCCGCTGACCGCGAAACCGGCCAGCAGGCCGATGCCGACCACGAGCAGGATGAAGACACCGAGCGTCCACATCGTCGAACGCACCGACCTGATCTTCGTCCACTCGGACGCCAGGGCGTGCCCGAGGTGGGTGCGCACGACCGGGATCGGCGAGTTGTAGCCGGGGTACGGACCGCCCGGCGCCGCCTGCCACTCGGGCGCGGCTGCCGGTGCCTGCGGCATCGGGGGCTGGTGGGTGCTCATCGGGCGTCCTCGGACTTGGTCAGGTCGGCGGCGGGGGCCGCGGGAGCGGGCTGGGACGGTTCTGCGGCCGGAACCGGGGGAGCGGCCACCGGAGGCTGACCCTGCGGGGCCGCGTACGGGTTGGGCGCACCCGCGCCCGGAGCGCCGTACGCGCCGGCGGGCGCACCGCCGTACGGCCCCGAGGGCGGCGTCGGCATCGCGAACGGCTGCCCGCCCTGCTGGGGCGGCGGCGGGGCGTACCAGCCCGGCTGGCCCTGACCGGGCACCGGCATGGGCGGCTGGGCGCCGGGCGGCGGCTGCTGCTGCAGGCTCGCCTTCTGGTCGATGGTCGAGCGGTAGTCGACGGCGCCCTGGGTCATCCGCATGTACGCCTCCTCCAGCGAGGCCTGGTGCGGCGACAGCTCCCACAGCCGTACGCCCGCCTCGTACGCGAGGTCGCTGATGCGGGGCAGCGGCAGCCCGGTCACGCGCAGCGCGCCGTCCTGCTCCGGGAGCACATGGCCGCCCGCCTCCGTGAGCGCGGAGGACAACTTCTCGCGCAGCTGGGGCTCGGTGTCCGGGGTGCGCACCCGCGCGAAGTCGGCGGAGTTGGCCGAGATGAAGTCCGTCACGCTCATGTCGGCGAGCAGCTGGCCGCGCCCGATCACGATGAGGTGGTCGGCGGTCAGCGCCATCTCGCTCATCAGGTGCGAGGAGACGAAGACCGTACGGCCCTCGGCCGCGAGCGCCTTCATCAGGTTGCGCACCCAGAGGATGCCCTCGGGGTCGAGGCCGTTGACCGGCTCGTCGAAGAGCAGCACCTGGGGGTCGCCGAGCAGCGCGGCGGCGATGCCGAGGCGCTGGCCCATGCCGAGCGAGAAGCCCTTGGAGCGCTTCCTCGCCACCTCCTGGAGGCCGACGACCCCGAGCACCTCGTCCACCCGCCGGGCCGGGATGCCCGACAGCTGGGCGAGGCTCAGCAGGTGGTTGCGGGCGGCCCGGCCGCCGTGCACCGCCTTGGCGTCGAGCAGCGCGCCCACCTGGCGGGGGGCGTTGGGCAGCTTGCGGTACGGATAGCCGCCGATGGTCACCGTGCCGGACGTCGGGTTGTCCAGCCCCAGGATCATCCGCATGGTCGTCGACTTGCCCGAGCCGTTGGGCCCGAGGAAGCCGGTCACGGCACCCGGTCGCACCTGGAAGGAAAGGTTGTACACGGCGGTCTTGTCGCCGTAGCGCTTGGTAAGGCCTACAGCCTCGATCATGCTCCGCACCCATCGAAAGGTTCAGGACAGCAGGGCACACGCCCCCGTAAGGGTTAGGAGGATATCCGGGCGCTGACGGTTCCGGCCAAGAGAAAGTAAAGCTATGCGTCCCGCTTCCGGAGCACCGCGTAACCGCCGACGAGGGCCGCGATCACCCACAGCACCATGATCCCGAGGCCGCCCCAGGGCCCGTAGGGGGTGTCGTCGTCGATGCGCGGGACCACCTGCATGATCCGGCTGCCGGCCTGGTCCGGCAGATACCGGCCGATCTTCTTGGTCGCGTCGACATTGCCGAGGATGTTCGAGATCAGGAAGAAGAACGGCATCAGGATGCCGAGCGAGAGCATCGGCGAGCGCAGCATCGCGGCGACACCCATGGAGAACATCGCGATGAGCGCCATGTAGAGCCCGCCGCCGAGCACCGCGCGCAGCACACCGGGGTCGCCGATCCCGGTCCCGAGGGAGCCGAGCATCGCCTGCCCGAGGAAGAACGCGGCGAAGCTGGTGACCATGCCGACGGCCAGGGCGAGTGCGGTGGCCACGGCGATCTTGCTGAACAGGAAGGTGGCGCGCTGCGGTACGGCGGCCAGCGAGACACGGATCATGCCGGTGCTGTACTCGTTGGAGACGACGAGCACCCCGAAGACGATCAGCGCGAGCTGGCCGAGGGTCATGCCCGCGAAGCTGATCACCGTCGGGTCGAAGGAGAGCCGCTCCCGCACGGGCATGTTGTCGTACTGGCTCCTCGACAGCGCGGAGATGAGCACCCCGAGGGCGAGCGTGACCACCACGGCGAGCGACAGCGTCCACACCGTGGAGGCGACGGACCGGATCTTGGTCCATTCCGAGCGGATGACCTGAACTGCTGCCATCGGCTTCAGGCCCCCTTCCAGCCGGCGCCCCAGTCCCGCGGGACGGGAGCGGGCGCGGCGTGCGCGTGGTACTCCACCGACTCCGCCGTCAGCTGCATGAACGCCTCCTCCAGCGAGGCCTGCTGCGGGCTCAGTTCGTGCAGCACGATCCCGTACCGCGTGGCCAGCTCCCCGATCCGCTCGGCCTTGCCGCCCGCCACCTCCAGTGCGTCGCCGCCGGCCTCGACGACGGTCACGCCGTCCTCGTGCAGCACGTCCAGCAGCCGCTCACGCTGCGGAGAACGGATCCGTACGTAACTGCGCGCGTTCTCCCGGATGAAGTCCGCCATGGAGGTGTCGGCGAGCAGCCGCCCCTGCCCGATGACCACCAGATGATCGGCGGTCAGCGCCATCTCGCTCATCAGATGACTCGACACGAACACGGTCCGCCCCTGCGCGGCCAGCGACTTCATCAGGTTCCGGATCCAGTGGATGCCCTCGGGGTCGAGCCCGTTGACCGGCTCGTCGAACATCAGGATCCGCGGATCACCGAGCAGCGCGGCCGCGATCCCGAGCCGCTGGCCCATGCCGTACGAGAACCCCTTGGCCTTCTTCCGGGCCACGGCCGTCAGCCCCACGGTGTCCAGCACCTCGGCCACCCGGCGCGTGGGGATGCCGTTGCTCTGCGCGAGGCACAGCAGGTGGTTGTAGGCGCTCCGGCCGCCGTGCACCGCGTTGGCGTCGAGCAGCGCGCCGATGTACGTCATCGGGTCCCTGAGCTGGTCGTAGTGCTTGCCGTCGATCCGCACGTCACCGGCGGTGGGGTGGTCGAGCCCGAGGATCATCCGCATGGTGGTGGACTTCCCGGCCCCGTTGGGTCCGAGGAACCCGGTCACGATGCCAGGGCTGACCGCGAAGGTGAGGTGGTCCACCGCCACCTTCTCGCCGTACCGCTTGGTCAGCCCCGCCAGCTCGATCATGCGGCCACGCTAAGACGGGTGTTGGGCGGCTGCCACCCGGGAGGGCAAACGGATTCCGGCACCCTGGCCTCCCCGGTACCTTGATCAGCGGGGGCGGTGCTGGGGAGCGCCGGAGAACAGAACAAGGGCGGGGGCGACAGTGGTTGAGGACAGCAGACCGCGCACGCAGCGGAGCGCTGTGTGGGCGGGGCCGGCGGTCGTGGCGGCGGGGGCAGCGGTCGGGCTCGCGGTGGAGTTCCACGCGCTGGGGTGGACGTCCATTCCCGGCGGCGAGTGCGGCGGTGACGCAGCGCCCTGCCCGGAGGGCACCACACCCACCATCATCCTGGCGTTCGTGCTGACCTTCGTCGGCCTCGGCCTCCTGGTCCGTGCGATCCAGTCATTCACCGAACGGCGTCCCGGCAAGGTGCTGCCCGCCGTCCTCGCCGTCGCGGGCGTGCTGCTCGCGCTCTGGCCCGGCTGGCAGGCGTTCCTGTGGATGCGCGGCCCCGTTCTCGATGCCGCCTGGCAGGTCGGGCGGGACCGGCCGGCGACCGTACGGGCGCAGGGCGTGTGGACCGTGGGCCGGGACGCCTCGACCGTCGTCCGGGTGCGCGACGACGCGCTCGTCTCGTACGACTCCCATGACGGCGACCGCCGCTGGACGCTGCGCGCCCCCGTGCGGGAGTCGGTGTGCGGGATGAGCGAGCGCGTCGTCGACGGCGTCGGCCTGGTCGCCTTCGCGCGCTACAAGAAACCCTGCGACACGGTGTGGGGCGTCGACACCCGCACCGGCCGCAAGCTGTGGGAGCGGCACATCAAGGGCGTCGCCCGGTTCACCGCCGGAAGCGACAGCCTGCTCGCAGCCGACGGAGACGTGGCCCTCGTGCTGACCGACACGGGTGTCCAGGCGTACGGCCTGGCCGACGGCCGACCGCGCTGGAGCGCCGACCTGCGGCGGAAGCACCGTGACGGCGAGGGGTGCGCGCCGAACGTCGTCTCCGCCACCGGCGGCACCACCACGGTCGTGGTGACGTGCGAGACGGCGGACGGCGGCAGCGGACAGCTGGTGACCCTGGACAACGCCACCGGCAAGCGGCGCGGCAGCCAGGACCTGCCCATCGAGAGCCCCGCCGACACGGTCATGGTGCTCTCCGCCGACCCCTTCACCCTCCTGCTGAAGGAGAGCGACAAGCGCGGCGTCGCGGCTGTCCTGGCCTACCCGGACCACGGCGACCCGGTGCGGATCCCCCTCACCGGCGACGACGAGGACCTCACGCCCCTTCCGGACACCTACGACACCTTCACCGCGCGGCCCGCGCTGTGGGCCGGCATCCGTCAGGACACGCTCGTCGTCGCCACCACCAAACCGGGCGCCTCCTCGCCCGACCGCGTCTCGGGCTACGCGCTGCGCGACGGCCGGCACCTGTGGCACGCCGACCTCGACGGTGTCGCCGCACTGGCCCCCGCCGGCCCCGACCGGGTGGCGGTGCTCGGGAACGGTCGGCTGCGGACGCTCGACACGGCCGACGGACACCGCGTCGGCGAGGCCGACGGCACCACGGTGCGCACCGGCAGCTACGGCACCGGCGGCCAGCTGCTGCGGGCAGGTGACACCTGGGTGGTCGTCAACGGGGACGGCACCGACGACCCGCCCCTCCTGGGACTGCGCTAGACACACGGAAGGGGCGGCGGGACCGAGTCCCACCGCCCCTCACGGTGTCGTACGACTACCGGTGCTTACCGGGACTGCTGCGCCGGAACGCCCCGGGAGATCGGCTCGTCCTCGACGGGCGAGCCGGCCGCGGCCACCGCGGCGCCGGTCAGCGTGGCGAGCATCTCGCGGACGTTCGTCAGCTGGGCGTTGATGCTGTCGCGGCGGTTGGTGAGAGCGGCCAGCTCGCGCTCGGATTCCGAGCGGATCCGGTCGGCCTTGGCGTTGGCGTCGGCCACGATGTCCTCGGCCTGGCGCTGGGCCGTCTCCACCGTCTGGCGGGCGCGGCGCTCGGCGTCCGTGCGCAGCTTCTCCGCCTCCAGACGCAGCTGCTCGGCGCGGTGCTCGATCTCGGCGAGGCGCTTCTCGGCCTTCTGCTGACGCGAGGCCAGGTCGCGCTCGGACTGCTCGCGGCGCTTGGCCAGGTTCGTCTCGAAGTCGGCGGCGGCCTGCGCGGCCTTGGCGCGGGTCTCCTCGAAGAGGGCGTCCGCCTCCTCGCGCTTGGACTGCGCGTCCTTCTGCGCCTCGGAACGCAGCTGGGCGGCGTCGCTCTTGGCCTTCTCGACGATCCGGACGCCCTCGTCCTCGGCCTTGGCCTTGCGCTCCGCGGCGAACGACTCGGCGTCGTTGCGGACCTGCTGGGCCGCCGACTCCGCCAGCTCGCGGTGCTGCTCGGCGGCGCGCCGGGCCTCCTCCCGCAGATCCTTGGCCTCTTCCTCGGCGAGGCGCAGGATCTTCTCGACCCGCGCGCCGAGGCCGGCGTACGACGGCTCTGCGTCGGTTACCTGGGCCTGGGCGTTCTGCGTCTCGAGGTGCAGCTCTTCGATGCGCTTTTCCAGAGCGGTGATGCGGGCGAGAGCGCTGTCACGGTCGGAGACGAGCTTGGAGATACGTTCGTCCACCTGAGCGCGGTCGTACCCACGCCGCACAAGCTCGAAGCCGTAGGGGGAAGTGTCGCTCATGGGGTTCCTGTCGAAAGAGACCGGTGAGGTGATAGGGGGAATCCTAGGGGCCGAAGCGGTGTGTCATCGAGCGGATACGTGTTTGATCTGGAGAATGACACCTCTTTTGAGTGGCTGACCGCGGGACGGCTTGCCAAAGACCGGGGCAAAGCCCCCAGAACACACCGGAAACCATCCCGCCCGCTAGCTGTCCGACGACTTGCCACCCGATCGGGGGGCGCCCACGGTGGCGCCCGCCTTGACTCCGCCGTCCTTGCCGGACGACGGCGCCTCAAAGGATTCCAACGCCTCCAGGACGTCCTGGACACGGGAGATCTCGGCGTTGATGTCCTCGCGCCGGCGCACCAGGATCTCCAGTTCGCGCTTTCCTTCCTCGACCGTGGCCCGGGCCTCGCGGATCGCCTCGGCCTTCAGCTCCTCGGCCTCCCTGACCAGGCTGGCCTTCTTCAGCTCGGCCTCCTTGAGCAGGCCCTCCGCCTTCTTGACGGCGGCGATCCGGACCTTGCCCGCCTCGGAGTTCGCCTCCGACACCAGCTCCTTGGCCTTCGCCTGCGCCTTGCCCAGCTGCTCCTCGGCCGCCTTGATGAGCGCGTCGCAGCGGTCGCCGGTGGACTTCATCGTCTCGGCGGCCTCGCGGCGGGCCCGCTCGTGCAGCTCCTCGATCTCGGTGGTGATGCGGTCGCGCAGCTCCTCCGCGCGCTCCCTTATGGCGGTCGCGTCCCGGCGGGCGCCGACCAGCAGCTCGTCGGCGTCGGTGCGGGCCTTCTCGACCCGCGAGTTGCCCTCGACGGTCGCCTCGGAGACCAGCCGGTCGGCCTCGCTGCGGGCCGCGCCCACCATCGTGTCGGCCTGCGACTCCGCGTCCGCGGTGGCCTTCAGCGCCTGCTGCTGGGCCTCGGTGAGCAGCTTGTCCGCCTCGGCCGTGGTCTCCGTGATGAGCGTGTCGACCTGCTCGGCCGCCTCCGAACGCCGCTTGTTCGCGTCCTTGCGGGCCTCGTCGAGGGTCCGCTCGGCCTCCTCGCGCGCGGAGTTGACGAGCCGCTCGGACTCCGCCTCCGCGTCCGCCCGCAGCCGCTCGGCCTCGCTGCGCAGCCGCTCCGCGTGCTGCTGGGCCGAGCCCACCGTCTCGGCGGCCTCGGCACGCAGCCGCTCCGCGTCGCCGGTGGCGTCCGAGAGGAGCTGCTCGGCGTTCGCGAGGGCCTCGGCCCGGACCCGGTCCGCCTCGCTGAGCGTCTCCGTGCGCACCCGCTCGGCCTCGGCGGCCGTCTCGATCTGCAGCCGCTCGGCCTCGCTGCGCGCCTCGGTGATGAGCGTGTCCGCCTGGGTCGCCGCGTCCGAGCGGATGCGGTTGGCGTCCTCGCGGGCGTCCGCCCGGGTGCGGGCCGCCGCCTGGTCGGCCTCGGCGATCGCGTCCGACGCCTCCGTGCGCACCCGCTGGGCGTGCGCGGACGCGTCCGAGCGCAGCCGCTCGGACTCCGCGATCGCGTCGCCGACCGTACGCTCGGCGAGCGCCTTGGCGGCTTCCGACTCCTCGTTCGCCTCCCGCCGGACCCGCGAGGCGTCCTCGCTCGCCCGCTCCCGCTCGGCGTAGGCGTCGGCGCGGACCCGGTCCGCCTCCTCCTCGGCCTCCCTGCGGGTACGGTCCGCCGCGTGCTCGGCGGCCGAGCGGAGCCCGGTGATCTCGTCCTGCGCCTGCTCGTGCAGCCCGACGACGGAGTCCCGCACCTGCTGCGCGTGCTGCTCGGCGGCGGACACCATCTCGGTGGCGCGCCGGTCGGCCTCCTCGACCAGCCGGACCGCCTCGGTCTGCGCGTCCTCCACCCGCTTGCGCGCCGAGGCCAGCAGCTCCTCGCTCTGCTCGCGGGCCCGCTCGCGCTCTTGGTCGGCCTCGGACCGCGCGGCACCGAGCAGTTCCTCGGCCTCGCGACGGCGCCGGGCGGCCTCCTCCTGCGCGGCGGCGAGCGTCTCGGACGCCTCCGCGCCGAGCCGCTCGGCGGCGGACTGCGCCTCCGCCCGGACCCGGTCGGCGGTGTCCTGGGCCTCCACCTTCAGCCGCTCGGCCTCGGCCGCCGCCTCCGAACGCAGGCGTACGGCGATGGCCTCGCCCTCGGCGCGCGAGGCGGACGCGTCGGACGCGGCCTCGTTGCGCAGCCGGTCGGCCTCGGCCTCGGCCTGCTGCTGGAGCGTACGGATCCGCTCGGCGGACTCGGCGCGCAGCCGCTCGCTCTCCTCGGCGGCCTCCCGGCGGATCCGGGCCGCCTCCTCACGGGCGTCGGTGAGCGCCTGCTCGGCCGCCGCCAGCCGCTCCTGGGTCTCCGTCTGCAGCCGGGTCAGTTCCTCGGCGGCCTCGGTACGACGGGCCTCGACCGCCCGCTCGGTCTCCTCGCGCAGCTCGCGCGCGGCCTGCTCGGCGTCCGACCTGGCCGCGTCGGCCTGCTCACCGGCCTCCGCGCGGAGCCGTTCGGCCTCCTTGCGGGTGCGCTCCAGGGTCTCCTCGGCCTGCCGGCGCAGCGTCGTGGCGCGCTCGATCGCCTCGGTGCGGACCTTCTCGCTGTCCCCGGTCGCCTTCTGCCGCAGTTCGTCGGCGTCCGCCTTGGCCTTGGCCAGCAGCTCCTCGGCGGACTTGGCCGCCTCCTCGATCTGCACCACGGCCTCGCGGCGGGCCTCGGCGCGGATGGACTCGCCCTCGGCGACCGCGTCGGCGCGCAGCTGCTCGGCCTCGCCGCGCAGCCGGCGGGCCTCCTCCTGCAGCTCGACCGTCTTGGCGCGGTACTCCTTGGTGTCGTCCTTCGCCGCGCCCTTGAGCTGCTCGGCGATGTCGTGCGCCTCGGCGCGCAGCCGGTCCGCCTCGGCCTCGGCCTCCGTGCGGATCCGCTCGGCCTCCTCGGCGGCGGCCTTGGTGGTGTTCTTGGCCTCGTCCGACGCCTTGTTGAGGACGTCCTCGGCGGTCTTGGCGGCCTTGGACAGCTGGGTCGCGCTCTCCTCGGCGGTGATCGTTCGGGCCTTCTCGGAGGCCTCCGCGACGATCTTCTCGGCCTCGGCACGGGCGTCGGCGACCACCTGCTCCGCGTCGGACCTGGTGGTCTCGGCCTCCTTGGTGGCCTCCTCGACCAGCCGGGCGACCTGCTCCTTGGCCGTGCGCGTGCGGGTCTCGTTGGCGGCCTCGGCGCTCGACAGGGTCTTGGCGGCGGCCTGCTCGGCCTCCGTGACCAGCTTCTCGGCCTCGGCCTGCGCCTTGCGCAGCGCCTCCTCGGCCTGCGCCATGCGCTCCTCGGCGGCCCGGCTCAGCTCGGTGGACTGCCGGCGGGCGGCGTCCGACTCGCTGACGGTGGAGGTGCGCAGCTGCTCGGCGTGGTCGGTGGCCTCCTGGGCCTGCGTGGAGGCGGCGTTCAGCAGTCGCTCGGCGTCCGTGCGGGCGCGGCGCAGGATCTGCTCGGCCTCCGTACGCGCCGTCTCGGCGTCGTTCTGCAGCCGCTGCCGGGCCTCGCTGGTCAGCCGCTCGGTCTCCGCGCGGGCGGCGGCCAGCGCCTGGTCGGCCTCGGCGCGGGACTCGTCGAGGAGCCGGCGGGCCTGCGACTCGGTCCGGGCGCGCAGCTGCTCGGCCCAGGCCACGTTCTCGTTGACGTGCGACTCGACGGTCTGCCGGCGCTCGGCCAGCTCCTGGTCCAGCTGCTGCCGGCGGGTGACCGCCTCCTGGCGCAGCTGGTCGGCCTGGATCTGGGCGTTGCGGAGCAACTGTTCGGCCTGATAGCCGATGTCACCGCCGTCGTAGGCGGGCCGGGTCATCAGAGTGCGGCGCGCCTCGTGCAGCTTGGCGCGCAGCACCTCGACCTGGTAGCCGAGGTCCTCGGCGTGCTGGATCGCCTTTTCCCGCTCGGTCTTCAGCCGCTTCATCTCGGCCTCGAACCGAGAGAGGTGGTCGACGTCAGCCGCCGGCTCTCGCTCCTGGCTCTCGTAGCCCCGCACTGCGCGGTCCCATCCGTCCCCTGGTCAGCTTCTCCAACGAGCTCCGTCCATCCGCCGGACGGGGCCCCCGGGGAATGGTGTCAGATCAACGGCGGAGCACGGGCTGCTGCCCCGACGCTCGTCCCCCGAAACCCGGACCCCGGCATGCGGTCGCCCCGGTTATGAGGACGACCGCCCCCAACCCTACCGGCCCTTATGTACGAGGGTCAGTGCTCAGGTGACTCAACCGGGGCCGAAGTGACCAGTTCTGTCAGGACACCGTGGCAGTCCTTGGGGTGCAGGAAGGTGATCCGCGACCCCATGGAGCCGCGTCGTGGCTCGTCGTACAGAACGCGTACGCCCTTGCCGCGGATGTCCTCGGCGTCCCCGTCCACATCCGCCGTACCGAAGGCGATGTGGTGGACGCCCTCCCCGTTCTTCGCCAGCCACTTGCCGACCGCGGAGTCCTCCCGGGTCGGCTCCAGCAGCTGGAGGTAGGAGGCGCCGCCGTCGGACGTCTCGTTGATCTTGAGCATGGCCTCCCGCACGCCCTGCTCCTCGTTGACCTCGGTGTGGAACACCTCGAAGCCGTAGGTGGCCTTGTAGAACTCGACGGTCGCGTCGAGGTCGTGACAGGCGATCCCGATGTGGTCGATTCGCGTCAGCATGGGTTCAGTGCAGCGCCACGGAGGTGGTTACGCAACGTGCGCGCGATCACACCGACGGCCCGATGACGGCACGGAGTGCCACTCAGTACATTCGAAGTAAACCCTCGTTCACTCCTCGGCTCCTTGTAGCTGGAAGGGGATCGCAGCTCATGTCTTCTGGAACGACCAGCTCGGTGATCGTCGCGGGCGCCCGCACGCCCATGGGGCGACTGCTGGGCTCGCTGAAGTCCTTCTCCGGAGCCGACCTCGGCGGCTTCGCGATCAAGGCCGCCCTCGACCGTGCGGGGATCGGCGGCGACCAGGTGCAGTACGTGATCATGGGCCAGGTGCTGCAGGCCGGGGCGGGGCAGATCCCGGCCCGCCAGGCCGCAGTCAAGGCCGGCATCCCGATGAGCGTCCCGGCGCTCACCATCAACAAGGTCTGTCTGTCCGGCCTGGACGCGATCGCGCTGGCCGACCAGCTGATCCGCGCCGGCGAGTTCGACATCGTGGTCGCCGGCGGCCAGGAGTCGATGACCAACGCCCCCCACCTGCTGCCGAAGTCCCGCGAGGGCTTCAAGTACGGGGCGATCGAGATGCTCGACGCGATGGCCTACGACGGCCTGACCGACTCCTTCGAGGGCATCGCCATGGGCGAGTCGACGGAGAAGCACAACACGCGCCTCGGCATCCAGCGCCCCGAGCAGGACGAGATCGCCGCCCTGTCCCACCAGCGGGCCGCCGCCGCGCAGAAGAACGGCGTCTTCGAGGCCGAGATCACCCCGGTCGAGATCCCGCAGCGCAAGGGCGAGCCGGTCGTCTTCAGCAAGGACGAGGGCATCCGCGGCGACACCACCGTGGAGTCCCTGGGCAAGCTGCGCCCGGCCTTCACCAAGGACGGCACCATCACCGCCGGCACCTCCTCGCAGATCTCGGACGGTGCGGCGGCCGTGATCGTGATGAGCAAGGCCAAGGCCGAGGAGCTGGGCCTGGAGTGGCTCGCCGAGATCGGCGCGCACGGCAACGTGGCCGGACCGGACAACTCGCTGCAGTCGCAGCCGTCCAACGCCATCGAGCACGCCCTGAAGAAGGAGGGCCTGGAGGTCTCCGACCTCGATCTCATCGAGATCAACGAGGCCTTCGCCGCGGTCGCCGTGCAGTCAATGAAGGACCTCGGCGTGTCCACGGAAAAGGTGAACGTCAACGGTGGCGCCATCGCCCTGGGTCACCCGATCGGCATGTCCGGTGCCCGTCTCGTGCTCCACTTGGCGCTGGAGCTCAAGCGCCGGGGCGGCGGCGTCGGCGCGGCCGCGCTGTGCGGTGGCGGCGGCCAGGGCGACGCACTGATCGTGCGCGTGCCGAAGGCCTGAGTTTCCTGTACGTCGGTGAAGTGAACGGAGCTGTTTGATGCAGGACGTCTCCTCTCTGGTGGCCCAGGCCAGGGAAGGCCGGCCGCGGGCCGTGGCCCGGCTCATCTCCCTGGTGGAGGGGGCGTCCCCGCAGCTCAGGGAGGTCATGGCGGCGCTGGCCCCGCTGACCGGCAACGCCTACGTGGTCGGTCTGACGGGCTCTCCCGGCGTCGGCAAGTCCACCTCCACCTCCGCCCTGGTCACGGCGTACCGCAAGCAGGGCAGGCGGGTCGGCGTCCTGGCCGTCGACCCGTCGTCGCCGTTCTCCGGCGGCGCCCTGCTCGGCGACCGGGTGCGCATGTCGGACCACGCCTCCGACCCCGGCGTCTACATCCGCTCCATGGCCACGCGAGGCCACCTCGGCGGCCTCGCCTGGGCCGCGCCCCAGGCGATCCGCGTCCTGGACGCGGCGGGCTGCGACGTGATCCTGGTCGAGACGGTCGGCGTCGGCCAGTCGGAGGTGGAGATCGCCTCCCAGGCCGACACCTCCGTCGTCCTGCTGGCCCCCGGCATGGGCGACGGCATCCAGGCTGCGAAGGCCGGAATCCTGGAGATCGGCGACGTGTACGTCGTCAACAAGGCGGACCGGGACGGCGCCGACGCCACCGCCCGCGAACTGAACCACATGCTGGGCCTGGGCGAGGCCCGAGGCCCCGGTGACTGGCGCCCGCCCATCGTCAAGACGGTCGCGGCCCGCGCCGAGGGCGTCGACGAGGTGGTCGAGGCCCTGGAGAAGCACCGCGCCTGGATGGAGGAGCACGGCGTCCTCGCCGAACGCCGCAAGTCCCGCGCGGCCCGCGAGGTGGAGACGATCGCGGTCACCGCCCTGCGCCAACGCATCGGCGACCTCCACGGCGACCGCCGCCTGAGCACCCTCGCGGAGCGCATCGTCGCCGGCGAGCTGGACCCGTACCGCGCGGCGGACGAACTCGTGACGGGCCTGACGGAGGGCTGAGGGTCGTCGACTCGGGGCCGCTGCTGCTAGCTTGACCGGCATGTTCCTCTCCTTGGCATAGAGCGCGCACCGGATCGCGGGGCCCGGCACAGGGTCACCGCGTCCCTCGGTGTCCCCTCTTCCGCCTCGCTCAGAGGAACTTCGGCGTGTCCACACACCCTGCGCGGCCCACGTACGCCGCCGTCCTGCGCGTCCCGCACGCGCGCCGCACCTTCGCCGCCGCCCTGGCGGCCCGCCTGTGCTACGGCACGGTCACCCTGGCCGTCCTGCTCTCCGTCACCCGGGCCACCGGGTCCTACGCCGTCTCCGGGGCCGTGATGTCCCTGTTCGGCGGCGCGGCGGTCTTCCTGATGCCCCTGCGGGCGTCCCTGGTCGACCGATACGGCCCGCGTCGCGCCCTGCTCCCGATGGCCGTCCTCTACGGCACCTTCCTGTGCGCTCTGGCGGCCCTCACCTGGCGTCCCGGGGCGCCGGCGCCCCTCATCGCCACGGCCGCCGCCCTCGCGGGCACCTGCGCACCCCCGCTGGGCCCCACGATGCGCGCCCTGTGGGCCGAACTGGTCGCCGACCGGAGCCTGTTGCGGCGCGCCTACAGCCTGGACGGCGTCGCCGAGGAACTGCTGTACGTCTCCGGTCCGGCGCTGGTCGGCGTGCTGGTGGGATGGGCGCCACCGGCGTCGGGCATCCTGCTCAGCGCCTTCCTGAACGTGGCGGGCACCTGCGCCTTCGTCACGTCCCCGGCGATGCCCGGACCGCGTCCCCAGCCCCGCGGGAAGAGCCCCGGCGGCGGTCGCGGCCTGCTGCCCCCGGTCGCCGTGGCGACGGGGGTCGGACTGGCCCTCAGCGGCGTCGAGCTGCTGGTGCTGGCCTTCGCCGCCGAGGGCTCGTACGACACCGCCCTGGTGCCCTGGGTCCTGGGCGCGCTCTCGGCGGGCAGCGCGGTGGGCGGGCTGGTCAACGGGGCGGTGGAGTGGCGTTCGGCCGCCCGGGTACGGCTGTGCTGGTTCGCGGTGGGCCTCGGCCTGGTGATCGCCGCAGCGGGCCTGGCACCGGGCCTGTGGACCCTCACGGTGGCCATGGCCTGCGCGGGCGCGTTCATCGCCCCGGCCCTGACGACGGCCTATCTGCTGGCCGACGAGACCGCGACGGAGGGCGCTCGGACGCGGGCGGGGGCGTGGGTGAACACCGGAGTGAACGCGGGGAGCTCGGCTGGGGCCCTGGTGACAGGGCTGCTGATCGGCCGACTCCCGCTGACGCTGTGCTTCGCCCTGGCCGGCGGGACTGCTGTGCTGGCCGCCCTGACTGCGGGCAGTCGTGCCGCTGGGGCGGCACGGGTGGGCGGTGGGGGTCCCCCCGCTCGAGCGAAGTCGAGAGTGGGGGAGGCACCCCGCTAGCGCCGGGCCGCGCGGACCCACCCCCGCCCAGCTGCTACTCCCTGAGGTTCCCAGCGAGCCTCAGGGACGCCCCCGCTGCCCCCTCAGGTGCTCAGCGATCGGCTTCAGCCCCTTGTCCAGCTCTATCAGCGCCTCCGGCGACAGCAGATCGATGAAGTGCTTCCGCACCGATGCCACATGGTGCGGAGCAACCTTCTTCATCGTCTCCATGCCGTGCTCCGTCAGCACGGCGTACAACCCCCGCCGGTCGGACTCGCAGTTCTCGCGCCGCACCAGGTTCGCGTTCTCCATCCGCGTGATCTGGTGCGAGAGCCGGCTCTTGGACTGCAGCGTCGCGGAGGCCAGGTCGCTCATCCGCATCCGCACGTCGTCCGACTCGGACAGGTTCACGAGGATCTCGTAGTCGTTCATAGTCAGGCCGAACGGCTGCAGATCCTTCTCGAGCTGGTACGTCAACAGCCTGTTGACCTCCAGGTGGGTGCGCCAGGCGCACTGCTCCGCATCGGTCAGCCAGCGCGTGGCCGTCTCGGTCTCCATGAATGAAGTCTACCTAAGAAGTTGAAAGACGAACTACTTCGGATGGTGTGACGGTGCGCACGCGTTCGACCGTCACACTCCGCAGACTACCGCTCACAGCCCGAAGCGACGCTGGAGGTCTCCCAGCTGTCCGGGAAGGCGCGGTACGCCCGGCGATTGCGGACCGTGTCCGGACGGTGCCGCTCCGCCACCACCGGGCACCCCCGGTTCGGGTGGAACGGCCCCCGTGGCCTGCTCGGCCATCAGGGTCTCGCTCGACTGCAGCAGGACCGTCCCGGCTCCCACGAACTCGAACTGGTGCTCCTCGCCGGAAGCCCCGCCCAGGCCCGTCATCGCACGTAGACCGCCCATCACGCCTGTCAGGTACCCGTGGTCGTAGTGATGACAGGGTGACGGGCAGTCGGCCCACCCGACGAGCGCCTGGGGGTCGACCCGGATCGGAGGTTCCATGAACACCACCGGACCGTTAGATGCGGCCACAAACTTTCCGGTTCCGATAAGGGTCAGAAAACCCGGCACGATCGACTGTTTGAGCGCGAGACTTGGCTGAAAAGCGAGCAGGTTGCCCGCGCGAATGGTCAAGTTCCCGTCGTCCAGGTCGTAGGAGTTGACGTCGAAAGCCCGGTCGGCCAGCAGCATCTTGCCCGAGCCCTGCGCCACGACCCAGTCGCTCGCGTGCAGTGGCGAATGGAAAGACGTACGGACAAGTCGGTCGAGTCGGCCGTGCCCGATGCCGTTGAACTCGATCGCCCCGTAGTAGGCGATCATCTTTCCCTTCTGCAGGAACCACTGCCCGCTCTTGAGCTCGACGCAGAACGTGTACTTGTTGACGTTGTCGTCGACGGGCAGCGTCATCGGGTCGTGCACCACCGGGCCGCCGGCGGGACCGTACGCGCTCACAGCTTCTCCTCCGAGGCCTGGACGTACACCGTGCCGCTGCCGCTCAGCTCCAGCTGGAACGCCTCGCCGGAGCCGCGGCCCACCATGTCGCGCCAGCCCAGCGCGGTGGACAGCTTGTTGCGTACGTCGCCGTGGTGGGCGACGTACGCCTGCGGGTCCACATGGACCGGGCGCTGGGGTGTGATCGGGATCTCGAAGACGCCGCCGTGCGCCATCACGGCCACTGAGCCCTGCCCCTGGAGGGTGGTGGTGAACAGGCCCTGCCCGGTGACCTGGCCCCGGACCAGGCCCATGACCCCGCCCTGCGAGCCCATGAACATCGTGCCCTGGCGCAGTGTGCCGTCGAAGGCGAGCAGGCGGTCGGCCTCGACGTACAGGGTGTCGCCGGTGAGGTTGATGACGTGCACATGGTGGCCGCCGTGCCCGAAGAAGACGGTGCCGCTGCCCTCGACGGTCATCAGCGGGGTCGCCTCGCCGGCCACCCGCCGCCCGAGCATGGACATCAGCCCGCCCTGGCCGCCCTGGAGGTTGGGTGTGAAGGACACGTCCCCCTTGTAGGCGAGCATCGCCCCGCGCTGGCTGAACAGCCGCTGCCCGGGCAGCACGGTGGCCTCGACCATTTTGGAGTTGATCTCCCGGAAGGTCATCTCACAGGTCCCCCGCGATCGTGTTCCGCTCGCTCGGCTGCACATAGACCAGCCCGTCGCCCTCGAAGCGGATCTGGAAGGCCTCGCCGCCGCCCTCCCCGAAGAACGTGCGGAACGTCACACCGGACTGGAAGGACTGTCGTACGTTCCCCTGATGGGCGATGTACGCGCCCGGGTCGACGATCAGCGGGTACTGCGGGCTGACCCGCAGCACCACGGCCGGACCGTCGGAGACGATCGCCGCCTGCCCGTGTCCCTCGACGGTCGTCGTGAACAGACCGTTGCCCTGCGAGGCACCGCGCAGCCCGGTGAACGTCGTGCCCGTTCTGAGCCCGGCGTCGGTCGCGAGCAGGTTGCTCGACTCGACGTAGAGCTTGTCCCCCTGGAGGCCGACCAGGTTGATCTCCGAGGCCCGGTCCGCGAACCAGCACGTCCCGTGGCCTCTCACCTCCATCACCGTCATCTGTTCGCCGGTGAGCCGCCGGGTCACCATCCCGCGCAGTCCCTCACCGCCACCGCTCAGCTTCTTGAAGGCCATCTGCCCGTCGTACGCGACCATCGAGCCGTTCTTCGCCTTCACGGCGTCCCCGGTCATGTCGACGGCGAGCACCTTGCTCCCTTGGAGTCGGAACATCGCCACGCTGCGAAAGTAGCGGCGACGCGGGTGGGCCGAACAGGGCCCGTGGGTGGAGCGCGACCCTGAGCGCACCCCTAGGGGCACGGTTTGCCACAATGGGCGAACGCTTGTGCTTCCGTTCACAAACTGCGACGTCTCTCCCACCGAAGGTGACCCGTGGATCTCAAGACAGCCTCCGCCATCCGCCGCCTCCGCCTGATCTCCGTGCCGGAGGGCATCTCCTGGATCATTCTCGCGACCTGCACGATCATCAAGTACACGGTCGCCTCGGGCTTCGACGTCGCTCCGGTGCTGGGCCCGATCCACGGCGTGCTGTTCATCCTCTACGTGATCTTCTGGGCGGACGCCTGGAACCGCACCAAGTGGGCCAAGGGCAAGGCCGCCCTCTACTTCGCCTACTCGATCATCCCGGGCGGCGGCTTCATCATCGAGCGCGCGCTGCGCCGTGAGGCCGAGGACGCCGTCATCGCGGCCCGCGCCCGCAAGGAAGAAGGGGCCGTCGCATGATCGTCGCCTTCTCCGTGACGCCCCTCGGCGTCGGTGAGGACGTGGGGGAGTACGTCGCCGACGCCGTCCGCGTGGTGCGCGAGTCGGGCCTGCCCAACCGCACCGACGCCATGTTCACCTCGATCGAGGGCGAGTGGGACGAGGTCATGGACGTCGTCAAGCGCGCCGTCGCCGCCGTGGAGGAGCGCGCGCCGCGCGTGTCGCTCGTCCTCAAGGCCGACATCCGGCCCGGCGTGACCGACGGGCTCACCTCCAAGGTGGAGACGGTCGAGCGGCACCTGGCGCCGTAGCGCCGGCCGCATCCCCGTGAACCTCGGCCCTGTGTGGGGGCCGGGGTTTTCCCAACCGCTTTCTTTGAGCGGTCGCTCAAAGATGGGTACTTTCCCTCCCAGACGATTTGAGCAGTCGCTCAAACACCACTCTGACGTGGGGGAACACCATGGGTCTCTACATAGAGACGCATATCCGCACCGACCTGGACGATCTCTGGGCGCGCACTCAGGACCCCGCCCAGCACCAGCGCTGGGACCTGCGGTTCATCGAGATCGACCACCTCCCGCGCGCGGAGGGCGAACCGCAGCGCTTCCGGTACGCCGCGCGCGTGCTGCCGTTCCTCAAGGTGTCCGGCACCGGAGTCACCGCGGGCGAGACGGAGCGCCCCGACGGCACCCGTACCTCCGCCCTGCGCTTCGTCTCCCCGCACCCCCTCTCTCTGCTCGCGGAGGGCAGCGGCTACTGGCGCTACGTGCCCGACGCACAGGGCGTCCGCTTCCTCACCGGCTACGACTACCGCCCCCGCTGGGGCGCCTTCGGCGCGCTCGCCGACCGGCTGCTGTTCCGGCCCCTGACGGGCTGGGCCACCGCCTGGTCCTTCGACCGGCTGCGGCTGTGGCTGGAGCGGGGCATCACCCCCGAGCGGGCCCTGGCCAACTGGCTGGCCGAGCTGGCGGTGCGCGCGCTGGTGCTCACGGCGTGCCTGGCCGGTCTGGGGCGGGAGTCCGGCATCCGCGTCTTCGGCCCGTTCGCGGCCACCGTGGCCTTCCTGTGCCCGCTGCTGCTGATGGTCGCGCTCTCGCTCGCCCTCCTCAAGGCGCCGCTCGCCTGCACCCCGGCCGCCCGCCGCTGCCTGCGCACCCCGGTCACCCACGCACGCGCCCCCCGCCTCCTGGCCGCCCTGGAGAAGCACGGGTGATCGCGAACGTGCCGCACGCCGGCACCTTCGGCCGTGAGACGGTGACCTCTGTGCGCACCTTCGACCAGCCCGGCCGCTCCCGCCCCTTCGACCCCCGGACGGTGATCGACCCGGTGCGGGAGGAGGCGCGCGCATGAGCCCGGAGACGGCCAAGGCCCAGGAGACCAAGACGAGACTCCTGGAGGGCGCGCTGCGCACGCTCACCGAGCAGGGCATCGCCAGGGCATCGGCCCGTACGGTGGCCTCGGCGGCCGGCGTCAACCAGGCGCTGGTCTTCTATCACTTCGGCTCGGTCGACGAACTGCTCGCCGCCGCCTGCCGCTACGGCGCGGAGACGTCCGTGGCGCGGCATCGCGGCCGGCTCGCCGCCGTCACCTCTCTCTCCGAGCTGCTCGCCGTCGGGCGGGAGATCCACGAGGAGGAACGGGCGGGGGGTCAGGTAGCCCTCCTGGGCCAGCTGCTGGCGGGCGCCCAGACGCATGCGGCTCTGGGGCCGGCGACGGCCGCCGGGCTCGATCTGTGGATCGGGGAGATCGAGCAGGTGTTGCGGCGTGTGCTGGTGGCTACGCCGTTAGGCGGGTTTGCTGATCCGGCGGGGCTTGCTCGTGCCGTGGCTGTGTCCTTCGTCGGGATCGAGCTGTACGAGGGGGTGGACGAGGGTGGTGCCCATGCTGCCCTTGATGCTTTGGAGCAGCTCGGTGCGTTGGTTGCTGCGCTGGAGGATTTGGGGCCGGTTGCTCAGCGGGCGGTGCGGCATCGGCTGCGCCGGGCTGGCGGGTCGGCGCCGTAGGGGTGCCTGTCGTGTCTTGGGTGCGGGTGCGTGGTGGCTTGTCGCGCAGTTCCCCGCGCCCCTAGGTGGGCTGCCCACACCCGGCACATCAAGGTCAGCCCCCCGACGCCAGTGCCATCCCCAGCGGTGTTCGTTCGTACAGGACCTGGTGGCCGTACCGGCGTGCCGTCAGTAGGCCCGCGTCGCGTAGGACCGTGAGGTGGGTCGATACCGACGACGGGGCGAGGCGTAGGCGGTGGGCCAGGGCTGTGGTGGTCGCGGGGTCGTCTAGTGCGGTCAGGACGGCGGCGCGGTTGGGGCCGAGCAGGCGTACGAGTGCCTGGGGGGTTCGGTCGGCGGGCTCGGCCCAGAGACCGGCGATGCCCCGGGCGGGGTAGACGACCGTGGGCTGCCACGGGGGGTCGAAGCCCGTGATCACGTCGGGCCAGGAGAAGACGCTCGGCATCAGGACCAGGCCCTGGCCGCCGAGGTCGCGCGCGTACTCGCCGTGCAGCGGGAGCGTCAGCGTCCGGCCGTCCCAGGACAGCCGTGCGTCGAGTTCCGGCAGCAGGGTGCCGAGTCCCACCTCGGCCAGCCGCCGTGAGTGGAAGGCCACGTCCGCCTCCAGCAGCGCCCGCAGCCGGGGCCACTCCGGCTCGACCAGCACCCGCCAGGCCTCCTCCAGCGCGTCCGCCAGCTCCCGCACCATCCGTGCCGGATCCGCGAGCCACGCCCGGCCCCGCGCCGACTCCCGCGCGCCCGGGGTGCAGGCGAGCGAGCGGGCGGTGTCGTCCCGGGCCGCGTCCGGGTCGGCCCCGCGTACGGCCGCGATCTCCTCCTCGAAGCCGGCCGCGGGACCGATCGGCGGTGGCCCGAGCCAGTCGGGCGAGTGTCCCCGCCGCGGCATCAGCAGCCACAGCGGTGTCAGGTCCAGCCCCGCCGCCGTACGGATCCGGCGCAGCCAGGGCACGTGATAGCCCTGCCGGTCGGGCCGCTTCAGCGTCCGCACCGCCTCCTGCGTCTCCCACAGCGGTGAGACGGCGAACCGGCAGCGCAGGAAGTCGTCCTCACCGAAGTGGAGCTGCGAGGGCACGGCAGTCCTTTCGGAGGGGCGGAACATTCGGCCTGAGCCGAAACTCTACGGTGCTCGCCGTCGGCCCGGGCACGCTGCGCGGCATGTCCGCATCCTCCGAGGCCACGGCGTCCGCGCGCGCCGGTTACGGCCGCGTCCTCGCCGTGCCCGAGTTCCGAGCCGTCTTCGCCGCGCACATCCTGTCCATGCTCGGCGTGATCATCAGCGAGATCGCGCTCTCCGTGCTCGTCTACGACCTCACCCGCTCGCCCCTCATGAGCGCCCTGACCTTCGCGCTCGGCTTCCTGCCCTACGCCGTCGGCGGCACCCTGCTCGCCTCGGTCGCCGACCGCTTCCCGGCCCGGCGCGTGCTGGTGACGTGCGACCTGGTGTGCGCGGGGTGCGTGGCGCTGATGGTGGCCCCGGGGACGGACATCGGCGTGCTGCTCGCGCTGCGCTGCGGCCTCGCCCTCGTCGCCCCGGTGTTCGCCGGCACCCGCATGGCCACGCTCGCGGACGTCCTCGGCGACGGCGAGCCGTTCGTGCTGGGCCGCTCCCTGCTGCGGATCGTCGCGCAGAGCGCGCTGCTCGTCGGATACGGCCTCGGCGGCCTGCTCCTCACGGTCGTCAGTCCACGGCACACCCTGCTGATCACCGTCGGCACCTTCCTCGCCTCGGCCGCCCTGCTGCGCCTGGGTACCCGCCGCCGCCCCGCCCGCGCCCGGCAGACGCGGGATCCGCTGCCCGGCGCCCGCCACCTCCTCGCCGACCGGCGCATCCGCGTGCTGCTCCTCCTCTTCTGGGTGCCGGCGATGTTCTCCGTCGTCCCCGAGGCGCTGGCCGCCCCCTACGCCGACACGCTCGGCGCCGGGTCCACCGGCCTCGGCCTGCTGATGTGCGCGCTGCCCGTCGGCACGGTGGCCGGCGAGCTGTACGCCGGGGCGCGGCTGCGTCCCGTGGCCCGGGAGCGGATCGCGCTGCCGCTGGTCTGCCTGACCCTGCTGCCGTACCTCGGCTACGCGCTGCACCCCGGCCTCGGGCTCTCCCTGCTGCTCCTGCTGCTGTCCGGGGCGGGATCGGCGTACACCCTGGGCCTGGACCAGTGGTTCGTGCGGGCCGTGCCCGAGGAACTGCGCGGTCGGGCCATGACCCTGCTCAGCGCCGGACTGATGACGATCCAGGGCGTCGGCATGGCGCTGGCGGGGGTCGCGGCCCAGGTCATGGGGGTGCGGGCGGCCGTCGTAGGGGCCGGTGCGCTGGGCGTGCTGTGCTGCGGCGGGCTCGCCCTGGCCTGCCGGGCGACCGAAAGCCGAGACAGGGCTGAACGGGATATGACCGGCGGGTAGGGTCTGATGACGTGCCGAAGCCTCTCAGCCTCCCCTTCGACCCCATCGCCCGTGCCGACGAGCACTGGAAGCAGCGCTGGGGAAACGTGCCCTCGATGGCCGCGATCACCTCGATCATGCGGGCGCAGCAGATCCTGCTGGCCGAGGTCGACGCGGTGGTCAAGCCGTACGGCCTGACCTTCGCGCGCTACGAGGCGCTGGTGTTGCTCACCTTCTCCAAGGCCGGTGAGCTGCCGATGTCCAAGATCGGCGAGCGGCTGATGGTGCACCCCACGTCCGTGACGAACACCGTGGACCGGCTGGTGAAGTCGGGGCTCGTCGCCAAGCGGCCCAACCCCAACGACGGGCGCGGCACGCTCGCCGTCATCACCGACAAGGGCCGCGAGGTGGTCGACGCGGCCACCCGCGACCTGATGGCGATGGACTTCGGCCTCGGGGTGTACGACGCCGAGGAATGCGCGGAGATCTTCGCGATGCTGCGCCCGCTGCGGATCTCGGCACACGATTTCGACGAGGAGTGACCCGGGGCAAGATCTCCCGGAACGGACGGTTACGCTCGACCGCATGAAGAAGAGCGTGCTGACCCGCTACCGCGTCCTGGCCTACGTCACCGGTGTGCTGCTGGTCCTGCTGTGCCTGAGCATGATCGCCAAGTACGGGATGGATGTCGACGGCGCCGCCGACTTCACCCGGGTCGTCGCCATCGCGCACGGCTGGCTGTACGTCGTGTACCTGGTCTTCGCCTTCGACCTGGGCTCCAAGGCGAAGTGGCCGGTCGGCAAGCAGCTGTGGGTGCTGCTGGCGGGGACGATCCCGACGGCCGCCTTCTTCGTCGAGCGGAAGATCAGCCGCGAGCTGGACGCCAAGGTCGCCGACCCGGCCCCGGCCGTCGCCAAGGTCTGACCTCCACCGGCCAACACCGCCGTACGGGTGCCGTACAGGTGCCGTACGGCGGTTGCCCATCGACATTTACTAGGACGTCCTAGTAAATTCGATGGTATGGACGCTCACGCCATCGAGGAGGGCCGCCGACGCTGGCAGGCCCGATACGACGCCGCGCGCAAGCGCGACGCAGACTTCACCACGCTCTCCGGTGATCCCGTGGAGCCGGTGTACGGGCCCCGACCGGGCGACACGTACGAGGGATTCGAAAGGATCGGCTGGCCCGGGGAGTACCCCTTCACGCGCGGGCTCCATCCGACCGGCTACCGCGGGCGTACCTGGACGATCCGCCAGTTCGCCGGGTTCGGCAACGCCGAGCAGACCAACGAGCGCTACAAGATGATCCTCGCCGCCGGTGGCGGGGGTCTGTCCGTGGCCTTCGACATGCCGACCCTGATGGGACGCGACTCCGACGAACCGCGCTCGCTGGGCGAGGTCGGGCACTGCGGGGTGGCGATCGACTCGGCCGCCGACATGGAGGTCCTGTTCAAGGACATCCCGCTCGGTGACGTCACGACGTCGATGACGATCAGCGGGCCCGCCGTACCCGTCTTCTGCATGTACCTGGTCGCCGCCGAACGGCAGGGTGTGGACCCCGGGGTGCTCAACGGGACCCTGCAGACCGACATCTTCAAGGAGTACATCGCGCAGAAGGAGTGGCTCTTCCAGCCGGAGCCCCATCTGCGCCTCATCGGCGACCTCATGGAGTACTGCGCCGCCGGCATCCCCGCCTACAAGCCGCTGTCCGTCTCCGGGTACCACATCCGCGAGGCCGGGGCCACGGCCGCACAGGAGCTGGCGTACACGCTCGCGGACGGGTTCGGGTACGTGGAGCTGGGGCTCTCCCGCGGGCTCGACGTGGACGTCTTCGCCCCTGGGCTGTCCTTCTTCTTCGACGCCCACGTCGACTTCTTCGAGGAGATCGCCAAGTTCCGTGCGGCCCGGCGCATCTGGGCCCGCTGGATGCGGGACGTGTACGGGGCGAAGAGCGAGAAGGCGCAGTGGCTGCGGTTCCACACGCAGACCGCCGGTGTCTCGCTGACCGCGCAGCAGCCGTACAACAACGTGGTGCGTACGGCCGTGGAGGCGCTGTCCGCCGTGCTCGGCGGGACCAACTCGCTGCACACCAACGCCCTGGACGAGACGCTGGCGCTGCCGAGCGAGCAGGCCGCGGAGATCGCGCTGCGTACGCAGCAGGTGCTGATGGAGGAGACCGGGGTCGCCAACGTGGCGGATCCGCTGGGTGGTTCGTGGTACGTCGAGCAGCTGACGGACCGGATCGAGGCGGACGCGGAGAAGATCTTCGAGCAGATCAGGGAGCGGGGGCTCAGGGCTCACCCGGACGGGCGGCACCCGATCGGGCCGATCACCTCCGGGATCCTGCGCGGGATCGAGGACGGCTGGTTCACCGGGGAGATCGCGGAGTCCGCGTTCCGGTATCAGCGGGCGTTGGAGAAGGGTGAGAAGCGGGTGGTGGGCGTCAACGTCCACACCGGGTCGGTGACCGGGGATCTGGAGATCCTGCGGGTCAGCCATGAGGTGGAGCGGGAGCAGGTTCGGGCGCTGGGTGCGCGGAAGGCTGCGCGGGACGAGGCGGCGGTTTCCGCGGCGCTGGACGGGATGCTTGGCGCTGCGCGGTCCGGGGCGAACATGATCGAGCCGATGCTGGATGCGGTGCGTGCCGAGGCGACCCTCGGGGAGATCTGTGGGGTGCTGCGGGAGGAGTGGGGGGTGTACACGGAGCCGGCCGGTTTCTAGGCGCCGTTGCTCGGTACGGGCGTACCAGGGGGCTCCGCCCCTGGTACGCCCGGCCTATGTGGACGGGTCAGGAGTCGTCAGGCCCGTCAGTAGTACCCGGGTGAAACTGTGTACCCATTCCTCGTCCGCCGGCTTGCCGCTCACCAGGGTGCGGTGGACCACCGCGCCCGCGACCATGTCGAAGATCAGGTCACCCGTGCGGGCGGATTCCGCGGCGTCGGGTTCCGGGGGGAGTTCGCCGCGGCACTGGGCGCGGGCGCGGCCCTCCAGGACCAGGCGCATCTGGCGGTCCACGATGGAGGCGCGGATGCGTTCGCGCAGGGCGTCGTCGCGGGTCGACTCCGCGACCACCGCCATCAGGCCGCTGCGGGCCTCCGGGCGGTCCAGGATGGCCGCGAACTGCAGGACCACGCCCTCGATGTCGGCGGCCAGGCTGCCCCGGTCGGGCATCTCCAGCTCGTCGAAGAGTTCGGCGACCGCGTCGACCACCAGTTCGTGCTTGCCGGCCCAGCGGCGGTACAGCGTCGTCTTCGCAACCCCGGCCCGCGTGGCCACGTCTCCCAGCGTGAGCTTGGACCAGCCGAGCTCCACCAGTGCCGCACGGGTGGCCGCCAGGATCGCGGCGTCAGCGGCGGCGCTGCGCGGGCGTCCGGTACGGCTGGCGGGGGTGCGGCTCTGCATCCCACGACCATAACCGGCCGTTTCTGTGAGGCCGTGAGGGAGATCACCGGGGCGTGGTGTCGCGGGGGCCCCGCATGCCATTACGCTACGACTCGTAGCGAAAGCTCGTGAGGGACGTACACGGGCGACGATCACCGGCGTGGGGTGGGGACCCCGGCGCCCACCACATCGCTTTTTCATTCATGCGCGGGAACGGGGGAGGATAGACGCATGCAGCCACGGAACATGTCCACGAGCGGCGTCGTCGACCTCGCCGCGGTAAAGGCGGCCCAGGAGGCCAAGACCAAGGCGGAGCAGGCGCGCGCCGAAGCCGCCCGGCAGGGCGGGGCGGGGGCCGTCTCTCCGGCCGATCTCGTCATCGATGTCGACGAAGCCGGTTTTGAGCGCGATGTCCTGCAGCGCTCCGCCGAAGTCCCCGTCGTCATCGACTTCTGGGCCGAGTGGTGTCAGCCCTGCAAGCAGCTGAGCCCGGTCCTGGAGCGACTGGCGGTCGAGTACGACGGGCGCTTCCTGCTCGCCAAGATCGACGTCGACGCCAACCAGATGTTGATGCAGCAGTTCGGGGTCCAGGGGATCCCCGCCGTGTTCGCGGTCGTCGCCGGGCAGGCGCTGCCGCTCTTCCAGGGGGCCGCCGGCGAGCAGCAGATCCGGGAGACCCTGGACCAGCTGGTGCAGGTCGCCGAGCAGCGCTTCGGGCTGACCGGTCTGGTCGTCGACCCGGACGCGCAGCCGGGCGCCGCCGCCGAGCGCGAGGTGCCGGCCGGGCCGTACGACGCCCTGCTCGAAGCGGCCGTACAGGCGCTCGACGCGGGCGACTTCGGCGGGGCCGTCCAGGCCTACAAGAACGTACTGAGCGACGACCCGGCCAACACGGAGGCCAAACTGGGCCTCGCGCAGGCCGAGTTGCTCCAGCGGGTGCAGGGCATGGACCCGCAGCAGGTGCGCAAGGAGGCCGCCGAGAAGCCGGGTGACGTGGACGCGCAGATCGCGGCCGCCGACCTCGACCTGGTGGGCGGTCATGTCGAGGACGCCTTCGGGCGGCTCATCGAGACCGTGCAGCGCACGGTGGGTGACGACCGGGACGCGGTGCGGCGCCGGCTGCTGGAGCTGTTCGAGGTCGTGGGCCCCGAGGACCCGCGGGTGGTCGGGGCGCGCCGCGCCCTGGCCCGCGCCCTGTTCTGACCAGTTACTAAACGCCACGGCTTGTGATGCCGGGGTGAAAGATTTGCCGACGTGGCGTCAGGGCGGCTGCGCTTTACCAAATCTTGGTAATCGCAGCCGCTGTTACTCGCAGTAAATCAGAGCCGTTGATCTGTCTGGTTTCGTCCAGGGATCAACGGCTTTGCTCTGCCCCTGGATGCGACCGAGTGTTGCCCTCCGAGACCGGCGGGTCGTTGTTCGGTTATCCGGCCGTTACTAGCGAGTAACGAACCCCCTTGTGCCGGGCGCGAGAATGCACCACGATCGGCGACGCTCGGTCCATTCCCGTACCCCGACAGCCGGTCGGGTCACGGGAGACTCTGGGTCCCCACCGAGCAGAGCCGGCGGCAGTGGCGCCGGCTCTAGGACAGGGGGGTCTTCGCCGGACCGGCGAAGCCTGTCCAGAGGTTGTGCGTGATGCGTGTCAGGCGCGACCAGTGGTTGTCGCTCGGGGGTGATCGCCGGTGATTCGGGCGCGGTTCGCGCCTCCGAGTACGGGCGCTCTCCTTCCCGAGGACGTAGCACTTCTCCCATCCCTGCCTGGCTGAGCCGCCGACTGGGGCGAGTCCGGGCCAGGAGATGTACGTCCGAGAAGGAGGAAATATGGAGTCCCAGGTGCGTGGCGGGACCAGATGGAAGCGGTTCGCTGTGGTCATGGTGCCCAGCGTCGCCGCAACGGCCGCGATAGGTGTCGCCCTCGCGCAGGGCGCTCTCGCTGCTTCGTTCAGCGTTTCGGGTCAGTCGTTCAAGGTGACGGCGCAGTCGCTCCACGGTGACGGCTTCGCTCAGTACGGGGCGATCGACCAGGGCTACACGATGTCCGGCGGCAAGACGGCTCACGCCGTCGCGGTCTCGGCGTTCAAGAACGCCACGATCCAGAAGATGTGCCAGTCGGTCGTCACCCCGGACATCCCGCTGCTCGGCGATGTCACCCTGCGGCTGGAGGCGGGTGACAGCTCCGACAAGGACAAGCAGGTCCAGGCTGACAACCTGTACATCGACGTCGAGGACCTGCAGGCCGACGCCACGTTCCACGGCCTCGACATCGGCGTGGCCGCCAAGGACGCCAGCAAGGGTCCGGGTATGAAGGGCAACGGCGAGCAGGCCAACCCGTTCGGCTTCGCCCAGCAGGCCGACTCGGTGGACCTGACCGACGTGAAGCAGACGGCGTGGGCGACCACCGCCGGAACCTTCAAGCTCAGCGGTCTCCACATGTCGCTGAAAAAGGGCAGTGGCAAGGGAATCGAGTGCTACTAAGCACTCGGTGATCGGGCGGGGGAGCCTACGGCACCCCCGCCCGTCCTGACTCCGGCCGCGTCTTCACGCGCGGCACACATCACCACCACAGCAACGCCGCACCAGGGAGCTGTTTTCCATGAGCGCCGAGACTCCTGCCGCCGAAGCCGGCCAGTTCACCCGCCGGAGGCTGCAGTTCCGCGCATGGCGGGGCACCCGTCCGTTCTGGGCCGGGCTGTTCGTCCTGCTCAGCGGTCTTCCGATCATGTACTTCCCGTACTTCCATCTCCAGATCGGTCATCTGACGCTGGCGATGGCGACCACGGCGGGGGCCGGCTCCCTGATCATCGGCGTGCTGCTCATCGTGCTGGGCGTCAGCCTCTGGTTCCAGAAGCACGTACGGACGTTCGCGGGAGTCGCCGCGATCCTGCTCGCGCTGGTGTCCCTCCCCGTGTCCAACTTCGGCGGCTTCATCATGGGCTTCCTGCTCGCCCTCGTCGGCGGAGCGATGGCCGTGGCGTGGGTGCCGGGCGCGCCGCCGCAGCCGGAGCCGCCGGCCGGGCCCGGCCCGGGTGAGGGCGCAGCCCCCGAAGCCGCACCGCTGCCGCGTCAGGCCGCGGACGGGGTGAGCGAGTCGTACGACCTGTCAGGGACGAGCCCGGCCAACGAGGCGAACGGGAGGCACAGTGCCGGCTGACGAGGTGGCCCACGGGACCGACGTGGACGGGTCCCGTACCAGAACCGGGCCACGCCACGCGGCACCCAAGAAGCCGCTGTTCACCAGGTTCCACATGCCGGGCGGCAAGGCGATCGCCTCCGTGGCGATGCCCACGGCGGTCATCGTGGGCATGGGTTTCACGTCGACCTTCGCCCTCGCCGACAACGGCAGCACGCCGTCGACGTCCAACAGCCAGAAGGCCGCCGACTACAAGGACTGCGTCACGGCACTGGACGACTCCAAGGACGCCTCGGCCTCGCCGTCGCCGTCCGCGAGCGAGTCCACCGCCACGGCCACGCCGACCCCCACGGCGTCCGCCGGCACCCAGGACGGCAAGGACACGGGCAAGACCTCTTCGTCGGATTCAGGTTCCGGCGACCAGGCCACGCCCAAGCCGACGGCGACCTCCGGCTCCTCCGACTCGGGTTCGGACTCCGGCTCCTCGGGCTCCGGTGGCGGCAGCACGGCCACGCCGACCCCGTCGGCGTCCCAGAGCAGCGGCGGCACCATCCTGGACACCATCGGCGACACGATCGGTGACATCGGTGACGTCCTGACCGGCGGCAAGAAGGACTCCGGTACGTCCGCGAGCCCGACGCCGTCCGCGTCCGAGTCGTCGTCACCGGCCACGTCGTCCTCGTCCGGCACGTCCGGCTCCTCGGGCACGGGCAGCGCCTCCGACACCGTCAAGGACACCGCGACCAAGGCCGCCAAGACGGTCGAGGACACGGTCAAGGACACCACCGGCACCGTCTCCAAGACGGCCGAGGACGCCACCAAGGCGGCCAAGGACGCGGCCGAGTCGGCCACGCCCAGCCCCTCCGCCAGCTCCTCGACCTCCGCGGACGACTGCCCGGCGGCCACCGACGACGAGAGCGGCGTCGACAACAAGGTGCCGGTGGCGGACGACCCCTGGTACCTGAACGCCAGCTCGCTGCTCCTGAAGGGCGCCGACTACCAGGGCATCGTCGAGGTGAAGACGGCCGACGGCACCAAGAAGAAGGTGCTGAAGTACGTCATCTCCGGCGGCACGGACATCGGTGACCTGCACCAGACGGTCAACGACAAGCAGTCCGGCAAGACCTACCACGTGCAGGCCTCCAAGGGCTCGACGTCCACCATCCGCAACGGCGACACCGTGATGTACACCCAGAGCATCTCGGGCAACCTGTTCGGCCTGATCCCGGTGACGTTCAGCCCCGACAGCCCGCCGCCCCTGAACATCCCGCTGATCTACTTCACCAACGTGAAGGTGGTCCAGGCGGCCCAGTTCGGTGGCGACCTCCACGTGCCCGGCATGCACGTGTACACGACCGACTGAGCAGCCGTTCAAGCCCGTTCGGGAGCCGCACGCCGTGGCCCGGTCCTCCGCTTGTGGAGGGCCGGGCCACGGCCTTTGTGACCCTTTACAGGCTTCACACCTTCCTCATAGTGTGCTCTTGCCGTGGGCATGACCAGCCCCGGTACGGGGGCACCACACCAGGAACAGCACAGCCGTGACGCGAAGTTACGGCCTACAGGTGTGCACATCCCCCGCCCACCGAGTGAGGGGGACCTCGCGCTCCATGTTCAGTCATGTCAGCCGCCCGGTGCGCCGGGCGGCCTCGGTCGCGGCGGTGCTCGCCACGGCCGCCGTCCTCGCGATGACGACGGCGAAGGTCGCACCGACCTCGCCCACCGCACCCGGAACGGCAGCACACGCGACACGCCCCGAGCGGGCACCGCTCCTGCAGCAGGCCGCCGGCACCGGTACCGGGATGTTCCCGCTCCTCGCCCGTGCCAAGGACGGCCACCTCTACGACTACGAGCCCACCGGCACCGGCGGCTTCGAGCCCAGGTTCGACCTCGGCGGCGGCTACACCGACGCGACCGCCCTGGCCCAGGCCAACATCTCCCGCAACCTCACCGGCACCGACCTGTACGCCGTCATCGACGGCACGCTCTACTACACGGCCGAGCGCGGCGCCGACACCAAGGTGCTCGGCACCGGCTGGGACGCCTACGACCTCCTCGTCTCCGCCGACAACCTGGCCGGCACCGCCCACCCCGACCTGCTCGCCCGCGACAAGGACGGCGCGCTCTGGCTCTACCAGGGCAAGGCCGACGGCACCCTGACCGCCAAGGTCCGTGCCTCCGCCTCGGGTTGGGACGCCATGAACGAGATCACCGGCCGGGGTGACTACACCGGCGACGGCAAGGCCGACATCATCGCGCGCAGCAGCACCGGGACGCTCTACCTCTACCCGGGGACCGGAAACGCCACCGCGGACGCCGTGTTCGGCACCCGGGTCACGGTCGCGGCGGTCGGCGGCACGGCGTGGAGCACCTACGGCGACCTCGTGTCCGTGGGCGACAACGACGGTGACGGCAAGGCGGATCTGACCGCCGTGGACAAGCTGGGCATCGTGTGGCTCTACAAGGGCACCGGGAAGTCCTCGGCCCCCTTCGCCGCCCGTACCCAGATCGGCGCGATGACCTGGTCGGGGTACAACTTGCTCTTCTGAGCAGCCGTCACCCTCCCTTTTCTTTTTCGCAGAACGTTTCTTTTCAGCAGAACGGCTGATTTCCGTATGCGCTCACACGCGTCTCAGAACCGGCGCAGACGCCGGAACGGGGCCCGGCCTCCAGGCATCTGGAGCGGGCTGCTCACCACCGCCACCGCGCTGAGTACCGCCGCCGTCATCGCGGTCACCGGCGGCCACCTTCCCGACATCGTCCAGCCCGTCGCGGCCACCGCGGACACCCCGGGCACCACCCCTGCCGACCTCAAGCAGGCCGCACAGCTGCGCGAGGACCAGTGCCGCCTCAACTACGTCCTGCGCAAGGCCGGTCCGGCCATGAAGGAGGTGGCACGGACCGGCCTCTACGGCACTCCTGAGCAGCTGCACACCGCGGCGAACGCGGAGTACTGGACGGACACGCCGCTCTCCCTGGCCTACGACAAGGACAAGGCCGGCTCGGACGCCAAGCTGACCGAGCTGCACGCCCGCCCCGACGCCTGGGAGAAGTCCCTCGCGGTCGCCACTCCGCCCCCGCCCTACACGGTCACCGGGTTCCAGTGGGTCGAGCCACCGACCCCGTTCGACAAGATCGGCCTCAACGGCTGGATCGCCGACCAGTTCTGGAAGGACGAGGGCGACTTCTACGCCGACGTCCAGCCCACGGCCAGCAAGGACTCCGTCGACGCGGCCACCACGGTCTACAAGGCCCGTTACTCACCCGACAGCACGGCCGACTACGACGACCGCCAGGCGTGGGAGTCCCTGCAGTTCATGCACGGCATGTACGCCGACGACGCGCGTATGTTCCTGCAGTACGGAGGCTTCCCGACCAGCGCCCCCGACCCGGACTCGATGGAGTTCCGGATCGACGTGGAGAACCTCAAGTCCCGGTTCGCCTCCTGCACCTGGAGCAACCCGCAGGACCCGCACTCGGTGCTGGGCGAGGAACTCGGGGTCGCCGCCACGGAGTGGCAGAGCGAGCTGGACGGCCAGAAGGCCCAGCGCAACGCCATCCTGGTGTCCGAGGCGCAGGCGAACACGGACCTGAAGGCGGCCTCGCAGGCGCTCGGTGAGGCGCTCGGTCAGTCCCTGATCGCCGCCCGGCTCACGGACTGGCAGGCGTACTGGACCAAGCAGAAGGCGGCCGACCACCCGAACGACTACCCGACGAAGGCGGAGTTCGACAAGGTCAAGAAGTGGATCACGGACGCGCAGGGACGCGCCTCCGGTCGTCTCTTCGTTGCCTCCCGTGCCGCCCTCGATGCCAAGAACGCCGCTGCCGACGTCAGCAAGGCGCAGGACGAGGCGTACGCCATCGCCGACAAGGCCGGGCTGCCGCGCGGCCGGGGTCTGATGTACGGCCAGCAGGCCGCCCAGATCGCCAAGGCGTCCGCGGCCGCGGCCCAGGCCGCCGCGAAGGCGACCGACACCGCCTTCCAGGCCACCCGTGCCTCGGCCGGTGACAGCAAGACGCTGAACGACCTGGCCAACACCCAGGCGCACGCCACGAAGGCCGAGTTCCGGCGCAAGGCCGCCCAGGAGGCCGAGGCCCAGGCGAAGGCCGCCGCCGAGGGCGCCGCGGCGCAGGCCAAGGAGGCCGCCCAGCACGCCTCCGACGCGAAGGCCGCCGAGAACAAGGCCAAGGCCGCCGAGCAGACCGCTAAGGACGCGGCCGCCGACGCCGACGCCAAGCGGCAGAAGGCCGAGTCCGAACGCGACTACGCCAAGGCGCAGAAGGACCTCGCGGCCGCCGAGCGGCAGAAGGCGAAGGACGCCGACGCGCGGGCCCAGTCGCAGCGCACGGTCGCGGCCGACAGGCTCTCCGACGCGCAGGCCGCGGGCCGGACGGCGGCCGACAAGAAGGACGCGGCGGTCGCCGCCGAGGGCCGGGCCGCGGACGCCCGGGCCGACGCGCGAAGGGCCGCGCAACGGCGCGACAGCCTGGCGGCGAAGGCCGACGCCGCGGAGGCCCTGCTGGCCGCGGTGGACAGCACCGGGGACTCCATCGAGGCGCGCGACGCGGCAACCAAGGCCCGCAAGGCGGCCGACGACGCCACCGACGCGGCGACCGCGGCCCGCAGCGCGGCCGACGACGCCACCGAGGCGGCCACCAACGCCCGAGAGGCGGCCACCAAGGCCGAAGGCGCGGCCAAGCGCGCCCAGGCCGCGGCGGACGACGCCAAGGCGGACGTCAAGGTGACCGAGGCAGCGGTGAAGAAGGCCCACGCGGCCGCCGCCGACGCCATCGACGCCTCCGCCGCCGCCAAGTGGAACGCGATCACCGCCAAGGCGGAGGCGGAAACCGCGCAGAAGGCGGCCACCAAGGCCCGGGGCGACGCCACGGTGTCCCGCTCCGAGGCCAACCTCGCGGGCGCCGACTCGATCCGCGCCGCGGGGCACGCCTACGCCACCGCGCAGGCCGCGGCGGCCGCCCGTGACTCGGCGGCCCGGGTGGTCAAGCCCGCCAACGACGCCATCGAACTCGGCTCCCCGTACGCGGAGACCGACTCCTCGGCGGGTCTCGCCGTGCTGACCGGTCAGGCCTCGAAGACGGCCGCCCAACAGCAGGCGGCGCTGGCCAAGGCCAAGGCCGCCCAGGCGGCCAAGGCGGCGGCCGAGGCCAAGGCGCAGGCCGCGAAGGCGGACGCCGACGCCAAGGCGGCGGCCGAGGCTGCGGCGAACGCGGCCGACTACGCGGCGCAGGCCGCCGGCTCCGCGGCGGACGCCCAGGCGTCGGCCGACGCGGCGGACGCGTCCGCGAAGGCGGCCAAGAAGTCCGAGGCCAACACCGTCGAGTACGACAAGCAGGCCAAGGAGGACGCGGAGGCGGCACAGACGGCCGCCGACTCCGCCGGCGACTACGCCACCCAGGCCGACGCGGAGGCCGACGACGCCGAGCGGGACGCGGCCAGCGCCCGCAGCGCGGCGAGTGACGCGGAGGGCGACGCCGCCAGTGCGCGGGGCGTCGCCGACCAGGCCGAGAAGGACGCGACCACCGCGGAGGCGGCTGCTGCCAAGGCCCGCGACCTCGCCGTCGAGGCCGCCCAGGACGCCATCCGCACCCAGCAGGCCGACTTCGAGGACGCGGAGGAGCGGGGCCGCACGGCCGACGGCGGCGGCACCGGTGTCGAGGGCGTCGTGATGAAGCCCAGCGGCGACACGCTGGTCGACATCGATCCACAGAGCGACTGCGTGGGCACCGGATCGGGTCCCAACGCGGGCTGCGACATCGACCTCAAGTACCACGTGTACGGCGAGATGGACTTCTACCTGGAGACCTGCTCGCTGCCCGGGGTCGAACGCAGCAAGTGCGGCGCCGGCCTCAAGCACGACTACCTGACGAGCATGCCGCTCGATGTGAAGTTCGAAGAGAAGAAAGTCCACATCAACGGCTACAAGCTCACCGAGCAGATCCTCAAGTCCGTGGCCCTGGCCGCGATCGACGACATCGTCGGCTGCTCCAAGGGCAAGATCAGCAGCTGTGCGTGGCTCGTGGGGAGCATCGTCATCCCCGGCCTGCTCGGGAAGATGGCCGAGGCCGCGATCGCGGTGCGCATGGCGCTGCGGGACGGCACCAGGATCAGCACGGCACTGTGGGGGCTGCGCGGCTCGGGACTGGCCGCGGCCGCGATCGCGCAACTGGAGAAGCTCGGCGGCAAGGCCCTGCTGACCAAGTGCTTCCCCGCGGGGACCAAGGTCGCGACGGCCGACGGGCCCAAGCCCATCGAGGACATCGAGGTCGGTGATCGCGTCTGGTCGCAGGACCAGGCGACCGGCAAGAAGTCGCTGCAGCCGGTGCTGAAGCTGTTCCACCGGACGGTGGCGTCCCTGGTCCGGATCAGAACCGCTGACGGTCAGGTCGAGGCAACCGACTCGCACCGCTTCTGGGTGCGGGAACGGGGCTGGGTCGAGGCCGGGGAACTGCGGGCCGGAGACACCTTCGAGACCCGGGACGGCGGCTCCACGCAGGTCCTCGGCACCTCTGTGGCCGAGGGACCCGTCCGGGTCTTCAACTTCGAGGTCGAGAACAACCACACGTACTACGTGTACGCGGGGTCGCAGCCGGTCCTGGTGCACAACGACTGCGTCCAGGCGGTCCTCGACGATCTCGTCCACGAAGGCGACCACATCGTCCTCGGCGTCAACCCGTTCTCCGACGACCTGGCCAAGAAGACCCTGGAGAACACCGGGGCGAGGACGTTCAACGGTGACCCCTTCGGCATGGAGATACCCGAAGGAATGGGTATGGGCCGGGGACGGCCGGTCTGGACGGTCGGTGTCGCGCGAGCGGTGGAGAATCCGAACATCGAGCTCTCGGTGACGCTGGACGGTGTGAAGGGTGCCAACACGGCGAACGAGGCGCTTGACGCCCTGCTGGCCCGGGGCGAGACGATCACCTCGGGCGACTGGGCGACCATCTCGAAGTCCGGCTACGGAACCGCGTGGGAGATGACCGAACTGCGCCGTGCGGTGCGCCTGGAGAAGCGCCCGTGGTCCTCGATCAAGTGGTACATGACCAACGAGGAGGGCCAGGTCGTGAGGGTCTTCCCGGAGCGGTTCAAGTACGCCAACGGCGAACCGGTGCCGGAATAGAAGGGAGGATTGCGGCCATGCCAGATTTCATCCGCGAGGGTCGGCTGTTCAGAGTCGTGGGATTCCATCCCTCCCACCGGCAGCTGTTCCTGACCAGCGAGCCGCTCGCCGTCGACCGGACCACGTCACAGGTGGAGGTCTACATCGGCCATGTCCGGTTGATGTTCCTCAAGCCCATCTACCGCGACGGCCTGCACATCCGCCGGGCCGGCGCCGAGGAGTTCGCCGTGCTGCGGGAACGGCACGGGCTCGAACCGGGCGATGCGGAGTACACCTGGATGCTGGAGCCGAACGGCGACAGCTTCGTCATCGGCAGCAACCCGAGCTGGCGCGAGGCCGAGTACAAGCTGATGGCTGACCGGGAGGAGCTGTACGACACCTCCAAGCCCTGGCCCCCGGACTACCCCGTGGAGTCGGGCACCGTCGGCTGACGGATGAACCACCGAGGGCGCCCCCTGTCACAGGGGGCGCCCTCACTGTCGTACAAGACCCTTGCGGGGAGCGTTACTTGGTCTCGCCGCCCACGTGGTGGACCCGGACCATGTTGGTGGTGCCGGGGACGCCGGGGGGCGAGCCGGCGGTGATGATGACCGTGTCGCCGGGGTTGAAGCGGCCCAGCTTGGCCAGCTCCTGGTCCACCATGTCGACCATCTCGTCGGTGCTGTTGACGAACGGCACGACGTTCGGCTCGACGCCCCAGCTGAGGGTCAGCTGGTTGCGGGTGTCCGCGTCGGTGGTGAAGGCGAGGATCGGCTGGGACGCGCGATAGCGGGACAGACGCCGGGCGGTGTCGCCGGACTGGGTGAAGGCGATCAGGCCGCGGCCGCCGAGGAAGTCGGCGATCTCGCAGGCCGCGCGGGCGACCGAACCACCCTGGGTGCGCGGCTTCTTGCCGGGGACCAGCGGCTGCAGGCCCTTGGAGAGCAGCTCCTGCTCGGCCGCGGTGACGATCTTCGACATGGTCTTGACGGTCTCGACCGGGTAGGCGCCCACCGAGGACTCCGCCGAGAGCATGACCGCGTCGGCACCGTCCAGGATCGCGTTGGCCACGTCGGAGGCCTCGGCGCGGGTCGGCCGGGAGTTGGTGATCATCGACTCCATCATCTGGGTCGCCACGATCACCGGCTTGGCGTTGCGCCGGCACATCTCCACCAGGCGCTTCTGCACCATGGGGACCTTCTCCAGCGGGTACTCGACGGCGAGGTCGCCGCGGGCCACCATGACGGCGTCGAACGCCGCGACGACTTCCTCCATGTTCTCGACCGCCTGCGGCTTCTCCACCTTGGCGATCACCGGGACCCGGCGGCCCTCCTCGTCCATCACGCGGTGGACGTCCTGCACGTCCTTGGCGTCCCGGACGAAGGACAGGGCGACCATGTCGCAGCCCATGCGGAGGGCGAAGCGCAGGTCCTCGATGTCCTTCTCGGACAGCGCCGGGACGTTGACGGCCGCGCCGGGCAGGTTGATGCCCTTGTGGTCGGAGACGACACCGCCCTCGATGACGATCGTCTTCACCCGCGGACCCTCGACGTCCAGGACCTTCAGCTCGACGTTGCCGTCGTTGATGAGGACCTGGTCGCCGCGCGACACGTCGCCCGGCAGCCCCTTGTACGTCGTGCCGCAGATGTGCTTGTCGCCCGGCACGTCCTCGGTCGTGATGACGAACTCGTCACCCCGCTCCAGCTCGACCGGACCCTCGGCGAAGGTCTCCAGGCGGATCTTCGGGCCCTGCAGGTCGGCGAGGACACCGATGGCCCGGCCGGTCTCCTTCGAGGCGGCACGGACGCGGTCGTACCGCGTCTGGTGCTCGGCGTGGGTGCCATGGCTGAAGTTGAAGCGGGCCACATTCATGCCGGCCTCGATCATCGAGACGAGCATCTCGTGGGAGTCGACCGCGGGGCCGAGAGTACAGACGATTTTCGAACGGCGCATGGGGGCGATCCTATCGGTTTGTTTCGCTGCGGAATATTCCGTCTGGCGGAAGATACAAATGGGCGGACATGCGCTCAGGCGTGTTACTGCCGTGTATTACTCAACTCCACTGCTCAGCTGTACCGCCTTTTGCTCAACTGACCACGCGGCGGAGCCGCATATTGTTACTGCCCGACCAGCGCGTACGTCTGTGTGGCGATCTCCAGTTCCTCGTCGGTCGGCACCACGGCGACCGCGACCCGCGCGGACTCCGGCGAGATCAGCCGCGGCTCGTCGCCGCGTACGGCGTTCAGCTCGCCGTCGACCGCCAGGCCCAGGCCCTCCAGGCCCGCGATCGCCGCCTCCCGCACCGGCGCCGCGTTCTCGCCGACGCCGGCCGTGAACGCGACCGCGTCCACCCGGCCGAGTACCGCGTAATAGGCGCCGATGTACTTCTTGATCCGGTGAATGTAAATGTCGAAGGCGAGCGCGGCCGCTTCGTCACCCTCGTCGATCCGGCGGCGGATCTCCCGCATGTCATTGTCCCCGCACAGGCCGAACAGACCGCTGCTCTTGTTGAGAAGAGTGTCGATCTCATCCATGGACATTCCGCCAACACGCGCCAAATGGAAGATGACGGCGGGATCCAGGTCGCCGGACCGCGTCCCCATCACCAGGCCCTCCAGCGGCGTCAGCCCCATGGAGGTGTCCACGCACCGGCCCCCCTCGACCGCCGACGCCGAGGCGCCGTTGCCGAGGTGCAGCACGATCACGTTCACCTCCGCCGGGTCCTTGCCCAGCAGGCGTGCCGTCTCCCGGGAGACGTACGCGTGCGAGGTGCCGTGGAAGCCGTAGCGGCGGATGCGGTGCCGGTCCGCGATCTTCGGGTCGATCGCGTAGCGGGCCGCGGACTCCGGCATGGTCGTGTGGAACGCCGTGTCGAAGACGGCGACCTGCGGCAGATCGGGGCGCAGCGCCTGCGCGGTGCGGATGCCGGTGAGGTTGGCCGGGTTGTGCAGCGGCGCGACCGGGATCAGCCGCTCGATCTCGGCGAGCACCTCGTCGTCGATGACGGTGGGCTCGGTGAAGAACATGCCGCCGTGCACCACCCGGTGCCCGATCGCGGCCAGTTCCGGCGACTCCAGGCCCAGACCGTCCCGGCCCAGCTCCTCGGCCACCGCCTTGAGGGCCGCGTCGTGGTCGGCGATCGGGCCGGTGTGCTCGCGGGTGTCGCCCGTGGTGAGGCAGGTGTGCTTGAGCCGGGAGGTCTGCTCGCCGATGCGCTCGACCAGACCCACCGCCAGCCGGCTGCTGTCCCGCATGTCCAGCAGCTGGTACTTCACCGACGAGGAGCCGGAGTTGAGAACGAGGACACGGATGGGGGAGGTCACTGCTGGGACGCCTTCTCGCTCGGGTTCTGGGCCTGGATCGCCGTGATGGCGACGGTGGAGACGATGTCCTGGACGAGTGCGCCCCGGGACAGGTCGTTGACCGGCTTGCGCAGCCCCTGCAGGACCGGTCCGACGGCGATCGCGCCGGCCGACCGCTGCACGGCCTTGTACGTGTTGTTGCCGGTGTTGAGGTCGGGGAAGATCAGCACGCTGGCCTGCCCGGCGACATCGGAGTCCGGCAGCTTGGTCGCGGCGATGGACGGCTCGACGGCCGCGTCGTACTGGATCGGCCCCTCGATCTTCAGGTCGGACCGCCGCGAGCGCGCCAGCTCGGTCGCCTCGCGCACCTTGTCGACGTCTGCGCCCGAACCCGACGTACCGGTGGAGTACGACAGCATCGCGATCCGCGGCTCCACGCCGAACTGCGCCGCCGTGGCCGCCGACTGGATGGCGATGTCCGCCAGCTGCTGGGCGTTCGGGTCCGGGTTGACCGCGCAGTCGCCGTACACCAGCACCTTGTCGGCCAGGCACATGAAGAAGACGGACGACACGATCGAGGACTCCGGCTTGGTCTTGATGATCTCGAAGGCGGGCCGGATGGTGGCCGCCGTGGAGTGCACCGAGCCCGACACCATGCCGTCGGCCAGGCCCTCCTGGACCATCAGGGTGCCGAAGTAGTTGACGTCGGAGACCACGTCGTAGGCCAGCTCCACCGTCACGCCCTTGTGGGCGCGCAGCGCCGCGTACTGCTCGGCGAAGGCGTCCCGCAGGTCGCTGGTGGCCGGGTCGATCAGCTGGGTGTCGCCGAGGTCGATGCCCAGGTCGGCGGCCTTCTTGCGGATCTGGTCGACCGGACCGAGCAGGGTCAGGTCGCACACCCCGCGGCGCAGCAGCACCTCGGCCGCGTGCAGCACCCGCTCCTCGGTCCCCTCCGGGAGAACGACCCTTCGCTTGTCCGAGCGGGCCTGCTCCAGCAGCTTGTGCTCGAACATCATCGGGGTGACCCGGTCGCTGCTCGGCGCCGAGACCCGGCGGGCCAGCTCGGCGGTGTCGGCGTACCGCTCGAACAGGCCGAGCGCGGTCTCCGCCTTGCGCGGGGTGGCCGCGGTCATCTCCCCCTCCAGGGAGAAGAGCTGCTCGGCGGTGGGGAAGCTGGTGCCGGAGACCGAGATCACCGGGGTGCCCGGGGCGAGCCGGGCGGCCAGCGTGAGGATCTCCTCGCTCGGCACCTCGTTCAGGGTGAGTACCACGCCGGCTATCGGCGGGGTGCCGGCACTGTGCGCGGCCAGCGAGCCGACGACCAGATCGGCCCGGTCGCCCGGGGTCACGACCAGGCAGCCCGGGGTCAGGGCGCTGAGGAAGTTCGGCAGCATCGCACCGCCGAAGACGAAGCCCAGCGCGTCCCGGGCGAGCCCGGAGTCGTCCCCGAGCAGCACCTTGGCGTCGAGGGTCTGGGCGATCTGCGCGACGGTCGGAGCGGACAGCGCGGGCTCGTCGGGCACCACGTAGCAGGGCACCGGCAGGCGGTCCGCGAGCCGTACGGCGATCTCGTCGCGGTCCTCGCGGCCCACCCGGTTGGTGACCACGGCGAGGACGTCGCAGCCCAGCCCGTCGTACGCGCGATAGGCGTTGCGCGTCTCGGCGAGCACGGACTCGGCCGTCTGCCCCCGGCCGCCGACCACCGGGATCACGGACGCGCCGAACTCGTTGGCGAGGCGGGCGTTCAGGGACAGCTCGTCCGGCAGCTGGGTGCCGGCGAAGTCGGTGCCGAGGACGAGGACGACGTCGTAGTCCCGGGCCACCAGATGGAAACGGTCGACCAGCGCGGAGACCAGTTCGTCCGTGCCCTGTTCCGCCTGGAGCGCGGACGCCTCCAGGTAGTCCATGCCGTAGACGGTCGCCGGGTCCTGGGAGAGGCGGTAGCGCGACCGCAGCAGTTCGAACATCCGGTCGGGCCGGTCGTGCACGAGCGGACGGAACACACCCACCCGGTCGACCTGCCGGGTCAGCAGCTCCATGACCCCGAGTTCGACGACCTGCCGGCCGTCGCCGCGGTCGATCCCGGTCACGTACACGCTGCGCGTCACGTGTGCACTCCGTTCCCTGTGTCTCGGCAGAGATGACTCGTCTGCGATGTCGTCTGCGATGTCTCGTCTACGGCATAAAAATCGCCCACCAAGGTGAGCAGAACCCTCTTGACAATACCCCCGGTGCCGGATAAGGCGCCCGTCAGGACTTCACCGCTCCGGCGGACGTGAAACAATCGGCACTGGCTCACCGGCACCGACAGCGAGCAGGAGACACAGCACGATGCGCATCGGAGTTCTCACCGCAGGCGGCGACTGCCCCGGCCTGAACGCCGTGATCCGGTCGGTCGTGCACCGAGCGGTGGCGCAGTACGGCGACGAGGTCATCGGCTTCGAGGACGGCTACCGGGGTCTGCTCGACCGCCACTACCGCTCCCTCGACCTGGACGCGGTCAGCGGCATCCTGGCCCGCGGCGGCACCATCCTCGGCTCCTCCCGCCTGGAGCGCGACCGGCTGCGCGAGGCCTGCGAAGGCGCCGCCGACATGGTCGAGGAGTTCGGCATCGACGCGCTGATCCCGATCGGCGGCGAGGGCACGCTGACCGCGGCCCGCATGCTCTCCGACGCGGGCCTGCCGGTCGTCGGCGTCCCCAAGACCATCGACAACGACATCTCCTCCACGGACCGCACCTTCGGCTTCGACACCGCGGTCGGCGTCGCCACCGAGGCGATGGACCGCCTGAAGACCACGGCCGAGTCCCACCAGCGCGTGATGGTCGTCGAGGTGATGGGCCGGCACGCCGGCTGGATCGCCCTGGAGTCCGGCATGGCCGCCGGCGCCCACGGCATCTGCCTGCCCGAGCGTCCCTTCGACCCCGCCGACCTGGTCAAGATGGTCGAGGAGCGCTTCGCCCGCGGCAAGAAGTTCGCGGTCGTCTGCGTCGCCGAGGGCGCCCACCCCGCCGAGGGCACCATGGACTACGGCAAGGGCGAGATCGACCAGTACGGCCACGAGCGCTTCCTGGGCATCGGCACCGCGCTCGCCTACGAGCTGGAGCGGCGCCTCGGCAAGGAGGCCAAGCCGGTCATCCTCGGCCACGTCCAGCGTGGCGGCGTCCCGACCGCGTACGACCGTGTCCTCGCCACCCGCTTCGGCTGGCACGCCGTAGAGGCCGCACACCGCGGGGACTTCGGCAAGATGACCGCGCTGCGCGGCACCGACGTCATGATGGTGCCGCTCGCGGAGGCGGTCACCGAGCTGAAGACGGTCCCGAAGGACCGCATGGACGAGGCGGAGTCGGTCTTCTAACCGTTCCGGCCTCTAACCGTTCCGGCTTCTAACCGTTCCGGCTCTCGACCGCGGTCCAGAAGATCTCGACGATCTGGTCGATGAAGTCCCGGCCGGACACACTGGCCTCCTTGGTGCCGCCGCCCCAGCTGAGGGTGGCGGCCATGTGCCCCTGGTAGTCCTCGTGCAGCTCCTGCAGCACGTCCTCCAGGACCCCCCGGTCCAGGGGCGCAACCTTCGCCACCGGGCGCACATAGGCCTGCCAGCGGGTGGTCACCGCGCTGTGCAGCAACTCGGCGAGCTTGGTCTCGCGGTCCGTGACGGTCACGAAGTCGGGCAGGGACAGCTGCAGCACGTCCGCGAGCACGGCCGACTGGCGCTCGTTGCCGCGCCATGTCCCGCTGTCCTCCATGTGCAGGTACCCGGGCAGGTCCATGCCGACGGCACGGGCGACGTCCTCCGGGGCGATCCCGCGTGAGACGCGGTGCTCGCGCAGGGTCCGCGGCCGGCCGATCAGTTCGCCCGGCGAACACCAGAGCACGCCCGCGAGAGCGGTGAGTTCGGGGTTGCTGGGCGCGGCGGCGCCGCGCTCCCACGCGGCCACGAGGTCGGGCGTGACATAGGGCATCCCGTACGACGCACGCATCCCGTAGGCGACGTGCTCGGGCCCCATGCCGAGGGCGGCACGGAGCCTGCGGGCGGCCGGGGCGTTGAACGGGGGAGTCGAGGGGTTCGGTTGGGCTGAGGGCTGGCGCACTCAGCACAAGGTAGGGAGCTACCCATGAGTTGACTACAGGCCGTTCCGACAGGATCACTAATTGTAGGAACGTACGGTTCCGGCCGTTCGGTATGTTCCGGCCGTTCGGTAGGTAACGGACGGATCACCCGTTCCGGCTATCCCTTGACCGCGCCACCGAGTGCGAACCCACCCCCCAGCCGGCGCGCCACGAGCACATACAACAAGATCACCGGCGTCGAGTAGATCACGGAGAAGGCGGCGAGCTGCCCGTACGCCACCATTCCCCGGTTGCCGAAGAAGTCGTTGATGCTGACCGAGGCCGGCATCTGGTCGGGGGCTGAGCAGGGCAGTTCACACGTACGTGTGATGTTCGGGGTCCAGGGGCTTTCATATACAGATGGCGTTTGTATATTCGTCGTGTGGCTGTGGACAGGAAAGTTCGCCGGTTCTCGGGCGGCGTGTACGACCTTGGGCTGCACGTGGTGTGGTGCTCGAAGTACCGCCGTCCGGTGCTGGATGGACGGGTCGCGTCACGCCTTGAGGAACTGATCCGGGCCAAGGCCGACGAACGGGGGTGGGGGATCGTGGCGCTCGAAGTCATGTCCGACCACGTCCGCCTGTTCGTCAAGCACGATCCGAAGTCATCGGCCTCGTACGTCGCGAACCAGTTCAAGGGCTTCACCTCCCGCGTCCTGCGCGAGGAGTTCCCGCACCTGCGGTCGAAGCTTCCGACCCTGTGGTCGTCGTCGTACTTCGCTGCCTCGGTGGGCGCGGTGAGCGCCGAGACGGTGCAGCGGTACATCGACACCCAGTGGGAACGCCCCCGGAAGATGGGGGGCGGCTTGTGATCCGCGCGTACAAGTTCCTGCTGCGGCCCACGGCTCGTCAGGCGGTCGCGCTGGGCGAGATGCTGCGGGATCACTGCTCGCTGTACAACGGCGCCTTGCAGGAGCGCCGGGACGCCTGGCGGCACAGCTCGAAGACGAGCATCAAGTACGGGGACCAGTCGGCTCAGCTGAAGGAGATCCGGGCGTTCGACCCGGAGCGTCAGGGCCGCTGGTCGTTCTCCTCCCAGCAGGCGACCCTGCGCCGTCTCGACAAGGCATTCCAGGCGTTCTTTCGGCGAATCAAGGCCGGGCAGGCGCCGGGATATCCCCGCTTCAAGGGCGTCGGGCACTTCGACACCGTGGTGTTCCCGAAGGACGGCGACGGCTGCCGCTGGGACTCCACCCCGCACGACCCGCACACCCGCGTGCGTCTCCAGGGCGTCGGGCACGTCCGGGTGCACCAGCACCGGCTCGTGCAGGGCCGGGTGAAGACGATCAGCGTCAAGCGCGACAGGAACCGCTGGTACGTGGTCCTCTCCTGTGACGACGTCCCCGCCGAGCCGCTCCCGTCCATCGACGCGGTCGTCGGCATCGACATGGGCACCACGCACTTTTTGTCCACATCGGACGGCGAGCACGTCGCCAATCCCAAGTTTCTCGACGCGGCGGCCGTCGAGCTGGCCGACGCGCAGCGGCACTTGGCGACCTTCCCCAAGCGCACCCGGCAGCGCACCAAGAAGCACCGCGCCGCAGCCCGCAAGGTCGCCAAGCTGCACGCCAAGATCCGCAGACAGCGCCTCGACTTTCACCACAAGACCGCGCTCGCCCTGGTCCGCGACCACGACGCGATCGCACACGAGCGGCTGAACACGGCGGGCATGACCCGTGCACCCAAGCCCAAGCCCGACCCCGAGACGCCAGGCGTCTTCCTGCCGAACGGCGCCGCCGCGAAGGCCGGGCTCAACCGCAGCATCCTCGACGCGGGTTGGGCGCAGTTCCTCGGAATCCTGGCGAACAAGGCTGAAAGCGCCGGTCGCCTCGTGGTTCCGGTGGATGCGCGCAACACCTCCCGCACGTGCCTCGCATGCGGGCACGTCGCGAAGGGGAACCGCGCCACCCAAGCGAAGTTCGAATGCGTCACGTGCGGCTTCACAGCGAACGCCGACCACGTCGGCGCGACGAACGTCCTCAACAGGGCCGGGCTGGTCCTCTGCAAGGTGGCCTAACCACCGATACAGGAAGCCCGCGACTTTAGTCATGGGTGGAGTCACGAAGTTCTTCATCAGCCGAAGCCGAGGATGAGCCCGTCGGGCACTTTTGCCCCCCCCAGATCCGCCTGCGGGTTCACGGAAGACGGCAGCACCCAGGCGAGGGACAGCGCGAACGCAAGGGCCACGGCGAGCAGTCCGGCGTCGGCGGCGAGGCGAGGGGCGGTTACTGGCCGGAGCCGGTGCCGCCAGCGGTGAGGGCGGTTGCGGCGAGGGTGAGTGCGATGAGGGTGGCGGCGGCGGGACGTTGGCTTGGGTGACGGCTGGGCGGCCTGAAGACAGGCGGAGACCGGCCGAGGAACCTCTCCCGCTGAGGTGTTCGGCCCGAGACAGGAGGGGCGTTCGGTGCGACCTTGACCCTGCGGTCGCCATGGGGGTGCGGTCAGCAAGGTGCCCGCGTCTTCACGACTCGTGAGCGACAGCCGCCCTCACTACCGATCACTGCTGATCTTCTCGTAGTGGTCGCACAGGGCGTTCAGGGCGCGGGCCAGACGCCGGGCGTGGCCGGCGGCTCCGCCGTACCGGCGGCTCGGTTCGGCCTGGAGCCGACTGCGTGCGTCGCCGATACAGGCGAGCGCGCAGTAGCGAGGGATGCTTTCCTTGTCCAGCTTCTTGGCTGCTACCTCGACCTCTGGGATGAGCAGCTCCAGTTGGCCGCGTACCGCCAGGGTCAGCGTTTCGATCTCGGCGCCGGACAGGGGCAGTACGTTCGGGACGGCATCCGGGTCCAGCAGGATGTTCACGGTCTCGCGCATCGTCGCGAGGTCCAGCGGGACTCCCTGACCGTGATCTGCCACGGCAGCCGATCGGGTTGTAGCTTTCATGGTGTCGGCGCTCCCTCGAAGCGTTGGCCACGCCCCGGGGCCCTGCCAGGCCGCCGGGGTCTTGAGGCTTCGACCGTAGAAGCGCCAGTGCGGTACTACCGACCGTAATCCGGTCGCTACTCTCAGGCAGCGAGCAGGCCGACCTTCACCGCGAGTTCCGATGCACGGCGACGACGAGGAGCCTGCGTCGACTCGACCTGTTCCAGGAGGATCGCCCGCGCGTAGCCGTTGTACCGGATCGTCTCCGGTGCGGCCTCGTACGCCTTCTCCAGCGAGGCGACTGCCACGTCCGGCTGGTTGTCGAGGTGGTAGCCGCGGGCCTCCTCGATCCGGTGACGGGCACGGCGGGGACGGGACTGGATGGTCGTCTGATCGGCGCGGGCCGCCTGCCGCACAGACTCACCGCCCTGATGCAGCTCCACAGCCACAGTAACCGCGTGCGCGCCCATGACGGCCTGGCTGAAGCTGGTGACCGGGTGGTAGTAGTCGGCCGGCAACCGCGCCGCCATGTCGTTGGCCTTGTCCCAGTGCCGCCATGCCGTTCCGGTTTCGTGTCGCCGGGCGGCGGTGTAGCCAAGTTCGAACTCAAGGGCTCCCGCGATGGCGAGGACGTCGTCCGAGGCATCGGGCAGCAGGGGCTCAAGGAACCGCACTGCCTCCGTGTTGACGGCGTCGGCAGTGTCGTAGTGCCTCGGCCCCGAGTCGCGGTGTGCTTGCGCCAACAGCCACGAGGCGACGCCGATGGCATGGGGGTCTTCGCTCTCCTGGGCGGCGATCATGCAGCGTTCGGCGACGCGCCACAGCAGGGACGAGTCGGGCTGGTAGGCGATGAAGAACTGCGAGAGCGAGTATGTCTGGGCGAGCTGGGCTTGCGCGGCGCGTCGGTCAGCTGCGCTGTCGGCATGCCGGACAAGGGCTTGTGCGTCGCGGATCAGGTCGGGCAGCAGTTTCCCGATCGCCTCGCGATGGTTCTTCGACGCGTGCCGTGCCTTCCATGCAGCGTGCAGCCGGGCCTCAAGATGCGCCACCGGTGGCGGCTCGACGCCGGTGCTGAGCGGGAAGCTGTCGACGGCGGCCTTGACGGCCGCGAGGCGTGGATGGCCGGGGCCGATGAACAGGTCCACGTGTGTGTCGGAGCGGCCAGTCAGCTCGGCCAGGTCCGCGACGCGCAGAGCTTCAGCGATGCGCAGCACCGTGTCGAGACCAGGTGTCTTCTGCTGGCCGTTCTCGATTTTCCGCACAGTGTGCTCCGACAGACCGATGAGACCACCGAGTTGAGACTGGGTCATCCCACGGCGCTCGCGGAGGATTTGCACCCTCTGACCGAACCGCAGCGGATCGGTGTACGGGCCCGGAGTAGCTTCTGAGGACATCACGGCCTGCCCCTCTCAGCAGCATCGTCACTGTCAGGGTAGGGGTAGAGGCCGTCTCATGTGACGGCCCAGCCGTGCTTGTACGTCCCCGGTTATGCCGGTAGTTCGGCGGCGCGGGTGCGGGCTTGGACGGCTCGGTCCGGGGCGTTGGCGCGGGTGAAAGCCTCGGCGGCCTGGAGGTAGGCGGAGCGGGCTTCGGCGGGGCGGTGAGCGGCGTTGTGGACGTGGGCCAGGTTCTCGAGGGTGCGCCCCTCGTCGTACCAGTTCTCGAACTCCCGGAGGATGTCCCGGGACTTGCCGTACGCCTTGATCGCTTCCTCCGTCCGGCCCATCTGCCTCAGGGTATTTCCGAGGTTGTTCCATACCCTGCCCTCACGGTGGCGGTCTCCGGCGGCTTGGTGCAGGTTGCGGGCGCGGGTGTGGGCGTCGATCGCCTCCTCGGTCCGGCCCACCTGCCTTAGGGCGTTGCCGAGGTTGTTCCACGCCCCGGCCTCGAGGTGGCGGTCTCCGGCGGCTTGGTGCAGGTCGCGGGCGCGGGTGTGGGCGTCGATCGCCTCCTCGGTCCGGCCCACCTGCCTCAGGGCGTTGCCGAGGTTGTTCCACGCCCCGGCCTCGAGGTGGCGGTCTCCGGCCGCTTGGTACAGGTTGCGGGCGCGGGTGTGGGCGTCGATTGCTTCCCTCGTCCGGCCCGCCCCCCGCAGGGCCAAGCCGATGTTGCCCCACGCAATCGCCTCGCCCAGCAGGTCCCCGGCCCGGTGGGTGGCATCCCGCGCTGCTTCCGTGGCGGCGGTCCAGTCGTCGAAATACCGCCGCCAGTACAGGTACATCCCCAGGCACTCGGCCAGCCGCACCCCTGCGTCCGCGAACCGCTCCTCTTGTGCCCATCCCGCTGCCGCCACGAGCCCCGCCCGCTCCCTGTCCAGCCACGCCAACGCCTGCGCCCTGTCCATGAATCGCTCCGGCTCTGCCATCCCCGGCAGCCACCGCAACCGGCGATCGGCCGCAGCCGCCCAGCGGACGTAGAACTCCAGCACCCGCTCCCGTGCCGCCTCCCCCTCCTCTCGCAACCTTGCATCCCCCGCCACCACACCCGCCCCGAACACCCGCACCAGGTCATGCAGCCGCCACCGCATGTCGGGAGCTGTCCCGTCGGAGGGCCGAACCGGTGTGACGATATGTGCGGCGGCTAGGTCCTCCAGCAGCAAGAGCACCGCTTCCGTTTCGACGTCGGCCAGAGCGGCGATCGCCTCCGTGCCTGTCTCCGCAACCGGAGCAAGACAGAGCAGCCGCAGCAACCGGGCCTGCTCCGGTGGTAGTCGGCGATACGACGTCTCCAACACAGGCCGAATCACGAGTGACCGCCCGTACAGGTCTGTGCCCGGGCTCCCGTGGTCGAGAACAGCGGTCGGGTCCCCGGCATCCCGGATATCGGCCACCAGAGAGTCGATGCCCCGATGGCGACGCCGGCGCAGCATCCCTACCGCGATCTGAAGCGCCAGGGGCAAGTGGCCACAAAGATCGGCCAGTTCGTGCAGGGCGTCGGGCTCGCACCCCGGACGTTCGTCGCGTTCGTCGGTGTCGTGCAGGGCGCGGGCCACCAGGGCAACCGAGTCGTCCGAGGCAAGAGTTTCGAGGTCGATGAGCCGCACCGGAAGAGCATCGGGACGGTCCCGGGACGTGATGAGTACCCGGTGATGGTCCGTACCGGGCAGCAGCGGCACGTACTGCGACGGATCCGACGCGTTGTCCAGGATCAGCAGCATCCGGTCTTGCCGTTCGGCGAGGAGCGCCCGGTACGCGTCGTACTGGCGCTCCGTCGTCGGCGGCAGATCTCGGTCCCGTACGCCGAGTGCGTCGAGGAGCGCCAGAACGGCCTGATCAGCTGTGACCGGGTCGTCGTCGTACCCGCGCAGGTCCACGAACAGAGTCCCGCCCGGGAACCAGCCCTCCGCACGCGCCCGATGCGCCGCCTCCACCGCCAGCGCGGTCTTGCCGATGCCGCCCATGCCGGTGACGGCGAAGATGAGGAGCGGGAGTGCGGTCGTATCGGACTCGCCGGGTGCGAGGTGGGGGAGCAGGCGGTCCAGTTCCGCCGACCGGCCGGTGAAGCCCAGCGGGCGGGGCGGCAGGGTGGCGGTCGCGCGGGGAACCGGGCCGTGGATCGTGCCCTTACCGGCCTCCGACCTGCTTCCCGATGACGGGCCCGTAGAAGGTCCCGCCCCGGAAGTCGATGTGGTCGCCCCCGGAACCCGCTTGGGGACCCTCCTCGGAGTCGCCGGAACCCCCGTCGCGAGGCAGATGCTTGCGCAGCACCGCCACCGTCACCGAAGCCGCCTGCGCCGCCGCCCGCTTCTGCGAGCCGCCGGCGTCGGCCTTGCGCTTGTTCGCGTCCGCGCGGTCGCTGATGCCTCGGATGACCAGGGCGTCCAACTGTCCGTTGAAATGGGCCGCGTTGGCCGCTCCGGACCCCTCCATCTCGATCGCACCGGCGTCGTTGTAGTGCGACTCGATGTGCCGTGCGATGTCGGACTCGGAATCGGCCAGTACGACGTCACCGGTCGCGATCGGCGCGAAGTGCACCTCCACGCCCTCCAGGTCCCGCGCCGCCGAACGGGCCGCCTGCTCCAGTGCGTGGGAGCTGGGCAGGGCCTTGGGGCGGACCTTGAAGCCTTCGTCTGTCTGCTTGCCGCTGTGGATCTCGTACACCTGGGTGCCGACGACGACGTCACCGATGTTGATGTCGTCCTTCAGACTGCCGGCCACCCCCACGAAGAACACAGCCTGTGGATGCAGCCACTCGATGAGCTGTGTCGCGAGCGCCGCGGCGCGCTCGGCGCCCACACCCAACTCGCTGACCGCGACCTGCCAGGGGCTGTCGGGCAGCCTGCCGATCTCGACGCGGGTTCCTTTCGGGTGGACGCGTTCCTCGCGGTCCTCGATGTACGCCCGCACCGCCGTGTACTCCAGCGCCAGTGCGGTCAGGATCAGAACAGTCGGCTTCGTCTGCGGCACACTCTTAAGGTACTGCCGGGGGAAGGGGCGCGAGTGGCGGAACGGGACGTAACGGTGGGGCAGTTGCTGCTCACCGAGTACCAGACGATCAAGGACGAGCAGAAGACGCGGATCGGGTTCCGGGACAATCTGCTGTACGTCACCCTCACCGTCGTGGCTGCCGTGATCGCCGCCGCCGCGCAGGCCAAGCAGGCCGCGATGTTGCTGGCGCTGCCGCCGGTGTGTGTGGTGCTCGGGTGGACGTATCTCGTCAATGACCAGAAGATCTCGGCCATCGGGGCCTATGTGCGGGGGGAGTTGGGGCCTCGGCTCGCTGAGATGGTTCAGGTGGAGGGGGGTGAGGTCTTCAAGTGGGAGGTCGCCCATCGGGGGGATGCGCGGCGGGTTTCGCGGAAGGTCATGCAGTGCGTGATCGACCTGCTGGCTTTCTGCGTCGTGCCGTTGAGTGCGCTGATCGTGTACTGGGTGGGGGATGACGCCTCGACCGGGTTGGTGATTCTCTCCGTTCCGGAGGCGGTCTCGGTGCTCGGGCTGGGGGTGTACATCGTTCAGTACGCCCTGCCGTTCAGGAGTGGAGGCCGGGCGGGGTGAGCGATCACATCCACTTCCAGGACGGGGAGTTCAGAGGGACGGTCATCGGGAAAGCGGAGTACCTGCAGCAGGCTCCGGCGCCTACGGCGTTGGATGCGTTGCCTGCGAGAGCGGCGGGGTTCACGGGTCGCGAACGGGAGATGGCCCGACTGCGCGATGCGCTGAACCCGGCGGCCGGTCCGGGTGAGCCTCAGGCCGTGCTCGTCACCGCAGTGTCGGGGCTGGGCGGCATCGGCAAGACCGTGCTGGCGGTGGAGGCGGCGTACGCGGCTCGGGCGGAGGGGTGGTTTCCGGGTGGGGTTCTCTTCGTGGACCTCCACGGTTACGACGATGCTCCGGTTACGGCGAACCAGGCACTCCAGTCACTGCTGCGGGCTCTCGGGGTCGAGTCGAAGCACATTCCGGCTACGGCGGATGAGCGGGCCGTGCTTTATCGGTCGCGGCTGGCCGAGCGGGACGCGGTGCTGATCCTGGCCGACAACGCGTCCTCGCCGGATCAGGTACGGCCCCTGCTTCCGGGCGGGACCCGGCACCGGGTCATCGTCACGTCCCGGGACCGCCTCGCTCAACTCGGCGCCAGACGGGTGCCCTTGGAGCAGCTCACGCCCGATGGTTCGTACGACCTCCTCGACCTCTCCCTGAGGATCGCCGATCCGGACGACAGACGTGTCGCCGACGACGCCGAGGGCGCCGGGCGGCTTGCCCTTCTGTGCGGGCATCTTCCGCTGGCCCTGCAGATCGCCGCAGCCCTGTTGGCGGAGGACCAGGACAAGCCACTTTCGGAACTCGTCGACGAACTCACCGAGTCCCGGGACCGCCTCGACCATCTCGACGACGGCGAGCGCAGCATCCGTGCCGCCTTCGACCTCTCCTACCGCCGTCTGCCACCCGAACAGGCCCATCTCCTGTGCCTGCTTGCTCTCGCGCCGGGGCCCGAGGTGAGTGACGAGGTCGCCGCCGCGCTCGTCGGGGCCGAGGCTCCTCCGCTGCGGGACATAAGGGCGCTGGCCCGCGCGCACCTCGTGGAGCGGGGGAGCGGGCGTGGGCGGTGGCGGTTGCATGACCTGGTACGGGCGTTCGGGACTGGTGTGGTGGCGGGGGATGCGGGTTTACGGGACGAAGGGGAGGCGGCGCGAGAGCGGGTGCTGGCGTTCTACCACCGGTGGGCGTACGCGGCCGATGACCGGTTGCGGTGGCTGCCGGGGATGGCGGAACCGGAGCGGTTCATGGACCGGGGGCAGGCGCTGGCGTGGCTCGACGGGGAGCGGGCGGGGCTGGTGGCGGCGGTGTTGTGGGCGCGGGAGGAGCGGTACGCGGCCACGTCAGTGCAGCTGGCTCTCTGCCTGACGGAGTATCTCGACAGGCGTCGGTACTTCGACGACAAGATCACCATCACCCGTGTTGCTCAGGACGCGGCTCACCGCGCCGGAGACCGCGTTGCCGAGGCCTCTGCCTGCACCAGCCTTGGCATCGCCCTGGAGGAGGTGGGCCGCGTGGAGGAGGCGATCGAGGCACACATCCGTGCCCGCGACCTCTTCCAGGCCGTCGGACACCGCCTTGGTGAGGCCGTGGCGTGGAAGAACCTCGGCATCGCTCTGCGGGAGACGGGTCGGGTCGAGGAGGCGATCGAGGCTCATATTCGTGACCGTCACCTGTGCCAGGCCGTCGGGGACCGCCACTTGGAGGCCGGTGCGTGGAATCACCTCGGCAACGCTCTGCGGGCGGCGGGGCGCGTGGAGGAGGCGATCGAGGCACACGTCCGTGCTCGCGATCTCTTCCGGGCGGTCGGGGACCGCCAGCGCGAGGGCACGGCATGGATGAACCTCGGGAATTCCCTGCGGGCGGCGGGGCGTGTGGAGGAGGAGACCGAGGCGTACGGCAAGGCCCTGGACATCGCCCGGGAGAGCGAGGATTGGTACGGAGTAGGCCTGACTCTCGAAAACCTCGGCCTCGGCCTCGCGGATGGCCCCCAGGCCGAAGACGCCCGCACCTACTGGCTTCAGTCCGCCGACGCCTACACCAGCGCCAACGCCCCAACCGAAGCCGCCCGAGCCCGCGCCCAAGCCGAAGCCCTCACCGCCCCTGAGAAACCCACCGATAAACCAACTCCGGCCTCCCCACCTGCCCATAAACCGGCTCCCGCCCAGCCCTCCCCGCCTCCACCAGGTGCTCCAGATACCGCCGAGCAGTGATCCGCGAAATCCCCACCGCCTCGGCAACCCCCGCCGCCGTAAGCCCCGCCGAAGCCTCCCGAAGCACCCCCGTGACCCGCTCCAAAGTAGGCCCGCTCAACCCCTTGGGAAGCGCCGCAGGCGAAGGTGCCCGAAGCGCGCCCAGGGCCCGGTCCACCTCGTCCTGCCCGCTCGCCTCGCCCACCGCCGCATGGAACTCGGCGTACCGCACCAGCCGGTCCCGCAGCGTGGCGAAAGTGAAGGGCTTCAGGACGTACTGGACGACCCCCAGGGAGACGCCCTCCCGCACCACGGCCAGGTCCCGCGCCGACGTCACCGCTATCACGTCCGCGTGATATCCGGCCGCCCGCAGCGACCGCGCGAACTGCAGCCCGTGTACGTCCGGCAGGTGCAGGTCCAGGAGCAGCAGGTCCACCGGCGTGCGGTCCAGGATCCGCCGTGCCTCCGCCCCTGTGTGTGCCTTGCCCACCGCCACGAACCCCGGCACCCGGCCGACGTACATCACATGCGCGTCCGCGGCCACCGGATCGTCCTCGACGACGAGAACCCGAATGGGTTGCGAAACAGAACCCGCCATCAGCCGCCACCCACCGATGTGCGCAACGGCAACCGCACCTCGAACACCGCTCCGCCCTCCTCGGCCTCCGCCACCGTCAGCGTCCCGTCGAGCCGGGCGACCGCCTGCCGGACCAGGGCGAGGCCGAGGCCGCGCCCGCCGGGTCCCGCCGGCTTCGTCGAGAACCCCCGTTGGAATACCAGGTCGGCATGGGCGGGGTCGACCCCCGGTCCCGTGTCGGACACGCGCAGCACCAGTTCGGCGGCCGAGGCGTACGCCGTCACGGTCACCCGGGCCCGCGCACTGCCCTGTGCCGCGTCCACCGCGTTGTCGATCAGGTTGCCGAGGACGGTCACCAGGTCCCGCGCCGACAGCTCGGGCGGGAGTACGCCGTCGTCGAGCCGGCTGTCCGCCGAGACCACCAGCTCCACGCCCCGCTCGTTGGCCTGGGCCGTCTTGCCCAGGAGCAGTGCGGCCAGTACAGGCTCGCTCACGGCGGCCACCACCTGGTCGGTGAGGGCCTGGGCCAGCTCCAGTTCCGCCGTCGCGAAGTCCACGGCCTCCTCGGCCCGGCCCAGCTCGATCAGCGAGACGACCGTGTGGAGGCGGTTCGCCGCCTCGTGGGCCTGGGAGCGCAGGGCCTGGGTGAAGCCGCGCTCCGAGTCCAACTCGCCCATCAGAGATTGGAGTTCGGTCACGTCTCGCAGGGTCACTACCGTGCCCCGACGCTCTCCGCCCGACACCGGTGAGGTGTTCACGACCAGCACCCGGGACGCCGTCAGGTGCACCTCGTCCACGCGTGGCTCCGACGACAGCAGTGCGCCGGTGAGCGGTGCCGGCAGGCCCAGGTCCGCCACCGACCTGCCGATGACGTCCTCCTCCTCGCCGACCCCGAGCAGCTCCTGGCCGCCGTCGTTGATCAGCGCCACCCTGAACTGCCCGTCCAGCATGAGCAGCCCCTCGCGGACCGCGTGCAGCGCCGCCTGGTGGTAGTCGTGCATCCGGCTCAGCTCGGTCGCGTTCATGCCGTGGGTGTGGCGGCGCAGGCGGGCGTTGACGACGTACGTGCCCACCGCGCCCAGGAGCAGCGCGACGCCGGCCACTCCGAGCAGGGCCGTGACCTGGCCGCGGACCCGTGCGCTGATCGCCTCCACCTTGATGCCGGCGCTGACCAGGCCGATGACCCTGCCGTTCTCCTCCACCGGGGTGACCGCGCGGACGGACGCGCCGAGCGTGCCGGTGTAGGTCTCGGTGAAGGTGCGGCCGTGCTGGGCGGGGCCGATGCGGCCGAGGAAGTGCTTGCCGATCTGCTTCTCGTCGGGGTGGGTCCAGCGGATCCCGGACGGGGTCATGATCGTCACGAAGTCGACGTTCGCGTCCCGCATGACCTGCATCGCGTAGGGCTGGAGGTCCTTGGTGGGGTCGGGGGTGTGGATCGCCGTGCGGACGGAGGGGGAGTCCGCGATCGAGCGGGCCACGGCCGTCGCGTGGCGGGCCGCCGCGTCCTCGGCCTGCCGTTCGTCGCTGACGTAGGTGAACAGCGCGTACCCGGCCACGACCACCGCTATCAGCACGGCCTGCATGGCGAACAGCTGGCCGGCCAGGCTGCGGGGGCGGGGGAGGGACGGGAAGCGCATGTCAGCAGTGTGCCTCTCGGGTTAAGCATGAACTAAATGAACGGAAGGGTGACCGCCCTCACAGAGCGGGAGATAGTCACGGCATCCCCCACAACCCCCGGACGTGAGCCGCACGCCGGTGATGCCGACGAAGACGTCAAGGAGGGCAGCCGTGGCCGCCAGTTCCCCCGATACGGCACCTGCCGCACCCCGCGTGAAGCGGGACCGGACCCACTACCTGTACATCGCCGTCATCGTGGCGGTCGCGCTCGGTATCGCCGTGGGGCTCATCTGGCCCGATGCCGGAGTCGAGCTGAAGCCGCTGGGCACCGGCTTCGTGAACCTGATCAAGATGATGATCTCGCCGATCATCTTCTGCACGATCGTGCTCGGCATCGGTTCCGTACGGAAGGCCGCGAAGGTCGGTGCCGTCGGCGGTATCGCCCTCGGCTACTTCCTCGTGATGTCGCTGGTCGCGCTGGCCATCGGGCTCGTCGTCGGCAACGTGCTGCACCCGGGTGACGGGCTGCACATCACCAACGCCATCAAGGCGACCGGACACGAGCAGGTGTCCCCGGACGCGCTGCCGCCGGTCGACTTCGTGCTGTCGATCATTCCGACGACCTTCGTGTCCGCGTTCACCGAGGGCCAGGTGCTGCAGACCCTGCTGGTCGCGCTGCTCGCCGGGTTCGCGCTGCAGGCCATGGGGTCGGTCGGGCAGCCGGTGCTGCGGGGCATCGAGCACATCCAGCGGCTGGTCTTCCGCATCCTGTCCATGGTCATGTGGGCCGCGCCGATCGGTGCCTTCGGTGCCATCGCGGCCGTCGTCGGCTCCGCGGGTCTGGACGCGCTGAAGAGCCTCGCTGTGCTGATGCTCGGCTTCTACGTGACCTGCTTCCTGTTCGTCTTCATCGTGCTCGGCACGCTGCTGCGGGTCGTCGCCGGACTGAACGTCTTCACGCTGTTCAAGTACCTGGCCCGCGAGTTCCTGCTGATCCTGTCGACCTCCTCCTCCGAGTCCGCGCTGCCGCGGCTCATCGCGAAGATGGAGCACCTGGGCATCAGCAAGCCGGTCGTCGGCATCACCGTGCCGACCGGCTACTCCTTCAACCTCGACGGCACCATGATCTACATGACCATGGCGTCGCTCTACATCGCCGACGCCCTGGGCACCCCGATGTCGATCGGCGAGCAGATCCCGCTGCTGCTCTTCCTGCTGCTCGCCTCCAAGGGCGCGGCGGGCGTCAGCGGTGCGGGTCTGGCCACCCTGGCCGGCGGTCTCCAGTCGCACAAGCCCGCGCTGGTCGACGGCGTCGGCCTGATCGTCGGCATCGACCGCTTCATGAGCGAGGCCCGTGCACTGACCAACTTCGCGGGCAACGCGGTCGCCACGGTGCTGATCGGTACCTGGACCAAGGAGATCGACAAGGGCCGGGTGCGGCAGGTTCTCGCGGGTGAGCTGCCGTTCGACGAGACGACGCTGCTGGACGAGAACGAGGGCGCGGCCGCTGAGCTTCCCGAGCCCCGCGAGGACGGGGAGAAGGAGCTGGCGAAGGCCTGATCCCTGAGAAAGCTCCGGACGTCCGGCCCCGCCTGAACCCGGGCCGGGCGTCCGGGTACCGCCGCCGGGCGGCTGGGTCTCCCCCGTTGACCCAGCCGCCCGGCTTCCCTGTGCGCTACGACCCCTCACTCACCTTGGCCACCAGCTCGGTGGCCGTGGAGGCGGGCACGCCCGCTGCGGTCAGAACCGTGACCGTGGCCGCGCGGCCCGCCTCCTCCGCTGTCACCAGCCCGTCGTTCACCGCTTCCGTCACCGCGAACAGCATCTGCTCGTGCACGTACGCGAGGGCCGACGCGGGCAGCGGGGAGCTGAAGACGCCCTCGTCCAGGCCGTGTTGGAGCAGCCGCACCTTGTTCTCGCGCAGGGGCGCCAGGCGTTCGCGGATGCCCTGCACGGTGACCGTGCGCTGGGCCAGGGCGACCAGCAGCCGGTAGCGGTCGGCGATCTCCCAGATCGCGAGCACCGAGCGGGCCACCGCCTCCGCCGGGTCGGCCACCCCCGCCCGGGCCCCCGCGTCCGCCTCCGCCAGCGCCTGGACCGCCCCGTCGACGAGCGTGCTGATCAGCGCCTCACGGCTCGGGAAGTGCCCGTACACCGTCCGCCGTACGACCCCTGCGGCGCGCGCGATCTGGTCCATGGAGGCGTCGGGATCGCGCAGCAGCTCGGCGAGGGCGACGTCGAGGATGCGGCGCCGGTTGGCGTCGGCGCGGCTGGAGCTACCGGTGGTCATGGCAGTCATTCTGCACACCCCTCCTCGACTTGCACAGTGCTGTGCAACGACGTACATTGCACATGGCTGTGCAATTGCACGGTGCTGTGCAAGCCTCGTCGCGCTGTGAGGAAGGCGATCCCTGCCATGCGACTCGTCATGAACGAACCGGTCGACAGGACGGACCGGCCCTACGCCCGGCGCTGGTGGGCGCTCCTCGTGCTCTGCCTGAGCCTGCTGATCATCGTGATGGCCAACACCGCCCTCACGGTCGCGGCGCCCGACATGACCCGGGACCTCGGTCTGTCCAGCGCCGACCTGCAGTGGGTCATCGACGGCTACACCGTCCCGTACGCGGCGCTGATGCTGCTGCTCGGCGCGATCGGCGACAAGTACAGCCGCCGCGGCGCCCTCGTCCTCGGCCTCGTCGTCTTCGCCGGCGGAGCGGTCGGCGGCTACCTGGCCGGCAGCTCCACGGCGGTCATCGCTGCCCGTGCCGTGATGGGTGTCGGCGCCGCGCTGATCATGCCCGCCACCCTGTCTCTCCTCGCCGCGACCTTCCCGCGCGCCGAGCGCGCCAAGGCCATCACGCTGTGGACCGCCACCGCCGGCCTCGCCATCGCCGCCGGACCGGTGGTCGCGGGCGCCCTGCTGCGCGACCACGGCTGGTCCTCGACCTTCCTGATCAACGTGCCCATCGCCGTGCTGGCGATCATCGGCGCCCTCGTCCTCGTACCGCCGTCCAAGGCCGGGCACCACGACCGGATCGACTACGTCGGCGGACTGCTGTCGGTGATCTGGACCGGTTCGCTGATCTACATGATCATCGAGGGGCCGCACTTCGGCTGGGGCGTCAAGGCGGTCACCGCCGCCGTCCTCGCGGGCCTGGGCCTGGTCGCCTTCGTCGCCTGGGAGTTGCGCCACCCCCGCCCGATCCTGGACGTGCGCCGCTTCACCGACCGCCGTTTCGCGGGCTCCAACCTCGCCGTGGCCCTCTTCTTCCTGGCCGTCTTCGGCGCCTTCTACTACCTCACCCAGCACCTGCAGTTCGTCCTCGGCTACGACGCCCTGGAGACCGGCGTCCGCATGCTCCCGCTGGCCGGTGCGGTCTTCGTCGGCTCGGCCCTCACCGGCTGGCTCACCCCGCGGGTCGGCATGAAGCTCACCGTCACCGCGGGCATGGTCGGCGGCACGACGGCCCTCGCGCTGCTGACCCAGGTCGACGCGGGCTCGGCGTACGGCGACTTCGTGGCGCCCCTCGTCATCCTGGGCCTCGCCATCGGCCTCGCCCTCTCGCCCTGCACCGACGCGATCATGGGCGCCTTCCCGGAGTCCGAACTGGGCGTCGGCGGCGCGGTCAACGACACCTCGCTGGAGCTGGGCGGCTCGCTCGGCATCGCGATCCTCGGCTCGCTGCTCGCCACCTCGTACGGCGACCACCTCACCGACGCCACCACGGGCAGCAAGCTCCCGGCGAGCGCTCTGGAGACCGCGCAGGACTCGGTCGGCGCCGGGTACGCCGTCGCGCAGGGCATCGGCGACAAGGCACACCAGCTGGCCGCGCAGGCCGCGCGGACGAGCGACCCGCAGCAGGCCGCGCAGCTCAAGCAGCAGGCCGCCCAGCTCGCCTCCGGCGCCCGGCAGATGGCGGACGCGGTCGGCTCCTCCTTCTCCGACGCCGTCGCCCACACCAGCCTGGTCGGCGCGGTGATCCTGGGCATCGGCACGATCCTGGTGGCCGTCCTGCTGCCGCGCCGCGAGGCCGCCGTACAGGCCGTACAGGAGGAGAAGGCCGAGGAGAAGGAACTGGCGGAGAGCGCAGCCGGCTGACCCCTTACCGCGTCTTCTCATGCGCATCCACTAGCGTGCCGCTCCGGAACCGGAACGGCACGTTCGTGCGTGTTCCCGAACGAACTTGGAGGCACGGGGGATGAAGATCGACTGGGACCGGCGGACCTGCGCGCGCAAGGGGCATGTGACCTACGCGCCCGACGATCCACGGCTGCGGGTACGGCTGCACGCGCAGACCGCGCTCGGCGAGGTATGGCGCTGCCTGCGCTGCGGCGACTTCGCGCTGGGCGAGCCGCACGGCTCGGGGCCGGCCGACGAGGCGCCGCTGGTGCCGCGCGGGAAGGTGCTGCGGGACCTGTTCATCCTGCGCTTCCTGGCGATCGAGCGGGCGGTGCGCGGGGTGTTCATCGTGCTGGTCGCGATCGCGGTGTGGAAGTTCAGCAACAGCCAGGACGCGGTGCGCCGCCTCTTCAACCAGAACCTGGACGTCTTCCGCCCGGTCTTCCGGCACTTCCACTACGACCTCGACCACTCCCCGGTCGTCGACTCCATCCAGAAGGCCTTCGGCTACCGGCACTCCACGCTGCTGCTGGTGGCGGCCCTGCTCCTGGCGTACGCGCTGATCGAACTGATCGAGGCGGGGGGCCTCTGGTACGCCAAGCGCTGGGCGGAGTACCTGACCGTGGTCGCCACCGCCGCCTTCCTCCCCCTTGAGATCTACGAACTCACTGAGCACATCAGCTGGTTGAAGATCGCCACCCTCGTCCTCAACATCCTCGCGGTCCTCTACATCGCCCTGGCCAAGCGGCTGTTCGGGCTGCGCGGCGGGCGCAGGAAGTTCGACGAGGAGCGGCACAGCGCGTCCCTGATGGAGGTGGAGGAGTCCGCCGGGGTGGCCGCCTGACCTTCGTGCGGCGATCAGGCCGTCAGGAGCCCGATCCCCACGCTGACCACGCCTATGGCGAGCGCGGCGGCCCCGGCCCACACCAGCGCGAACATCCCGTTCGGGCGGTCGACGTCGCCGCGGCCCGCTGAGGACGCGAAGAAGCCGCCGGGCAGCAGGATCGCCGAGGCCGGGACCCCGAGGCGCGCGATCCAGCCGACCGCCCCGGTCAGCCCGGCCGCGTCGGCGTACAGCAGACACACCAGGCTGAGGATGACGAGCACACCGGCGTGCGCGTGGCCGGCGCGGGCGAACGCCTTCTGGAACGGCGTCATCGGCACCAGGCCGCGCACGATGCGGGTCATGAACCAACCGCCGATCTCGATGGTCGGCACGGTGAGCAGGACGACGCCGGCGAGGATGCGGCTGGCGTCGGTGAGGTGCAGGGCGTCCATGCGAAACTCCTGGATTCACTGGCTTCATGGGGCGTCGGTGCGGGTCTTCGGTCGGTGCCACTGATCGGGCAAGGGGGATTCACGGCGTCCGCGTGGCCCGCGTCAGACGGGTCAGCTCCTCCTCGCCCAGCACCAGGTTCGCTGCCCCGGCCGAGTCCCGTACAGTCTCCGGACGGCTCGCGCCCGGGATCGGGACCACGGTCGGGGAGAGGGACAACAGCCAGGCGAGGCAGACCTGTTGGGGGCTCACCCCGTGCTCACGGGCCACCTGGTGGAATACGGCGAACCGGTCCGCAGAGTCCTCCAGCCGTGACGGCCCGTCCAGCGAGCTGCGGGAGATTCCGCCCAGCGGGCTCCAGGGCAGGAAGGCCAGACCCAGTTCCGCGCAGAGCCGCAGCTCGGGCTCGCTGTCCTGGACCTCGGGGGAGCAGCGGTTCTGGACGGACACCAGTCGGTCACCGAGGATCGCGCGGGCGCCGCGGATCTGGTCGGTGGTCACGTTGGAGAGGCCGGCCAGGCGGATCTTGCCCTCGTCCAGCAGGTCGCGCAGCGCGCCGACGGACTCCTCGAAGGGGACGGCCGGGTCGGGCTTGTGCAGCTGGTAGAGGCCGATCGCCTCGATGCCGAGGCGCTTCAGGGAGGCCTCGGCCGCCGCCTTCAGGTGCGTGGGCGTGCCCGTCACCGTCCAGTCGCCGCCGGCCGGTCGGCCCCGGCCGCCCTTCGTCGCCACCAGCACGTCGTCCGTGTCGCCGCCGTAGGTCGCGAGCGCGCGGGCGAGGAGGAGTTCGTTGTGGCCGGGGTCCTGGCCCGGCAGATGGTAGGAGTCGGCCGTGTCCAGCAGGGTCACGCCCGCGTCGAGCGCGGCGTGCACGGTGGCCAGGGCGCGCGTCTCGTCGGGGCGGCCCTCGACGGACAGCGGCATCGCGCCGAGCCCGATCGCGCTCACCCGCACGTCGCCGAGGGTGCGGTATCTCATGTCACACGTCCTGTCCGAGGGTCTCGGCGACGGCCTTCGGCAGCCACTGCCGTACGTCACCGAAGGCGAAACCGAGCTTCGTGGCCCGGGAGTTGTCCATGCCGTAGGAGCGGTAGAAGGAGAAGGGGGAGACCTCGCCGACCTCCACGGCCTGGAACACCGCCTCGCCGCTGGGCAGGTGCGCGGCCACCGCCCCGCACAGCTCCCCGGTCGTCAGCGTCCCGTGGGAGGCGGCGTTGACGGGTCCGGTGAAGTCCTGGGCCGTCGCCCAGGCCAGGAAGTCGGCGATCTCCTCGACGTGGATGTACGTCGCGGGGTGGTTCACGGCGGGTACGGCGATCGGGGCGCCGGTGCGGACGCGGTCGGCGTAGTGCTGGAGGCGGCCCGTGAAGTCGTCGTCGCCGCCCAGGACATGGGCCACCCGGACGGACGTGTACGGGAACTCCGGGCCGGCCGCCGCGAACACCGCCTCCGCCTGCCGCTTGCCCTCGCCGTAGTGGGATTCGAGGAACTCCTCGTCGTTCCAGGGGAGTTCCAGGTCGACCGGGACGGTGAGCGGATCGACGGCCGTCTCGCGCACCGGGTCGGCCGAGTCCTCGTACTCGTACACCTCGACCGTCGACGTCATCACATAGCGGGCCGTGCGGCCGGTGAGGACCCGGCGGGCGACGGCCGCCTGGCGCGGGGTGTAGCAGACCTGGTCGACGACCACGTCGAAGGTGCGGGAGCCGAGCGCCTCGATCAGTGACTTCTCGTCATTGCGGTCCGCGACCAGGTGAATCGCGCCGGAAGGCGGGGCGGAGGAGCCGCGATTGAGAACCGTGACCCGGTCTCCGGCGGCCAGCAGACGTGCGATCAGCCGCTTGCCGAAATAGCGGTTTCCGCCGATGACCAGTATGTCTCGTCCCTGTCTCATGGACCATAATTCTCCGGGCGTAACAGCGAAGTCTGAAGGGGAAGACATGGGAGTTCCGGCCACCGCACCGAAAGAACCACGGCAACTGCGCGCCGCCACCGGCGAAACGTCGGCGGCCTTCGACGCGCTGGACCGGCAGATCCTCGAACTGCTCCAGACCGACGGCCGGATCAAGCTGAGCGAGCTGGGGCGCCGGGTGCGGCTCAGCCCGGCCGCGGTCACCGAGCGGGTGCGCCGGCTGGAGGCGGCGGGCGTGGTCGAGGGGTACGGCGCCCAGGTCGCGCCCGCGCGTCTCGGCTACGGCATCCAGGCCTTCATCCGGGTCAACCCGCACGGCGGCTACACCCTCAAGCACCCGAGGACCCTGGAGCTGCTCGACCGCCCGGAGATCACCGAGGTGCACCACGTGGTCGGCGAGGACTGCTGGATCCTCAAGGTCGCCGTCGCCGACACCGTGCACCTGGAGGACGTCCTGGAGCAGACCTCGGCGCTCGGCCGTACGACGACCTCGATCGTGCTGTCCTCACCGGTGCGCCGGAAGCCGCTTCTGCCTCCCGTCTTGCCTTGACGCCGACGTCAACACCTACGGTCGTACTCATGCGAATCGGCGAGCTGGCCGCACGGGCCGGAACCACCACCCGCACCCTGCGCTACTACGAGGCACGGGGGCTGCTGCCCGCCCGGCGCGACGACAAGGGACACCGCGCCTACGACGAGGCCGACGTCCGGCTGCTCCGGCAGATCCGGACGCTGCAGGACTTCGGGTTCGACCTGGAGGAGACGCGGCCGTTCGTGGAGTGTCTGCGAGCCGGGCACCCGGAGGGCGACTCCTGCCCGGCGTCCCTCGTCGTCTACCGGCGCAAGCTGGACGAGCTGGACGCGCTCATCGGGCAGCTCCAGGCCGTGCGGGAGACGGTCGCGGGGCAGCTGGAGCGGGCCGAGCGGGCCCGGGACGAGCTGGCCGCCGAGTCGCAGGTTCCGGGGGGTCCGGAACCCGTGTGCGAGCTGGGAGAGCTGACGCGATGAGCTTGGTGAGCGGACTGGCCGAGGTGACGGACACGGACTTCGAGGCGGAGGTGATCGGCGCGGACCTTCCCGTGCTGGTGCAGTTCACCGCCGACTGGTGCGGTCCGTGCCGGCAGCTGGCGCCGGTGCTGAAGGACATCGCCTTCGAGGAGGGCGACCGGCTGAAAATCGTCCAGCTGGACGTGGACCGCAACCCCACGACGACGGTCGCCTACGGCGTGCTGTCGACGCCGACCCTCATGGTGTTCCGGGGCGGGGAGCCGGTCCGGTCCATGGTGGGGGCCAGGCCCAAGCGACGGCTGCTGGAGGAGCTGGCCGACGTGCTGTAGCGAGCCGCCCGCGCCCAGGACGAGGCGGCCAGGTAAAGACAGTGTATTTTCAGCCAAGATCCCTTGAATGAGAAGTGGGAGTGCTGTGAACATCCCTTGATCTTCTCCACTTGCTCAAGGAATCTTCTTTGCCATCCCTCAGAACCGTGAGGCGCACGGCGGTCCTGGCCGCCGCGGCGCTCACGCTCAACCTCACGCTCGCCACCGGACTCGCCGGTGCCGCGGCAGCCGCCGTACCGGACCTGTCGCAGAGCGGTACACCTACCGACGGGACGGCGGGGGACGCGGCCTCGGCCCTGTCCGAGGCCGCGGACACCGGCGAACCGGTCCACATCACGGGACTGGACGACGAGTTCTCGACCACCTACGCCAACCCCGACGGCACGCTCACCACACGGATATCGGAGGGCGAGCAGCGCATCGCGGGCCCGAACGGCACCTTCGCCCCGGTGAACCTGACCCTCAAGCGGGCCGGCGACCGCGGCTGGGTCCCCAGGAACTCACCCGTACCCGTGGTGGTGTCCGACGGCGGTTCGCGCACCGCCGCGACCCTGACCAAGAGCGACGGCTCGAAGGTCGGCGTCGGCTGGCCCACGAACCTGCCGAAGCCCAAGGTCCACGGCGGCGTGGCGACCTACCGGGTGTCCGCCACCGAGAACCTGGTCGTGTCGACCACCGCGAGCGGCTTCACGGCCCATGTCGTGCTCACCGCCCGGCCGTCCAGGTCCTTCTCGCTCACGCTTCCGCTCGTCCTCGGCGGCAAGCTCAGCGCCCGGCAGACCACGAACGGCGCGATCGCCCTGCGCCGCGGGCCGTCCGGCGCCACCGTCGCGTCGGCCCACCAGTTCACGATGTGGGACTCCGCGCACGGGGCCGAGGCCGCCCCGGATGCCGAGCACAAGGTCGCCACCACCCTGACCAAGGGCCCGGACGGCAGCACCTGGATGCGGCTGCGCCCCTCGACGAAGTTCCTGACCAGCCCGCGTACCGTGTACCCGGTCACGATCGACCCGGACATCTCCTCGCTCAGCCGCAGTGGTGACACGTACGTCTACACGGACAACACCACGCCTCAGATCAGCAGTTACCGACTGATGGTGGGCACGTTCGACAACGGCGTCACCAACTACCGCTCGTACCTGAACTGGAAACTCGACGCCATCCAGGGCAAGCACGTGGTCAGCGCCAACCTGAAGCTCTACCAGTACGACGCCAACACCTGCACCGCCCAGCCGATGTCCGTCCACCCGCTCGACGCGAACTCCTCGCCCTCGACGGTGTGGGCCAACAGGCCCGCCGCCGACTACTCCGGCACGTGGTGGATCAGCGACAGCTTCAACCACGGCGACGAGACCGACGGCTGCGCCAACGCCACCGAGTCCATCGACATCACCAAGATCATCAAGGGCTGGGTGGACGGCACCCACGCCCAGCACGGCATCCAGCTGAACAACGCCGCCGCCGACCTCACGTACGGCAAGCGCTTCTGCTCGATGAACCCGGACTCGTCGCACACCTCGTGCAACACCGCGACCCGCGAGCCCACTCTCGCCGTCACCTACAACACCCTGCCGGCCAAGCCCTCCGGCCTCCAGGCCACTCCGGGAAGCACCTCCGGCAGCGCCTCCTACGTCACCTCCACCACCCCGACCCTGGCCGCCCTGGTCAAGGACGCCGACTCCAACAGCCTCACCACCCAGTTCTCCCTCGCCACCAGCGGCGGCACCGTCCTCACCACGGGCTCCGGAGCCTCGGTGGCGTCCGGCGCCAAGGCCACCTGGACGGTTCCCGCGGGTGTGCTCGCCGACCACACGACGTACAAGTTCCAGGTCCGCGGCTATGACGGCACCGACTACTCGGCCTGGTCCAGCTGGCTGAACTTCACCGTGGACACCTCCAAGGCGCCCAAACCCCCGGCCGACCTGCCGACCGCACTCCAGAGCGGCGCCAGCCAGACCCTCACCCCCATCCTGTCCGGCGTGGTCTCTGCTCCTTCCGGGAACACCGTCCAGGCCGAGTTCCTGCTGTACGACAACACCGGCGCGGCCCTGGGGGGCAGCCCCCTGGCCACCATCGGCGCGGACAACGGCGAGCGGGCGGCCGTACAGGTCCCGGCAGGGCTGCTCAGCGACGGGGCCACGTACACCTGGAAGATGCGGGCCTGTTCCAACAGCCGCTGCTCCGGCTACACCGGGACCCAGAGCTTCACCGTCCATCTCCCCGCCGCGCCGACGACGCCCACCACGACCACGACGGTCATCGGCAGCTCGGCACTGACCCAGGCGACCGTGGACACGGGGGCCACCGACTGCGCCGGGGCCGCGTGCACCGGCTCGGCGGCGAGCACGCTGAAGGTCGGCGCCTCCGGCACCGCACACTGGCGCAGCTACATCCTGCCCGACCTGTCCGCCATCCCCTCCGGCGCCCAGATCACCTCGGCGACCCTCAGCATGGGCACCGCCGGTTGCATGGGCACCTGCGAGGCGCACGACATCGAGGTCCACCCCCTCAACGCCGACTGGACCGCCGCCGGCACCGGCCCCGATCTGGTCGCCGCCGCCGACGGCAACGCACTCGACCTGAGCACCGCCGACCCGGCCTCGCTCGACGTCACCTCCGCCGTACAGCTCTGGCTCGACGGCTCGAACCCCGACCAGGGACTCGCACTCCAGGCCGCCGACGAGGGTTCCGGCACCACCACAGGCGCCACCTACCCGGCCTCCGGCACCAAGCTCACGGTGACCTACATCGCCCCGGGCGCCCCCGACGCGCCCACCACCGTCACCGCCACGCCGACGGCCGCCGGACTGCTGGTCCACTGGAACGCCCCGGAGAACACCGGGTACTCCGGTGACATCTCCTCGTACACCGTCACCGCCTACGTGGCCGGCACCACGCAGCAGGCGGCGCAGACCTCGGTCGACGCCGCGACCGGCGGCACCACGGCCGTACTCACCGGCCTCACCAACGGCGTCAACTACACCGTCACCGTCACCGCGACCACCACCCACGGCACCAGCGCGCCAGCCACCTCCTCGTCGGTCAAGCCCGCCGCGACGCACGCCGCGAGCACCACCGCCTACAAGTCGATCCTCCAGCAGTACCTCGACGCCCGCAGCGGTCTGCTCACCGGTACCTACGCGAGTGCGGACGCCGCCGTCGCCGCCAGCGCCGACGGGGCCGCGTTCAGCGCCCAGTTGCATACCGACGAGGACGATCTGCTCGCCGAGAAGGCGCGTCTGTCCGGTGACGGGGTCGGTTACTCCGGCATCACCACGAGCCTGGCCGACACCACCGCCGGGCCCCTGACCAGCACCTCGGACCTGGTGTACACCCACCACACGGGCGCCACCACGATGACCGACGGCACCACTCAGAACGGAGAGGACGCCCATGAGGTCTACACCTTCGACACAAGCGGCCCGTCTCCGGTGCTGACCCAGCGGCTTGACGCCACCGACTTCCTGAGCAGCCTGTCAGCCTCCGGCACCGCGGCCGCGCAGGTCCCGCTCGACGGGGACGACACCGACGTCACGGCGCCCGGCATGGAGGCCTTCTACACCGACGGAGACGCCCTCCCCGTGGGCACCGCGCCCGCGGGCACCGCCAAGCGCGCTTCCTTCAGCCGCGGCGGCACCGTCTCCTGGGCCGCGGCCCACTACGCGGACGCGGACGAGCTGCGTACCGACTGCACCAACTTCGCCTCCAAGTCCCTGAACCGGGGCGGCGGCGCGCACATGGAGTACGGATCGGTCATCGACATCAGGCGCAGCCCGTACGAGTGGTGGCGCAAGTCGAAGTCGGACATGACCTATTCCTGGTCCGCCGCCAACAACTTCGCCAACTTCATGGGCAACGAGGACAGCGTCACCTGGGTCCGGAACCTCAGCAGCGTCTCGGCCGGTGACATCATGCTGCTGGAGTACGCGGGCGACGGTGACTCCAACCTCGACCACGCGGCCGTGATCTACGGCACCGGTTCCACGACCAGCTCCATCAAGGTCTACCAGCACTCCAGCCATTACCGGAACACGAATCTCGCCGCCATCATCAAGCGCCGTCCGGGCGTCACGGTCTACATCGCCCACATCACACCCCACTGGTACTGATATGAACAGAACCCGAAAGACCATTCTGTGGCTCGCGCTCGTTCTGGCCGTTCTGCTGGCCGGGGGCGCCGCCCTCGCCTGGGGTGCCCCGCGCGACCAGTGGGACTACCGCCGGGCGAGCCGGGCCGGCCTGCCCGCGGTGACGTACACGGGCGACTGGAGCGCCCCCAGCACACTGAAGCTCTATCTCGAGCTCTACGTGCAGCGCCTGAGTGACGGCGACGCGGACGGCCTGACGGACCTCTCCTGGCACCGCCGCTGGTTCGCCCGCCATGCCGAGGCGGCCGCCGCCCGCCGTGTCATCGGCACCTATGGCAAGGGGGCGGCGGGACCGGTCTCCATCGACCTCACTCCCGAGGACCCGTACGACGTCCGGGGCGGCACCATCCACTTCCGTCGCACCGGACAGCAGGAGACCTTCACCGTCTTCAAGCGCAACGGCCTGTGGCTGTTCGTCATCGGCTCGTCCTGACACGCGACCTGAGCGTCGCCTGACACAAGAAATCCCCCGAGCAATTGCGCTCGGGGGATTTCTTTGCGTATATTCGGTGGTTCGCGACTTCAATTCGATCGGGTCGCGGAGAAGTTCACTGGGCACAGTATATCCGGGCGGGAGCGGAATTGTCAAACACCGAATTTCCGGACGATGAATTGCGTCGCGAACAGGAATTCATCGACGGACTGTACGCGCGCGTGGACGTGCTGCGCGGCGAGGCCGGGACCTCGGTCGCGGAGGCGCTCGCCCAGGGCGACAAGCCCATGCAGGCCCGGCTGGAGCGGGACATCCTGGTCGCCGAGCGCTCGGGGCTGCTGGCCGCGCTGAACGCCGTCGACGGTTCGCTGTGCTTCGGCCGTATCGACCTGGCCTCGGGCACCAGCCACCACATCGGGCGCATCGGCCTGCGCACCGACGACACCGAGCGCACCCCGATCCTGATCGACTGGCGTGCCGACGTCGCCCGCCCGTTCTACCTGGCCACCGGCCACACCCCGATGGGCCTGCGCCGGCGCCGGCACATCACCACCGACGGCCGTACGGTGACCGCCCTGCACGACGAGATCCTCGACCTCGGCGACAGGACCAGGACCGGCCACGAGGACCCGACCGGCGACGCCGTGCTGCTCGCCGCCCTCAACTCCGCGCGCACCGGCCGCATGAACGACATCGTGCAGACCATCCAGGCCGAACAGGACGAGATCATCCGGGCGCCCTACCGCGGGGTGCTGGTGGTCGAGGGCGGCCCCGGCACCGGCAAGACGGCGGTCGCCCTGCACCGGGCCGCGTATCTGCTGTACGAGCACCGCGAGTTGCTCGCCAAGCGCGCCGTCCTGATCGTCGGCCCCAACCCCGCCTTCCTCGGCTACATCGGCGAGGTGCTGCCCTCGCTCGGCGAGACCGGGGTGCTGCTGGCGACGGTCGGCGAGCTGTTCCCGGGCGTGCGGGCGACCGCGACCGAAGGCCGGGAGGCGGCCGCGGTGAAGGGCCGCGCCGACATGGCGGACGTACTCGCCGAAGTCGTACGCGACTGGCAGTCGCTGCCCGATCCGGTGATCGCGATCGAGCACGACCGAGAGATCCTGATGCTCGACGACGGCCTGGTGAAGGTCGCCCGCGAGCGCACCCGCGCCGCCAAGCTGCCGCACAACGTGGCCCGGGAACACTTCGAGGGCCACATCCTCAACACGCTCACCGAGCTGTACGCCGAGCGCGTGGGGACCGACCCGTACGACGGCAGCAGCCTGCTGGACGCCTCCGACATCACCCAGATCCGCGACGAACTCGCCGAGAACCCCGAGGTATGGACGGCCGTCGACCAGTTGTGGCCGCGTCTGACGCCGCAGCGCCTGGTCGCGGACTTCCTCGCCGACCCCGTGGGCTATCTGCCCGACGACGACGCGGCCGCGATCCGCCGCCCGGTCACCCGGGCGTGGACCGTGGCGGACGTACCGCTGCTCGACGAGGCGGCCGAACTGCTGGGCGTCGACGAGCGGGTGACGCGGGCGCGGGCGGAGCGCGAGCGGGAGACGCAGGTGGCGTACGCGCAGGGCGTCCTTGACGTCTCGTACGCCTCCCGGACCTACGAGTTCGAGGACAAGGACGAGGAGGACTCGGAGGTCCTGTCCGCGCACCACATCATCGACGCCGAGCGGTTCGCCGAGCGGCAGGAGGAGGACGACCACCGCAGCGCCGCCGAGCGGGCGGCGGCCGACCGGACCTGGGCGTTCGGGCACATCATCGTCGACGAGGCGCAGGAGCTGTCCCCGATGGCGTGGCGGCTGCTCATGCGGCGCAGCCCGACCCGCTCGATGACCCTGGTCGGCGATCCGGCCCAGACGGCGGAGGCGGCGGGCGTCGGCTCCTGGTCGAAGATCCTCCAGCCGTACGTCGAGGACCGCTGGGAGCACACGCGCCTCGGCGTCAACTACCGTACGCCGGCGGAGATCATGGACGTCGCGGCGGCCGTCGTCCGCGCCGAGAACCCCGGCTTCGAACCGCCCAGCTCGGTCCGTTCGACGGGGGTACGGCCCTGGGCGCGCGCCACCGACGACCTGCCCGGCGCCGTCGCCAAGGCGGTCGACGAGCTGACGCCCGCCGAGGGCCGGCTCGCGGTCATCGCCCCGCGCTACCTGCACCGCAAGCTGGCCGCACGGCTGGCCGGGGTGACGGCGGACGCCGAACCCGACCTGACCCGGCACGTCGTCCTCCTCGACCCCCGCCAGTCGAAGGGCCTGGAGTTCGACTCGGTCCTGGTCGTGGAACCGGCCCGCTACGGCACGAGCGACCTGTACGTGGCACTCACCCGGGCGACCCAGCGGCTGGGGGTGCTGTACACCGGCGAACTGCCGAAGGCGCTGGCCGGCGCCTTTGCGTAGACGGGTGACCGGCGACGCGTACGAGGCCCCGGGCAACCGCTGCCCGGGGCCGGGGTTCAGAGGTGCGCGGACGCCGTCAGGCCGGCCGCAGCCACACCGTCGCCAGTGGAGGCAGGGTCAGGCGAATGCTGGCCGGCCGGCCGTGCCAGGGCTGGGGTTCCGGTTTGACCGGGTCGGGGTTGGTGACGGCACTGCCGCCGTACCGCTCGGCGTCGGTGTTGAGGACCTCGTGCCAGGCGGGGACGTCCTCGGGGACGCCCAGCCGGTAGTCGTGACGGACGACCGGGGAGAGGTTCGACAGCGCCAGCAGCGGGACACCGGCCGCGTCGAGCCGCAGGAACGCCAGGAGGTTGTCCTCGGCCGCGTCCCCGACGACCCACTGGAAGCCGGACGGTTCCGTGTCGCGCTCCCACAGCGCCGGGGTCGTCCGGTAGACGGTGTTGAGGTCACGGACCAGGTCCCGGACGCCCCGGTGGTCGGCCTCGGCGCCGTACGACGGATCGAACAGCCACCAGTCCGGCCCGTGCGCCTCGGACCACTCGGCGCCCTGCGCGAACTCCTGGCCCATGAACAGGAGTTGCTTGCCCGGATGGGCCCACATGAAGCCCAGGTAGGCGCGGTGGTTGGCGCGCTGCTGCCACCAGTCGCCGGGCATCTTCGAGACGAGGGACCGCTTGCCGTGCACCACCTCGTCGTGGGAGATCGGCAGCACGTAGTTCTCGCTGTACGCGTACACCATCGAGAAGGTCATCTCGTGGTGGTGGTACTTGCGGTGCACGGGTTCGTGGCTCATGTACTGGAGCGAGTCGTGCATCCAGCCCATGTTCCACTTCAGCCCGAAGCCGAGCCCGCCGAAGCCGCTCGGGCCCTTGTGGTGGGTGGGCCGGGTGACGCCGTCCCAGGCGGTGGACTCCTCGGCGATGGTCACCACGCCCGGGCAGCGCCGGTAGACGGTGGCGTTCATCTCCTGCAGGAAGGCGACCGCGTCCAGGTTCTCCCGGCCGCCGTGCTCGTTCGGCGTCCACTGGCCGGGCTCGCGCGAGTAGTCGAGGTAGAGCATGGAGGCCACGGCGTCCACCCGCAGCCCGTCGATGTGGAACTCCTCGCACCAGTACACGGCGTTCGCGACCAGGAAGTTGCGCACCTCGCGGCGGCCGAAGTCGAACTCCAGGGTGCCCCAGTCGGGGTGCGCGGCCCGCAGCGGGTCGTGGTGCTCGTAGAGGGGACGCCCGTCGAACTCGGCCAGGGCCCACTCGTCCCGCGGGAAGTGCGCCGGAACCCAGTCCATCAGGACGCCGACGCCCGCCTGATGCAGCCGGTCCACGAGGTACTTGAAGTCGTCCGGGGTGCCGAGCCGGGCGGTCGGGGCGAAGAAGCCGGTGACCTGGTAGCCCCAGGAGCCGCCGAAGGGATGCTCGGCGACCGGCATCAGTTCGACATGGGTGAAGCCCATCTCGGTGACGTACGCGGGGAGCTGGTCGGCCAGTTGGCGGTACGTCAGACCCGGGCGCCAGGAGGGCAGATGGACCTCGTACACGGAGAACGGTGCCTCGTGTACGGGGGTGTCGGCGCGGTGGGCCATCCACTCCGCGTCGCCCCACTCGTGGTGCGAGGCGTGCACGATCGACGACGTGGCCGGCGGGACCTCGGTACGGCGGGCCAGCGGGTCGGCGCGCAGGGTGCGCGAGCCGTCCGGGCGGGTGATCTCGAACTTGTACAGCTCGCCCTCGCCGATGCCCGGCACGAACAGCTCCCACACCCCCGAGGAGCCGAGCGAGCGCATCGCGTGTCCGCCGGCGTCCCAGAAGTTGAAGTTCCCCGCGACCCGCACACCGCGCGCGTTCGGCGCCCACACCGAGAACCGGGTGCCGGTCACGCCCTGGTGGGTCATGACGTGTGCGCCGAGCACCCGCCACAGCCGCTCGTGCCGGCCCTCGCCGAGCAGGTGCAGGTCCAGCTCGCCGAGCGTGGGCAGGAAGCGGTAGGCGTCCTCGGTCTCGTGGACCGTGCCGTCGTACGTCACGAGCAGCCGGTAGCCGGGGACCTCGGTGAGCGGGAGCAGCCCGGAGAAGAAGCCGTCCCCGTCGTCGTGCAGGTCCGCCCGCAGGTCGCCGGAGACCACGCTGACCGCCTGCGCGTAGGGACGGAAGGCACGGAAGGCGACCCCGCCCGGGACCGGGTGGGCGCCGAGGACGGCGTGCGGGTCGTGGTGCGTGCCGTGCAGCAGCCGCTCCCGGTCACCGGCGTCGATCGCGGGGGAGACGGCGACCTCCAGAGGGCGCTCCTGGGCGGGCGGTTCGGGCTTGCGGGCGCTGGGGATGACGGCGGAACCGGTTTTCTGGGCGGAACCCGTTTTCCCGGCCGAACCGGCGGCCGCGGCCTTCTTCCCGGCCCCGCCCTTCTCTGCAGTGCTCTTTTCTGCCGTGCTCTTCTCGGCCTTGCTCTTGCCGGACTTGTTCTTCGGGGTGGCTGGCTTCTTGGACGTCACTGACGGGTCTCCCGGGCGAGGGTCGGGTCGGACGTGGCGAGGCGGCGGACCGCGGCGAGGGGTACGGGCAGCCAGTCGGGGCGGTGGCGGGCCTCGTAGACGACTTCGTAGACGGCCTTGTCGGTCTCGTAGGCCCGCAGCAGGACGGGATCGGTGCGCGGGTCGCGGCCGGCCGCCTCCGCGTACCCGGAGCAGTACGCGGCCCGGCAGCGGTCCGCCCAGCCCGGCGCGGGCGGGCTCACCGAGCGGGCGGCGTAGTCGAAGGAGCGCAGCATCCCGGCGATGTCCCGCACCGGCGGCTGCGGCAGGCGCCGCTCGGCCAGCGGCCGGGCCGGCTCGCCCTCGAAGTCGATCAGCGACCAGGCGCCGGACGGCGAGCGCAGACACTGGCCGAGATGCAGGTCGCCGTGGATGCGCTGGGCGGTCCAGGTGCGCCCCTCGGCGGCCAGCCCGTCCAGCGCCTCGAAGGCGGAGCGCAGCCCCCGCTCGTACGGCCGGAGCGCCGGCACGGCCTGGACGGCCGCCACCAGCCGCTCGGTCATGCCGTCCACCAGCGATCGCAGCTGGGCGTGGCCCAGGGTGACCGTCGGCAGGGCGTGGGCGAGGGCGGTGTGCACCTCGGCGGTGGCCCGGCCCAGCGCCCGGGCCTCGGCGACGAAGTCCTCGCCCTTGGCCAGCTCGCGCAGCGCCAGCTCCCAGCCGTCGGCCGCGCCGCTCACGAACGGCTGGAGCACGGCCAGGACGTACGACGCGTCCGGCTCGTCGGCCGGCTCGGCCCGCAGCCACGCCGTCGGCGCGGGCACCCGGGCGCAGCCCTCGCGGGCCAGGGCGCGCGGTATCTCCAGGTCGGGGTTGACGCCGGGGACCACCCGGCGCAACAGCTTCAGGATGAACGTATCGCCGTAGACGATCGACGAGTTGGACTGTTCGCCGGTCATCAGGCGGGCCACCAGTCCCTCCCGGATCTCCTGGCCCGGTTCCCGGTCGAACCGAAGCCCGCCGACGCGCGCCTGGGTGCGCAGGGCCTCCAGGAGCACATCGGCGGGCCGGGGGTCGTACAGGGCGTCGTACACCGTGCGGCCGGTCAGTGGGCCCTCGATGACATGTCCGATGAGCGCGGGCGCCAGCCGGGGCGGCAGCGCCTCGCGCACGCCTATCACCAGCTGGTAGCAGTCGCCGGGGTGCGGCGGGGCGCCGAGCGCGGGCGGCTGGTGGACGCGCAGGAGCAGGTGGTACAGGCCCAGCCGGCCGTCGGGGGGCAGCAGTTCGGTGGCCGCCACCTGGGTGAAACCGGTGACCGGGCGGCCCTTGCCCGCGAACCACCGCTGCCTGGGCAGCCACTCGCGCAACAGCGGTGCGAGCGAGGCGAGGAGGTGACCGGAAGGGGGAGTGGTGCCAGAAGGGGTGACCTTGTCCGCCATGGGCGTCATGTCCTTTCCCCGGGTCGTCGGGGTGTTACTGATGCGTGCCCCGGGTGGGACGGCGGAAACCGCCGGCCGTCCCACCCGGCCGGACTACGCGTCCCGGCGCAGCCGGAACCAGTAGAAGCCGTGCCCCGCCAGGGTCAGCAGGTACGGCAGCTCGCCGATCGCCGGGAACCGCACCCCGCCGAACAGCTCGACCGGATGCCGCCCGCCGAACCGCCTCAGGTCCAGCTCCGTGGGCTGCGCGAACCGGGAGAAGTTGTG
>NZ_MCGQ01000008.1 GCF_002242805.1 Streptomyces diastatochromogenes | reverse complement strand
CGAGGTCGAGCTGCTCGGCGCGGCCGCCCCGCTGCCCTTCACGATCAACGCCGAGGACGGGGTCAACGAGGAGCGGCGCCTGGAGTACCGCTTCCTGGACCTGCGCCGTGAGCGCATGCACCGCAACATCATGCTGCGTACGGCCGTGATCTCCGCGATGCGGCACAAGATGGCGGCGATGGGCTTCAACGAGATGGCGACGCCGATCCTGTCCGCCACCTCCCCCGAGGGCGCCCGCGACTACGTGGTCCCCTCCCGTGTGCACCCGGGCAAGTTCTACGCGCTGCCGCAGGCCCCGCAGCAGTTCAAGCAGCTGCTGATGATCTCCGGCTTCGACCGCTACTTCCAGATCGCGCCCTGCTTCCGCGACGAGGACGCCCGCGCGGACCGCTCGCCGGGCGAGTTCTACCAGCTCGACATCGAGATGTCCTTCGTCGAGCAGGAGGACATCTTCCAGCCGGTCGAGAAGCTGATGACCGAACTCTTCGAGGAGTTCGGCAACGGCCGTCACGTCACCTCCCCCTTCCCGCGCATCCCGTTCCGCGAGGCGATGCTGAAGTACGGCTCCGACAAGCCGGACCTGCGCGCCAAGCTGGAGCTGGTGGACATCACCGATGTCTTCGAGGGCTCGGAGTTCAAGGCGTTCGCGGGCAAGCACGTGCGCGCGCTGCCGGTGCCGGACGTCTCCGCGCAGCCCCGCAAGTTCTTCGACCAGCTCGGTGACTACGCCGTCGAGCAGGGCGCCAAGGGCCTGGCCTGGGTGCGCGTGGCCGAGGACGGCTCGCTGTCCGGTCCGATCGCGAAGTTCCTGACCGAGGACAACGTCGCGGAGCTGACCAAGCGTCTCTCCCTGGCCCCCGGCCACGCGGTCTTCTTCGGCGCGGGCGAGTTCGACGAGGTCTCGAAGATCATGGGCGCGGTCCGCGTCGAGGCGGCCCGGCGCGCCGGCCACTTCGAGGAGGGCGTCTTCCGCTTCTGCTGGATCGTCGACTTCCCGATGTACGAGAAGGACGAGGAGACCGGCGGGATCGACTTCTCCCACAACCCCTTCTCGATGCCGCAGGGCGGCCTGGAGGCCCTGGAGACCCAGGACCCGCTGGACATCCTCGGCTGGCAGTACGACATCGTCTGCAACGGCGTCGAGCTGTCCTCCGGCGCGATCCGGAACCACGAGCCCGAGATCATGCTGAAGGCCTTCGAGATCGCGGGTTACGACCGCGACACCGTCGAGGACAAGTTCGCCGGCATGCTCCGCGCGTTCCGCTTCGGCGCCCCGCCGCACGGCGGCATCGCGCCCGGCGTCGACCGCATCGTCATGCTCCTCGCCGACGAGCCCAACATCCGCGAGACGATCGCCTTCCCGCTCAACGGCAACGCCCAGGACCTGATGATGGGCGCCCCGACCGAGCTGGACGAGACCCGCCTGCGGGAGCTGCACCTGAACATCCGGAAGCCGCAGCCGAAGTAGGGCACGGTCCGGCAGGATCGGCAGGAAGGGCTCGAAACCGGCGTCGGTTTCGAGCCCTTCCGCTTGCGCATCTCGATTCACAGGTCTTTCCGATGTTCCCGCGGGGTTCCCCGCTTCTACGGTCCTCGCCATGACGGATACTCAGGAATCGCAGGACATGGGCAAGTTGACGCGCCGTACGATGCTGGCGGCCGGCGGTGTGGCCATCACGGCGGTGGGGGTCGGCGGCGCCTTCGCCGTCAGCGCCTCCGCGCAGGAGGAGACCTCGCACGAGGGCGCCTCCGAGGACACGTGCTACACGCTGACCTCGGAGCTGGTCGAGGGGCCGTACTACATCGACGCCGACAAGATCCGGCAGGACGTCACCGAGGACGAGGAGGGCGTCCCCCTCGCGCTCACGCTCAAGGTGATCGACGCGGAGACCTGCAAGCCGCTGAGGGACGCGGCGGTCGACATCTGGCACTGCAACGCCGTGGGCGTCTACTCCGGGTACGAGGCGATGGGCAGCGGCGGGGGCGGGGGCGGTGGCCCGGCGCCGTCGGGCACGCCGACGGAGACTCCCACGGGCACCCCGACCGGCGCGCCCCCTTCCGGAGGGCCCGGTGGCGGTGGCGGCGGGCACCAGGAACCCACCGACGACAAGCGCTACCTGCGCGGCACCTGGCGCACGGACAAACACGGCCACGTCACCTTCCGGACGGTGTTCCCCGGCTGGTACCAGGGCCGCTGCGTGCACATCCACGTCAAGGTGCACGTCGACGGGACGTGGACCGACGCCGGCTACGAGGGCGGCCACACCTGCCACACCGGCCAGCTGTTCTTCGCCGAGAAGGCGGTGCTGCTGACGGGGGACGTGGAGCCGTACTCCACCAACACCACGACCCGCACCACCCTCGACGAGGACACGATCTACCCCGGCAACGGTCACGCGGGCGGCCTGCTGTACCTCGCGTACGACAGGAAGCACATCGCCAGGGGCGTACGCGCCCATCTCACCCTCGGCGTGGCCCCGGACGTCACGAACAACGGCAGCTGACACCCTGCTGTCAGTCGGGGGACGCACCGTCCTCCAACAACCGCTCGGCGATGTCGTCGGACCAGCGCTGGGCCCAGGCGCGCAGGTCGTCGACCTGCGGTTCGGACAATCCGTAACGGACGAAGTCCGCATCCGCGTACCAGTCCGTTCCGGTGAGGCGGGACTGGAGGGTGGGCAGGTCGAAGGGGTCGTGGGCGTGGCGGCGGCCCAGTTCCTCCAGGCCGGGGAGGGAGAAGCGGGTCGCCGCCGCCTGTGCGTCGATCAGGTCGACGGCCGCGCCCCGGTCGTACAGGGCCCGGATCTTCGTACCGACGGCGTCCTCCAGGGAGAGGGCGGGGCCGTACTCGGTGAGCTGCGGCGGCTGCCAGAACGCCTCCTTGTGCAGCGCGAGCGCACACGGCTCACCGCTCGGCGGGTCCGTGACGGTCAGCTGCGCGGTCAGCACGGTGCCGGCCCCGGCCCGCACCTGCCGCCCCCGCGCCTCCAGCGCCGCACCGACGGCACCGGCGATCCGGTCCATGACCTCGGCACTCTCGGTGGCGAAGTCGAGGTTGGCATGCGGGCGTCGGAGCAGGCCGTGCGCCTGAAGGGCGTATCCGCCGGCGAGCACGAGCCCGTACGGGCTGCCTACAGCGACGACATCCGAGAGAAGCCGCCGGTGGGGTTCGGGGAGGTTCACGGCATCCGTACTCTGCCAGAACCGGGGAGGGGTGTACGGATGCCTCGCCCCCGGTTCACTCAGGCCGATGCCGCCTCGGCCTGTGCCGCGGTGTATCCAGCGGTGTGTCTCAGCTCCTCGAGCCCGAAACGTTCATCTCGGGCTGAGAATTTTTCCGGGCCGCTGTCACACATGCGTGGCGACGGGTGTCAGTGGGGTGTCCGTCACTCAGTGATCGCTCGTTGGGAGCCTCTCATGCGTATCGCCCACGTCGTCGTCACCCTGCTCGCCGCGCTGATGGCCGGGTTCTCCGGGACCGTGTTGCTCATGCGGGCCCAGTGGATCGTGCAGGCGCTCACCGACTACCGGGTGCCGCGGGGGTGGTGGACCCCGCTGGGGGTGGCCAAGGCCGCGGGGGCCGTGGGGCTGGTGGTGGGGTTGTTCGTGCCGGTCGTCGGGGTGCTGGCGGGCGTGGGGCTGGTGGTCTACTTCGTGGGGGCCGCGGTGACCGTGGCCCGGGCGCGGTGGTACTCGCACATTCCGTTTCCGCTCGTCTACGCCGCGCCCGTGGTCGGTGCGCTCGTGCTCGGGTACCTGGCCTAGCCGGCAGGAAAAGGAATTGTGTGCGGCGCGGCAACTTAACCGGGAGCGGCGGCCACTGAGGGGTCGTAAGGCATCTTCAGCAGACCCTAAGGACTCCTCCGTGGCAGCCTCCTCCCACCGCCGGTCCCTCCGTAAGCGGCGCACCCTCGCCGTGTCCGCCGCCGTCGTGGTCGCGGGCGTCGGCGCCGGTGTGTTCGTGATGAACGCGAACGCCGACGCCGCCGACCTGTACCACCAGACGCTGCCCGCCAAGGACGGCTGGGCCGCCTCGGGCACGGGGACCACCGGCGGCGCGAAGGCCGACTCCGCGCACACCTTCACCGTCTCCACCCGGGCGCAGCTCGTGAAGGCGCTGGGGTCGGCCTCCGACACCACGCCCCGGATCGTCAAGATCAAGGGCACCATCGACGCCAACACCGATGACAGTGGGAAGAAGGTGAGCTGCGCGGACTATGCGGCGGGGACCGGTTACTCGCTCTCCGCCTACCTGAAGGCGTACGACCCCGCCACCTACGGCCGCTCCAAGCTGCCCTCCGGCACCCAGGAGAAGGCCCGCGCCGCCGCCCAGGCCAAGCAGGCCAAGAACATCGTCTTCAAGGTGCCCGCCAACACCAGCATCGTGGGCGTCCCGGGCACCAACGCCGGGATCACCGGCGGCAGCCTCCAGGTGAAGGACGTCGACAACGTCATCATCCGCAACCTCGCCTTCTCCGCCACCGAGGACTGCTTCCCGCAGTGGGACCCGACCGACGGGGACGACGGCAACTGGAACTCCGCCTACGACGCCGTGACGCTGCGGGCCGCCAGCCATGTGTGGGCGGACCACAACACGTTCACCGACGCGCCCCACCTCGACAGCGCCAACCCCAAGTACTACGGCCGCGAGTACCAGATCCACGACGGCGCCCTCGACATCACCAAGGGCTCCGACCTGGTCACCGTCGAGCGCAACCAGTTCGTCGACCACGACAAGACCATGCTGATCGGCAGCAGCGACACGGACAGCACCGGCAAGCTGCACGTCTCCATCCACCACAACGTGTGGAAGGGCATCGTGCAGCGGGCGCCGCTCGCCCGCATCGGCCAGATCCACGTGTACAACAACGTGTACGACACGACGACCCTCGACGGGTACGCCCCGCTGTACAGCATCAACTCCCGTGCCAAGGCCCAGGTCGTCGCCGAGGACAACTACTGGAAGGTGCCGAGCGGCGGCAAGGTCTCCAAGCTGCTGAGCGGTGACGGTACGGGGTCCGTCGCGGGCGGCGGCAACCTCGTCAACGGGACGGCGACCGACCTCGTCGCCGCGTACAACTCCGCCTCGTCGAAGAAGATCAAGACGACGGTGAACTGGACGCCGACGCTCACCGCGGGCCTGGAGACGTCCGCGAAGAACCTGCCGACCGAGCTGGCGACGACGACCGGCGCAAGGGTGCTCACCGCAAGCTGAACCACCGAGGGCCTGGGGAGCGGTGACTCGACACGGCACCGTTCCCCGGGCCCTTTGCCGTATGCGCAGGGCGCGTTGGCCATGGACCGTTTCCTGGAGTCCGGCTGGGCCGGTCGGGTGCCCGAGAGGCATGTATGACCGATATGAGTATTACGCGGTATTAATTAAAGGTATATGTACTTGCGTCCCAGGCTGCCGGATTCGGACGCCTGCGGTTCTCACGCCTTGTCACCTCTCCTGCTGCGGCTCGGATCCCGTGTCCGCCCCTCCCGGGGAACGCGGTGGCAGGGGATGGCCGACAGTTCCTCAAGGAGACAATGTGACGCAAAAATCCCGACGACGGCTGCTGGTCGCTTCGCTTCCGGTTGTGATGGCGGCAGGGTTGTCGACCTCGCTCGTTGCGCCTGCCCACGCCGGTACCGGGCACTCGCTGAGCATCGCCGAGTCCCACCAGCAGGCGTTCGTCGCAGGCGGGACGGGGACCTACACGATCACCGTCGGCAACCCCGGGCCCGGCGCGACCGGCAAGGCCGCCGTCAAGGTCACCGGTACCCTGCCCGCGGGCATGACCGCACTCGCTGCCGGCGGAAGTGGCTGGAGCTGCAAGACGTCCCCCAGCCTGAGTTGCACCCGCTCGGACACCCTGGGATCCAAGCAGGCATACATGCCCATCACCGTGACCGTGGGTATCTCGCCGTCCTTGGCGGGGAAGACCGTCGCCAGTAGCTTCCACGTCACCAAGGGTGACCCTTCCGCCAAGGATCAAAGCTCCATCACCGTCAACGTCACCGTCACCAACACCCAGTCCCAGTCCCAGGCCCAGAGCCAGTCCCAGACGGTCAACGTGAAGTGCCCGGAGGACGATCACGACGATCGCGCCGCGGTCCGCCACTAGCTGACGCCGAAAGCGGCCGCGTCAGATCGTGCGCCGGCTGCTGATCGCGGCTTCGGCGACTCGGCGTGCGCACTTGGCGTTGCATCCCGGATTCATCGCCCTGTACGCCTACTCGCCGCCGAAGCGCTCCTTGTAGGTCTCCAGGTCCTCTTCCGTCAGCTTGGCGAAGAGGACCGGGGGGACCGTGAAGGGGGTGCCGGCGGGGACGGAGGTGAGGGACTTCGCCGTCTCCGGGGTGGCCCAGGCCGCGGTGTCGTCCTGCAGCGAGAAGGCCTGGCGCATGGTGGCCGCCGTCGCCGGGATGAAGGGCTCCGAGACCACCGAGTAGAGGTGGATCAGGTTCATCGCCGTGCGCAGGGTGAGGGCCGCGCCGTCCTTGTCGGTCTTGATCTCCAGCCAGGGGGCCTTCTCCTCCAGGTAGGAGTTGCCGGCCGACCACAGGGCGCGCAGCGCGGCGGCCGCCTTGCGGAACTGGAGGGCCTCCATGTGCTCCTCGTACTCCGCGAGCAGGCGCGCGATCTCCTCGCCCAGCTTCGCCTCCGCCTCGCCGGGCTCGCCGCCCGCCGGGACCTCCTCGCCGAAGCGCTTCTTCGAGAAGGACAGGACGCGGTTGACGAAGTTGCCGAGGGTGTCGGCCAGGTCCTTGTTCACCGTGGCCGTGAAGTGCTCCCAGGTGAAGGACGAGTCGTCGGACTCGGGCGCGTTGGCGATCAGGAAGTAGCGCCAGTAGTCGGCGGGGAGGATCTCCAGGGCCTGGTCGGTGAAGACGCCCCGCTTCTGCGAGGTGGAGAACTTGCCTCCGTAGTACGTCAGCCAGTTGAAGGCCTTGACGAAGTCGACCTTCTTCCACGGCTCGCGCACGCCCAGCTCGGTGGCCGGGAACATCACCGTGTGGAACGGGACGTTGTCCTTGGCCATGAACTGCGTGTAGCGGACGTCGGTGTCGACGTCGTACCACCAGGACTTCCAGTCGCGGTTCTCCGGGTCCTGGTCGGACCACTCCTTGGTCGCGCCGAGGTACTCGATCGGGGCGTCGAACCAGACGTAGAAGACCTTGCCCTCGGCCGCCAGCTCGGGCCAGGTGTCCGCCGGGACCGGGACGCCCCAGTCCAGGTCACGGGTGATCGCGCGGTCGTGCAGGCCCTCGGTCAGCCACTTGTGGGCGATGGAGGAGGCCAGCTGCGGCCAGTCCCTGTCGTGGCGGGCCACCCACTCGCGGACCTCGTTCTCCAGCTTGGACTGGAGGAGGAAGAGGTGCTTGGTCTCGCGGACCTCCAGGTCCGTGGAGCCCGAGATCGCCGAGCGGGGGTTGATCAGGTCCGTCGGGTCGAGGACGCGGGTGCAGTTCTCGCACTGGTCGCCGCGGGCCTTGTCGTAGCCGCAGTGCGGGCAGGTGCCCTCGACGTAGCGGTCCGGGAGGAAGCGGCCGTCGGTGGGCGAGTACACCTGGCGGATGGCGCGCTCTTCGATGAAGCCGTTCTCGTTGAGCTTGCGGGCGAAGTGCTGGGTGATGTCCCGGTTCTCCGCGGAGGAGCTGCGGCCGAAGTAGTCGAAGGCCAGCGCGAAGCCGTCGTAGACCGCCTTCTGCGCGTCGTGCGCCTGGGCGCAGAACTCGTCCACCGGGAGGCCCTGCTCCTTGGCGGCCAGCTCGGCGGGGGTGCCGTGCTCGTCGGTCGCGCAGATGTACAGGACCTCGTGGCCGCGCTGGCGGAGGTAACGGGAGTACACGTCCGCCGGGAGCATGGACCCCACCATGTTGCCCAGGTGCTTGATCCCGTTGATGTACGGAAGGGCGCTGGTGATGAGGTGTCGAGCCATCGCGGGCTGCTCCCAGGTCGGGGTGTTTTACGAACCTTGAAATCGTAGCCGACGTGTGTATGCCGCCCGCTTCCCGTTTTACGGGGTGAGAAGCGGGCGGCATGGGGGTGCGGGGGGTTGCGGAGAGTTACGAGTGGTTACGGGCGCCAGTTGGCCAGTACGCCCTCGTACAGCTCCGTGTCCGTCAGCTCGCGCGGGGTCGGGCCCGCGTGGAAGAAGGACGTGTTGTCGGTCTTCAGTTTGCGGAGGTAGTCGAAGGCCTTGTTGTCGTGCTCGCCGAAGGCGACGAAGGAGAAGAACACGGAGGGGTGGTTCTTCGCGGCCTCGGTGAGGGACTGGGTGGCGGGGGTCTTCGCGTCGGGGGCGCCGTCCGTCTGGAAGATCACCAGGGCGGGGGTGGTGTCCGCGGTCTTCTCGTGGTGGGTGAGTACGGCTTCCACGGCGGCGTGGTAGCTGGTACGGCCCATGCGGCCGAGGCCGGCGTGGACGTCGTCGATCTTGGTCTCGTGGTCCGGGGTGAGGGTGAGGTCGGTGGTGCCGTCGACCTCCGTGGAGAAGAAGACGACGTGGACCGTGGCCTCGGGGTCGAGGTGGGCGGCGAGGGCGAGGGTCTGGTCGGCGAGGGCCTGGGCGGAGCCGTCCTTGTAGTACGGGCGCATGCTCGCGGAGCGGTCGAGCACGAGGTAGAGCTTCGCTCGGGTGCCGGTGAGGTTGGTGTTCTTGAGGGTGGTGGTGGCTGCCTTGTAGGCGGTGGTGAGGGAGGGGGTGCGGGACTTTACTCGGGTGAGCGCGGTGGCCGGGGTGAGCTTGGCCGGTTCCGGCTCGGCGGTTGCCTGCGGTTGCGGTTCCGCCTCGGCGGTTGCCTGCGGCTGCGGCTGCGGCTGCGGTTCCGCCTCGGCTTCGCCTTCGGCGGTCTCGTTCCCACCCGCACCACCCGTGCGGGTCTCGTTGTCGGCTGCGGGTGGCCCCTGTGGGGCGTCCTCGCCGTCGGCGGCCTGCGGCTCGTCCTGCGCCTCGGCGGCTGCCGGCTCCGGCTCGATGATGGCCTCAGGCTCCGGAGCGGCCTCGGCCGCCGGCTCGATCTCGGCGACGGGCTCCGCCACCGGTTCGACCTCGGCAACGGTCTCGGCCGCCGGTTCCGTCACCGGCTCTGCCTCGGCGGCGACCTCCACCACCGGCTCGGGCTCGATCACCGGCTCGGGCTCGGGCTCCGGCTCCGGAGCGACCTCGGCGACGGGCTCCGCCGCCGGCTCTGCCTCGGTAAGGGGCTCCGCCACCGGTTCGGCGACAGGCTCTGCCTCGGCGACCGGCTCCACCACAGGCTCGGCCTCGGCAACGGTCTCGGCGACCGGCTCCACCACAGGCTCGGGCTCAGGCTCCGGAGCGATCTCGGCGACGGGCTCCGCCACCGGCTCTGCCTCGGCGACGCGCTCCGCCACCGGCTCTGCCTCGGTAACGGGCTCCGCCACCGGTTCCGCGACAGGCTCTGCCTCGGCGACCGGCTCTGCCACCGGCTCCACCACAGGCTCGACCTCGGCGACCGGCTCCGTCACCGGCTCGGCCGCGGTCTCGGTCGTCGGTGTTGGGACCGTTACGTTGTTGAAGGCTGCCGAGACCAGTTCGTGTTCGTCCGGCTCGGCGGAGCGGGGCTCGGGGATTTCGGGGGTGGGGGTGGGGGTCGGCTCGGTGGCCGGGGAGGGGATCGGTGCCGGCTCCTGGTGCTGCTCCTGCGAAGGAACGTGTTCCGCACCCTCTGCCTCGGCGGCACGCGCTTTGCGTGACCGGCCGAACGCGTTCCGCAGGAGAGTGAGAATGCCCATGTGCGCAACCCTTCGCGTGAGTTGATGCCCGTTTAATCCCTGGCCAGGACGGACACGTAAGGTTAGCGGCCCTGGATTGCAATCTTGGGGAGGGGCGAGTCTCAGCCGAGTCTCGACCGCATGTCAGTGTGGCGACGCGATCGCCCGCGCGGCCGCCACCTCCTGGCGGAGGGGTTCCAGGACGCTCCCCGGCGGGCCGGTGAGGTCCGTGCGGACCGACACGAGTGTTTCCGCCTCCCGTACGCCCTCCGACAACTCCCGCAGTTGCAGGGTCACTTGGGAGATCTCTGCTGGTGATGGTGGTGGCGCCCCGTGTCTCACCCGGACCCGTGCCGCGGTCGTCGCGTCCACGATGCGTTCGACCGCGACCACCAGGGGCCACCAGGCCGCCGCGCGGCGGCCGGTCGGCGGGGGTTCCGTCAGGGCCCGCTGGAACTCCGTGCGGATGGCCGAGAGGTCGCGGTAGAGGCGGCGGCGCATGCGGGCGCGGGCGGCGGGGTCGGTGTCCTGGCCGAAGGCCGCCTCGACGTAGGCCGCGGTGTCGGCGACCGCGTCCGCCAGGCGGTCGCCGACCCGGGTGTGCCAGCTCTCCGGCCAGAGCAGGTAGCCCGCGATCAGGGCGATCGCGCAGCCCATGAGGGAGTCCAGGAGGCGGGGGAACAGGAGGGCCGTGCCCTTGTGGTTCAGGATGTCGGAGAGGAGGAGGATGACTGGGGTGATTGCTGCGGTTTGGTAGCCGTAGCCCCTGGGGGTCAGCGCCGGGATGAGAGGGGCGAGGAGCAGCATCGCCGGGACGTCCCACCAGCCTGGCGGGACCTCTGCCAGTACCGCCGCCGCGATCACCAGGCCCGCCACCGTGCCCAGCGCCCGGAGCAGTGCCCGCGAGAACACCGAACCGAAGTCGGGCTTGAGGACGAAGGTGATGGTCAGGGCCACCCAGTAGGAGCGGGGGACGGGGACGAGGGAGACCAGGGCCTGGGCGATGCCGATGCAGACCGCCAGGCGCAGGCCGTAGCTCCAGGAGTTCGCGGAGAGGACCACGTTGCGGGCGGCGCGGGCCGTGCGGATGCTCAGGGCGGCCGGGCGGCCCAGGCGGTCGTCGATTCCCCGGGGGTCCACGTCGGGGGACGTGACGACGCCGGCCGTGTGGCGCAGGGCGTGGGCGACGGCCCGTGTGGTCTCCGTGGTGGTGGGGAGGGGTGGCAGGGGTATCGGGCCCGTGTAGCCGGTTTCGATGGCCTCGGCCAGGTGGCGGACCGCCTCGGGGACCTCCGGCGGGAGCGGGCGGCCGGTGAGGTGGACGGCGGGGGCCGCCTCGACCACCGGGGTGATCGCGTTCAACTGGGCGAGGAGGCGGGTGAGTTCGCGGCTGCGGCCGTGGTGGCGGGCGCGGTGGGCGAGGACGAGGTCGTAGGCCTGGTTGAGGGACTGGGTGACGTCGAAGCGGGTGGTGACGTAGCGGTCCGGGTCGCCGCAGGCGGCCAGCAGGTCGGCCACCGTGCGGTAGGCGGCCGCGACCGACGCGCGCTCCGGCACCCCGGCCCGCAGCGGCCAGGCGAGCAGCGCCAGGACGAGGACGAGGAGGCCGCCGCCGGCCGTCAGGGCCGCGGGCAGCCACCAGGGGCCGGGGAGCGGAAGTCCCGCGCCGACCACGGCGTTCAGGAGCAGCAGGAGTCCGGATACGGAGGACACCGCGCCGATCGTCGAGATCATTCCGGACAGCAGGGCGACGGCGGTGACGGCGGCCACCGCGTACCACCCCTGGCCGTACACCAGGGAGCCCACGGTGATGCCCACCGCGCCGAACAGCTGCGGGACCGCGATGTTGAGGATGCGCATGCGGTAGGCGTCGGCGGTGTCGCTGATGACGCCGGACAGAGCGCCCATGGAGGCGAGCGCGCCGTACGTCGGCTGCCCGGCCGCGAGCCCGATCGCCAGGGGGAGTGCCATCGCGAGTGCGGCCCGGACCATCGCGGGCCAGTTGAGGGGGGCGCGGTGGGGTTGGAGGTTCCGGACCAGCCAGTCGGGAGGGGTGAGGCCGATGGGGAACTCGCGGGACATGCGCCCATTATGACCGCTTCGATCCGGCCCGCCCGGGGTCATCCGCGCTGGTGGAGCGTGATGTCGACGACGAGTGCGCGGTGGTCGGTGCCGGTCAGGCGCAGGAAGCGGGCGTCGGTCGCGGAGAAGTCCGGGGAGGAGAGCAGGACGTGGTCGATCTGGGCGCCGATGACGGAGGACGTGCGGGCGGGCCAGCTGGCGGTGCGGTCGTGGCCGGCGAGGCGGGCGGCGTCGCTCAGGCCGGCGTCCAGGATGCGGCGGAAGGCCGCGTGGTCCTGGGACGCGTTGAAGTCGCCGGCGAGGAGGGTGGGGGTGTGGGGGTCGGCGGCGGCGAAGGCGCGGAGGCGGCCGAGTTCCCGGCGCCAGAGGCCCACCTGGCCGGGGAGCGGGGGCATGGGGTGGGCGAGCTGGACGCGGACGGCGTGGCCGCGTACGTCGGCCACGGCGCCGGGCATGCCCATCGTGCCGGGGACGCCGGCCGTGCCCTTCAGCGGGAAGCGGCTGAGGATGAGGGAGCCGTGGGAGCCGCCCGCGACCACCGCCTGCCGGTGCGGGTAGGCGTGGGCGAAGTCCCTTTCCAGCGTGGCCTGGCAGGTGTACTCGCACTCCTCCACGAAGACGAGGTCGGGGCGGTTGCGGCGGATCTGCGGGACCAGGGCGGGGGTGCCGCGCCCGAACTCGACGTTCGAGGTCAGCACGCGGAGGGCGGCGACGGGCGGGCCGCCGGGTTCCGTGGTCTTCCCGTACGGCTCCAGGTACCAGGCCAGCAGCCCCAGTACGACGACTCCCCACACCAGCCCCGGCCACCAGCGGGCCAGCAGCGCGCACAGCAGGGCGAGGGCGGTCGGCACGAGCAGCCAGGGCAGGAAGGCGAGCAGCTGCGGCACGGGCGTGATGCCGTCGGTGCCGGCCACCCGGCAGCCGACGACCACGCTCACCCCGGCGAGGAGCAGTCCCGTCGACCAGGAACCGAGTCCGCGCCCAGGGCCTTGTCTCACGCCTCCGAGACTACGAGCGTGAGTCGACCTCGGTCAGGAATTTGCCCAACACCTCGTTGAACTCCTCCGCCCGCTCCAGGTTCGGCATGTGGGCCGCGCCCGCCACGACGTGCAGGACGGAGTCGGGCAGTGCCGCGTGCATCGCCTCCGCGTCCGCCACCGGGGTGTAGGTGTCGTCGGCGCCGACGACGACCAGCGCGGGCACGGTGACCCTGGTCAACAGGGGCCGGTAGTCGGGGCGTTCGGCGCGGCCGCGCAGGGAGGCCGCGGCGCCCTCGGGGGCGGTGGCCGTCATCATGCGGTGGACGTGGGCCTTGACCTCGGGGTCGGCGTACGGGGCGGCCATCTTCTCCAGGACCTCGTCGGCGTAGCCGCGCATGCCCTCGGCGAGCAGCCGGTCGGCCATGGCGCGTCGGCCCCGCCTGCCCTCGGGTGTCTCGGGGTCGGGGAAGGTGTCGGCGAGGACCAGGCCCCGGACGCGGTCGCCGAAGCGGTCGTAGCACTCCATGGCGATCTGGCCGCCCATCGACAGCCCGGCCAGCACGAAGGAGTCCACTCCCAGGAAGTCCAGCAGTTCCTCGATGTCCTGGGCGTGGCGGGCGAGCGGGACGGTGCCGGGGGTCACGGGGGAGGAGCCGTAGCCGCGCAGGTCGGGGGCGATCACCCGGCGGTCGGTGGAGAACGCGGTCAGCTGCGGGGCCCACATGGTGCGGTCGAAGGGGTGGCCGTGGACGAGGACGAGGGGGACGCGGGAGGAGACATCGGTGTCTCTCTTGTCCCCCTTGTCCTCGTATGCGAGGAAGGGGCTCATGTGATCGACCCTAGGCAGCTCCAACTCCTCGGTGCAATAAAATCTTTGCCCTCGGTGCAATGTGATGTGGCGGTGTGGTGGGGGGACTTGTGGACGACTACCGGCGTATCGCCGACCGGATCGCCGGTGACATCACCGGCGGGCGGCTCCGGCCGGGGCAGCGGCTGCCGCCGCAGCGGGCGTTCGCGCGGCGGCACGGGATCGCCGCGTCGACGGCGGGGCGGGTGTACGGCGAACTCGTCCGCCGTGGGCTGGTGGTGGGTGAGGTCGGGCGTGGGACCTTCGTCCGGGCCGGCGAGGCCGACGCGCAGCCGGGGCGTGCGCTGACCGAGGTGGCGGGGGCCGTGCCCGTGAACCTGGAGTTGAACTACCCCTCCGCGCCCGGGCAGTCGGAGCTGTTGGCTCCCGCCCTTGCGGCCCTGCTGCGGCCGGACGCGCTGGGGGAGGCGCTGCGGCCCGCGCCGGCCGCGGGCACGGCGGCGGCGCGGGAAGCGGTTGCGGGGTTGCTGGGCGGGGGTGGGCTGCGGGCCGACCCCGAGCGGGTTCTGTTCACCGGGAACGCGCGTCAGGCCATCGCGGCCACACTTGCGTCCCTGGTGCGGCCGGGTGGGCGGGTCGGGGTCGAGCCGTTGACGTATCCGCTGGTCAAGGAGATCGCGGGGCGGCTCGGGATCGTCCTCGTGCCGCTCACGGTGGACGAGGAGGGGGTGGTCGCCGAGTCCGTCGTGGCGGCTCACCGTGCCGCTCCCCTGTCCGCGCTCTATCTCCAGCCGACGCTGCACAATCCGACCTCGCTGACGCTGGGCGCCGAGCGGCGGGTGCGGCTGGTCGAGGTCATCCACAGCCTGGGGATACCGGTCGTGGAGGACCGGATCTGGTCCTTTCTGCACCGCTGTGACGAACCTCCGCTCGCCGCGCTCGCGCCGGGGCTCGTTCACCTTGTCGACGGGCTGTCCAAGCGGGTGGCGCCGGGGCTCACGGTGGGGTTCGTCCTCGTACCGGGGGAGCGGGTCGAGGCGGTGGCTCGGGCCATTCGGTCCGGGGGGTGGAGTGCGGGGTCCTTCGCGTTGGAGGCGGCTGTGCGGTGGATCTCGGACGGGACTGTGGGGCGGCTGGTCGAGGCGAAGCGGGGGGATGCGGGGCGGCGGCAGCGGGTGGTTGCGGAGGAGTTGGACGGGTTTGCCGTGCGGTCTGATCCGGCGGCGTACTTTGCCTGGTGGGAGCTGCCTGCGCCGTGGCGGGCGGACACGTTCGCGGCGGCTGCGTGGGCGCGGGGGATTGCTGTCACTCCGGGTACGGCGTTCTCTGTCGGGGCGAGTCGTACGGCGGATGCGGTCAGGGTTGGGCTGGCGTCGGTGCCGGAGGGTGAGCTGGGGCGGGCGTTGCGGGTGCTTGCCCGGGTTGCGCGGTGTGGGGGGTGACTGGTCCCGCCTCGGCTTCGCCTTCGGCGGAGATTTCGTTCCCACCCGCACCACCCGTACCACTTTCGTCGTCGGGTGCGGGTGGCCCCCGTGGGGCGTCCTCGCCGTCGGCGGCTTGCGGGTCGGGTGCCTCGGCCGTCGGCGGCTCCGGCTCGATCACGGGCTCGGCTCGATCAAGGGCTCAGGCTCGGGCTCGATGACGGGCTCAGGCTCGGGCTCGATGACGGGCTCGGGGCGATCACGGGCTCAGGCGCGGGCTCGGGTAGGCGTCGGTGGCTGGGATGGTGTGGAGGGTGTGGTGTCCGGGCGGCGGCGTTGGGGGCGCGGTAGGTGCAGGCGGCGGGTCAGCCAGGCTGTCAGGGCCACCGTGAGGCCCAGGGCCAGGAGGAGCCAGGAGGCTGTGCGGAGGGTGGCGGTCAGGGCGTCGTAGATCGCGGCCGCGGCCGGGTGGGGGACGTCGGCGGGCAGGTCGGCGAGGGTGAGGGTGCGGCCGAGGGTGAGGGCGAGGATGAGGAGGGCGCCGCCCAGGGCCGTGCCCAGGGCGGTCGCCGCGACGGCGCGGCGGCGGTGGACGGCCAGGGCGATCCCGGTGACGGCGAAGACGACGGCCGCGACCGGGAGCCAGAAGCCGGCGACTTCGAGCACGTGGAATCCCTTCCTGAGCCGGCCCACCTCGCCCGCCTGGAGCACGGGGACCGCGATGTGCTCCACCGGGATGCGGGCGGCGAGCGGAATGTGGTCGTGGGTGAGCTGCTGCTTGACCTGGGCGGTGACGGGGGCGAGGTCCACGGTGACCGGGCGCTCGCCCGCCTCCTCGGCCGGGTCCTCCGCGCGCAGGGCGCGCAGGATCGCGTCGTGCGTGACCCGGTTGCCGGTGTTCCAGGCCAGCCGGAAGGCACGGGTCTGGGTGAAGGAGCGCACCGCGTCGTGCACGAACGGAGCGACCGAGCCGCGTACCCCGCGGACGTCCATCCGCTGGTCCACCTCGCGCAGGATGCCGTCCCCGACCGTCTTGGCCACGGCTTCCCGCACGTCCGGGTCGGCGGCGAGCGGGGCCATCGTGGTGACGTACCGGCCCGTGTCGGCGAGCCCGTACGACGCCCAGGCGGCCAGCGCGCCGAACGGCACGAGGAGGCAGGACAGGGCGATCAGTACGGCCGACAGGGCGCTCCTGAGGCGTGGGGGCACGCTTCCAGGCAAGGCCCGCGGGGCCCGGGGGGCGACCGGTATGCCTGCATTCGGGGGAAAAGTCAAGCCGAACGGCCGCGCCCTCTGGCGGAGCAGGTGATTCCGCTCTCCGGTGGAGGGTTCGTCCGAACGGGTGTTTCCTGGTGCTGGTGAGGAGGGAGATACAGGGGAGTGCGTGGGCCCCGGCCGGTCTCCGGCCGGGGCCCACGCGCGTTCCGCAAGGTCGGCTGCTCAGCGGATGCGATGTCCTTCCGCGTCCTCGTGCGTGTAGTAGCGGTAGAACAGCACACCGCCCACGACCACGGCGAACGCCACGCCCAGGGCCGTGGACGCCAGGACGGAGTGGCCGCGGCCGCTCAGGCTGTACAGGAAGCCGACCGCGATGCCCGTGAAGGCGGCCCACAGCGCCGCGTGCAGCTCGCGCGGCAGGCGGGGGGTGAGGGCGGCCAGAGCCATCCAGACGGCCGCGAACACGATCGCGGTCACGAAGCCGAACAGCAGGTTCCAGCCGGTGATGGGCCCGCCGTAGCGAGTGTTGGCCGCGGCCCAGTACCCGTAGATGAGCCCGAGCACGATCGGAACGGCGTACTTGGCGACCGCGTGGGTGCGCTCGCTGAAAACGTCGGGAGTACGGCCGGCTCGGGTCATGCCGCCGGTCACCGGTGCCGCTTGCGCCATGAGAGCGCTCCTCTCTCTCCTCGCCCCCGCCTACCAGAGCACACCTGCCGGTACGCCCTGGCAAGTCGGCCGGAAGAGTGACGAGTGCCCGGATGCGGCCCGTATGTTCCCGTGTTTCGCTGAATCCCTGTGACGGACCTGGAGGGCTGCCCGCCGTGACGGACCTGGAGTACCGGCGCCGGCGGCAGTTGCTGCGGATCCGCGGCCACAGCATCGCCTGGGTGCCGCCGCTGCTGCTGCTCGTCGGCATCGTGCTGGTGGACATCAACACCACCGAGTGGTTCCGGATCGTCTCCTGGATCGTCCTGGTCCCCGGCATCGCCGCCGCGATCTGCGGGGTGTGGGGGACGGCCGCCTTCGCCGTGCTGTCGCTGGTGACGTACGTCGTCGTGGACAGCCTCTGGCCGGGCCAGGCCCAGGCCGGACTCGGGGACTTCATCCTGGTCGCCGTCGGTGGTTTCCTCGCCGTGCTGGCCTCCGCGGTGCGGGTGCGCCAGGAACGGCAGATGCTGCACATCCGGGACATCGCCGAGACCACTCGCCGTACCGTGCTGCGCCCGCTGCCGCCGGTCTGGGCGGGCCTGGAGCAGGCGGGCGTGTACCTGGCCGCGGACGTCGACGCCCGGGTCGGCGGCGACTTCTACGACATCCAGCCGGGCCCGCACGGCACCCGCGTCCTGGTCGGGGACGTGCAGGGCAAGGGCCTGGGCGCGGTGGAGACGGCGGCCGCGCTGCTCGGCACCTTCCGGGAGGCCGGCTACCACGAGGCGGACCTGACGACCGTCGCCGAACGTCTTGAGGTGCGCATGGTGCGGCACCGCCGGCACACCACCGCGCTCGGCCGGGACGACGGCGACCGCTTCGCCACCGCCGTCCTGCTCGGCTTCCCGGAGGACACCCCGGGCACGATCGAGCTGATCAACTTCGGGCACGAGCCCCCGCTCGCCGTCGGACCCGACGGGGTGCGCACCCTGCCCTCCGGCGACGGCCTGCCGCTCGGGCTCGGCGACCTCGTGGCCGAGCGCCCGCCGCTGCACCGGGTGCCGCTGGGGTGCGCGGAGACCCTGCTCATGGTGACCGACGGGGTGACCGAGGCGCGGGACGGCGCCGGGGAGTTCTACCCGCTGGCCCGGGAGGTGGCCCGGGCGGTAGAGGCCGACCCGGGACGGGCCGAGCCGCGGCGGCTGGTGCGCGGGGTCCGGGACGGCGTGCTGCGGCACAGCGGCGGTCACCTGGACGACGACACCACGGTCTTCGCCGTCCGGCGGGCGGTGCGCGAAGACCCCGTACAGGGACGTTTGCAGTCCTGAGGCGCTCCTTTGCAGCCGCAGCGGTTACGGTGCTGGCTGTAGGGCGATCGACAGGGGAGGGACGATGCCCGGAACCGTGCTGCTGCTCGCGGCCTCGCCGCTGGGCCGGGGGCGTCTGGTGGACGCGGCCGGGGTGCTGCCCGTGCTGGCCGCGGTCGCCCCCGCCGTGCTGTCCGGCACCGACACCGCGAACGTGGTCGAACTCGCCGACCCGCTGGAGCCACAGGCGGTCCTCACCCGGCTGCGCGCCGCCGCGGCCGCACCCGGACCGCTCACCGTGTACATCACCGGGCAACTCCACCTGGACCGCCGCCAGCACCAGCCCCACCTGGCCCTGGCCCGCACGACCCCGGCCACCGTCCGCTACACGGCCCTGCCGTGGCACTGGATCAGGGAGGAGCTGCGGCTGCGTTCCGCGGGGAGCACGGCGCTCTTCATCGACCTGCACGCGGATGCGGAGACCTGGCAGCACCTCGCCCAGCGGCCGCTCGACTCGGGCCGCACCAGCGCGGTGTACGGCCGTATCGCACCCCCCTCCGGTCGGCGGGGTCTGGCCGAGCCGTCGTACATGAAGGCGGTGGCGACGCTTTTGCGCAGCGGACACCGGCCGCCGTTGGAGCAGTTGCACCAACAGGCGCTGGCCCGGATCGCCGACGAGGCACCGACGAACATCCTGCTCACCGCCGCACCTCGACCGAGTGGTGACCCCCACACAGCCATCAGCGCCGCGGTCCAGGCCGGGCGGCACGCCGATGCCGACGCGCTCGCCGCCCAGCATGAGCAGGCCGCCGTACGTGCCTACGGCCCCGCCTCCGACGAGGCGTTGCACTGGGCCGAGGTCCGCGCCGATCTCGCGATGTTCGCGGGGGACACGGTGGGCAGCTGCCGGGCCTGGCTGCGGGTGGCGGGGGTGCGGCTGGCCGCGGGGCAGGCGGTGGACGCGCCTGCCGTGGAGGCGGCCGTGGACCGGGCCCATCATCAGTGGGGGCGTATCAACGACGCGGCGCGGGCCCGTGAACTCGGGCCCGCGCTCGCGGAGTTGAGGTTCCGGGTGCCGGGCCGCCGGCAGGGCGCGCTGGAGAACGTCCAGCGGCACCTGCGGCAGCTCCAGGCGGTCCGGTAGCGGCCTTGGCCGGCAGCGGCCTCAGCTGGTGAAGGTGAAGTACTTCCAGGCGCCGTGCGTCGTGGAGTTCACGGTGTCACCGGAGGAGCCGTTGATGTACGACGAGCGGACCCGGAAGCGCCAGCCGACGTCCTCGCCGTGGTCGCCAGTGATCTGCACCCGGGACACACCGTCCGTGCCCAGCTTGAAGTACGCGGGGTCGCCGGGGTACCACCGGCCCTGGTAGTACACCTCGAACTCGAACTTCTGCTGACGGCCCGGGAAGTACGACATCTTCGTCGTGATCAGCGGGTTCTTCGTCTTGTGGAAGAAGTAGTACGTGTGGCCCCACGCACTCTTCGCCTTGTAGTGGTTGCTGACCGAGGTGGACACGCTCACCTTGGCGCCGACCGTGCTGGAGGCCGACCGGGGCTGGTAGCGGGAGTCGCCCGCGAACTTCGCGGTGACCTTGGTGTCCCGCTTCAGATCCAGCCAGACCGACAGGTTGCCGTCGGAGTTGACCTTCCCGGACTTCACCAGCTTGTTCGGCTTGTCGGAGCCGAACGGGTCGGCCCAGATCTCCACCGTACGGTTCTTGTAGGTCGTCCCCAGGTGGGCCGTGAACTTCACGTCCTTGCCGTAGGAGTAGACCTTGCCGTTGTTGTTGATCGTCAGCGTCGGCTTGGCGCGGGAGACGTCCACGGTGTCGGTGCCGGAGCCCGCCGCGTGCTCGGCGTCGCCCGCGAAGGCCACCTTGTACTTCACCTTGCCGCCGGCCGGCGGGGTGTCGGTGAAGGAGAAGGTGCCGTCCGCCTTGGTGGCCACCGAGGGCAGCGACTTGCCGTTCGGGGACTCCAGGTCGGTGCGGGTGACGGTCAGCTTGGTGCCGGCCGGGAGGGCCACCTTGGAGGTGACCTTGCCCTTGACGGTGAGCTGCTTGGCGCGGGCCGCGCCGGCCGGGGCGTCCACGGTGACCGTGGTGGCCGCGAGGGTGGGCCCCTGCAGGACGCGCAGGGTGTAGACGCCGTCGCTGTTGTACGACACCGCGAACAGGCGGGAGGCGTCCGGCGACCAGGCGAGGGCGGAGTCGGCGAGTTCGTCGGAACCGCTGGTGTGGCCCGTGTTCGGGAAGTCGTACTCGCGCACCGACGTGGTGGCGCCCGGCTTGTAGACGAAGATGTCCGGGTTGTACCAGCCATCGACGCCCGCCGCGACCGTCCCGTCCGGGGCGATGGCCACGGCGTTCGGGTAGGTGTCGCTGGCGTAGCTGCCGTCCGCCGTGAGGTCGGCGGTCTTGAACACCGGGTGCTGGTACGGGTATCCGCTGGCCACGACGACGTCCTGGCCGTTCGGCGTGACGGCGATGTCCTTCGTGCTGTTGCCGGCGCTGGTGGAGGCGAGCCGGTTCGGCGTGCCGGACGTGACGTCGTACGAGACGACCTTGCCGGAGCTGTCGCCGGTCTGCGCCCCGACCAGGACGTTCGAGCCGGGTGCCGCGTCCAGGATCGGCGCGCTGGACCAGTCGTTGTCCAGGCCCAGGGTGACCTCGTGCTGCTCGCTCGCGAGGTCGACGGAACCGATGTTGCCCGCGGCGGAGCCGCCGTAGCCGAACCACAGCTTGCCGCCCGCGAGGGCGACGCTGCGCGGCTGGTCGGCACCGACGTCGTACCGGGTGGTCTCGGTGTCGGTGGCGGTGTCGATGACCGCGATGGCGTCGAGCCCCGGTACGGCCGCGTAGAGCGTGCCGGAGTCGGCGGACAGTTCGAGGCCGCTGACGCCGGTCAGGTTGGTGGTGAGCTGCTTGACGACGTTGCCGGCGTAGTCGGTGACGACGATCTTGCCGTTGCTCGGGTCGCTGACGAAGACCTGCTGGTGGACCCCGTCGACCACGATGTCGGCGGTCTGCTTGACCGGCAGGGTCTTGCTGGTGTCGGCGGACGCCGGAGTGGCGGCGAGCGCCGCCGAGCTGAAGAGGACCGCCAGGGTGGTGGCAGTCGTGAGGGTGCGCATACGCACGCTGATTCGAACCCCCCGGAACGAATGAGTGAGGTGAGCGCCACGCGGCACGGCTGTTGTGTGAGCCCCCTGTGTGCCGTGCGTGGCGGATGAGCGAAGACTAGGCCGCGAAGACTAAGTCATGCCACTGACAAAAAGGCGAGCGCCCCCGACACCAGGGTCCGCACACCCGGGGCAACTGTGGACAGGTCGGGCGCGAAGCGGGGGCTGTGGTTGCTCGGCACGGCCGAGAACTTCTCCGGGAAGCTCGCGCCCGGCGCCTGTTCCCACACCTCGGCCGGAGTGGTCGTCACGAACCAGTACGAGTACGGGATCGAGCCCAGCGCCAGCTGCGGGAAGTCCTCGCTGCCCATCGCCGGGCCCGGGTCGAACACCGCGGCCGCGCCGAAGACCTCGCGGTGCACGGCGGCCACCGCGGTGTCCGTGCCGACGTCGTTGACCGTCTCCGGGAAGGTGTTGCCGAGGGTGATCTCGGGCTCGCGCGGACAGCCGGCGGCCAGGCACTCGCCCTGCGCGATCCGGCGGATCGCGGCCAGCATCCGCTCGCGCACCTCCGCCGACTGGGTGCGCAGGTTCAGCTCGATGCGCGCCTCGGACGGGATGATGTTGTGCCGGGTGCCCGCCTCGATACGGCCCACGGTCAGCACCGCGGCCTCGCGGGCGGCCAGCTCCCGGGAGACGACCGTCTGCAGCCGGGTGACCAGGTAGGCGGCGGTCACCACCGGGTCCACGGTCGACTCGGGCCGCGAACCGTGGCCGCCCCGGCCGTGCACCACGATGTCCACGTCCGTCGACGCCGACATGATCAGGCCGGGCGCGTGCGGGTACAGGCCGGCCGGTCCCGGGGCCGCGTGCTGCCCGAGCAGCACGTCCGGGCGCCCGAAGCGCTCGTACAGCCCGTCCGCGACCATCCGGGCCGCGCCCTGCCCGGTCTCCTCGGCGGGCTGGCCGACCACCAGCAGGGTGCCGTTCCAGGTCTCCCGCCCGGCCGCCAGCGCCTCGGCCGCGCCCACCAGCCAGGTGACGTGCAGGTCGTGCCCGCAGGCGTGCATCACCCCGTCCGCCTCGGAGGCGTACGGCAGCCCGGTCTCCTCCTGCACCGGCAGCGCGTCCAGGTCGGCGCGCAGCAGCACCGTCGGCCCGTCGCCGTTGCGCAGCACCCCCGCGACCCCGGTCCCGCCGATCCCCTCGGCCGTCTCGAACCCGGCCTCCTTGAGCCGCCCGGCGAGCTTCCCGGCGGTGCGGTGCTCCTCCAGCGACAGCTCGGGATGACGGTGCAGGTCGCGGTAGAAGTCCTCCAGGTCCGGGACCGGGAGCCCGTCGGTGAGATCCAGAGCGGTGCGCGCTGCGGGAGAGGTCACGGGGGCAAGGGTAGGCCCCCGGCGGGGCAGGGGGGAGTGCCTCGCCGGGGGCCGCCGGTGTGGCGGGCTCAGCCGGCGCCGTACGGGTTGAACGGGATGCCGGACGGCTTGGCCTTGTTCAGGGTGTCGTTGAACTTGGAGTCCTGGAGGGGGAAGTTGGCGTTGCCCCAGTCGGAGTTGTTCATGATGGTCTGGAGGTTCTTGCTGGGGTCCTTGCTGTTCGGGTAGTGGTCCCAGCTGACCAGGTTCGGGTGGTCCCAGCCGCCGTCGCCCCAGGCCTCCGGACGCTCGCCCCACTTGGCGAAGCGGAAGGCGTGGGTGAGCCCGCCGTCCTTGTGGTAGACGATCTCGACGTGGGCGCCGGTGGAGTCCATCGGCACCTCGTTGACCGGGTGGGTGCTGAAGCCGCCGTGCCGGGAGGCGGACAGGTAGGAGGGCTTGGCCGCGCCCTGCTTGACCCACACCACCGCGCACTCCCAGTCGTGCCGGTGGCCGCCGATGCCGCTGCCGCTGGGGTCGGCCTGGTCCTTCTCGAAGTACAGGGTGTAGATGATCCCGCACCAGCCGTTGTTGCACTTGGCCCGCGAGTAGGTGTTGGCGTTGCCCAGGTGGTCGGTGCGGCAGCCGCCGCCGAGCGAACCGGTCGGCTTCAGGCCGCCGTTCAGGTTGCCCCACATGTCGATGGCGGCCGCGGGGAAGCAGCCGTCGGAGTCGTAGTCGAAGTAGGGCTGGAACGCCTTCTGGAACGAGGTCGCGCTCTCGGGCAGGTTCGTCAGGTTGGGACCCGCGGAGGCGCTCCCCGTGAGGGCGAGGGTCAGCGCGGCGGCACTGACCGCGACGAGCGCGCTCCTTCTGACTGCCTGGGACATGCCGGTACTCCAGTCACTCGGTGGGTGTGCGGCACCGAGACTGGCGGCCGGGGGAGTTGAACGGCAGCCCCTTCCATCAGGGCAATCAATGCAATCAATCCCGGGCGGTCACTCCCACGTGAAGCCCTTCTGCACCTCCATGCACGCGTCCTCCTTGTCCCCGGGCAGCACGGCCGCCGAATCGGGTGCCTTGGTCGGGCTCTTCGTCTTCGGGTAGGTGTCGCCGGTGCGCCAGTCCGCGCCGACGATCAGGGTGACGCCCGAGACGTCGGTCGACCTGCGCACCTGGCTCAGGGGAACGCCGAGCGCCTTGGCCACGGCCTGGGCGTCGCCCTCCAGGTCGGCGCTGGGGTAGAGGAGGAGGGTCTTGGCCTCGGTGGCGGCGGTGATGTCCGACTTGGCCTGGGTGAACCCCTTGGCCTGCAGGACCTGGGCGACCGCGCTCGCCCGCTGGGGTGTCGGGGCCTGGGCGGTCGTCCCGGTGCCGTTGCGGACCTGGACCCCGAGGGCGTCGGCGGGGGCCGCGGGGTCCTTCGACGTCTGCTCCGTCTTGTGCTTGGCGCCGCGGCCGTCCAGCGGGGTGTCGTCGCGGACCATGGAGATGAGCTGGTCGGCGTCCTCGGTGGCGGGCACAAGACGGTTGTGGTCCTGCGACCACTCCACGGTGGGCAGCGTCGTCATCGTGATGCGCTTGGTCGGGACCTTCTGCAGTTCCTGGGAGAGGTCGTACAGCTTCTTGACCGTGCCGAGGCCGTCGTCGACCGTGAGTGCCTTCGTCGCGGCCTCCGCGAGCCGGCGCATCTCGGTGGGGTTGCCCAGCGTCGCGTTCGCGCGCAGCTGACGGACCATCGAGTTGATGTACATGTGCTGGGCGTGGGTGCGGGCGACGTCGGTGCCGTCCTCGAAGCCGTAGCGGGTGCGCAGCCACTGCAGGGCCTGCTCGCCCTTGACCGGGTGGGTGCCCTCCTTCAGCTTCAGGCCCGAGCCGTGGCCGTCGGAGGTGTGCGAGTAGACGTTCTGCCGGACGCAGACCGGGACGCCGCCGATGGCGTCCGCCATGTCGACCACGCCGGAGAAGTCGACCATCATGAAGTGGTCGATGTGGATCTTGGTGAGGCTCTGCCAGGTGGCGACGGTGCACCCCGGGCCGCCGCGGCCGAGCGACTCGTTCGCCATGGCCAGCGAGAGCGCCTCGTACTTCTTCTCGTCGGTGCTGCACTTGGGGATCGGGATCATCGTGTCGCGCGGCAGGCTGATCACGGACATGTTGCTGCGGTCGGCCGAGACGTGCAGCAGCATCTGCACGTCCGCGAGCGGCGGGCGGCCCACGTCGGCCTTGGACCCGCCGAGCTTCAGGTCCTTCGCGGTGTTCCGGCTGTCCGAGCCGATCATCAGGATGTTCAGCGGCGTCTGGCCGGCGGCGTTCGGGGTGGCCTCGGGGACGTCCGAGTCGCCCAGGTTCCGCTTGGCCTTCTTGATGTTGGCGTTGAGGTGCTCGTAGTAGAGGTAACCCGCGCCCGCGGTGCCGAGTATGACGACGGCCAGGGTGGCCGCCGTCCAGCGCAGTATCCGGCGCTTGGGGCGCGGTGCGTCCGGTTCGGTGCCGCCACGTCTGCGGCCGCCGCCACCGCCGTGCCGCCCCCGGTTCTTCGGCCGCGCCTCCGCGTCCAGCGTCATTCCCCACCCTCCCGCCCGGACGAAGCGCATCTGCCCTCGTCACGGCTGCACCGGATCGCACACATTAACGGCGTGGCCGTCTATGCAGGGGTGAGTGGTGAGATATGCCACTCGCGTACAACCTTCTCCGGGGTTGACGAACTGCCCTGATTTCTTTGGCAGTTCTGCTCGGCCTTCGGTTCCGCGAAGCCGCCGCCCGGCCGTTTGTCCGGACGTTACGTTGACTTCACCGCAAGCCCGTAGGACAGCCACAGCAAGCGAGCCCGAGGCAGGTGAGGTCATGGGGCGTCCCGAGCGACCCGTCGATCCCGGCGCCGGTCCCGTCCAGCGCTTCGCACACGAACTGCGGGAGCTGCGCCGGGCCGCGGGGAGCCCGTCGTACCGGGGCATGGCCGAGAGCGCGGGCTTCTCCGCGACCACGCTGTCCCAGGCGGCCGCCGGGGAGCGGCTGCCCTCGCTCGCGGTCCTGCGCGGGTACGTGCAGGCGTGCGGGGGCGATCCCGGGGAGTGGGAGCCGCGCTGGAAGGAGGCCGAGGCGGCCGCCGTGTCGGACGACACCGCACCCCCGTACCGGGGCCTGGCCCGGTTCGAGCCGGCCGACCAGGCGCTGTTCTTCGGCCGCGACCGGCTGGCGGAGGAGGTGCGGCGCCTGGTGTGCGATCACCGGTTCGCGGTGGTGTTCGGCGCGTCCGGCAGCGGCAAGTCCTCACTGCTGCGGGCCGGGTTGATACCCCGCCTCCGGCACGAGATCGCTGCCCGGGGGCGGCCTGCGGTGCTGCGGGTGCTCACGCCCGGCGACCGTCCCGCGGCCACGTACGGGCACCTGCTGACCCCGGCCGCCGGGGAGCCGGAGAGCTGGGTGGTGGTCGACCAGTTCGAGGAAGTCTTCACCCTGTGCCGGGACCGGGCCGAGCGGGCGCGGTTCATCGACCTGCTGCTCGCCGCCCGGGACCCGGACAGCCGGCTCAAGGTGCTGATCGCCGTACGCGCGGACTTCTACGCCCGGTGCGCCGAGCACCGCGACCTCGCGGACGTCCTGCACCGCGCCGGACTCCTGGTCGGCCCGATGACCGCGGACGAGCTGCGGGAGGCGGTGGTCGGACCGGCGCAGGCCGTCGGGCACCTGGTGGAGCGGGAGTTGACCGCGCGGATCGTCGAGGAGGTCCTCGACCAGCCCGGCGGGCTGCCGATGCTCTCGCACGCCCTGCTGGAGACCTGGCGGCGGCGCAAGGGCCGCCTGCTGACGCTGGCCGCCTACGAGGCGACGGGCGGGGTGCGCGGCGCGATCGCGGCCAGCGCCGAGGAGGTGTACGGGCAGCTGAACCCGGCCCGGCGGGGTACCGCACGACGCCTGCTGCTGCGGTTGGTCGAGCCGGGCCGGGGCACCCCCGACACCCGGCGCCCGCTCACCCGGGCCGAGCTGGACCAGTGCACCGACCCCGACGTCACGGTGGTGGTGGAACGGCTGGCCCGCGCCCGCCTGCTCACCGTCGACGAGGACGGCGTCCAGCTCGCCCACGAGGCGCTGATCTCCTGCTGGCCCCGGCTGTTCGGCTGGATCGACGAGGACCGCGAGCGGCTGCGCACCCACCGGGCCCTGAACGAGGCCACCCGCACCTGGCTGGAGCACGACCGCGACCCCGGCACCCTGTACCGGGGCACCCGGCTGGCCCGCGCGGAGGAGTTCTTCCCCGACCACGCGCGGGACCCCGCCGTGGCCAGGGCGGAACGGGAGTTCCTCACCGCCGCGCTCGACGCCCGCGAGGCCGAGCGCCGGGCCGCCGCCCGCTCCACGCGCCGGGCACGGGCCGCGATCGGCGCGCTGTCGGCCGTCGTCGTGGTGGCGCTGGTCGCCGGTCTGGCCGCCTGGACGCAGAGCCGGGACAACCGGCGCCGGAACACCGAGGACGCGGCCCGCCGCATCGCCTCCGTCGCGGACGCCCTGCGCACGACCGACCCACGCGCCGCCCAACTGCTGGGCGTCGCCGCCTGGCGCGTGGCCCGGCTGCCGGAGACCCGGCGGGCGCTGCTTGGCTCCCTCGCCCAGCCGGAACTGGACAGCTTCAGCGACCCGTCGCCGGGCGACGGCCCTTCGCGCTTCCTGACCGGCTCAGGCCGCACCCTGCTCAGTGTCGAGGGGCGTACCTGGCGGACCTGGGACGTGGCCGCACACCGGCGCCTCGCCTCCGGGCGGCTGCCGGAGGACGGCCGGGTGGAGGCGGCGAGCCCCGACGGGCGGCTGCTGGCGGTCCACGGGGCTGACGGGGTACGGCTGTGGGACACGGCCGCCGGGCGGTGGAGCGGTGACTTGCTGCCGACGTCTTCCCTGGTGGACTTCACCGGAACCAGCTATGCCGTGACCGACATCGACGACACCGAGGTGCGGGTGCGTTCGGCCTCGGACGGAAAGCTGCTGTTCGCCACGCGGGCGGAGAGTACGGAGGTGGTGGCGCCGAGCGCGGACGGCCGGCTGGTCGCGTCCTGCCCCCTCGCCGGCGGCGCACCGCGGGTGCGGGACCTGGGCAGCGGCGGGCGCACGGTCCACGGGCGCTGGGAACGCAACGGGGACGTCTGCGGCCAGGACCGGTCGCTGCTCACGCTCGGCGGCGGGCAGCGGCTGGCCGCGGTCACCGCGACCGGGACGCGCGTCTGGGACGTCCGGTCGGGACAGCAGCTGGCCGACCTCCAGGACCCGGGGGTGCAGTACCTCGCCTTCACCAGGGACGGGAAGTTCCTGGCCACCGCCGACGGCCAGGAGGTCAGGGTGTGGCGGCTGGGCGTCGAGGCCCCGGTGTTCCGGCACTCCCTGAACAACCAGCACCTGTACGGCGGTCTGGCCTGGGATCCGGACCGCCCGGTCCTGCGGTACCTGGAGGGCGGCACCGTGCACGCGCTGGACGTCTCGGCCGCCGTCACGCCGGACTGGCAGGACCAGGCGGTGGACAAGGCGCTGCTCAGCCCCGACGGCCGCACCCTCGCCACCGCGCGGCGCACCGGCGACCACTACCGCGTCGACCTGCGCGACACCCGCGACGGCCGGCTGCTGCGCACCCTGCCCGCCCCGCAACTGCCCGTCTCCGCCGACCCCTCCGCACCGGTGTCCCCGCCGAACACCCTCGCGCTGCTGGCGTTCACCCCCGACGGCAAGGCGCTCGCCTACGGCGTCTCGGCACCCGGCAGCGAGACGTCCCGGCAGCCCCTCACGATCTGGGACGTCACCCGAAGCCGTGTGCGTACTACCTTCGACCTGGCCACCAGGACGTCGCCCCGAGCGGTGATCGCGATCGCCCTCGCCCCCGACGCCCTTTACGCCGCCCGCACATCGGCCGACGGCAAGCTGGTCGACGAGGTCTGGGACACGGTGGGCCACCGCAGGACGGGGGCCCTCCCGTCCCTGGCCAGCAGCCACCTGGCCATCGGCCCCGACGGCCGCTTCCTGGTCGGCGACAACCGCGTCGCAGACCTGCCCACCGGCAAGGTCACGGCCCACGACCTGGTCCGGAACGACGAGATCGGAGCCCTCGCCTTCGCCCCCGACGGCTCGCTGATGGCCGCCGGGGACCAGACGGGCCGGGTGGCGCTGTGGGACGGAGGACTCGGGCAGCGGACGGGAATCCTGCGCAGCGTCTTCCCCGCACTCCCGGACGGCAGCGGCGACGTGCTCCTCGGCGACACCTCGGAGGCCGTCAGCGCCCTCGCCGTCAGCCCCGACGGCAGGACACTCGCGGTGGGCGGCGAGGCGGGGAGCCTGCAGCTGTGGGACATCGCCACGCAGCAGCCACTGGGCGGTCTCCTGACGACGCCCGGCGAGGAGATCGACACCGTGGCCTTCGGCGCCGACAGCGGCACGCTGTACGCGGGGAGCGCGCACGTGCCGCTCCAGCGGTACACGATCGCTCCGTCGCGGGCGGTCGCGGCGGTGTGCGCGCGGGCGGGAGGCGGCGGTCTGACGCGGGAGCAGTGGCGGACGTACGTGCGCAATGTGCCGTACCGGCGGGTGTGCGGTGGTTGACCGCTCGGTGCCGGGCGATTGATTGCCCCGAGGGGAGGGCCGGCCGGTCAACTGCGTGACGAGCGGCGTCGGTTGCCGAGCCAGCAACCGGCCCTAGTTCTTTTCATTCTGACACGTTGTCGGGAAACCCACTCTCACCTCGGACGACACCCGGGTTCTTGTCAGGCAGGCACTATCGGGAGTTCGGATCAGCGGTGTTCGACTGGCACAGTCCCGTTATGCGTATCTCCACCAAGGGCTCCGTCGCTCTCATCGGGAGCTTCCGGCAGCACTACCCCGAAGTCCTGGCGGCCGCCCGGACCTTCGCGGACGCCGGACTGACCGTGAAGAGCCCGCCGATCTGCCGGATCGTCAACCACGGGCATGAGTTCGTGCGCTTCGAGTCCGACCCTCCGGAGTCCTCGGACCACGACCTCCAGGCGGCGACCCTGGAGAAGATCTTCACCTCGGACCTGGTGTACGTCGTGAATCCCGGCGGATACATCGGCCGCACCACCGCGTACGAACTGGGATGCGTCCACGAACGCGGCATGGCCGTCTACTACGCGGAGCCGCCGAAGGACCTGCCCATCGCGGTCCCGGAGGGAACCGTTGTCGATGCGCGCCGCTTGGTGGAGATTATCGCCGGGAGCGATCCGGGACCCGCTCCGGTCAGGCGGCCACGGGTCGCGGCGCAGCCGACGGCCGACATCGTGATCTTCACGATCCGCTCGGAACAACTGCGGGTCCTTCTCGTGCGGCGCGGCAAGAAGCCGTATCGCGGGATGCTCGCCCTGCCCGGCGGGTTCGTCCGGCCGGGAGAGTCCCTGGAGGACACGGCGAAGCGGGAACTCCGGGAGGAGACCGGGCTGAACGGCTCCGGGATCCGGCTGGAACAACTGCACACGTACTCGCGCCCGGAGCGTGACCCCCGGGGCCGGATCATCTCGACCGCCTTTCTGGCGGTCATGCCGGATCCGCCGGAGGTGACCGGCGCGAGCGACGCCCGCGAGGCCGACTGGGTCGAGGTCGAGGAATCGCTGTGGGGCCCCAACAGCAGCCTCGCCTTCGACCACGGCGAGATCCTCCGGCACGGGCTCGAACACACCCGGACCCGGCTGGAACACACCACCGTCGCGACCGCCTTCTGCGACGACCTCTTCACCATCACTGACCTGCGTAAGGTCTACGAGGCCGTGTGGGGCTACGAGCTCAACCCGGGGAACTTCCACCGCAAGGTCGTGGACGAGACCCAGGGTTTCGTGCTCAAGACCGACAAGGTGCGCAGGTCAGGGCCCGGGAAGCCGCCTGCCCTGTTCCGCCGGGGCACGGCGGACCTGCTGTACCCGCCGATGATGCGCGGCCGCCGCACCCTCTAGAACACCGCGGCCCCGGACTGTGCGAGAGCCCGAGGCCGCGGCCGGAACACACCATGCACCGGTGTGGAGAACACCGACGCTCACCAGACCCTGTGGAAGAGGCGATCTGGTGAGCACCCATCCTCAGGAAGGACAACACCATGCTGCCCCTTTCTTCTTCCAGCTCTTCTCCCGGCGCCAGCGATTTCTTCTCCTCCTGGACCTGGGGGGCGGTGATCGCCCTCGTCGCCCTGGTCGTCAGCACCTGGCTCGTCGTCAACCACCGTCGCCGCGACCAGACCGTCCAGTGGCACCAGCCCGACTACGACACGGCGAGCGATGCGCTCCTCGTGCTGAACCGGCTGTCGCTCACGACGGCCGTCGAGGGCGTCACGGCCGAGCTGCGTGAGCTGGTCGACGTGGTCAGCAGGCTCAGGATCGCCGAACAGCGCTCCCCGGACCTGCCGTTCGGCGTGGTCGTCGCGGAGCTGGAGGGCTACCGGGCGAACGCGCTGCCGCAGAACCACGCCGACAGGCTCGCCGTGGACGAGAGCCTGCTGGACGACCACCTTGCTCTCGCCCGGGTGCAGGGCATCAGGCTCGAAGCCGCGCGCACCGCGATCGTCCACGTACAGCGGAAAATCGAGAAGCGGACCCGCAATTAGAAGGGCCCTAGCCGCGCTGTACCGGTGCCGCCTGCTGTGTCTGGTCCGCCGCCCGCGCCGGGCCCGCGTTCGCCGCCGTGATCAGGGCCGCTACGGCGAGGACGGCCGCGGCCACCCCCCTCAAGTACCGTGCGGTGGGGCGTTCGTAAGGGGTAGAAGTACGACCGAGCACGGCGACCTCGCAACAACAGCGACGTGTTAAGCATGCTTAATCCGCCGTTTAACCTAGAGGCTGTCGGAGCCGAACGGCAAGGGGTCCCAGGGGAGTTGGGGGTGCCGCAGATGCGGGAACGGGACGATCCGGAGGTCGTCGGCCGGCGCGTACAGCAATTGCGCACCGAACGCGGCCTGACACAACGCCAGTTGGCGGAACCGGCGTACACACCCGCCTACATCTCCACCCTGGAGGCGGGCCGGGTCCGCGCCTCCGACGAGGCGCTGCGGCACATCGCGGACCGCCTCGGCGTCGCCTTCGAGGAGCTGGCCGTAGGCCGGCCCGCCCACCTCGCCACCGCCCTCCGGCTGCGGCTCACGGAGGCCCAGCGCACCCTCGCCGACGGCAAGGCGGAGGAGGCGGCCGGCGAGTACACGGCGCTGCTCGCGGAGGCGGAGACGCACGGCCTGACCACCGAGCAGGCCACCGCCCTGCTGGGACTGGGCGAATGCGCCCTGGAAACGGGCGAGCTGACCCAGGCCCGCGACCACTTCGAGCAGGCCGAGCACCGCCTCGCGGAGGAGACCCTCCCCAGCCGTGTCCCGGCCGTCCGCGGCCGCGCGATCGCCCACTACCTCGCCGGCGAACTCCGCTACGCCGTCTACCTCCTGGAATCCACCCTCGACGAACTCAACCGCGGCGGCCTGCACGACCCCGACGCCCTGCTGCTCCTCTACGCCAGCGCCATCGGCCCCTACATGGACATGGGCGCCCACGCCCGCGCCGCCCAGGCCGCCGAGTTCGCGCTGGCCCTGGCCCCGCAGGCCGCCGACCCGGCACTCATCGCCCGGATGCACCGCCAGGTCGCCCGCACCCTGCTCGCCGAGGGCCGGATCGCCGAGGCCGACGCCTCCCTCGCCAAGGCGGCCGAGCTGTACCGCCAGCTCCAGCTGCGTACCGAACTCGCCAACTGCCACTGGATGCGCGGCTACGTCTGCGCCCAGAACGGCGACCTGGACCGGGCCGAGGCCGAGCTGCGCCAGGCGCTCACCATGCTCGCCCAGACCCGGGCCGCCCTCTACCGCAGCCAGGCCGCCGTCGAACTCGCCGACGTCCTCCACCGCCGCGGCAAGTCCACCGAAGCCGCCGACCTCCTCAACGGCGTCCTCGGCGACCTCTCCTCCGAACGCGGCGCCGTCCACGCCGCCGCCGCACACCGCCTCCTCGGCATCATCGCCGAGGACGCCCGCGACACCGAGGCCGCCGAGGAGCACTACGTCCGCGCCCTCAGCCTCCTGGAACGCGCCGGCGCGGCCGGCGACCTGGCCGACCTGTGCCGCCTCCTCGGCGACCTCCTGCGCCGCACCGGCCGCGTAGAAGCGGCCCTGGACGCCTACCGCACCGGCCTCGGCCACCGCACGGCCCCCGGCACCACGACCCTGGGCCCGGCCCCGGCACAGCCGCCGCTGTGAGCAGCGGCCGATGAGCCACAGGCCTCCTCACACCTCGGCCCGCCCCTGCTTCCGTACGTCCGCCAGGCGTAGCGCGCCCATCTGGACGGCCAGTTGGGTCGCGTCGTTCGGGACGTCGCCCAGGCCGGCGTTGGTGAGGGCGAAGGCGTCCTCGCCGATGCGGACGGCGGCCAGGTCAATCGTGAGGTAGACATCCTGCTCGTCGGACGTCGTGGTGGCGACGGTGACGTGCAGACCCTGGCGCACGTCCCCGACCTCCGGCAGCGGGGCGTCCTCGACCTGGACGTCCTCGACCAGGCCGTTCTCCGCGGTGGCCGTGAACCGGGCGCACTGGACCGGCATCGTCTGCAGCCACTTCAGCGCGGCGTCGACGTCCGACGGGCGGCGGGCGCCGATCTGGTAGCGGAGCTGGGCGTCGGTGTCGGCGTCGTCGAGACCCACGGCGACCCGGGCGGGGGCGCCGAGGAGTTCGTCGGTGTAGAGGGCGTCGAGCAGGTGCTGGCACTCCCCGGCCGTGGTGGACGCCTTCAGCAGGGCGTCGCGCCAGGTGGCCGCCCCGCGCGTCGCGGACCAGGGGGCGCCGAGGTCGGTCTCCGTGATGAGCGCGGCCCGGGCCTGGTCGTCGGTGAGCGTGGATCCGTCGGCCCGGGGCGAGGGCTTCGCCGCGGGGGAGGGCTTGTCCACGGTGGGGAGGGGCTGGTGCGCGGACGGCGGGCGTTCCAGGCCGAGGGCCGCGCAGCCGGTGAGGGCGAGAAGGCCGGTGGCGAGCGCGGCGAGAGGGAGGACGTGCGGGCGTATGGCGGCGGTCATCTGGGGTGCCTCCCTGGCGGGGCAGGTGGGGGTGGAGGTGCCTCCTCTCACGGCACCATCGCCACGACCCGCCCACCAGCGCTCCGGGCCGTCCGGGTGAGGGGCCCGGGGAAAATCCGTGGCCTTCGGCCGGGGCCGCCACTACGGTCGTCCCATGCAGCGCGCCCAGCAGTGTTCCCAGCAGTGCTCCCACAGCACGACGACGCCGGAGACCGTCCCGGCGCGCTGACACCTGACCCAGTCCGAAGCCCCGGGGCCAACGCCCCGGGGTTTCGGCATGTACCGGGGTGTTCGCCTCCCACACCGAGGAGCCCCCCGATGACCGACCAGATCACCGACCGGATCACCGACCCGGTGAACGACCGCCTCCCCGACCACCGCCGCCTCGGCCGTGCACTCGACCTGTTCGACACCGACCCGCTGATGGGCGCGGGCCTGCCCTACTGGCTCCCGGACGGGGCCGTCGTACGGCACACCCTGGAGGAGTACATCCGGGAGGCGGAACGCGCCGCCGGCTACCGGCACGTGTACTCGCCCGTGCTCGGCAAGCGCGAGCTGTACGAGATCTCCGGGCACTGGGACCACTACAGCGACGACATGTACCCGCCGATGAGGCTGGGCGCGGAGGAGTCCGAGGAGGTCGTGCTGCGGCCCAGCCTCTGCCCCCACCACGCGCTCATCTACCGCTCCCGCTCCCACAGCTACCGCGAACTACCGCTGCGCATCGCCGAGTTGGGCACCATGTACCGCGCCGAACTGTCCGGCGTCCTCGGCGGCCTGACCCGCGTCCGCGCCATCCAGCTCAACGACGCCCACATCTTCTGCACCCTGGAGCAGGCCGTCGACGAGGCCCGGTCGGCGCTGGAGCTGATCGCCCGCGCCTACGCCGACCTCGGCATCGAGGCCGTACGCCACCGCCTCTCGCTGCCCGGCGAGGGCGGTAAGTACGTCGCCGACCCGGAGCTGTGGCGCCGGGCCACCGCGCTGCTGAGGGAGGTGCTGGCCGAGTCCGGCGTGGCGTACGAGGAGGCGGAGGGAGAGGCCGCCTTCTACGGCCCCAAGATCGACGTGCAGATCGCGGACCCGGCCGGCCGCGAGTCCACCCTGTCCACCGTGCAGATCGACTTCCACCAGCCCGCCCGCTTCGACCTGCACTACATCGGCGCCGACGGCGCGAAGCACCGGCCGGTGATGGTGCACCGCAGCGTCATCGGCAGCGTGGAGCGGGCCGTGGCCCATCTCGTCGAGGCGCACCGCGGGGCCTTCCCGGCCTGGCTGGCCCCGGTGCAGCTGGCCGTGCTGCCGGTCGCCGAGGAGCAGGTGGAGCGGGCGGCCGCGGTGGTCCGGGAGGCGGCCGCGCTGGGCCTGCGCGCCGAGCTGGCCGCCCCCGAGCAGGGCACCCTCGGCGCCCGCGTCCGGGCGGCCCGCCTGGTCCCGTACCAGGCGGTGATCGGCGACCGGGAGGCCGAGGCGGGCCTCGCGGCCGTACGGCTGAGGGACGGCCGCCGCCCCGGCGCCCTCCCCGTGCCCGATCTGCTGCGGCGCATCGCCGACCGGGTGGCGGAAAGGGGCACCGCGCTGTGGAACTGATCTAGGGTCTGTACGACGGAAGGAGCCCGCCGTGACCGGTCATCCCATCCCCGTGATCATCGACTGCGACACCGGCGTCGACGACGCCCTGGCCCTGCTGTTCGCCGTACGCCACCCGGGCCTGGACCTCAGGGCGGTGACCTGTGTGGCCGGGAACACGGATGTCGACGGGGTGGTCCACAACACCCTGACCGTGCTGGAGCAGGCGGGCGCCCCCGACATCCCGGTGGCGCGGGGCGCCGAGCGCCCGCTGATCGAGCCGGCCCGCTCGGCCCGGCATGTGCACGGCGTGGACGGGATGGGCGACCTCGGCCTGCCCGCCCCCCGACGCGGCCGCGCCGCCGTGGACGCCGTGACCCTGCTGTACCGCGAGATCCTGGCCTCCCCGACCCCGGTCACCCTGATCCCGACCGCACCGCTCACCAACATCGCCCTCCTGCTGCGCACGCACCCGGAGGTGACCCGGAACATCGAGCGGATCGTGTTCATGGGCGGCGCGGTCGCCACCGGGAACGCCACACCGGTCGCCGAGTTCAACGTCTGGCACGACCCGGAGGCGGCGGCGATCCTGCTCGGCGCCGGGGTGCCGATCACGATGTACGGGCTCGACGTGTTCACCCGGGTCGTGGTGCCGGGCGCGGACGTACGGCGGCTGCGGGCGAGCAAGGAACCGGGCACCCGGCTGGCCGGCGAGTTGCTGGCCCACCGCCCGTCCGCGCCCGACCCCGACGGCGACGACCCGGCCGGCGGCCTCGGTGACGCGGGCGCGGTGTGCGCGGTCGCGGACCCGGCCGGCATCGGCACCCGCCTGCTGCCGGTCGAGGTCTCCCTGGCCCCGGGCCCGACCCGGGGCCAGACGATCGTCGACCGCCGCGCCCGCCACGGCGAGTCCGAGATCCACCATGGCGCGCGTGAACAGGCCCTGGTGGACGTGGCGTTGGAGGTGGACGTGGACCGGTACGTGAAGCTGTACCTGGAGACGGTCGAACGTCGACACGCCACCAGGCCCTAGTCCGAGGCGGCGGCGCCGGCCGGGTTCGACCAGCGCTCCTCCACCCTGGCGATCCGCCAGTACGACAGCGCCGCCGCCCACACCACCACGAACAGGCCGACGATGATGTAGCCGACGCTGTCCAGGTCGATCCCGGCGATCCAGCCGGTGACGGCGTCGGTCAGGTCGAACTTGTCGTGCAGGACGCCGACCAGCTCGATCGTGCCGATGAAGAAGGCGACGGCGATGGACAGGCCGGTGATGGTGAGGTTGTAGAAGACCTTGCGGACGGGGTTGGAGAACGCCCACTGGTAGGCGAAGTTCATGAACGTGCCGTCGAGGGTGTCGAACAGGCTCATTCCGGCGGCGAAGAGGAGGGGCAGACAGAGGATCGCGTACCAGGGCAGGCCCGCCGCCGCTCCCGAGCCCGCCATGACCATCAGCGTGACCTCGGTGGCCGTGTCGAAGCCGAGCCCGAAGAGGAAGCCCAGCGGGTACATCTGGCCGGGGCGGCTGATCGACTTGGTGAGGCGGCCGAGGAGCCGGTTCATGAAGCCCCGGGAATCCAGGTGCTGTTCGAGTTCCCTCTCGTCGTACGTCCCCGCCCGCATCGCCCGGAAGACCTTCAGGATGCCGGCCAGGGCGACCAGGTTGAGGGCGGCGATGAGGTAGAGGAACGTGCCCGAGATCGTCGTACCGAGGAAGCCGAGCACCTGGTGGGTGCGTGAGTGCTCGTTCATGACCCGGCCCGCGAGCTGGGTGCCGCCGGCGATCAGGGCGGCCAGCAGCACCACCACGCTGGAGTGGCCGAGCGCGAACCAGAAGCCCACCGACACCGGCCGCTTGCCGTCGGCCATCAGTTTGCGGGTGGTGTTGTCGATGGCGGCGATGTGGTCGGCGTCGAAGGCGTGCCGCATGCCGAGGGTGTAGGCGGTGACGCCGAGGCCGATGCCGAAGACGTCCCGGCCGACCTGGTAGTGCTCGGGGGCGACGAGCAGGAAGAGCACACCGAAGGCGACGACGTGCAGCGCGGCGATGACCGCCAGCAGCCCCGCCGTCCTGATCGTGTCCTCGCGTCGCCAGCGGAAAGCAGCAGCATCGGGCATCCCGGCCATCCGGTTCACGCTCCAGCACCTCGTGGATCAACTCGTGAGTGCCGTGGCCGGTCTCCTGGCTTACGGGTGTTGCGCTCGTCGTTCCTGCCTTCCCGGTCGTAGGACCAGTGGCCCGGCGGCTGCCGGACGGAACGGGAACTCCCCGATCACAGTGGCGAGGGCCGCGTCGACCTTCCATCGACTTCCCGAGCACCACGGCCCGCCCACCGTAGGCGGCGATCCATTCGGCTGCAAAGCCGCATACCCGCCCAGGTATTGAAGATCACACAGCCGGGCACAGGGACGACCCGAGGTTCCGTTTCCGGGCAAGGTGGACAGAGTTCGGGTATGGCAGACCTCTCCTCCAGGAATCCCGACTGGTGGCGCCAGGCCGTCATCTACCAGGTCTATCCGCGCAGCTTCGCCGACGCCGACGGCGACGGCCTCGGCGACCTCAGGGGCGTCACCGAGCGCCTGGACCATCTCGCCACGCTGGGCGTCGACGCCCTGTGGCTCAGCCCCTTCTACCCCTCCGAACTCGCCGACGGCGGCTACGACGTCGCCGACCACCGGGACGTGGACCCGCGTCTCGGCACCCTGGACGACTTCGACGCGATGGCCGCCGAGGCCCACCGGCTCGGCCTGAAGGTCGTCGTCGACATCGTCCCGAACCACACCTCGCACCAGCACCCCTGGTTCCAGGAGGCGCTGCGGGCAGGGCCCGGATCCGCGGCCCGCGAGCGCTACGTCTTCCGCCGCGGCCGTGGTGCGGGTGGTGAACTCCCGCCCACCGACTGGCAGTCGGTCTTCGGTGGCAGCGCCTGGCGGCGGGTCCCCGACGGCGACTGGTACCTGCACCTGTTCGCCCCCGAACAGCCCGACCTGAACTGGGCGAACGACGAGGTCCGCGCCGACTTCCGCACCACCCTGCGGTTCTGGTCCGACCGGGGCGTCGACGGCTTCCGCGTCGACGTCGCCCACGGTCTGGCCAAGGACCTGTCCGAACCGCTGCGGGACGTGGGCGACCTGGGCGCCACGGGCGAGGAGGCCCTGCTGCGGGTGGAGCCCGGCACGCACCCCTACTGGGACCGCGACGAGGTCCACGAGATCTACCGCGACTGGCGCAAGATCTTCGACGCCTACAGCCCGCCCCGCACCGCGGTCGCCGAGGCCTGGGTCCCGGACGCCCGCCGCGCCCTGTACGCCCGCCCGGACGAACTCGGCCAGGCCTTCAACTTCGAGTATCTGCAGGCAGGTTGGAGCGCGGAGGAACTCCGTCGGGTCATCACCGGCTCCCTGGCGACGGCCCGTGCCGCCGGTGCCAGTGCCACCTGGGTGCTCTCCAACCACGACGTCGTCCGCCACACCTCACGCCTCGTGCTCCTGCCCGGCACCGACGAGAACGCCTGGCTGCTGTCCGGCGGCACGGCTCCGGCGCTCGACCAGGAGGCGGGCCTGCGCCGGGCCCGGGCCGCGACCCTGCTGATGCTGGCGCTGCCCGGATCGGCGTACGTCTACCAGGGCGAGGAACTCGGCCTGCCCGAGGTCGCCGACCTGCCCGCCGAGGTGCTGCGGGACCCGATCTGGGAGCAGACGGGACATGCCCGCAAGGGCCGCGACGGGTGCCGGGTGCCGCTGCCGTGGACGACGACCGGACCGTCGTACGGCTTCGGGTCCGGGGCCGCCTGGCTGCCGCAGCCACCGTCCTTCGCGTCGTACGCCGTCGAGGCCCAGGCGGGTGCCGAGGGCTCGACCCTGGAGCTGTACCGCACCGCGCTCCGGCTGCGCCGCAAGCTGTTGGAGGGCGAGACGCTGACCTGGACGCCCGACGCCCCGGCCGGGGTGCTGGACTTCGCCCGCACCGAGACCTGGCGCTGTGTCACCAACCTCACCGCTGAGCCCGTACGACTGCCTCCGGGCGAGGTGCTGCTGGCCGCCACCCCGCTCCCGGAGACGGGCGTCCTTCCGCCGGACACCACGGTCTGGCTGGGCTAGCCCACGGTCGGGCTCGGGCTGGGTGCGGCGTTCCCGCCGCCGCCGTTGCCGGCGGTGAGGCCGTCGATGTCCACCGGTGTGGACGTCGCGTTCGGCGGCGGGGTGAGCACCACCTCGGGCTGGCCCGCCGGCGGGGGCGGCGGGGTCAGGTCGGAGTCGGGCAGCTTCGGCGGGGTGGTCTGCTGGAAGAGGGTCTGGTCGAAGTCGACCAGACCGGTCTTCTCCATCACCGTGATGTGGTCGAGCACGGTGTCGTTGGCCTGGTCGGCCAGGGCCCGCACCAGCGAGTTCTTGGTCGTGGACCGGATCTTCGCCACCGTGTTGAAGATCGAGCCGTGCGTCATCCGCAGGATGTTGGCGAAGTCGGTGTCGAACTTCTTGCCGCTCTCCGACTTCAGCGTGTTGACGAAGCCCTCCTGCTGGGGGCTCGCGATGTTGGGCAGCGTGATGTTCAGCATCGGCGCGATCTTGCGGCACGTGGTGTCCAGCGCGGAGTGCCCGTCGACCAGGTGCTTGCTGGCCTCGATGACCCCCTTGGTGGTGCCCTTCTGCAGCCCGATCTGCCCCACCGGGTACTCCCACAGACCGGCGGCCCGCACCTTCACCACGAAGTCCCGGTCGGACTCGGTGAGGGGACCCCACTGGGTGTTGGCGATGACACGGTCCGGGGCGGTCGAGACCTTGCTCAGGCCGAGCATGCCCGGGTAGGCGAGTGCGCCGAGGGTCAGGGCCATTGCACCGCCCACGAAGAGAGTTCCCGTCGCGTTCCGCGAAAAGCGCACCGTGCCTCCTGCCCGGCCATGGATCCCGCCTGCAGGCGGTTCGGACGCACAGCAGTACGGATGCGGAGGCGATTTGTGTCGGTGGTTTCGGGTAAAGAATCGCCACAGCGCGGAATCGCCCCCTTCGTCCGGCCGTCACCCCGGCCGCAGTTGGTCAAACGTTGACCTTCCTCAGGAACAGTTGACCCTTCCTCGGGAACAGTTGACCTTTCCTCGGGAGAAGGCAGGGGAAACGCAGGCCTAGATTCGCCGCATGCCCCCACAGCCACCCCCCAGGGTGCCCGCCGCGCTTCCCGTCCTGCCCTACCGCAAGCCCACCAAGGGCCGCGACTACTGGGTCCTGGACGACGTCCTGCCGGACGTCGACGCCGTACGGGAGCGGTGTCTGGCCAAGGACGACTGGGTCAAGGGCTACCCGTACACCTCGGAGACCTGGCCCGGACTGCGCGCGATGCCCGGCCTGGAACCCGGTGAACTCGCGGTCATCGAGCGGCTGGTGAAGAAGGCCACCGGGGCCAAGGAGCTGTGGGTGCAGCAGGCGCCCGGCGGCGGCACCCTCAACCACAACTGCGTGCAGGTGGTCGGCGAGGGCGAGAGCGAGCCCCGCCCGCACACTGACTCGCGTGCGCTGTGCCGGTACGCGGCCGTCCTGTACCTCAACCCGCACGTGCCCAAGGACTGCGGCACCAGCTTCTTCCGCCAGTCCCTGCCCGGCGGCCGGCTCGGCGGCAACGTCGTCCAGGCCCCGCACAACAACCTCGTCGAGGCCCTGGGGACGCGGTTCGTGGCGCCGAACGCCTTCGAGGAGGACGTCCGCGTCCCCCACAAGTACAACCGCCTGCTCCTCTACAACGCCAACCTCGTGCACAGCGCGACCGGTTACTTCGGCAAGGAGCTGCCGGAGAAGCGGATGACGGCCGTCTTCTTCTGGATGGCCTGAGCCGTTCCGCCCCGGCCCGCCGGCTCACCCGTACGGAGCAGCCCCTGTGGTCTCCCGGCCGGGTGGGTCGGATCGTCGTACGTACAACCGACTCGGGACTACGACGGCGGAGGTACGGCCATGACGCAGCACACCCGACCGGCGCGGGCGGGGAACACCGGCTGGGCCGAGGGAGGGGTCGTCTTCGGGGGAGTGCTCCTCCTGGTGAACGGTGTCCTCGCCATCCTCCAGGGCATCTCCGCGATCGCGGCCGAAGGACGCCGAGGGCGGCATCAGGAATCCGCGCCCGCAGGTGAACCCGGAGAAGCTGACGGGGCTGCGGCTTCCGACCGGGTGGCCTCGGCGTCCTTCGGTCGAGAGGCGCCCGGCAGGCACTTGCCCGCCGTGATGAAGAACAGCACCAGGCCCACCGTCAGCAGGACATGGCCCAGTCCGGCGATCCCGGCGATCGCGTCCGAGCTGGAGTGGCCGAGGACCGTCAGGGTGCCGTGCAGGGTCATCGTGCCGACGGTCACCACCAGGCCGGCGTTGTAGGTCCAGAAGAACCAGGTGAACAGCCGCTGGGAGGACAGGGCGAACTGCTTCTCCAGCGCCAGGACGACGAGGAAGAACAGCATGCCGAGCGCCAGTACATGGGTGTGCACGACGGCGAGCTGGGTGTCGCCCTCGAAGTCCTTCGCCTTGGTCAGCTCCCGGTAGTACAGGCCGCTGACCAGCCCGACGATCATGTAGATGTGGGCGGTGTTGAGGATCTTCCTCATCTGCGTCTTCCCCCGTGAATCCGCGTCGGTGTCGGCCCCCACCTTGCGCCCGGCCCGTCCGGGCATCAACGATGAGCCCGATAACGACTCGATCAAGAAACAGGAGCGGCAGATCAGGGGCCTCGTGTTGTCCCATCCCCCTGGCCCGCAGGTCTCGACCTGACAGGAAGCCCTCACCGCCGTGGCCACCGGGCAGGCCGTCGCCTCGGTGTCGGGCGACATCGCGGACTTCTATCCGTGGCCCAACCTGGCCTTCATCCCCATCCTCTCGGAGGCGTGAGCGAGCGCGGACTTTTCGCCAGGTTGCTTTCGTCATCCCACCGTTTGTCCGGTGGCACTTTTTTGCCAGGTCATGACGGGAAGGCACCCCTCCGGATAAGCCCTGTCATGCGCGGGAGCTATTGTCCGGCTGGCTGGTTTTCACCCTCTTCCCAGGAGCAGCATGCGCCTCAAGCAGGTCTCCCTCACGACCGCGATATCGGTCGTTGCCGGGCTGACCATGGCCACCGTCGGCCTCACCGGCTCCGCCGCCTGGGCCGACAGCACGGCGGCGCTGCCGCTGTCGCACTACTCCCACCTGCTGGTCGACACCGCTCACCGGCACATCTTCTTCAGCCAGGGCGCGGGCTCGACCGGCATCGTGGTGACCGACCTGTCCGGCACCCCCGTCACCACCCTCGCGGACGAGCAGGGCGCCACCGGCCTGGCGCTCTCCCCCGACGGCGGCACGCTCTACGCGGCCCTGGCGGACGGCGACGCGGTGGCCGCCATCGACACGTCGACCCTCATCGAGACCGCCCGCTGGTCGACGGGGACGGGCAGCGCCCCGGTCTCCGTGGCGGTGGCGGGCGGCAAGGTCTGGTACGGATACACGGACACGGCCGACGCGACCGCCGCGAAGGGCGCGATCGGCTCGGTGGACCCGTCCGCCACCGACGCTGCGGCTACCCCTCAGCCCTCCATGTCGCACTGGTCGGTCGCCCCCCTCCTCACGACGGGCGGCGGGGTCCTGGCGGCCGAGGAACCGCAGCAGAACCTCAGCCACGTGGCCACGTTCGACGTCTCCTCCGGAACGCCGTCGGTCAAGGCGGACACCTTGGTCCACGGCGGCACGGCGAGCGGGCTCCAGGTCACCGGTGACGGCGCGAAGGTGCTGCTCGCGGCCCCCCAGCAGCCCGCCCTCCAGGCCTACCGCGCCTCGGACCTGGACTTCGCGAGCCCCTCCGTCTACTACGCCGGCGGCGTGAACTCGAACCCGAACTCGCTGGCGGTCGACGCCGACGGGACGATCGCGGTCGGCAGCACGGCGGGCTCGAACGCGGGCGTCTACCTGTACGCAGGCTCCAATCTGGCCGAGAACCACGTGACGTTCGACGCCGGGACGGTGGCCCCGGACGGCCTGGCCTGGGGAACCGACGGCGTGACCCTGTACGCGGTCACCCAGGACTCCTCGGGCGCGTACACCCTCAACACGCTGGACACAGCGAAGCTGACGGACACCCAACTCTCCCTGAGCCTGTCCCAGTACGCCGTCCCCACCCAGCAGTTCACCCTCACCGGATCGCTGAGCACGAACGGCTTCGTCCCCGCCGGTGCGACCCTGAAGGTCACGCGCGACGGCACCGAACTGCCCGACGCTCCGGTGGTCGGCAAGGACGGCTCGTTCTCCCTCGGCGACACCAGGCCGGACGAGGGCGCGTACACGTACGAGGTGACGTACGCCGGTGACGCGACGCACCGCCCCGCGAAGGCCTCGCTGACGGTGCAGGTGGCACGCCTGTCGACCTCCATCCCCTTCCCGGAGTTCGCCTCGGCGGCCCCGCACTCGGTGGCCTTCACCGGCTCGCTCTCGACCCAGCTGAACCTCGGCAGCCTCCCTCAGGGCACCACGGTCCAGGTGTCGAGGACGAACGAGGACACGCAGCAGACCACCCAGCTCCCGTCGGCGACGGTGGACCCGGCCACGACCGAGTTCACGGTCACCGATGCCCCGGACCGCGCGGGCAGATTCACCTACCACCTGTCCTTCGCGGGCGACGCCACCCACCAGCCGACGACCTCCGACGCCGAGGTGCAGGTCTCCCCGTACACCCCGGCCCTGACCCTCAAGGCCCCCGGCACGGCCACGCGCGCCACCGCGTTCTCCTTCGTCGGCAAGCTGGGCGACGCCCCCTACGCCACCGGCGAGACGGTCACCGTGACCCGCACGGACGCGGCTCACACGACGACGCCGGTGAAGTGGACGGCGCCCGTGGGGACCGACGGCACGATCACGGTCAAGGACACGCCGTCCATCGGCGGAGCCAACACCTACACGGTGAGCTACCCGGGAGACGCCTCCCACCAGCCGGCGACGGCCTTCGCGATCGTCCAGGTCTCCCGCGCCACGACGACCCTCTCCCTCACCACCAACGCGTCCACGTACTCCTACGGCGCGACGGCCACCGCCACCGCCCACCTGGGCACGACGTACAACGGCCGCACGGTCTCCCTCTACGCCCAGCCGGCCGGCGGCAAGAAGACACTGCTGAAGACCGGCACGGTGGACAGCAAGGGCAACCTGTCGGCGACGTACAAGCCCGCCCGCAACACGACCTTCACGGCCTCCTTCGCGGGCGACTACCGCTACGCACCGACGACGGCGACCCGCACGGCCGACACTCGCGTGAAGATCACGCAGTCGCTGGGCGGCTACTACACCACCACGAAGTACGGCACCACGACCTACCGCGTCTACCACCACACGGCCAAGCCCCAGGTGGCAGCCACGGTGACCCCGAACAAGTCCGGCCAGTGCCAACGCTTCCAGGCCCAGCAGTACTACAGCAGCGCCTGGCACACGATGACGACATCGGACTGCTTCTCCCTCGACGCGAACAGCACCGTGGCGACGAACCTGATCCTCACCAACGCGGTGAACAAGCGGTTCCGGGTGCGGACGGAGTATGTGCGCAGTGCCTCGGACAAGAGCAACGTCACCACGTGGGGCGGGTGGCTGTATCTGACGGTCAGGACCTGAGCGACATCAAGCGCGCGGGTTCATCCGCACGGGATGTGGAGTGCCCGTCGCTTGTCGGGTTGCTGTATGTGCTCATGGACGAGGGCGTTCGCTGACTCGCTCCTCCTGGCTGGCGTGTCCCTGGCAAGTGGCTGTCCGTGTCCGTCAGGATGATGCGGTGAACGAACAGATAGTCGAGCCCGCCGCTCCCTCGCGGGCCCTTGCTCTGCGGCCCATCAAGCTGTCCGGGCGGCTGACCGCGGGGGCGTTGCTGCTCGCGGGGCTCGCCTGGGCCGTGCGGGCCGTGTGGGAGGTGCGGCTGGCCGTGGCCGGGGAGCCTGCCTCGGGGCCGCCGGAGCAGGGGGACGGGGTGCACCGGCCGCTCAACGCGCTGGAGAACTCGTACCACTTCGTCACCAGCGTGGGGGGCGGCGCCGCGTTCCTGTGTGCGCTGCTCTTCATCTCGTGGCTGTGGCGGGTGCGGGACAACGCGCGTGTGCTCACGGGGCGGGCGCCGAAGTACGCCGGGATCTGGGTCTACCTCGGGTGGCTCGTGCCCGTCGTCAACCTGTGGTTCCCGCGGGGCATCGTCGCCGACGCCTACCGGACCACCGCTCCGGGGCGGAAGCTGCCCGTCTCCGTCAACGTGTGGTGGGGGCTCTGGCTGATCGGCATGCTCGGCGGCGTCGGGATCGTCTATCAGGACTCCACCGATGAGATCATCGGCCGCGCGTACACGGAGGTGTGGCCGCTGCTCGCCTCCGACGCCGCCGTCATCGGGGCCGCCGTGGCCGGCGCGTTCGCCGTGCGGGCCGTCACCGCCGTACAGGTGGAGCGGATCCGGCAGGGGTGGCGAGAGGCCGACGGTACTGGCCTGGGCTGAGACCGGGGTGCCGGGCCGGCCGGCCGTGGGTGGTGGTGTGCCGTTGCAGGGGCAAGGATTTGTCCATGAGCACTATGGCCATCGTGGGCGCCGGGCCCGGGCTGGGTGCCGCTGTCGCTCGTCGGTTCGGGCGGGAGGGGTACGACGTCGCCCTCGTCGCGCGGGACAGGGAGCGGCTGCAGGTCCTCGTGGGCGAACTCGCCGACGACGGTGTCGCCGCGCGAGGGTTCGCCGCGGACGTGCGTCGGCCGGAGCAGCTGGTGGCGGCTCTGAAGGACGCCGCCGGCGTGCTCGGGACCATCGAGGTGCTGCAGTACAGCCCCGTCCCGCACCGGGATTTCATGAGGCCCGTGCTGGAGACCCGGCACCGGGATCTGCTCGGTCCGATCGAGTTCTCGGTGTACGGGCCGGTGGCCGCCGTGCAGCAGGTGCTGCCGGGTATGCGGGCGCTCGGGCGGGGGACCATCCTGTTCGTGAACGGCGGGACGGCCGCCGTGCCGCACCCTGAGCGGGCCGGGACGTCCATCGCCTTCGCGGCCGAGAGCGCGTACGGGCATCTGCTGCACGACCGGCTCGCGCCGGAGGGGATCCATGTCGCCCAGCTGGTGATTCCCGGGGCCATCACGCCCGGGCATGTGCGCAAGGATCCCGCCGTGCTCGCGGACACCCTGTGGGGGATGCACCGGGACCGGCACGGGTTCCGGCACTACGCCGACAACCTCGACGCTTAAATCTGCAGCGGCAGTCCCGGAGATCGCGCCGCCCTGCGTGAAGAGCATTTGTGGGCCAAGATGGTCATGTCGGGCCGTACTGCTCTCTTCGAGGGGGCCTCAATGGCTGTCGAAATCCCCCCGCTCATCAAGCCCTCCCGGCTCAGGCGCCGGGGTGGCCTGCTGGGCGAGTGTATGGCGGAGTTCCTCGGGACCTTCGTCCTCATCTCCTTCGGCTGCGGCGTGGTCGCGACGGCGGTGGCCGCACTGCCCGGCTCGGGCCGTGCGGCGACCCCCACGACGATCTTCCTCGCGGCCGGCGACTGGCTGCTGATCACGTTCGGCTGGGCGTTCGCCGTTTGCTTCGGTGTCTACGTCGCCGGTGGTGTCAGCGGTGCCCACCTGAATCCGGCGGTGACGCTGGCGATGGCCATCCGCCGCGGGTTCGCCTGGACCAAGGTCCTGCCGTTCATGTTGTCGCAGGTGGTCGGCGCGTTCGCGGGCGCGGCGCTGGTCTACCTCGTGTACCACAACGCGATCAGCGCCTACGACCAAGCCGCGACGGGGCCGAAGGTGAACGGGCGCACCAACGCCACGTTCTCCATCTTCGCGACCTTCCCTGCCGCGTACTTCCACGGCGGCGTCTGGGGGCCGTTGATCGACCAGATCGTCGGTACGGCCTTCCTGCTCATGCTGATCGCCGCCCTCATCGACCTGCGCAACCAGGCTGTGAAAGCCAACCTCGGCCCGCTGCTGGTGGGCTTCGTGGTCGCCGCGATCGGCATGTCCTACGGCGCCAACGCGGGGTACGCCATCAACCCGGCCCGTGACTTCGGACCGCGGCTGCTCACCTATGCGGCAGGGTGGCAGAGTTACGCCTTCCCGGGCAGCGTGTCCGGTGTGTACAGCGGCTACTGGTGGATCCCGATCGTCGGGCCGCTGGTCGGCGGGACCATCGGGATCCTGATCTACGACCTGTTCATCGGCGATGTCCTGCTCGTGCGCGCCGAACTGGGCGAGCTGCCCGAGCCGGGCCGGGCCCGGGGGGTGAAGGAGGTCGACGAGGAGTAACTAGTCCTCTTCGGGCTCCGACCGGTCCCCTTCGGGCTCCGCTCCTGCCCTGCGGGCCGCCGACGCGATCTCCTCCAGCGCCGTCAGGTGGCCCGCCAGCGCGCGCCGGCCGGTGAGCGTGAGCGCGGCCCAGGTGCGCGGGCGCTTGCCCAGGTAGCCCTTGCGGATGCTGACGTAGCCCGTCTTCTCCAGGGCGGAGAGCGTCTTGCTCAGCGTCGAGTCGGACACCTGGCAGTAGTCCCGCAGGACGGCGAACTCCGCCTCCCCGCACGCGGAGAGGTAGGCGGCGAGGGCCAGCCGGGTGGGGTGGTGGAGTTCGCGGTCCAGGGCGGGAGGCGGACCGCCGGGCTCGCCGGTCATGCGGTGCCCGTCCGGGTCGCGCGCAGCAGGTACTCGACACCGCTCGCGAGGCCGAAGCCGATGAGCCAGCCCGGGGCGCCGTACGGCACGGCGGCCACCAGGCCCACGGCGACCGGGGCGAGGGGGAGCAGCCAGGCCCGCTTGTCGGCCTCGCGGCGCCGGTCGAACCAGGGGGTCGTACCGCCGTGATGGGCCCCCAGCCAGACGAGGACGAGGAAGGCGGCCAGGCTCAGCACACCGACGGTCAGGAGCCGGCCGGACCACTGCGAGCTGATGCCCGACAGGCCCAGCGTGGTGAAGCCGACGGCGCAGGTCAGGCCCTGGCCGAGGGTGTGGCCGCGGGAGCGGGTGCTGCCTGCCGCCCGCGCCGCGGCCTGAGCCGCGTGCGCGGCGCCGAGCGCCTGCTCGGCCTGGCGTCCGTCGATGGGGTCCCCCGTGGTGGCCATGCGTGTACCTCCGGTGTCGGAAGGGCGGTTGGTCGGACCGCCCGATGATCACCTTCAGGATGGACAGTACTTTCCATGAATGCAAGTACTTTCCAGACCGCGTCAGCCGGTGTGTGGTGCTCTACGCCTCCGCCGCCGGCAGGGTCACCTCGAAGCGGCAGCCGCCCGGGATGTTGCGGACGGTCGTGCGGCCCTGATGGGCCTCCACGATCCCTCGTACGATCGCCAGGCCGAGCCCCGCGCCCGCCGGCGGTGTGCGCGCGTCCGTGCCGCGCCAGCCGGTGTCGAAGACGCGGGGCAGGTCCTCCTCGGGGATGCCGCCGCAGCTGTCCGTCACCGACAGGACCACGCCGTCGGGGGCCCGTTCGGCGGCGATGGCGACAGTGCCGTCGGCGGGGGTGCGGCGGATGGCGTTGACCAGCAGGTTGGCGAGGACCCGGCTCATCTCCTTGCCGTCGACCTCCACCGGCACCGGCTCCACCCGGTCGCCCACGAGCCGTACGCCGTGCTCGCGGGCGAGCGGGCCTACCCCCGCGAGGGCGTCGCCGACCAGGTCGTAGAGGGAGATCCGGGCCGGGCTCAGGGGCAGCGTGCCGGCGTGGATGCGGGAGAGTTCGAAGAGGTCGCCGACCATGTCGTTGAGGCGTTCCACCTCGGTGCGGATCTGCTTGAGGTAGCGGTCGGGGTCGGCGGCCACCCCGTCCTCCAGGGCCTCCGACATGGCGCGCAGCCCGGCGAGCGGGGTGCGCAGATCGTGCGAGATCCAGGCGACGAGTTCCCGCCGGGAGGTCTCCAGGGCCCGCTCGCGTTCCCGGGAGGCGGCGAGCCTGGCGCTGGTGGCGGCCAACTCGCGGCTGAGCGCGTCCAGTTCGGCGGTGGCGGGGCTCGCGGGCGCGGCGAAGGATCCGCCGTCGCCGAAGTTCCGTGCGGCGTCGGCCAGTTCACGGCTGCGGGCGACGACCCAGCGGCCCAGCAGCAGCGCGGTCACCAGGGAGACCACGGCCGCCATGGCGACGACCGTGGTGACGACCCGCAGGTCGTGCGAGGACAGGAACATCGCCTGGGCCACGGCCATGGTCCCGGCGAGCATGGCGACCACGCCGACGGCGGCCACCACGGCGAGCGAGGTGGTGAGGGAGCGCCGGCGGATCAGGCGCAGTACGGCCGCTCCGGCGAGGCCGGTGGCGGCGGCGCCGAGGAAGGCGTAGAGGGCGATGAGGAGGGTGTCGCGCATGTCAGTCGCCCTCCCTTCCGGTTCCGGTGGGGTCGAAGCGGTAGCCCACGCCCCACACCGTCTGGATGAGGCGGGGGCGGGCGGGGTCGTCCTCGACCTTGCCGCGCAGGCGGCGGACATGGACGGTGACGGTCGACAGGTCGCCGAAGTCCCAGCCCCACACCTCCCGCATCAGCTCCTCCCGGCCGAACGCCCGCCCCGGGTGCCGCAGGAAGAAGGCGAGCAGGTCGAACTCGCGGAGGGTGAGGGCCAGTTCGGCGCCGTTCTTGGTGGCGCGGCGGGCCGACGGGTCGACGGTCAGACCCGCCGCGCCCAGCGGGCCGCGCGGCCCGGCGGGCCGGGCGCGGCGCAGCACCGACTCCACCCGCAGCACCAGCTCGCGCGGGCTGAACGGCTTGGTCACGTAGTCGTCGGCGCCGACCTCCAGGCCGAGGATCCGGTCGTCCTCGTCGCCGCGCGCGGTGAGCATGACGACCGGCACCGGGCCGTGCTCGCGCAGCCGCCGGCACACCTCCAGGCCGTCCATCCCGGGCAGCATCAGATCCAGCACCACCAGGTCCGGCCGGTGCGCGGCGGCCCGCGCCAGGGCGGCCGGGCCGTCGGCGGCCCGGTCCACGGCGTATCCGGCCCGGTCCAGGTATCCCGCGACGACCTCCGCGACGGTCGGGTCGTCGTCCACGACGAGGATCCGGCCCAGGGGGGCGGGCCGTGGTTCGGCGTCCGGTGATGTGTCCGGTGAGGGGTACGGCTGCTGCATGTCATCCACCCTGGCACCGCGCCGCCCGCGAGGCGCGGTCATGGCTCCGACGTCCGCGTTTCGTAAGGAGGCGATGACCGCTTTGCCCCGGTTCGGCTTCGTAGGGTGAACGCCGTGACGAGCACCTCTCCTCCCCCTGCCGACGTGGACGTCGTGCTGCCCTGCCTGAACGAGGCCGAGGCGCTGCCCTGGGTCCTCGCCCGCATCCCGGCCGGCTGGCGCGCCCTCGTCGTCGACAACGGCTCCACCGACGGCTCCGCCGACCTCGCCCGCGACCTCGGCGCGACCGTCGTCCGCGAGGACCGGCGCGGCTTCGGCGCCGCCTGCCACGCCGGGCTGCTGGCCGCCACCGCCGACGTGGTGTGCTTCTGCGACTGCGACGCCTCCCTCGACCCCGGGCGCCTGGTCCCGTTCGTCCGCGAGGTCCGGGCCGGCGAGGCCGACCTGGTGCTCGGGCGGCGCCGCGCGCAAAGCCGGGGCGCGTGGCCGGTTCACGCTCGCGCGGGCAATTTCGCTCTGGCCCGCCTCCTGCGTCGCCGCACCGGGCTGCGTCTGCATGACCTCGGTCCGCTGCGTGCCGCGCGGCGCGAGTCGCTCCTTGGGCTGGACCTCACGGACCGCCGCAGCGGCTATCCCCTGCAGATGGTGGTCCGTGCGGCCGACGCGGGGTGGCGCATCACCGAGCACGACGTCCCGTATCTGCCCCGCAGCGGTACGTCGAAGGTCACGGGTACATGGCGCGGTACGTGGCAGGCGGTGCGGGACATGAGCCGGGTCCTGAACGAGCCCTCTGTCCCCGCGTAGCTGCGGCCCACCCGCCCCGCACCAACCCCGGTCACCAGCCAAGGAAGGCCCACATGACCACCCTTCTCGTCATCGCCAAGGAGCCGCTCCCCGGGCGGGTCAAGACCAGACTCACCCCGCCCTTCACGCCCGAGCAGGCCGCCGCTCTCGCCGAGGCCTCCCTCGCCGACACCCTGCGCGCGGTGGCCGAGACCCCGGCCACGCGAAGGATCCTCGTGCTGGACGGCCGGCCAGGCCCCTGGCTGCCGCCCGGCTTCGACGTCGTACCGCAGTGCGCCGGCGGACTCGACGCCCGCCTCGCCGACGCCTTCGCCCGCTGCACCGGCCCGGCCCTGCTGATCGGCATGGACACCCCGCAGGTCACCCCGGAACTGCTCACCGTGGACTTCGCCGGCTGTGACGCGTACTTCGGCCCGGCCGAGGACGGCGGCTTCTGGGCGCTGGGCCTGGCCCGCCCCGAACCCGCGCTGCTGCGGGGCGTGCCCATGTCCACACCGCAGACCGGTGCCGTGCAGCGGGAGCGCCTGGTCGCCGCCGGGCTGCGGGTACGGGACCTGCCCCGGCTGCGGGACGTCGACACCGCCGCCGACGCCCGCGCCGTCGCCGCCCTCGCCCCGCACGGCACCTTCGCCGCCCGGCTGGCGGACTGCACGACGACCGGTGCACGATGATCCCCGCAGCCGCCAAGGGCGAACGCGCCCCACTGGGGCCACCCGCACCCGACGACGAAAGCCGCACGGGTGGTGCGGGTGGGAACGAAATCCCCGCCGAAGGCGCAGCCGAGGCGGTATGGGCGGCCTCCGACCCCTACGCCACCGCCCTCCGCACCGGCCGGGGCCCCCTGTACCTGCGCCGCACCGACGGCTGGCTGCTGCCGCTGGAGGTGGAGCGCTGGTGCGCCGGCGCGGACGACGTGGACCGGGCGGTGCTGGACCGCTGCGAGGGCGCCGTCCTGGACGTCGGCTGCGGCCCGGGCCGGCTGGTGGCGGAACTCGCGGCCCAGGGCCGTACCGTCCTCGGCGTCGACGTCAGCGAAGCGGCCGTCACCCGCACCATCACCGTCGGCGGCCAGGCCCTGCGCCGCTCGGTGTTCGACCCGCTGCCCGGCGAGGGCCGCTGGGGCACGGTCCTGCTCATGGACGGCAACATCGGCATCGGCGGAGACCCGGCCATCCTGCTGCACAGGATGGCCCAACTCCTCGCCCCCGGCGGCCTGTTGATCGCCGAGACCGCTCCACTGGACGTCGAGGAGCACGCCGACGTGCAGGTCGTCGCCCACGGACGAGAAGCCGCCGGCGCCCCCTTCCCCTGGGTGCGGATCGGCACCCCCGCCCTGCTCCGGCTCGCGGAGCGGGCCGCCGGGTGGCGCGCGGAGGCTCAGTGGACGGCCGGCGACCGCCGCTTCGTCGCCCTGCGCACCCGCACCACCAGCAGCAGCGCCGAGCCGCCGAAGAGCACGGCGGTGATCAGCAGCCAGCGGGCGAGGTAGACGTCCGCGGACTGACCGGTGGCCAGGCGGTAGCGCTGGTCCACCAGGTCGAGGATCAGCGGGAACCACACGAGCAGCAGCAGCCCCGACAGCACGGTGGGCACCCGCACGTACATCACCCACGCACGCCGCCCGCCCGCTTCGAGACCGTGTACGACCGCCCGGTCGGCCACCGAGTAGAGCGGCAGCAGCACGAGGTCGTGCAGCAGGGCCGCCCCCACGATCCACAGGGCCACCCCGAACCAGTCATCGGCGAGCAGCCGTACACCGGCGTACGCGGCGAGCGCGAACGAGCAGCAGAGCAGCAGGATTTGCAGGGGACTGCCCACAGGTAGACGGCGCATCACAGATCTCCGAAGGTCAGCCGGGCCACCCACTTGGTGTTGAGCACCCCGGGTGCGGCGGGCACGATGACGCGCGCCGGGTGGCCGTGGTCGGGGGACAGTTCCTCGCCGTTGACGTACAGGGCGAGCAGGGAGCGCGGGTCGGCCACCTGGTTGGCGCGCAGGGCCGCGCGGCGGAAGGCGCCGTGCCGTTGCAGCGACTCCACGAACACGTCCGGCGGGTCGCCGTCGTACCCGACGAGCGCCGCGAGGTCGCGCAGCCGCACCCCGCGCCACCACTGGTCGGCGGTGGACCAGCCCTCCACACAGGCGATCGGCAACGACGAGCTGTGCAGGGGCAGTTGGAGCAGCTCGGCGCGGCTGAGGCGTACGGTTCCGGTGCGCCCGGTGACGACGAGCCGCCACGCCTCCGCGCTGGTCTCCGTCGCGTCGATCCCGGCGTACGCGGCCGTCTTGTTGATCTGGAAGCCGTTCGGGCCGCCGGCCGGGTCGGCCCCGCCGTGCGGCGCGAGCAGGGCCGTACGACGGAAGGGTCCGCCCAGGCTCTGCCCCACCGTGGTCAGGAACAGCAGCAGCGAGCCGCCGCCGACGAGCCACAGCGCCCCGCGCCGGGAGACGGTGGGCGGGTCGGGATCCGGCGCGACCAGGTCGTCGTCGTCCCGAGGCCGGACTTCCTCTTGCGACCGGACCTCTTCCCGCAGCCGCCGCTCCCGCACGGCCCGCATCGCGGTCGGCATCTTCAGCACCGCGTGCGCCACGAACGCGCTGAAGAACACCCACGCGCCGTAGAAGTGCAGCGGATAGAAGGAGCCGGGGAAGACGTAGTCCAGTTGGACGTTGAGGACGCCGGTCGTGAACTCGAACAGGCCGCCGCCGACGAGCAGCAGCAGCGAGATCCGCTCCAGCGCGTGCGCGACGGAACGGGCCGGCGGCAGCGTGAACAGCTTCGGCACCACCGACCACAGCTTGGCCAGCAGGACCGGGATCAGGGTGATGCCGAGGGTGACGTGCAGGCCCTGGGTGAACCGGTACAGCCACACGGGGCCGGTCGGCCAGGAGAACAGGTAGAACCCGAGGATCCCCTTGTCGGGGGTCGTGTCGTTCACCCGGGACAGGTTCGGGTTGTAGGCCGCGTACGACACCAGACCGGTCACGAACAGCACGGTGATGCCGACGAGCAGCACGAGGCCGAGCACCGAGGTGAACCAGGTGCCGCGCAGGGGGCTGCGCCAGAAGCCGGGGGAGGTGGGAAGCCGGGGATGGTCGCGCATGCTTCGACCGTAGGCCCGCACCAGCCCGGGAAAGGGTGCGCGACCCATGACGAAACGCTGACGTCCGGCCCGTACGACGACCTGTACAGGGCCGTGCGGCCTAACGTGCCGACGTGACCCGCTCCCTCCGCCGTGATCTGTACGCCGCCCTCGCCGCCGCCCTGCTCGTGACGGTGGCCGTCCTGGTCGGCCGGCACATCCAGGACACCTACCGCACCCTCTTCGTGCACTGGCCGCCCGTACTGGCCGAATGGGACCCGCACGTGGGCCCCGGCACCCCGGCCGCCGTCCTCCTCGCGGCCGCCACCGTGGCCTACGGCCCGTCCCTGGCCGCCCGCCTGCCCTGGCGCGCCCTGCTGGCGGCCTCCTGGGCGACAGCGACGGCCTGGATCCTCTCCCTCGCCCTCGTCGACGGCTGGCACCAGGGCATCGCGGTCCGCCTCACCACCCGCGAGGAGTACCTCCGGGTCATCGGCCGCTTCCACGACATCCCGGCCACCCTGCGCGACTTCACCCACCACATCGTCGCCGGCACCCCCCACCCCTGGCCCGCCCATGTCGCCGGCCACCCCCCGGCCTCCACGCTCACCTTCGTCCTCCTCGACCGGATCGGGCTGCGGGGCGGTGGCTGGGCCGGGATGTGGTGCGTCCTCACCGGCGCGACGGCCTGCGTGGCGGTACTGATCGCCGTACGCGCCCTGGCCGACGAGACCCTGGCCCGCCGAGCGGCCCCCTTCCTGGTCCTCGCCCCGGCGGCCGTCTGGCTGGGCACCTCCGCCGACGCCTACTTCGCCGCGGTGGCCGCCTGGTCCGTGGCCCTGCTCGCCCTCGCGGTCACGCGCCGCTCCCTCACCTGGGCGGCCGCCTCAGGCCTGCTCCTCGGCCTGACCTGCTACCTGTCGTACGGCCTCACGCTCTTCGCCCTCATCGCGGCGGCGGTCCTGCTCCTGGGCCGTGACGCCGTACGCAAGCGCCCCGCCCTCCTCCTGTCCCTCCTCACCGGACTGGCCGTAGTCCCACTGACCTTCACGCTCGCGGGCTTCAACTGGTGGACGGCGTACCACCTGTTGGTGACCCGCTACTACCAGGGCGTCGGCGGCACCCGCCCCTACGGCTACTGGGTATGGGCCAACCTGGCCTGCACGGTCCTCATCACCGGCCCGGCAACGGCGGCGGGCCTGCGCCGCACGGCCACCACCCTCACCCACCGCACCGCCCCCGCCCCCGTCCGCCTGGCACTCCTCGTCTCCGCCACCTTCCTCGCCCTCCTCCTCGCCGACCTGTCGGGCATGAGCAAGGCCGAGACCGAACGCATCTGGCTCCCCTTCGCGATGTGGCTGCTCCCCGCGTGCGCGTACCTGCCCCACCCCCGGGCCTGGCTCACCGCCCAGGCGATCCTGGCCCTGCTGCTCAACCATCTGTTGCTGACGGGGTGGTGAGCGGCTCTGTACACAGGCTGTGGATGGGCCGGCCTGGGCGGCCGGCCCATCCGCGCTGTCGGTCAGATCGCAGTCCGCTCCACGGGGATCCACAGCTCCGCATCCGCCTGTGTGGCGTCCTGCGACAGCCGGGTCCGCAGGATCTCGGGTCCCGGCCGGCTCCGGTACGGATTGGACGGGAACCACTGCGTGAACACGTCCCGCCACAGGTACTGGAGCGCCTGCGGAAACGGCCCGGAGTTCTCGAAGACGGCCCATGTCCCGGCGGGCACGGTGAGCGCGTCCATGTCCTCGGGCACGGCGGCAGACGTCACCACCCCGTGGTAGTAGTCGAGTTCGGTTCCCTCCGCCCGACTCGGGTCGAGGTCCGCACTCACCCCTACGATCCCCTGCGGCTCCTGATCGGACAGGCTCCGCATGCGCTGCAGCGTCTCCTGGCCGATGCCCCGGATGACGTCGGCGATGGCAGGGTTCATCCCCTCGTGCACGAGGGGGACGCGCGCCTTCCTGCCGACCACACGGAACTCGTCCTTCTCCACGATCCGGTATCGCATACTGCTGCTCCCTTCGACGGTGAGGCGGAAGGACAGCCGTGGCTGGGACTGCAGACTCGCACCGGATCGCCTGGCCTCGCCGGGACCGACGCCGTGCATGACGCGGAACGCACGCGCGAACGCCTCCCCGGACGTGTAGCCGTACCGCACCGCGATCTCCAACAGCGTGCGATCCCCGGCCAGCACCTCGGCACCGGCGACCGTGAGCCGCCTGCGCCGGATGTACTCCGACAGCGGAACCCCCGCCAGCGCGGAGAACAGCCGCCGCAAGTGATACTCCGAAGTCACCACGATCCGAGCCAGGTCGGCCCCCTCGATCCGCTGATCAAGGTGGCACTCGATGTGCTCCATGGCCTGGTTCAGCCGCTCCAGCACCCCGGCCTCCTTCCCTTTCGATCACTCACGTTAGGAAGGAACCACCCTGCCGGACCCGACATCCTGTGCCCGATCCGGTCGGGTGCGACCAGCGTGTGATCTCCGCGTTCTGGTGAACTAGCCCGCCAGGTCCGCCCCGAAGCCGGTGTACTTGCCGGCCGGCAGTCCTGCCTTCGTCGGGCCGAAGGTCGTCGACGCCGTCGTCGAGTAGAGCGTGGACGCGGCGCCCGGCAGGAACCAGACGGCGCCCTCGGGGTCGTTCTCCTGGGCGGCGACGGCCGTGAGGTCGGCGTGGCCGTCGTGGTTCACGTCGGAGGCGAGGAGGGTGGCGCCGAAGTTGTCGCCCGCCTCCAGGGTGCCCGGCACGCCGGGGCTGTCCTGGGTGAGGAACACCGGGTGGGCCGTGGAGAGGCCGGAGGCCGAGCCGCGGAGCAGGGTGATCGCGCCGGCGGAGGAGCGGTAGTCGGAGTCGTCCCCGAAGGTCTCGCCGGGCGCGCCGACCGCGAGGTCGCCGTAGCCGTCCTTGTCGAAGTCGCCGATCGCCAGCGCCTGGCCGAAGCGGTCGCCTTCCTCGGAGGAGTCCGGGACGCCCGAGGTGTTCTGTGTGTACGAGACGCGGCGGGTGGCGCTCGGGCCGGACGAGGTGCCGTAGATGACGTGGATCTTGCCGCCGGTGGAGGCCGAGGGCTCGTCGGCCGGGTCCTCGGGGGTGCCGAGGGCGATGTCGCCGAAGCCGTCCTTGTTCAGGTCGCCGATCGCGGCCGTCTCGGCGGTGCGCAGGCTCGCCGCCTTGCTGATGCCGTCGGCTGTGCCCTTGTAGTAGACGGCCGTGGCGAGGTGGTCGCCGTTGGGCTTCTGACCGGTGACGACCAGGTCGGCCTTGGTGTCGCCGCTGACTCGGCCGGCGGTGAGGGCCGGCTTGTCGATGCCGGGGGAGTAGGAGGAGACCCTGCCCGTCGAGCCGGACTTGGTGAACGGGCCCCGGATCAGCCGGACCCGCCAGCTGCTGGGGTTCTCGGTGTCGCTCTGCGCGGAGATCGCCAGGTCGGGCTTGCCGTCACCGGTGAAGTCCGCCGCCGCGACGCTCAGCCCGAAGTAACTGCCGTACAGCGTCTGCGGGTTCTTCACCGTCGTACCGCCGGACAGGCCGGTCTTCGAGCCCCAGACGATGACGACCGTGCCTGCTTCCTGGGTGCTGCCGGCATTCTCGTGCTGTGCCCCGACTACGAGGTCGCTGTAGCCGTCGCGGTTGAGGTCGGCGGTGGCGATCTGGTCGCCGAACTGGTCGGCCTTCTCCGCGTCGTCGGGAATGCCGGCGGTGTTCTGGCTGATCAGCTGGTGCTTGGCCGGGTTCAGTCCGCTCGCCGTGCCGTAGACCACGGCGACCTGGCCGGCCTGGGCCTTGCCGCCGACGGTGGCGAACGGTGCGGCGATGGCCACGTCCCGGTAGCCGTCGCCGTTGAAGTCGCCCTGGAGCCCGGAGGGGGCGGCCGAGGCGGGGGTGGACAGGGCCACCGGGGTCAGGCCCGCGACGAGCAGGGCGGCGAGCGCGGTGCTGCCGCGCAGGGGGTGCTTCACGTCTGTGTCTCCGAGGAAGAGGGGTCAGTCGGGCAGTGCCGCTGCGAAGGACGAGCGGGAGCCCAGGCCCAGGGACTGAGGGGTGAACAGGGTCGAGCCGGTGCCGGTGGGGCCGGAAGCCGTGCCCGGCAGGAGGTGGAGGCGGCCGATCTCCCACGCGGCGGCGACCAGTTCGGCCCGGCCGTCGCGGTCGAAGTCGCGCAGCAGGACGGAGGCGCCGAACCAGGCGTCGTTCTCGTCGCCGGGATCGCCCGCGACACCGGGCGTGCCGGTGTCGTACTGGCGGGCGTTCGTGCCGGTGAGTCCGTTCTTGCCGCCGCGCAGGACGGTGACCGCGCCCGCGCGGAAGAGGTGGTCGCCGATCACCTCGCCGGGGACCCCCACGGCGAGGTCGGGGTAGCCGTCCCCGTTGGTGTCGGCGGCCGACACGTCGGAACCGAAGGAGTCGCCGGACTCGGACGTGCCCGGCACGCCGGCCGTGTCCTGGGTGAACGAGGTGCCCGTGGTGCTGGGGCCCTGGGAGGTGCCCTTGTAGACCCGGACGGTGCCGCCCCTGCCCGCGGTGGGGAGGCCCACGGCGAGATCGCCGTAGCCGTCCTTGTCGAAGTCCGCGATCGTGGTGCTCGAGTTCCAGGCGAGGCCGCCCGTGCCCATTAGTCCGATCTTCCGCGTCGGCTTGGTGGGGCCGCCCGAGCCGCCGCGGTAGAACCAGGCCCGGTTGGTCCAGGTGTCCGAGTCGTAGCCGAGGACGGCGAAGTCGGCGGTGCCGTCCTTGGTGACCTTGCCGGAGACCACGAGATCCGGGCTGATGTCCTCGCCGTCGACCGGGTCGAGGTTGGTGGCCGTGCCGCGCGAGCCGGACTTCGTGAACGGGCCGCGCAGGACGTAGATGTAGTCGTCGGTGATCGCGACGACGTCCTGCTTGCCGTCGGCGGTGAAGTCGCCGACCGCGACGTCCTTGGCGAAGCCGCAGTCCTTGCAGCTCGGGCTCCTGAACGAAGTCCCCTCGGACAGGCCCGACTTGGAGCCCCACAGGATGGTGAAGGTGCCGTGGTAGGCGCCGTCGTCCTCGCCGGGGGCGGTGACGACGAGGTCGCCGTAGCCGTCCTTGTTCATGTCCGCCGCGGTGACCTTCGCGCCGAAGAAGTCGTTCGTCTCCGCGGTGCCCGCGATGTACGGGGTGTTCTGCGTGATCACCGAGCGCCTGGCGGGGTCGGGGCCGTGGGCCGTGCCCCAGACGACCACGACCGCGCCCGCCTCCTTCTTGCCGGCCACGGTGGCGGAGCGGTCGCCCAGGGCGAGGTCGCGGTAGCCGTCGCCGTTGAAGTCGTCCGCGTACTTCGCCGTGGCCGCGGATGCCGGCGCGGCCAGCGCCAGCGGGGTCAGGCCGGAGGCGAGCAGCGCCGCGGTCAGCAGCGAGGTGCGCTTGCGCAAAGTGTCTCCCACGATCGGGGCGGATCCCGGGCGCCGGGGTGGCGCGCGATCAGGAGACCGACAGCAACAGGCAAGGGTTGTACGTGAGTTCGGTGAATTTTTGTGATTCCTGTGACGGGTCACCGGGCCCCGGCGAACTCCCGCATCCCCTCCTCGAAGGACACCTCCGGCTTCCAGCCCAGTTCCGCCCGCAGGCGCGACGAGTCCGCCGTGATGTGCCGTACGTCGCCCAGCCGGTACTCGCCGGTGACCAGAGGTTCGGGGCCGTCGTGGGCGGTGGACAGGGCGCGGGCCAGGTCGCCGACCGTGTGGGGGGTGCCGCTGCCGGTGTTGTACGCCGTGAGCGTTCCGGGGCGCGGCTCGGCCTCCAGCGCGGTGACGTTGGCGGCGGCCACGTCGCGGACGTGCACGAAGTCGCGGCGCTGGCGGCCGTCCTCGAACACGCGTGGGGGCTCGCCGCGTTGCAGGGCCGAGCGGAAGAAGGAGGCGACCCCGGCGTACGGGGTGTCGCGGGGCATGCGGGGGCCGTAGACGTTGTGGTAGCGCAGGGAGATCGCCGTGCCGCCGGTGCAGCGGGCCCAGGCGGCGGAGAGGTGTTCCTGGGCGAGTTTGGTGGCCGCGTACACGTTGCGGGGATCGGTGGGGGCGTCCTCGCCCACCAGACCGGGGGACAGCTCCGCCCCGCAGGACGGGCAGTGGGGGTCGAAGCGGCCTGCCTTCAGGTCGGCCTCGGCTCGGGGGCCGGGGCGTACGACACCATGGGTGGGGCAGTCGTAGCGGCCCTCGCCGTAGACCACCATCGAACCGGCCAGCACCAGCCGGCCTACGCCCGCCTCGGCCATCGCGGCCAGCAGGACGGCGGTGCCCAGGTCGTTGCGGGAGACGTACTCGGGCGCGTCCGCGACGCCGTTGCCGAGGCCCACCATGGCCGCCTGGTGGCAGACCGCGTCCACGCCGGACAGGGCCGCAGCGACGGATGACGGGTTGCGGACGTCGGCGGACGGATCGTCCCGGACGTCGTACACGACCGGCTCGTGGCCGCGCGCCCGCAGCGCGTCGACGACATGGGACCCGATGAAACCGGCACCGCCGGTGACCAGTACACGCATACGGCCACGCTAGGTCCGCGGGCCCGTCGCAGCGGGGTGCGACGGGCGGTACGTCATCGGACGGTAAGGAGTGATCAGAGCGGCTTCGCCGGCCAGTCCAGCAGGCGGGCGCCGATCACCGCCGTCTGGAGCGGGTAGCGGTGGGCCGGGTCGGCCGGGTCGGCGCCGGTCAGTTTGTGGATGCGCTCCAGGCGGTAGGTCAGGGCGCGCACGCTGAGCGAGAGGCGGCGGGCGGCCTCGGCGGCCACGCAGCCGGAGTCGAAGTACGTGGTCAGCGTGTCCAGCAGGGGCTGCGGGCCGCCACGGGCCGCGGTGAGCGGGCCGAGGGTGTGGGAGACCAGGTCGGCCATCGCCTGCCGGTCGCGGGCGAGCACCGGGTAGACGAGCAGGTCGGCGGCGCGCAGCAGCGGCTCGTTCAGGTCGAGGCGCGCGGCCATCTCCAGTGTGGCGAGGGCCTCCTCGTACGACTGCACGACGCCGCCGGGTCCGTGCTGGGCGCGGCCGACCGCGACCCGGCAGCCCTCGGCCGCCGCGTACGCCTGCTTGGCGAAGTGGGTGAGGACGTCGTCCTCGTCGCCGGGCGCGACGCACAGCAGCCGGCCGTTCTTGGTGGTGAGCAGGATGCTGCGGGCGTCGAAGCGGGCCAGGACCGCCCGTTCCACCTGCCGGGTCACCGGGTCGCCCTCGGTGTGCGGGGTCGGGCCCTCGGCGACGGCGACCGCGTGCGCCCGGGAGAGCCGCAGGCCGAAACGTTCGGCGCGTTCGGAGAGGCGGCCCAGGTCACTGCGGCCGTAGAGCAGGTCGTCGATGAACTCCCGGCGTGTGGCCTCCTCGCGGCGCACGGCGGTCCGCTGGGCGCGTTCGTAGCCCTCGGCGAAGGCGTCGACGGCCTGTTGTACGGCGGCCAGGGTGCAGTCGGCCGAGCCGGGAGTGCCGGGCCAGGCGGCGCGGGCGGCGGACAGGTGGGCGACGACCAGGGCGCGCAGTCCGTGGCCGGCGTCGGCGGCCTCCTCGCCCAGGGAGCGGCGCACGGCCAGCTCCTCCCGGGTCAGCCGGCGACCGGTGGCCGCGACCTCGGCCAGGGTGTGGGCATAGCCGTCCAGATAGTGCTCCGGTATCGCCTGCTCGGTCACGCCGTCCCCGTTCCCCCGTGATCTTGACGTGCCGGTGACGGTTCCTTAGCGCCTCACCGGCATCGAATCATTATGGAACGCTGCCGGAAACCGGCAATGCGCGGGCGCGCGCCCCTCCTGCACCATCGCCTCACGGGGGAGCACTACGGATGGATCCGGTGCCGGACACCTGAAGGCGTCCGGCACCGGAGCCGGGGGGCGCTTCCGTCCTCATCGTCTGACGCACAAGGACGTATGCCATGGAAGCGCTCGGCGTGCTCATCGCCGTCTGTCTCGTCGTCGTACTGCTCGCGCTGTTCGCCTTCTCCCGGCTGTACCGCAAGGTGGACCAGGGGCGGGCGCTGATCGTGTCCAGGACGCGCAAGGTGGACGTGACGTTCACCGGGCAGGTCGTGCTGCCGGTGCTGCACAAGGCCGAGATCATGGACATCTCGGTGAAGACGATCGAGATCAGCCGCTCCGGCCGGGACGGGCTGATCTGCCGGGACAACATCCGCGCCGACATCCGCATCTCGTTCTTCGTCAAGGTCAACAAGACCGAGGCGGACGTCATCAAGGTCGCCCAGAACGTCGGCACCGAGCGCGCCAGCCACCAGGACACGCTGCAGGAGCTGTTCCACGCGAAGTTCTCCGAGGCGCTGAAGACCGTCGGCAAGCAGATGGACTTCACCGACCTGTACACCAAGCGCGAGGAACTCCGGTACCACATCATCGAGTTGATCGGCGTCGACCTCAACGGGTACCACCTGGAGGACGCGGCGATCGACTACCTGGAGCAGACCCCGATCACCCAGCTCGACCCGGCCAACGTCCTCGACGCCCAGGGCATCCGCAAGATCACCGAGCTGACGGCGGTCGAGCACGTGCGCACCAACGAGGCGCAGCGCACCGAGCAGAAGGAGATCACCCGGCAGAACGTCGACGCCCGCGAGGCCATCCTGGAGCTGGAGCGGCGGCAGGCGGACGCCGAGATCAAGCAGAAGCGGGAGATCGAGACGTCCCGGGCCCGCGAGGAGGCCGAGACCGCGCGGGTCGTCGAGGAGGAGCGGCTGCGCGCGCAGGGCGCCTTCCTGCGCACCGAGGAACAGCTGGGCGTGCAGCGGGAGAACCAGGCCCGCGAGGTCGCGGTCGCCGCGAAGAACCGTGAGCGGGTCATCGCCGTCGAGAACGAGCGCATCGAGAAGGACCGGATGCTGGAGGTCATCGCCCGGGAACGGGAGACCCAGCTGACGAAGATCGCCGCCGAGAAGGAGGTCGAGGCGGAGAAGCGGGAGATCGCCGAGGTCATCCGGGAGCGGGTCGCGGTGGACCGTACGGTCGCCGAGCAGGAGGAGTCCATCAAGAAGCTGCGCGTCGTGGAGGAGGCCGAGCGCGAACGGCAGTCCCTCGTCATCGCCGCCGAGGCGGAGGCGCAGGAGAAGCTGGTCAAGGACATCAAGGCCGCCGAGGCCGCCGAGCAGGCCGCGACGCACCGGGCCGCCGAGGAACTCACCCTCGCCGAGGCCCGGTTGAAGACCGCCGACCTGAACGCGCGGGCCAAGCTGCGGCTCGCCGAGGGCATCCAGGCCGAGGCCGCCGCGGAGGGGCTCGCCGCCGTGCAGGTCCGCGACAAGGAGGCCGAGGTCATCGAGAAGTCCGGCCGGGCGGAGGCGCAGGCCGCGGAGGCGAAGCTGCGGGCGGAGGCCGAGGGTGCCCGGGCGAAGGCGCTGGCGGAGGCGGAAGGCGCCCAGGCTGCGGCGCAGGCGACCGGGGCCCGGCTGAAGGCGGAGGCCGAGGGCACGCAGGCCAAGGCGCTCGCGGAGGCCGAGGGCGCGCGGGCCGCGGCGGAGGCCACCGAGGCGCGGCTGAAGGCCGAGGCGGAGGGTGCCCGGGCCAAGGCCCTCGCGGAGGCCACCGGCATCGGGGAGAAGCTCAAGGCCGAGGCGGCGGGCCTGACCGAGAAGGCCGCCGCGATGGCCGCCCTGGACGAGGCGTCCCGCGGGCACGAGGAGTACCGGCTGCGGCTGCAGGCGGAGAAGGAGATCCGGCTGGCCGGCCTGGAGACCCAGCGGCAGGTCGCCGAGGCCCAGGCCACGGTCCTCGCGACCGGCCTGGAGAACGCCGACATCGACATCGTCGGCGGGGAGTCCGTCTTCTTCGACCGGATCGTATCGGCCGTCTCGCTCGGCAAGGGTGTCGACGGGTTCGTGGACAACTCCCTCACGGCACAGGCGCTGGCGAAGCCCTGGCTGGACGGCTCGGGCAGCTTCACGGAGGACCTGGGCCGTGTCCTCGGTTCGTTCGGCTCGGCGGACGTGCAGAACCTGACGGTGTCGGCGCTGCTGATGAAGCTGATGAAGTCCGGCGGGCCCCAGTCGGTTCAGCTCCGCCAGCTCCTCGACAAGGCGGGCGAACTCGGCCTGGCGGACACGCCGTTGACGGCGCTGAACGGTGCCGCCCGGAACTGAGGGCCGGAACCGACGACCGGTCCTGACGACCGGTGGCCGGGCCGCCGTACGGGGGTCGGCGGCCCGGCAGCCCCCTGCTCACCCACTCGAAGCCCTTGAAGGGAAGCGCCGTCCATGGCAACCGCCCCGGAGACGGGCTCGTACGACACCGTCGACGCCGGCACCTACGAGGTGCTGCGCGACCGCCTCGCCGCCCAGGCGGCCGACCTCGCCCGGCGGGCCGAGACTCTCAACGCCCGCCGCGCCGAGGAGTTCGGCTCCGCGGGGCTCGGCCTCACGGCCACGACGCGGCTGCGCACCGGGCACGCGTGCGTGCCCTGCGACGTCGTCGCCGTCGGGGACGTGCTGCTGTTCGGCAGCACTGGCCGGACGGCCGACGGGACGGCATCGGTCGCGGACGTCCTCGCCCTGTACGACCGGGACCTGAACCGCCTGCCCGAGGACGCCGTACCCGGACTGCTCGACGACCCCGCGTTCGTGCGGGAGTTCACGGCCCTGCACCGCTACTACCGGCAGGCCCGGCTGCTGCGGCTGCGCCGCCTGGACGACCGGCTGCTGGCCGTGTTCCGCACCGGCGAGAAGGCCGACGACGTCCGGGCCCTGCGCTGGAGCCTGACCGCCGACGGCGGGGCCCGGTTCCTGGACGCGCGCGGCGAGCGCGACGACGTGGTCCCGCCCGCCCACGACTTCGCCTGGACCGGGACCACCCGTGAGGACCACGTCCTCGGCCGGGACCCGTACATCGCGGTGCCGGGCGGGCTGGGCGTGGCGACCGTCGGCGGCCGGCTCACCGTGCGCGGCCCGGAGGGCGAGGAGCTGTACGCCGAGCCGGTCGAGGAGCCGCTGCAGGCCCTCGCCGACGCCGGGGTCGCGCACGCGAGGGTGGGGGCGCTGGTCCTGCTGCGGGTGCGGCCGTACAAGGAGGACGCCGACCGGTACCTGGTGTTCGACACGCTGACCCGGTCGGTGGTCCGGCTGGACGGCATCGGGCAGGCGTGCCGCCGGCTGCCCGAGGACCGGGGGATCGTCTTCCCGGGCGGCTACCACCTGACCTCGGGCGGGCACAAGACGTACGAACTCGACGCGGCGGGTCTGGAGTTCGAGCGGGACGTGCGCTCGCCGAACGGCGAGGACGTGCTGTACGCGTTCCGCTCCCGTACCGAGAGCCGCACGCTCCTGCTGTCGTACAACACCCTCCGCAAGGAGGTCGCCACCCCGCTGCCCTGCCGGGGCTGGGCCCTGTTCGAGGACGGCGCCCTGGCCGTGCTGCGCGCCGACGGCGACGAGCCCGCGCACACGCACCCCGTGCAGTGGTGGACCTCACCGTACGTCTCGGACACCCATGCGGCCGCCCTGCGCACCGGCACCGGAGCGCTGGCCCGGGTCGGCAACGCGGACCTCGTGCGCGGGCTCGCCGACTGCCTGTCCGTCGCCCGGCTCGTCACCGAGGGCATCGGGACGGGGGAGGGCTACCGGGCGCTGGCCGTCGCCTGTGTGCGCGCCGCCGACGCCCACCACTGGCTGGGCGAGCCCGAACTCGGCGATCTGCGCACGCCGTTGGCGGCTGTGCGGGAGACCGCCGAGCAGGTGCTGGCCGAGTTCGAGACCGTACGGTCCCTGACCCGGCAGGCCGATGAGGCGTTGGAGGAGGCAGCGGTCCGGATCGCGGCCGTGGTGCGCCGGCTGCGCGGCGAGGCCCCGCGGGACGCCGCCTCCTGGGTGCGGGGGCTCACCGAACTCCGGCACGCGCACGGTCACCTGCTGACGCTGAAGGAGCTGCGGTACGCGGACACCGCCCGGGTGGACGAGCTGGCCGCCGAGGCGGTGGCCGACCTCGCGGCGTTCGGGCGGCGCGCGGTGTCCTTCCTGGCCCGCGAGGACGCCTTCGCGACCCAGCGGGCGGACGTCGAACGGCTGGTGGCGGAGGCGGGTTCGGCCGAGACCGTCGCCGCGGCCGCCCCCGTCGCCGCCCGGCTGGACGAGCTGGCCGACGGGCTGCGCACGGTCACCGAGGTCGTCACCGGCCTGGACATCGCCGACGCCACCGTCCGCACCGCCATCCTGGAGCGGATCGCCGAGGTGCTGGGCGGTGTCAACCGCGCCCGGGCCACCCTCGACGCCCGCCGCCGTACCCTCCTCGACCACGAGGGCCGCGCCGAGTTCGCCGCCGAGACGGCTCTGCTGGCCCAGGCGGTCACCGCGGCACTCGCCGTCGCCGACAGCCCCGAGGCATGCGACGACCAACTCGCCCTGCTGCTCGGCCGGTTGGAGGACCTGGACGCCCGGTTCGCCGAGTTCGACGACTTCCTCGGCGAACTCGCCGACAGGCGCACCGAGATCTACGAGGCCTTCGCCGCCCGCAAGCAGTCCCTCGCCGACGCCCGCGCCCACCGCGCCGAGCAACTGGCCGCCTCCGCCGCCCGGGTGCTGGAGACCGTCGACCGCCGCGCGGCCACGCTCAGCGACACCGACGCGGTCACCACCTACTTCGCCTCCGACCCGATGGTCGCCAAGGTCCGCCGCACCGCCGACGAGCTGCGGTCCCTCGGCGACGGCGTGCGCGCCGAGGAACTCGACGGCCGGCTCAAGGCCGCCCGCCAGGAGGCCGCCCGCGCCCTGCGCGACCGCACCGACCTGTACGCCGACGACGGCCGCACCCTGCTCCTCGGCGGCCACCGCTTCGCCGTCAACACCCAGCCCCTCGACCTCACCCTGGTCCCGTACGGCGACGGCCTCGCGTTCGCGGTCACCGGCACCGACTTCCGCCGCCCGGTGACGGACCCCGGCTTCGCGGACACCCGCCCGTTCTGGGGCCGCCACCTGCCGTCCGAGTCACCCGAGGTCTACCGCGCCGAACACCTCGCCGCCCGGCTGCTGGCCGAGCACGGCCCGGCCGCCCTCGCCGCGGCCGACCTGCCGGCCCTGGTGCGTCAGGCGGCGCAGGCGTCGTACGACGAGGGCTACGAGCGCGGGGTCCACGACCACGACACCACCGCGATCCTCACCGCCCTGCTCCCCCTGTACGACGACGCCGGCACCCTGCGCCACGAGCCCGCCGCCCGGGCCACGGCCCAGCTCTTCTGGGCCCACGGCACGACGTCCGCCGCGCGGGAGACCTGGTCCCGGCGGGCGGTGTCGCTGGCCCGGGCCCGGGACGCGTTCGGTCCGTCGGGCGCTCTCGTCGAGCTGGTGGGGGAGCTGGCGGAGGCGATCGGGCGGTGGAGCGCCGGCCGGGCGGAAGCGGGTGGGGGACCGTCCGTGCCGGGGGCTGACGGGCCGCTCGCCGGTGCCGCCGCCGCGTACCTCTTCGACGAGCTGACGTCCGGCTCCGACGGCTTCGTGCTGGGCGCGACCGCGCGCTCGCTGCTGGAGAAGTTCCGCCACTCGGTGGGCGGTTCGGAGTACGCCCGGGACCTGGAGGCGCTGACCGACCTGGCGGCGCGCCGGCAGGTCGCCGAGGCGTGGCTGTCGTCGTACGCCACCGCCTCCGGCGCCGAGGCAGGCCCCGGTGAGCTGGCCGAGGCGGTCGCCGCCGAACTCTGCCCCGGCCTGCCCCGCTACGACGGCGACGCCCCGCTGACCGCGACCGCGGAGGGCCTGCTGGGCACCCACCCGCGGGTGACGGGCGGCCGGCTGCCGCTGCGCCTGGACGAGTTCCTGGCGCGGACGGCGCTGTTCGCGGAGCGGGAGGTCCCTGCCTACCGCGCGTACCAGCGCCGCCGTACGACCCTGGTGGCCGCCGAACGCGAGCGCCTCCGCCTCGCCGACCACCGCCCCCGGGTGATGTCCGCCTTCGTCCGCAACCGCCTCGTCGACGAGGTGTACCTGCCGCTGGTCGGCGACAGCCTGGCCCGGCAGCTCGGCACCACCGGCGAGTCGAAGCGCACCGACACCGGCGGGCTGCTCCTGCTGGTCTCCCCGCCCGGCTACGGCAAGACGACCCTCATGGAGTACGTCGCCGACCGGCTCGGCCTGATGCTGGTCAAGGTCAGCGGCCCGGCGCTCGGCCACGACGTCACCTCGCTCGACCCGGCCGACGCCCCGAACGCCACCGCCCGCCGCGAGATCGAGAAGATCAACTTCGCGCTCGCGGCCGGCAACAACACGCTCCTGTACCTGGACGACATCCAGCACACCTCGCCCGAGCTGCTGCAGCGGTTCATCCCGCTGTGCGACGCGACCCGCCGCGTCGACGGGGTGTGGGACGGCGAGCCGCGCACCTACGACCTGCGCGGCAAACGCTTCGCGGTCTGCATGGCGGGCAACCCCTACACCGAGTCCGGGGACCGCTTCCGTATCCCCGACATGCTCGCCAACCGGGCGGACGTCTGGAACCTCGGCGACGTCCTCACCGGCAAGGAGGACGTCTTCGCCCTCAGCTTCGTCGAGAACGCCCTCACCGCCCACCCGGTCCTCGCCCCGCTGGCCGGCCGCGACCGCACGGACCTGGACCTGCTGGTCCGCCTGGCCGCGGCCGACCCCACGGCCCGCGCGGACCGCCTCACCCACCCCGTCCCACCCGCCGAACTCGACCGCGTCCTCGCCCTCCTGCGCCACCTCCTCCACGCCCGCGACACGGTCCTCACGGTCAACGCGGCCTACATCGCCTCCGCGGCCCAGTCCGAAGCGGCCCGCACCGAGCCGCCGTTCCGCCTCCAGGGCTCCTACCGCGACCTGAACCGCATCGCCCAGCGCCTGAGCCCGGTCATGAACGCCACCGAACTCGCCGCCGTGATCACCGACCACTACACGGCCGAGGCCCAGACCCTCACCACCGGCGCCGAGTCCAACCTCCTCAAGCTCGCCGGACTGCGCGGCACCCTCACCCCCGAACAGTCCGCCCGCTGGACCGAGGTGAAGACCGCCCACATCCGCGCCCGCACCCTCGGCGGCCCCGGAGACGACCCCCTGACCCGCGCGGTGGCCGCCCTCGGCCTGCTGGCCGACCGGGTGGCGGCGGTGGAGTCCGCCATCACCCGGGCGAGGGGCGGACGGGACGGGTCCTGACGCGGTACTGGACGCCACCCGCCGGCCGGCCGAGTACTGCGGATTCAGTACCTCCTGCTGCGGCAGCAGTAGCCGCTACTGCCAGCCGTGGCATGACGCCCCGGGGACCCTTGTCAGGACAGCCTGGGCAGGTACGCGAGATCCGAGGTGAGGTTCCCTGCCGTGGCTGCATTTCTCTCCCGACTGGGCCGTCTGGCCTTTCGACGACGTTGGTACGTCGCCCTGCTGTGGGTCGCCGTCCTGGGCTGTGTGGGGCTGGGTGCCGCCAAGGCGCCGGGCACCGACGACGGCGGGTTCTCGATGCCCGGCATCGAGGCCCAGAAGGCGTACGACCTGATACAGGAGCGCTTCCCGGGCGCCGCCGCCGACGGCGCCACCGCCCGCGTGGTCTTCGTCGCCCCGCACGGGGAGAAGGTCTCCGCGGGCGCCAACAAGAAGGCCGTCGAGCGGGCGGTCACCGACCTGGGCGAGGGCTCGCAGGTCGCCGTCGTCGCCGATCCGTTCAAGGCGAAGGCGGTCAGCGCCGACGGCACCACCGCCTACGCCACCGTCACCTACAAGGTGAAGTCCACCGACCTCACCGACGCCAGCCGCACCGACCTGGAGCACGCCACCGGGCAGGCCCGGGCGGCCGGGCTGACCGTGGAGACCGGCGGCAGCGCCCTGGACAGCGGCGGCGGACCCGGCGGCGCGGCTGAGATCATCGGCATCTCGATGGCCGCCGTCGTCCTCCTGATCACCATGGCCTCGCTCGCCGCCGCCGGACTCCCGCTGCTCACCGCGATCCTCGGGGTCGGCGTCAGCATGGCCTCGATCCTCACCCTGGCCAAGCCGTTCGGCCTGTCCACCACCACCGGCACCCTGGCGATGATGCTGGGCCTGGCCGTGGGCATCGACTATGCCCTGTTCGTCGTCTCCCGCTACCGCGAGGAACGCGCCAAGGGCCACGCCCCGCAGGACGCGGCCGGGCTCGCGGCCGGCACGGCGGGCTCGGCGGTGGTCTTCGCGGGTCTCACCGTCGTCATCGCGCTGGCCGGCCTGTCGGTGGTCGGCATCCCGATGCTGACCAAGATGGGCCTGGCCGCCGCGGGCGCGGTCGTCGTCGCCGTCCTCGTCGCGCTGACCGCCGTACCGGCCCTGCTCGGCTTCTGGCCGAACGCCGTGCTGCCGCGCGCCGCGCGCAAGAGCGGCCGTCTGGAGACGAAGGCGCAGGGGCTGGGCACCCGGTGGGCCGGGTTCGTGCTGCGGCGGCCGGTGCCCGTCCTGCTGCTCGGCGTCATCGGACTCGGCGCGCTCGCCGTCCCGGTGACCGGGCTGCAGCTCGGCATGCCGGGCGACGAGGCCAAGCCCACCTCCACCACCGAGCGCCGCGCCTACGACGCCCTCGCCGACGGCTTCGGCCCCGGCTTCAACGGGCCGCTGACCGTCGTCGTGGACGCCAAGGGCGCCGACGACGCCAAGTCCGCGGTCAGCACGATCAGCGGGAAGATCGCCGGCACCCAGGGCATCGTCTCCGTCTCCCCGGCCCGCTTCGACCAGGCCGGCGACACCGCCGTGTTCACCGCGACCCCGTCCACCAGCCCCACCGACGAGCGGACCAAGACCCTCGTCAAGGACATTCGCGGCGAACGCCCCGCCCTGTCCGGCACGACCGGGGCGACCTTCGAGGTCACCGGCTCCACGGCCATGAACATCGACATCGCCGGGAAGGTCCAGGGGGCGCTGATCCCGTACCTGGTGACCGTCGTGGGCCTGGCCGTCGTCCTGCTCCTGGTCGTCTTCCGCTCGCTCCTCGTCCCGCTCAAGGCCGCCCTCGGCTTCCTGCTCTCCGTCCTCGCGGCGCTCGGCACGGTCGTCCTCGTCTTCCAGGAGGGCCATGGCGCGGAGCTGCTCGGCGTGCAGCAGACCGGGCCGATCATGAGCCTGATGCCGATCTTCCTGGTGGGCATCGTCTTCGGTCTCGCCATGGACTACGAGGTCTTCCTCGTCTCCCGGATGAGGGAGGCGTACGTCCACGGGGAGCGGCCGGCACAGGCCGTGGTGAGCGGCTTCCGGCACAGCGCCCGGGTCGTCGTGGCCGCCGCGCTGATCATGATCGCGGTCTTCGCCGGGTTCATCGGCGAGAACGACTCCATGATCAAGATGATCGGCTTCGGCCTGGCCTCGGCGGTCCTCTTCGACGCCTTCGTCGTCCGCATGGCCCTGGTCCCCGCCGTCCTCGCCCTCCTCGGCGACCGCGCGTGGTGGCTGCCGGGGTGGTTGGACCGGGTATTGCCCCGCGTCGACGTGGAGGGCGAGGCCCTGTCCCGGGACCGCGCGGAGGAGAGCCCCACGGAAGCTCCGGAGCAGCGGGCCGACGCCAGGGTCTGAGCCCCCTCCACCCCGCACCGGACCCGGACGCCCCTCAGGGGACTCGCCCGGGTCCGGCACGGCGTCCGGGCGAGGCTCCCATCCGCACCCGCCGACGGCGATGGCTGTACGGGTGGTGCGGGTGGGAAGGCGACGGACGCCGAAGGCGAAGCCGAGGCGGCCGTTCCCGCCGAAGCGCCGCAGGCAGTCCGTGCCCACCCACCGTCGGTCACTATGAGAAGAAGCATCACCCCCGGAGAGCCCCGAATGACCCTCAGCCTGGAGCGCTATGCCACCCGCCATCCACGCGTCGTGGACGTCGTGACGGTCGTGGCCCTCGGAGGCTGTGTCGGCCTCGGCGCCGTGGTCAACCCGCCCGGTTTCGCCCGGCCCACCGCCGAGTGGCCGGTCAGGATCCTCGCCGCCCTGTCCTGCGTCGCCGTCCTGGCCAGCCGCACCCGCCCCCGCACCGCGGTCGTCGTCACCGCGGCCTGCGCCACCGCACTCGCCGCGATGGGCTTCCTGCCCACCCCGCTGGTGTTCGCCCCCCTCATGGCCGCGCTGTACTGGCTGGCCGACCGCACCGACACCCGGACCACCCGCGTCTACGGCGCCACGACCATGGCCGTGCTGGTGGTCACCTCCCTGGCCGCCCTGCCGCTCGGCCAGCTGTTCCTGCTCCGCACGGTCGGCGTCGTGCTGTGGCTGGCGCTCCCGCTCGCGGCCGGCAGCAAGGCGCGGCTGCGGCGGGCGTACCTGGAGTCGGTGCAGGCCCGCGCGGCCCATGCCGAGCGCACCCGGGAGGAGGAGGCCCGGCTGCGGGTCGCCGAGGAGCGCATGCGGATCGCCCGGGACCTGCACGACGTGGTCGCCCACCACATGGCCGTCGCCAACGCCCAGGCCGGCACCGCCGCCCACCTCATGCCCACCCACCCCGAGCAGGCTCGGAAGATCCTCGCCGACCTGACGGGCACCACCTCCTCCGCGCTGCTCGAACTCCGCGCCACGGTGGGCGTGCTGCGCCAGGCAGACGACCCGGACGCGCTGGAGCCGGCCCCCGGCCTGGACCGGCTGCCCGAGCTGATCGCCGCCTGCCGCTCGGCCGGTGTCGACGTCACCGTCGACACGGAGGGCGAGCCCCAGCCGCTGCTGCCGGGCGTGGACCTGACGGCGTACCGGATCATCCAGGAGGCGCTGACCAACGTGACCAAGCACGCGACCGGCCACGCGGCCCGGGTACGGCTCGCCTACTCCGGCTCCCGCCTGCTGATCACCGTCACCAACGACGGAACGGCACCGGCCGCCGCGCCCACCCAGGGCGGCTTCGGCCTGCTCGGCATGCGCGAACGCGCCCACTCCGTCGGCGGCGACCTGAGCGCGGGCCCCCGCCCCGGCGGCGGCTTCGAGGTCACCACCGCGCTGCCGCTGCACCCGAACCCGCCCGCCGAATCCGACGTACCCGAGGCGGCCTCGTGAGCATCCGTGTCCTGCTCGCCGACGACCAGGCCCTGCTGCGGGGCACGTTCCGGCTGCTGCTCGACTCCTGCGCCGACATGGAGGTGGTCGGCGAGGCCGCCGACGGCCAGGAGGCGATGGACCTCGCCCGCGCCCACCACCCCGACGTCGTCCTCATGGACATCCGCATGCCCGGCACGGACGGTCTGGCCGCCACCGCCGCGATCTGCGCCGACCCGGAGCTGACCGGCACCCGGGTGCTCGTCCTGACCACCTTCGAGACCGAGGAGTACGTCGCCCAGGCGCTGCGGTTCGGTGCCAGCGGCTTCCTCGGCAAGTACGTCACCACGGACACCCTGCTCGCCGGCATCCGTACCGTCGCCGCCGGTGAGGCGCTGCTCTCGCCCGGCGCCACCCGCGCCCTCATCACCCGCTTCCTCGCCGCCCCCGCGCCGGGCGCCCTGCTGACCTCCCCGGAACGCCTCGCCGACCTCACCCCCCGCGAACGCGAGGTCACCGCGCTGGCCGCCCGGGGCAGGTCCAACGCGGAGATCGCGGCCGAACTCGTCCTCAGCGTCCTGACCGTGCGCACCCACATCCAGCGCGCCATGACCAAGCTCGCCGCCCGCGACCGCGCCCAACTCGTCGTCATCGCCTACCAGACGGGGCTGGTACGGCTGCCGGGCTGAGCCGAAGGCGCTCAGGCGGGCAGCGGGATCCTGCCCAGCTCGGTCACCCGCGGGTTCCGCCCGGCCTGTGCCGTGGTCTCGAACAGCGCGCCCGCCGGAATGCCGGGGACGGTCCGGACGTGCCGCCAGCCCTGGCCGAGGTAGTACGCGTGGAGGCCGGTGTTGCCGGTCCAGGCGGCCAGGCGGACCACCCGGGCGCCGTCGGCGGCGGCGCGGGCGAGGGCCCACTGCTGGAGGGCCGCCCCGATGCCGCGGCCGGCGTGCGGGCGGGCGACGACCACCTTGCGGAGGTAGCGGGCCGGGACGGCCAGTTCGGCCGGGGTCCACAGGCGCGGATGGCCGTGCGCGAGCAGGGTGAGGGTGGCCACCGGCTCGCCCTCGGGGGCGAGCATGGCCATCACGGTCGCGCCCTGCTCGATGAGGGACAGGGTGAGCCGGGGCCGGAAGGGTTTCGACCACTGGTCGGAGCCGTGCCGCACCGCCAGCCAGCCGGCGGCCTCCTGCCGCCAGCCGCGCAGGGTCGTCAGGTCCTCCGGGACGGCCGGTCGGACGTAGAGCGGCGGCGGGGTCAACTGCGCTCCTCCCCGAACGAGTAGAGGCGGCGCAGGGCCTGGACGAGACGGCGGCCGTCGGCGTTGAGGGAACGCCCGTCGGGTGCGGACAGCGGCCGCCGGGCGACCAGCCGGCCGAGGATGCCGCGGGGGTGCAGTACCGTCCCCTCCCGGGCCAGGTTGACCAGGACGCACTCGTCGGGCCCGCACTCCAGCAGCCCGTAGCCGGGGCGGCGGAAGACCAACTGGTCGTCCTGGAGGACGTAGACGCCGGGGGCGGGTGCGCTCGGCACGTAACAGGCCTCGGCAGCGGTGTGACGTACGGTCAGCTGGACGCCGTCCGCCGGGTCCTGACCGGGCTTGCCGAGGGTCTGGTGGCCGTGCCGCTCGGCGACGTGGCGGACCAGCGTCGGCACCTGCCCGTCCCGGAGTTCGATCTCGCCCAGCAGCCAGGTCGAGCCCAGTACCCGGCAGTTGACCTCCAGCGCGACGACGGAGTCCGCGCGCACGGCGAAGTCGGCGCCGAAGATCCCCCGGTAGCCGAGGCCGGTGAGCCCCCGGCCGATGCGTTCCATCGCGTCGTTCGTCCGGGCGAGCACGGCCGGCGGCAGCAGCGCGGGTGCGCCGAAGTCCGAACCGGAGTACGCGCCGAACCCGGAGCCCGCCTCCTCGATCCCGGCCAGTTGCAAGGCCGCGCGCAGCGTCGCGGCCGTTCCGTCGTGGGCGACGAAGCCGTAGCAGGCCAGGGTGGTGTCACCGACGTACTCGCTGACCAGCCACCGCTCCCGCGAGGGCAGGCCGGCCGCCGTGCTCTCGTCGGTGACCAGGTACGTCCCGTTCCCGCCCGCGCTCAGCGGCTTCTGTACGACGAACCGGTCGCCGAAGCGGCGCCGCAGCGCCGGGTAGTCGATCCCGTCGACCCCGCCCACGACCAGGTCGTCGGGTGTCGGCACCCCCTGCTGCCGGAACCAGTCCCGCATCGCGGCCTTGTCCTTGAGCGCCTCCCAGGCGTGCTGCACGTCCGGCACGAGCAGCCGGGCGCCGGTCGCCTCGATGGCCTGCCGCCAGTGCGGTCGGTACGTGCCGTAGGCGGCGAGGGCGAACTCGCGGCCCCGCCAGCGGTTCCCCACCAGGTGGGGCAGGTGGTCCATCAGGGCGTCCAGATCGCGGCCGCTCAGGGTGTCGGTGCGGCACCTGGTCCGCTCCTCCAGCGTGTACATGTCCGCGGTGAACCGGTCGGTCCAGCCCGTGTCCGCGCCTTCGGGAGTCAGCAGTCCGGCCAGGCAGCCTGTGCGGAGCAGCGGCAGCAGGTAGAGCGGGCGCGGGGCGGTGCCGAGGAAGCGGGCGGGCCGCAGCAGGCGCTCGACGTCATCGAGGGACGCAATCACGCGGTGGATTATGCAGTCCGGTGATACGCCCCAAACACACAGAAACCGTGGGCCGTCAGGGGTGCTGACGGGGCGTTAGAATGCCCGGCCGCCCGCTGCCTGAACGCGTACGGCCACCGGCTCACCGCCCGTCCGGCCGGCGACGAGTGACCGCCGACGGGTGAGAACGGCAGGCGGGGCGCAATCCCCCGAGCGCTGCGAGCCGTATAAGAGGGCAGAGGGATCAATCCTGGCGAAACACTGCTCATTGCACAGCTGGAGTCATGATGACCTCCAATGCCACCGAAGTGACTTTGACCGGGCTGGGAGCGTGTTGTGCCGTCGGAAACACGGTGCTGCACACTCTGCTTGTTCCTGATCACCTTGAGGAGATGTTCTATATCGGCGTCCTTTTCGCCGTGGGCAGCGCCGTCATGCTGGTCGTGGCGGTGGCGCTCGTCACGGCGAGTCGCCCCATGGCCGCATGGCTGACCGGGGCGGTCGTCAGCCTCGGCATGATCGTCGCTTTTCTGCTGTCGCGCACCGTCGGCCTGCCGGACGGCTACTACGAACCCGGTTGGGAGGCGCCCTACGGCCCGCTCTCCCTGCTCGTGGAGGGAATCTTCGTGCTCGCCTTCCTCACCTGGCTGGGAGTCAGGGCGGATGTGAGCGCGGTGCCCGGGCCGCCGCACCAGGCAGCCCGCGAACGGACCGCACCGGGCAGCACCGTGCAGAAAGGCTGGTGAGACGTCAGTTCTGGCGAGGGTTCGGCTTGAGTACGGCGAACACGGCCTGGCCCGGGTCCGTCAGCCAGGCGATGCGCCCGACGTCCGGCACGTTCGCGGCCGGCATCAGCACCGTCCCGCCGTTCCCCCGCACGGCCGTGACGACGGCATCCGCGTCGGCCACGGCGAAGTACGGCACCCAGCGCGCCGTCTCCTGCTCCCCCTGGAGCGGAGCCACGCCGCCGAAGGATCCCTCCTGCTGGTCGCCCTCTCGGATGCTCAGAACCCGGTACGTCATGCCGGGCGCCCGCATCTCCTGGGAGCGCCAGCCGAACAGCCCCTGGTAGAAGCGGATGGCCGCTTCCGGATCGGGGACGTGCAGCTCCACCCACACCAGCGTGTTGTCCTCGGACGTCCGCTCCAGGCCCATCCGTGACTCCAGGACGGCGAACCGCGCGCCCTGCGGGTCGGTGAACTGGGCCAGCCGGCCCTCGCCCATGCGCATGGGCCCGACGCGCACACTGCCGTCCCCGGCGGTCACGGCAGCGGCGGTGGCCTCGGTGTCGTCGCTGCGGAAGTACGTCGTCCAGGCCGACGCGGCGCCCTCCTCGGTCAGTGGTCCGAGGGCGGCGACGGTCCGGCCGTCCCGCTGGAAGAACCCGTACCCGCCCGCCTCGGGCCCGAGCGAGAGGTGCTGCCAGCCGAAGACGGCGCCGTAGAAGGCGGCGGCCGCGTCCGTGTCGGGGCTGCCGAGGTCGAGCCAGACGGGCGACCCGGCGCGGAAGTCGGTGCCGAGCATGCGTGTCCTCCAGCGGGTCCGGTACGTGAGCCGTCGTCACTATGCCGCCCGCAGGGACGGCGCCCGGCGCAGCGGTCCGGATGTCCCGGGCGTTTCACCCGGGCTGGGGAACCCGCTCGGCCCGGCCGTTACCCGATCTCCCCGCAGGGCGGCGCGTCCGGCAGGTGCTCCTTCGCCCACGCGCCGAGTTCCCTGAGCGCGGGCTCCAGTGCGGCTCCCGACTCGGTCACGCGGTAGGAGACCCGCAGCGGGGGTCCCTCGTCGACCTCGCGGACCACGAGTCCCGCTGCACCGAGTTCGGCGAGCCGGTCGGAGAGCATGCGCTCGCTGATGCCGGGGATGGCCCGGCGCAGGTCGGCGAAGTGGGTCCGCTGCCCCTGCAGCACGGACAGGATCGGGCCGTTCCAGCGCTTTCCCAGCACCTGGAAGACGCGGGTGATGCTGTCGTCCACCCGCCCGCACTCCGCCACGTCATGCGTCTGCTCCGCCGCCATGGAGCCAGGGTACTACCCGGCCGTATGGGGGTGAAAAAAAGTAAGCTCCTGTGTTAGATATAGCTGAGTACGAAACTTCAGCCCGCTTGCCGCGGGCTCGTTCCTCTGGAGACCCCCATGGCGACCCTGCTCCACATCGACTCCTCCGTCTTCCCGGGCGAAGCATCCGCCTCCCGCGCCGTGACCGACACCTTCCGCAGGACCTGGGAGGAGCAGCACCCGGGCGGCACGGTGATCTACCGGGACCTGGCCGCGCACCCCGTCCCGCACCTCGACGCCCACGCCCACACGGCCGGCTTCGTCGATCCCTCCGCCCACACCCCCGAGCAGGCGGCCGCCTTCGCCGACCGCCTGAAGCTGATCGAGGAGCTGGAGCAGGCCGACGCGGTGCTCATCGGTGCGCCGATGTACAACTACTCGATCCCGTCGACCCTCAAGGCGTGGCTGGACAACGTGATCCTGATCGGCCGCACCGGGGGCGAGACCCCCTCCGCCAAGGGCACGCCCGTCACCGTCGTGGCCAGCCGCGGCGGCTCCTACGCGCCGGGCACCCCGCGCGAGCCGTACGAGTACGTCCAGAACTACCTGACGGCGGTCCTCGCCGACGCCCTCGGGCTCGACCTCGACTTCATCGTCCCGGAGCTGACCATGGCCCCGCAGAACCCGGCGATGTCCGAACTGGTGCCCCTCTTCGAGGCCTCCCGCGACCGCGCCCTCCAGGACGCGACCACCAAGGCGAAGACCCTCGCCGAACGCTTCGCCGCGTAACCGGGGGAGCAGCCACCTGCGTGGCCGGTTGCTCTTGCGCGGTGCTGTGCGGTTGCCCGTACGACGGTCTGCCCCGGGACGCCCGGGGTGGTACCGAGTGCCTGGGCAAAGGTCGGGCTGCGAGGTGACCGGAGGGGCTGCCCGCGGTCGGGCCTGAACGCGTACGCGGGTCACATGCCGTCCATCGACGGCGTCGCACCCCGCAGCCCCGGCAGCAGCCAGTCCTGGAAGGGTGCGAGCACGGTCAGGACCAGGAAGGCGACGCCCAGGACCCGGGCGAGCAGCGGGCCCCGGGACCACAGCTTCTCGACGAAGATCACCACGGCCAGGGCCGCCATCGCCGCCACGTCCATCACGCCGAGCGGAAGGAGGACGGCCATCAGCCCCGCGCAGCAGCCGACGCAGTAGGCGCCGTGGTGGACGCCCACCCGCAGATCGCGGGCCGGCGGCCGGAAGGCGGCGTAGTGCGTCAGATGGCTCATCGGGTCGCGGCAGTGCCGCAGGCAGACGTACTTGAAGGGGCCCAGCTGGTACAGGCCCGCGAGCAGGAAGGCCACCGAGCCGATCCAGCGTCCGGCGGTGGGACGGTCGTGCACCAGGTCCCCGGTGAGGGCCAGAGCCGCGTAGGCGAGCAGTCCGAAGGCGGTCCAAACCAGCAGATATCCGCCCACGAACGCGACGGTGCGGGCGGCCCGGGTCCAGCCGGACGACTGCCGGCCGATCCCGCGCACCCAGGTGAGGGCCACCGGCGCCATGGACGGCAGCATCATGGCCGCCATCATCGTCACCCAGAGCAGCAGGAACAGCGGCAGCGCCAGCCTCATGGTGCCGGGCCCGACCCCCATGTCCCGGGCCTGCCCGACGGTCAGCACCCAGGCGGGCACGGTGATCAGGACGACCAGGAACCAGGCGACCGCGAGATCCCGCGCCGGCAGCAACCGCCCGCCCGCTCCGGTCGGCGCGGGCGACCGGGCGGACACGACGGCGGACGTCCGGCTGTGACGCATCGGCGTGCTCCCCTGTGTACGACTCCAGGAGAGCACGCCCCCTTCTGCGCAGCGACCTCGCCGCTTCCCGTAGGTCATCACTTGTCATGGCCGAGGTAAACGACTGCTAATATCCGGCCACTCGCACGGTAGTTCGTGCCGCATCGCCTTTCCGTCTTCCGTCTCCTGTGGAGGAACCGCGTGGGCAGACGTGCCCTCATCCGTGGCGGTATCGCCGCCGCCACCACTCTCACGCTGGCCATGGGCCTCGGACCGCTCGCCCTCGACGCGCACGCGGACGCGCCCACGGAGGTGGTCATCCCGGCCGAGACGTCCCTGCTGCCCCGGACCTCCCTGCTGAGCGCGGGACCGTCCGGATTCCTGCGCTACGAACCCGGACGCGGCCATCTGTGGACCACCTACACGGGCGAGGACACGGTGGTGGACGCCTCGGCCACCGAGGTGTGGGGCATGCCGGAGTTCGGCGCCGGTTTGGACGTCGTCGCCCGCTACGACGACAACGCGCGGACCGTGTCGCTGCGGGACATGGCGGCCGGCGGGACGACCGCGACGCTCCCGTTGCCGTCGGGCCACACCTACCGGGGGACGCTCGGCCGGACCGTCGTGACGACCGCCTGGTCGGACGGCAACTCGGGCTGGCACCTGCTCGACCTGCAGGACGACGGCACGGTGCGCGACCGCGCGGTGGCCGGTGTCCCCGACGGCATCGACCCGATGGGCGGCGGTGACTCGCCCGTGGGCGACGCCCACGGCATGGTCGTCCAGTACCGGGCCGGCGAGACGGTCCGCAGCGCCTGGCTCGACGCCGACGAGGGCAAGCTGGTCGTGCTGCCGTACAACCCGACCATCAATGTCACCGGGCGCACGGTCCTCACCGCCACCCACCTGGTGTCCTGGGACGGCTCCACCGTCTCCGTCTACTCCCGCGACGACCTGACCACCGCCGTCCGTACCGTGCCCCTGGCGGACGACGGACCGACGCACCTGATGGGCATGGTCGGCGACACGCTCCTGGTCTGCCGCTACGACTCCTCGCTGGGCGCCATGGACGGCAGCCTGCCCGTCTGGCGGGTCGACGGGGTCGCCCCCGACGGCTCGACGACCGGGACCGTGCTGGCCCGGACGCGGAGTCTGGGACTCGCCGTCCCCACCCCCGACGGCGGGCTGTTGGTGCCCGGCAGCGGCCCCGACACCGCCGGCTGGGGAGTGAACCTGGTCCGTGCGGGCTCCGACGGCACCCCCGTGGTCAAGCGGGTCGCCGCCGCCGAGCTGAAGCCGGAGACCGACCCGGTGCAGGCCCTCACCCTGGACGGCGGCCGGCTGACCGTGACGGAAGACGACCGGGATCAGGGCCGTAGGGTCATGTACAGCCGGCCGATCGGCACGACCGGAGACACCCTCACGGTCGGCTCACGCACCTCCCACGGCTTCACCAAGGACAACCCCACCCTCGTGGGCACCGGGGACGGGCGCACGGTGGTGTGGAACCTGTGGGCCTCGGACGGTGACCGCGTGCCCCGGGTCGTACAGCCCACGGGCTCACTGCCCGGCACACCCGTCGATGCCCGGCACAACTACGTCCGTGTCTGGGACGCCAAGGGCCGGCACGTCGCGATGGCCACCGAGTACACCGACGAAGCCGGGTCCGAGACGAGGGTGATCGACCTCGACACGGGCGGCACGGTGCTCACCTCGCCGCAGCACGGCATCGCGCTGTGGGGCACCACCCTGTGGGTGCGGGACGGCAACGACAGCGCCGTGCCGGTCGACGTCCGCACCGGGAAGCGGGGCGAGCCGGTGTGGTTCGGGCCGAAGTGCCTGCTGGAGGACCTGAAGGCCGCCGGGCGCTGGCTGCTGTGGTCGTGCGTGGGGTCGGGCGAGAGCCAGGGCGTCTACGACACCGTCGCGAAGACCAAGCTGACCCTCACCGAGGGCGCCTGGGAGACCGCGCGACTCGGTGACGGATTCGTCGTCACCTACGCGGACGGCGCGCTGAAGGTGACCGACGTCCGCAGCGGCACGCCCGTGTCGCACACGGTGGGGACCCTCCCGTCGTGGCATTCCTGGGACGTCGACCCGTACACCGGTCTGATCGCGTACGTCGACGACGAGGGCGACATCCACGTGGTGTCCAGCGGCGTCCCCCTCTCACCGCTCACCCAGCTCGACGCGGCCGTCGCCGGCACGGCCGACGTGAAGGGCGGCGCCGCGCCCTGGAGCCCCAAGTGGTGGCTCTCGAAGCCGGCCGCCTCCTGGCAGCTCGCGATCAGGCACAAGGCCACGGGCGCGACTGTCCGCACCCTGTCCGGCGGTACGGCGCAGGGCGTGCTCTCGGCGTCGTGGAACGGCAAGGACACGGCCGGCAAGCTGGTGCCCAACGGCGCCTACACCTGGACGCTGACCGCCACCCCGGCCGACGGACAGGGCGCGGCCCTGACGAAGTCCGGCACGGTGAAGGTCACCGGCGCGACCCCGGTCCGGCGGGACTTCGCCACGTCGGACGGCTTCGGCGAGCTGCTGACCCTGAACGGCTCGGGCGGGCTGACGTACCAGTACGGGACCGGCACCGGCACCCTCACCGGGAAGCGGACGGGTTCCGGGTGGCCGACGACGGTGAAGGCCGTGCCCTTCGGCGACCTGAACGGTGACCGGTGCAACGACGTGCTCGTACGCCTCAGCAGCGGCACCCTGCGCGCCTACCGGCCCGCCTGCGGCTCGGCGGTGACCCCGTCGACCGCGTACACCTCGCTGGGCACGGGCTGGAACCAGTACGACGTGCTGACCTCACCGGGAGACGTCAGCGGCGACGGCCGAGCGGACCTGATCGCGCGTCAGGCCTCCTCCGGAGACGTCTACCTCTACAAGGCGACGAGCACGGGGAAGCTCTCGGCGCGGGTGAGGATCGCGTCCGGGTGGACGGGCTACAAGAAGATCCTCGGCGCCGGCGACCTCAACGGCGACGGCTACGGCGATCTGCTGGCGCAGGACAAGTCGAACGAGCTGTGGCGCTACGACGGCACCGCGACGGGCAAGTTCAAGAGCCGGGTGAAGGTCTTCGCCGACTGGGGCTCGTCGTACAACGCCGTCGTCGGCGTGGGCGACCTCACCGGTGACGGCAAGGCCGACCTCGTGGCCCGTGACACCTCCGGCAACGTGTGGCGCAGCAACGGCAACGGCAAGGGCTCCTTCGGCAGCCGCACGAAGATCGCCGGCGGCTGGCAGAGCTACAAGGGCCTGTTCTGACGTCAGGTGACCTCGGGACTCGGGGTGACCCTGGAACTCGGGGTGACCTCGGGTCTCAAGGTCACCTCGGGACTTGAGGTCGCCTCGGGACTTGAGGTCGCCTCGGGACTTGAGGTCGCATCGGGCAGGTCCCCTTCCGGGCGGCGCGCACCGGTCAGGTTCGCGCCGTTCCATGTGGTCTCCGTCAGGTTCGCGCGGTCCAGCCTTGTACCCGTCAGATCCGCCCTGCTCAGGTTCACGCCCGTCAGGTCCGCTCCCCGGAGGTCGGCCCGTGTCGCGTCCGCGTCGGTCAGATCGGCGTCGGCCAGATGTGCGCCGCTCAACACCGCCAACTCCAGGTTCACACCCGTGAGATCGGCCTTCTCGAAATCGCCACCGGAGAGAACGGCCCCGCCGAGGTCGGCGTGGGTCAGGCTCGCTCCCTTGAGTTCGACCTTTCTGAGGCGGACTCCTCTGAGGTCGATGACGGCGTCTCCGTCATGGGACGGGTCGCGGTTGCCGAGCGCGTAGAGCGCCGCCTGGATGTCGGGGGCCTTGTCCACCGCCGCCGACTTCTTGGTGGCGTGGTCCCGGATGTACTTGGACAGCATGTCGATCACCGCGGGCTGGGTCCGGGGAGAATCGGTCATGATGCTCTGCATCGAGTAGATGGCCCCCCTGCGGACATCGACGGAGTCGTCGATCAGTTTCTCCACGGCGGCGTCGTACCGATCGGCGATCTGCCCCTGCTCGGAAATGGTCAGCTCGTCGGACACCTGGGCGACCGAAATCCAGGTGAAGACCAGGGCGGCGACCGCGGCCAGTCCCGGAAGCGTCGTGGCGAGGAGATTCGCCCAGTGGGCCGAGCCGCCCGGCTGCTCGGCGGGACCGGAGGTCGTCCAGCGGCCACCACCGCCTCGTTCCGGCGCCCTACGGCGGTGTCCTGGACGACGCGCTCCCAGAGGTGGCCGTATCGAGCGGGGCCCGTCTCGGTGCCCCGCACGCTCCCGGCGGTCCGCGATCCGGCGAAGCTGTCGGCTGCGTGCTCCCGCACGAGGGATGCCTCTGCTCATGACCGCCATTTGATCGGATGTCAGCGGGCGGGCAAAAGCGCTTTCACACGGCCCGCTCCGGCTCCGACGGCCCCCTCCTGATCTCACTGATAGCTTGCTGCTTCTGCCAGTTCACTCTGTGGGGGACATCGATGAGCCAGCCGCCTTTCCAACCGCCACCGCCGCCTCACCAGCCACCACAGAGCCCGTACACCCCGTATAACCCGTACAACCAGCCCGCGCCGCCGCAGCAGCCCTTCATGAACCCGGCCCCGCCGTTCCAGGCACCGCCCTTCCAGCAGCCGCCTTTCCAGCAGCCGCCCTTCGGGCAGCGGCCGAACGCGGGCGGTAATCCGGTCGGCGCGGTGTTCCTCGGGTTCGTCGTCTCGGTCGTCGTCTCGGGGGTCTACAGCGGTATCAACCTGGCCACGTACAAAGAGCAGTCGCTCACCGTGGCCAACGCCCTCTACCTGGGCCACGCCCTGCTCAACGGGGCGATCGTCGGCTGCCTGGTCGGTCTGGTGGGCCGCCGCAGCAACGGCGCCCGGATCGGGGCGGCCGTCATCGCCGCGCTCGGCGCCTTCTTCGGCTACACCAACTCCCTGCCGCTCATCATCGCCGACGCCCAGACGCCCTCCGTCGTCGGGGACCTGCTGAGCGACGACCCCTTCTTCCCGGCCAAGGCATGGTGGAGCAGCGAGGCCCACGGGGGAGTCGACTGGTACTCCCCGCTGGGCCTCGTGCTCGCCGCGGCCGCGGCCTGGGGTCTCGCCTACGTCGTCGGCAACAGGCGCCGGTAGAGGTGACCCGGGCCGTGGTGTCAGGAGAACAGCAGACGCCAGGTCAGCGGACCGGGGTGGCCGTCGGCGTCGCCGCGCAGCTCCTTCCGTGACTTCTGGAAGTCCCGCACGTTCAGCTGGTCCGCCTCGCTCCAGGCCTTGCTCGGGCCGACCCTGTAGTGGTCGCCGAAGCCGCGCTTCACCAGCTGCTTGCCGAGCTGGAGGACGTACTTGTTGGAGGCCCCGGCCACGAAGTACTTGCGGCCCGGGAACGCGGGGATCTTCGGCTTGGACGGCGTGGGCTTCTCCGGGGTGTCGTCGCCCACGTCCAGGTCGTCCTTCGCGTACTTGACGATCCGGGCGAAGTCGATCGCGCCGGGGTCGCCATGGACGTTCTCGGGCACGTGCATGTGCCCGCAGACGCCCTTGAACGCCGTCCACTGCGCGCCCGTCATCCGCTGGCCGCCGCTCCCGTACGACGACGGGTACGCGGGCCACGCCGACGGGCCGGACAGCGGCACGCCGTGTTCCTCGTGCATCCAGGCCAGGAAGCGGGCGACGCCCTGCAGCGCCCAGTCGGGCGCGTCCGGCCAGTAGATGTGCGCCTGGCCCGAGGCCTGCCACTTCGCGTGGGTCTTCGGGTCGCAGGTGCCGACCAGCTCGATCTGGCACACGTTCAGGGTGTTGGTCTCGACGCCGCCCTTCAGATTGACCAGCGCTCTGGAGGAGGTCTCGATGTCGAAGTGCTGGTACCACTTCAGCTTCTTGGCGGCGAGGTCCGGGACCGCCGTCAGGTTCGGAGCGACGGCGCCGCCGTCGTATCCGGGCAGGGTCGGACCCTCCGTGGTGTGCAGGACGACCACGTTGACCTCCATCGGGTCACCGCCGAAGTCGTCCTGGTACCAGTTCGCCCGGCTCGCTCCGGGGTAGCGCTGGGGTCCCGTCTTGGTGCTCATCACAGACTCCTGAGTCGAGTGTGGTGCTACGTGGAGAATCAGTGCCTTTGTCCGAAGGCGGCAGCCTTCCAGACTCCCGCCGCCACCGTCTGCGCGAACTCGGTGGGCGGCGGCTCGTTCGGCAGCTGCGCGGGTACCGTCGTGGCCTTCTTGCCTTTCCCGCCGGCTGTCCGATCCGCGAACAGGGCGACGGTCAGGGCGAGTTGGCGATCGTAACCGGTGGTCCACACGGTTCGCCGGGTAATTCCGCCTCCGGCCCCGTCGGTGACGAACACCTTCGCCTCCGCTTCCGTCTGCGCCTGTGCCTGCGTCTTCGCCGAATCGGCGGGGACGGCGACGGGCAACGGCCCGGCCCCCGATCGCGCGCCCGCCATGAGCGCCTCCTTCTCGCCCAGCACCCGGCGCACCTCGGGACCCGCCCGGTAGACGGTGCGGCCCTCCCGCGTGATGCGCGCGACGGTGTACGGGGAGGCGTACCTGCCGTCCGCCGCGACCGTCGCGTACGCCGACGCCAGGTTCAGCGGGGTCGGCGCCGCCGTCTTCAGGAGCCCGCGCAGGGGCTCGCCCGCCCGTCGCCCCACCTCGCGGAACGGATCGAGGGCCGTCCCCGCCTCCACCGCCCCGCTCACCGCGTCGTTGAACGGCTGCCGCGCGTAGTCCGAGCCGCCGTACAGCAGTCGTACCGCTCCGTCGCCGGGCACCATCCCCACGACGGCGGTGTGCACCCGCACGCCGCCCTTGCCCCTGGGACGGTCCTGGACCAGTTGCGCGGCGCTGTCCTGCAGCCCCAGGTCGAAGGTGGTCGTCACGCTGTAGCCGCCGCTCGCGAGCTGGTCCTCGGTGATGCCGAGCCGGTCGGCGGCCTCCTTCGCGGCGACGTCGATCAGATACTGCCGCTGCCCGTCGGTCTCGCCCGGCGGATAGAACCGGAACGCCGGGAAACGAGCCTCGACCCGCTGCTTCACGGTGATGCTCCCGCTCGCCGCCATCGCGTCGAGCACCCACTCCCAGCGCTTCTCCAGCTTCGCGGTCACCTTGGGATCGGAGCCCGCCTTCTCGTAGTACGAGGGGATGTTGACGATGGACGCCAGCGCGGCGCCCTGCGCGACCGTCAGGCTCTTCGCGTCCACGCCGAAGTAGTTGCGGGCGGCGGACTGGATCCCGGCGGCGCCCCGACCGAAGTACACGGTGTTGAGATAGCCCTCCAGGATCTCGTCCTTGCCGCGGGTGCGGTCCAGCTTGATCGCGATGAGCGCCTCGCGCGCCTTGCGGGACAGCGAGTGCTCCGGGCTCAGCAGCGCGTTCTTCACGTACTGCTGGGTGATGGTGGAGCCGCCCTGCGGGTCGCCGCCCGTCAGTGTCGCCAGCGTGGCCCGCGTGATGGCCCGCGGCGAGATCCCGGTGTCGGTACGGAAGGAGCGGTTCTCCGCGGCGATCACCGCGTCCTGCACATGCCGGGGGACCGCGGACAACGGGACGTCCTGCCGGTCGACCGGTCCGCGCCGGCCCAGATAGGCGCCGTTCGCGTCGAGGAACACGGTGCTCTGGGTGACGGTCTCGGGGTGCGGCTCCGGAATGGCCGTCAGGTGGTACGCCACGACGGCCGCCGCACAGAGCGCCGCGATCAGGGTGAGGAAGGCGTAGAGCAGCCGGCGAAGCAGCCGGCCCCGGGTGCGGCGGAACCGGATCCGCAGCGGCGGGCGCTCGCGGCGCCTGGGCCGCTTCATATCCGCCACCACTCGCGGGCCGACCGCGCGGCGACCTTGCCTGCGGCGTCGTACAGCGTGACGACCCGCTCGTTTCCCTCGGCGGAGAGGACCGACTTCACGTCCTTCTGGGACACCGGAGCGCTCGCGTACCAGATGCCCCAGCCCGGACTGCCCGCCAGGACCAGGACTTTCGCCGTGGTCTCCCCGTCGCCGGTCCGCACCTCGACGCGCCCCGGCTCACCGCTCAGGCCGTGGAACAGGCCCGACAGGAAGAACCCGCCCTTCACGGAGTCCACCCGCAGGGAGACGCCCGGTTCGCCGCGCGGGCGGTCGCCGTCGTCGCCCGCGAGGGCCACGGGTACCGACCAGTGACCGCCGTCGGCCGTCAGCCACACCCGCACTCCCGGCCCTGCGGTCACCCGCTCGCCCGGCGCCACGACCCGGACGGGACTGGTCTCCGCAGGAGCGCCGGCACCGGACACCTCCTCCCCCGAACCACCGCCCCGCAGCTGTCTGTCGGCCAGGACGGCGACCGGCGTGAGCAGCGCCGCGCAGACGGCCGCGGTCACGGCGATACGCCGCCGCCGCCGTACGCGTCCCCGCGCCTGGACGTCGGCCAGCGGCACCTCGGACGGGACCAGGTCCTCGACGGCGCGGGCGTACTCCTCGCGCAGCCGTCCGGCATCGGCACCGGCTGCCTTCAGCCCCTGCCGGGCATGGGCCCGCACTGCGCCCGCCGAACACCCCAGCAGTTGCGCGATCTCCGCCTCCGCGAGCCCCTCCCAGACCCGCAGCACCAGAACCGCCCGCCGCCGTGCGGCCCGGCGTCCGCGCAGCCGGCGCAGATGGCCCCGCACCAGACAGCGCCGTACATGGAAGTCCACGTCGTTGCGCGGAACGAGCCGCCACCGGGCGCACATCCGCACCAGCGTTCTCCGCGCCAGCTCCTCCGCCGCACCGGGGTCGTCGGTGAGCAGCCGCGCGGTCACGACCAGCCGGGACCAGTGCGTCCGGGCGTAGGCGGTGAAGTCGTGGCCGGCGGGGAGCACGTCGTGGGTGGGTGGCACGTGGGAGGTCCTTCGGTTCGGGAACTGGGGCGGTCGTACGGGTAGGTTGAGGAGCCGGGGAGCCGACGACTGTGAGAAAAGGGGAGCCTGAGACACCTGTGCGCCGTCTTCCCGGACGGGACCTGTACGCACGGCAGAGGTGGCCGGGTTGCAAGGAGAGGGCACGGATTCCGGTGGGGGCATGACCGAGGACGAGTTCGACGCGTTCTACGCGGCCGCGTTCCCCCGGCTGACCGGCCAGCTCTACGCCTTCACCGGAGACCACGGCGAGGCCCAGGACGTCGTCCAGGAGGCGTTCGTACGGGCCTGGGACCGGCGAGCGCAGTTCCTGGCGGACAGCGCTCCCGAGGCGTGGATCCGCACGGTGGCCATGCGGCTGGCGGTGAGCCGCTGGCGGCGGGCGAAGCGCTGGCTGGAACTGGTGCGGCGCACTCCGCCGCCGGACTCCACCCCGGGGCCGGGCCCCGAGTACACCGCGCTCGTGGCCGCCCTGCGCGAACTGCCCGAGGTTCAGCGGATGGCGATCGTCCTGCACCATTTGTGCGACCTGAGCGTGGAGCAGGTAGCCTCCGAGACCGGCGCGCCCGTGGGGACGGTCAAGGCGAGGCTGTCCCGGGGGCGGGCGGAGCTGGCGAAGCGTCTCGCGGGGGACGAGGCCGACGGGCCGATCCTCGGGAAGGAGAGCGGCCGTGTCCGATGAACTCTCCGCCGCGCTACGCGAGTTGGCCGCCACCGGGGCGACCCCGCCGGTCGTCGGCGGCGCCGAGATACGCGCCCGGGCGATCCGCCGCAGGCGCCGCCGCCGTACCGTCGCAGCCCTCGGCGCGGGGACCACGGCCCTCGCGCTGCTGGGCTTCGCCCTGACCCTGCGCCTCGGCGAAGACCCGGACCACCGGGCCGGGGCCCGCCCCCCGGCCGTGACCCGTCCCCCGTCCGCCCTGCCGCCCACGGCCACCCCGGTGCCCGTCTCCGGCACCCTCGACCTGCGCGGGCACACCCTCACGTTCGGCGGCCGGGTGCTGCCGATCCTCTCGGCCTTCGACGTCCCGGCCGGCTACACGACCCCGATGACGGTGGTCGCGAAGCAGACCCGGAGAGCGGTGACCGTCGAGGTGCGCTCCAAAGGCCCGGTCGTGGTGGAGGTCCCGTACGCGGTCGAGCTGCGCGACGGGGAGGGCCGGCCGCTCTACGTCGGTTCCTTCGCCCCCGAGGTCAAGGTCCTGAGCGACTATGACGTGAACGGCCGCGTGATCGGCCTCGGCACGGAGGACGCCCAGCGGTTCTACGCCCGGATCCGTCTCGGCGACAGCATCTCGCTGACGACCGGCACGAGGCCGACGGCCGCACCCTCGGTCACCGCCACGGCATCCCCGTCCCCGACCGGCTGATCGTCGAGACCGATCACGGCTCCGTGCCCCTCTCACAGCTGCCGCGTACGTCGGGTGAGCACCTGTGAATCGACGTCTTACGAAGGGGAAACGAGGCGCCTGCCGGGCCGCCTCTAGCCTCGCGGGGCATGAGGGGGAACCGAATCCGCCGACCTGACCTGTCCGTCCGCATTCCCGGCTGGGGCTCCATCCGTGGCCGTATGGCCATCGTCCTTGCCGTACCCACCTGTCTGCTCCTCGCCCTGACCGGGCTGGGCGTCGCCGACCGCGCCCACGACTGGTCCGCCGCGCGGGCCACGGAGTCCCAGGTCGGCATCCTGCTGCAGGAACAGGACCTCGTCCGTGAGCTGCAGCGTGAACGCGGCCTCACCAACGGCCTGTTGAGCGGCGCCGAGCAGTACCGGGACGACGTCCGCGGGCAGCGGGCGCGCACCGACACCGCGCGTACGTCCCTGAGGGCGGCGCTCTCGAAGGAGAGCGGCGATCTGCCCGGGGGCGCGGCCGCCGCCTTACGCCAGGCCCAGCTCCCGCTCGTCGACCTCATCGCCACCCGTACCGCCGTCGACGCCGGCCGGGCCGACCGCACCGCCACCCTCCGCTTCTACACCAGAGCCGTCACCGCCCTGATCGACGCCGAAGGGGCCGGCGCGCCCGACGGCGACCGCCGTATCGCGCGAGGCGTGCAGGCGCTGCAGGCCCTGGCGCGGGCCACGGAGGCCGTGGCCCTCGAACGCGGCTCCCTGAACGGCGTGTTCGCCGCCCAGCGGTTCCGCTCCGGTGAGTACCTCGACTTCACCGATGTCCGCGCCACGCGGGTCGCGGCCCTCGGCCAGTTCCGCCAACTCGCCGACAGCGCCGAGAAGTCATCCCTGGACCAGGCCTTCGGGACGGCTGCCGCCCGCCGCGTCACCGGATACGAGGCCAAGGCCGAGGCGGGCGCCGACGGTTCGTCCCTCCACGTCGACGCCACCCGCTGGTGGGCCGACATGACGACGCTCGTCGACGCGCTGCACGGCGTACAGAAACAGGTCGGCGACGACGTACGGGCACGGGCGGACCAGGTCGGCGGCGCGGCCACCCGGGAACTCGTCGGCTTCCTGGCCCTGGGCGGGCTGATCCTCGCCGTGGCCTCCGCGCTCGCGCTGTTCTCGGCCCGCTCCATCACCCGCCCCCTGGGCGCCCTGGCCGACGAGGCCGACGCGGTCGCGGGCACCAGGCTGCCGGACGTGGTCAAGTACATCCAGGGGGCCGACCCCGACACCCCGTTGCCGACCGAGCCCGAGGCGGCCGAAGTCCCCGCCACCGCACGGGAGATCACCCGGCTGGTCGCCGCACTGCGCAACGTCGAGCGCACCGCCGTGGGCCTCGCCGCCGAGCAGGCCGTCCTGCGCCGCAACAGCACCGAGTCCCTGGCCAGTCTCGGCCGCCGCAACCAGGCGCTCCTCAGCCGCCAGCTGGGGCTGATCACCACCCTGGAGAGCCAGGAGCTGGATCCGAACGCCCTCGCCGAACTCTTCGAACTCGACCATCTGGCGACCCGCATGCGCCGCAACGCCGAGTCGCTTCTCGTCCTCGCCGGCGAGGAGCCCCCGGCCCGCCGCTGGCCCGGCACGGTCACCGTCACGGAGGTGGTGCAGTCGGCCGTCTCCGAGGTCGAGCAGTACCAGCGGGTCGCCGTCACCGACATCGAGCCGTGCCGCGTCCGTGGCCACTGTGTCGCCGAACTGTCCCACCTGCTCGCCGAGTTGGTGGAGAACGCGCTCATGTTCAGCCCGCCCCAGCAGCCCGTCGCGGTGTACGGCTGGCGGGACGGCGGCGAGTACTGCCTCGCCGTGGTCGACCGGGGCATCGGGATGACCGCGCAGCGGATGGCCCAGGCCAACGCCCTGCTGTCCGGCCAGGGCGGCTCCCTGCTCGCCGCGCCCACCCGCTTCCTCGGCCACCACGTCGTCGGCGCCCTCGCGACCCGCCTCGGCGCCCATGTGGAGCTGCGCGCCACGGAGGGCTCGGGCGTCACGGCGTACGTCGCCCTGCCCACGCGGCTGGTCCAGCAGCCGGATGCGTCGACCACGGCAGCGGCCACGTGAGAGTGAGGGGAGCGCTGGGCGGATGCCGTGGCCGGTCCGTCTCCGCCAGGGTCGTTGTCAGTGCCCGCCGCTATGGTCTCAAGCGCGCGGCGGGCTTCCGGGGGTTCCAGCTCTGAACAGAATGGTTTACATCCCCGGCCTGTCTGGGGGCGGCCCGGAGACTCGTCCGGGACCCAACCGACGGTCGGGCTTCGCCGATGGCCAGGAGGAAACCTGCCAGCGCCCGCCGCGCACCCCTCTCTGGCAGGGGCGCGCGGCGGCGGCCTGCCGCGGGTTGACGGTCAGGGCTTCAGCAGAGTCTTGATGGCCCGGCGCTCGTCCATCGCCTTGTAGCCCTCGGCGACCTGGTCGAGGGGCAGGGTGAGGTCGAAGACCTTGCCCGGGTTGATCCGGCCGGACAGGACCCGGTCGATCAGGTCGGGCAGGTAGCGGCGGACGGGGGCGGGGCCGCCGCGCAGGCCGACCTGGGAGAAGAACAGCTCCTGGCCGTCGACGGCCACCTCGTGCGGGACGCCGACGAAGCCGACGTTGCCGCCGGGCCGGGCGGAGTGCAGGGCCTGCCGCATGGACTCGGCCGTGCCGACGCACTCCAGCACCGAGTCCGCGCCGATGCCGCCCGTCAGCTCCTTCACCCGGGCGACGCCGTCCTCACCGCGCTCGCTGACGATGTCGGTCGCGCCGAACTCAAGAGCCAGCTGCTGCCGGGACTCGTGGCGGCTCATGGCGATGATCCGCTCGGCACCGAGTTCCCTGGCGGCGATGACCCCGCACAGGCCGACGGCGCCGTCACCGACCACGACGGCGGTGGATCCGGGCTTGACCTCGGCGGCGAGGGCCGCGTACCAGCCGGTGCCCATCACGTCGGAGACGGCGAGCAGGCCGGGGACCACCTCGCCGGCCGGGTGCTCGTCGGTGGCGACCAGGGTGCCGTGGGCGTTGGGGATGCGGACGTAGTCGGCCTGGCAGGTGCTCATGAACTCGCGGTGCAGACAGCTGGACTGCCAGCCGTTACGGCAGTTCGCGCAGGTGTTGTCGGAGGTGGCGAAGGAGCCGACCACGAACTGGCCCGGCTTGACGTTGGTGACCTCGCTGCCGACCTCCTCGACGATGCCGACGTACTCGTGCCCCATGGGGTGCGGGTCGCCGATGGGTTCCAGGCCGCGGTACGGCCACAGGTCCGAGCCGCACACACAGGTGGCGACCGTGCGGATGATCGCGTCGGTGGGCCGGCTGATCTCCGGGTCGTCCAGGTTCTCGAAGCGCACGTCGCCGGGGGCGTGGATCACTGCTCCGCGCATGGTGGTGTTTCCTTCGGTGCGAGGGGGTTCAGGTGCCGCAGCCAGGGGGCGTGAACAGCGGCCCGATAGCGAGCCTCACACGCGGGTACAGACGCGAAAAGCGGAGAAATCCATCCGGGGAGAGGAACATCCTGGGGGGAAACTCTCCCCCCTTCCGCTCGGGCGAACGGTGTCATGCTGGGCAGCATGACCGGCACTGTCCCCCTCAACGAACTGGGAGAGTTCCTCAAGAAGCGCCGCGCCGAGCTGAGCCCGCGCACGGTCGGGCTGCCCGACACCGGCAGGCCCCGCCGGGTGGCCGGGCTGCGCCGCGAGGAGGTCGCCCAGCTCGCCAGCATCAGCACCGACTACTACACCCGCCTCGAACAGGGCCGCATGCAGGCATCCGCACCCGTCCTGGACACCCTCGCCCGGGTTCTCCACCTGGACGACGACGAACGCGGCTACCTCTTCCAGCTCGCCGGCAAGACCACCACCCGCACCCGCCGCCGAGGCCGGCAGAAGGTCCAGCCGCAGCTGCAGCGGGTCCTGGACGACCTCACCGCCACCCCGGCCATCGTGCAGGGCCGACGCGGGGACATCCTCGCCTGGAACGCGCTGGCCGCGGCCCTGGTCACCGACTTCTCCCGCATCCCGGAAAGGCACCGCAACTATCCGCGGATCCAGTTCACCGATCCGGCCATGCGCACCTTGTACGCCGACTGGGAGGCCTCGGCCCAGATCGCCGTGGCCCAGCTGCGGATGGAAGCGGCGAAGTACCCGGAGGACCCGCGCCTGATCGAGCTGGTCGGTGAGCTGTCGATGCGGGACAAGCAGTTCGCCCAGTGGTGGGGCGACCACCGCGTCGCCGCCCGCACCGTGGGCACCAAGACCCTCAACCACCCGGTCGTCGGCGAACTCGTCCTGGACTGGGACACGTTGACCGCCAACACCGACCCCGACCAGCACCTGACCGTCTGGACCGCCGCACCCGGCTCCCCCACCCACGAACGGCTCCGCATCCTCGCCTCCTGGGCCGCCGACCAGAAACTGTCCCCGTCGCAGCCGCTCAGCTGACGGAGTGGCTACTCGGTTCCGGCGGCACGGTGGGCGTCCTCGTCCGGGAAGAGGGTCGCGGCCACGTGCTGGGTGTCGGCGTATTCGATGACGGAGGCGATCTTGCCGCCGCGGACCGTGTAGATGCCGATGCAGCGGTTGTCGTAGGTGGCACCGCGCACGGTCGTGGCCCTGGAGGTCCATTCGGCCACCACGCGGTCGCCCTCGGCGATCGTGCTGACCAGTTCGATGTCCACGGTGCCGGGGACGAAGACCGTTCCCATGCTGCCGAGGAACTCGTTGACGATCTCGTCGCGGCCGCGCCACACCTTGGAGACGGGCAGGTCGCCCGGGTAGTGCCAGGTCGCGTCCTCGGTGAAGCTGTCGTGGATGACGTCGGCGTCGCCGTCGCGGACGGCCTCGACGTAGCGGATGACGACGGTCCTGGGGTCGCTGGTGGTCATGTGCGTACTCCTTCGGTTGTTCTCGCGTCCGGTCATCGTTCGGGTGTGGATCAGGACAGGGTGAGGACGGCCTTGCCACGGATGCGGCGGTCGCGCAGGTCGGTGAGGGTCGCCGCGGTGTCGGCCCAGTCGGTGACACGGCCGATCTCGGGGTGCAGGCGGCCTTCGGCGGTCAGCCGGACGAGCGCCGCCAGGTCGTCGTCGAGGCGGCTGTCCGCGTCGAGGTAGTGGAAATGGCGGACGGTGGCCGATTCGGGTCCGGTGAAGAAGTCGAAGAAGTCCAGGGTTGCCGGTGTGCGGCTGGCCTGCCCGAACCAGATCAGCGTGCCGCGCCGGGCGAGCCGCGCGAGCGCGAGGGAGAGCGCCGGTCCACCGGTCGACTCCAGCACGATGTCGTAAGGGCCCTGGGCGTCGGTGACGTGGTGGACGACCTCGGTGGCGCCGAGTTCGGCGAGCCGGGCGCCACGATCGGCGTTCCTGGTCACCGCGGTGACCTGGGCCCCGGCGGCGGCCGCGAGTTCGGTGACGAAGTGGCCCACGCCCCCGGAGGCGCCGGTCAGCAGGATCCGCCGTCCCAGCACCGGTCCGGCGGCGCGCAGCAGCCGCAGCGCGGTGAGCCCGGCGAGCGGCAGCGCCGCGCCCTGGACCGCGGAGACACTGTCCGGCAGCTCGGTGAGTGCGTCGGTCGGCACGGCCACGTACTCCGCCCAGCCGCCCTGCATGGGGTGGCCGACCACCCGGGTGACCCCGGACGGCCCGCTGCCGTCGGCGGCCGGCTGCACCACCAGCCCCGCGATGTCCTTGCCCGGGCGGTCGCCGGAGCCGGGCTTCTCCAACTTGAACGTCTCGCCCCGGTTGACCGAGAACGCTTCGACCTTCACCAGCGCCTCGTCGGGGCGAGGCGTCGGCTCCGCGACGTCGGCGAGCACGACCGGCTCGGAGGGATCTCCGGTCGGTAGGAAGGCCTTCATGGTGATCGTCCCCTCGGCGGCGGTGTCTTCGGGGACCATCTGACCGGGCGGAGCGGAGGCTCGGCCAACAACGCATCCGCCTGGCCCACAACGCCGGGTTGTCGCATATGGTCAACGGCATGGACCTCGATCTCGCGCTGGTCCGCGCCTTTGTCGCGACCGCCCGGACGCTGCACTTCGGGCGGGCCGCCGAAGAGCTGAACACCAGTCAGCAGGCGCTGTCCAAGCGCATGGCGCGGCTGGAGAAGCTGCTGTCGGTGCGGCTGTTCGAGCGCCAGGGCGGCACCCGGCTGAGCGAGGCGGGGGAGCGGTTCCTGCCGGCCGCGCGCGAGGCGCTTGCGGCGGGCGAGCGCGCGATCGCGGCGGTGACGGGCGCCGGACCGGTCGTACGGATCGACACCTGGGGGCATCTGTACGCGCCGATGCGCACCGTTGCCGAGGCGGTTCAGCCGCTCGGTCCGGTGCGGTGGGAGCCGAGCCCGGGACGTGACTGGCCGTCGGTCGCGGGGGCGTTGCTGCGCGGCGACACGGACCTGGGATTCGGCCGGGTGCACCCACTGCCCGACGGCCTGGACGCGGGCCTCACCCAGCGGCTGGTGCGGCTGGAACCCGTCGACGCGGTCGTCGGCCCGTCCCACCCACTGTCGGCTGCCGATGCCCTGCGCCCGGCCGACCTGCGCGACAGCGTGCTGTGGTGCCCGGCCGAACTGCCCCGGCTGGACTTCCTACGCCGCTTCGCCGACGAATTCCGGATACTGCGCCGGCACGACGGCCCCAATCTGGGCCTGGACCATCTCGTGCGGCACATCCGCACCGAGCCCGATGCCTTCACCCTCTTCCCCGCCGACGCACCGCTGCCGGACCACGCGGGCCTGCGCTGCATACCGCTCGTCGAGCCGACACCGCTGTACGCGTGGTCGCTGGCCTGGCGCGAGTCCTCCCGCCACCCTCAGCTCGACACCTTGCTACGAGGCTTCACCGAAGCCGGCCGTACCCGGCGCTGGCTGGACTACACACCACAGCGTGACTGGCTCCCCGACACCGACCATCCGAAACTCGCGGTTCGGTAGGCATGTTCGGCGGCGCCGTGCCTCTGCCGTCGCTCCTGAAACCGTCACCAGCCAAGTGCGCCCTCGTCGGCTCGTACATCCCGGGCCGGCGCGACCGGGCTCGCGTCGTGACAGGCGAAGCCGAGTCGGGTCAGTGCCCGGCGCATCTCGCCCGTGGTGATGTCGCGGCGGTTCTGCCTGGTGATCACTTCCCCTACCTGCATCACGGGGTAGACGCGGCGGCCGATGGTCACGGACACGCCGGTGACGGGTTCGGGCGTCATGCCGCTCATCGACTGCTCGACCTCACTCTTGGTCAGGTCGAAGGGGAACCGGGCGATGACACAGCGCATGGATGCCTCCGCGGAGTCGAGGGAGAAACACTGGAGCGACCGACCGCGCGACGGCGGTCGGACGGCGGTCAGGGCGTGAGGGCGAGGATGCCCAGGGCGTAGCCGTGCTCGTCGATCACGGGGGACACGTCCAGGCCACGGACCCGCATGTCGGCTACGGCCTCGCCGAGTGCGGCCACGGACGAGGTGAACGGTCCGCGGTCGAGCGGGATGTCCCGCAGCCGTGCCCGGTCGCGGTACCACGAGCCGCCGCGGTGTGCGGCGAGCTGTGCCCGGGTGACCAGTCCCGCGCACCGCCCGTCCTCGTCCTGGAGGAGCAGATGCGGTACGCGGGCACCGATGAGCAGGGAGAGAGCCACGTCTACGGCCATGTGGTCGTCCACCTGCGGCCCGGGAGCGTGCATGGCGTCACTTGCGGTCAGACCGGTGTCGTCGGCCTGCCGCGTTCGGGGCGGAATCGGTGTCAAGGGCTTCTCCTCTTCGTCGGGGCGGGCAGGACGGGCGACGGCTCGTCCGGGCCGCTGGGAGTGCGTCCCCGTGCTGTGGCTATGGGCTGTTCCTCGGGGCGGACCGACGGACTCGCGCGGCGGACGGGCCGCTCCCGCCACGGCCGGCAGCCCGGCCCCGGCGTCCGCGGCCGGCGGATCCCTTGCCCTCGCGCCGTTCGGCGGCCGGTGCGGTGACGGCGACGGGCACGCCGGAGGGGGTCCGGGCGCCGGTGATGCGATGCAGCTCGTCCTCGCCCGGCCGGATCCGGGCGGTACGCGCAGTGACGCCGGCGTCGGCCATCAGACGGTCCACCGCGCGACGCTGGTGCGGCAGGACGAGGGTGACGACGGTGCCGGACTCGCCGGCGCGGGCGGTACGGCCGCCGCGGTGCAGGTAGTCCTTGTGGTCGCTCGGAGGGTCGACGTTCACGACGAGGTCGAGGCTGTCGACGTGGATTCCGCGGGCGGCGACGTTGGTGGCCACCAGGGCCGTGACGTGGCCGTCCTTGAACTGGGCGAGTGTCCGGTTGCGCTGCGGCTGGGACTTGCCGCCGTGCAGGGCCGAGGCGCGCACACCCACGGACAGCAGGTGCTCGGTCAGCTGGTCCACCGCGTGCTTGGTGTCCAGGAACATGATCACTCGCCCGTCGCGGGCGGCGATCTCGGTCGCGGCGGTGTCCTTGTCGGCGTCGTGCACGTGCAGCAGATGGTGCTCCATGGTGGTGACGCTGCCCGCTGACGGGTCGACCGAGTGCACCACGGGGTCGTGGAGGTAACGGCGCACCAGGAGGTCGATGTTGCGGTCCAGGGTGGCCGAGAACAGCAATCGCTGGCCGCGGGAAGGGACTTGGTCGAGCAGTGCGGTCACCTGCGGCATGAAGCCCATGTCGGCCATCTGGTCGGCCTCGTCCAGGACGGTGACGGCGACCTGGTCCAGCCTGCAGGCTCCCCGCTCGATGAGGTCCGTGAGTCGGCCGGGCGTGGCGACGACGACTTCGGCTCCGCCGCGCAGGGCGCTCGCCTGACGGCCGATCGACATGCCGCCCACCACGGTGGCCAGCCGCAGCCGCAGGGCGCGGGCGTAGGGGGTGAGCGCGTCGGTGACCTGCTGGGCCAGTTCCCGGGTGGGGACGAGGACGAGGGCGAGCGGCTGTCGGGGCTGGGCCCGCTGCCCGTCCACACGGGCCAGCAGAGGCAGACCGAAGGCGAGCGTCTTGCCCGAGCCCGTGCGCCCCCGGCCCAGGACGTCCCGGCCGGCCAGCGCGTTCGGCAGCGTGGCCGCCTGGATCGGGAAGGGCACGGCCACGCCCTGGGCACCGAGCGCGGCCAGCAGACGCGCGGGCATGTCCAGTTCGGCGAACGTCTCGACCGCCGGCAGCGGTTCGGTGAGGGTGACCGGCAGGGTGAACTCCTGTCGGCGGGTGGTGGAGCGTGCTCCTTGGCCGTTCTTTCGCCCGGTGCCCGGACGAGGACCTTGTCGGCCGAAGCGGCCGGAACTGCCACCGGTGCGACGGGTGCGGTTCATGACAGAACCTTCCTCGATGCGGCGTATCGAGGAATTCTGTTCAGCGGCGGGGCCGCGCGAGGATTCGCAAGAATGAGCCGAAGGGAAATGCAAAAAGCCAGATAAAACAATGAGCTGGGGCCCGCACCCCCAAGAGGGCGGGCCCCAGCTGCATGGTTCGCGTCAGGCGGGAACGATGTTCTCGGCCTGCGGGCCCTTCTGGCCCTGCGTGACGTCGAAGGTGACCTTCTGGCCTTCCTGAAGCTCGCGGAAGCCGCTGGTGGCGATGTTCGAGTAGTGGGCGAACACGTCAGCGCCGCCGCCGTCCTGCTCGATGAAGCCGAAGCCCTTTTCCGCGTTGAACCACTTCACGGTGCCAGATGCCATATTGAATCTCCCTTGGGGGCAGTGCCGGACTCCGCACTTTACGGAGCCGAGTCGCCGCGATGATCACCCCTCCGGAAAGATCCGGAAAGCTCTGCAAAGAAAAAATCTCTGGCAACCAAAACTGCAACTGCTATCACGTTAACACAGGCCAAGAGGAAGCGGCCATGCGTTTTCGTGTTCGGCCCGGTAATTCTCATCCGGCCGGAGTCCGTATTTCTGCACCGGCGGGACTAGGTATCCGCACCGTGCTCCTCCAGCTTCCGGCGCATTTCCCGGTTCAGGCGGAGGGCGTCCTCGAGCTGGTTCTCGAGCGAGATGATGCGGCACGCGGCCTCGACGGGGGTGCCCTGGTCGACCAGCTCACGGGCGCGGGCGGCGATGCGCAACTGGTGGCGGGAGTACCGACGGTGACCGCCTTCCGAACGCAGGGGAGTGATCAGCCCGGCTTCGCCGACGGCCCGGAGAAAGGCGGGGGTGGTGCCGAGAACGTCGGCGGCCCGCCCCATGGTGTAGGCGGGATAGTCGTCGTCGTCGAGGTTGCCGGCGACAGGGGCGTCGTTCTCAGCGGGCATAGCACCTTCGTTTTGGGGGGCGCGGCGAGGGACCCGGGCGTACATGGCACCCGGGCTCCGAAGGAGCCAGCACCATCTGCCTCGTGCGACACCCTAACTCCGGCAGGCACGGACATGTGGCCTCGCCGTGAGAGGTTTCCCCCGCGCACTCAGCTTGCGAAGTGGCCCTGCTCCAGCCCGACCGCGGACATGAGCGATTCGGCGGCCCGCTCGGTCGCCTCGGGTGGCACGACCAGCAGATCTCGGCGCCCATGGTTGGGGGCTGTCAGAACGATGGTGCTCGGCAGGTGCGCCGTGGTGGTCCTGCGCAGCCGGACGACCTGGTTACGGACGAGCATGCGGCCCGGCGCCCCGGTCCACACCGTGTCGTTCACCACGACACTGGCGATCTGGCCCCAGGCACGGGGCAGACCGGAGAGCAGGGGCGGGACTTCCGTCAGGAGGTCGAAGGTGCGCGGCCACCAGGCCCCGTCGATACGGCGTGGCACGGTGCTCTCGGGCGCGAGGTACAGGCGGAGGAGGGGCGGGAGCCGTAGTCGGTCGCTCATGAGGTGTCCCGTCGAGCGGTTCGGCGCGGTACGTCGTCGTCGGGCGGACGGTGTGCTTCGGTGGCCAGGAGTGCGCTCGCGGCGAGACGGAGGGCGGGGTGGGCCGTTCGTCCCTCCCAGGCGTCCTCTGCGCTCGCGTAGGCGGGGAAGCGGTCGAGGAGGCCGGCGTGGCGGAAGACCAGGTCGGCCGTGTGGTGGTCGTAGACGATGCGCATCCAGCCGCCCCGGGCGCGGCAGTCGGACCACGCCTCGCGCAGCGGCGTCAGGATGCCGCGGTCGGTGAAGGTCACCTCGCTCAGGTCCACTATGAGGAGGAGCCGTCCGGGCCGGGCCGCGCGTGCTTCGGCCAGAGCGCGGACCAGTGGTGCCAGGGTCTGCGTGTCCAGTTCGCCGTGTGCGCGGATGATGCGGCACTCCTCGAAGAGCGTGGGCGCTTCGTCCTGGGTGGTCAACGACTCGCGCGAGGAGGGTGGTTGAGGTCGGTCGGCCGTCCCTGCCGTGGGCTCCCAAGGGGCCGCGTGCCTCATTCCGCCTCCTCGGTCGCGCCCACCGGGCGACCCGTTTCGGCGAGCGCCAGCATCCGCGCGGCGGTCAGCGGGTTTTCGGGATCGGCGGCGGCGGCCAACAGCCGGGCGGCCGTTCCGGCGGGCTCCTCGGGCGGGACGACCAGGAGCACCCAGCGTCCCACGGTGCCGCAGTCCAGGGTGATGACGTGCGCCTCGCTTCCGGGTTCGGCCGGCTCCACGGCGATCACCCCGCTGGGCGCCATGACCGTGTGTGGGGCATCGGGCCATTCGGCGGGGTCCACGGTGACCCGTACCGCGGCGCCCGGGTCCGGCTCCAACGAGCCGACGAGCGAGGGCAGTTCGATTTCCAGCGCGTCGCAACGCGGCCACCAGGCCCCGTCCAGCGGGCCATGGCTGACGTCCGGGGTGAGAGTCAGGCGGGGCAGGGGCATCCGGTACGTCTGCGCGTCGGCCGCGGACGCGCCTTCGGCCGGCGTTCTGCTCGGTTCCATCGTGCGGTCCCGTCCCGGGAGCCGCGGGACGACTGCCCGTTTCGTCACTCGCCGGGAACGGCACCGCCGGTAGCGCTGCGCGAAAAGCCCTCGGTACGGTCAGACTACTCCCGGCCGAGGAGACGTGGGCGGGTCAGTCGTCCGACTGTGGCTTCTCCGCCTTCTCTGTTTCGCGTCTGTTTTCGCGACGGCGGAGCCTCGTGGCTTCACGGACCCGGGTCACACCTCATCGGCGTGTGTCCTGTCCTGATCCGTCGATTCGCTGGTCGCGAGCCAGGACCGGGCGGGTTCCGCGGCGCGCGCGGTGTCGAGGGTGAGATGGAGCCGGGTCCCTCCCTCGCGGCCGGCGGGGTAGCTGCGCTGCTCGGTCGAGGCGAAGCAGCGGCGGAGCACTGCGGCGACGCGACGGGCGACCTCCGGTGTCGCGGCGACGATGCGGACCTCGGCGTGGCTCTCGGAGGGCAAGGGCTCGTGCTCCATACGGACCTCCTGGCAGGCGACGGGTACGAACCACGAAATCCGGTCGCTACCCGACTCGCCGGGCGACGGTGCGGGGGCTGCGGTGCGTTTCCACGGTGGCCCTCTTCTGAAGGGTATGCCGGGTAAGGGTGGCCGTGCGTGCCATGGGCGACTGGCCGTCCGGCCGTCCGGCCGCCTGCCGGTCGCCCGAGCCCGGTGGCCGCGCGAGCCGGCCTGGGCCGGAAAGCAGCGACCGCTCCCGGAAGGTCAGTGCCGTTGTCGGCGCGGACCGTCGCAGTCGGCGTCGACCGCCGGGCCGCCGAGGCGGGCCCGGCCGGGAGTACCGTGGAGACACCGAGGGCACGCCGCGCACCGCTTCCGACGCCGGTGCCGTTCTCGGGGATCGACGACGCCGGGTCGGCCTGCGTCCGCGCCCGGGGCAGGGTTGGTCATGACCGCGCACGTGTTCCTCCCGACGACCTTGGCCCTCCCCGACCCCCGGCCCGCCCGGGGCAGGCCGCGCATTCGTCTGCCGGGCCCGCCGAGAGCGGGGCGCAGATCCTCACCCCAGGTGGCAGAACGCGTCCGCCCGCTGACGCGTGGTCAGGTCGAAGACCGCCTGCAGGAGCTGGGCGACCTGTACGCGGAGCTGTCCGGTGGCGGCCCGTGGGCGTGGAACGAGGCGCGTGCCGCATTTCTGCGCCATCTGGCGGCCGACGCGCGACGCCCGGGGTTCTCGCTGCTGATCGCGGAGACCACCGCCCTGACCGGATGCGCCTACGGCTTTCCCGCGGACGGCGCCGGTCTGTGGTGGGGAGAGGGCTTCGACGGACACCTGCCGGGGAAGCTGCTGCGCCGCGCCGCCTCCGGGCGGCTCTTCGTCGTCTCCGGAATCGTCGTCCCGCCTCGCGTGCGCCGGGAGTACCAGGACCATGTCTGGAACCTCGCCCGGCGCCTGCAGCGGCGGCTCCTCGCCGACCACGGCGCCACGCTCGGCGTCACGCTGGTGGACGCCTGGGACGACGGGACCGTCGAGACACTGCGGTCCTGGGGCTGGCAGTGCGCCGGAGACGACACCCGTTCGGCCTTGCCGCCCGGCCCGTTCCGCGTTCTGGTGCTGGCTGCGGGGACCTGAGCACCCCTGTCGTCGATCGTGCCCCGGACCCGGTCAGGGCACGGGCAGGCGCAGGGCGAGGAGGGCGATGTCGTCGGTGCTGCCGGGCATCAGGGAAGACAGCCGGTCGCACAGCGTGTCCAGCGGTTCGTGGGCGAGGGCGAGGACATGGCGGCGCAGTCGGCCGAGCCCGGTGTCCAGGTCGCTGCCGGGAACCTCGATCATGCCGTCGGTGTAGAGCAGAAGCGTGGACCCCGGTGGCAGCGCGTGGGCGGCGCTCGGCCGATGACCGCCGGCGCCCAGGTCGGCTCCGAGGAGCAGTCCCTGCCCGGCCTCGAGGTACTGCGCGTTTCCGTCGGGGGTCAGCAGCAGGGGCGGCGGGTGCCCGGCACTGGTCCAGCGCAGCGTCCAGGGGCCGGTGTCCGGGCCTTCCACCAGGGCGAGGACGAGGGTGGCCATCGGCACGGTCGTGATGGCGTGCATGGCGTCGTCGAGACGGTCCACGACGGCACCGGTCGGCCCGGCGTGGTCCCAGGCGAGGGAGCGAAGGATGCCGTGCAACTGCGCCATGCCGGCCGCGGCGGTCAGATCGTGGCCCTCGACGTCGCCGATGACCAGGGCGAGCGTGCCGTCCTTCAGCATGAACGCGTCGTACCAGTCGCCACCGACCTGCGAGCCGGCCGGAGCGGGCTGGTACCGGGCGGCCAGCTGGATCCGGCCGGGCCGGGGCAGCGGGGGGAGGAGGTTGCGCTGCATGGCCTCGGCGACGGCGCGCTGGCGGCCGAACCGGCGGGCGTTGTCGATGACGAGGCCGACCCGGCGGCCGATGTCGCTCACCACGTCCACATCGCCGGTGCCGAAGGGGTGTGCCGGGTCGGTGCGCACCAGTGTCAGGGCGCCGGTGACCTGCCGTCTGGTGCCCAGCGGCACCGTGATGACGGATGCCGCGCCGGTTGCTCCGAGGAAGGCGCTGTGGACGGCGGCCAGGGGGGAGTCGGGCGGTGCGTCCATGTCCGCCCGGTCCTGCAGGACGGGACCGCCTCCGTTCAGCACCTGGACCAGGGGCGAGTGGGCCGCCTCCCCGGCCGACGGAAGATGACCACGCCAGTCTTCCTGTAGGGCGTCACGGCCCTCGGGGCCGGTCACCGCCACCCGGTGCACCTGATGGGAGCCGACCCGCAGGTCCACCGCCGCCCAGTCGGCCAGGCGGGGAACCAGAAGCCGGCTCAGCCGGGCGAGGGCCTCGTCCACCTCCAGGGTCTGGCCGAGCACGTCGGTGATCTCCGCGACGAGTGTCAACCGCTCGGTGAGACTCTCCAGAGCGCTTGTACGGGCGGCTCGTTCCACCCGTTCCGCCCGCTCTGCCTGTTCCGCGCGTTCCGCGCGGGCATGGCGGTCCGCCGCGGTCTCGACGATCAGCACGACCATGCCCTGGGAGACGCCGTCGTCCGTCAGAGGCGTGGTCGACCAGGAGATCGGGATCAGCCGTCCGTCACCCCGCAGGCACCTGTCGTCGTCCCCGCGCGTCGAACGCCCCTCGGCCAGTGCCCGCAGCAGCGGGCAGTGCTCTCGGGGGATCCGGGCGCCTCCCGGGTCCCGATGGCACAGGTCATGCAGGTCCTGCCCGTACATCACCGCTGCCGCGCGCCCCAGCAGCCGCTCGGCGGCCGGGTTGACCGCGACGATCCGCCCCGCCGGGTCCAGCACGGCCACGGCCGTACCCAGCTGCTCGACCACGTGCCGCCACAGACCCGGCTCCGCCGCCGACAGCCGCCGCTCCTCCCGCTCTCCGTCGGGCCTTACGCCCTCCACCATGCCGCCTTTCCTCTCACGGGACACTCCGCCGCCGGGCCCCGGCCGCGGTGTCACGGAAACTCTGGTCCCCCGATGGTCCTGTGCGACAACCCGGCCACACGGTTGCCACGACGATCCGCTGGGCGATCGGGGCCTGCCGCTACACAGTCGGCCCGGTCGGGTGGACCTGATCACTGGCGGTGTCGACCAGGATCTGCCCGGCCTGCCGGAGGTTGCCGGTACGGACCGCATCGGCCATCGCGGCCCGTGCCGCGGGCATCGGCGTGTCCGGCGGGATCACGAGCAGCGAGAAGTGGTCTCGGCCGCCACGGGTCACGAGGGCGGTGTCGTCCCCCACGACGAAGGAGTCGATGTGCACGATGTGACCGCCGACGGTCATCCGGGTCGGCAGCTCGTCCCAGGCGTCGCGGTCCAGGCCGAGGCGGGTGACGGGTCCGAGTCGCTCGGTCAGCGCGGCGATGAGGCCGGGCAGTTCGGCGGTGGGGTTCCTGGAGCGGGGCCACCACGCACCGTCGAGGATGCCCGCGCGGTCGTGGGTCGTCGTGAGGCGCAGGAGCGCCGTTCCGGGGCGCAGGGACTCGTACAGGCCGTCCGCCAGGAGTCCTGCCGGGGGAGGAGGGTCGGAGACGGCCATGGAGCTCACCTGCCTGTCGGTTCCGGCAGTCCGCCAGACCGCGGGTGGCGGTGACGGAGCGGCTGCCGCCGAGGGCACGGCGACTCCTCGCCACCCTCGCTACCACGCTACTCCCCGCTCACCGGTCTCCCGATCGATCGTGGGGCCTGCAGGCCTGATCAGGGGCATGAACCCCGTTCAGGTCCCGCCGAGATGCGGTACGGGGTGGGCGTCCGGCGTCGTCCGGGAATGGCGGGCTGAATGCTCGCTCGGGTGCAGGGGCGCGAGCAGAACGCCGAAACGGCCCACTGCGGAGTGGCGTTGGCATCTTGGTCGCACCCGTAGCGAGTCCCCGCTGTGGCACGAGGGGGCCGACGACGAGAGCCGGCTGCGTACCGGTGAGGGATCCCACAAACGGGTCGATCAGTGGCGCGCGAACGCCGAGGGGGCTATCTTCGAGAGGCAGAACGACCGGTCTTCCTACCTCTTGAGGGACGGTCTCGCGTCCCGGCGCACGTCGAACAGAGATCAAAAGGTTCCATGAAACCAATCCGCGCCCCGGCCTGGCCGGGGCCCCGCAGCAGGCCGCCGTCTCGCGCGGCCCCGATGGGGTCAGCCGCCCGATCGGATCAGCTGGACCGCGTTCAGCAGGGTCTTGTGGGCGGCCGTCGAGTCGTCCAGGTAGCCGGCGGCCATCGCGCCGTCGTACAGCATCAGCAGTGCACCGGCGGCCGACTCCGGGTCGGTGTGGCCGAGACGGGTGAGCAGCTCCCGGAAGAGGCTGCGGATCCACTCCCGGTGGGAGGCGACCAGGCCGCGGACCGGATGGTCGGCGTCCGGGTACTCGGCGGCCGCGTTCATGAACGGCGAGCCGCGGAATCCGCGCTCGCGGGCGTGCTCGGCGATGGCCTCGAAGATCAGGTCGATCGCTTCCGCGGGCGGGTGCGCGGCGGCCAGCGGTTCGGCCACCTCCTTGTAGTAGGCGTCCTTGGTCAGCAGGTAGGCCACGACCAGGTCGTCCTTGGAGGCGAAGTGACGGTAGAAGGTCGCCTTCGTCACCCCGGCCTCGGCGATCAGCCGCTCCACGCCGATCGCGCGGACGCCCTCGTAGTAGAACAGCCGCGACGCGGCCCGGACCAGGCGTTCGCGGGGCGGTAGTTCGCCCTCGCTCTTGATCTTCTGACGTGCGGCGTCGGTGGTCTTCTGCCCAGTGCTGCTCACTTCCCCATTGTGCCCTCGGCCCTGCCTCGAGCGGCCTCTACCCCCGTACGGCCCGCGGCAGCGTGGCCGTTCATCGAAAGGCTTCAACCCATGAATCGTCGTCTTGAAGGAACCGTCGCCCTGGTCACCGGAGCATCCAGCGGTATCGGCCACGCCACCGCGCTGGAGCTTGCCCGCGAGGGCGCCTCCGTGGCCCTGGTCGGCCGACGCGAGGACCGGCTCACCGACCTCGCCGCCGAGATCTCCGGCGCCGGCGGCAAGGCCCTGGTCGTGCCCGCCGACATCACCACCGCCCAAGCCGCCGCCGAGGCGGTCGAGCGGACCGTCGAAGGGCTGGGCCGCCTGGACACTCTGGTCAACAACGCCGGCCTCATGCTCCTCGGGCCCGCCCCCAGCGCGGACCTGAACGACTGGCGGCGCATGATCGACATCAACCTCATGGGCCTGATGTACACCGCCCACGCGGCCGTCCCCCACCTGGTCAAGGCAGCCGCCGAGGAGCCGCGCCAGGTCGCCGACATCGTCAACATCGGCTCGCTCGCCGGCCGCAACGCCTATGCCATGTCCGCCGTGTACAGCGCCACCAAGTTCGGCGTCGGCGCCTTCAGCGAGGCACTGCGTCAGGAACTGGCACGACAGCACGTCCGCGTGTCCGTCATCGAGCCGGGCAGCGTCGACACCGAACTGCGCACGCACAACCCGGACGTCATCCAGCAGCACATCGTCGCCGCCCTGGGCGACATCGAGCGGCTGCAGAGCCAGGACATCGCCGACACCGTCGGCTACATCGTCACCCGCCCCCGGCACGTGGCCGTCGCCGAACTTCTCGTACGCCCCACCGAGCAGGCCTGACCTGCAGTTTGCGTCGCGACTGCAGTCCAAGGTCAGGACCAAGAAGGAGGCGGTCAACCTCGCTCTGCGCTTCTACGTCGAGCAGCAGGAGCGCGCGGCGCGCATCAGCCGCCACTTCGAACGTGCGCGTGAGTGGGGTGCCGTCGAGGACGCAGAGCGCTTGCACCAAGCGGAGAAGCGCAGCCGGTGATCTCCACAGCGCCCGGAACGGACGCGAGTACGACGAGATCACGGAGATGTTCACTGATCTCTACCCGGACGTGTCGGTGCCGAAGAACGCGGGGCGCTGGATCAGCGGTGCTCAACACCGTATGGCCCGGGCCGGGGAACACCGCAGCGCCTCGGCGGCGGACCTCGTCATCGCCGTCACCGCGGCCCACCACGGTCTTGCTGTCCTCCACGACGATGCCGACTACCGTGCCATCGCCCGGCACGCGTGCGCAACGAGTGGACGTTCCGCTCGGACTACGCCGGGAGGGGGGAACTCCCCCTGATCGACACCCGCGTGAAGGTCTCCGGCCTCGACGCGTCCAACCGCGCCGGCGCCGGCGCGGTCCGGGTCGACGCGACGGCGACCGCACGCACCACGGAGGCGACACAGGCGAACACCAGGGTCACCTCTCTCGCGTACTCCACGGACGACGGGGCCTCCTGGACCGACCTGCCCGTCACGGACGGCGCGGCGACGCTCGACGTGCCCGTCACCGCGTCCTTCCTCTCGCTACGTGCCGTGCACGCTGTGGGCACGGCGCCGTAGCACAGAGCCGGCGGCGGCCGGGTAGACCCCTCCCGGTCACGGGTGACCTCGGCTCGCATGCCTATCGAGCGGCGTCGTCGCGCATGCACACCTCGACGGCGTGCCCCGTTCTCCTGGATCTCACGTCCGGGCCGGCGGTGTCAGCCCGGTTCAGCCGACATTCGGGGAGCCGCGGAACGCCCCTGCCAACACCGGGACCAGCCACCGCTCGATCTGCTCAGGGGGCTCGGCGGCCAGCTCGGTACCTATGGGCGCCAACACGAGCCAGTTCAGCAGGCCGGCCGCGCACCGGATGCGGAAGTCCAACTCCCGCTCTTCGACTCCGGGAATCCTCGCCGAGAGCTGTCGGACGACGTCCCGCCGGGACTGCTGGAACTTCGCTGTCAGCCGGCCCCAGCCCTCAGGGGGGTCGATCCCGACGCGAGCCACCGTCCGCATCACCGCCAGATCCTGTCCGCCGGCCGCCAGCGCACGCATCATCGGCCCGGCGAACGCCGCGGCCAGATCCTCGACGCCGGATGCGGTGTCGAGCGAAGCGACCTCGTCGATCTGCGCGTCCAGGTACCGCTCCAGAGCGTTCTCGATCGCCGAATCGCACAGCGCCTTCAGCGACCCGAAGTGGTAGCTCACCGCGGAGACGTTGGCTCCCGCGCGATCCGTGATCTCGCGGAGGGTCACACCCTCCTGGCCCCGTCGCGCGAGCAGCTCCTGCGCTGCGGCCAGCAGGCCGTCCCGCGTCCGCTGGCCGGCCTCGCGGCGTTGATCTGTCCGTTCTGTCGCCATAGACAGAACTCAAACAGCTGCTTGATTTTGCTGTCAAGCGGCCGATCGCTCGGCAGGTGGCCCATCAGTGACCGCATAACTCCAGGCCGGCGCCCGCCCCTCCTGGTGCACGGCACCAAGGACGGCGTCTTCAACGACGTGGTCGCCGGCAAGACCTACCAGGGCAAGGCGCTTGGTGACGTTCTGCCCTACATGGCCAACCTCTTCCCCGACGTGCACCGTGACCTCAAGCGCATCACCGTGAGCGGCGACGTGGTCAGCATCGAGCTGTCGATCCAGGGCACGTTCGAGGGGCCGCTTCAGACGCCGGCGGGCACCGTCAAGCCGACCGGCGCGAAGGTCGACGTGCCGACCGCCGACTTCTGGTACCTGCACAACGGCAAGGTCGAGAAGTTCAACTGCTACGTCGGCTACACGAAGATGTACTCCGACATGGGCGTGAACCTCGACTGGGCCTCGGCGGTCGACAAGCACTGAGCCGCATGCCGGGCTCTTCCTCCCGGCCGCCCCGCTGAACCAAGGCGGACGCCGGTGGGCGGCCCGTCCGGGAAACCCCCAGGGCGGGCCGCCGATGTGACAGCGGCAGGGCCGGCGGCCCTCAGCTCACCGCGTACGCGTTGTACACCGTCGTCGTCGAGCTGTCGCCGTGGGTGTCGGTGACCGTCGAGCGCAGGCCGACGCGGCCGGGGCCGGAGGTCGGGTTGTGGACGGCGATGGTCCACTTGCCGCCGGACAGCTTCGCGGTGGTGGCGTTCCAGTGGGCGCCGTTGTCGGTGGTGTACCAGGCACGCACGGACTTCACGCTGTCCGACAGCCGGCCGATCGTGCTGTCACCCGTGCCGAGCCGCTGCATGCCCAGGTCGACGGTCGTGGTCGACCCGGCGGCCGCCTGGTTCCTGGAGTTCAGCGCCTCGGGCCAGAACCGGGTGATGTAGTCCCGGATCTGCTGGTTCTTGCCGGCGTCGGCGTAGAAGTGCAGGGACAGGCTGGAGGAGGTCGACAACGAGCCGGACGGCAGGCCGGTTCGGTGGGCGGTCTCGGTGAGCATATACCAGCCCGACCCGGGGATCCGCGGATGCGGATCGAGCTCCGTCGAGGGGGTGAAGTCGTGCTTGTAGAGCGTCTTCCCCGCGTGGGTCAGCTTCAGGGTGCCGGAGGCCAGGACACCGCCTCCCGTGAACTTGGGGTCGGCGAACGGGTTGTCGCCCCCGAAGTACAGCTGGTGGTACCAGGTGTACGGCAGTTTCCCGCCGGGCCCCCAGACCGCGTGGCCGAGGGACAGCGAGGTGGTCTTGCCGGCCGCGTACTTGTGGAACCCGTCGTAGATGAGGTCGTGACTGTCCTGCATCACTTCCCACTGGCCCGCCGGGACGTGTACGCCGAAGGAGTTGGGCAGGTCACGCTGGAAGTCGAGGATGTTCATGGACGACGAGCAGTCGTCGCCGCCCGTCGACCCGCCGTTGAACGAGAACCGCGCCTGTCCGCTGTCGGGGCCGGAACGGGCGGACACCTTGAGGGTGGTCAGCCCGGACTTCTTCAGCGTCGCGGACACCCCGGACGGCACACCGCGGGTGTGCGTGGCGGACGCCAGCCAGAAGTCCCCGCCGGTCGTCGACCGCGGCTGATAGGTGGTGCCGTACGACAGCTCGTATGCGCTGCTGCTGTTCGGGATGGCGTACAGGTCGCCCGAGTCGGCGGAAATGCTCATGGTGGCGGGGCTGTTGTCGCTGGCGCAGACCGCCGCGCTGACCGTGTGGTCGTATCCGCTGCCCGGGGCGGGACTGAGCGACACCTTGACGGCACGCCCCTTGCGCCCGTCGAAGGTGGTCGTCGTCGCCCCGGAGACCTGCACGCTGTGACCGCCGACGACGGCGTCCTCGCTGTTGCCGCCGACGAAGGACGTGGCGAGCTCGTAACTCCCGTTGGGCAGAGAGGCCTTCTTGTTCCCCTCGATGTAGCGGAAGTCGTACGTCTTGGTGTTGTAGACCGCCACCTGCGCGTAGACCGCCTTGCCGCTGCGGTCCAACGTCCTGACGGTGAGCGACCCCGTGGCCGCGGCCGAAGCAGTGGAAGCGCCGGCCAGGAGAAGCGGAACGAGCACGGTGACGGCGCTCGCGACCGCTGCGGTTCTTCGCATCAAACCCCCCAAAGGTTTACGGCAAAAGCGAGTCACCGTAGCGCACAGGAGGTGTGTCGCCGTCCCCGGCCCCCTCAGGCGACCAGCGGCCGCCCCAGAGGGCACGCCACCCTCAAATTGGCCTGGACCGAACGGGCGCCGCGTTCAGCCGGCTCTTCGGGTGTCCACGGGGAACGTGCTCGCATGTGCGCAGCACTCTCCGCCCGCGCGGGCCCTGATGGGCCACGGCGAGGGCTACTTGTGCTTCCCGCCCCCCTGGCCGCCACCTGCCCGGGTCTTCCCGGCCGTGTTGCCCGTGCCGCCGGTGTTGCTGCCGGATGCGCCTGTCTTGCCCGCCGCGCCGTTGCCGGCGTCCGCGGCACCTTCGCCGGACCTGCCCGTACCGGCCGATCTGCCCGGCGTGGCCGTCGCCCGCGTCAGCTGCTCGGAGCAGTAGGCGGCAACCTCGGCCTTGCCGCCGGCAGCCGCGACGAGCTGCTTCCAGACTTTCGCGTCGAGCGCCTTGCCGTGGCCCTGGACCCGCTCGTAGGCGCGGCAGTGGGCTTCGGTGTCCTTCGCGTGGGCCGGTCCGTCCGTCGGCCGGGAGCCCAGGGAGGACGCCGAGGAGGGTGCACCACCCGGCCGGTCCGGAGCGAGCGCCGAAGGGTGCGTGGTGCCCCGGTCGGCGCCGCCAGCATGCGTGGAGGTGCTGACGGAACCGATGGCCGCGACGGCCACACCACCCAGGGTGAGGCTGGCGAACACCACGCCGAACGTCATCTTCACAGGACGCCGGGCACGCCGCTCCTCGGGTCGTCGCCAGTCGTCCCGGCGCCGGGTACGTGCTGCTCGGTGTGTGCCCTCGCCGTGGGAGGCCCGGAAGGCGGCCACAGCCCGCTGCTCGGCCTGGGGGTCGAGATCGCCGGTACGGAGCGCGGCGGCCAGGACCGTTTCCAGGGTGGCGGCGTCACGCTCGTTCCGAGGGTCGGACAGGGCGCCGTCAGACCCACGTCGACGGCCTGGAACTCCGCCGCCGCTCAGCCTTTCACCCATGTCCGTTTCCGTTCCTGTCCCACAGAATCTCTTCGTTTCGGCCTGCCGGGCCGGGCTGCCCGTCCGCCGGCCCGCCGCCGTCGTTCATGTTGACTGCCCCAGCGTGCGGTAAGCCCCATCCGTCACACCCTCCTCGGCCTCGCCGCCGATGCCCAACTGGCGGGCGAGGCGTTTCAGGCCCCGGTGGGCGGCTGTGCGCACCGCTCCCGGGCGCTTGCCGAGGACGCGTGCGGCGGCGGGACCGTCCAGGCCGACCACGACCCGCAGGAGCACGGCCTCGGCCTGGTCCCGGGGCAGACCGCGGACCAGTTCCAGTGCCCGCTCGGTGGAGAGGGACTCCAGCGCCTGTTCATGGGTGCTGTGCGCACCGGGCAGGTCCAGTACGTCCTGTTCGGTCCCTCCCGCCCGGGGACGCACGCGCTGGCGGCGCAGATGGTCCAGGGCCCGGTGCCGGGCGATGGTCGCGGTCCACCCACGAAAGCCCGCGCCGTCGCCCTTGAAGCGCCCGAAGTCGCGGGCTATCTCCAGCCAGGCGTCGGACGCCACATCCTCCGCGTCGTCGCCGACGATGCCGCGCAGGTAGCCGAGCAGGCCCGGCTGAACGATCCGGTAGGCGATCGCGAAGGCGGCCTCGTCGCCGTCCTGGGCCCGTGCGACCGCCGCGCCCAGTTCCCCGTCGCGCGCCTGCGCACGACCGGGTTGCCGTACCTGGCCCAAGATCGTCCTCGTTCACGCCGGTTCGTAGCGAGTGCCTGCCGTCCGCCGCGCTCCGGTCGCATCGACGGCCCCATGACGTTCAGCGCCCGCCGTCACGCAAGTGTCACAACGCATCGGGCGTCCTTCACGTTCTCGCCGGTGTCCCCGTGCCCCGGCCGCCGGCTGCGGTGCGGGTCTGCGCGTACGACGGAGCGCCGTCGGGGCTGTCCGGGCCCGGGTGACGTTTCGTGCGGCCTGTGCGCTGGGGGGATGCCGGGTTCGGCGGTACCGGGCCGGCCGAGGGCGACCGCCCGCCGGCGCCGCAGCCCACCCCGGGCACCCCCCCCATCGGACCGGCGGTGTCCGATCCGTACCCCGATTCCGTCCGCCCCGTGTGACGCCCAGGCGCTCCCGTGCGCTCCTTCCGGCATGAGTGCGTACCTCCGTCTGCGCGCGGTGCCGCCCCCGGCACTGCGCAACAGCGCGATATGGCTGGAACGGCTTTTCGAGGGCGACGCGGAGACCGTCCGGCGCTGCCGGGACCAGGAGCACCTCTACGCCGGCGCTCCCCTGCATCCCCTTGCCCGGAACCGGTCCCGGACCCAGGTGGTGCTGGGCGGCCGGCCCGTGTTCCGTACCGACCGGCACAAGCCGCCGCTCCTGGTGCTGACGGCGGCCCAGGCCCGCCAGGTGGCCGGGTTCCTGGCGACGGCCGACTTCGACGCGCTGTGGGACGCCGCCCGGGACGACCTGCTGCCGCGCTACGGCGGCGTGATCGCGGAGCCCGAGACGTGGCGCGCCTTCGCGGCGGCGCACCAGGAACTGAGGGCGTTCTACGTGCATACGGCCGAGTGCGGGGATGCGGTGGTGAAGTGGCTGTCCGAGGCGTGAGTTGTGTGTGAGGTGTAACAGTTCCGGCCCGCCGCGCTCTGTCCATGCGGACGGCTGTGTCGGCCGGCCGGGACAGGGGACACGACTCGTGCAGTGGACGAACGGAAACGGCGGAGCGTACGGCGAGGATCCGTACGGTGGTGCCGGGTACGCGTATGCCTACGGCCACGACGGGTACGGCCACGACGGGTACGGTCACGAGGGGTACGCCGTCGACACGGCCACGCTGACCGGGGACCCGGTGCAGCTCGCGCAGTGGACGCAGCCCCATTCGACGGCGTGGGACGCCGCTCACGGCGACGTCCTCACCGTGCCGGCCGCGGAGATCGACACGCAGCCCACCCCTTTCGTGCAGCCGGAATCCGAGAGCGACCCGGTGCGACCGGTCTTCGTCGACTCCTCGGGGCGTCGCCAGCGCCTCGTGCTGCGCGCCGCCCGGCTGCTGGTGATCCCCGCCGGCGGCTATGTCGCGCTGCTGATCAGCACCATGCTGGGCGGCCCCGGCATCAGCGCCCCCTTCGTCCCGCAGCCGGACAGCGCACACGGGGCCGGCCCCGGCGTGACCGCCTCCGACTCCCCGTCCAGCACCGGCCACTCGGCGGGGAGCGCGAGCTCCGCCGCGGCGCACGGCAAGTCCCGCTCCACGGCGCAGCGGACCTCCGGCCAGCCCGTCCGGCCGACGGCCTCGACCGCTCCCGCGGCCACGTCCGGGCCCACCGCGGCACCCACCAGGGCCACGTCCCCGACGGCCACCGTCGGTCCGACCTCGACCCCCTCCTCCCGGGGGCGTGCCCTTGGGACGTCCCACAAGCCCGTGAAGTGACCCAAGGCCCTGACGTGACCGATCGCCGCCGCAGCAGCCGTACCCGCCAGATCACCCCCCGCACCCATTGGCTGCTGCTGAGCGTGCTCGCGGTGACCTTGTCGACGGCCCTCCTGCTCCAGGGGTACACCCACCACATGTTCGGGATCACCTCGGACGCCGTGACCGGTGCCCGCGGACGCAGCGAGGCGGTGCCTGGTCAAGTGACCCACGGCGGTCCCGTGATCGCGAACGCCGCCACCGCCGTGCACACCGCCCGGCCGAAGGCCCGCACCATCGCCCTCACCTTCGACGACGGCCCCGACCCCATCTGGACGCCGCGCATCCTCGACGTGCTGCGCCGCAACCATGTGCGCGCGACCTTCTTCGTCGTCGGAACCGAGGTCGTGGCCCACCCGGAACTGGTCCGCCGGATCGTCGCCGAGGGCCACCAGATCGGCATCCACACCTTCACCCACCCCGACCTGTCCCGTCTCGCCCCGTGGCAGCGTTCCCTGGAGCTGCGCGAGACGCAGCTGGCGGTGGCCGGTGCGGCCGGGGTCACCACCGCGCTGCTGAGGCCGCCGTACTCCTCGAACAACGGAGCGCTGAACGACGCCGACTGGTCCGTCCTCAAGCAGGCCGACGCGGCGGGCTATGTCACGGTGCTCTCCACCCAGGACGCCGAGGACTGGCAGCGTCCCGGCACGGACCGCATCCTCGCGAACGCGACCCCGCACGGGCACGCCGGGCAGATCCTGCTGATGCACGACGGCGGAGGTGACCGCTCCCAGACCGTCGCCGCGCTGCACAAGCTGATCCCCCGGCTCAAGGCACAGGGTTTCCGGTTCGCGACGGTCGGCGCGGCGGTCCGCATGGCCGGCCCCGTCCAGCCCGCCGGACTGGGCGAGCACCTCCAGGGGATGGCCCTCGTCACGGCGTTGCAGGCCGGCGACCGGGTGGTGTGGCTGCTGGGCGTGCTGATGTACGCGGCCGGAGCGATCAGCGTGCTGCGCGCGGCGGTCGTACTGATCGCGGCCCGCCGGCACCGACGGCTGCGGACCGGGAGCCGGGGCAGGTCCTGGGGGCCGCCGGTGACCGAACCGGTCAGTGTCATCGTCCCCGCGTACAACGAGAGCGCCGGCATCGAGGCGGCCGTGCGCTCCCTGCTCTCCTCGGACCATCCGGTGGAGATCATCGTGGTGGACGACGGCTCCACCGACGGCACCGCGGACCTGGTGGAGTCGCTCCGGCTGCCGGGGGTGCGGGTGATCCGGCAGGAGAACGCGGGCAAATCGGCCGCGCTCAACACCGGTCTCGCCGCGGCCTCCTGCGACCTGGTGGTCATGGTCGACGGCGACACGGTCTTCGAACCCGCCGCCGTCCGCACGATCGTGCAGCCCTTCGCCGACCCGCGCGTGGGTGCCGTCTCGGGCAACGCCAAGGTCGTCAACCGCGGCGGCATGCTGGGCCGCTGGCAGCACATCGAGTACGTCGTCGGCTTCAACCTCGACCGCCGCCTGTTCGACCTCGCCGAGTGCATGCCCACCGTGCCCGGAGCGGTCGGGGCGTTCCGGCGCCGGGCCCTGCTCGCCCTCGGCGGCGTCAGCGACGTCACCCTCGCCGAGGACACCGACCTCACCATGGCGCTGTGCCGCGCCGGCTGGCGTGTGGTGTACGAGGAGGGCGCGGTGGCCTGGACCGAGGCACCCGCGTCCCTGAACGCCCTGTGGCGGCAGCGGTACCGCTGGTGCTACGGCACCCTGCAGGCGATGTGGAAGCACCGCGGCGCACTGGTCCAGCGCGGTTCAGCCGGGAAACTGGGCCGCCGGGGCCTGGTCTACCTCCTCCTCTTCCAGGTACTGCTGCCCCTGCTCGCGCCGGTCGTGGACATCTTCGCCCTGTACGGCCTGGTCTTCCTGGACCCGGTCCGGATCACCGCCCTGTGGCTCGCCTTCCTTCTCCTGCAGCTCGGCATGGGCCTGTACGCGTTCCGCCTGGACGGCGAACGCCCCGGACCCCTGTGGAGCCTGCCGTTGCAGCAGTTCGTCTACCGGCAGTTCATGTATCTGGTGGTGATCCAGTCCGTCTTCACCGCCGTGTCCGGATCACGCCTTCGCTGGCAGCGCATGGAGCGCTACGGCAGCCTGCGGGCGCCGGCGGGAGCGGAACCCTCCGGGGAGGACCGCACCGCGGCCCCCGCGCAGCCGGAGCCGGAACCGTACGAAGGTGTTGCGCGGCCGGAACCGTACGAGGGCGTCCCCTCTCCCGGACCGTACGCGGCCGTGCCCCCTCCCGGACCGTACGCGGCCGTCCCGGGGCCCGGACCGTACGGGTCCCACCCGGACTCCCAGCCGTACTACGAGTCCCACCCGGACCCCCGGCCGTACGAGGCTCACCCGCAGCCCTGGCCGTACGCGGGCCCTCCACGACCCGCGCCCCACGACACCACCCACCGGTACTGAAAGCAGAGTGATCCGAGCCCATGAGCGGTACCCGGCGCAGGCCGCCGCAGCGCACCATCTCCGGCAGTCGTGCGGCGGGTCGTCGCAGGGCGAGCCGCACCGCATCGCGCAGACGCTGGATCGACTATCCGAGAGCCGGCCGGGCGGGCGCGCGCCGCTGGCTGCCTTCGTGGCGGCAGGTGCTGGCGTCGTTCGTGTTCTGCGTCGGCTCAGCGACCGCGGCCATCGGGTACGCCTACGCCACGATCTCCATCCCCGACCCCAACCCCTCGACGCTGCTCCAGAACAACGTCTACTACTGGTCCGACGGCACGGTCCTGGCGACCGACGGCAGTGTCAACCGGGAGAACGTCTCCCTGGCGCAGGTCCCGCTGGGCGTGCAGGAAGACTTCATCGCCGCTGAGAACGCCTCCTTCTACTCCGACCCGGGCATCGACCCGCAGGGCATCGCGCGCGCCGTCGTGCACATGGCCGAGGGCGACTCCGTCCAGTCCGGTTCGACGATCACCCAGCAGTTCGTCAAGAACACCTACCTCGACCAGTCGCAGACGCTCTCCCGCAAGCTCAAGGAGCTGCTGATCTCCTCCAAGATCGGCGCGAGCATGAGCAAGCAGGAGATACTCCAGGGCTACCTGAACACCTGCTTCTTCGGCCGACAGGCGGACGGCATCGAGGCCGCCGCCCGCGTGTACTACGACCTTCCGGTCGAGAAGCTGACCGTGAGCCAGGGCGCCTTTCTCGCCGCGGCGGTCAACGAGCCGAGCCTCTTCCAGTACGCCGACTCCGATCCCAGGGCGCGGGCACAGGCACAGGCACGCTGGTCCTGGGTGCTCGACCGCATGGTGAAGACCGGCAGGCTGACGGAGCAGCAGCGCGCCCGGTACGCGGCGGCCGGTTTCCCGGTGCCCAGGAAGTGGACTGCCGGCTCGGGTCTCACCGGGCAGACCGGCTATCTGGTCCAGCTGGCCCGGTCGTACGCCCAGCAGCACGACCCCGGCATCACCGACAGCAGCCTGAGCCGGGGCGGTTACCAGATCCATACCACCTTCGACCGGAAGAAGACGGCGGAGCTGGCCAAGGCCGTCGCGAAGGTGCGCGCGGAGCGCCTCGACCCCGCCCACCGGACGGCTGACCGGAACGTCCAGACCGGCGCCGCCTCGGTGGACCCGGCCACCGGCCGCATCCTGGCCGTCTACGGCGGTCCCGGCTACGAACGGGCCCACTACGCGGACAACGCCGACACCTCCGGCGTCCCCGTGGGCTCGACCTTCAAACCGGTCGTCCTCGCCTCCGCGCTCCAGTACGGGGCCGTCCTGAAGCCCGGCGCGTCACCGGCGCCGATCACCCCGGGCAGCAAGTTCGACGGCGACGACGGCATCCGGATCAAGGACCAGCAGGGCGACTACGTCACCGACGACAAGGACCCCACCGGTCTCCTCCACCAGCACAACGACACCACGCACCGCTGGGGCTACATCACTCTGCGCCAGGCGATGGAGCAATCGGTCAATACGCCGTACGTGCAGCTGGGCGAGGACGTCGGCCACACCGACGTGGCCCGGACGGCGACGGCCCTGGGCCTGCGCTCCGGGAGCCTCGCCGCGCCCAGCGCCGGCTTCTACATCGGCACCTCGACCCCGAGCGCCATCCGCATGGCGGGCGCCTACGCGACGTTCGCCGCGTCCGGGATGCAGGTCACGCCGTACTCGGTGACCAAGGTGACCCACGACGGGGCCATACTGCCCGGCTTCACCGCTCCCACCCCCGTACGCGCCCTGCCGACGGCGGTCGCCGACAACGTGACCGACGTCCTGCGCGGCGTCATCGCCCGGGGCACCGGAACCAAGGCCCAGGCCCTCGGCCGGACCGCGGCGGGCAAGACCGGGACCACGGACGACTACCGGTCGGCCTGGTTCATCGGCTACACCCGCCAACTCGCCACCTCCGTCGTCCTCTTCAAAGAGGACCCGGCCCATCCCCAGCTCCAGTCCCTGGCGGGCGTCGGCGGTCTGCAGAAGGTGTTCGGCGGCGACATCCCGACCGAGATCTGGACCGGGTACATGCGCGACGCCCTGGTCGGCCTGCCCGACCTCCCCTTCCCCGCCCCCACGTCCCTCGGCCCCGGCACCGACGAGCCCGGCGTCCCCTCCGCCTCTCCCACCCCGGCCCCCACCAAACACGTCGGCAGGCCCGGCAAGCGAACGACCCCCACGGCCACCCCCAGTCCGGGCCTCCCGACGACCCGTCCCAAGTGCCGTCCGCACAAGTGCCGTTGACGCCGGGAAGTCAAGGAATTTGGGTGAAGCGACGGTCGGCAGTGCGCACCGCGCGGCGGACCGCCGCCGCCCCGATACGGCACTCCCGGTCCTCCGCCGCCGGGCCGGTACGGGCGATGCCATGCACTGTCGTCCGGTGGGGCGTATCGCGGTGCGGGCGGGTCGCACAGCGCTCGACCTGCGCAGAGAGACGGCGCGTGGTGCGAGCGCTCGGCTGGATGGTGTCGTCGACGGGCGGTGGCTGGGCCGCCGGGATCTCCGACACCCTCGCCCTGGGCATCCTCTGTGAGGCGCACAACAACAAGGCCCAGGTCTCTGACCTGGGCCTCAATCACAGAGCGGGTGACGAGAATCGAACTCGCGCTCTCAGCTTGGGAAGCTGATGTTCTACCATTAAACTACACCCGCGTAAGACGGACGGGACGGCTCCGCAGAGTCGATGTCCGAACGCTCGCTCACTGTACCTCATCGCAGACCCCCGGTGCTCGGACCGCGGGGTCCGGGTGCGTTGGGGGTGGGGTGGAAGGGTGGGATCCCCGTGCGGGGGGCGCGAGTTGGGGCGTACCGTGGAGGGATGGGAGAGGGTCCGGGTGAGGCCGGAGTGCCGCCTGGAGAGTCGTCTCTTTGATCCCGTAATGTGGCTTTTGTCGTCAGGGCAGTAAGCCGGACGCGGCTCTTGGGGAAGGGACTTGAGGGACTTGATGGAACGCACCGTCGTTCGTTGTGCGGACGGGCACGTCTTCGGCACCGCTTCGTTCCCGATGCAGCAGGCCGAGCGGCTCGGCCCCGGCCGGCTCGTGAGGTGTCCGCGGTGTGCCCGGCTCCGCAGTGTGGTGCCGGTCGCCCTACAGAAGCGGTAGTGCCGCAGAAGCGGTAGCGGGCTGGGCGCCGCAAGATCGAAAGGCGCGCGGAGTCGTCACGATTGTCATGGCTCCGCGCGCCTTGCGTATCCTCGGGACGTGCTTCTCTCAGACAAGGACATCCGGGCCGAGATCGACGCCGGGCGGGTGCGTATCGATCCCTACGACGAATCCATGGTGCAGCCGTCGAGCATCGACGTGCGGCTGGACCGCTTTTTCCGGGTGTTCGAGAATCACCGGTACCCCCACATCGACCCCTCCGTCGAGCAGGCCGACCTCACGCGGCTCGTGGAGCCCGAGGGGGACGAGCCGTTCATCCTGCACCCCGGGGAGTTCGTGCTCGCGAGCACGTACGAGGTCATCTCGTTGCCCGACGATCTTGCCTCCCGGCTCGAGGGCAAGAGTTCGCTGGGGCGGCTCGGGCTCGTGACGCACTCCACCGCCGGGTTCATCGACCCGGGGTTCAGCGGTCACGTGACCCTGGAGCTGTCCAACCTCGCCACCCTGCCGATCAAGCTCTGGCCCGGCATGAAGATCGGCCAGCTGTGCATGTTCCGGCTCAGCTCCCCCGCCGAGTTCCCGTACGGCAGTGAGCGCTACGGCTCCCGGTACCAGGGGCAGCGCGGGCCGACCGCCTCGCGGTCCTTCCAGAACTTCCATCGGACCCAGGTGTGAGGGCGGCCACGACATGAGTGACGTGCGGGAGAACCTGACCTACGAGCGGTTCGGCGCCGCCATCCGCGAGCTGGCGCAGACCATCGCCGACGACGGGTACGAGCCGGACATCGTGCTGAGCATCGCGCGCGGGGGCGTCTTCGTCGCCGGCGGGCTCGCCTACGCCCTCGACTGCAAGAACATCCATCTCGTGAATGTGGAGTTCTACACGGGCGTCGGGACGACCCTGGAGATGCCCGTCATGCTCGCCCCGGTCCCGAGCGCGATCGACTTCTCCGACAAGAAGGTGCTCATCACCGACGACGTCGCGGACACCGGCAAGACGCTCAAGCTCGTGCGCGACTTCTGCCTCGACACCGTCGCCGAGGTGCGCTCGGCCGTGATCTATGAGAAGTCCCACTCCCTCGTGAAGTGCGAGTACGTCTGGAAGCGCACCGACGAGTGGATCAACTTCCCGTGGAGCGTCGAGCCGCCCGTGGTGAAGCGGGCCGGACAGGTCCTCGACGCCTGAGAGCAAGAGAACAAAGAGAAGGGCCCCCGGGTGGAACACCCGGGGGCCCTTCTCTGTGCAGGTCGCGGCTAGAACGTGCCCAGCTTCACTATCGACAGCAGCGCGATCAGCTGGATCGCCGACGCGCCCAGCGCCTTCGGCCAGGGCAGGTCGTGGGAGCGGGAGACCATCAGGGTCAGCAGGGCGCCCGCGCCGATCCAGGTGGCCCAGCCGAGCAGCTGGACGAAGCCCGCGTTGCCGCCGAAGAACATGGCGAAGACCAGGCGGGGGGCGTCCGTGAGGGACGTGATCAGCATGGACAGCCCGACCGTGGGCTGCCAGGCGCCGTCGCCGCCGAGCTGGCGGGCCAGGGTGTGGGTGACCACGCCCAGGATGAAGGCGCTCACGACCATCGCGACGGCGGTGATCAGGACGATCGGGATCGCGTTGGAGAGCGTCGCGTTGATCGCGTCCGAGCGGGCCCCGTCGAAGCCGAAGACGGCGAGCAGGCCGTAGAGGAAGGTGACGATCAGGGCCGGGGCCCACATCGTGTAGTCCCGCATGCGCAGGAAGGTCTGGGCGGGGGAGAGGATGATCCCCTTCAGCAGTTCCTTCCAGTGCAGGGGCGGGCCGACCGGGCCGGACGGGGCGGCCGAGCCGGCGTGGTAGGTCGCGCCCTGGGTGTAGCCGGCGGCCTCGTCGATCGAGAAGGCCTGGGTGTGGCCCGGGTTGTTCGCCGCGTACGGATCGTGGCCGCCGTCGCCGAAGTACTCCGGTCCGTCGTCCGCCCGGCCGCCCGGGTAGCCGTACGGCTGTCCCTGGGGCGGGTACGACGGCTGCGGGTACGACTGCTGCTGCGGCGCCGACGGGTAGCCGTACGACGGGCCCTGGGGGCGGCCCCCGGGCTGTCCGTGCCCACGTCCCTGGCCGGGCCCCCGTCCCTGGCCGTGCCCGTGCGACGGTCCCTGCTGAGCCTGTTGTCCCTGGGGGGTGCGGTTGTCACGGCCCCCGCGTCCGATCCTGAATCCAGCCACGTCATCGAACGTACCTGGTCCCGGAGGGTGACGTGCCGGGCCCGGGGGTACGGGCCCGGCTTTGCTGCCGACCTGTGACATCCCCTAAGGGACCGTCAGGGGACCTACCAGGGATTCCCCCGGTTTCACCGCCCCGCCCTCACTGCCCCATCAGGCGCCCCAGATGCGGATACCCCGTGGCCGGGACCCCCGTCGCCGCCGGGCCGAAGGACACCGCGCCCGTCGTGCGGATGCCGGAGGCCGAGCCGCGCAGGCTCCACACCGCGCCGTCGGAGTCGTTCTCCCCGTGGGCGCCGATGGAGAGGTCCGCCTTGCCGTCACCGTTCAGGTCGGAGAGGCGGACCGCCGAGCCGAAGAAGTCGTTGTCCTCGGCGCTGCCGGGGACGCCGGCCGTGTCCTGGGAGAAGGACTGGGCGCCGGTGCCGGTCAGGCCCGTGGCCGAGCCGCGCAGCACGGTGACGGCGCCGGTCTGCCAGTCGGGACCGATGGCCTCGTAGATCGCGCCGACGGCCACGTCCGCGTACCCGTCGCCGTTGACGTCGCCGACGGAGAGGGAGTGGCCGAACCAGTCCTCCTTCTCGTCGGTGCCGGGGACGCCGGGGCTGTTCTGGGTGATCGTCGCCTGGGGCGTGGTGCGGATGCCGTCCGCGCTGCCCAGGTAGGCGCGGACCGAGCCGCCGTCGTTCGCGGAGACCGAGCCGGGGGCGGTGGCCGCGACCACGTCGTCGTAGCCGTCGCCGTTGAGGTCACCGACGGCGGCCGTGCGCCAGGCGCCGGAGGGCAGGAACGTCTGGAGGGTGAGCGGGGTGTCGCCCGTCGAGCCCGTGTAGACGAGCTGGCCGTCGTCGTAGGTCCGCTCGTCGGTGCCGCTGATCACCAGGTCGTCGACGTGGTCCCCGTTGACGTCGGCGGCGGCCAGGCCCTGGGCGCCGGAGATGACGCCGGCCTGCAGCTCGGTCCGCAGCACGAACCGGGACGCGGCGCCGGAAGCCTTGGTGAAGCCGCCCCGGAAGACCCACACGTCCTTGCCGAGGCTGCCGACGGCGAGGTCGGCGCGGCCGTCGCCGGTGAAGTCGCCGACCGCCAGGGTCAGGGCGTACTCGTCGTGCGCCGAGGACGCGGGGCCGGGGAGGGTCCAGCCGCCGGAGAGGCCGTTCTTGCCGCCCCAGACGACGACCGCGGTGCCGGTGCCGTCGTTCTCGTCCGGGGTGCCGACGACGAGGTCGGCGTAGCCGTCGCGGTTGAGGTCGCCGGAGGCGAGGGACGCGCCGAACTCGTCGTTCGTCTCCGCCGTGCCCGGGATGCCCGTGGTGTTCTGGGTGATCACCGTGTGCCGGGCGGCGCTGATCCCCGACTTGGAGCCGTAGTTCACGACCACGGCACCCGCCCGGGCCTTTCCGCCGACCGTGGCCGACGGGGCGGCGGTGACCAGGTCGCGGTAGCCGTCGCCGTTGAAGTCGTCGGAGAAACGGGCGGGGGCCGCGGAAGCCGTGGTGACGGGCAGGGCGGTGAGCAGGCCTGTGGTCAGGGTCGCTGCCAGTAGGAAGGCGCGCGTGCGCATGTCCGATCCGTTCATGAGAGGGGGGCGGGCGTCAGTCCTGGAAGCCGCCGCCGAGGTCCGGCAGGACGACCGCTTCGCTCGCCGTCGGCGTGGTGGCGGTGCCGGGCAGCAGGATTCCGCCGCCGCTCAGGGCGATCGCCAGGTCGGCCTTGCCGTCGCCGGTGACATCGCGCAGGCGGAGGCTGTAGCCGAAGGCGGTGTCGGAGTCGGCGCGGCCGGCGACGGTCTGCGGGATCCAGGCGGAGCGGGTGCCGGTCAGGCCGCCGGAGCCGCCGCGGAAGACGTGCACACCGCCCTGGTCCTGCTTGCCGTCGACGTCCTCGTGGGGCACGCCGACCGCGAGGTCCGCGTAGCCGTCGCCGTTGGTGTCGGCGGCCGAGACGTCGTAGCCGAAGTCGTCGTCGGTCTCCGGGCTGCCGGAGACGCCCGCGGTGGCCTGGGTGAGGGTCGTGGAGCCGCTGGGGCCGGCGGAGGTGCCGCGCCAGACGGTCACCGCACCCTTGCCCTTGTCCTTGTCGGGCTGCCCGATGGCGATGTCGCCGTAGCCGTCCTTGTCGAAGTCGGCGATGACGGCGTTGGCGCCGAGGCCGCCGTGCCAGGCGGACTCCAGGGTCTTGGAGGCGCCCGAGGTCAGGCCCGAGGAGGCGCCCTTCAGGAACCAGGCGCGCAGGGCGGGGGTGTCGTTCGTGCCGGTGAACTGCTCGCCGAGGACCACGAGGTCCGTCTTGCCGTCGCCGTTGACCTTGCCGGCCGCCAGCCCGGACGAGTACCAGCCGGCACCGTCCTTGTCGATCTCGCTGACGGTTCCGGTGCCCCCCGCCCTGGTGAACGGCCCCCGGTACAGCCAGGCCTCCCCGCCGCCGATGACCGCGAGGTCGGGCGAGCCGTCGCCGGTGAAGTCGCCGGTGGCGAGGTCGGAGCCGAAGTGGCCCTGCGCGCCGGCCGCGCCGCCCTTCGGCGCCAGGTTGGTGCCGCCGGACAGGCCGGAGCGGGAGCCCCACACGATGGTGACCGAGCCGCGGTACTGCGCGCTGCCCACGTGTTCGGTCTGGTTGCCGACGACGAGGTCGGCGTACCCGTCCTTGTTCAGGTCGGCGCTGGTGAGCGAGTCGCCGAACATGTCGTCCTCCTCGCCCGAGCCGGGCACACCGGCGCTGTCCTGGTCGATGACCTGGGTGTGCGAGGTGTCGAGGCCGTTCGTGCCGCCGTAGACGATGGTGACGGCGCCGCCCCGGTGGTTGTCCCGGTTGTAGCCGAGGTACGCGAGGTCGCGGTGGCCGTCGCCGTTGAAGTCGTCGTACTGCTTGGCGACCGCGGCGGTGGCCGGGGCGGCCAGGACCAGCGGGGTCAGGCCGGCGGCGAGGAGGGCGGCCGCGAGGGCGGTGGGGGTGGCCTTGCGCGGGTGAGGCATCGGGGTGGTCCTCCGGGAGGTCACGAGGCGGTCGTGCGGCCGGGCCCGCACGACTGCGGGCCCGGCTGGTGGGAGTACGGCGGGTCAGTCGGCGAACACGGCGCCGAACTGCGGCGTGCCGGTCGTCGAGACGCCCACGGTGCTCGCGCCGAAGGCACGCGAACCGCTGGTGGTGATCTTCGTGCCGTTGGACGGCAGGTAGGTGATCGCGCCGTCCCCGCCGTTCTCGTACGAGCCCACGACCAGGTCGGCCTTGCCGTCGCCGGTGACGTCGTCGAGCTTGACGTCGGCGCCGAACAGGTCGGACTTCTCGTCGCCGCCGGGGACACCCGCGGTGCTCTGGGCGAAGGACTGGCCGCCGGTGGTGGTGTTCACACCGGAGGCGGAGCCGTACAGGACGGTGACCAGGCCGGTGTTGGTGACGCCGCCGATGTCCTCGTTCGGGCTGCTGACGACGAGGTCCTGGAAGCCGTCGCCGTTGATGTCACCGAGGTCGAGGTCCCAGCCGAAGCCGTCGCCCTTCTCCGCGGTGCCGGGGACGCTGCCGGTGTCCTGGCTGACGGCCGCGGTCGAGCCGGGGCCGGAGGCGGTGCCGTAGGTGATGTTCACCCGGCCGCCCTTGGAGGAGTTCGGGATGCTGGTGCCGTCGCTGGTGGTGGTGTCCCAGTCGGCGCCGCTGACGATGTCGCCGAAGCCGTCGCCGTTGATGTCGCCGATGGCGGTGACGATGCCGGACTTGAGGGTCTTGGCGGAGGAGCCGCTCAGGCCGCTCGCGGTGCCGGGCAGCCAGTAGTTGGTGTTCCAGCCGTACTGGGTGCTGGTCTCGTAGCCGTCGACCACGAGGTCGGTGCGGCCGTCGCCGTTGACGTCACCGGCGGTCAGGTTCAGCGGGCCGAACGGGGAGTCGTTGGTGCCCGACTCGATGGGCGGTGTGACGGTGGTACGGCTGCCCGCGGTGCCGGTGCTGCTGAAGCCGCCCTTGTAGAGGTAGAGGGTGGCGGAGGAGCTGCCCACCACCAGGTCGGCCTTGCCGTCGCCGTCGAAGTCGCCGGCGGCCAGGTCCTTGCCCCAGTAGTCGTGGGAGCCGGCGGCCGGGTCGGGCACGTCGACGCCCTTGCCGGTGAGGCCGTTCGCGGAGCCCCACAGGAGGGTGACGGCGCCGCCGTTGGTGTCGGTGCCGACCTTCTCGTACGGGGTGCCGACGACGAGGTCGTCGTAGCCGTCGCCGTTGAAGTCGGCGTACGCCAGCTCGGCGCCGAAGGAGTCGCCGGCCTCGGCGGTGCCCGGGACGCCGGAGCTGTTCTGGCTGAGGGTGGTGCGCTGGGCGGAGGAGACGCCGGTGGACGTGCCGTAGAGGACGACGACCTGGCCGGCGTTCTTGAGGCCGCTGACGTAGGCGGTGGCCGCCGAGGTGGCGACGTCACCGATGCCGTCGCCGTTGAAGTCGGCCTTGGCCACCTTGACCGAGTCGGCGGCCGTGGCGGGCGAGCCGGCGAACGTGAGCAGACCGCCCGTCAGCGCGGCCGCGGTGGCCGTCGCGAGGGCGAGTCGGCGGTGCGTGTGCATGCTGGTTCTCCTGCGGCATGCGGGGGGATGCCTGGCGGGGCATCCCGCAGTCGATGGGGTGCGAACGTCCGTGTTCGCCGCGGGTTGTCCCGCGGTTCACGGAGCGTTCGGCGATCAGGAGACCGGCGTCGGGGCGTAAGGGTTGTACAGGAGTTCGGTAAATTCTTGAGACTGTTGTGACCTGAGGGGCGACGGCTACGGCGCGAGGAACGCCGAGCTGGAGAAGGTCACCGCCGGCTTCGCTTCGAGCAGCCCCCGCTTCGTCCCCCGGTACACGGCGACCGTGTCCCGCGTCTCGCCCCGGTACGTCCGCACCACCAGGTCCGCCCGCCCGTCCCCGTCGAAGTCGCCGGCCGCGAGGACGCGGGTCGTGCCGGGCGCGGGCGGTACGACGGTGAGCGCGCCCTTCGTCGACAGGCCGGCCGTACCGGCGCGGAAGAGGCGCAGCCGGGAGGCGCTGGAGACGAGTTCGTCGCGGCCGTCGCCGTCGAAGTCGGCGGCGTCGAGCATCGAGCCCGGGGTGGCGAGGCCGGCCCGTGTGGCCGCCGGAAGGTCGTAGCGCAGGGACGTTTCCCCCGTGCCCCCGACCGCCGCGTCCAGCGCCCTGCCCCTGCCGAAGCGGCCCAGGGCGACGTCGGCACCGGTGGGCAGGACGGCTCCGGTGCGCGTCGGGCCGGCGGGGCCGCCGAGGACCACGGCCGAGGTTCCGGTGCCTTCCGCCGTACGGACGACCAGGTCGTCGTAGCCGTCGCCGTCGACGTCGGCCGCGGGGCCGGTGGGCACCTCGCCGGGAGAGGGCAGGGGTGCGCCGGCCGCGCGCGGGGCGCCCTTTCGGCTGAACGGGCCGCGCAGGTACGACAGCCTGCCCCCGGACGCGTGCAGCACCAGGTCCTTCTTCCCGTCCCCGTCGAAGTCGCCGCACACCGGCTGGTCCGGCCAGTCGTTGCCGAAGCGGGCCCGGTCCGGGACGGTCAGTTTGACGGCGCGGCCGGTCAGGCCTGCGGGGGAGCCGAAGAGGATCTGCAACGGCACCGGGGGCCGGCCCTGGCCGTCGTACGGCGGGTCGGTCGAGACGATGAGGTCGGTGAAGCCGTCGCCGTCCAGGTCGCAGCTCTCCTCCGCGCCGAAGACGGCGGGAAGTTGCCCCTTGGTGGGCGCCGCCTGCTTCTTGGGGCTGAGCAACTGCCGGGCGCCGGGCGTGAGTCCGTGCGGGCCGCCGTAGACGATCCCGATGCCGGCGTCGTCGGCGTGCCGCTGCTCTTTGACCAGGTCATTGAGGACGAGGTCGCGGTGACCGTCGCCGTTGAAGTCGTCGGGGGTACGGCTGCCCTTGCCGTGCGGGACGGGGAGCCGGGCGGGGGCGTCGGCGATGCGGGTGGGGGTGGCGTGGCCGGCGTCCGGGGCGGTGGGGCCGCAGGCGGCGAGGAGCAGGGTGCCGCAGAGGGCCGCCGTGGACATCCCGCCTCTTCGCACGCGCACCGTTCACCTCGTCAGCAGCCTCGCCCAACAACCTCGCAATGATGCACGTGTTCGAGTGGCGGGGTAAGGGGCGGGGGGTGCGGGATCGGTCACGCGGCGGCGCCCCCTGCCGGGGAGGGCAGGGGGCGCCGGGGCGGGTCATCTGCGGGCCGCCTCCCACAGGGTCAGGGCGAGGGCCGCGCACGAGGTCAGTGCCGCCAGGGACGGCAGGGGCCAGCGGGTGCGTTCGAGGGCGTCGAGGCGGTCCTCGTGGTCGCCGAGGGTCTTGTCGGTCTGGTCGGCGCGCTGGAGGAGGAGGGCCAGGTCACCGCGGGTGGTGGCGAAGCCGACGTCGACCGAGCGGCGGAGGCGTTCGAGTTCCAGGGCGACTCCTTCCGCTTCACGGGTGGTCACGGCGACTCCTTCTCGGACGCCTTCTCGCACTCCTCCCCGCGCAGCCAGGAAGGCAGCAGCCGTTCCACCTCCGGGAGGGACATCAGGCGGGTCAGCGCGGCGGCGACCGCCACCACGCCGGCGACCGCGGGGGCGTCGCGGGCCGCGGGTTCCCCGGCGAGCAGCGGTACGAGGGCGACGAGGGTCTGTACGGCCGTCCGGAGGGTGCGGCGCGTGGCGTCGGTCATCGGTCGGCCTCCTCAGCTCGTGCGCGGCACCCGCAGCCGGTCCCAGCTCGCCCGGCCCGGAACCCCGTCGGCGGCGGCACCCGTGTAGCCGAGCTTGCGCTGCCACGCGGCGTACGAGCGGACGTCGGCCTCGCCCCACACCGGGCCGGGGCCCACCGCGTAGCGTCCGCATCCCTCGGCGACCAGGCGCTCGCCGACCGCCGTGACCAGGGCGCCGCGGCGGCCGGGCACGAAGTAGGCGGCGCCCGGGAAGGGTTCGTACGGCACCGGGCGCAGGCCCAGGCGGGCCTCGACGCGGGTGCGCATGCCCGGCATCGAGAAGGACGGGTCGATCTTGCGGCGGGTCCACTCCCGGTGGCCGACCACGCTCGCGGCGGACCAGCCGTGGGCGCGGCACAGGGCCGCCGACAGGCGTTCCACGGCGGCGAGTTGGGCGGGCGGGTACGGGTCGCGGCCGGTGCCCAGGTTCTCGATCTCGAAGCCGTAGAAGCAGGAGTTGCCGTCCACGGCGTCCGGGCCGGGGGCGGGCAGCGGGGTCCGCTCGGCGCGTACCGCGGCCAGGACCGCGGTGGAGCCCGCGCCGGCGTGGTTGGTGCGGCCGTAGCCCACCAGGTGGACCGTGCCGTCCTTGGTGACCAGGCCGACGCAGAGCGGGCCGGGCAGCGCCGCGGTGCCGTCCCGGCACAGGCGGAGGCTGTCGGTGCCGGCGGTGTGGTGCAGCATCACGCCGTGGACCGGGCCCCAGGGGCCCTTGTGGTTGCGGTTGTGGGTACGCCAGTCGGCGTGCTCGCGTAGGGCGACGCCTTCGTCGCGCAGGGCGCGGACGAAGGCGTCGGCGGACAGAGGTGTTGCCATGGGCGGATCTCCCGGTGGTTCTAGGGGATCGGGTCGATGCGGATGAACCGGCTGTCGAAGTTGGCCGTGTTGGTGGTCGCGCCCGAGCGGTAGGCGGGGGTGCCGGTGTAGGTGGCGCCCGGGGTCAGGCCGGTGACCAGGAACTGGGCGGACACCGACGCCTTGGAGGTGCTGTTGAGGAGCGCGGCCCGGTTGTCGTCGGCCGCCAGCACCACCGTGTTGGAGGAGTTGCGGATGTTGGCCGACATGAAGGAGGAGTAGTTGGCCACCGACGACCAGAGGTAGCCGCCGATGGTGACGAGGACCTGGCCGGAGGCGGGTGCGGTGAACGAGGCCGCCATCGGGTCGCCGACCGCGTTGTTGAGGGTCTCGGTGTACGTCGCCGTGGTCGTGTCGCCCGCATCGAGGTTGATCTTGTAGACCGGGCTCGGGGCGGCGGGCACCCAGGCCGAACCCGTGTAGTACATCAGCCGGCCCGGGGTGCCGATCCAGGCGAGCATCCCGGCGACCGGGCTGGTCACCTTGGCGTCGCGCGCGGCGGCGTCCGCGAAGCGCAGCACGGTACGTCCGTCGAGCGCGTCGGCGAGCGCCTTGAGGTGGGCGGGCAGATCGGCCGGGTCGGTCGCCTGCGGGTAGGGAAGGCTGCTCAGCGGGGTGTACTGGGTGCTCATGCGGGCTCCTCGGGTACGAGCGCGGACTGGACGGGACCGTCGACGACGACCGTGAGCAGGCCGTCATCCGCGGCCGGCGGCGCCTCATCGGGATCGGGACCGGGCGCGGCGGCCTCGGCGAGCTCGGCGAGCAGCTCGGGCGGGGGTTGTACGGGCAGTGGCTCGGGCGGGGTCTCAGACATGTGGGGGCTCCTGAAGGTCGGGCGGGGCGGACGGAGGCTGTACCGGCACCGGCCCCGGCGTGGATTCAGGCAAGTGCCGTCTCCTTCACGTCGTTCCAGGTGGCGTTGGCCACGAGCAGGTCCGCGAGGGTGGCGTAGGTCCTGGTGACGTCGGCGTAGGTGGCGGCCGGGGCCGGGGAGGGCAGGGCGGGGGTGTCCGGGGTGAGGCCGGTGTCCTGGGGGACGTCGTTCGCGCGGACTCCGCGCAGGCTGAGGGTCTGCTGGACCCCGCCCTCCGGGGACGCGGCGGTGGTGATGCCCACGACCCAGGCGAGCGTGTCCAGCGCGGCCCCGGCGGTGTCCACGAGGCGTACGACGTCGCCGAGCTGGATCCGCGGGTCGTAGAGCACCTGGACGTCCCCGAACACGGGCACCGGGTACTCGCCCGCGGCCCGCATCGCGTCCGCCAGCTGCCGCGCCGCCGTCACGTCCTGCACCCAGTCGCTGGCGTCGCCGTAGAACTCCTGGCGGCCGTACCAGCGTTCGCTCGCCGAGCCGGAGACGTACGACACCGCCTGCCGCTCCACCGGATCCTTGTCCGGCCGGAGCGGGACGATGCGGATGGACGGCTCGCCCTTCTGCGTGACCGTGTACAGCGTCTGGGCGGTGCGGTTGGTCAGCCGCAGCACGATCGTGCCGTCCTCGCGGCGCACCATCGCGTCCACCGCGCCCTTGATCGCCGGCGCCCCGGCCGCCCGCGAGGCGGACACCCGGAAGTTGGAGCCGGAGGAGATCACGCTGTCGTCGTCCGTGTCCGGCGGCCCGATGTCCAGTTCGTCCTCGCCGAAGGTGTACGAGACGGTGAGGGTGCCGCTGCCGGGGATCTCCCGGACCAGGCTGTCGACGACCGCGTCCCCGGCGACCAGCCCCACCGCGCCGTAGTCCTTGGCGGGCTGCACACAGAAGTTGCGGCAGGCGTCGATCTCCTCGGTGACGGTGAGCGCGGCGATGTCCCGCACCGACGTCAGGGTCAGGTCGGCCTCCTTGGGCACGGTCGCGAACCGGGTGAAGTTGCGCCACCGGAACCGGCCGCGCTCGTCCAGCTCGGCCGTCGACATGCTCGCCTTGGCGATCTGCCCGAGCGCCTCCCACTGCGAGCCCGACACCTTGGGGACCGTGCGCAGCGGCAGGATCGCCTCGTCCAGCTCGCCGGTCTTCGTCCAGGTGCCGGCCTGGGAGAACTCGCTCGCCGACGGCACCGCCGCGAGACCGCTGGTGACCTGTACGTTCTCCACGGCCATGGTGGTCACCAGGCGCACCTTGCGCAGTTCGGAGACCGGCTGCGGTCCGCTGGTGAGCGTGAAGGACCCGGTGGCGCCGGTCCATGTCGTGCCGTCCGGGGCGGTCATGACCGGGCGGACGACGGGCAGCGCGCTGCTCCCGCTGACCGTGGTCAGGTCGAGGAACACGCCGACGTGCCACACGCCCCGCTGCGTCTTCATCGCGGTGCCGTTGTCGCTCCAGACCAGACCGCTGCCCGGCACGGAGACATCGCTGCTGAGCGACCAGACGACGGCCTGCCCCTTGACGAAGTCCAGGGCGAGGGAGAGCGTGCCGACCCCGGTGCCGGTGCGGTTCAGGTCGACGTCCAGGCGGACGGTGTCACCGATGCCGACCGCGTTGTTCACCCACGCCTCGACGAACAGCCGGCTGCCCGGCACGGTGACCCGGCTGCGCGGGAACCAGGAGGCCGTCACCCCGCTCTCGCCGGGCGGCAGCCCCTTGGGCACCAGCGCCATCTCGAACGGCGCACCGGCCCGCGACCAGGTGTAGTGGCGCGGGTCCGGCAGGTCCTCCGGCATGCCGAAGGGGGTCGCGAACCCGCCGTGCAGGGTGGCGTGCACCAGGCTCAGCGGCTGGCCCGCGGTGAACCGGTCCGCGCGGGGCGGGGGCGAGGTGAGGATCCCGGCCTGGCGCAGCAGCTCGTCGACGCACCAGGTGGCGGTGGCGACCGGCCGGCCCCAGTACAACCCCGTGTACGGGCGCGGGAGTTCGGCCGGTGCGCGCAGCCGCTCGGCGCCGTCCAGGGCGGTGAGCTGCACGCTGTCGGTGCCGGAGGCGGCGCTGCGGTTGCGCAGGGTGCCGCGGAAGACGGGCAGCGTGCCGCCGCCGCCCACGCCCGCCTCGTGCACGACGGTCTGGCCGGGGCGGGCCAGGTCGCCGGTGGCGTGCGGCGCCCACGGCGAGTAGAGCGCGGGGGCCGGCTGGGTGCCGTCACCGCCGAGCTGCAGGGTGAGCTGGGCGGCCGAACTGCCCGAGAAGGCGCGCATAGCGGCCGGCAGGTCGGTCGCGTACGACCGCTCGACCTGCCAGGACTGCACCTGCGCGGAGACGTCCCGGCCGCCCAGCCGGGTGGTGTGCGTGACGGTGCGCTCACCTGCCGCGAGGGCGTTCTTCGTCGTCTGGTCAGCCCGTTGCACCGGTCACCTCCACCAGGTCGACGCCGACGTTCCGGTACGGCAGCGGGCGGCCCGGGGTGTCCGAGTAGCCGGTGACGGCCAGCTTGGGCAGCCCGTCCCCGGGGACGTCGTCGGCGGCGCCGTCACCGCCGTACGTCAGGCAGGCGCCGGCGAGGGAGTAGGCGCCGGCGGCGCCGGTCTTGGCGGTGGGGGTGAGGTGGGTGGCGCCCGCGGGCACGGTGGCCGTCACGTACGGCCCCGTCGTCGACGTCGAACTGAGATACGTCCCGTCGGCCTTCTTGAAGTCGATGCCGACGGACACCGTGCCGAGGGCGGCGAACGCGGTCGGGGCGCGGAAGGACACCCGCAGCCCGGCGGCGGCCGGGAAGTTCCCGCTCCACGGCACGCAGCGCCAGGCGACCTGGCCGGTGGCGTCGGCGGCGGTGAACGCGAAGACGCCGGGGGTGGTCTCCGTGACGGCTCCGGTGGCCGACACCCTGAACCACTGCGCGAGCCCGCTCGCCCCGGCCGGCCCCCGGCCCGTGGCCTGCGCGGGCTCCAGGACGTTGCCGGCGGCGGGGTCGATCAGCACGAGCGGGCCGACGCCGTTGCCGCCGCCGTCGACACGGCGGGCGAGCCGGTCGAGGACGCGCGCGGTCTGCGGCTCCAGCATGTCCCAGCTCAGCTTGACCCGGCGGACGGGCGGCGCGGTGCGGGTGAGGGTGATCCGGCCGGAGAGCGCCTTGAACTCGGTGACGCCGAGGTCGGCGGCGCGCTCGAACGACTTGGCCGCCCGGTCGATCTCGTACAGGGCGCCGGGCGGGCCGATCCAGAGGTTGCCCATGAACTCCTCCTTGTTGAGGGCCGGTTGTCACCGGCGGGCGAGCTGCCGCTGGCCGAGGAACACGGCGCGGGCGATGGTCTGCGCGTCGACCTGGACGACGACGGGCCGCTCGGCGAGCCGCTCCACGGCGGCGGCCAGGCGGTACAGGCCGCCGCCTGAGCCGAGCACCCGGTCGAGCTTCGACAGCGGGATGACGGCCTCGGACTCGCCGGCCTCGCCGAGCAGCGCGAGGGTGCCGCCGGTGCGGGCGGGCACGATGCCGCCCTGGGCGAGCGCGGGGATGTTGGGCAGCATCGGCAGGTTGATGCCGAACTCACGGCCGCCGAAGTGGGGCACCCAGCCCGGGATCTTCACATGGATGCGGTTCAGGGCGCCGATCATCGCGTTGAGGCCGCTGATGTAGGCGCGGGGCAGGGCGGTGAAGGCGTTGATGATGCCCTTCATGACGGACTTGATCGGCCCGGCGTGGTTCTTGATGGCCCCGTAGATGGCGTTCCAGGCCCACTTCACGCCCTTGGCGAGGGCGGCGGAGATCTTGTCCATGTTGATGAACTGCGAGATGAGCGGCGCGAGCAGGGTCATGATCAGCCCGAAGGCGTTCGCCTTCATGGCGGTGTTGAGCCCCTTCTGCGCGAGGGTGGCTCCCTTCAGCCCCGTACCGAACCCCTTCATCGAGGTCCCGCTCGTCGTCGCCTTCTTGCCGGCGTCGCCGACGGACTTCTCCACGGCGTCGGACTGCCGCTTGACGTCACGCAGGGCGTTCTTGGCGTTGTTGGAGGAGGACTTGAGGTGGTCGAGGGAGGTCTTGAACTTGCCGGTCGAGGTCACGGACGCGCCGAGGGCGCCCTGTGCCCCCTTGGACGCGGACTTGATGGAGTCGATGCTCTTCCCGCCCTGCGCGGCGGCGCTGTGCAGCTGACGCGCGGACGACGACGCCTGTGTGGCGGCACTGCGGAAGCGGGCGAGGGACTGGGTGGCCGTGGCCAGGCTGCTGGCAAGGGACACGGGAAGCTCCTTCCTGAGCCGGAGGTACCGGCCCGATCGGGGGGTCAGGCGATCTGGGACGCGGCCTGCTTGGCCTCCTTGTGCAGATCGCTCAGCGACCGCGTGAGGGCGACGGCGGCACTGCGCATGCTTTTCAGGCGGTCCACGTCGATCTGACTGACCGCCACCTGGCCGCCCGGCTTCGGGGCGGAGCCCACGCCCAAGAACTTCTCGCTCTTCAGTTCCAGGCCGATTCGGTCCAGCAGCTTCTTCCCCAGCACATCCCAGTTGAGGAGCTTGTTGAAGCCGAGGGTCGCCACTACCGCGACGGTGGCCGGAAGCCATTCCTTCTTGAGCAGGTTGCCGATGACATCGGACAGGCCGGTCAGCGGCGAGAGCTGCTCCACCAGGCTCGGCTTGTCCTCCTCCTTCTTCTTTTCGTCCCCTTTGCCGCCTGCGGGTTTGCCGAGGCCTTGGATCGCCTTGTCGAAGTGCGCTTTGGTGACCCAGGTGTCCTGTCGGCCGGCCAGGAGCGTTTTGACTTCGACGACTTTCTCGTAGACCTCTTCATTGGTGCGATTGGTCACCTTTCCTCCTGCTTCCGATGGGGTGGGCGCATGGCCTAAGGTTTCGTGACGGCTGAGGTGCCGGTGACGCTGGAGGGGTGGGGAACGTGCTCGACGGGCTGCGCGAATACGGGCCGGCTGTCCTGATCTTCGGAATCCCAGTTCTGGCCGGGGCGATCCTGTTCATCTGGCGTGACGGAGCGCTGCGGCGCCGGGGAGTCACCGTTCGCGCCCGGTGCGTCAATCAGGGCCGGAACAAGGACGGGGAAGTGGCTCTGCGGCTCCAGTACGAGGTCGATGGCGCGCAGTACGCCATCACGACCCAGCACTACACGTTTCCTCCGGCGGGAATCGGCCAGACGGTGGACGTCATTTACGACCCCGTGCACCCCTCGTTCGGGCAAATGGCGTCGGAATTGGGCCGGGGTATCGTCCCGTGGATCGTCGGCGGCATCGCGAGCGTGCTGCTCGTGCTGACGGGGATCTCCTACCTCTGACCCCCTCACGCAGGAGGTCGAGATCCGTGATTCCGTCAAGCTGTCGACGGGAATCTCGTACCGATTCACGCCCGTTGACGCGAAGTCCGGTTCCGCTTCCCGGGACTTTTCTGGAACCCCACGCGGATTCAGTGATCCACAGTTCTCGCCGGGGGAGCACATTCTCATAGACTTCGATCCCGGCTACCAGCTGTTCTTCTATCCCGCGGGCAGGTTTCCGCGAGTCCGCCTCTGGCCGGTCGCGCTGGCCGCAACGGTGATCGGCGCCGGGACGGCTGCCCTTGGAGTGTTCAACCTGCTGTGACACCTCTCGCGCGGCGTGTGTGACGACGGTTTCGAAGATGGGGAGGCGAGGGATCGTGCTCGGTGGGCTGCGTGACTGGGTACCGGACATCCTGTTCTTCGGAGTACCTTCGCTGGCCGGTGCGCTTCTTTTCATCTGGCGCGGGGAAACCCTCCGGCGCAGGGGAGTCGTCACCCGTGCCACATGTGTGAACCAGGCGCGTGACGCGAAGGGCCTGGTCACTCTTCGCTTGAATTTCGAAGTTGACGGCACGCATTACTACTGCACCAGCGGCATCGTCCCGTGGATCGTCGGCGGCATCGCTACGGTTCTGCTTCTGCTGGCAGGGATCTCCTACATCTGAGAAGTCGGCCCTTTTCAGGCGAAGAACCGATGGATCTCCCCGAGCGAGGGCAGGGCGTCACCACGCTGTTCGGGGCCGGCCTCGTCCTCGGTGTCCGGCGCCTGCCCCGGTCGCGGTACCGGCCGCGGATACTCCGGCGGCTCGCTGTCCTCGTCCCGGTTGACCGTCGCGAACATCCAGTTGGCCTCGGCGAGTTGATCGACCGCCGCGGCCAGCAGGTGGTCCGTCACCGACCACTCCGCGGCCTCCCCGTGCAGCTCGCGCAGCAGCGCGCTGTCCCGCGGCAGATGCCGGACCAGCACCGCGAGCCGGCGCGAGGTGAGCCGGCCGCGGTGCCAGTCCAGGAGGTCGACGCCGTAGTGGCGGAGCAGGTCCGCCTCCAGGGCCTCGGCGTGCTCATCGACGAGCGCGCCGAGGCTCAGCCTTCCCCCAGGCCGAGCCCCGTCTCCTTGCCGTAGGTCTCCAGGATCGCGGCGATGTCCTGCATGGTGACGTCGTGCTGCTCGAAGCGGGCGAACTGCTCCTCGCCCAGCAGGAGTCGGAGCAGCCCGTCCACGTCGTTGTCGTCGAGGTCGCGCAGCTTGCGGGCGGTGGTGCGGGTGAGTTCGGTCGGCAGCGTGAAGCGGTCGCCGTCCAGGGCGAAGGACCAGTCCCGGCCGAGGGCTTCCAGGCGCTGGGCGCGGGCGGCGTTGACGTCGAAGGCGGTCATGTGGGGCTCCCTGTAGGTGAGGTGGGGCGCGAGCCCGGCGTGTGCGCACACGCCGGGCACACAGCGGGGGGTACGGCGATCAGGCCAGCGCGGCCGGGTCGTTGACCAGCCAGGTGGCCAGCGGCTTGGTCGGGTCGTCACCGGACAGCGCGGTGAAGGTGACACCGAGCTTGACCGCGCCCGACCGGCTCAGCGACAGCTCCTCGACCTCGGAGACGGCGCCGTACGGGATCACCAGCCGGTAGCGCAGGTCCTTGGTGCCGTTGTTGTCGGTGAAGTCGATGGCGAGGGCGCGCTGGTCCTGGCCGCCCGGGGCGCCGGAGATGTCGATCTTCTGCGCGGTGGTCTCGGTGGTGGACCCGGAGGCGACGATCGAGGACGACGGCACGCCCAGGTAGAACGGGAAGGTGTCCTTGTTCATCTGCAGCAGCTGGAACTTCAGCGTCAGATCCCGGTCGGAGAGCATGAAGCGGGCCGGGGCCATCGACTGCCAGGTGTCGACCGGGTCGTTCTTGTCCTTCTTGTTGAACTTGACCCCGTCGGACGAGGTGAAGCCCAGGTTGACCCACGGGGCGGCCAGCGCGGTGGTCTCCTTGACGGTGGTCCCGGCCGGGGCCCACCAGACGTTGCCGGTACCGGCGATGCGGATCTCGGCGTTCTTGAAGCCTGCCATGTGTACTCCTCAGTGTTGGTCGGTCATGCCGGGCGGATCGAGAGCCGGAGCGTGGCGAGGTAGCGGTTGCCGGCCGGCCGGTTGTAGTCCGGCAGCCAGCGCGGGCCGTCGGCCTCGTCCACGTCGGTGACGAGCGCGGTGCCGTACTGCGTGCCGGGCAGTTCCAGCACGCAGGCGCGGGCCGCGTTGGCCGTGACGAGCGCGGTGGTCTTGTCCGGCCCGTACACCTCCAGGTCCACCAGCGGACGGTCGAGGTGGAGGTCGTCGATCCAGGCGCCGCCGGCGCGGGAGACGAGGACGACCTGCTGGGTGCCGTCGAACCCGGCGGGCGGCCGGTTGTCGACCGTGGTCCCGGCCATCTCGGTCCGGTTCTTCAGGAAGTCGACGACCAGCCGCTCCACGTCGGGGAAGTTCAGGATCGCCACATGGACGCTCCCTTCGGGGAGATACGTGGTGATGCGGGAAGAAGGGCCCGGGTTTCCGGGCAGCAGAAAGCGGCAGGTCCGCCGCCCGGGATGTGGGCGCAGCTCTGCCGCTGCATTCAGTGTGACGGGGTGGCGCAGATCCTGCAACTGACGTTGTTTCAGGGGTAGTTGGGACGCGCGAGGGCCCCGCCGCGATCGTGCGGCGGGGCCCTGGTGCGTGCGCGTGCGACTGCCTCGTCGACGAGTGGTCAGCGACCGGCGCGGGCGCGGTACGTCGCCCGCTCGGCGGCGAAGACGTCCTCCAGCCGGTACAGCTGGCGCCTGCCCTGGGTGCCGGCGGGCCGCAGATGCCCGCGCTGCACCCACTTGCGGATGGTGGCCGGGCTGACACCGGCCTCGGCGGCGGCCAACTCGGCGGTGATGAGAGGGGTGTTCACGAGGCGACCTCCGCTTCCGCTTCCGTGTCATGGCCCTTGCAGGCGGGGTTCACGCACCGCACCTCGGCCCGCTCCGGGAACGCCCGCAGCGAGACCGAGTCACAGGCGGGGCAGCGCCCGGGCAGCCGGACCAGTTGCTCGGGGTCGCCGAGGGTGCGGGCGCAGCGGGCGGCCATGCGCCGGGTCTCGTCCTCGACGTGCGCGGCGAGGACGGGGTCGGCGGCGACCCGCTCCAGCAGCCCGGCGATCCGGCGCAGCCGCACCGGCACCGGGGCGGGTGGCACGGACCGCAGACCGAGCCGCTCCCGCACGGCCTCCTCCAGCTCGACGACACCGTCGGTGATGTCGCGCAGGGCATCGGAGACGTGCAGCCGCACGGGAGCGGTCGTACCCCCGACGGCCCCGCCGCCGCGCCGTTCCCGCAGCCCCCCGTGGGCTGCGGGCGCCAGCTCGGCGACGAGTTCGGGAAACCGCTTGAGGAGCGAGCCGATCCACACGGCGGCTCCGGCGTCCGGGACAGCCGTACGACTCATGCGACTCATACGACTCGTACAGCTTGTACTGCTCATACGGCTCGTACTGCTCATACGGCGACCACCCGCCCGTTGCGCCACAGCCGCCCGCCGCTGACGCCGTCGAACCAGTTGTGCGCCGGATCCACTATGGCCTCGCACTCCCGCCGGATCGGACACTGATTGCATGCGCGCAACGTACGGCGGGCGTCGGAGGGGTTCCGGGTGAAGACGAGGCGGGGTGGAAGGTTTGCGCAGGCCGCAGCCCTGCGCCAGTCGAGTTCGCTGGTCACGTGTGGTGCCTCCCAAAGCAAATGGAATATTTGTTCGACACGTGCGAACGATCGCCAGCGTGACACCGTGCGAGCGCGAGCGCAAGCGTTTAGCGGTGCCAGTGTGACGGAATGAGATGTGTCGGTCGCCCTTAGTGCCGACTCTCCGGCGGTGCGTGCACTCTCGGCGCGCGGTGTGCGAACATGTGTTCGAAGGTTCGAAGGTGAGGTGAAGGTGTGAAAGCTCCTTGCGCGCGTGCGCGCACCGAACATGTGCGCGCGCGATCGGTACCCTGCTCCCTCGACGAGGGGAGAGCGGAGCATGGCGTCGAGCCCACGTATGGAGCGCCTGGAACGCACCGACGGACTCGAGGAGTTCGCCGCATGGGTCGAGGACCTGATGCGGCAGCGCGGTTACGTCATCGACGGACCGCGCGGCGGTGGCAAGTCCCGGCTGGCGGACGACGCGGGGGTGCACCGGGCGGCAGTCACCCGGCTCCTGCAGCGGCAGAGCATGCCGGACCTGGAGACGATGCGCCGTCTGGCCGGCGTGCTGGGCGTACCGCTGCGGGACATGCTGATCCGCTCCGGACGCCTGTCGGAGGAGGACCTGCCGCTGGAGCCGGTGCCGGGCGGGAGCTGTCCGCCGGCGGGCCGGATCAGCCCGGAGGAGGCGGCCCGGCGGATGGGGGTCCCGGAGGATCTGCGCGGCCTGTTCGCGAAGGTGGCCCGGCAGTTCCTGCCGGAGGGCGGTTCTGGCGGTTCGTAGCGGAAGGAGTGCGCGGATGGCGAGCGATGCGGACCGGATCGACCAACTGCTGGGCGCGCTGCTGATCGAACTCGGCGAGAAGATACGGCAGGCCGGCGCCGAGGGCGTCCGCATCCTGACGGACGAGGAACTGCAGCGGTCCCACCTCCAGTGGTACCGCATGGGCTGGGAGGAACACGCGAGAGCGGTCCGCCCTTACGGCCCCTCGCCTTCCGCCACCGCTCCTCCACCGCCACGCCGGGGCGACGCCTCCCTGGGCTCGCCTCCACGCTCCACAGGTTCCTCCTCGTCGGCGGACTCCTCCTCCGACGCGTCCCGCCCATCCGGCCACCCCGCCGACCCCGACCCCCTGACCGAGGTGGGCCGCCTGCTCAGCTTTCCCCGGCCCGGGCGAACCCACCTGCCTGAGCCGGACAGGGGGAGCCGAGGCAGGATGGACCCATGAGCGTAGTGAAGATCAACGTGCTGACCGTGCCCGCCGAGCAGCGGGAGGTCCTGGAGAAGCGGTTCGCTTCGCGAGCCCACGCCGTGGAGAACTCCGACGGCTTCGAGTGGTTCGAGCTGCTGCGCCCCGTCGAGGGCACCGACACCTACCTCGTCTACACGCGCTGGCGGGACGAGGAGTCGTTCCAGGCGTGGATGGAGGGCCCGATGAAGTCCGCGCACCAGGGCGGCGGCGAGGGCGCCGAGCGCCCCAAGCCGGCGGCCAGCGGTTCCACCCTGTGGTCCTTCGAGGTGGTGCAGCAGGCGGGGCCGAAGGGCGAATAGCGAACAGGTCGCTGCGGCCTGTAAGCGGCGAGGTGCAGTACGAGTCCCGTCCCGTCACTCCGGCGTGAACTCGTACTGCAACTCGTAGAGATGCCCGGCTTTCACCATGGCCGTCACCTCGATGGGACGTCCGTGGTCCGTGTAGACGACACGAAGAGTGCACAGGACGGGCAGGCTGCTGGGCAGGCGTAGCGCCTGGAACTGTTCCTGCGTGGGCACGCGGGCCGAGACCCGGTCCACGCTCCGGCGGGCCGGATGGCCGAGTGACGTCAGGAGTGCGGGAGTCCCGCCCTTGATCCTGCGGTGTTCCATCAGTGGCGTGCCCCGGGCGATGTCCAAGGGGTAGTAGGACTTGACCAGTTCGGCCGGTTCGTCGTCGACCAGCAGGATCTGGCTCCGGAGCAGGACCGTACTGTCCTCCGGAAGGCCGAGGGCGGTGCGGACGTCCGCGGGTGGGCGGGTCTCTGCCACGTCGAGGAGGGTGATGTGGGCGTCCGCGCCGTGCTTCTCCGCCTCGTTGAGCCAGGGGTACGCCTCTCCGGCGGCGGCCGGTGCCAGGGAGGCGGCTGGGTGTGCCGTGCGTTGCCGGTGCTCCCGGACCGTCACGGCCGCACCTGCGCGCCCGACCACCAGGCCTTCGTCCTTGAGGAGCTGGAGCGCCTTCTGGACCGTGGCGTTCGAAGCGTCGAATCGGTTCCTGAGCTGTGCGGTCGAGGGCAGGTTGGCTCCCGGCCGCAGCTCGCCGCTCATGATGTCGTCGCGCAGGTCGGCAGCGATGCGCTCGTGCAGCGAGCGGCGGTCGTGGGCGTCCGGTTCGGCCTTGGGCACGGTCATCCGATCCTGATCTCGTAGCGCAACTGCTGTCTCTGCGCGGGCATCACCATACGGTCGACCTGGATCGGCCGGTCGTCGTGGTCCAGGGTGAGCCTGGTGAGCCGTAGGACCGGCTCTGTCGGTGCCATGCGCAGTGCCTGCTGTTCCTCCTCCTCGGGCAGGCCGGCCGTCACGTCCTCGCGTACGAGGACGCCGACATGCCCGAGCCGTACCAGCAGGGTGACGGCTCCGCCGGGGATCTTGGCCTTGTCCGCGAGTCCGGTACCCCGGGCGATGCCGGTGGGGTAGTAGGTGTCGGTCAGCTCGTTCGGTTCGTCGTCGAGAAGGATCAGACGTCGCCGTACGACGACCGGCTCTCCCTCCGGAATCCCGAACAGCCGCGGCACGTCGGCAGGGGCGGACACCTCTCCGGCATGAAGGATGCGCTGAGACCCGCGCCGGCCCTGGCCTGCCGCGTCCTCACTCCAGGCGTCGCCCTGGCCTTTCTCGCGCGGCGTCAGATACGGCATCGAGGTGCTGACCCACCTGCTCGCGCTCACGGTGTCCTCCCCTGCGACCGGTTACGGCGTCGACCTTGCCGCTTTGCACGGTAAGCGGCTTGGTCGGACGGTCCCGGCCATCAGCGAGCCCGATCGGAACTGAGGCCCGCACCGCTCCTGCACACCGCAGCCCGTACGGGCTCGACACGCCCCTCGACGCCACCGCCGCCAGAGCCGTACGGCCATACGTGATCGCCCATGAACAGCAGGAGTGGCGGCGCGAGTTGGCGCTGGCATCGCTGGGTCAGGACATGCCCGGCCCGTACTGGATCCACGGGCTGGAGGTCGCGTGACCCAGCCGCCGCGCCTGCTGCCCTGGACCGGCTCCGGGGGCAAGCCCTGTTACCTGATCACCGACGTCCGCGACGGGCCGCTCTCCCGACTGGCCGACGCAACGGAGTCCGTTCAAGGTCGGCGTCCCGCGAGATGGCGCTGGAGGTCGACGTGGCGGAACTGGTACACGGCTCCCACCTGTCGCAGTACGCCTCGCCGCTCGTGGGCGTCGGCCAGGAAACTCATGAAATGACAGGGCACGCGCCCCAGTGCCGCCAATCCGACCTGTGCTATCAGGAACTCCAACCACACCGACCGAACGACTCCGAGCATGAGTCCGAACGGGAGCCCGTACCCGAGTCCCTGCGGGAGCTCGAACGCAAGCGCGGTCGGGAGGCTGACCCTGTACCCGAGCGCGAGCGCGAGCACGATGACTAGCGCGAGCGCGAGTGCGAGTACCCCTGTGAGCCCGCCCGCGAGCGTCATGACCGAGAAGGTGCGGCGGTCCCGAGCCAGCACCGCGCCTGGTCCCACTGCCTTGTCCAGGTCGGGGTGTACTGACCTGAGCCCGCCCATGAACCCGCCCATGAGCCCGGCCGCAAGCCCATTCGTGAGCCCGATCGCGAGCCCAAAGTCGCGCCCGATCGCGAGCCCATTCCAGACCCCGGTCACGAGCCCGAACCCGAGCCCGGCCGCGAGCCCGAAAATGAGCCAGGATTTCCCCCTCCAGCTCCAGCGGATCCCTGAACTCGGGTTTCTGTCTTTGGCGGACGAGGTGATCAATGCCGCCCCCGCTGCGCACGGGAGCCCGAACAGAAGCCCGTTGGTGAGTCCGGCGCTGAGTCCATATGTGAACCCGCTGGTGAGCCCGAACGGGAACCCAAAGCCGAGCCCGCCCGCGAGCCCGCCGATGAGTCCGGCGGTGAGGCCGACCGCGATCGCTACTCCGTGTTTGGGGAGGGCTTTGGGGAGTTGCCACCAGGCGAGGTTGGGGGTGCCGTCGAGGGTGTGTTGGAGGTGGCGGGCGAGGAAGGTGAGGGTGCGCTGGGCTCGTTCGGGACTCCAACGGGTGGGGTGAAGAGGATGGGGGCGGTAGGCGGCGGGGATGAAGGCGGCGAACAGATGGGTGTCGATGTCCGCGCGGGAGGGGAAGCGGGCCTGGTCGAGGAGTTCGTCGGGGTGGGCGAGGTCGACGAGGTGCTCGTCGGGGCGGGGGTTGTAGATGGTGCGGGCCAGGAACAGTCCGAGGGGGGTACTCAGTGCCTGGGAGGCGGGGATGCCGGTGCCCAGCGAGGCAGTGACCCGGCTCCAGCGTGCGGCGGCCCCGGTGCCCGGGCCGCCGGCGTCGCGCTCCAGATAGGCGGCCGCTTTCGCGGGATCCAGTGGAAGGAGGCGGATGCCTGCGGCTCCGTTCAGGAGCACGGTGGTCCCCGCTGGTGGGGTCAGAGCGCGGCGGTACTCGGCGATGCGGCTGGAGAGCACCAGCGGCTGCCTGGCTGGTAGTACCTGGTTGATGGCCTGCAGGGCCCGGGCGCGCACGGCTTCGGGGAGTTCGTCCAAGCGGTCGAGGAGGGGCAGGATCAGCCGCTGCTCAAGCAGGGCGCATGCCTGGGTGCCTGGGCTGGGTTGTGGGGTATCGGCGGGGACTGGAGTCTGCAGGCCGGGGTGGTCTCGAGTGAGTTGGTCGGCCATCCATGAGTACAGGTCCTGTCGGGCCGGGTCCCATGAGGCCAGGGGGAACAGGACCGGGACGGGGCCGCCGGGCGGACGGTGTTCGAGCAGGGCCAGGAGGAGGCGGATGAGTAGAACGGTCTTCCCGGCGCCGGGCTCGCCGAGGACCACCAGGCGGCCGGTGGGGACGCCCTCGAAGACCCGGGCGATTTCGCCTCCCTTGCCGGCCAACCCTTTCGCACTGACAGCCCAGGCGGAGTTGGCAGGGGGCTGGCCTGGCCAGTCCCCCACCAGCTCCCTCAAGTGCGACCATGACTCGACCAGGTCCGCGTCGGCCGCCACCCATTCGACCGGCAGCGGGAAGGGGTCGTTGAGGCGGCGTACCTGCGCCTCAGCCTCCCACTGCTGGCGCACCCCATGGGCGAGTCCGTCAGCGACCTGGTTCACAGAGGGGACAGGTTCCGGTGCCGTCCTACCGAGGCGGAGTACGTCCCTCAGCGCGGGGAGCACGGCCAGCAGGGCGGTGAATGCGGAGACTCCGGTGACCAGCTTGCGGGCTGCGTGGCCGCTTGCGAGGTACCAGGCCAGGAACGTCACGACCAGCAGCGCATAGAGCGGTCCCAGCCACATCGGTACACGTCTCACATGGTGATCATGCGGGACCCGGGACGGCAATCCCAGGATTTCGCCGCCGACAGCGCCGGACCGGTGACGTGCTCTGGCTGGTTCCGGACGAGTCTATGCGGGCGATTCGGTTTCTTCGGCGGGGCGCTTCGCCACGAAGGAGCCGAGGCCGACCTCGGCTCGGATGAGTCCCTCGGACTTGAGGTGGGCCAACGCCTTCTGCGCTGTCGAGGTCGCGATGCCGAACTCGGTGGAGAGTTCGACGACGGACGGCACGCGGGCACCCTCGGGGTACTCGCCGCTGGCGATCCGGGCGGTGATGGCCTCGGCCACTTGGCGCCAGACAGGGCGGGTGCGGTCAAGCTCGGGGGTCATGCGGTTGACGCTAAAACTCTGCGGTAGACCGCGCGACCGCGGTAGACTGCGGTATACCTAGCCAAGCGAAAGCCTCGGCGACGGTTGCAGCCGCCCCGAGGCATGGCCGCCAGCTGAATTGGAGCTGATGACGTGACCGACCTTATCCGCCGCCTCGCCACCTGGGTGGGCCTCCTGCTCTTCCCTCCTGGCGAGGAACCCGTACCGGACCCGACATCTCCCGCCGTCCCCTGGCCGACCCAGCCTCTGCCCCTCCCACGCCACCGCAGCCCGTACGGGCTCGACACGCCCCTCGATGCCACCGCCGCCAGAGCCGTACGGCCATACCTGGTCGCCCATGAACAGCGGGAGTGGCACCGGGAGTTGGCGCTGGCAACGCTGGGGCAGGACATGCCCGGCCCCTACTGGATCCACGGGCTGGAGGTCGCGTGACCCAGCCGCCGCGTCTGCTGCCCTGGACCGGTTCCGGGGGCAAGCCCTGTTACCTGATCACCGACGACGGCGACGGGCCGCTCTCCCGACTGGCCGATGCCACGGAGTCCGTTCAGCTCGGTATGGGTGGCCAACTCCTCGACCATGCCCGGGAGATCCTGCCGGACACCCCGCCCGGCGAACTCCGTTTCCTCGCCGAGTGCTTGACCAAGGCCCTCGACGACGCCCTGCGAGTCGCGGAGAGCCGGGGCCGGCGGCTGGAGCGGTTGAACTGAGCCGAGCCGTTCACTGGGCCCCGCCTCCAGTGCAGCGCGGAGGGCGTGATCCGTTCGGCCGTCCTGCCTGGCACCGTGTCAGATCACGCAGAAGCATGTTCCTGACCCCGGCCGCGCAGCCCAGCTCAGGAGACGCCATGCACCGTAGCCCAGATCGACATGCGTGGAGGCGGCCGGTGCCGCGGAAGTGTTGGCTGCTTCTGCTGTCCGTCGGGATGATCGCAGGTGCGCTCGCCTCCGGCAGCGCGCGGGCCGCCGATGGTGTCGGGTCCGCGGATCGGCGCTGCGACAGGACGCCGACCGACATCAGTGTCGAGGACAACTACCTGGACTTCCTGGTGCCGCCCGGGCTCATGCCGGACCCGCAGTTCACGGATCGCCCCGCGAAGATCCAGGTCCACCGCGTCCAGCCGGTGTACGCCCACGGAAGGTGCTCGAACGTTCCGAGCAGAGCCGCGGTGCTGGTCCACGGCCGGAGCCTGCCCGGCACACCGGTGTTCGACCTGCGACAACCCGTCGCCAGGGGTGAGACGCTCAGCATGCAGCAGGCCCTCGCCCGGGCGGGGATCGACACCTTCGCCCCGAGCCTCCTCGGCTACGCCCGCTCGACGCGGTTCGACACCGGGCTGGACGATCCCGGCAACGCGAGCCTGAGGCCGTATCTCCCGGACGGCTCCTGCCCCTACCCCGAGGGGTGCGACCGCAGCCACCTGCCCTTCTTCCACCTCGACCAGCAGGGGACGCTGCTGCTGAACAACCCGCTGGGCGGGGAGCGGGTCGCGCACTCCAGCAACTCCCGCTTCGGCCGCACCGATGTGTGGGTGCGCGACGTCCGCCAGGTCATCGACGACGCGATCGAGCGGGCCAGGCCGACGGACGGCAAGGTCACGCTGGTCGGCTACTCGCTCGGCGGGACCACCGTCGGCCGGACCCTGTACGCGGCCAACCCGGTGCTCCCCGGCAGCGACGCCGTCATCGCCAAGGTCAACCGGGCCGTGTACTCGTCCTCGCTCTTCGGCACACCGACCGAGGAGGCGGCACCGGCGACGGGCTTCACGAGCTTCCCGACGAACCTGTCCGTCCGGTCCACCAGTGACGCCACCTGGGCGATGCCCCAGGACCGGGACGTCGCCTGCACCGGCCACACCGTCCCGGGCAGCCAGGAACAGATGTGGAACCAGCTCATGGAGGAAGATCCGGTCGGCAGAAGCTGGGGAGGGACCGACCCCGCCCAGCCGACCGGGGTCAACCGCACGCCGACCTTCTCCAGCTACGGCTGGAACTCCACCGTCGCGCACCAGCAGACCACACCCTCGCTCGTCATCGACGGCCTCGACGACACGACACCGATGGCGACACCGGCCGATTCGAGGGCCCTGTACGACAGCCTCGGCACGTCGAAGAAGGTGCTGGTGCAGGTGCAGTGCGCGAGTCACGCGATGCTGTGGGAGGGCTGCTCAGGGCCGCGCTGCACACCGCGCACGGGAAAGCCCTACGGCACCGCCGCCGGCCGCGTCTGGCCCGGCCCCCACGCCACGGCCCAGGCCGCGATCACCGAGTGGATCAAGAACGGCACCTTCACCGGCGCCACGAACGGACGCTTCACGGTCGACGAGAGCGGCGTCGCGCATCCCGCCCCGTGACGGCTGCGGCATCCCGCTCCGTGACGGCCGCGGCAGCCCTCTCCGTGACGCGTGGCCCCGGAACACGACGGCGCCCCCTGCCTGTGCGGGTCAGGGGGCGCCGTCGGGTCGTACAGCCGGAGTGTCGTACAGCCGGCGTTACTTCACCGGCTCCGGCTCCGGCTCGTTCTCCGGCTCCGGCTCGCCCGCCGGGTCGACCGGCGTCTTGACGGACTCCAGGAGCAGCTGGGAGACGTCCACGACCTGGATGGACTCCTTGGCCTTGCCCTCGTTCTTCTTGCCGTTGACCGAGTCGGTCAGCATGACGAGGCAGAACGGGCAGGCCGTCGAGACGATGTCGGGGTTGAGGGAGAGGGCCTCGTCGACGCGCTCGTTGTTGATGCGCTTGCCGATCCGCTCCTCCATCCACATCCGCGCGCCACCGGCGCCACAGCAGAAGCCGCGCTCCTTGTGGCGGTGCATCTCCTCGTTGCGCAGGCCCGGGACCTTGCCGATGATCTCGCGCGGGGGCGTGTAGATCTTGTTGTGGCGGCCCAGGTAGCACGGGTCGTGGTACGTGATGATGCCCTCGACCGGCGTCACCGGGATCAGCTTGCCCTCGTCCACCAGGTGCTGCAGCAGCTGGGTGTGGTGGATGACCTCGTAGTCGCCGCCGAGCTGCGGGTACTCGTTGCCGATGGTGTTGAGGCAGTGCGGGCAGGTCGCGACGATCTTCTTCGCCGACTTCGGCTTCTTCGTCGACTCGTCCTCGTCGTCCTCGCCGAAGGCCATGTTCAGCGCGGCCACGTTCTCCATGCCGAGCTCCTGGAACAGGGGCTCGTTGCCGAGGCGGCGGGCGGAGTCACCGGTGCACTTCTCGTCGCCGCCCATGATCGCGAACTTCACGCCCGCGATGTGGAGCAGCTCGGCGAAGGCCTTGGTGGTCTTCTTGGCGCGGTCCTCGAGGGCGCCGGCGCAGCCGACCCAGTACAGGTACTCGACCTCGGTGAGGTCCTCGATGTCCCTGCCGACGACCGGGATCTCGAAGTCGACCTCCTTGGTCCACTCCAGGCGCTGCTTCTTGGCCAGGCCCCAGGGGTTGCCCTTCTTCTCCAGGTTCTTGAGCATCGTGCCCGCCTCGGAGGGGAAGGCCGACTCGATCATGACCTGGTAGCGGCGCATGTCGACGATGTGGTCGACGTGCTCGATGTCCACCGGGCACTGCTCCACGCAGGCGCCGCAGGTGGTGCAGGACCACAGGACGTCCGGGTCGATGACGCCGTTCTCCTCGGCGGTGCCGATCAGCGGGCGCTCGGCCTCGGCCAGCGCGGCGGCGGGCACACCGGCCAGCTGCTCCGCGGAGGCCTTCTCCTCGCCCTCCACGGTCTTGCCGCCACCCGCGAGCAGGTAGGGCGCCTTGGCGTGGGCGTTGTCGCGCAGCGACATGATCAGCAGCTTCGGCGACAGCGGCTTGCCGGTGTTCCAGGCGGGGCACTGCGACTGGCAGCGGCCGCACTCGGTGCAGGTGGAGAAGTCGAGCAGGCCCTTCCAGGAGAACTGCTCGACCTGGGAGACGCCGAAGACGTCGTCGTCACCGGGGTCGGTGAAGTCGATCGGCTTGCCGCCGGAGGTCATCGGGAGCAGGGCGCCTAGGGAGGTCTCACCGGTGGCGTTCCGCTTGAACCAGATGTTCGGGAAGGCCAGGAAGCGGTGCCAGGCGACACCCATGTCGGTCTTCAGGGCGACCGTGATCATCCAGATGAAGGAGGCCGCGATCTTCACGCCCGCGAAGAGGTAGGTGAGGTTCTGGAGCGTGGAGACGTCCATGCCCCGCAGCCACGACACCACCGGGTACGAGAGGAAGAAGGACGCCTCGTAGCTGTCGACGTGGTGCTGTGCGCCCTCCAGCGCGTGCAGCATGAAGATGCAGATGCCGACGGTGAGGATGACGGCCTCGACGAAGTACGCCTGGCCGAAGTTGGAGCCGGCGAAGCGGGACTTGCGGCCCGGCTTGTTCGGCTTGCTCAGCTGGCGGATCACGATCAGGACCGCGATGCCGAGCACGGTCATCGTGCCGATGAACTCGACGAAGATGTTGTACGGCGCCCAGTCGCCGATGATCGGCAGGATCCAGTCGGCCTGGAACAGCTGGCCGATGGCGTTGACGATCGTCAGCAGCAGGGAGAAGAAGCCCACCGCCACGAACCAGTGCGCGACACCGACGATGCCCCAGCGGTTCATCCGGGTGTGGCCGAGGAACTCCCTGACCACGGTGACGGTGCGCTGCACGGGCTCGTCGGTGCGGGTGCCCGCGGGCACGTTCTGGCCGAGCCGCATGAAGTTGTAGATCTGCAGGAGGGCGCGGGCGAACAGGGCCACGCCGACCACGATCAGAACCAGCGACACGATGATCGCGGCGAGTTGCATTTCGGGGCTCCTCGGGCCTGCGAGGGACTTCGTCGAGAGACATTACTAAGCGGTAACTTATGCAGTCCGTCTGAGACTACCCGCATCTTTACTCGCACTGTAGTCAGGGGCGAGGTGATCTGGGTCGCTGAGGGGAGCCTGAGCAGGCCAGGCAATCCGATCGTGTTATTCGTACCGAATTGCTACTTTCGGGCCTAACTTAGAGCCGTGCTCTACGGGATCGCCGCGGCCTCCGCCGCTCTCCTCCTCACCGCCGTGCTCGCGGCGCTCCTCCGGGTGCCCGCTCTGCGCGCGGGGATCGTCGACCGGCGCCGGCAGCGGCCCCTGCCGGCGCTCGGAGGGGTCGCCGTCGTGGCCGTCACCTGTCTGGTGGCCTGGGCGGGGGTGTGGACGAAGGTCGCCCCGCTGGGGGACGGGGTCGCGGAGCTGCTGGTCGCCGGTGCCGCGGTCGCCGTGCTGGGGCTGGTCGCCGACGTGTGGCGGCTGCGCGCGCGGGTGCTGGTCGCCGGTACGGCCGTGGCGGCGGCGTGCGTGGTGCCGTACGACGAGACGGGCGTCTGGGGCGGGATCCTGGCCGTGGGCTGGATCGTCTTCGCCTCCGTCGCCTTCAAGGGGCTCGACCACGCCGACGGACTGGCGGGCACGGTCGGGGTGGTCGCCGCCTTCGGGACGGGGGTCTGTGCCGCCGCCGAGGTGATGGACGGGCTCGCGGTGCTGCTGAGCGTGTTCGCGGCCGCCCTCACCGGGTTCCTGATGCACAACTGGCATCCTGCGCGGGTCGGAATGGGAGCCTGCGGATCGTTGTTCACCGGGTTCCTGCTCTCCTCGGCCGCCGTCTTCACGCGCGCGGGGTACGCGCTCGGGCCGACCGCGGGTGTGCTGTTCTGCCTCGGTGCCGTGGCCGCCGGCGACTTCCTGCTCGTGGTCCTCGCGCGCGCGACGGCCCGCCGGCCGCTGCTCAGGCGCGGCCCGGACCATCTCGCGCACCGGCTGCGGCGGCTCGGGCTCACTCCGCCGGGGGCCGTCGTGCTGCTCGGCGCCGGGTCCTTCTCCACGGTGCTCGTGGGGGTGCTCGTCCATGCCGGGTGGACCGGGGACGGGGCTGTGCTGTGGGTGGCGGGAGGGGTGCTCCTCGTCGTCCTCGTACTCCTTCGCATCCCTGTCCAGCCGCCCCGGCGTACGGTATCCACGCAGGTCAGAGGGCAGTTGCGTGTAAGGAACGGATAAGAGTTGAGTCCGTCCGACTCAGGTCTGTTGACCCATCGCGTCTCCTCATGCACACTTGAGCCTGTTCCACTCAAGTCAGCTGGAGGAATCAACCATGGCACGTGCGGTCGGCATCGACCTGGGCACGACTAACTCCGTCGTCAGCGTTCTCGAAGGCGGCGAGCCCACCGTCATCACCAACGCCGAGGGTGCCAGGACCACGCCGTCCGTCGTCGCCTTCGCGAAGAACGGTGAGGTGCTCGTCGGCGAGGTCGCCAAGCGCCAGGCGGTCACGAACGTGGACCGGACCATCCGCTCCGTGAAGCGCCACATGGGCACGGACTGGAAGATCGAGCTCGACGGGAAGCAGTTCAACCCGCAGCAGATGAGCGCCTTCATCCTGCAGAAGCTGAAGCGCGACGCCGAGGCCTACCTGGGCGAGAAGGTGACCGACGCGGTCATCACCGTCCCGGCCTACTTCAACGACTCCGAGCGCCAGGCGACGAAGGAGGCCGGCGAGATCGCCGGTCTGAACGTCCTTCGCATCGTCAACGAGCCCACCGCGGCCGCGCTCGCGTACGGCCTCGACAAGGACGAGCAGATCATCCTGGTCTTCGACCTCGGTGGCGGCACGTTCGACGTCTCGCTCCTGGAGATCGGCGACGGTGTCGTCGAGGTGAAGGCCACCAACGGTGACAACCACCTCGGTGGTGACGACTGGGACCAGCGCGTCGTCGACTACCTGGTCAAGCAGTTCCAGTCCGGTCACGGTGTGGACCTGTCCAAGGACAAGATGGCCCTCCAGCGCCTCCGCGAGGCCGCCGAGAAGGCGAAGATCGAGCTGTCCTCCTCCACCGAGACCTCGATCAACCTGCCCTACATCACCGCGTCCGCCGAGGGCCCGCTGCACCTGGACGAGAAGCTCACCCGGGCTCAGTTCCAGCAGCTGACGGCCGACCTGCTGGAGCGCTGCAAGACGCCGTTCCACAACGTCATCAAGGACGCCGGCATCTCCCTCGGCGAGATCGACCACGTCGTCCTCGTCGGTGGCTCCACCCGTATGCCCGCCGTCGCCGAGCTCGTCAAGGAGCTGACCGGCGGCAAGGACGCCAACAAGGGCGTCAACCCGGACGAGGTCGTCGCCATCGGCGCCGCCCTGCAGGCCGGTGTCCTCAAGGGTGAGGTCAAGGACGTCCTGCTCCTCGACGTCACCCCGCTGTCCCTCGGCATCGAGACCAAGGGCGGCATCATGACGAAGCTCATCGACCGGAACACGACGATCCCGACCAAGCGGTCCGAGATCTTCACCACGGCCGAGGACAACCAGCCCTCCGTGCAGATCCAGGTCTACCAGGGCGAGCGCGAGATCGCGGCGTACAACAAGAAGCTCGGGATGTTCGAGCTGACCGGTCTGCCGCCGGCCCCGCGTGGTGTCCCGCAGATCGAGGTCGCCTTCGACATCGACGCCAACGGCATCATGCACGTCACGGCCAAGGACCTCGGCACCGGCAAGGAGCAGAAGATGACCGTCACCGGCGGCTCCTCGCTGCCGAAGGACGAGGTCAACCGGATGCGCGAAGAGGCCGAGAAGTACGCGGAGGAGGACCACGCCCGCCGCGAGGCCGCCGAGACCCGCAACCAGGGCGAGCAGCTCGTCTACCAGACGGAGAAGTTCCTCAAGGACAACGAGGACAAGGTCCCGGGCGAGGTCAAGACCGAGGTCGAGGCCGCCGTCGAGGAGCTGAAGACCGCGCTCAAGGGCGAGGACACCGCCGAGATCCGCACGGCCACCGAGAAGGTCGCCGCGGTCTCCCAGAAGGTGGGCCAGGCCATGTACGCCGACGCCCAGGCCGCACAGGCCGCCGGCGGTCCCGAGGGCGCTGCCCCCGGTGGCAAGGCCGCTGACGACGACGTCGTCGACGCCGAGATCGTGGACGACGAGCGCAAGGACGGTGCCGCGTGACGGAGGAGACCCCGGGCTTCGAGGAGAAGCCCGACGTCCCCTCCGGCGCGACCCCCGAAGACGCCGAGTCGAAGGCCGCCCCCGAGGAGGGGGCGGCCCCGGCCGGGGACGTAGCAGCAGACGCGGGTCTGGTGGCCCAGCTGGACCAGGTGCGCACGGCACTGAACGAGCGCACGCTGGACCTCCAGCGGCTCCAGGCCGAGTACCAGAACTACCGCCGCCGAGTGGAGCGCGACCGGGTCGCGGTCCGGGAGATCGCCATCGCGAACCTCCTGACCGAGCTTCTGCCCGTGCTCGACGACATCGGCCGCGCGCGGGAGCACGGCGAACTGGTCGGCGGCTTCAAGTCGGTGGCCGAGTCGCTGGAGACCGTCGCGGCCAAGATGGGCCTGCAGCAGTTCGGCAAGGAGGGCGAGCCCTTCGACCCGACGATCCACGAGGCCCTGATGCACAGCTACGCGCCGGACGTCACCGAGACGACGTGCGTGGCCATCCTGCAGCCCGGGTATCGCATCGGCGAGCGCACCATCCGCCCCGCGCGGGTGGCCGTCGCCGAGCCGCAGCCCGGCGCGCAGGCCGTCAAGGCGGAGGGCGCCGAGGACACCACCGAGGCGACCGCGGCCGACGACAAGGAGAACGGTGGCCCGGAGGAGGGCTGACGTAATCACCGAAGACAGGAAGGAGGGGCGTCGGGGATGAGCACCAAGGACTTCATCGAGAAGGACTACTACAAGGTCCTCGGCGTCCCCAAGGACGCCACCGAGGCCGAGATCAAGAAGGCGTACCGGAAGCTCGCCCGCGAGTTCCACCCGGACGCCAACAAGGGCAACGCCAAGGCCGAGGAGCGCTTCAAGGAGATCTCCGAGGCGAACGACGTCCTCGGCGACGCCAAGAAGCGCAAGGAGTACGACGAGGCACGCGCCCTGTTCGGCAACGGCGGCTTCCGCCCCGGGCCGGGCGCCGGCGGCGGCAACTTCAACTTCGACCTGGGTGACCTCTTCGGGGGCAACACCCAGAGCGGAGGCGGCTTCGGCGGCGGAATCGGTGACGTCTTCGGGGGCCTGTTCAACCGCGGCGGTGCGACCGGCACCCGCACCCAGCCCCGGCGCGGCCAGGACATCGAGTCCGAGGTCACGCTGAGCTTCACGGAGGCCATCGAGGGCGCCACGGTGCCCCTCAGGATGTCCTCCCAGGCGCCCTGCAAGGCCTGTTCAGGCACCGGCGACAAGAACGGCACACCGCGCGTGTGCCCGACCTGCGTCGGCACCGGGCAGGTCGCCCGGGGCTCGGGCGGCGGCTTCTCGCTGACCGACCCCTGCCCCGACTGCAAGGGCCGCGGCCTGATCGCCGAGCACCCCTGCCTGGAGTGCAAGGGCAGCGGCCGCGCCAAGTCGTCCCGCACGATGCAGGTCCGCATCCCGGCGGGCGTCACCGACGGGCAGCGCATCCGGCTGCGCGGCAAGGGCGCGCCCGGCGAGCGGGGCGGACCGGCGGGCGACCTGTATGTGATGGTCCACGTCGGCGAGCACCCGGTGTTCGGGCGCAAGGGCGACAACCTCACCGTCACCGTGCCGGTCACGTTCGCCGAGGCGGCCCTCGGCGGCGAGGTGCGGGTCCCCACCCTCGGCGGCCCCGCCGTCACCCTGAAGCTGCCGCCCGGCACCCCCAACGGCCGCACCATGCGCGCCCGGGGCAAGGGCGCGGTCCGCAAGGACGGCACCCGCGGCGACCTGCTGGTCACCGTCGAGGTGAGTGTCCCGACGGACGTCTCGGGGAAGGCTCGTGACGCACTGGAGGCGTATCGCGAGGCGACCGCGGGCGAGGACCCGCGGGCGGAGCTGTTCGAGGCCGCGAAGGGAGAATGAGAGTGATGGACGGCCGTCGGCGCAACCCGTACGAACTGACCGAGGAGACCCCGGTCTACGTCATCTCGGTCGCGGCCCAGCTCTCCGGACTCCACCCGCAGACGCTGCGCCAGTACGACCGCCTGGGCCTGGTCTCCCCCGACCGCACCGCCGGCCGGGGCCGACGCTACTCGGCCCGTGACATCGAGCTGCTCCGCCAGGTGCAGGCGCTGTCGCAGGACGAGGGCATCAACCTGGCCGGCATCAAGCGGATCATCGAACTGGAGAACCAGGTCGCCGCGCTCCAGTCCCGCGTGGCGGAGATGCAGGCGGCCCTGGACGGCGCGGCGGCCGCGATGCAGCAGCGCGAGGCCGCCGTCCACGCCTCCTACCGCCGCGACCTGGTCCCGTACCAGGAGGTCCAGCAGACCAGCGCGCTGGTGGTGTGGCGGCCGAAGCGGCAGCAGAACGACTGAGGTGTCTGCGACAGGTGAAAGGGGCCCGGATTCCGGGCCCCTTTCGCGTGCTCAGGGCTTTCAGGGCGCGAGGGCCACCCAGTCACCGCCGGGCGCGGACTCGGTCCCGTCCGCGTACAGCGCGACCACCCGGTAGAAGTGAGTGGTCCCCTTGGCGGCGCCGCTGTCCTCGTACGACGTGTCCGTCGTGGCGCCCAGCTTCTCGTACGCCTTGCTGCCCGGGTTCCAGCGGTAGACCTGGTAGCCGGTGGCGTCCGCCACGGCGTTCCAGCCCAGCGCGACGCCCGTCCCCGCGGCGGTCGCCGACAGCCGGACCGGCGAGCCTTCGGGCGTCGCCTCGCTCGGCGTCATGTCCAGCTCGGTGACGGGCACGGCCTCGGCCGGGCCGTTCCACTTGATCGCGGAGTTGCCCTCGTCGTCCACGGCGTCGACGAAGAAGCAGACCTCGTCGCCGTCCGGGAGCGTGGTGTAGTCGTAGGACGTCCGGTCGGGCGAGACGTAGTCCGCCGTGCCGCCCCAGCAGACCTGGTCGCCCGGGTCGCCCATCACCTCGCCCCAGTGGATCTCGTAGTACTTCAGGTCCGTGGCCGGGTTCTTGTCCCAGTCCAGATGGAAGCCGTACTCGGTCGGGGTGACGCTCAGCCCGGTGACGAGGGCGGGCGGGTCGTTGTCCCAGATCTTGCCGTACCGGGTCTCGGACTGGGCGGACTCGTTGCCCGCCGCGTCGACGGCCGAGACGCGGTAGTAGTAGGTGACCTTCTCGGCGGCCGAGGTGTCCAGGTAGGAGAGCTGGTCTGTGGTGCCGAGCGCGGTGTACGTGCCGTTCTCGCTCGCGGCCCGGAAGACGCGGTACGACACCGCGCCCGCGACCTTGTCCCAGGCGACCTTCAGCCCGCCCGTACTGTCGGTCGGACCGAAATGGCCCCCCGCGCTCACGTTGGCCGGCGCGTCGGGCGCCACCCGGTCGACGGTGGTCACCGCCTGGTCCGCGGTGCCCGTCGACTCGTTGCCGACCCGGTCGTAGGCGCGGACCTCGTAGTAGTACGTCTCGCCCGTCTTCGGAAGGGTGGCGTCGGTGTACGAGGTGGAGGTGGTCGTGGCGAGCGGCTTGCTCCCGAACGACGCGCCCTTCAGCCGCCGGTAGACCCGATACCCCGCGAGGTCCATCTCCTTGTTCTTCGCCCAGCTCAGCTTCGCCTTGCCCGTCTCCTTGTCGTACGCCACCGAAGTCCCCGTCGGCACCAGCGGCTTGACCTTGTCGGCGTCGGCCGACAGCCGGGGCAGGTACGAGAAGGCGACGTTGGCGGTGCCGGTCCAGTTGACGTAGTCGACGCGCAGGGTGTGCTTGCCGGACGGGATCGTGACGTCGACGGACTTGCTCTGGTTGGCCGACACGTTCTTCCAGATGTCCACCTTGCGCACGCCGTCCAGATACACCCGCACCCCGTCCTGGGTGCTGACCGGCAGCGAGAAGGGCCCACCGGAACCGAAGTCCCGCGTCACGCTCCAGCGCACCCCGAAGTTGTCCTTGGGCAGGCCGGTGGCCGGGGCGGCCGTGCCCCAGTTCTCGGAGATCCCCGAGTCGCAGTCGGTCTTCTTCGGAGTGCCGGAGAAAGTCGTGTTCGCGTAGAACGTCCGGGTGTACACCGGGGAGACGCAACTCGGGGCGGCGGACGCGGCGGTGGTGGTGAGTGCGCTCAGCAGGGCGCCGGTGGTGGAGAGTACGGCGGCCGTGGCTGCCGTACGTCTGGCTGGGTTCATTCGGTCCTCTGCTCGAGTCGGAGTGACGGCGCACGGCCGCCGGTGATCACGACTCGCGAGGATTGCCGTTGGTTGTGCGGATCTTTGCCTGCCCATGAACTCCTCGTGGATGGAGGGTCCGTAAAGAGTGTTTGGAGGGGATTCCGTTCCTTCTTCACAGGTGCAGCGGAGCGTGCTGTTGCGCACTCGTTAAGTAGTTCCGCTTGACGCCGGGTAGCGGCTCCGCGTTGGCTTTTCAGACACCTGGGTCGTAAAGCAGCACCCACGTCCGGAACGCACCTGAAGTGAGCCCTCGAATGCGTCGTATCGCCATAGCCGTGGCTGCATCCACGATGACCCTTTCGCTCGCCGGCTGCGGCGTGCTGGACGCGACGGGGGACGGTGCGAGTGCGAGCCCGACCAAGGGCGACGACGTCACCATCGGGCTGCTGCTGCCGGAGAAGGCGAACACCCGCTACGACAAGTTCGACTACCCCATCATCAAGAACAAGGTCGCCGAGCTGACCCACAAGAAGGGCAAGGTCGAGTACGCCAACGCCGACGCGGACGCCGCCCGGCAGGCCGGCCAGCTGCAGCAGATGATCGACGACAAGGTCGACGTCATCCTGCTCGACGCGGTCGACTCGCACGCCATCGCCGGCCAGGTGAAGAAGGCCAAGGACGCGGGCATCCCGGTCATCGCCTACGACCGGCTGGCCGAGGGTCCGATCGACGCCTACATCTCCTTCGACAACGAGCTGGTCGGCGAGGTGCAGGGCCGTTCGCTGCTGGAGGCGCTGGGCTCGAACGCCGACACCTCCGACAAGGTCGTGATGGTGAACGGCTCGCCCACCGACCCGAACGCCAAGCAGTTCAAGCAGGGGGCGCTCTCCGAGCTGAACGGCAAGGTGACCCTCGCGGACACCTTCGACACCCCTGACTGGAAGCCGGAGAACGCCCAGGCCGAGATGACCGAGGCGATCAACAAGATCGGCAAGAACAACATCGCCGGGGTCTACGCAGCCAACGACGGCATGGCGGGCGGTGTCATCAAGGCGCTGAAGGCCGCCGGCGTCACCAGCCTGCCCCCGATCACCGGCCAGGACTCCGAACTGGACGCGGTGCAGCGGGTCATCGGCGGCGAGCAGTACATGAGCGTCTACAAGTCCTACCCGGACGAGGCCGAGGCCGCGGCCCAGATGGCCGTCACCAAGGTGCAGGGCAAGGACATCCAGTTCGACGCCCTCACCCAGGACAAGGTCGACAGCCCGACCGCCAAGGACATCCCGTCCAAGCTGGTCCAGGTGAGCGCCCTGACCAAGGACAGCATCAAGGACACGGTCCTCGCCGACGGGATCTACACGATCGGCGAGATCTGCACCCCCAAGTACAAGGCGGCCTGCGCGGCCATCGGCCTGAAGTAGGGCAGCAGCCCGGCACACGGCAGCGGGCTCGCACGTGACGCGGCGGGAGCCGGAAGGTCCTCGGCTCCTGGCCGCGTCACGTGCTGAGCGGCCCACCCGTATCGCGCCACCCCCGTGGGCGCGATACGACGGCCCCGGCCGGACGGGGGGTGTCCGACCGGGACCGCTCCGGGTGTCGGTGCACCCGGGGGAAGCGAGATCAACGATGCCCCGGTGACGTGCGCCCCACCACCATCATCTTGTTGCAATGCGACGGGCGGAGGCCGGACGAAAACGGGTCGTAACGTCGGTTTTCGCCGCCCGCGGTGCGTGGAGCCGTGTTGCGGACCCGGTCCCGGCCGCGCATAGTTGCGCTGCGGAAGAGGCAGCAAGCCGGGGGTGGAATGGGCGATGGCCAGGCACGGGACGGAGCAGCATCCACACGGTGCCGACCGACTGTGCGGGGTCGGGGATCGCGTGTATTCCCGGGCCGTACGTCGGGGACGGGTGCCGCGCACGGACGCGGAACAGGTGCCCTGCCTGCTGGAACTTGCCCTGCTGCACCCTGACCCGGACGACATGGACTGGCTGGTGCCGACCTCCCCGCAGGAGGTCATGACCCGGCTGCTGCGCGGGGTCTACGACGAGGTCAGGGAGAGCCAGCAGCGGGTGGGTTCGGCGGTGGCCGCGGTCGAGTGGTACGCCGGTCTGGGCCGGCAGCTGCAGGCCCTGTCGGCGCCGGGCGAGGGCACGGCCATCCGCGTGCTGGACGGGCTCTCCCGCATCCAGGCCGCGATGGACGAGGCGACCGAGGCGTGCACCACCGAGGTGCTCACCGTGCAGCCCGGCGGCATCCGGCGCGAGGCCGAGCTGACCGAGGGACTGCACCGGGCGCTGGCGCTGCGCGGCCGGGGCGTGCGCATGCGCGACCTGTACACGCATGTGGCCCGGCACGGGCAGGGGCTGCTCAACTACCTGGAGCTGATGGGTGACACGGTGGAGGCCCGCACCCTGGACGAGGTCATCGACCGGCTGATCCTCTTCGACCGCACGGTCGCCTTCATCCCCGCCAACTCCGAGCGCACGATGGCCCTGGAACTGCGCCACCCGGCGCTGGTCGAGTACCTGGTCACCGTCTTCGAGCGGCTGTGGCGGCTGGCGCTGCCGCTGACGGCTCCCCTCCCCGACACCGGCATCGAGGGCATCTCGCACCGCGAGCGCTCCATCGCCGCGCTGCTCGCCGAGGGCCATCAGGACGCGGTGATCGCCGAACGGCTCGGCATAAGCGTGCGGACCTGCCGGGCCCACATCGCCCGCCTGTCGGACACCCTCGGCGCGGCCAGCCGTACCCAACTGGGCGTGCGCATCGCCCAGGTGGGCCTGAACGGCCCCCCGCACCCCGGCCCGCCGGCCGCGCTCACGGTTCCTGATCAAGGATCCCCGAGCGTGCGATGAGGTAGCCGAGCTGGGCGCGGCTGTCGCTGCCGAGGGTGGTGGCGAGTTTGGCGATGTGGACGCGGGCGGTGCGCACGTTCATGCCGAGGCGGTCGGCGATGACGGTGTCGGTGTGGCCCTCCACGAGGAGGGCGGCGATGGCCCGTTGGCGGGGGGTGACGCCGTTCAGCGTGGGGCGCTGGACGGCCTCGGGGTACATGGGGGTGGCCAGCCGCCACAGCCGCTCGAAGGTCGTGACGAAGTACGTCAGCAGGGCCGGGTGGCGTACCTCCAGCGCGAGCCGGCCGTCGTCGCCCGCGGGGATGAACGCCACTGTGCGGTCGACGACGATGAGCCGGTCCGGCAGCTCGTCCAGACCGCGCGCCATGGTGTCGCCCCGCAGCCGCTCGAAACCGGCGTGCACGCTCGGCAGATGGCGCACGGCGTGCTGGTAGAGGGCGCGGATCCGGCCGCCCCGGTCGAGCAGCGCCTGGTCGCGGGAGTAGGCGGCCACGCTGGCGGCCTCGCCGCGCGGGCCGCTGAGCCCGGCGTGCGACTGGATGCAGAGCACCTCATCGGTGGCCTCGGCCATCGTCTCGGTGATGGCCCGGTTGATCCGCTCGGTACCGCTGTGCAGCCGCAGCAGGGGGGTGCCGGGGCCGGTGGTGTGCGGGGTGTCGATCCGCATCAGCGACGCGAACTGCTCCACCAGCCGTGCCTCCCGCCGCCGTTCGTCGGCGACCCGCGCCGCCGAGGTGCTCAGCAGCCGGTGCAGGGCCGCGGCCGGGGAGACCGGCTCCAGCAGCTCCGGGTCGTGCAGGACCGGGTGCAGCAGCCCGAGGTCGGTGAGGCAGGGGGCGTCCGCCGCGTCCACGGCCCGTACATGGCCGTCCTGCAGGGCCTGCTCGTACAGCTGGGCGCCGGTGACGCACAGCTCCTCGATCCCGTGCTCGCGGTGGTTCACCGGGCGGCCTCCTCCAGCTCCAGGATCCCGGACCTGGCTATCAGATACCCGAGCTGTGCGCGGCTGTCGCTGCCGAGGGTGGTGGCGAGTTTGGCGATGTGGACGCGGGCGGTGCGCACGTTCATGCCGAGGCGGTCGGCGATGACGGTGTCGGTGTGGCCCTCCACCAGCAGGGCGGCGATGGCGCGTTGGCGTGGGGTGATGCCGTTGAGGGAGGGGCGCTGGACGGCCTCGGGGTACATCGGGGTGGCCAGGCGCCAGAGGCGGTCGAAGGCGGTCACGAAGAAGCGGAGCAGAGCCGGGTGGCGTACCTCCAGGGCGAGCCGGCCGTCGTCGCCGGCCGGGATGAACGCCACCGTGCGGTCGACGACGATGAGCCGGTCCGGCAGCTCGTCCAGCGTGCGCGCCTCCGCCTCCCCGCGCAGGTCCTCGTACCGGGCGAGGACGAGCGGCACATGGCGCTGGGTGTGCTGGTAGAGGGTGCGGATCCGGCCGCCCCGGTCGAGCAGCGCCTGGTCGCGGTCCATGGCCACCGCCTGTGCGGTCCGGCCGCGGTCGGTGTTGTAGTGGATGCTGGGCTGGATGCAGAGCACCTCCTCGGCGGCCTCGGCCATGGCGTCGCTGATGGCGCCGTTGATGCGTTCCGTGCCGCTGAGGATGCGCAGGGTGGGGGTGTCGGTGTGGGTGCTGTGCCGGGGCTCGACGCGCATCAGCGGCTCGAACAGCTCCGTCAGCCGCTCCTCGCGCCGGCGTTCCTCGGCGATGCGGGCGCGGGAGCCGCGCAGCAGGTGGTTCAGCAGGGCGGCGGGGGCGACGGGTTCGAGCCGGCCGAGGTCGTCGACGGACGGGTGCAGCAGCCCGAGGTCGGTGAGGCAGGGGGCGTCCGCCGCGTCCACGGCGCGGATGTGGCCGACCCGCAGGGCCTGCTCGTACAGCTGGGCGCCGGTGGCGCACAGCTCCTCGATCCCGTGCTCGGGGTGGTTCACCGGGCGGCCTCCTCCAGCTCCAGGATCCCGGACCTGGCTATCAGATAGCCGAGTTGGGCCCGGCTGTCGCTGCCGAGGGTGGTGGCGAGCCTGGCGATGTGGTCCCGGGTGGTGCGGACGTTCATGCCGAGCCGCTCCGCGATCACGGCGTCGGTGTGCCCCTCGACCAGCAGCCGGGCGATGGCGCGCTGCCGGGGCGTGACGCCTTTCAGGGTGGGGCGCCGGACCGGTTGCGGGTACACGGGGGTGGCCAGCCGCCACAGCCGGTCGAAGGTGGTCACGAAGTACGCGACCAGCGCGGGGTGGCGGACCTCCAGCGCGAGGGCGCCGTCGTCGTCCGCGGGCAGGAAGGCCACCGTACGGTCCATGACGATGAGCCGGTCGGTCAGCTCGTCCAGGCAGCGGCCCTCGATGTCGCCGACGAGCCGTTCGTTGTAGGCGTGGACGGCCGGCAGATGGACCACGGTGTGCTGGAAGAGGGTGCGGATACGGCCACCGCGGTCGAGCAGCCGCTGGTCGCGGTGGTAGGCGACGTCATGGGCGGCCTCGCCGCGCGGACCGGCCATGCCGGCGCTCGGCTGGATGCACAGGACCTCCTGGCGCGCCTGCTCCATGGCCTCGGTGAGGGCCTGGTTGATCCGCTGGGTGCCGCTGTGCAGGCGCAGCAGCGGGGTGTCGGCGCCGGCGGCCCGCGGTCCGTCCGTCCGCATCAGCGGCTCGAACTGCTCCACCAGCCGGTCCTCGCGCCGGTACTCGTCCGCGATCCGGGCCCGGGAGCCGCGCAGCATCCGGATCAGGGCGGCGGCGGGGGCGACGGGTTCGAGCCGGGCGGGTTCGTCGCGGGCCGGGTGCAGCAGCCCGAAGCGGGTGAGGCAGGGCGCCTCGACGGCCTCCTCGACGCGCAACCGGCCGTCGCGCAGGGCCTGTTCGTACAGTTTCACCCCGGCGGCGCACAGCTCTTCGGCTCCGTGGTCCCGGTGTGGTGCCGCGGTCACTCCGATATCTCCTCCAGTTTCGGGATCCGCCGCGGCAGCCCGAACCGCAGCAGGCGGGGCGCCGCGCTCACTCGTGTTCCTCCTCCGGGTCGAGTATCCCCGACTGTCCGATGAGGTAGCCGAGTTGGGCCCGGCTCTCGCTGCCCAGGGTGGCGGCGAGCTTGGCGATGTGGACGCGGGCGGTGCGGACGTTCATGCCGAGCCGGTCGGCGATCACGGCGTCGGTGTGCCCCTCGATCAGCAGCCCGGCGATGGCGCGCTGGCGCGGGGTGACGCCGTTCAGGGTCGGCCGCTGGGCGGCCTCGGGATGCATCGGGGTGGCCAGGTGCCAGAGCCGGTCGAAGATGATCGCGAAGTGGTCCAGCAGCGCCGGGTGGCGGATCTCCAGGGCGAGCGTGCGGTCCTTGTTCGCCGGGATGAAGGCCACCCGGCGGTCGATGATGAGCAGTCGCTCGGTGACCTCGTCCAGGGTGCGGGCCTCCACGTCGCCGCGCAGCATCTCGTAGCGGCCGACGACGAGCGGCACATGGCGCTGGGTGTGCTGGTAGAGGGTGCGGATACGGCCGCCCCGGTCCAGCAGGGCCTGGTCGCGGGCCAGGGAGGTGGCCTGGGCGGCGAGGTTGCCGCGGGCGTGGGGCTGGATGGCGAGGATCTCTCCGGAGACCTGCTCCATGGCCTCGGAGATGGCGACGTTGATCCGGTCGAGTCCGCTCAGCATCCGGATGCCCGCGGCGTCCGCCGGGGCCGGGTCCGGCGCCGCGAGGGCGAGGAGCGGCTCCAGCGCCTCGGTGAGCCGGGCGCCCTGCCGGCGCCGGTGGGCTATGTCCTCGTCCACGACGCGCAGCAGGCGGGTGAGGGCGACGGAGGGTGCCACCGGTCGCAGTCGCCGCGCGTCCGCCACGTCCGGCTGCAGGAGCCCCGTGTCGAGGAGGCAGGGCAGCGCGTCGGCGTCGCCGGCCGGGACCTGGCCCTCACGCAGCGCACGGGTGTAGAGCTGCAGACCCGCCTCGCACAGTTCCTCCGGTCCGTGGTCGTGCGCTCTCGCGGTCACGGGTGGCTCTCTCCCTGTGGTTCAGGGCTCCTGTTTCAGGATTCCGGACTGGGCGATGAGAAATCCGAGCTGGGCCCGGCTGCCGCTGCCCAGGGCCTGGGCGAGCTTGGCGATGTGGGCGCGGCAGGTGCGGACGTTCATGCCCAGGCGGCGGGCGATGGCCTCGTCGACATGGCCCTCGACCAGGAGCTTGGCGATGGAGTGCTGGATGTCGGTGATGCCGTCGGGGGCGGTCTCGTAGGGCGCGCCGGCGCTCAGCGGCACCGCCCGGTTCCACATGAACTCGAACACCTTGATCAGGTAGCGCACCAGGCCGGGGTGACGCAGCTCCAGGGCCACCTGACGGTCGTCCCGGATGGGGATGAACGCCACGGTGTCGTCGCAGATGATGAGCCGCTCCACCAGTTCGTCGATGGTGCGGTACTCCACCTTGCCGGCGGCGAACTGGTCCACCCAGGCCAGCCGTTCGGGGCTGTATCTGGCGGTGTGCTGGTAGAGGGTCCGGATCCGGACTCCTCGCTCGATCAGGGGCTTGTCACGTTCGAGCGCTTCGATGAGCCTGCGTTCGGGGTGGCGGTGGGCCGGCTGGACCGTGAGGACCTCGTTCTGGCACTGGGCCGTCGCCAGGTCGAGTGCCGCGTTGATCCGGTCGAGGCCCTCCAGCACGGTGACGGCGTGCGCGGACGTCGTCGTCTGGGCGCTGAGGTCCATGAACGGCTCGAACGCCTCAGCAAGTTCGGTTGACAACTGCCTGCGCTCGGTGATTTCGCGCTCGAGGGGGTTGAGCCGCTGGGCCAGGGCGACCGACGCGGGGACGGGCCGCAGCCAGTTCGGGTCGTCAGGATCGGGATGGAGCAGGTCGAACTCCATCAGACAGGGGGCGACCTCCGCATCTGCGCGGGCGATACGGCCAGTGCGCAGCGCGTTCGCGTAGAGACGGCTCCCTGCCTCACACAGATCGGTCAAGGCATGGGGATGTGTCTCTTTAATGCGATTCGTCACCAAATCTCCACCCCCCAGGGTCCTGAACATGCAGGAACATGATGCACTGAATGTGTGGCCATGACGTGCCCGAATGAGCCATCGTCTTGTTCGACGGGGGAAGAGGGGACTTTCAAGTGAGGACGAAGCCGACTATGCGAAAGAGAATGCTTCGCTCGATACTTGTCGCCGCCTTCTCCGCCGTTGTGGCCTTCGGATCGCTGAGTGGCCTCTCTGGCGCGAAGGGTGACGTGCGAGCGGACACCGCTTGGTCTGTCACGGCCAAAACAGACCAGACCGACGCGGGCACCGCTGCCGCCTTCCCAGACGACACCGCGTGGAGCTGACGTGACCACTCCACCAGACGACCGCTCCTTCCGACGCGAAATGGCCACCGCCTACCGCTCGGGCTGGCACTTCATCGACCTGGTCACCGCCATCCCCCACAGTGGTGACTCGCTGATGGTGACCGTGTTCGGCGAGCCGGTCGTCGTCACCCGGGACGAGGACGAGGACGTTCGGGCGTACCGGTGCCTGCGCAAGCCCCGCGGGGCGCCGCAGCCGGTCCGGTGTGCCATCCGGTACGGCATGATCTTTGTGAACCTGGACCAACGTGACCACCGGCTGGCAGAACCGGAGATCGCGGACTTGAGGACTATTTCGGCCACCCCCCGCAGTGCCTGACGCGATTCCCCCGTCGTAAAAAAATCGCTCAGGTGCTTCCCCCCGCAGCGGCGTCACCGTGACCTGAACACGGTGACGCCGCTGCAGTTTGTGGCGACATTTCGGGGTATGGGAGCGGTACCAGGTGGCCGAAACCGACCGGTTGACCGGCCCGCCTCAGTCCTGCTTCAGCCCTCGCCTCAGCCCCGCCCGAGCGCCCGCTCCAGTGTGATCTCGATCACCACCCGGGAGGGGTTCTCCCCGGGCTCCCGGTGGTAGCGCTCGGCGTACCGCCGCTCCGCCTCCGTCACCCGCTCCGGCTCGGTGCGCACCTGCGCCCGGCCCTCCAGCGTGGCCCAGCGCCGGCCGTCCACCTGGCACACGGCGACCCGCGCGCCCTCGGGCCCGGCCGCGAGGACGTGGGACACCTTCGCGCTCGTCTTGTTCGTGATCACCCTGGCCAGCCGCGCCCCGGGGTCGTACGTCACCCCGACCGGCACCACGTGCGGGCTGCCGTCGGGACGCAGCGTGGTCAGGGTGCACAGGTGCCGTTCCCGCCAGAAGGCGAGGTACGGCTCGTCCGGGGCGGCCGGGTCCTGGGAGTAGGTGGGCATGCGCCGAAACCTAGTTGCAGGAAGCTGCAATCCCCAAGGTGGGGGGCCGCCCGTACCTTGAGTGGAATAGACTCAACTTTGTGTACGCTGGTTAAGTCAGCAGTGGGAGACGGTCCGGGAGAGACGGCCGACGAGCCGCCGCCGAGGAGGAGAACGCGAACGTGGACGCCGAGCTGACCAACAGGAGCCGGGACGCGATCAACGCGGCCAGCAACCGGGCCGTGACCGAGGGGCACCCCGACCTCACGCCCGCTCACCTGCTCCTCGCGCTGCTCGCGGGGCAGGACAACGAGAACATCACCGACCTGCTGGCCGCCGTGGAGGCCGACCAGGTGGCGGTACGCTCCGGAGCCGAGCGGGTGCTCGCCTCGCTGCCCAGCGTGACCGGCTCCACCGTGGCGCCCCCGCAGCCCAACCGGGAGCTGCTCGCGGTGCTCGCGGACGCCGCCGAGCGGGCGAAGGCACTCGGTGACGAGTACCTGTCCACCGAGCACCTGCTGATCGGCATCGCCGCGAAGGGCGGCGCGGCCGGCGAGGTGCTCCAGGGGCAAGGGGCGGATGCGAAGAAGCTTGAGGAGGCCTTCCGGAAGGCCAGGGGAGGACGCCGCGTGACCACCGCCGACCCCGAGGGCCAGTACAAGGCCCTGGAGAAGTTCGGCACCGACTTCACCGCCGCCGCCCGCGAGGGCCGGCTCGACCCGGTCATCGGGCGGGACCAGGAGATCCGCCGGGTCGTGCAGGTGCTGTCGCGTCGTACGAAGAACAACCCCGTCCTCATCGGCGAGCCCGGCGTGGGCAAGACCGCCGTGGTCGAGGGGCTCGCCCAGCGGATCGTGAAGGGGGACGTCCCCGAGTCGCTGAAGGACAAGCGGCTGGTCTCCCTCGACCTCGGCGCGATGGTGGCCGGTGCCAAGTACCGCGGCGAGTTCGAGGAGCGGCTGAAGTCCGTGCTCGCCGAGATCAAGGACTCCGACGGGCAGATCATCACCTTCATCGACGAGCTGCACACCGTCGTGGGCGCCGGCGCCGGCGGGGACTCCGCCATGGACGCGGGCAACATGCTCAAGCCGATGCTGGCCCGCGGCGAGCTGCGCATGGTCGGCGCCACCACGCTGGACGAGTACCGGGAGCGGATCGAGAAGGACCCCGCCCTGGAGCGCCGCTTCCAGCAGGTGCTGGTCGCCGAGCCGACCGTCGAGGACACCATCGCCATCCTGCGCGGCCTCAAGGGCCGGTACGAGGCCCACCACAAGGTGCAGATCGCGGACAGCGCGCTGGTCGCGGCCGCCACCCTCTCCGACCGGTACATCACCTCCCGCTTCCTGCCCGACAAGGCCATCGACCTCGTCGACGAGGCGGCCTCCCGCCTCCGCATGGAGATCGACTCGTCCCCCGTCGAGATCGACGAACTCCAGCGCTCCGTCGACCGGTTGAAGATGGAGGAGCTGGCGATCGCCAAGGAGACCGACCCGGCCTCCCGCGAACGTCTGGAGAAGCTGCGCCGCGACCTCGCCGACAAGGAGGAGGAGCTGCGCGGCCTGACCGCCCGCTGGGAGAAGGAGAAGCAGTCCCTCAACCGGGTCGGTGAGCTGAAGGAGCGCCTCGACGACCTGCGCGGTCAGGCCGAACGCGCCCAGCGCGACGGCGACTTCGACACCGCGGCCAAGCTGCTGTACGGCGAGATCCCGCAGCTGGAGAAGGAGCTGGAGGAAGCCTCGGAGGCCGAGGAGGAGGCCGCCAGGGACACCATGGTCAAGGAGGAGGTCGGCTCCGACGACATCGCCGACGTCGTCGCCGCCTGGACCGGAATCCCGGCCGGCCGCCTGCTGGAGGGCGAGACGCAGAAGCTGCTGCGCATGGAGGACGAGCTGGGCAAGCGGCTCATCGGCCAGACCGAGGCCGTACGGGCCGTGAGCGACGCCGTACGACGGGCCCGCGCGGGCATCGCCGACCCCGACCGCCCCACCGGCTCCTTCCTCTTCCTCGGCCCGACCGGCGTCGGCAAGACCGAACTCGCCAAGGCCCTCGCGGACTTCCTCTTCGACGACGAGCGGGCCATGGTCCGCATCGACATGTCGGAGTACGGCGAGAAGCACAGCGTGGCCCGCCTGGTCGGCGCGCCCCCCGGGTACGTCGGCTACGAGGAGGGCGGCCAGCTGACCGAGGCCGTCCGCCGCCGCCCCTACACCGTGGTGCTGCTGGACGAGGTCGAGAAGGCCCACCCCGAGGTCTTCGACATCCTGCTGCAGGTGCTGGACGACGGCCGCCTGACGGACGGTCAGGGCCGCACGGTCGACTTCCGCAACACCATCCTGGTGCTCACCTCCAACCTGGGCAGCCAGTACCTGGTCGACCCGGTGCTCGGCGAGGCGGAGAAGAAGGAGCAGGTCCTGGAGGTCGTACGGACCTCTTTCAAGCCGGAGTTCCTCAACCGGCTCGACGACCTCGTGGTCTTCTCGGCCCTGGACAAGGAGGAGCTGGCCCGGATCGCCCGGCTCCAGATCGACCGGCTGGCCAAGCGGCTGGCCGAGCGCCGGCTCACCCTGGACGTCACCCCCGAGGCCCTGGCCTGGCTGGCGGACGAGGGCAACGACCCGGCCTACGGCGCCCGCCCGCTGCGCCGCCTGGTCCAGACCGCCATCGGTGACCGGCTCGCCAGGGAGATCCTCTCCGGCGAGGTCAAGGACGGCGACACGGTCCGTGTGGACCGCTTCGGCGAGGGGCTGATCGTGGGCCCGGCGACGGGCAAGACGCTGTAGGACGCGTCGGCGTGCGGCCCCCTCCTCCGCTCACCTTCCGGTGGCCGGAGGAGGGGGCCCGCCGCGTTTCGGCGGTCGGCTCAGACGCTTCACACGGTGAACGCCGAGAAGCTCACCCGCGCGGTGTCCGGGCCCTCGTACGTCACGTTCACGACGACCGCGTTCGCGTCGACGCCGGCCGGGGGCGCGTGCTCGTCGGAGTCAAGGTTCAGACACAGGTCCGCGCTCTCGTCGCACAGCTCCGTGCCGGGCGCGGGCCCCTTCGGGTAGGTGCCCGTCAGCCAGTCACGAACCCCCGCCCGAGGCATCCGGAAGGTGGCCTCGTAGTCGGTGTCCATCCAGGCCTGCACCGTGCACTCGGTGTCGTACGCCCCCTCCGGCAGCTTCGCCCCACCGAAGTCCAGGGCCTCGGCGCACGGCACCTTCTCCGGGCCCCCGCCCAGCGGATAGTCCGAGGTCGCGAACCTCACCACCACCACGGCCAGCCACCCCAGGACCAGTACGGGAAGTGCCCCCACCAGCGCGAAAAGGCCCCATCTGGTCCACCCTCGAGACGCCACGCCGCCCCCCGCCGCTCACCGACCCGCCACCCGTCCAGACGGATCATGTCAGCCGACGGCTGACAGGCCCCGTCGGGGCTTGCCACCCCCCTCCCCGCATGGGGGAGGATGACGGAATCCGTACGAAGGGAAAAACACGGTGACCATCGACCCGTCCTCGATTCCGAACTTCGGGGGCCAGCCCGAGCCGCAGCCCCAGGGACCGGGTGGCCCCGTCGTCCCGGATCAGGACCTCGTGAAGCAGCTCCTCGACCAGATGGAGCTGAAGTACGTCGTAGACGAGGAGGGAGACCTCGCGGCGCCGTGGGAGCAGTTCCGCACGTACTTCATGTTCCGTGGGGAGCCGGAGCAGGCGGTCTTCTCGGTGCGGACCTTCTACGACCGCCCCCACAAGATCGACGAGAAGCCGCAGCTGCTCGAGTCCATCGACGACTGGAACCGCCGCACGCTGTGGCCCAAGGTGTACACCCACACCCACGACGACGGCACGGTCCGCCTCATCGGTGAGGCCCAGATGCTGATCGGTACCGGCGTCGACATCAACCACTGGGTCTCCTCCACGGTCAGCTGGGTGCGGGCCGCGATCGAGTTCGACAAGTGGCTGGTCGAGCAGCTGGGTCTGGAGCAGGAGATCGACGACGCGGAGAAGCCCGAGGAAGACGGGGAGTAACCACGTCCGGCCAGGTCCGGGGGCGCAGGCCCCCGGACAGGGCTCACATGCGCCGCAGCCGCTCCGCCGCCTCGCGCAGGACCTCCTCGCGCTTGCAGAACGCGAAGCGCACGAACGGCGCCCCCGCCTCGCGGTCGTCGTAGAAGACCGCGTTGGGAATGGCCACCACGCCCGCCCGCTCGGGCAGGGCGCGGCAGAAGGCGAAGCCGTCCTTCTCGCCGAGGGGGCGGATGTCGGTCGTGATGAAGTAGGTGCCGGCCGGCTTGAAGACCTCGAAGCCCGCTGCCGTCAGCCCCTCCGCGAGGATGTCGCGGCGGGCCAGCATGTCCCGCCGGAAGCCGTCGAAGTAGGAGTCGGGCAGCGCCAGGGCCTCCGCCACCGCGTACTGGAACGGGCCCGAGGAGACGTACGTCAGGAACTGCTTCGCCGAGCGGACCGCGGTCACCAGCTCCGGCGCCGCCGTCACCCAGCCGACCTTCCAGCCGGTGAACGAGAAGGTCTTGCCGGCCGAGCCGATCGTCACCGTCCGCTCGCGCATCCCGGGGAACGCGGCCAGCGGCAGGTGCTCGGCGTCGTCGAAGACCAGGTGCTCGTAGACCTCGTCCGTCACCACCAGCAGGTCCCGGTCGACCGCCAGCTCGGCGATCGCGGCCAGCTCGGCGCGCGTGAGGACCGTACCGGTCGGGTTGTGCGGAGTGTTGATCAGCAGCAGCCGGGTGCGGTCCGTGACCGCCGCGCGCAGCTCGTCCAGGTCCAGCCGGAAGCGGCCCTCGTGGGGCCGCAGCGTCACCGGCACCCGCCTGCCGCCCGCCATCGCGATGCTCGCCGCGTAGGAGTCGTAGTACGGCTCCAGGGCCACCACCTCGTCGCCCGGCTCCAGCAGCGCCAGCAGGGAGGCCGCGATGGCCTCCGTGGCGCCGGCCGTGACCAGCACCTCGGTGTCGGGGTCGTACGACAGCCCGTAGCGGGTCTGCTGGTGCGCGGCGATCGCGGTGCGCAGCTCGGGGACGCCCGGACCTGGCGGGTACTGGTTGCCGCGCCCGTCGCGCAGCGCCCGTACGGCGGCCTCCCGGACCTCCTCCGGGCCGTCGGTGTCGGGAAAGCCCTGGCCCAGGTTGATCGACCCGGTCGACACGGCGAGGGCGGACATCTCCGCGAAGATCGTCGTCCCGAACTCGGCGAGACGGCGGTTGAGGTGCGGGCGCGCGCTGGAGGTCATGCCGGCCATCCTGCGCCCTGGCTCTGGACTTCCTCAACATGGCTTCGCGGATGAACACCTTCGGTGAGACCCGACGCGCCGGCTTTGACCGGGGGAAGGCCTTCGTCATCTGTCGTCGTCCGTCGTCGTCGGCTGCTCTCGGAGGGCCCGGGGCGGCGTCAGCCGCTGATGTCAGCCGTCGCCCGGGGTGCGGGTGTGCCCTTCGCGGCACCTGCGGCAATGCCCTGGTGGCGGCGCGGGTTGCAGTCGCGGTGACGAAGGATTGCGGCCATGCTGGCAAGGGAGCGTGGCTGGCTTCGCGCGGGCGGTGTGCATCGGTTGACCGCGCTGTACAGGAAGGCTGCTGCCATGACAACGGTGCCGAACAGGACACAGCGAGGACACGCGATCATCGACGCATCCTCGTTCGCCGGGATCATGATGATGCTCAGTGGGCCCCTCAGCATTCTGATGGGCGCAGCCGGAATCGCACAGGACAGCCTGTTCGCCGCGTCCCGGTACTCCTACCGGTTCGACCTGACGGCTTGGGGCTGGATCCACCTTGTGATCGGAGTGGCACTCGTCGTTGCCGGCCTGGGAGTCCTGGCAGGCCAGAGCTGGGGTCGCGGGGCCGGTGTAGCGGTGGCAGCGATCAGCCTGATCACTCAGTTCATGTTCGTTCCGTACTACCCGTTGTGGGCCATCCCCATGATGACGATCGACCTCCTGATCCTGTTCACCCTGACGAGGGTCCATATCGAGACCAGCGACGGTCAATGAACCTCACCGCCTTGCGGCGTGCCTCGGAGGAAGATCACGGCCCACAGGCGGCCCAGTGAGACATCGAAGGCCCCTGATCTGCCCGTCTGTGCAGGTCAGGGGTCTTTTCCAGGCGTTGACCCTCAGAACTTCCTCAACTCTGCTTTGACGGATGAGACGTCCGGGCATCCCCCCGTCACCGCACGAGAGGCGGGAACGGACGAGGCGTCCACGGGGGCCGCTTCGGGGGAACGGAAAGAAGGTGACGCCATGGGCACCGTCTTCATCATCCTGGTGGTCGCGCTCATCTGCGTCGGGGTCGTCGCGTCCGCGGCTCGCCGGAGCGGATGGCTCGGCGGCGGCGGCTCGTCGTCCTCGGCGTCGTACCAGGGGGACAGCAGCGGCAGCTGGTGGGCCGGCGGGGGAGACGGCGGATCGTCGTCCGGCGGCCACCACTCCGGGGGCCACCACGGGGGTCACTCCGGCGGGCACCACTCCTGCGGGGGCGGTCACTCGTCGTGCGGCGGAGGTTCCTCCTGCGGCGGGGGTTCCTCGTGCGGTGGCGGGGGCGGATGCGGGGGAGGCAGCTGACACGGGGCAGCTGAGCTTTTCCGCTGCCGGGCGCCCGTCGGACGAAGGCATTCCGTGGGCGTCCGGCCGTTTTGTCCGCGCGCCGGGCGTACGCCGTAGTTGAACAGTTGAGCTGTGGAGCCCTCTGAGGGATGGAAACCCCACGAAGTTGGGTAAAAACGCTGTGGCGGAGCCACTCTTCATGATTCCCTCTAAATCACCAACGCAGCCCCTCGGACGTCCTTGCAGACTCCCCTCCCCGGCCGGGCCGGCCGGGCTGACCGGGCTGACATGGCCGATCTCCCCCCTCTTCTTTGCGTGTTAGCGGAGCCGATCCATGCTCACGACCCTGAACACCTCCTATACCGATACCCGTGCTGCCGACCTCGCCTGGGCCCTCGGGCGCGAGCCGTTGCCCGCGCTGGCCACCCTCGATCTGGAACTGACCGGGGCGAAGCTGCAGTTGAGACTGCTCGGCGCATCCCACCAGGTGCTCCTGGAGGAGCAGCGGGGTGACTGCTCGGAGACGGTCGCGTGCATCCCCGGGTCCAGTACCCCGCTGCCGCTGGGCGTCGCCAAGCGGGTCGGCGACTGGGAGTACGAGTTCGCGGCGCGCGTCGAGGTTCTCACGCCGGGCTCCTTCGCGGGCCGGGCCCAGGAGTTGCTGGCCCTGGTCTCCGACCATCCGCACGGCCTCGCCGGTGTCTTCCCCGGCAGCCCGCACGCCTTCACCGCGATGCTGGCCCAGCGCCACGAGGGCCAGGTGCACTGGCGCACCTGGCACGCCTACCCGCAGGACGGCCAGTTGGTGGCGACACGGACCCGGGTCGGGGCGCGGGTGACGGTGGTTCGGTCGAACCAGTAGCGGTGGTCCAGTCGGACCAGGAGCGGTGGCCGAGTCGATCCGGGACTCGTCGGACAGGCTCTCGGCGGACATAAACCCCCGATACGTCAAGTGCCCGAGTTCCACACGTGTGGGTGACGAAGCGTACCGAGCATGTGACGTAACGTCGCAACGTGATCGAACCGCACGCCCCTGCGCGCCCGGGTGCCGCGCCCTGGACCGGCGGCCCCGCACGGCTGCCCGTCCGGCCCGGCACCGGGCGGTTCCTGGTCCTCGTGTGCGTCTTCGTGTGCGCGGCCTGCGGACTGGTGTACGAACTCGAACTCGTCGCCTTCGCCTCGTACTTGATCGGCGACTCGGTCACCCAGGCCTCCGTCGTGCTGTCCGTGATGGTCTTCGCGATGGGCATCGGCTCCCTCGCCGCCAAGCGGCTGCGCTGGCACGCGGCCGCCGGCTTCGGCGCGATCGAGACCGCACTCGCCCTGGTCGGCGGCTGCAGCGCGATGGCGTTGTACGCGGTCTTCGCCTGGACCGGCGGCTGGGGCGGGGTGTGGGCCGACGGCCCGCGCGCTCTCCTGGTCGCCTTCTCCCTCGCCATCGGCCTGCTCGTCGGCGCCGAAGTCCCCCTGCTGATGGAGCTGATCCAGCGGATCCGCCGCCAGGACGCGGGCGGCGCGGTGGCCGACCTGTTCGCGGCGGACTACGTCGGCGCACTGGTCGGCGGCCTCGCCTTCCCCTTCCTGCTCCTGCCCTTCCTGGGCCAGTTGACCGGCGCCCTGCTCACCGGCAGTGTCAACGTGGTCGCGGGCGGCGCCCTGGTCCTCGGCCTGTTCCGCCGCGACCTGACCCGCCGCGCCCGCTGGACCCTGCTGCTCGTCGGCCTCGCCGTCCTCGCCGTGCTCGCCTCCGCCGCCGCCCTCGCCGACGAGTTCGAACGCGCCGCCCGGCACGCGGTGTACGGCAGGGACGTCCGGGTCGCCCTGCAGACCGACGTCCAGGAGGTCGTCCTCGCCGGCGGCACCCATGGCCGCCCCCTCGACCTCTTCCTGGACGGCCGGCTGCGGGTCGGCGGCCGCGACGAGCGCCGCTACCACGAGGCGCTGGTCCACCCCGCGATGACCGGCCCGCACGCGCGCGTGCTGATCCTCGGCGGCGGCGACGGCCTGGCCGCCCGCGAAGTCCTGCGGTACGGCGGTGTGCGCCGCGTCGACGTCGTCGAACTCGACCCCGGCCTGATCGGCCTGGCCCGCAACGACCCGGGCCTGTCCGCCCTCAACGGCCACGCCTTCGCCGACCCCCGCGTCCGCGTCACCACGGCGGACGCCCTCACCTGGCTGCGCGGGGCGCCGCAGACGGCGTACGACGTCGTGATCGCGGACCTGCCCGACCCCGGCATCACGGCCAGCACCAAGCTGTACTCACAGGAGTTCTACGGCCTGACCCGCCGCGTCCTGGCCCCCGACGGCCGCCTGGTGGTGCACGCGGGCCCCGTCGCCGCCCGCCCCCGCGTCTTCTGGACGGTGGCGTCGACGCTCCGAGCCTCCGGCTTCGCCGCTTCCCCGTACCGGGTCCTGGGCCACGACTCCGGCTTCCCGGCGGGGCCGGACCGCTCGGCGGGGGCGTCGCGGGCGCCGCACGACTGGGGGTTTCTGGTGGCGGTGCCGGGGGACTCCGCTCCCCGCCTGGCCCTGAGCCCCGGGGGCCCGCGTCCGCGAACTCTGACGCAGGCCGACCTGATCGCCGACGCGAGGGCGGTCGAACGCACGCGGATCGACGGCCTGCCCGCGTCGACGCTGGTGCATCCACGGTACTGAGGCGAGGTGCTTCACTTTCCGGCTGGCCGGGACGGCGCGGGAGGGTACGTTCCGCTCGCTCCTGGGTAGGCTCAGCCGACATGGAGCACCAGGTCTTCGTCCCGGTTCCGGTCGAGCGGCTCAGAGAAGCCCTCGCCGACCCCGCACGGGTGGCGCGGGCGGTCCCCGGACTCCAGCAGGACGCCGGCGCCGAACCCGTCGCAGGACGCCTGAAGTTGCGCGTGGGCGGGCACTCCGTCACCTATCGCGGAGCGGTCCGCGTCACGCCCCGCGAGAACGGCACGTACGCCGTCGAGGGCGACGCCACCGAGGCCCGCGGCACCGGCAGCGTCAAACTCGCCCTCACCCTGCGCCTCACGGGCACCGAGGGCGGCACCACCGTCACGGTCGAGGGCACGGCGGACGCGGACGGCCGTGTCGCGGAACTTCCGGCGGACGCGGTCGCCTCCGCGGCGACCCGGCTGCTGAACCGTTTCGTGGAGAGCCTGGCGGAGACGGCAGAGACCACGGAGGAGCAGGCACCGGAGCAGGAACAGGAGCCGGAGCACACGTCGGTCTTCGACACCGAGGTCCCCCCGCCGTCCCTGGACCGCGACACGGACGAGACCACCCCCGACGACCGCTTCACCGAAGACTTCACCGACCTGGGCGAGCCCCCCGCCGAGGCCGCGCACGCGCGCCGCACGATGATCGGCCGCAGCGCGGAGGAGGTCGACCATGCCCCGCCGCGCGGCCGCTACGCCCCCGTACCGGCCCCCCAGACCGTCGCCGGGAACCCGGCCCTGCGCTGGGCGGCCCCCGCGGCGGCCCTGGCCCTGGCCTCGGCGATCGTCCTGGGCCGCGCCCTGCGCAAGCGCCGCTAGGGCACGGGATCTAGCGCCCCGGCCCCTCGTCGCCCATGCCGAACCAGTCGTGCACCGGCCGTACCTCGACCGCCACGACATGGAAGTCGAGGACGCGTTCGGCGATCTCACGCGCCCGCTCCGGGGTTGCGCACTCGATGACGTAGTAGGCGGTGACCTGCTCGGCCGCGTCCGTGAGCGGACCGTCCGCCGCGACCGACCCCTGCCCGGCCCAGCGGAGGGTGGCCGTGTCCCTCGGGTAGGCCAGCCCGGCGCCGTTCAGTATCTCGCCGGTGTCCGCCAGGTCCTCGTGGAGCGCTTCGTGCCGCTGGAACACCTCGGCGCGCTGCTCGGCGGTCATGGCCTCGGTCGCCGCGGGGTCGGCGTACATCAGCACCATGTACTTCATCCCCCCACCCTGGCACCGCCGGGACGGCGCACGCCCTCTTGATCGCCCCAGTAGGGTCGTCCCGTGAGTAACGAAGACATCACGCTGACCGCGGGCGACGCGGAAGTGAGCGTGCGGCCCGGCAACGGCGGCCGTATCGGTGGGCTCCGGATCGGCGGCACGGAGGTGCTGCGCCAGGGCGAGCGCTACGGCTGCTTCCCGATGGTGCCCTGGTGCGGCCGGATCCGGGACGGCCGTTTCCTGGACGGCGCCACCGTCCGCCAGATGCCCCTCAACTCGCCGCCGCACGCCATCCACGGCACCGCACGCGACGGCGCCTGGCGCACCGCCCGCGTCGACGCGCACGAGGCCGTCATCACGCACGACCTGGGCGACCCCTGGCCGCACCGCGGCCGCGTCACCCATGTCGTCACGCTGACCGAGGACAGCCTGACGCTGACCATGTCCGTGGAGGCGTACGACGACTCCTTCCCGGCGCAGATCGGCTGGCACCCCTGGTTCCACCGGAATCTGGGCGGCCAGGACGTCCGGCTGGACTTCACGCCCGCCTGGCAGGAGGAGCGCGGCGCCGACCACCTGCCCACCGGCAACCGCGTCGACCCCAAGCCCGGCCCCTGGGACGACTGCTTCGGCATGCCCGACGGCGTCGACGTCACCCTCACCTGGCCCGGGCAGCTGGAGCTGAAGGTGACCAGCCGCGAGGAGTGGGTCGTCGTCTACGACGAGCAGGCGGAGGCGGTGTGCGTCGAGCCGCAGACCGGCCCGCCCAACGGCCTGAACACGCTGCCCCGCCTGGTCACACCGCTGGAGCCGCTGGAGGCGACGACCACTTGGAGCTGGCGGCGCCTCTAAGCTGTTCGGCATGACGGACGTACGTGGCGCGCTGCTGCAGCAGATCAAGGACAAGGCCGTGGTGCACGGCAAGGTGACCCTGTCGTCGGGCAAGGAAGCCGACTACTACATCGACCTTCGCCGGATCACGCTGGACGGCGAGGCCGCTCCGCTGGTCGGTCAGGTCATGCTCGACCTGACCGCCGAGCTGGACTTCGAGGCCGTCGGCGGGCTGACCCTGGGCGCCGACCCGGTGGCCACCGCGATGCTGCACGCCTCCGCCGCGCGCGGGAAGGTCCTGGACGCCTTCGTGGTCCGCAAGGCGGGCAAGGCGCACGGCCTGCAGCGCCGTATCGAGGGCGCCGAGGTCAAGGGCCGCCGGGTGCTGGCCGTGGAGGACACGTCCACCACCGGCGGCTCCGTGCTGACCGCCGTGGAGGCGCTGCGCGAGGCCGGCGCCGAGGTCGTCGCCGTCGCCACGATCGTGGACCGGGCGACCGGGGCGGCCGAGGCGGTCGCCGAGCAGGCGGGGGTGCCGTACGTCTTCGCCTTCTCGAAGGATGAACTGGGTCTGGACTGACGCGCCGGTTTGACCTGGACTTGACCGGGGGCGCCGACCATCACGTCATGTCTGGAAAGATGGGGACGACGATGACGTCGCCCCCAAGGTCTAGGTCAGGGCCGTAGTACGCAGATCGCCAACCCGCACACTCCAAGGAGCGGACAGATGCCCATCGCAACCCCCGAGGTCTACAACGAGATGCTCGACCGGGCGAAGGCAGGCAAGTTCGCCTACCCGGCCATCAACGTCACCTCGACCCAGACCCTGCACGCGGCGCTGCGCGGCTTCGCGGAGGCGGAGAGCGACGGCATCGTCCAGATCTCGACGGGCGGTGCCGAGTTCCTGGGCGGCCAGTACAGCAAGGACATGGTGTCCGGCGCGGTCGCGCTCGCCGAGTTCGCGCACATCGTCGCCGAGAAGTACCCGGTCAACGTCGCGCTGCACACGGACCACTGCCCGAAGGACAAGCTCGACGGGTACGTACGTCCGCTGCTCGCGCTCTCCGAGGAGCGCGTCAAGGCCGGCCGTAACCCGCTGTTCCAGTCCCACATGTGGGACGGCTCCGCCGAGACGCTGGCCGACAACCTGGCCATCGCGCAGGAGCTGCTGGAGCAGGCCCGCCGCGCCAACATCATCCTCGAGGTGGAGATCACCCCGACCGGTGGCGAGGAGGACGGCGTCTCCCACGAGATCAACGACTCCCTGTACACCACGGTCGAGGACGCGATCCGCACCGCCGAGGCCCTGGGCCTGGGCGAGAAGGGCCGCTACCTGCTGGCCGCCTCCTTCGGCAACGTGCACGGCGTGTACAAGCCGGGCAACGTCGTGCTCCGCCCCGACCTGCTGAAGGAGCTGAACGACGGCGTCGCCGCCAAGTTCGGCAAGGCCTCCCCGTTCGACTTCGTCTTCCACGGCGGCTCCGGCTCCACCGAGCAGGAGATCCTCACCGCGCTGGAGAACGGCGTCGTGAAGATGAACCTCGACACGGACACCCAGTACGCCTTCACCCGTCCGGTCGCCGCGCACATGTTCAAGAACTACGACGGCGTCCTGAAGGTCGACGGCGAGGTCGGCGACAAGAAGACCTACGACCCGCGCACCTGGGGCAAGCTGGCCGAGGCGTCGATGGCCGCGCGTGTCGTCGAGGCCACGCAGAACCTGCGCTCCGCGGGCAACAAGATCAAGTAAGCACGTCTCACGACGTCTTCGACGGACCCGGTGCCACGGCGCCGGGTCCGCTGTATACCTGGGAGCATGCCCGACGTCCGGATCACCGCGCCCCAGGGCAAGTGGATCCTGTTCACCACCGTCCTCGGCTCCAGCATGGCCATGCTGGACTCGACCGTCGTCAACGTGGCGCTCCCGACCATCGGCCGCGACCTGGGCGCGAGCCTCGCCGCCCTGCAGTGGACGGTCAACGCGTACATGGTCACGCTGGCCGGCCTGATCCTGCTGGGCGGCTCGCTCGGGGACCGCTACGGCCGCCGGAAGATCTTCGTGCTGGGGGTCATCTGGTTCGCGGCCGCGTCCCTGCTGTGCGGCCTGGCCCCCACGTCCGGGGTCCTCATCGCCGCCCGGGCCCTCCAGGGCGTGGGCGGCGCACTCCTCACCCCCGGCTCCCTCGCGCTCATCCAGGCCTCCTTCCACCCGGACGACCGGAGCCGGGCGGTCGGCCTCTGGTCCGGCTTCGGCGGCATCGGGGCGGCCGTCGGCCCGTTCCTGGGCGGCTGGCTGGTGGACGGCCCCGGGTGGCGCTGGGTGTTCCTCCTCAACGTGCCGCTGGCGCTGCTGTGCGTCCCGGTCGCCCTGCGCCACGTCCCCGAGTCGTCCGACGAGCGCTCTCACGGCCGCTTCGACGTCCTCGGCGCGGCCCTGGGCGCCCTGGCGCTCGCCCTGCTCACCTACGCGCTCATCGAGGCCCCCACGGGCTCCCTGGGCGTGACGCTGAGCGCGGTCGGGGGCGTGGTCGCGGCCGTCGCCTTCGTCTACGTCGAGAAGCACCGCCCCGACCCCATGCTCCCGCCGGACATCTTCGCCTCGCGCCAGTTCACGGCGGTCAACCTGGTCACCCTGTGCGTGTACGCGGCCTTCGGCGGCTTCTTCTTCCTCACCGCGCTCCAGCTGCAGGTGGTGGCCGGCTACTCCGCCCTGCAGGCCGGTACGGCCCTGCTCCCCACGACGGCCATGATGCTGCTGTTCTCGGCCCGCTCCGGCGCGCTGGCCGACCGCACGGGCCCGCGCCTGCCGCTCACCGTCGGCCCTCTTCTGTGCGCTGCGGCGATGCTGCTGATGCTCCGGGTGGGCCCCGACGCGAACTACCTCACGGACGTCCTCCCGGCCCTGCTCGTCATGGGCACGGGCCTGGTCACCGTGGTCGCCCCGCTGACCGCCACGGTCCTCGCCTCCGTCGACACCGCCCGGGCGGGCCTGGCCAGCGGCATCAACAACGCGGCGGCGCGGGCGGCGGGCCTGGTGGCCGTGGCCGCGCTGCCTCTTCTGGCGGGGATGGGTCCGGAGGCGTACCGCTCCGCGGCCGCCTTCGACGCGTCGTTCGACCGCGCGATGCCGATCTGCGCGGGCGTGCTGGTGGTGGGGGCGGCACTGGCCTTCACCCTGATCCGCCGCCCACCCCCGGGCTGCCGCCACCCGGAATGCAAGAGGCACGGCTGTGTCACGTCTCCGCCGCTGGAGGCCGACGAACCTGCGTAGCTTCGGGCCGTCCTTCGGCTGCGGGCACGTTGTGGCTGGTCGCGTCCACGCGGCGGCAGCGGGGTTCCGTCCTCGCTCCGACTCGGGTCACTGGATTCCGGTGGCTCTGGTCACCATGCGGTGATGACCGGCGCGTCGGGTTCGTGTTGCCGCCAGGCCTCATTGAGGCGCGCGAGCCGGTCCGCGGCGCCGATGCCGCGCAGGGACGCGACCTTGCCGTCGCTGACTTCGAACGCCACGGCGCCCACGACCCGGTCGTCGACCACGGCGAGGACGGCCGGGGAACCGTTGACCAGCGCGATGTGCATCGCGGGGGAGCCGCCGGCCAGCCGCCGCTTCGCCGGAGTGGGCTTGAAGCCGGCCCGCACGTAGGAGGCGACGCGCTCGCGCGTCTTGTACCGGAGGAGCCGCCTGGCCAGTCCGGCGCCGTCCGAGACCGCGGTCACGTCGTCGGTGAGCAGCGCCACCAGCCGTTCGGTGCGCCCCGACGTGGCGGCGGCGAGGAACTCCTCGACGATGCGGCGCGCGGACGCGGGGTCTACCGCGTCGCCGCCGCGGCGCTCGGCGGCGACCCGGCGTCGGGCCCGGTGGACATGCTGCTGGCTCGCGGACTCGGTGATGTCGAGGATCCCGGCGATCTCGGCGTGGGGATACGAGAAGGCCTCGTGCAGGACGTAAGCGGCCCGCTCGACCGGCGCGAGGCGCTCCATGAGGGTCAGCACGGCCAAGGACACCGATTCGCGCTGCTCGAAGGTGTCGGCAGGGCCGAGCATCGGGTCGCCCTCGAGGAGTGGCTCGGGCAGCCAGTCTCCGACAGCGCGCTCATGGCGCGCCTGCGCCGAGCGGAGGCGGTCGAGGCAGAGATTGGTGACGACCTTGGTCAGCCAGGCCTCCGGCACCTCGATACGTTCCCGGTCCGCGGCCTGCCACCGCAGGAACGCGTCCTGCACGGCGTCCTCGGCGTCGGCCGCCGAGCCGAGCAGACGGTACGCGAGCGAGGCCAGCCGGCCCCGGCTGGCCTCGAACCGATCGACGGCTGCGCTGTCCATGCGGAGCAGCCTATGCGGCGGCCCTCACACCGGCCCGGTCAGGCGCGGTGGCCAGGCGGCGCTTGCGCTTCGGCATGCCGAAGGTCGGGTGGGCGATGCTCCACCCGGCCCCCTTGAGCACGCCTGACTTGAGAAACGCGGCGGTCCGGCCGCCCAGGTACCAGGACTTCGACCGGACGTCGCCGTCCACCATCTGGAAGATCGCGTCCCGCCGCCCGAGGCTGATGTGGTTGCCGTAGTACTTCAGCCCGGTGGTCGGGGCCTCGCTGCCCGTCAGGCGCGCGATGATCGCGGCGGTCGCCTGCATGTTGGTGTAGCCGGCCGAGGCGCAGGACATCGGCAGCGGCCGGCCGTTCTCGCCGATCGCGTAGGCGCAGTCGCCGGCGGCGTAGACGTCCGGGTGCGAGACCGAGCGCATGGTGCGGTCGACGACGATCTGGCCGGTCTCGGCGACCTCCAGGCCGCCGGCGGCCGCGATGGGGTGCACGGCGAACCCGGCCGACCAGACGGTCACGTCGGCCGGGAGGGACGTACCGTCGGCGGCGATCGCCCGTGTCGGCTCGACGGCTTCGATGCCGGTGTGCTCGTGGACGGTGATGCCGAGCCGGTCGAAGGCCTGGCGCAGGTGACGGCGGGCCTTCGGGGAGAGCCAGGCGCCCAGCTCGCCGCGGGCGGCGAGCGTGACCGTGAGGTCGGGCCGGGACTCGGCGAACTCGGTGGCGGTCTCGATGCCGGTCAGCCCCTCACCGACGACCAGCACGGTGCCGCCCTCGCCCAGGCCGGCCAGGCGCTCGCGCAGACGCAGCGCCGAGGACCGGCCGGTCACATCGAAGGCGTTCTCGGCCACGCCGGGGACGCCATGGTGGGCTACGGAGCTGCCGAGTGCGTAGAGAAGCGTGTCGTACGCGAGCTCGCCGTCGCCGTCCTCGCCGGTCACGGCGACGGTCCTGCGCTCGGGGTCGACGCCGGTGACGCGCGCCAGGCGCAGCCGGACCCCGGTGCCCGCGAATACGTCGGCGAGCTTGCGGAACGCGAGGTCCTGGCCGATCGCGAGCTGGTGGAGCCGCATCCGCTCAACGAAGTCGGGCACGGCGTTGACGACGGTGATCTCGGCGTCGGCGGGGGAGAGCCGGCGGGCCAGGTTTCCGGCGGCGAAGGCCCCGGCGTATCCGGCGCCGAGTACGACGATGCGGTGCTTCATGGCGATGCTCCTGTCTCGTTCGCGTGCCCCTTGAACGGGACGGCGCCCCGATTGCTGACAGGAACCGGGTGTGACGAGGGCCACACGGGCGTCGGTGTTGGGGGCGACCCTGCGCGCTTGCAACCGGGCCGAGAACCTCCTCGGCTGCGTAACCGCCGCCGTTGGGGTTGAAGGAAGGAGCACGGGGCACCCGAGAGGATCACGCCGCGGGGCGGCAGACTGGAGCCATGACAACCCACCAAAACCTCCTCGGCGGCCCGCCCCCCACCCACCTCCCCGACGACCCGGAGCCCCGCGAACTCCTCGCCCAGGGCACCGCGCCCGCGGACGTCGCCGCCAAGTACCCGACCTCCTCCCTCGCCTGGGCCCAGCTGGCCGACGACGCGTTCGAGCGGGGCGCGGTCGTGGAGTCGTACGCCTACGCCCGTACGGGCTACCACCGCGGCCTGGACGCCCTGCGCCGCAACGGCTGGAAGGGCCACGGCCCGGTCCCCTGGGAGCACGAGCCGAACCGCGGCTTCCTGCGCGCCCTGCACGCCCTCGCCCGCGCCGCCCAGTCCATCGGCGAGCAGGAGGAGTACGAGCGCTGCTCGCAGTTCCTGAAGGACTCCTCCCCGACGGCCGCCCAGACCCTGGGCTGACCCTTACGGGAGTTCCCGGTGTGGCCCGTCTGGCAGCAGACGGGCCTTGCCGTATCCGATGGGATTGCGGAGGATTCCGCTTGGGGACCGGGGCCCCCGTGCCGGCATCGGCAGGGGCGGACCGCTACCCTGAGTAACAACAGGAGACAGTGATGTCCCACCAGGCTCGCCCCCCTCATGAGGCCGCTGAGCCCGAGACCCCGCATCTCGACTTCGCCGGTACGACGCCCTACGAGGACTACGTCAAGGCGGATGTGCTCACCCACCTCCAGCACACTCTCTCCGACGACCCCGGAGAGATGGTCTTCCTGGTCACGACCCAGGTCATGGAGCTGTGGTTCACGGTGATCGTGCACGAGTGGGAGACCGCCGCGAAGGCGCTCCGCTCGGACGACGTCCCGACCGCCCTCGCCGCGCTGAAGCGTTCCGTGCGGGAGCTGGAGGCCCTGAACGCCTCCTGGAAGCCGCTCGGCCAGCTGACCCCGGCCCAGTTCAACTCGTACCGCTCCGCCCTCGGCGAGGGCTCCGGGTTCCAGTCGGCGATGTACCGCCGCATGGAGTTCCTGCTCGGCGAGAAGTCCGCGTCCATGCTCGTCCCGCACCGCGGCGCCCCGCGCGTCCACGCGGAACTGGAGAAGGCCCTGCACGAGCCGAGCCTGTACGACGAGGTCGTACGGCTCCTCGCGCGCCGCGGCCACGCGATCCCCGAGCCGGTCCTGCACCGGGACGTGGCCCAGCGCTACGAGACGTCCGACGCCGTCGAGGCGGCCTGGGCGGAGGTCTACTCCGGCGACCAGAACTCCGAACTCGTCCGCCTCGGCGAGGCGTTGTCCGACGTCGCCGAACTGGTCTGGCGCTGGCGCAACGACCACCTGGTCGCCACCCGCCGCGCGATGGGCGCCAAGCCCGGCACGGGCGGCTCCGCGGGCGTGGCCTGGCTGGAGAAGCGCGCGGGCAAGAACGTGTTCCCGGAGCTGTGGACGGCGAGGTCCCATGTCTGAGCTGACTGTGCGCGCCGAGAAGCTGGACGCGGCGGACGAACTGGCCCCGCTGCGCTCCCGCTTCGTCCTCGACACTGTGTCCGATCATGCGGCTGACGCCGCGGGCGTCTACCTGGACGGAAACTCCCTGGGCGCCCTGCCGGCGAACGTGCCGGCCCGGATCGAGGACGTCGTCCGCCGGCAGTGGGGCGAGCTGCGCATCCGCTCCTGGGACGAGAGCGGCTGGTGGACGGCCCCCGAGCGGATCGGTGACCGCATCGCCCCGCTGGTGGGTGCGGCGCCGGGCCAGATCGTCGTGGGCGACTCCACAAGTGTCAACGTTTTCAAGGCACTTGTGGCCGCCGTCCGCATGGCCGGCCCGGCCCGCGACGAGATCCTGGTCGACGCGACCACGTTCCCCACGGACGGCTACATCGCCGAGTCGGCCGCCCGCATGACCGGCCGCACCCTGCGCCCGGTGACCCCCTCGGAGGTCCCCTCGGCGCTGAGCGACCGTACGGCGGCGGTGCTGCTGAACCACGTCGACTACCGCAGCGGCCGCCTGCACGACCTGCCGTCGCTGACCGCCGCGATCCACGCGTCCGGCGCGCTCGCGGTCTGGGACCTGTGCCACAGCGCGGGCGCCCTGCCGGTGGGCCTGGACGAGCACGGGGTCGACCTGGCGGTCGGCTGCACCTACAAGTACCTGAACGGCGGCCCGGGTTCACCCGCGTACCTCTACGTCCGCCGTGACCTGCAGGACCGCTTCGACTCGCCGCTGCCCGGCTGGAACTCGCACGCCGAGCCCTTCGGCATGAGTCAGTCCTACGCCCCGGCGCCGGGCGCCCTGCGCGGCCGCGTCGGCACCCCGGACATCCTCTCCATGCTGGCCCTTGAGGCGGCCCTGGAGATCTGGGACGACGCCTCCGTCGCCGCGGTCCGCGCCAAGTCCCTGGCCCTGACCGACTTCTTCCTGGAGTGCGTCACGGCGTACACCGAGCCGGGCCGGATCACCTCCGTGACCCCGGACGCCCACGAGGAGCGGGGCAGCCAGATCGCCCTGCGCTGCCCCGACGCGGGTGACGTGATGAAGCGGCTCATCGACCGGGGCGTGGTCGGCGACTTCCGCAACCCCGACGTCCTCCGCTTCGGCTTCAGCCCGCTGTATGTGAGCTTCGCCGAGACGGAGCGGGCGGCGCGGGTGCTGGGGGAGGTGCTCGGCTAGGGGAGGCGCTGGGCTAGGGGAGGCGCTCGGCCGGCGGAGGTGCTCGGCCGGCCGAGCGGAGACAAGGGGGGCGGGGTGCGGTCGACCACCCCGCCCCCTCCTCGTCCCCCTCCCCTTGCTCTGCCTCTCCATGCACGTCACCGGCCTGATACCGTCCCCGCCAACGGTCGACGAAGAGTCGCCACCCGGTCCGCCAAACCCGTTCTGTCACTGAGAGGTTGGAGCATGCCGGACGACGCCGCAGCAGCCCGCGCCGCCGCCGAAGAGGAGTCGGCCTTCTCGCACCCCCCGGTCGACCCCGACGTCACCGCCGCCTACGGCGACCACCCCGACCAGGTGATCGACTTCTACGCCCCCCGGACCGATGCGACCCAGGCCCCCCTGGTCGTCGTCCTGCACGGCGGGGCCTGGCGCGCCCCCTACGACCGCCGCCACGTCACCCCCTTCGCGGACTACCTGGCCCGTAAGGGCTTCGCCGTGGCCAATGTGGAGTACCGGCGAGGCGGCGACCCCCAGATCCGGGCCCAGAACACCGGATCCGGCACCGGGGCGTCGACCCCGCTGGCCGGCCGCTGGCCCGACACCTTCGACGACGTAGCCGCCGCCCTGGACGCCCTCCCCGCCCTGGTCCGCGAGGCGCTTCCGCAGGCCGACCCCCGCCGCATGGTCCTCACCGGCCACTCGGCGGGCGGTCACCTCGCCCTGTGGGGAGCGGCCCGCCACGTCCTGCCCGCCGACGCCCCCTGGCGCACGGGCGGCCCGGCCCTGCTGCGCGGCGTGGTCGCCCTCGCCCCGATCGCGGACTTCGCGATGGCGGAGAAACTGGACGTCTGCGGTAACGCGGCCCTCCAACTCCTCGGCGGCCAGGACGGGTTCGCCGAGCGCCGGCCGTACGCCGACCCCGCCCTCCTCCTCCCGACGGGCATCGCGACGACCCTGGTCCAGGGCCGTGCGGACCTGGACGTACCGCAGGCGGTGGCCGAGTCCTACGCGGACGCGGCGGCGAAGGCGGGCGAGGTGGTGGGCCTGACGCTGCTGGAGGACGTGGGCCACTTCCCGCTGATCGACCCGGCGGCGGACGCGTGCGCGGTGGTGGCGGAGGAGATCGCCCAACTGGCGTGGTAGCCCTCTGACCCCGACCCGGTCATACCCGTAGTACCTGAGAGCTACATCCCAGAACAGCTCCCTGGCGGGACGCCGACGACACCCCCCGGTTCCTAACTTCCTCCTCAGACAAGCCCGATGGCCGGGCTCTCTGAGAGGAACCGAACCATGGGGCAGTCACCGACGGCGCTTTCGTTCCATCCCGACAACCCGCAGCCGCCGACGGCGCTTCCGCCCCACGAGGGCCACCCGCACCCGACGACGAAAGCTGCACGGGTGGTGCGGGTGGGAACCCAAACCCGGCCGAAGGCCGGGTGCCCACCCACGCACCCGCACCCAAAAACGCACCGCACGTGGCGCCAGGGCCTCCTCATAGCCGCAACCGTCGCAGCCCTGACCGCAGCCGCCCACCCTCAGATCCCGGCACCCGCCCCCGCCACCCTCCCCACTCCCACCGCAGCCAACCTCCAGGCGATCTACAAGGCGAACCGAGAAAACGCCACCCACGCAGCCCACATGGCCGCCACCCACGGCGACAACCACCGCGCCACAGCCGACCGCACCCTCGCCACCCGCAACCTCCTCACCTTCGACGGCAGAGGCCCGGGCCAGGCCACAGAAGTCCTCGGCGACCCCACCCACGCGGACCACATCGCCGTCCTGGTCCCCGGCTCCGACACCTCCCTGGACACCTACGCCCGCTTCCACCGAACCGCGGCGGCCCTCTACAAGGCGGCGCACCGCACCAACCCCCGCACAGCGGTCATCGCCTGGCTCGGCTACAAAACCCCCGCCACGGTCAGCACCACAGTCACCACCACCACCCGAGCCGACCAAGCGGCCCCCCAACTGCGCGCCTTCATACGACAGTTGCGCGGAATCACCCCCACCCCCACCACCCACATCACCCTCCTCTGCCACTCCTACGGCTCAGTCGTCTGCGCCCGATCCGCCCCCACCCTCCCCGTGGACGACATCGTCCTGCTCGGCAGCCCCGGCACAGCCGCGGACACCGTCGCAGCCCTGCACACCCCCACCCGAGTCTGGGCGGCCCGCGGCAGCAAGGACTGGGTGGCCCACGTACCCCACATCCGCGCCGACCTGCTCCTCGCCACCGTCGGCTTCGGCACCGACCCCGTCTCGCACGCCTTCGGTGCCCGGGTCTTCGACGCGGCCGACGCCGACCACAGCGGCTACTTCACCCCGGGCTCGGTCTCCCTCGCCAACCTGGCCCGCATCACCCTCGGCGAGACCTCGGAGGTGACCCATGGCTGAGCCGACCCCGCGCGCTCCGCGCCGCGCGCTGCACGCGATCCGTCAGGGCGCCCACCGCGTGGACGCCGCCACCCCCGCCTCCCGGGACCGCGCGGTCGACGCCCTGCGCGCCTTCGCGATCCTCGGTGTGGTCCTCGGCCACTGGCTGGTCACGGCACTGGTCGCGCAGGACGGCGGCCTGCACACGGCGAGCCCGCTGCAGCGCATGCCGTGGCTGGCCCCGATCTCCTGGATCTTCCAGACCCTGGCGGTGTTCTTCCTGGTGGGCGGTCACGTGGCGACCCGCAGCCTGGCCTCGGCACAGGCCCGCGGCACGACGTACCCCCACTGGCTCCGCGCCCGGCTCACCCGCCTCCTGCGCCCGGTTGCAGCCCTACTGGCCCTCTGGACGGTGGCCGCAGTGAGTCTCCTCCTCACCGGCGCCCCTCTCGCCACCATCCACACCCTCCTCAAACTCGCCCTGTCCCCCTTGTGGTTCCTCCTGGTCTTCGCGGCCCTGACCGCCGCGACCCCCCTCCTCACGCGCCTCAACCCCCTCTGGCCGCTGGCCGTCGTCCTGCACGTGGACGTCCTGCGCTTCGGCCTGCACATGGGCCCGTCCTGGCTCGGCTGGGTGAACCTGGCGGCGGGCTGGCTGGTCCCGTACACCCTGGGCGCGGCCTGGACCCGAGGCGAACTGGACACCCGCCGAGCGGCCTGGGTCCTGCTCATATCCGGTACGACGGCAACGGCGGCCCTGATCATCTGGGCGGGCTACCCGGCCTCCATGGTCGGAGTCCCGGGCACGACCATCTCCAACCTCAACCCCCCGACCCTGGCGGCCGTGACGTTCGGCCTGGCCCAGTGCGGCCTGGCGCTGCTCCTCAGAGACCGCCTGCACCGAGCGATGACCCGCCCCCTCGTCTGGTCGGCGACAACCCTGACCAACCTCTCGGCAATGACGATCTTCCTCTGGCACCAGACGGCCCTGATGGCCACGACGGCAACCGCCCTCCTGGCCGGCCGCCTCCCCGGCCTGCACACCCGCCCCGACTCCCTGAGCTGGGTAGCGGCCCGCCTCGCCTACCTCCCCCTCTTCGCCCTGACCCTGACCCTCTTCTGGCTGGCCTTCCGCCACCACGAACAGGGCCCCCGCCGCCCCCGCAACCGCCCGTCCCGCCTGGTCCACCACCATTCCCCCCAAGCGAAGACCCCACACAATGCCTAAAGTTGCCCAAGTGACACCCGCGGCCGCCGACGACGCGCACGCCCCACAGGGCCCAAAGACACCCAACGACGAAAGCCGCACACCCCACCCACGTGCCGCACCCGCCGACGGCGAATCCGCCCCACAAGGGCCACCCGCACCCGACCACGAAAGCGGTACGGGTGGTGCGGGTGGGAACCCAGACCCGGCCGAAGGCCAGGTGCCCACCCACACACCCGCACCCGACACACCCCGCAAATCCCCCCTCCGCACCTGGCTGGGAGAAACCCCCTCCCCCCACTCACCCCCGTTCTCGAAATACCGCTGGCTCCGCCTCCTCACCTACCTCCTCACCGCCTACACAGCCCTCGGCATCGCCCTGGCCGGAAGCGACGAACTCCACACCTCCTACGGCCTCACCACAGCCGTAGCCCTCCTCACCGGCGCCCTCCAGGCCACCGCCATCGTCCTCGCCCTCTGGCGCCCCACCCCCGCCTGGACCCTGTCCCTGACCGCCGCCGCCCTCACCGCCCTCCTGGCCCGCCCCCACCTGGGGACGGTCTCGACCCCCGGCCCCGACTGGCCCTGGACCACGCCCACGCTGCTCGCCCACATGGCCGTGCTCCTCCTCCTGGCCCTGCGCGTCCGTATACGCCTCACCCTCGCCGCCCTGGCCGTGACGACCCTGACGACCTACGTCCTGCAAGGCGTGATCGGTGCCCAGCGCTACTCCTCGACCGGCGTCATAGCGGTAGCCCTCTTCGCCGTCACCGTCCTCGTCGGCACCGCCCTGCGCAGCCGCAGCGAGGCCCGCACCCAGCTGATCGAGCAGACGACGATCACCGCGGAGGAACGCGCCCGCCGCACCCTGCTGGAGGAGCGCAGCCGTATCGCCCGCGAGCTGCACGACGTGGTCGCCCACCACATGTCGGTGATCTCCATCCAGGCCCAGGTCGCCCCCCACCTGGTGGAGAACCCCCCGGAGGAGCTGAAGGAGAACCTCGCCGGGATCCGCAACAACGCCCTGGAGGCCCTCACCGAACTACGCCGCGTCCTCGGCGTCCTGCGCTCGGAGTCCCCCGACAACCCCGGTAACCCCGACGCGACCGAGGGCCCGCAGCCGAACCTCGCCCGCCTGGCCGCCCTGATCGAGAACACCAGGGCGGCCGGCCTGGACGTCGTCACCCGCCTCTGCGGCGAGACCCGCACCTACCCGCCGGGTGTGGAGCTGTCGGCGTACCGGATCGTCCAGGAGGCGCTGAGCAACGCCCTGCGGCACGCCCCGGGTTCAAGCGTCCGGGTGGAGGTCAGCCATCAGTCCGACGGCATATTGCTGTGCGTGACCAATTCCCGTCCCCGCCGCCCGGTCCAGCCCTCCCCGGGCTCCGGCCACGGCCTGCTGGGCATGCGGGAGCGCGCGGCGATGCTCGGCGGGCACCTCAGCGCGATCCCGAACCTGCACGGCGGCTTCACGGTGACGGCGTTCCTCCCCAAGACGGGCACCCCACGTCAGCCCCGGCCCCTGCGCCCGGACTTTCCCCGCCCCGACATCTACTTCCCGCCCCTGCCCGACGACGACCCGCACCACCCCCAGCCCCCGACAGGAGAACCGACCCCATGACGAGCGGCGCCGGCACCATCCGCGTACTCATCGCCGACGACCAGGAGATGGTCCGGCAGGGCTTCACCGTGCTGCTCAACACCAAGCCCGACATCGATGTGATCGGACAGGCGGTGCACGGCCGCGACGCGATCGCCAAGACCGCCGAACTGACCCCGGACGTGGTCCTGATGGACATCCGGATGCCCGAACTCGGCGGCATCGAGGCGACCCGCCGCATCACCGCCGACCACCCCGGCACCAAGGTCCTGGTGCTCACCACCTTCGACCTGGACGAGCACGTGTACGACGCGCTGCGCGCCGGAGCCTCCGGGTTCCTGCTCAAGGACGCCTCCGCCGACCAGCTCGCCGATGCGGTGAGAGTGGTGGCGGCCGGGGACGCGTTGCTCGCCCCGGGCATCACCCGCCGTCTGATCGCCGAGTTCTCGCGTATGGACGGCCCTCCCCGGGCCCCGCTCAAACAGCGCGTGGGCGAGCTGACGGAGCGCGAGACGGAGGTGCTCGCACTGATCGCGCAGGGCCTGACGAACGCCGAGATCGCCGAGCACCTGGTCGTCGCCGAGCAGACCGTGAAGACCCACGTGGGCCGCATCCTGGTGAAGCTGGGCCTGCGCGACCGCACCCAGGCGGCGATCTTCGCCTACGAGTCCGGTCTGGTCCGCCCCGGCGGGCACTGACCCCGTCCCGCCCGGCTCCCTGGGTCCGGCACCCTGAGGACTGCCCCACCCCTAGGTACTGTCCCGCCCCCTACTTGTAGTACCTGAGAAGGATCCCCAAGGACCCCCCTCCGAGGGGACGACCGCTACCCCGCCCGGGCCCTACCGTTTTCCACGTGACCGACACGACGCACACGCAGCCGACACCGCAGGGCGGAGCCGCGAGGCCGCGCAGCCCCGAGTTCCGGCTCGCCGCGGATGCCCTGCGCGGGCTGCGGCAGGACCTGTTCCACGACGCCTTCGCCTACCGCCCGCTGCCCCGCAGGGACGCCGACGGCCGGCTCGCCCGCCGCGGCGGCCGGATGAAGGAGTACGCGGACTGGGCACCGCACACGGTCGTGGCGGTCCTCGGCGCGATGGCGGCGTTCCTCGCCGTGGGGAGCACGGACGACTCCGGGCTGCTGCCGCTGGTGTGCGGGCTGCTGGCCCTGGGGCCGGTCCTGCTGACCCTGGCGCGTCCGGTGGGAGCGTTCTGGTCCTCCCTCGCCGCGACCACGGTCACCGCCGTCATAGCCGGCGGCAACTGGGGCGACTGGCCGTGGACGCCAGGCAGCTTCCTGTCCCACCTGGTGGTGCTCACGGTGGTCGCGCTGCGCACCCGCCCGCGCACGGCGGCCTGGATGTGGGTGCTGACCGCGGCCTACGGCTTCGTGCTCCAGAGCAGTTTCGGCTGGCGCCACTACGACACCAACATCGGCCCGATGCTGGTCCTCTCCGCGCTGATCCTGCTGGTCGTCACCGTCCGGCAGATACGCAGGGAGGCCCAGCAGGAGGTGACCGCCCAGCAGACGGTGACCGCGGTGGAGCGTTCGCGGCGCACGCTGCTGGAGGAGCGCACAACCATCGCCCGAGAGCTGCACGACGTGGTCGCCCACCACATGTCGGTGGTCGCCATCCAGGCGGAGGCCGCGCCCTACCGGGTGGAGAACCCCCCGCCGGAGCTGGAGAAGGCGTTCGCCACCATCCGGGAGAACGCGGTGGCGGCCCTGACCGAGCTGCGCCGGGTCCTGGGAGTGGTCCGCGCGGAGGACTACGAGGCGCCGGACGCCCCGCAGCCCACCCTCGCCGACCTGGACGGGCTGCTGGCCAATGTGCGGGAGGCCGGGCTCGAGGTGGAGAAGGCGGTGACCGGTGCGGTGCGCGAACTGCCGCAGGGCGTGGAGCTGTCGGCGTACCGGATTGTGCAGGAGGCGCTGAGCAACACGCTGCGGCACGCCCCGGAGGCGGGCGCGCGGGTCGAGATCGGGTATGTGCTCGGTGGCCTGGGCCTGCGCATAGTCAACGGCCCGCCGCCCGCCTCGGCCCTGCTGAAGCCCTCGCCGGGCGCCGGGCACGGCATCACGGGGATGCGGGAGCGGGTCTCGATGCTGAACGGGGAGATGACGACGGGCCCGACGGCCGACGGAGGGTACGAGGTGACGGTGTTCCTGCCGGTGCCGGCGGCCGACACCGCGATCGAGGGTGAGGCATGACGATCCGCGTACTGATCGCGGACGACCAGATGATGGTGCGCGAGGGCTTCTCGGTCCTGCTGAACGCGATGCCGGACATCGAGGTCGTCGGCGAGGCCGTCAACGGCCGCCAGGCGGTCGAGCGGGTGCGGGAGCTGGCGCCGGACGTGGTGCTGATGGACATCCGTATGCCGGAGCTGAACGGCATCGAGGCGACGAGGGAGATCGTCGCGGCGGACGACACGGCGAAGGTGCTGGTGCTGACCACGTTCGACCTGGACGAGTACGTGTACCAGGCGCTGCGCGCGGGAGCCTCCGGCTTCCTCCTGAAGGACGCCTCGGCCCGCCAACTGGCCGACGGCGTAAGGGTGGTGGCCTCCGGTGAAGCGCTGCTCGCCCCCTCGGTCACCAAGCGGCTGATCACGGAGTTCTCCCGGCTGTCGGAGGCGCCGCGCATGATGCCCTCGGCGCAGGCGGCGTACGGGGAGCTGACGGAGCGGGAGACGGAGGTGCTGGTCCTGATCGCGCAGGGCCTGTCGAACGCGGAGATCGCCGAGCGGCTGGTGGTGGCGGAGTCGACGATCAAGACCCATGTGAGCCGGATCCTGGTGAAGCTGGGGCTCAGGGACCGTACCCAGGCGGCTGTGTTCGCGTACGAGGCGCGGCTGGTGACACCTGGGTAGGCGGGCGACGTCAAGAACGGCGAGGTCAACGCCGCCACCCCGTGAGCCGCTGAGACACCCCTGGTCAGGAGGGGGATCGTCGGTCTAACGTCCGTGCATGGCAGCCTTCGATCCCTGGGACCCGTACTTCCTGGCCGACCCGTACCCCGCGTACGCCGAGCTGCGCGCCAAGGGCCGGGTGCACTACTACGAGCCCACGAATCAGTGGCTGGTCCCGCGGCACGCCGACGTCTCGGCGCTGCTGCGGGACCGGCGCCTCGGCCGCACGTACCAGCACCGGTTCACGCACGAGGACTTCGGGCGTACCGCACCCCCGGCGGCGCACGAGCCGTTCCACACGCTCAACGACCACGGGATGCTCGACCTGGAGCCGCCGGACCACACCCGGATCCGCCGGCTGGTGTCGAAGGCGTTCACACCGCGTACGGTCGAGCAGCTCAAGCCGTACGTGGCGAAGCTCGCCGGCGAGCTGGTGGACCGGCTGGTCGCGGCGGGCGGAGGCGATCTGCTCACGGACGTGGCCGAGCCGCTGCCGGTCGCCGTCATCGCCGAGATGCTGGGCATCCCGGAGTCGGACCGGGCCCCGCTGCGGCCCTGGTCGGCGGACATCTGCGGGATGTACGAGCTGAACCCGTCGCAGGAGACGGCGGCGAAGGCGGTGCGGGCCTCCGTCGAGTTCTCGGACTACCTGCGCGAACTGATCGCCCAGCGCCGCAAGGAGCCGGGCGACGACCTGATCTCCGGGCTCATCGCCGCCCACGACGAGGGCGACCGGCTGACCGAGCAGGAGATGATCTCCACGGCCGTCCTGCTGCTGAACGCCGGGCATGAGGCGACCGTCAACGCCACCGTGAACGGCTGGTGGTCCCTGTTCCGCAACCCGGACCAGCTGGCGGCCCTCCGCGCCGACCACTCCCTCGTCCCCTCGGCCATCGAGGAGCTGATGCGCTACGACACCCCGCTCCAGCTCTTCGAACGCTGGGTCCTGGACGAGATCGAGATCGACGGCACGACGATCCCCAGCGGCGCGGAGATCGCCATGCTCTTCGGCTCCGCCAACCATGACCCGGAGGTCTTCCAGGCCCCCGACCAGCTCGACCTCACCCGCAAGGACAACCCCCACATCTCGTTCAGCGCGGGCATCCACTACTGCATCGGCGCGCCTCTGGCCCGCATCGAGCTGGCGGCCTCGATGACGGCACTGCTGGAGAAGGCCCCGACCCTGGCCCTCGCGACAGACCCGGAGCGGAAGCCGAACTTTGTGATCCGGGGCCTGGAGGGGCTGGACGTGCGGATCGCCTGACGCCCGGCCCGGCGGTGGGGCTCACGTGGTCAGGTCGCGCCTGCGCAGCCCCGCCAGCCCGCCGGTCACCAGCAGCACCGCAAGGGCCAGGAGGGCGCACACCGGCCCCCACTCCATCGCCCCACCCGGCAGCTTGGGCAGATGGCCGAAGGGGGAGAGGTCCAGGACGATCCGGGGGGCGTTCAGGGCGGGGCCGATCCAGCCGAGCAGCAGGACCGCCACCGCGATGCCCCAGGCGGCCGGTGCCAGTCGGGGTGCGAGCCCGTACAGGAGCAGGGTCACTCCGCCGATCACCCAGACCGCGGTGACCTGGAGGAGGCACGCGCCCAGCACCGGGCCGATCTGCCTCCCGTAGCCGGCCGCGAAGCCCAGGCCCGCCAGGAGCATGATCAGGGCCGAGCCGCCGAAGGCGATCGTCAGGTGGCTCGCGGCCCAGCGGAGGCGGCTCACCGCGCAGGCCAGCACCGGTTCGGCGCGGCCCGAGGTCTCCTCGCCGTGCAGGCGTAGTACCGAGGCCACGATGTACAGGGACGCGATCAGGCCGAGCATGTCCACCATCGAGGCCAGGAACGCGTCCGTGAGGCCGTTCCGGCCGCCCATCCGCTCGAAGATCTGCCGTGCGTTGTCGTTGTCGCGGACCAGGTCGGCCGCGCCGTCGGTCAGCCCGCCGTACACCACTCCGGCGAGGAAGAAGCCGATCGACCAGCCGAGCACGCTGCCCCTTTGGAGCCGCCAGGCCAGCGCGCCCACGGTGGCGAGACGCCCGGTGGGCGGTCCCGGGCGGGTGGGCAGGAAGCTCATGCCGAGGTCACGGCGGCCCGCCAGCTCGTAGGCGACCACGGCCTGTACGGCCACCGCCGCCGCGAAGAGCGCCAGTACCCACCAGCGTTCGTGTGCGAAGGAGCGCTGGTTCTCCAGCCAGCCCAGCGGGGACAGCCAGGTCAGGGCGGACGAGCCGTCGTTCGTCGTCGAGTCGCCCGCCGCGCGGAGGACGAAGGCCGCGCCGAGGACCGCCGCCGTCAGGCCCCGGGCCAGGCGGGCGCTCTCCGTCAGCTGGGCGACGATCGCCGCCATCGTGGCGAAGACCATGCCGACCCCGGCGAGGCCGAGCCCGAAGGACAGCGCGCCCGGGGCTCCTTGCCCGGCCAGACCGGCCGTGATGAGCAGCGCGAGTACGGCGTTGGCCACGGCCGCCGCCAGCAGAGCCGCCGTGAGGGAGGCCCGGCGGCCCACCATCCCGGACGCCACCAGCTCCTGGCGGCCGCTCTCCTCCTCGTCCCGGGTGTGCCGTACGACGATCAGCAGGCTCATCGCGGCCGCGAGCGCGGCGGCGTACACCCCCACGCGCCACGCCGTCAGCGCGCCGAGCGAGGTGTCGAAGACCGGGCCGATCAATGCGCGGAAGGAGGCGTTGGTCTGCAACTGGCTCACCAGGTCGGCGCGTTCGGCGGCCGTGCCGTAGAGGGTCCGCAGGGTGTTCGGCATGGAGAGGACCATCAGCGCGTTCACCGCGAGCCACACCGGGATCAGCACCCGGTCGCGGCGCAGCGAGAAACGCAGCAGCACTCCCGTGCCCGTGAACGTCGTCATCGCGCCGCCGCCTCGTCGAGATCCTGGTAGTGGCGCAGGAACAGCTCCTCCAGCGTCGGCGGGGTCGAGGTCAGGGAGCGTACGCCCGACTCGCTCAACTGGCGCAGGACCGCGTCCAGTTGGTCGGTGTCCACCTGGAGGCGGACCCGGTGGCCCCGCACGTCCAGGTCGTGGACGCCAGGCAGGTTCGCCAACCCGTTGGGCGGGCCCGCGAGTTCGGCGCTCACGCTCGTCCTCGTCAGGTGGCGCAGGTCGGCGAGCGAGCCGGTCTCCACGGTCCGGCCCTTGCGGATGATGCTGACCCGGTCGCAGAGTTCCTCGACCTCGCTGAGGATGTGCGAGGAGAGCAGGATCGTGCGGCCCCGCTCCCGCTCCTCCGTCACGCAGCGCTGGAAGACCTCCTCCATCAGCGGGTCCAGGCCCGAGGTCGGCTCGTCCAGGATCAGCAGGTCCACGTCCGAGGCGAAGGCGGCGACCAGGGCGACCTTCTGCCGGTTGCCCTTGGAGTAGGTGCGGCCCTTCTTGGTGGGGTCCAGCTCGAAGCGGTCGATCAGGTCCGCGCGGCGCCCCGCGTTCAACCCGCCGCGCAGCCGGCCGTAGAGGTCGATGACCTCGCCGCCCGACAGGTTCCGCCACAGCGTCACGTCGCCGGGGACGTAGGCGATCCGGCGGTGTGCCTCCACCGCGTCCGTCCACGGGTCGCGGCCCAGCACCTGTGCCGCGCCCGAGTCCGCGCGCAGCAGGCCGAGCAGGACACGGATGGTGGTCGACTTGCCGGCGCCGTTGGGGCCGAGGAAGCCGTGGACCTCGCCGGTCTCGACGTCGAGGTCGAGGCCGTCGAGCGCGTGGGTACGGCCGAAGGACTTGTGGAGTCCGGAGACCGTGATGGCCTTGGTCATGTTTCCGAACGTACGCTTCTTTCAGAAATTTGTGAAGTTAAGGAAGTGCGTGAACCCCGGATAGGGTGAGGGGCATGACGGAGTCGAGTACTGAGCGGGACCCGGAGTCGGTCTCGAGGTTCGTGGAGCACTTCGCGGCACAACTGGTCGAGGCCGGGATGCCGCGCATGCCCTCCCGGGTCTTCGGCGCGCTGCTCGCCTCCGACACCGGCACCCTGACCTCGGCCGAGCTGGGCGAACAGCTGAGGATCAGCCCCGCGGCCGTCTCCGGTGCCGTGCGCTACCTCGCCCAGGTGCACATGGTGTCCCGCGAGCGGGAGCCGGGCTCCCGCCGGGAGCGGTACCGGGTGCACAGCGACCAGTGGTACGAGGCGCTCACCAACCGCGAGGCGATCATCAAGCGCTGGGAGGACGCCCTCAGAGACGGCGTGGCCAGCCTGGGCGCCGACACACCGGCCGGGCGCAGGCTGGCCGAGACGCTCGCCTTCTTCGAGTTCATCGAGCGGGACGTCGCCGAGATGATGGAACGCTGGCGGGCGTACCGCGAGGAGAGGTTCGGCTAACGTTCCTTCGTCTCCTCCAGCACCGTCCGCCCCAGCAGCGCGTACCGCTCCGGCGAGCGCCGCTTGAGGTACTGCGCGTAGCCGATGCCGCCCGCCGCGATCAGTGCGACCAGCCACGGCGTCGCCTTCAGGACCAGTGAGCCGGACTCCGAGCCGGCCGCCACGCCCATGTTGGACACCAGCAGCACGACCACCGCGAGCATCGCGATGCCGCCGAGCAGCGGGGCGGCGGAGGTCTTGAACCAGTGCCTGCTCTCGGGGTGGTTCTTGCGGAAGTAGACCAGCACCGCGAACGAGCACACGGCCTGGACGACGAGGATCGCCATGGTGCCGAGGATGGCGAGCAGGACGTACGTGCCGTTGTACGGGTCCTTGCCCGCGGCCCAGAACGCGCCCACCAGCAGCCCGCTCACCACCGTCTGCACCAGGCCCGCGATGTGCGGGGAGCCGTGCCGGGGGTGGGTGCGGCCGACGGTGTTCTTCAGGGACGGCAGGACGCCCTCGCGGCCCAGGGCGTACATGTAGCGGGCGGCGCAGTTGTGGAAGGCCATGCCGCAGGCCAGTGAGCCGGTGATCATCAGCCACTGCATGACGTCGACCGCCCAGTGGCCGACGTAGCGCTCGGTGGGGTTGAAGAAGAGGCCCATCGGGTCCTTGGTCGCCACCTGCACGGCGCTGTTCATGCCGGTGCCCGAGATGGCCATCCAGGAGACGAAGACGTAGAAGACGCCGACGCCCAGGACGCTGATCATCGTCGCCTTGGGGATGATCTTCTTCGGGTCACGGGACTCCTCGCCGTACATCGCCGTCGACTCGAAGCCGACCCAGGACCAGAAGGCGAAGAAGAGCCCGAGCCCGGCGGACGTGCCCTTGAAGGCGTTCACGGGGTTGACCGGCGCGAAGGTGAAGCCGTGCGGTCCGCCGCCGTGGAAGGCGACCGAGACGGCCATCGCGGCCAGCACGGTCACCTCGGTCGCCAGCAGCACCACCAGCAGCTTCTCGGCGACGCTCACCCCGAACCAGGTGCCGGTGGCGTTGATCGCCAGCATCAGGATCGCGAAGGCCCACCACGGGATGTCGAGCCCCGTCTGGTCCTTGAGGGTGGTCGTGGCGAAGGTGGAGAAGATGCCGATCAGCGCGGGCTCGAAGACGACGTACGCGAAGGTCGCGAGCAGTCCCGAGGCGAGGCCGACAGTGCGGCCGAGGCCGTAGGAGATGAAGCCGTAGAAGGCGCCGGTGGACGTGATGTGCTTCGCCATCGACGTGAAACCCACGGAAAAGATTGCCAGTACGACCATTGCCACGAGATAGCTAGCGGGCGCCCCGATGCCGTTCCCGGAGGACACCATGAAGGGCACGTTGCCGGTCATCGCGGTGATCGGCGCGGCCGTGGCGACGGCCATGAACACCACGCCGAGCAAGCCGACGGCGTTGGGTTTCAGCCGATGAACCGTGCCGTCGTCGTCCGTCTTCGCCGCCGGGGCGACGCCCTCGTCCACTGCCATCGGGTGGCCCCTTCCTGACCGTCACGCGCGGACACAACCGCGCCTTGATGGAGCAGGATGGTGGAGGGTGAACCGGTCCCTCAAGGGGTCGGCACGGTTAAATATTTGTCACCAGACCTTTAGAGGCCGGTCGGCTCAGGCGTGGGCGGGCAGCGTCAGCGCCCAGGCAGCCTCGCGCACGGTCCACGTCCGGCGTCGTACGGGCCCCGAGACCTGCGCGTCGGCCCGGTAGCGGAAGTCCGACCCGATCACCGTCACCGTGCGGCCACGGGCCAGCAGCGGGGTCGCCTCGGCGCCCAGCGACAGCGGCCGGACCTCCACCTCGGCGATCCCGCAGGAGCCGGGCGTCACCGACACGGCCTCCACCGGCTGGTCCAGATCGACCACCGTCGCCCCGTCGACCTCCACCCGGAGCCGGGCCGGGCCCGGGGCCGGTACGGCCGACAGGCGGGCCGGGCGGGGGGCCAGGGTGCGCACCAGGGAGCGGTACGTCGTCCGCAGCCAGGGATGCCCCGAGGGGACGCCCACCGGCTCTGCGGCGGCCGCCGCCGCCCGCACCGGGGCCGACGGGATGCCCAGCGTGCCCAGGACCACCCCGTCGCTGTCGTCCACGAGCAGGTCCAGGCGCCGCTCCGCCCCGTCCAGCACGGCCCGCGCTGCCGCCACGGCGCCGGCGGGCACGCCCAGGGACTCCGCCAGGGCCGCACCACCGACCGGCACCACCGACAGTGCGCATCCGGCCAGCTCGCGGTGGCGGTGCAGCAGGGTCACCGCGCGGACCAGCGCCCGGTCGTCGCCGACCACGACCGGGCGCCGGGACCCTCGCCGGCCGAGCGCCCGGGCGAATTCCTCGGGGCTGTCCGGCAGACACACCTTGGTGGTCGCACCCGCGCTGAGCACGTCTTTCGCGATCCGGACGGACTCCCCGTCCGTCTGCGGGGCCGCCGGATCGATGATCACCAGCAGCTGATCGGACGTCGCGAAAGTCGCCACCTCGGTCCTGCCTCGCTTCCTCGGGTAGCATCTTTGTGCAAGAGCCCCTTGCGCTATTGCGCCAGGGGCTTCGTCTATTCCGGGGCATCCGGTCCGACGGTTGTGCGACCAAAGGCGGTCGCGGTGGTACGCGGCGGTGAACCTTACGCCCCTGCCCCCGACCTTGGACATGCCCCGCCCGGAAGGGGTGTACGCGCGTGCCCGCACTTGTGCTGCTCGGTGCTCAGTGGGGTGACGAAGGCAAGGGGAAGGCCACCGACCTGCTCGGTGGCTCGGTGGACTATGTAGTGCGCTACCAGGGCGGCAACAACGCCGGCCACACGGTGGTCGTGGGCGACCAGAAGTATGCACTCCACCTTCTCCCTTCCGGAATCCTCTCTCCCGGTTGTACGCCGGTCATCGGCAACGGTGTCGTCGTCGACCCGTCGGTCCTGCTCTCCGAGCTGAGCGGTCTGAACGAGCGTGGCGTTGACACGTCCAAGCTCCTGATCAGCGGTAACGCGCACATCATCACGCCGTACAACGTGACCGTCGACAAGGTGACGGAACGCTTCCTCGGCAAGCGCAAGATCGGTACGACCGGCCGCGGCATCGGCCCGACCTACGCGGACAAGATCAACCGCGTCGGCATCCGGGTCCAGGACCTGTACGACGAGTCGATCCTTCTGCAGAAGGTTGAAGCCGCCCTCGACGTCAAGAACCAGCTTCTGACCAAGCTGTACAACCGGCGCGCGATCGCCGCCGACCAGGTCGTCGAGGAGCTGCTGGGCTACGCCGAGCAGATCAAGCCGTACGTCACCGACACCGTGCTGGTCCTCAACCAGGCGCTGGAGGACGACAAGGTCGTGCTGTTCGAGGGCGGTCAGGGCACCCTGCTCGACATCGACCACGGCACGTACCCCTTCGTCACCTCCTCGAACCCGACCGCGGGCGGTGCCTGCACCGGCTCCGGCGTGGGCCCGACGAAGATCAGCCGGGTCATCGGCATCCTCAAGGCCTACACGACCCGTGTCGGTGCCGGACCGTTCCCGACCGAACTCTTCGACGCGGACGGCGAGGCGCTGCGCCGGATCGGTGGCGAGCGGGGTGTCACCACCGGCCGTGACCGGCGCTGCGGCTGGTTCGACGCGGTCATCGCCCGCTACGCGACCCGCGTGAACGGCCTGACCGACTTCTTCCTCACCAAGCTGGACGTGCTCACCGGCTGGGAGCAGATCCCGGTCTGCGTGGCGTACGAGATCGACGGTAAGCGCGTCGAGGAGCTGCCGTACTCGCAGTCCGACTTCCACCACGCGAAGCCGGTCTACGAGACCCTGCCGGGCTGGTCCGAGGACATCACCAAGGCGAAGTCCTTCTCCGACCTGCCGAAGAACGCCCAGAACTACGTCAAGGCGCTGGAGGAGATGTCCGGCGCCCCGATCTCCGCGATCGGCGTGGGCCCGGGCCGGGACGAGACGATCGAGATCAACTCGTTCCTGTAGGCAACCGCATGCCCTGTGGCCCCCGTCGGACGATGTCCGGCGGGGGCCATGTCTTGCCGCATTCAGGTCACATTTCGTGATCTTCCTGTGACGCACGGTACTGCTCTCTTCGCGTGCACCATCCCGCGCAGCCCAAGAGAAGGAGAAGTGCGTGCGTCGTGTCCTCAAGCTTCTGGCGATGACATTGCTGGCTCTCGGCATCGGCGTGACACCCGCCCTGGCCCAGAACCCGCACTTCATCGGTGATCCCACGTGCTCCGGCAAGACGATCACCAGCAACCGGGCGAGCATCACCTGCAGTGGCTCGGTCGCCGGGCTGGGTACGGGTAAGGTCGCCATCTTCCTGACCGCGGACTCGGTGCGCGCGACGTACCTCTGCGTGAACAAGGGCGGCAACACCGCGCCGGGTCACCCCGCCATCTTCCAGGATCTGGCGGGTCCGACGCAGACCATCACCCCTCGCCAGGGGCGGGTCAACTTCTCGGTGGTGCTCCAGACGCCGCCGAACCCCTCGCCCAAGGATGCCGGGTGCCCGAACAACAACTGGCGGGTGGTCCTCACCACGGCGACCTTCAACAACGTCGTGCTGCATGTGGAGCAGCCGGTCGGTACCGAGATCCTGCACGCGGACTTCGGGAACATCGACCCGTCCTGACACCGGACCGCCCGCCGATCCGCCGTGAGGCGTGATCGGCGGGCGGTTCCGCGTTCCGCGCGGTGCAATCGGAATATGAGCAACCACCGGACGGTGCGGTGCCGGGGGCCGTACGGCGGTGAGGGGGCGCAGGCCGTCGGTACGGACTGCTCCGACCCCGCTGTGTTCGAGGTCGCCCGGTACGACCTGCCGTCGCTGCCGGTGTGCCCGATCCATCTCGGGCCCTCGCTGCTGGTGGCGAGCAGGGTGCTGTGGCCGCCGGAGATCCGGCTGATCGGCCGCCCCTGACAGGTGCGTCACCCGTACGGCGGGCCCGGCGTGTGGCCGGTTGCTGTGGCTGGGAGCCTAGGATCCGGCACTGGAGCAGGGGAAATGTCCGCCTTGTCGGGTTGAGGAGTGATCCCCTCCATGACCGAAGGAGCCGGGATGTCGCACCGCGTCGGCAGGACCCACTGGCGACGTTTCGCGACGGTCCTGGTGCCCGGCGTCGCGGCCTGCGCGACCCTCGGCATCGTCATGGGCGAGGGGGCGCTGGCAGCGTCGTTCCTCATTTCCGGCAAGAGGTTCACGGTCACCGCGGACACGCTGGTCTCTCGCGGACTCAGCAGCTACGGCATGGTGGACGTGACCAAGCGGGGCGAGCTGGTGCCGGTCCAGGTCGTCGGGTCCCGGCGCGCGACGATCAGCGGGCTGTGCCAGTCCGTACTGATCGACGTCCCGGTGCTGGGCCCGCAGACTCTGAAGATCACCGGCGGGAACGAACGCCCGGTCGAGGCGTCGAACCTGTTCCTCGACACGACGTTCCAGTCGGCCGGGGAGGCGGATTTCCGGAACTTCGACATGGGTATCGCGCAGGGGGAGATCACCAAGGGACCGATCAATCCGGGCGACAGGGACTCCCGCTTCTTCGATCCCAGCGGCTTCGGGCAGCAGGCCACGTCGGTCACCCTGACCGACGTGCACGTGACCGCGGTCGCGCTCACCGCCGGTACATTCAACGTTCCCGGCCTGCGTGTGCGGATCGAGCAGGGCCGCCACGAATGCTCCTGACCCCAGGGCGGGGCGAATCCGCCGAACGCCCCCGTATCCGCGCGACAGCCGCGCACGCCCGCCGCAGGTTCCGCGCCTGGCGTGGTGAACGCCCCTTCTGGGCCGGGTTCTTCACCCTGGCGGCGGGGCTGCCCATCCTGTACTGGCCGTATGTGAACCTGGACCTGGGCGCCATTCCGCTGGCCATGTCGACCACCCCCGGTGCCGGGTCCCTGGTCATCGGAGTCCTGCTCATCACCCTGGGGCTCAGCCTCTGGTACCAACCCCACCTGCGCCTGTTCTCCGGGATCGCCACCCTCCTGCTCGCCCTCGCCTCCTTCCCCGTGGCGAACCTCGGCGGCCTCTTCCTCGGCGTGTTCACGGGCCTGATCGGCGGCTCACTGGCCTGTTCCTGGATTCCGCCCGTCGCCGACGAACCGCCGGCAGAGACTGCGCGGCCACCCGGTCGAGGCGGGCCGACCTCGTAAGCTCCACGCGCAGGGGCACGAGGGAGTGCCCCTGCGCGTGGAGCGTGCCGCAGTGGGTGTCAGTCCCTCAGCTTGAGCGGCGCGCCCAGCCGGATCCGGGTGACACAGGGCAGGTCCTGGCGGTACTCGGTGGAGCCCTGGCGGTACCGGTAGCGGCAGTCGTCCAGGCTGCCGTGGACGGTGCCGGTCACCTTGACGCGGGCCAGGTAGTAGACGTCCGACACACGGTGCGCCTTCACCCGGACCGGGCGGCCCGCGACGTCGCGGGCCCGCTCGATCTCACCGGCGTCGGCACCGGTGAGGGAGACGCCCATCGCGTGTCCCTCGGTGTCGTTGCCGCTGACCGCCTTGTATTCCAGGACCTTCACGCCCGCCGGGACCTGGGTGATCTCGGCGTCGAGGAGGGTGAGCGGTTTCGCGGAACGGTTGCCCGTCTGCGGCAGGCTCACCCAGTACTCCGCACCGACCTGGGCGTGCTCGAAGGAGATCTCCGCCTCCGACTGCATGCCGCCGTCCAGGGCCGTGCCCCGGGCGTCGTGCGCCTTGGCCCGGGAGGGGTGGTCGTCGCACGAGGTGAGGACCGTGGTTCCCAGAGCCAGGAGCACGACGGAGGAGAGCAGCCGGATCAGGCGCGCGCTACTTCGAGTAGAAGACACCGGCGTGGCCGCTGCTGATCGAACCATTCTTGCCCCAGATCCAGTGCTTGCCGGACCGGTCGCCGGCCACGATCTTCTGCTTGTGGTTGGAGTCGTAGCCCGTCTTGGCGCCCAGGGACACCCCGAACGCGGAGACCGCGTTGCCGAACTTCACGCTCTTGCCGTGGGAGAGCTGGAGTGTGTTCCCCGGGTTCACGTAGTTGCGGTTCGCCTTCGGGGAGCGGTCGAAGTTGGCCGAGCCGTCCTTGCTGGACACGTCCTTGCCGACCGCGCCGACGGCGCCGCCCGCGGGGGCCTTGTAGCGGCTGGCCTCGATCGTGTACCAGGTCGAGCGCACGGTGCCGGAGCAGATGTGCTGGTGCTTGTACTTGATGTACTCGACCGGGACCTTGTACTGGTGGGCGTAGTGCGGGCCCTTGTTGGCGTAGCCGACGGACACGCCGGTGCTGCCGGACAGTTCCTTCGTGCCGCCGATGGACCAGTTGCCGCTGCTCTTGACGGCGATGTCGAAGCTGCTGCTCATCGACGACTCGTACTCGAAGGTCGCCTTGGCGTCCCAGCCGGCGTGGGCCTCACCGACGACCGTGTACTTGGTCGACGAGCTGTCCTTGAACTTCAGGTCGCTGCACGTCCCGGAGTCCATCGGGGTGATCGGCGGGTTGACCGTCTCGGCGCTGACGTCCTTGCCGTTCACGAGGTAGGGGTTGTAGCTCGCGGCGAGCGTGCTGTTGTCGCTCTGCCACAGCGGGGTGTCCTGGTCCGTCGCCGTGGGGTTCGCCGCGACCTGGGCGGCGAAGGTCTGGGGCTCCGTGGACGCGGCGTAGGTGTCCTGGCTGGTGCTGCTCAGGGTGTTCGGGGCCAGCTTGACCGTGTGGTCGCCGTCCGCCGCGGCCGTGACCGCCGACGGGGTCGCGGGGGCGTTGAGCACCGTCGACAGCGCGTCCACGCCCAGCACCGGCACACCGCTCGTGGCGGTGGTGCCCGTGGCGGTGGCCTGGACGTTGAGGACTCCGTTGTTGTCGTCCACGGCCTTCTGCACGGCGGCCGGCAGAGTGCTCGGCAGGGTCAGGGACCAGCTGCCGTCGGCGGCGGTGGTGGCCGTGCCCAGGATCGGCTCGGTGACCTGGCCGGTGGCGTCCGGGTCGGTGTCGGAGGCCATGACGGTGACGGGCAGTCCGGGCGCGGCATTGCCGTTGCCCAGCGTGAACTTGCCGGTGACCGTACGGGTGGGAGCCGGGACGGTGTTGTCGGCCGGGTCGGTGGCCGCCTCGCCGCCGGTCTCGTCCGGCGGGGTGCCGAAGTACGGCGCGATCTCGGGGTCCGGGTCGGTCAGGCAGGGGCCGGCGTCCGCCATGATCTCGCCCACGACGCCGGAGCGGATGTCGTCGTCCACGCTCGTCCACGGGCCGGTCGTGAAGGACCGGATCTGGCCGGTGGTGTCCGGGTCGCTGGTGACCGACTGGGTGCTGATGGCGCCGCCGCCGGGCGACCAGGCCTGGGCCGCGTCCACGCCCGTGGCGATGTCCGTGGAGCCCCACAGCTTGAAGCTGGTGCCGATCGGCAGGACGACGGTCTGCTGGATGGTGCCGTCCTTCAGCCACTGCACCGCGGAGTTGACCATCCACGCATCGTCCGCATTGGCGATCGACGTGGTGATGCTCGACTTCATGTCGGTCGCCACCTGCGTGATGGTGCCGTCACCGGTGGCCGGGCTGGACTGCTTGTAGACGTCCATGGTGCCGTCGGAGGCGACGACGAGGATCCACTGGCCGTTGGTCAGGATCCGCTTGGCCGAGGACCAGTTGAAGCTGTAGGTCTTGACCGCGGTGAGCAAGGAGCCGCCGGTGGCGGTGTTGTCCTTGTACGCCTTCACCTGGCCGCCGATGGTGGCTTCGTAGATGATGCCGTTGCCGCCGCCGGTGAAGACCTTGCTCGTCATCGGCAGCGTCGCCGTGTACAGGGTGTCCAGCAGGTCGGCGTCCGCGCTCTGCGGACCCCACTGCATGTACTTGTGCAGGGTCCGCTTGCTGGCGATGTTGTTGCTGGTGGCCGGCTCGAACACATAGGTCGGCACGGAGTAGGTCGTGCAGTCCGCCGCGGATGCCGGGGTGCCCCCGGTCAGGGCCTGCGGGGCGGCGGTCAGTCCGGCGGTGAGCACGATCGTGCTCAGCGCCTGGACGGCCGTGGCCGTGCCGCGCCGTCGTGAGACAGATGACATTGGTTCCCCCCAATGTGCGGGCGAGCCTGGGTCGTTGCTCGCGCTGCCGCACATCGAACCATCACCAACGTCGCAGGTCACCAGCACAATCGGAGTAGTTGACTCCAGTTCAGCGCACGGCATGTCCACATTTGGAACCGGTGGATCCGATATGCGGACGCGATTCCTTGAGCGAGATCTGAGCTTTCCCCGCAGCCGCTTTGCCGGTTCATCGACAGAAACAGACCGTTAATTGGTCAACCACTCCAGAAAATGACCCGGACATGACCTGCTTCTGGTTCTCGCGGAGCGGTGGTGCCGAGAAGCATCTACGCGGGTAGCCCCGCACGGCACTCGTACCGAACCTCCTCCACTCCAGCCCTCTCCAGGAGCCTCGCCATGTCCCTCAGTCCCATGAACCGCCGGGATTTCGTGAAGAAGTCGGCCGTCACCGGTGCGGCGGTCGCCGCCGCGGGGACCGTCGCGGCAGCCCCTGCCCAGGCGGCCGGACAGCAGCCCGAAAAGACGCCCCGCACCTGGTCGTTCTCCATCCTGGGGACCACCGACCTGCACAGCCACGTCTTCGACTGGGACTACTACAAGGACGCCGCCTACACCGACAAGGCGGGCAACTCGGTGGGCGTGGCCCGGGTGGCCACCCTCATCAAGCAGCAGCGCGAGGCGAAGGGCGAGCACCGTGTACTGCTCGTCGACGCCGGCGACATCATCCAGGGGACCTCGCTCGCCTACTACTTCGCGCGCGTCGACCCGATCACGGGCACCGACGGCAAGCGCGGCCCCAGGCACCCGATGGCCGTCGCCATGAACGCCATGCGCTACGACGCGGCCGCCCTCGGCAACCACGAGTTCAACTACGGCATCGACACGCTCCGCAAGTTCGAGAGCCAGTGCCACTTCCCGCTGCTCGGCGCCAACGCCCTGGACGCGAAGACCCTGCGCCCCGCCTTCCAGCCCTACACCGTGAAGCGGATCTGTGTGCCGGGCGCCCCGGACATCAAGGTCGGCATCCTGGGCCTCACCAACCCCGGCATCGCGCTGTGGGACAAGGACAACGTCAGCGGGAAGATGGTCTTCCCGGGCCTGGTCGAGCAGGCGAAGAAGTACGTGCCCCGGCTGCGCGCGCTCGGCTGTGACGTCGTCTTCCTGACCGACCACTCGGGCCTCGACGGCTCCTCCTCCTACGGCGACGAACTCCCGTACGTGGAGAACGCCTCCAACCTCGTCGCCCAGCAGGTGCCCGGCATCGACGCGATCCTCGTCGGCCACACCCATGTCGAGGTCCCGTCGTACACGGTGAAGAACGAGGAGACCGGCGAGGACGTCCTGCTCTCCGAGCCGTACTGCTGGGGCTACCGGCTGAGCGTCTTCGACTTCGAGCTGGAGCTGCACCACGGCCAGTGGAAGGTCACCGGCAAGACGGCCCAGACCCTCAACCCCAACACGGTGGACGAGGACCCGGAGATCAAGAAGCTCCTGGAGGCCGACCACGAGCTGGTCGTGAAGTACGTCAACACGGCGGTCGGCACCTGCACCGCGGACCTCTCGGCGGCCGAGTCCTGCTGGAAGGACGTGCCGATCATGGACTTCATCCACAAGGTGCAGATGGACAGCGTGAAGGCGGGGCTCTCGACGGCCGACGCGGCGCTCCCGCTGATCTCGGTGGCGGCCCCCTTCAGCCGCACGGCCGACATCCCGCAGGGCAGCGTGACCATCAAGGACATCGCCGGGCTCTACATCTACGACAACACCCTGTACGGCAAGAAGCTGACGGGTGCGCAGCTCAAGGAGTACCTGGAGTACGGGGCGAAGTACTACTACCAGGTCCCGGCCGGTACGAAGGTGGACACGGCCACGCTCACGAACGCCAACAAGTTCTGGGACTACATGTACGACACGGCGGCGGGCGTCGACTACGAGATCGACATCGCGCAGGCCGAGGGTTCGCGCATCAAGAACCTGAGCTACAACGGCGCCCCGGTCGCCGACGACCAGGTCTTCGTCGTGGCGGTCAACAACTACCGGGCGAACGGCGGTTCCGGTTACCCGCACATCGCCTCTGCGCCGATCGCCTACAGCTCCACCAACGAGATCCGCCAGCTGATGATCGACTACGTGACGGCGAAGAAGACCCTCGACCCGGCGGACTTCGCGGTCACCAACTGGAAGCTGACGCAGGCCGGAACTCCGGTGTTCTGAGATGAACGCCTGATCGCTGGTCGGCGTCGTAGTGGTGTTCCGTGCTGAAGGCGTGCACCGCACACCACGAAGGAGACCGATCCAGTGACCCGGATCCGAACTGCCGTCATCGGTCTGGCCGTTGGAACCCTCGCCCTCTCCGCCTGCGGCGGTGAGGGCCCGGCCGAGGCGGACCGCGGCCAGACCGCCGCCGAGTGGGTCGCCTGTTCCACGACGATGGTCATCGGCGATGTGGCGTCGGCGAGCCCGTCCGCCCGGCACAAGGGGCGCATCGCGGTGACGGTCGAGGCCACGGAATGGCTCAAACCGGCCCATGGAGACCGCCGGATCACCCTCGACGTCGTCGACCCGGGCGTGACGGACGCGCAGCGCAAGGTGAAGCCCGGGCAGCATCTGCTCATCGCCGTCCCCGAGCGGGCGAGTCTGGAGCCGGGGGTCTACCAGGGCGACCAGCTGCAGCTGGAGCGGCGCCGGATCAAGAAGGCCCTGCAGGCGGCGAAGGCCACTGAGTGCCCTTCTCCGTGGGTGAGTTCAGGTGCCTGATGTTCCGGTTGTCGAGTGACCCAGGAAGTCGGCCCAGGCCGTGGGGGAGACCGACAGCCGGGGGCCGGTGGGGTTCTTGGAGTCCCGGATGTGGATGGTGTGGGGGCAGGTGGCTACTTCGACGCAATCGCCGCCACTGTCGTTGCTGTAGCTCGACTTGAACCACCGCAGGGTGCTCGTCATGTCCGCTCTTCTCCTGCCAACTTCTGGATGAGGCTTAGCGAGTCGTCCCGGCTCAGAGCCTGTGTGCGGATCTTCGCATACCGGTGCGTGAGGTGAGCGACCTTTGCGGGATCGCTGACCAGCACACTCTCGTCTTCGATCTCCATGTAGACCACGTGGTGATGATCCTTCGTCACCACCAGCACCATGTCGCCTCGCGTGCCCGCGTGTCCGCCTCTCAACCCGCGTTCCATAGGCATCACTTGGATGCTGACGTTGTCCCGCTCCGCGTCCTCCGCGAGCGAGCGCAGCTGGTCCCGCAGTACTTCCCAGCCGCCGATCGGCCGACGAAGCGCTGACTCGTCCAGGATCAGCTCGATCATGGGCGTGGGATCTGTACGGTCCAGCAACGCCCGGCGAGCAATACGCGCCTCGACCAGCTCCTCCACCTTGGCGTCAGGGAGCTTGGGAAAGCCGCCACCGATGAGTGCGCGGGCGTATTCAGGGGTTTGAAAGCGGCCGTCGATCACGTACGTCTGGTACGACGACAACGAGACCGCCTCCCGCTCCATCAGCGCGAAGTTCTTGAACTGCGGCGGGTACTTGTCGAGAAGGATGAACTTCCGCGCCTTCTCGAAGATCCCCAGCCCGCCCCCGATCTCCTTCTCCAACGCAACCAGCATCTTGTCGCTGGCGGGCTGCGCACAAGTCTCCATCGCGCTGATTGCGGACGCCGTGTAGCCGATCCGCTTGCCCAACTCCTCCTGAGTCAGGCCCAGCTGCTCACGCAGTGCTTTCGCCAAAGCGGCAACGAGAAGTGCCGTGCCGCCCGCCTCCACCTTGTTCTCTGCCCGCGCCATGCGGTCACCCCCGGACTCAACCGAACTCAACCGGTCATCGGCACTCCGCGTCGACTCTCGACCGTTCCGAAGGGTCGACAGAGAGTTATGGAAGAAGGTAGCGCCCGCCACTGACACTGGCCGCATGAATACGCAAAGTGACCCCACCCTTGAATGGATTCCCGCCACCGGCATCCAACTCCGCAAGGCAGGGGTCCAATTCGACGCGGTGCGGCTCGACGGGGACCACGGGCGCGAGGTCGCCGACCGGCTGGCGCGGATGACCGGCGGTGATCCGGGACCGGTGGTGGAGTCCGGCAGCGGGCGGCGCTGTGTCTACTTCCTCGTCGCGGCCGGGAGTACCGCCCACCACAGCTGGCCGGAAGACGTCACCCGGCTGACGAGCGGCCCGTACCGGATCAGCTTCATCCCGATCCCCGCCCTCGAAGGCCAGACGTGGCCCCTCACCTGGCGCTATCCGCCCACCGCCCCGGACCGCCTCGTGCACACCCTGCTGCTGCGCACCGCGCTCCGGGAGGATGCCCAACCCTGACTGGTCACTGCGGCAAGCCGTCGACGATACGGGGCGACCGGCTGGTATTCCTGGCCTCTGCGTATTTGATCTTTCCAAGGGGGACAGAGGCTCGTGGAAGCATGGGCTCAGGCGTTGGGCGGGTTGTACGAGAGACCGGGCGACGCCCGGACCGATCAGGGGGAGCAGCTCCGGGGGACGGTAAGGGAGTTGGGTTCCGTCCGGCTGTCCACCGTAAGAGGGCCCGCCGCAGAGGTGCGGGGGGACGGGCGAGTGGCCGGCTGGCACCTCGTGCTGGTGCAGGACGGGGAACTGGAGCTGGAGCAGGCAGGGCGGACCGCGCGGATCGAAGCGGGCGGGTTCGTGCTGCTCGACTCGGGGCGGCCGTTCCGCATACGGCTGGCCGGGGCGTCGAACACGGTGCTCGCGACGCGTCTGGCGGGTCGCCCGCAGCCGCATGACGGTCTCGTGGCACGGGAGTTGGGCCGTCGGCCCGGGGTCGCCCAGCTGGTGGCGGGGTTTCTCGTCGGCCTGGCGGCGGACACCGCCCCGTACGGGCCCGGTGACGAACTGCGGCTCGGCACCGTGGTGTCCGACCTGGTCGTGCTCCTCCTCGACGAGGGGCTCGGTGACTCGGCACTGCTTCCGCGCATCCAGGCGTACATCGTGCAGCGCCTGGGAGAGGAAGGGCTCACGCCGGACCGGGTCGCCGCGGCGCACCACATCTCCACCCGCTATCTGCACCGGCTCTTCCAGCGTCAGGGACTCACCGTCGCGTCATGGATCAAGGGCCAGCGGCTGGAGCGGTGCCGGCGCGACCTGGCCGATCCGGGGCTGCGTCACCTGCCCGTCCATGTGGTCGCGGCGCGTTGGGGGTTCGCGCAGGCGGCCGATTTCAGCCGGGCGTTCCGTGCCGCCTACGGGACCACGCCGACGCGCTTTCGCGCGGGTGTTCCCGGGATGTGGGGACGCCACCTGCCAAGAAACTGTGCGCGCAGCGCCAACGACGTGCGCGTACCGGCACAGCAGACTCATGGACATGACGAGGCACGGCGGATCGTGCCTGTCACTGCACATTAGGGGGAACTCCATGCCTGAGAACGGAGCGCAGCTCGCCGCTGCGGCCGGTGGCAAGCCCGTCGAACCACGCGGCGGCGCCGGAATCTTCGACGTCGACCCGGACCAGTCCGGCGTGAGCCAGGACCCGAACGTCATCGTCAAGGGCGACATCGACGCTCTCCCCGAGAACGGGGAGGCGTGACATGGGGTCTGTAGACGGAATGCTCGCGCAGATGCGCAGCCTGCTGGGCACCGCGGAGTACCCGCCCGGCTCGAACCACAACAAGATCACCGAGTGGTACGGCATGAATGACGCCTGGTGCGACATGACGGTCAGCTACGCCGCCGCCCACTCGGACAACCTGGGCGCGATCGGCGGCAAGTTCGCATACACCGTCGCCCACGCGCAGTCGTTCCAGTCGCGGGGCCTGTGGCACTACGGGACCGGCGGCATACGGTCGGGCGACGTCGTCTTCTTCGACTGGAGCGGCAGCCAGTCCATCGGCGCCATCGACCACGTCGGTGTCGTCGAGGCGGTGCACTCCGACGGCACCATCACCACCATCGAGGGCAACACCAGCGACCAGTGCATGCGGCGGCTGCGCAACTGCAGCACCATCGTCGGCTACGGCCGCCCCAGCTACGGCGACGCCAGCCCGCTGCCCGCCTCGGACGGCATCCTGCGCAAGGGTTCCACGGGCGACGCGGTCAAGACGCTCCAGCAGAACCTGAACACGGTCATGGGGTCCGGTCTTGACGTCGACGGCGACTTCGGGCCGGCCACCGACACGGCGGTGCGTGCCTTCCAGGCGAAGTACGGCCTGACGGTCGACGGTGAGTACGGGCCGGCCTCGGCGGCGGCGATGGAGGCCGCGCTCAAGGGCGGCACCAAGCCGCAGCCGCCGGCCCCGCGTCCGCCGTCCGGCGGCCAGCTGGAGGTCGACGGGGACTTCGGGCCCGCGACCTGTTCCGCGCTGCAGCGCGCGCTCAACCAGCACGGCGCGAAGCTGTCCGTGGACGGTGGCTTCGGGCCGCAGACGAAGAAGGCGCTCCAGAGCTACCTGGGGGTGACCGCGGACGGCGTGGTCGGCCCCAACACGGTCCGGGCCCTGCAGAAGAAGGTCGGCTCGGGCGTCGACGGCCAGTGGGGTCCCGACACCACCCGGCATCTGCAGCAGGCGCTCAACGCGGGCACCTTCTGATCGTCGGCTGCCGATCGCCGTCTTCTTGATCGTCGGCGTCGTCAGCTGAACACGATCATCGACCCCTGTGCCAGGGACCGCGTCGCCGCCGCGTGCAGGCCGAGCCACACGTGGCGTTCGCGAGCGAAGGGGCTGGGGTCGTAGGGCGCCGGTACCGCGGGCTCCTCCAACTCGGTGGGGCCCGACGGCGGTGCCGGCGCCGTCGGCGGATTGGCCGGGTCGATGCCGATCGACGGGGCGACGAGTTCCAGTTCCCTGAGCAGGGCCTGGGAGGAGCCCAACGGGCCGCCCCCGGCGAGGAGTTCGTCGCTGGACAGCGGGCTCGGGAAGTCGACCGGGACGTAGGCGCCCGCGTGGTCGTAGTGCCACACCAGGTGGGACTGCTGGGCCGTGGACTCGAACATCTCCAGCAGCTGCTCGTAGTCGCCGCCCAGTTCGTCCACCGGGGTCACCGGCAGCCCGCACACCTGGAGCAGATAGGCCCGGCGCAGGAAGTGCAGCGCGTCGTAGTCGAATCCGGCCACCGGGGCGACCTCGCCGGACAGGCCCGGCATGTACTGGTACACCGGCACCGGTGGGAGACCGGCCGCGGCCAGCGCGTTGTTGTAGTGCGCGAGTTCCTCGGCGAACGGGTTGTCCGGGGTGTGGCACAACACGTCGACGAGCGGGACCAGCCACAGGTCACAGGCCAAAGGACAGCTCCTAGTGTGGGTCGATCACAGGCCGCACCCCGCGGGCAGGGCGGTCAGGGAAGGGTAATCGCTACGGGTCATGTCGACGCCCCCTGGTGCGACTTCTACCCTCGGTACGGCTTGTTCGCACAGCACGGGACCCGGCTGATCAGGCCTGCTCGGCCAGGCGCTCGATGAGGGCGAGGGCGTGGGCGTTGGCCGCGGTCACGATGGCGCGGGCCGTTTCCGCGTCGCGGCGGGCCAGGGCGTCGACCAGGTCGGTGTGGCCGGCCCACAGGTGGTCGCGCACGTCGGGGAGGCGGCGCAGGTGCTGGACCGCGCAGACCCAGGACTGGACCCGCAGCCGGTGCAGGAAGTCGGCCAGGTAGGGGTTGCCGAACAGGCCGCTCAGTTCGCGCCAGAAGCGCAGGTCGTAGCCGATCAGCACGGTGAGGTCACCGGCGGCCGCGGCCCGCTGGGCCTCCTCGCCGCGCCGGCGCACCGCCGCCAGCGCCGCCGCGGTCCGCGGGTCCTCGGCGGCGGTGAAGGCCGGGTGGTGGGTGCTGAGGGCCCGGAACATACCGTCGGTGACCAGGCCGCGGGCCTCGATCATGCCCCGGTAGTCGGCCAGCGAGTACTCGGGGACGCGGAAGCCGCGGTGCTGGTCGGCCTCCAGGATGCCCTGCGCGGACAGGTCCACCAGCGCCTCGCGGACCGGGGTCGCCGAGACGCCGTACTGGTCGGCGATCTCCTTGACGGTGACCGCCCGGCCCGGTTGCAGACGCCCCGCCAGCACCTCGTCACGCAGTGCGTCCGCGATCTGCTGGCGCAGAGTGCTGCGCGTCACGGCACCGTTGCCGGGCATCGTCCGGGCCTCTCCTCACACGTATGGGTGACGTACTCGTACGTACTCGCACTCTCTTACGAGCACGTCACCTTACGCGTTCGGGCTCCCGTGGCGGCAGCTGCGGTTCCGTTACACCGTGTGCTCGTCGGCGACGCTCAGCGCCGCGTCCAGGGCCGCCAGGCCCTCCTTCAGCTCGGCCTCGGTGACGTTGCAGGGCGGGACGATGTGGGTCCGGTTCATGTTGATGAAGGGCCACAGTCCCTGCTGCTTGGCGGCGGCGCCGAACGCGGCCATGGGGGCGTTCGCCTCGCCGGCCGCGTTGTAGGGCACCAGCGGCTCCCGGGTCTCCCGGTCCTTCACCAGGTCCAGCGCCCAGAACATGCCGACGCCGCGGACCTCGCCGACGCTCGGGTGCCGCTCGGCCAGCTCGGCCAGGGCGGGGCCGACGACGCTCTCGCCGAGCCGCTTGGCGTTCTCCACGACGCCCTCCTCCGCCATCACGTTGATCGTGGCGACGGCGGCGGCGCAGGCCAGCGGGTGGCCGGAGTAGGTGAGACCGCCCGGGTACGGCCGCTTGCCGAAGGTCTCCGCGATCTTCTCCGAGATCGCCACACCGCCGAGGGGCACGTAACCCGAGTTCACACCCTTGGCGAAGGTCATCAGGTCCGGGACGACACCGGACAGGTCCGCCGCGAACCACTCACCGGTCCGCCCGAACCCGGACATGACCTCGTCCAGGATGAAGACGATCCCGTACTTGTCGCAGATCTCACGGACCCCGGCCAGATAGCCCGGCGGCGGGACCATGATCCCGGCGGTGCCGGGCACGGTCTCCAGGATGATCGCCGCGACCGTACCCGGCCCCTCGAACGCGATCGTCGTCTCCAGGTGCTCCAGGGCCCGCGCGGTCTCCTGCTCCTCCGTCTCCGCGTAGAAGCGGGAGCGGTACAGGAAGGGCGCCCAGAAGTGGACGACCCCGGCGCCGGCGCTGTCGGAGGCCCAGCGGCGCGGGTCACCGGTGATGTTGATCGCCTGCTGGGTGCCGCCGTGGTACGAGCGGTACGCCGAGAGCACCTTCGGGCGGCCCGTGTGCAGCCGGGCCATGCGCACCGCGTGCTCGACGGCGTCCGCGCCGCCGTTGGTGAAGAAGATCTTGTCCAGGTCGCCGGGGGTCCGCTCGGCGATCAGCCGGGCCGCCTCCGAACGCGCCTCGACGGCGAACGCGGGCGCGAACGTCGTCATCGTCGCCGCCTGCTCCTGGATCGCGGCGACGACCTTGGGGTGCTGGTAGCCGATGTTGGTGAAGACGAGTCCGCTGGTGAAGTCCAGGTACCGCTTGCCGTCGTAGTCCCAGAAGTACGACCCCTCGGCGCCGGCGACGGCGAGCGGGTCGATGAGGTCCTGGGCGGACCAGGAGTGGAAGACGTGGGCACGGTCCGCGGCCTTCACCGCGGCGCCGGCTTCGGGGCTGAGCTGAGGGGTCATGCGGGCGAGCGTAAATGTCCGGGATGCGGACGCGACATCGGCGTCTTGTTCCGTGGGCGGGGGGATTCCGCGACAGGTTGTCGAAGACACCGCCGTTACGGAACCGTAGACACCGGGCCGCGCGGCTCCACGTACGACCGCACTATTCTCGGTCCGTTGCAGACCTATGGGGGGAAGGCGGCGCGAGGATGGACAAGCTGGGACCGGGGGATCCGCAGCGGATCGGGGCGTACCGGCTGCTCGCGCGGCTCGGCGCGGGCGGTATGGGGCATGTGTATCTGGCCCGGTCGGACCGGGGCCGTACCGTCGCCGTGAAGCTGGTCCGCGAGGAGCTGGCCGAGCAGGAGGAGTTCCGGGCGCGGTTCCGGCAGGAGGTGCAGGCCGCGCGGCGGGTCGGCGGGTACTGGACCGCGCCCGTGCTGGACGCGGACACCGAGGCCGCGGTGCCGTGGGTGGCCACCGGGTACGTCGCCGGGCCCAGCCTGCAGCAGGTCGTCTCACACGATCATGGGGCGCTGCCCGAGCGGTCGGTACGGATCCTCGCGGCGGGGCTCGCGCACGCGCTCACGGACATCCACGCGGCCGGGATCGTGCACCGGGATCTGAAGCCGTCCAACGTGCTCGTCACCATCGACGGGCCGCGGGTGATCGACTTCGGGATCGCGCGGGCGATGGAGACGATGGCGGGGGACGGGCTGACCCGTACCGGGTCGTTGGTGGGGTCGCCCGGGTTCATGGCGCCGGAGCAGGTGCGGGGGGATCGGATCACGCCCGCGTGTGATGTGTTCTGCCTGGGGTCCGTGCTCGCTTATGCCTCCACCGGTGTTCTGCCCTTCGGTGGGGCGAACAGCGGGGTGCATGCCCTGATGTTCCGGATCGCTCAGGAGGAGCCGGATCTGGAGGGGGTGCCGGAGGGGATCGCGGATCTGGTGCGGGACTGCTTGAAGAAGGACCCGGCTTCTCGGCCTTCGCTGGAGCGGATTCTGGAGCGGACGGGGGCGGGGGACACGGTGGCCGGGGGGCGGTCTCGGGATCCTTGGCTGCCGGGGGCGTTGGTGGCGCAGTTGGGGCGGGGTGCTGTGCAGCTGCTTGACGCGGAGGATCCGTCGGCGGAGGGGGAGGGCCGGCCTTCGGCCGGATCAGGGTTCCCACCCGCACCACCCGTGCAGGAATCGTCGTCGGGTGCGGGTGGCCCTGGTGGGGTGGACGCGCCGTCGGCGGGTGCGGGTGCGGGGAGTCCGGCCCCGGGGGTGCCTGCTCCTGCCTGGGTGGTTCAGCAAGGAGGCGGGGGGTCGCCTGAGCATGCGGCCGCTGCTGATGACGGGGGCGCGCCGCCGCCCTCGCCCGGGATCCCGAGTCAGCCGGGGCCGTCCGCCGGGAGTGGTGCGCCCGTCAATCATCTTCCGACCATGGTTTCCGGGCAGACCCCGCCGCCCGCCCCTCCCCCCGCCGCTCCCGGGTACGGTGCGCCCGGCCCGTACGGGTATCCGCAGCAGCCCCAGCAGCATCCTCAGCCGCCTGCTGCCGCCTACGGCTACCCGCAGCAGCCGTACAACCCCTATGGGGGTGGCGGGCTCGGCTCGACCCCGCCCTATGGGCCGCCGCCGGTCGGGGTTCCGCAGCAGCCTGAGCGTAGGAACGGGCGTTCCACCGCGCTGCTCGTCGTGATCGCGCTGGTGGTGGCGTTGGGCGCGGGTGGGTCCGTGTATGCGCTGATGAACCGGGGTGGGGACGACGACAAGGGCGGGGGGACGGTCAGTCCCGCGCCGACCGTCACCACCACCGCGCCGGGCGGCGGCAGCTCGCCGGCGCCCAATCCCACGACCTCGGCGCCGTCCCCCTCCGCGCCCACGGACGGTGCGATCCCGGACGGCTACCTCGGCACCTGGGAGACCACCATCGACAACTCCAACGGGAGCAACACCCGTCAACTGACCATCCAGCAGGGGAAGGTGGGGGACACCGTCCTCACCCTCGTCGCGGACGGGCCCACCGACGGCGGCGGGACGTACCACTGCGTGTTCGAGGCGCAGCTCACCGAAGAGCCGGGCACGGACGGGCCGTTGGAGATCGGACCGTCGTCCGTCACCTCCGGTGAGCCGATCTCCTCCTGCTCGCCGGGCGAGGCGACGGAGGTCACGCTGCTGTCGGACGGGCGGCTGAAGCGGGTGAAGAAGAGCGGCGGGGAGAGCCTGACGTACACCAAGCAGTGAGGTGAACTCGGCTTCCTGCTAAGGCTGTTGAACGTTGGGCGAACTTCGGCCGACGCGTCCGGTTCGCCCCCTCCCGCGCGCGTACCGTGACCCCACCATCCGGCTCCGGGGAGTGGCGGGGGCACCCACATGGAGTGGCTGAGCGCGGAGAACGTCGTCGCCGTCGGCACGGCGGTGCTGGGCATCGTCGCGTCCGCGGGCATGGTCTGGTACGAGCGCCGGGTGCCGCGCCGCAAGCGTGTCGGCTACCGCGTGCAGATGGACAACCCCATCGGCGACGACGTCCGCTCGGGCCGTGCCAACCGCCGGCTCGGCCTCTTCCTCTTCGACGGGGCGCCGGACACGAGCGACGCGACGCTCGTCCTGCTCCGCATCGAGAACGACGGCTCGCAGGGCATCGACCGCGACGACTACACCAGCCCCGAGCGGCACGGGCTGACCGCGGTGTTCACGGACCGGACCGTGCGCGGTGTCTCGGTCACCCAGCCCACCGACACCGACCACCTGCTGGACCACTTCACCGCCGAGCGCGGCTTCGGGTACGAGGGCAACACCCTGCGCATCCCGCGCGTCCCGCTGAACCGGGGCGACCACTTCAAACTGCTCGTGCTGCTGTCCGGCGGGGACGTCGGCCGGGAGATCCGGATCGTCGGCGGGATCAGGGAGGGCGAGGTCCATCCCAACCGCAGCGCCACACCCGACGACAAGCCGCCGCTGTTCAGCCGTGCGTCCCGGCTCATCACCATCATGCTCACGGTGTGCGTGGTGACCCTGGCGGCGATCGTCGTGGCCCGCGACGACACACCACCGCCGATCGGCTGCGAGAAGGGCGCGCTGACCGTGACGGGGTCGACCGCGTTCGAGCCGGTGATGCGGGAGGTGGCGAAGCGGTACGAGGAGGACTGCGCGGGTGCGACCGTCACGGTGGATCCGCATGGATCGACGGCGGGTGTAAGGGAGTTGGCGGCGACCGGCGCCCAGGCGAAGGGGCAGGGCTCACCGCCGTTGATCGCCCTCTCCGACGGCCCCAAACCCGCCGACATGCCGGAGCTGCGCGAGAACCGCATCGCGCTGTCGGTCTTCGCGCTGGTCGTGAACGACGACGTTGGCCTGACGAACCTCTCGACGGCGGACGTACGACGCCTCTACCAGGGCGAGATCACCAACTGGCGGCAGCTGGGCGGGCGTTCGCTGCCGGTGCACCTGGTCAGCCGGGACGCCAACTCCGGTACCCGGCAGGTCTTCCAGCGGCGCGTCCTCGGCCGGGGCGAGATGGCGAACTCCTCCGTCGACTGCGTCCACAAGGACTACCCGACGGCGCCGGTGACCCGCTGCGAACTCGACTCCACGGACCAGGTGCTGACCGAGGTGGCCCAGCTCCCCGGCGCGATCGGCTACAGCGAACTCAACCTGGCCACCCGGGCGAAGGGCCTCCACGTGCTCTCCCTGGACACCGACGCCCCCTCGGTCGACGCCATCGAGCACGGCCACAGCCCCTACCCCTACCGCGAGATCGAGTACGCCTACACCTACGGCCAGCCGCCTGCCAACTCCCTGGCGTCCAGCTTCCTGACGTACCTGTCCCGGGGGAGCGGCCAGGAGATCATCCGCACGCACGGCCATGTGCCCTGCTGGACTCCGGAGGGCATGAAGCTGTGCGCGTAGCCAGTTGGCTACGCAGCTGCGGGCAGTCGTGCCGCTGGGGCGGCACGGGTGGGCGCAGCGGCACCCGGCCAGCGCCGGTGAGCGAAACCCACCCCCGGCCAGCCGCAGCACCGGGCGCCTATCGAGGCTCAGGTGGCCGCTGGCGGGGCATGTTCGGGCGCGTACCGTTCGCGGGCGGCAGGGGAAACCGGCCCACAGACCCGCCCCCTTCCGCCCGCACCCCCGACGCCACCGCCGCCTGGATACCCAACGGCGCCGACCCCGTCCGGAACTCCACCATCCAGTCGGCCGTCTCCGTCCGCACCAGCTCCAGCACGTCCTCGGAGAACCGCCGCAGAACCCCCAGACACCGCTCCGCGGCCTCACTGGCCGTCCCCTCGGCCGGCCCCAGCACCTCCCGCACACTCTCCGACGCCCAGTCGAACTGCAATGCCTGCAACCGCCGCTGCACGGCCTGCGCGGTCGCCACGTCCCTTATCCACCCGGACGTGACCCCGAAGAAACGGTCGACCGCGACACACGCCACCGAGAGCATCAGCGCCAGATACCCCCAGGCCGCCACCCCGCCGACCACCCCGGTCAGATCCAGCAACGGCAGCGCGGCCCCGCACACCGCCCCCGCCGCCGCCCCGGCCCGCAGCGCCCGCGCCCCGCGCCGCTTCCACACCCGGTCCGCGAGATACCAGGACGCCGTCTGCATAGCCCCCCGCTCCACCCACCGGTACAGCTCGTCGAGCCGCTCGGCGGGCTCGCCCCAGTCCCCGAGCGGAAACGACCGCCCGGTCAGATCGCCCGGCCGCAGCCCGGCCGCACCCTCGCCCCACCCGTCCTGAGGCGGACCCTCGGGCTGCATCTCCGGCTGACCCACCCGCACTCCCTACTGAACACGACACCGAACACGGCACTGGACATGACCGGTCACATTGCGTGACATTGCATGCCGATGCGCGCCACCCTTCCTACCTCCCAATGGGTGGCGGGGACGTAGCTTTCCCTGCTTTTCCGCCCAGAAGAGGGCCTTGATCAGGTATAGGCCTGCCCTTGCTGTCACTCGAAAGAGTGGCGGGGCGATGGTCGCGTAGACCACGTAGGCTCGTGCACAACGGAAGACGACGGAGCAGACGAAGGACCAGGAGCTGATCGTGATCCCCGGTGGTGGCCAGCCCAACATGCAGCAGTTGCTCCAGCAGGCCCAGAAGATGCAGCAGGACCTGCAGCGGGCGCAGGAGGAACTGGCGAACACGGAGGTCGACGGGCAGGCGGGCGGCGGCCTGGTGCAGGCCACCGTCACCGGCGCCGGCGAGCTGCGCGCGCTGAAGATCGACCCGAAGGCGGTGGACCCGGAGGACACCGAGACCCTCGCCGACCTGATCGTGGCGGCCGTACAGGCGGCCAACGAGAACGCGCAGACGCTCCAGCAGCAGAAGCTGGGCCCCCTGGCGCAGGGCCTGGGCGGCGGCAGCGGCATTCCCGGCCTGCCTTTCTAAGACGGGCCGTGGCCAACTACCGTACGTACTGAAAGACTCCAGGAAGGGCAGTCCGTTGTACGAAGGCGTGGTTCAGGACCTCATCGACGAGCTGGGGCGGCTGCCCGGCGTCGGTCCCAAGAGCGCGCAGCGGATCGCCTTCCACATCCTGCAGGCGGAGCCGACGGACGTCCGGCGGCTCGCCCAGGCCCTCCTCGAGGTGAAGGCGAAGGTCCGCTTCTGCGCGACCTGCGGCAACGTGGCACAGGAGGAGCTGTGCAACATCTGCCGCGACCCGCGCCGCGACCCGTCGGTCATCTGCGTGGTCGAGGAGCCGAAGGACGTCGTGGCGGTCGAGCGCACCCGCGAGTTCCGCGGCCGCTACCACGTCCTCGGCGGCGCGATCAGCCCGATCGAGGGCGTCGGCCCCGACGACCTGCGTATACGAGAACTTCTCGCGCGGTTGGCCGACGGGACGGTCACGGAGCTGATCCTGGCCACGGACCCGAATCTGGAAGGCGAGGCCACGGCCACGTACCTCGCCCGCATGATCAAGCCCATGGGCCTCAAGGTCACCCGCCTGGCCAGCGGCCTCCCGGTGGGTGGCGACCTGGAATACGCGGACGAGGTCACCCTCGGCCGCGCCTTCGAGGGGAGACGACTCCTAGATGTCTGACGCCACGCTGCACGCGACCGGTCACAATCCGGACGACTTCGCGGTCCAGATCGCGGACCAGGTCGAGAGCTTCCTGGTGGCCGTCTCAGAGGTGGCGAAGGGCGACGAGCCGGACTCGGCGGTGCCCTTCCTCCTCCTGGAGGTCTCCCAGCTGCTCCTGGCCGGCGGCCGCCTGGGCGCGCACGAGGACATCGTCCCCGACGAGCGCTACGAGCCCGACCTGGGCCCCGAGCCGGACGTGGACGAACTCCGCGAGAACCTCGCCCGCCTCCTCGACCCCATCGACGTCTACTCCGAGGTCTTCGACCCCTACGAGCCCCGGAAGGCCCCCGTCCCGGCCCGCATCTCCGACGACCTCGCCGACGTCGTCACCGACCTCCGTCACGGCATGGCCCACTACCGCGCGGGCCGCACCACGGAGGCCCTGTGGTGGTGGCAGTTCTCCTACTTCTCCAACTGGGGCGGCACCGCCTCCGCCAGCCTCCGCGCCCTCCAGTCCCTGGTCGCCCACGTCCGCCTCAACCAGCCCCTGGAAGAACTCGACGGCCTCGACACCGACCAGGCCACCCTGGGTGACGAGACCCTGGAGTTCGAGGCGGGCAAGGTCATGGCGGAGGAGATCGGTGGGCCGCTGGGGATGCGGCCGGGGAAGTAGCTCCGGTCACTGTGCCGGAGGGGCCTCGGCTTCGGGTTTCATGACGAGGCCCGGGACCTTGGGGAGGGCGGCGCGGACGGCGTCGGCCACGCGCTGCAGGTCGACGCCCAGGCGGGTCAGGCGTTCGAGGAGTTCGTCGGGCGGCAGCTGCGTGGAACGCGCGATGCGGAGGAAATCGCGGATCGGATCTCTGAGTGTCAGACGAGGATGGGGCATTCCTTCCCGGCCCCCGAGGCACAGGTAGTGGTCGACGTCGTCGAGCTGGTCCGGACGGATGTCGGGGAGCCGGAAGCCGTACGCCGACAGCCGTTCGGTGACCTCGTGGGTGTCCATGCGCAGGCGCGCCGCGACGCAGACGAGGTGGTACAGCGGCACTGGTTTGTCCCAGGGGAGCAGTGTGTCAATGTCGATGTCGGCTCCGTAGTCTCGGTGACCGAGACCGCCGATGGCCTCGTATTCCATGCGGACCAGCTCGTTATCGAACTTTCCAGCGATGTCCGGCGCCTGATCGGGGGCTGTGGTCAGGCCGTACTGGGCGAGACGGAGCATGACGCGCCGGGGCGATGTGCGCAGACGCTCGGACACCTGCATCACGTGACGCATGGGCACCGGCTGGTCCGGCGAGAGGGGCGCCAGCTTCCAGTGGTGCCTGAGAATGACCTCATCGTCGGGCTCGGCCCGCTCGGGGAACATCGTCGCCGGCGGCACCACACCGTAGGCCCGGAGCCGGGACACCACCGTCGGTGGGGGGAGTTCGGTCCGGAGAGCGATCTCTGCCACGAACGACACGGAGACTGGTCTGCCCGGCCTGGGCCAGAATCCAGACCTCCCGCCGAGGATCACGGCGTCCACGGCTTCCGCCCTCTCCGGCAGGGTTTCGGGAGGTCTCAGGCCCAGTTCGCGGATCCACTGAGCGATCTCATGCAGGGGCGTTCCCAGATTGGCCGAGAGTTCCACCAGCAGGCCGGGCGGCACAGATCCCTCGTCATCCAGCTCCGTCCAGTGGTATGCCTGCCAGCCGTACTGCCTGCCCTTGTTGAGCAGGTCGAGGGTCGGCCACCCGAAGTCGGGCTCCCGGATGAACCGGAAGCCATAGGAGCGGAGTTCTTCGGCCACGTCAGAGGCAGGGCGGTTCCGGGCGAAGGCAACATCGAGCACGTGGCTGGCCGGGACGGGATCATCCGTACTCAGCCAGCCGGAGCCGAGCAGCCCCTTACTGAGCAGTTGCTGCGTGTGGTTGTCCGGGTTGTTCACCTGTGGGGCGAGATCGGGGACGGTGTATCCGTACGCACGCAGCCACTGAGCGGCCTCATGGATACCCATGCCGAGTGTGAAGTAGGCGCTGACGAGATGGCCGGGCGGCACGGGGGAACTGATGTCGAGCCAGTACTTGCCATCCAGCTCTCTACAGAGCAGACGCAGCGTTCGGTCGTCCGGGGTGTCCGCCAGCGGCTCCAGGTCCGGGACGGTGAACCCGAACGACCGCATGCGTTGTGCGGCCTCACTGACGCTGATGTCCAGTTCGAAGTGGGCGCTGACGAGGTGACCCGGTGGGACCGCTTCGTAGGTGCTGCGCCAGTGCAAGAAGCCGGTTCCGGAGTCGGCGAGACGCAGGGTCTTGCCGAGCAGCGCGAAGTTCAGCGCGTCGACGGCGGGCTCACCGTCGGGCGACGGCGGTGCGGGCATACGCAGTCGCCGCATGCGTGCCACGACGTCGGTGTAGGACATCCCACAGAGTTGGGCGAGGGTGAGTGCGTGGCCCGGGGTGGCCAGCTGCTCACGGCCATACCCGTCAAGTGCCCAGCTCCTGGCCTTCAGTGAGATGAGCGCGGAGTCGGTTCGCAGGAGAACGTCCGAAGGGAGAGCGGGGAGAACGCCAGTCACCTGATCCAGCTCTGGTACGAGCCGGCTCAACGCGGTCAGGTCGGTATTGGGGCGCTGTGCCAGCAGCCGCCACAGCAGGGTGGGGCCGTCCGGATCGCCTTGCACCTTACTGTTGGGCATCCGATCCAGGTCAGCCCCTCTGCCCTGGTCTCCGGACAGATCGCTGACGAGTTTGACGTCCGGCGGAAAGAAACCGGCTACGGCAACTGACGAGAGCCAGCCGTTCAGCTCCAGGTAACACCCCGCCGCTCCGGCGGTCTCGGTCACGATGTCGGCGAGCCGGGGGCTCTGTTCCGCGACCTCGGCCAGCCAACGGGAGCTCAGCAGGTGGCTGCCGGACTGGATCAGGACCGGCAGCGCGTCCCTGATGAGCCGCTCCACCGTCGTGCAGACGTCGGCGTCCAGGATCTCCGTCCGGTCGACGGACAGCCGCTTGGGACGGCTGTCCCCGACCAGGTTCACGACGACACCGCGCAGTCTGCGCACGTTCTGCGGGTCGGCCAGTACGCCCTCGCGGACGCGGGGCTCGGTGAGGATTCCATCGACCAGTACACCTCCGCCGCGCTCGCACCAGACGACCTGACCGTCCACCAGCCCGGGATCACCAGGAGTGGGCAGCAACTCGCCGTCGGCCTCCAGGCTGTGCGACCGAAGCTCCTGGCCCCTGCGGCGCAGCAGGACACCGGGCTTCCACTCGGCGCTCTGTGTGCCATGTACGGCCGTGGTGGTGAACTCGGCGATGCCCAGGAGCCGTCGGAGTTCCGATACGCAGGAGGGCGCCCTGTCGTCGTCCCGCAGATAGAGCCGGACAGTGGTGCCGATCGTTCCCGGCCGGCCGGTCGGGCGTACACGGAAGTAGTGCCCGGGGCCGCTGATCAGGACGGTGAGTTCCCGCAGTCTGCCGTTGGCGCCGTCCATGTGGCACGTCGTCACGCGTACCTCGTCGGCGAGCATGAAGTAGCTCAGTACGCCGATCCCGAAACGGCTGTTGGGGTGGATGGTGATGCCCCGGGTACGCCACTCCTCGCGTTCCTCCTGGTACCGGGGAAGATCCGTGAAGCGGACCCCGGCCTGTGCGAAGACCTCCGACAGCGTGACCTCGTCCATGCCCACGCCGTTGTCCCGGCACTCCAGGTAATGCCGACCTTCCTCCTCGTCGAACCCCTGAACGAACTCGATCCGGCCTTCGTAGCTGCCGAAGTTGTCACGGGCCTGGGTGCGGGCTCGCCGGTAGCGGCAGGCGTCCAGTGCGTTCTGGTAGAGCTCGCGAATGGCGAGGGACCGGTCACGGTAGAGGTTCTCGCCCATGAGTAGCTCCTGGACGCGTTCTTCGTCCAGCTTGAAGCGGATCACACCGTCGACCGGAACGGCATGACCCTGGTCGTCCAGTTCGCGTACCTCGTCGGCCCGGGTGTAGGCAGGCAGCGTGCTCAGGGCCGGATCGGCGGTGTGCCGTATACCGCGCAGGAGCGATTCCAGCTGGTGGGTGTGGTCGGTGAGGGCGGCCACGACGGCGGGGTGACCGCACCCGGCCTTGAGTCCGAGTCCGTCCCCGCGCGGCTGCCAGGACGCGGTGTCCAGCGTGGTGAAGAGCCGGGCGGGATGCAACGGGTCCGGAATACCCACATGCCTGACGATCACCGATGACAGGTGCGTGACCTCGATCGCCATGTTGTGAGCCACCGCGAACAGAGGGCCCACGAGCCTTTCCCGCACGCTTTGGAAGTCGCGTCCGTCGAAATCCAGTTGGAACACGTCCGCGCGGAGATGCTCCACGCGAGCAGCGTCGAACAGCTCTTTCGGACTGGCGTGAACGGAGGCGAGCAGCCGGGAGAGGAGTTCGGGATCGAGCACGACACCCAGACCGGTCGGGTCGGCGCCCAGGTCCGAAAGAAGTTCCCGCAACCGTCCGGGCTGTCGCCTGGCCCACTGGTCGAACAACCACCAACCGATCTCGCGCCGCCCGTTCCTGCGGTCTTTAAGATGGCCCAACTCGGCCCGGCGAACGAGTCGCTCGTGCCCGTGCAGCAACACTTCGTACATCTGGCGCTCCGGGCTGCCGGAGACCTGTCGGCCGAAGTCCGTCGGAGCGACATGGGACAGATCGGCGGACGTACGCGAGCGGTGAACGTGATGGATGAAGGGGAGCAGGGCGATCAGAGCGGCTTCGCCCGGGGTGAGGAGACCTTTGGTGTCCCGCCAGAGTAGGTGAACCAGTTGATTGGTCCTGCGTGCGATGCGCCGGGCCAGGTTCGCATCGTGCCAGGGATTGTCGGAGAGAGCGTGCCGCGCAGAGGCGTACAGTTCCGCCAGCCTGTCGGCGACTTCTGCCGCCTCGTGCTGGAGCTTTTGGGTCCGCTCGCGGTCGTCGGGGCTCAGCAGCTTCCACGCCGGGGATTCCGTGACATCGCTCCGCCATAACCGCTGGGCATCTGGGGCGAGGGGCGAGCCCGAGGTGTGGGCGTCCGGCTCGAAGTCTCCCCTCCGGCGGGCCTCGCGGGCTTGCTTGGCCATGTTGTGCCACTCCTGGTGGCTGGGGAACCGCGGTGTCGCGGGGCGCTGTCTCGAGGTCGCGATCCGTTGGAGCGCGGACAGGAGGAGGTTCAGGTCGCTGCTCTGCCGTGGAATCGTCCGTCCGGCCATCCAGTCCGCGACCGTACTGTCCGCCGGCGGCCGCTCGTCGCGCGCCAGGTCTCGCCTCATCTCGGCGCGCACGGCCGCGGCTTCGGGATGGCCGCCCAGCTCCATCAGCTTGGCCAGTGCCTTCCAGTACCCCAGCGATACCGCCATGGTCGGCTCCCCGTGTCCCGTGCGCCCTGGCCCCGGCGTCCCCGACTCGGCCGGTTCGGCCGAGTCGTGAAGTCACACGGTACCGGCCTGATCTGCGAAGCAACTCGAGAACAAGCAGATCGCGGAGCCGCTGCTCGGACAGAACTCGGCACCATCACCGACGTCTTCACACGATGTTCCGAAGGAGTCGCAATGGACCCGGTTCTTGTCGCAGCAGGCGGCAGCGTGCTGGCCCTGCTGATCGTCGCCTGCGCGGCGGTGTTCGTCGTCCGGTCGGCGCTGCAAGGGGCCGAGTCGCGACACCGTGCACACATTCTCGAAGCCGTGGCCGAGGTGCTTCGGGCGATGCGAGGGAAGAGGTGATCCCGGGGCTTGAGCCTCGGGCTTCGAGCCCTTCTCCTGGGGTCTGGAATGGGTGGAAAACCAATCCAACCAACCAAGCCTGTAGGTGAGTTGAGTGGGCGCTACCTCTAAAGAGTGACGTTCTGTGATCGGCTTGCGCCGGAACGTAAAGGCACTCTAGGTTCGCGGCAAATAGATCGGCCCCGGTCGGTGCGCCAACACCGGCTCCGGGGCCTGGACCTACGGATCGAATGAGGCTCGATCGTGGCTTGCTTCCACCCTAGCCCTGCCCTGCCGTCTGCGGACCACCCCATGGCCAAAACGGGGTACGGAAAGCGCTCGGCAGGTGACGAAGATCCGCACGCGGACCCGGACTTCGCACATCTCGGCGACCGCGACCGCGACATCGCCCTTTTCATCGACCACCTCCAAGTCGGCCACGCGGTGGGCTACAAGGCGATCGCTGCCGAGCACCCGCGCTACGGCCAGCAGGCGACACGCGTTTCGATGGGGCGTCTGAGCATTGCCGGGCACCTGCACTGGATCCGGGAGCACATCACCCTCGAGGACAACTCGATGCGGTGGGTGACACGGACGTACTGGTCGCGTACGCCCAGGTCGGTGGCCTGGTGGGAAGAGTTCGCGCGGGCCCGCAACGGCAGGACCGTGACCGACGGCTATCAGTCGGGACTGGCCCGGGTCGAGGAGGCTGAGGAAGCCGCCCCGGAGGCCGATCCCGCCGAGCCCGCTCAAGCACCGGCCGACGAGCCGCAGCCCAGCACGGCCTACCGCACGCTCGCGGAACTCGTCGACACGGACCGCCGTATGCCGCTGTCCGAACACGACTGCCGGTCTCTCGAAGCCCTCGCCGCGGAGTGGCTGTCTCGCGGCTCGACACCCGAGGACATCACCCGCGCCCTCACCGGCGGACTCCCCTCCGCCGTGTCCAACCCGGGCGGACTCGCCCGCACACGACTGGAGAAGAAGATGCCACCGAAGAAGGCCAAGGTGCGCCAGCAGAAAGCCCCCCTCCGCGGCCGTGTCGACCGGGTGGTCCGAGCCTGTGTCACCTGTGACGCGGACGAGCGGACCGTGGAGATCGTCGGGGGCGTGTGCCGGGAGTGCCGGGTGGAGCTCGGGCTGGACACGCCCGAGGGGGAGCCGATCCCTCCGGTGCCGGAGACGTTTCTGGCCGGGCCGGTTCCCAGCGCCGTGGAGGTGCACCGCTGGGCCGCGCGCGTCCGTGCGGCGGGCGGCTTGGGCAGCCCCGCAGGCAAGGCGCTCTGGGAGGGCGTATGAGCGTGCAGGACGTGCCGGTCAGGGCACCATGGAGTCGAGGAGGCGACGCCATGACCCCCAGGACCGAGCAGCAGCCGCAGATGTCAGTCGAGGAGTTCGAGCAGCTGGAACGTCATGCCCCGGAGACCGTGCGGCTGGAGTTCATCAATGGGAAGGTCCAGGTCAAGCCCGTGCCGGACGGCAACCACAGTGAGATCTACATGTGGCTCCTGGAACGGTGCATGCAACTGCGCCCGGACCTGCGTCTCCACCCCGAGAGGGGGCTCAGGACCGAGGCCTACCGCAAGGGTCGCGCTCGCGCGGACGCAGTACTGGTGCCCAAGGGCAGCCTCAAGGGGCGGGGGGAGTGGTCGGCGGCCGAAGGTGTGCTCATGGCGGTGGAGATCACTTCGTACGACTCCGACACCAACCAGCGCGACCGAGTCGAGAAGCTCGACGGCTACGCGGCCGCCGGCATCCCCGTCTACCTGCTCATCGACCGTGACGAGTGCTCCGTCGTGGTCTTCAATCAGCCGAAGGACGGTCGCTACCTGCATGAGGAGAAGCTGCCGTTCGGTGCCTCCGTCAAGCTCCCCGACCCGGTGAACATCACCTTGGACACCGAGCCGCTGAAGGAGTACGTCGACTGAGGCTCGGTGTCCGGTCTTCCGCGGCTGCCGCCTAGGCGGGAGCCGTCAGTTGGGCGATGACCGAGGCGCCGTCCAGCCACACGTTCTCGCGGGAGATCTTTCCCTCCCGGAACTCGAAGACGTGCAGGATGCGGAAGGTGATGCGGCGGCCGTTGCCGGGGATTCCGAGGAACGAGCCCGGGACCGTGCCCGTCATCACGTTCTCGATGGTGACGGCGTCGTCGGAGTAGTAGGTGTGGGTCCGCTCCTCCTTCTCGCTGCGGAAGTCCTTGCACAGCTGGCGGTAGAACTCCAGCGCCGCCGGGATGCCGTGCTTCGGGCCGCCGGGGTCGCCCACGACGTCGTGCTCGATGTCGTCGGTGTAGACGGCGACCGATCCCTCCGGGTCCCCGCGCTCTTCGGCGGCCATGTGCGCCTGGATCAGAGCTTCCAATTCCGCGGGTGTGGTCGTGGAGGACATGGAGTCCCCTCTCTTCTCGCGCCGCGCGCCCGGACGAGCCGCGGCCCCCGTAGTGAGACATTGGTATCGTAATGAGAAGGAATTCTCACGACAAGAGGAGACTCTCATGAGTGGCGGGGGCGCGCGGAGCACGGAGGGCGTGAGAGAAGGCGCGCGAGGTGTGGGTGACGGGCGGCGGAATCAGAAGCTGCGCACCCGGCGCGCCCTCATCGACGCCGCCGTCACGCTGCTCCGCGAGGGGCGGACGGTCACCATCGCCGACGCCGCGGAGGCGGCACAGGTGTCCACGGCCACGGCGTACCGGTACTTCTCCAGCCCGCCCGAACTGCTGCAGGAGGCCCAGACCCTGCTGCGCACCCCGGATGTCCTGGCCGACCTGCCGTCCGACCCGGCGCAGCGGCTCGACACGCTCGTCTCCCGGGTCGCGGACATGCAGTTCGGGGACGAGGCCATGTGGCGGGCACTGCTGCGGGCCTCGATGGAGCGCTGGTTCCAGCAGGCCCAGAAGGGCGGCGAGCAGGGCGACGAGATCCCCATCCGCAACCGCACCCGCCTGGACCTGACCCGCACCGCCCTGGAACCCCTCGCCGACACCCTCCCACCCGCCGAACACCGCCGCCTGACCATGGCGCTCATGCTCGTCTACGGCGTCGAGGCCCTCATCACCACCCGCGACGCCAGCGGCCTCGACCCCGAGGAGGCGAAGGAGACCATGCGCTGGGCAGCCGGGGCGCTGCTGGAGACGGCACTTCGTGAGTCGGGGCTGTGCGTGGATGAGGCGGGGTAGCTTCGGGCGGTGAACGCCGAAGAGATCAACGCCGAAGAGATCAACGCCGGGATCTGGCACTCCTACGGGACTCATCACATCCGGCGCGGCACACCCCTGCCCGAGCTGGACGGGATCGACTGGGGCCCCGGAGGAACCGGGCCGGGAGACGAGGTGCTCGGGGATCTGGCGGGACGGCGTGTGCTGGACCTCGGCTGCGGTCCGGCCCGGCATGCCGCACATCTCGTGCGCACCTACGGGGCGTTGCTCGACGCGGTCGACGCCTCGGCCAGCCAGCTCGAGCGGGCCCGCGCCCGCTACCCGGATCTGCCCGGACTCCGGCTGGTCCACGCGGACGGCGTCGAGCACCTGCGCACGGCGGCGCCGTACGACGTCATCTACTCACTCAGCACCCTCCACTTCCTCGACCCCCACCGGCTGCTGCCCGCCCTGGCCGCGGCCCTCAAGCCGGGGGGCCGGCTGTGCTTCACCGTGCTGCACACCAACTCCCAGGGCAGCGGCCCTGATTCGGCCGTTGCCCCCCGGCCCGAGATCCTGCGGCTGGCCGGTGGCGGAGAGCTGACCGGGCAGATGTGGGTGCTCACCCCGGAACTCTGGGAGGACCTGCTCGTGCAGTACGGGCTGCGGGTGGAGGACGTCGCCGTCCTCGACGCTCCGGAGGAGGGCAACCACGCGTCCTACCGGCTCTTCCAGGTTCGTCGGCCCGCCCGTGTCACCGCCCGTCCGCGCACCGCCAAGCCGCCGGTGGCCCACGCGGCCGCCGGGGTCGGCGCCGTACTGCTCGGACCCCGTGGCCTGCTGCTGGGCCGGCACCGGCGGGGGACGACCGAGTTGCCCGGCGGGACCGTGGAGCCGGGTGAGTCGCTGGAGGAGACCGTGGTCCGCGAACTCGCCGAGGAGACCGGGCTGTTGGCCGATCCGTCCGATGTTCGGCTCCTGGGGACGCTGGTCGACCAGGTCGACGGGGTCGTCCGGATTACCTTCGGCGCGCTGGTCACCGCCTGGCGCGGCGAACCGGCCGACCAGCCGGACGAAAGCGTCGGCGACTGGCGTTGGTGGCCCCTGGACGCGCTGCCACCGAACCTCTTCGAATGCAGCGCCCAGATCCTCACCGCCTGGCGCCCTGACCTCCCGATCGACCATCCGCCGGCCCACTTCACCCCGTTCGCCGAGTAGCGGTGTAGCCGCCTACACCCCTGTTCCGGGAGTGCGCTCCCTCGTTTCGAGATTCGTGAGCCGGGATCGTTGATCTCGTCAGGTCAGCGAGATCTGCGAGATCAACGAGACGTGAAACGAGGGAAATTAATGAAGTCGCTGCTCAATTCCAAGCCCGTTCTGTGGTTTCTGTTTCTTTTCAATGCCGTCGTCGCTGTTGCCGCGCCTTTTGTGGTCGACGGGGCGCAGGGGGTGGCGACCGCTGTCGGGATGGGTGTCGTGTCGGTCGGGGCGGGGGTCGGTCTGGTGAAGGGGAGAAGGGTCGTCGGCTGAGAGATTGGCGAAGTGCTGGACGTCCGCTGTACGTCCGCTGGACGGGTCCTAACCGGTGCGAAGCGAGGCTGGAGGCACCTCGAACAAGGCGACCTCGCACTGGAGTCAGCGATGAACAGCAAGAGCAGTAAGACCCGTATACGTGCCGCCGTCGTCACCGGCGCCGCCCTGGTCACCGCCGCTTCCGTCACCGCCGGTGTCAGCGCGGCCGGGCCGCGGCCCGAGGCGAAGCCCAGCAAGGCCCAGGTCGCCTCGCTCTTCGACCGGTGGAACGCCGCGCTGCAGACCGGCGACCCGGAGAAGGTGGCGAAGCTGTACGCCGACGATGCCGTTCTGCTGCCCACTGTTTCCAACAAGATCCGTACCGACCACGCCCAGATCGTCGACTACTTCGAGCACTTCCTGGCGAACAAGCCGGTGGGCAAGAAGGTCCGGACGATCGTGAACGTGCTCGACCGGAACTCCGCCATCGACACCGGGATCTATCAGTTCACCCTGACCGACCCCAAGACCGGCAAGAAGCGGGTCGTGGAGGCCCGTTACAGCTACGAGTACGAGAAGCGCGGCGGGCAGTGGCTCATCGTCAACCACCACTCCTCGGTGATGCCCGAAGGGTGATCGACACGCACAGGCCGCCGCCCTGGGCGTCCCGCAGGGTCACCGTGCCGCCGTCGTCCGTCACGAGTTGTCGTACGACGGCCAGGCCCAGGCCTGAACCCGAGCGCCCGGTCAGGCCCTGGCCGCGCCAGAAGCGGTCGAAGGCGCGGGACTTCTCGGCGTCGGTCATGCCGGGGCCCTCGTCCAGGACGGAGAGGGTCACCTCGTCGGGGCCGGACTCCACCCGCACCGTGATCGTGCCGCTGTCGGGTGAGACCTCCAGGGCGTTCGAGAGCACGTTGTCCAGTACCTGGTCCAGATGACCCGGGCTGGCCAGCACAGTCGGCCGGCCGTCGGCACTCCCCCTGAGCGCGATGTGGACTCCGCGCTCGTCGGCGGCCGGTCTCCACACCGAGAGGCGTTCGCGCACGATGTCCCCGAGGGGGAGCGGTTCGGCCGCCGTGACCTTCGCCTCGGCGCGGGCCAGCACCAGCAGGCCGTTGACCAGGCGGCTCATCCGGACCACCTCGGCCGTCGCCTGCTCCACGTCCTCCCGGACGAATTCGTCGTCCACACCGTCGGCGATGTTGTCCAGGGACAGGCGGAGTGCCGTGAGGGGGGTGCGGAGTTGGTGGGAGGCGTCCGCGACGAAGATGCGCTGGGACGCCACCAGCGTGTCCAGGCGTTCGGCGCCCTGGTTGAGGGTGCGGGCCAGGGTCTGTGTCTCCGGCGGGCCGGTGACCGGGGAGCGGGCCGTGAGGTCGCCGTCGCTGAACCTGCTCGCCATGTCGTTGAGCTGGCGCAGGGGGCGGGTGAGGCGGCGGGCCACGATCGCGCCGATCAGGGCCGCCACGGCCAGGACGGCGACGGCCAGCGTCGCCCGGAAGCCCCAGATGATCCACAGCCTGTGGGTGAGGCTGCCGGTGGAGTAGACGATGCGTACGGCGCCCACCACCCGGTCGCCGTCCTTCGCCGGGACCGTGACCACCAGCCGGGGGCCCCAGATGAAGTTCGAGCCCCAGTCGGTGGTGGACCTGCCGTTGACCAGCGCATGCGTCAGGGCCGTGTCCTGCCGGGGGCGGGGGCGGGGGTGCGGGGTGGTGCAGGCCGCCGTCGACGTGGCCTGGACCTCGTCGTGCATCTCTTCGGCGTACGCCCGGCCCAGCTCGGCCAGGGCGCGGCAGGAGGCCGGGTCGCCGTTGGCCAGCAGCAGCGCCATGGTGGTCGCCTCGCGCCGCACGGACTGCTCGGTGTCGCCCCGCAGTTGCGCGGTGAGCGTGAACGCCACCGGCACGGTGAACAGGCCGATCGCGACCGCCACCAGCAGGATGTAGCTCCAGACGAGCTGGCGGATCACGCCGAGCCGCCGGAGTCCTCATGCACGAGCAGCCGGAAGCCCACCCCGCGTACCGCCTCGATCGTGATCGCCCCGGCGAGTTTCCGGCGCAGGGCGGCCACATGCACGTCCAGGGTCTTGGTCGGGCCGAACCAGTTCGCGTCCCAGACCGCCTCCATGATCTGCTCCCGCGACATCAGCGCGCCCGGCTCCTCGGTGAGGAAGGAGAGCAGGTCGTACTCCTTGGGAGCCACGGCGACCTCCACGCCGTCCAGGTGGACGCGGGCCGCCTTGCGGTCGACCGTGAGGCGGGGGCCGTAGCGGTCGGGTCCGGCCGCGGCCTCCGTGCGGGGCTGGACGCGGCGCATCACCGCCCGTATGCGGGCGATGACCTCGCGGACCCCGAAGGGCTTGGAGACGTAGTCGTCGGCCCCCAGCTCCAGCCCGACCACCCGGTCCGTCTCGTCGCTGCGCGCGCTGATCACGATGATCGGCACGTCCCCGCGGGCCCGCAGTGCCTTGCACACGTCCAGGCCGTCGGTGTCGGGGAGCCCGAGATCGAGGAGTACGACGTCGTAGGGGCCCGAGTGGGCCAGTGCGGCCGCGCCCGTGGTCACCCACTCCACCTCGAAGCCGTACCGCTTCAGGCCGCGCCGCAGCGACTCGGCCACCGGTTCGTCGTCTTCCACCAGAAGTACGCGCACGCCCCGCACCCTAGTGCTTGAAACTTAATTCACAGGATCCACTGTGAGCCGGGGCACGTTTCGCGTGCCGTGCCGTGCGCTGGGCAGGTTCCGGTCGCGAGCGCGTCGACCTCCCATCGCCCGATGTCTCACCATGCGGGAGCAGGGGGGTGGATTTCGGACGCTCGTTAGACTGAGCCGACACAAACGAACCGAGCGAGGAGCGCACGTGGGCCTTGTCGTGCAGAAGTACGGAGGTTCCTCCGTAGCCGATGCCGAAGGCATCAAGCGCGTCGCCAAGCGGATCGTGGAAGCGAAGAAGAACGGCAACCAGGTGGTTGTCGTCGTTTCCGCGATGGGCGACACGACGGACGAGCTGATCGATCTCGCCGAGCAGGTTTCGCCGATGCCTGCCGGCCGGGAGTTCGACATGCTGCTGACCGCCGGAGAGCGGATCTCCATGGCCCTGCTGGCCATGGCGATCAAAAACCTGGGCCACGAGGCGCAGTCGTTCACCGGCAGCCAGGCAGGCGTCATCACCGACTCGGTCCACAACAAAGCCCGGATCATCGACGTCACGCCGGGCCGGATCCGCGAGTCCCTGGACAAGGGCAACATCGCGATCGTCGCCGGGTTCCAGGGCGTCAGCCAGGACAAGAAGGACATCACCACGCTGGGGCGCGGTGGCTCCGACACCACGGCCGTGGCGCTGGCCGCCGCGCTCGACGCCGAGGTCTGCGAGATCTACACCGACGTCGACGGCGTGTTCACCGCCGACCCGCGTGTGGTGAAGAAGGCGAAGAAGATCGACTGGATCTCCTTCGAGGACATGCTGGAGCTCGCGGCCTCTGGCTCCAAGGTGCTGCTCCACCGCTGTGTGGAGTACGCCCGCCGCTACAACATCCCGATCCACGTCCGGTCCAGCTTCAGCGGACTGCAGGGCACGTGGGTCAGCAGTGAGCCGATTGGGGACATCAAGGTGGAGCAGGCCATCATCTCCGGTGTCGCGCACGACACCTCCGAGGCCAAGATCACGGTCGTCGGCGTGCCGGACAAGCCGGGTGAGGCCGCCGCGATCTTCCGGACCATCGCCGATGCCGAGATCAACATCGACATGGTCGTGCAGAACGTGTCGGCGGCCTCCACGGGGCTGACCGACATCTCCTTCACGCTGCCGAAGACCGAGGGCCGCAAGGCCATCGACGCGCTGGAGCGGAACAAGCACGGCATCGGCTTCGACTCGCTGCGCTACGACGACCAGATCGGCAAGATCTCCCTCGTCGGCGCCGGCATGAAGACCAACCCGGGCGTCACCGCCTCCTTCTTCGAGGCGCTGAGCAACGCGGGCGTGAACATCGAGCTGATCTCGACCTCCGAGATCCGCATCTCGGTCGTCACCCGTGCCGACGACGTGCCGGAGGCCGTGCGCGCCGTGCACACCGCCTTCGGGCTCGACTCCGACACCGACGAGGCCGTCGTCTACGGAGGCACCGGCCGATGACGGGCAAGCCGACGCTCGCGGTCGTGGGAGCGACCGGAGCCGTCGGCGCGGTCATGCTCCAGATCCTGTCCCAGCGCGCGGACGTCTGGGGCGAGATCCGTCTGATCGCCTCCCGGCGCTCGGCCGGCCGCAAGCTGGCCGTGCGCGGGGAGGAGGTCGAGGTCGTGGCCCTGACGGAGGACGCCTTCGACGGCGTCGACATCGCCATGTTCGACGTGCCCGACGAGGTCTCCGCCGAGTGGGCGCCGATCGCCGCCGCGCGCGGTGCGGTCGTCGTCGACAACTCGGGCGCCTTCCGGATGGACCCGGACGTGCCCCTCGTCGTACCCGAGGTCAATCCGCACGCGGTGCGCAGCCGGCCGCGCGGGATCGTCGCCAACCCCAACTGCACGACCCTGTCGATGATCGTCGCCCTGGGCGCGCTGCACGCCGAGTTCGGGCTGCGCGAGCTGGTGGTGTCGTCGTACCAGGCGGTGAGCGGGGCGGGCCGGGCCGGCGTCGAGACGCTGCGGGCCCAGCTGTCCCTGGTCGCCGGGACCGAGCTGGGGACCAAGCCCGGTGACGTACGGCGGGCCGTCGGGGACGACACCGGGCCCTTCCCGGAGCCGGTCGTGCTGAACGTCGTCCCGTGGGCCGGGTCGCTGCGGGAGGACGGCTGGTCGTCGGAGGAGATGAAGGTGCGGGACGAGTCCCGCAAGATCCTCGGACTGCCGAAGCTGCCGGTCGCCGTGACCTGTGTCCGGGTGCCGGTGATCACCACGCACTCGCTCACCGTCCACGCCCGCTTCCAGGGCGAGGTGACCGTCGACGGCGCCCGCGAGATCCTCGCCACCGCGCCCGGCGTCGTGCTCTGCGACGACCCCGCCGCCGGTGAGTTCCCCACCCCCGCCGACGTGGTGGGCACCGATCCGACCTGGGTCGGGCGGGTACGGCGGGCCCTGGACGACCCGACCGCGCTCGAACTCTTCGTCTGCGGCGACAACCTGCGCAAGGGCGCCGCGCTCAACACCGCGCAGATCGCCGAGCTGGTCGCCGCGGAATTCAGGGGCGAGGTATCCACCCGCGGATAAAATGTTTGTAGGATCCAAGTAAGAAATGTGGCCGGGAGCATGGTCCAAACCACTTGAACCGCGCTCCACGGCGACAGAGGATTTTCCTCCCCGTTCCTCGCAACCACGCGAGGGGCGGGGAGCGTCTTTGCGGTCACCCTTGCGGGGCGTGGGACGTGAGGATCCTGGCGTGGGGACGCCGTGATCGGGGCGTGGGGACGCCCGTTCAAATGGGATATAAGGGAAGAGCGGGACGCATGGCGGCAGTTCAGGCACCGTCGGTTGTCGGACATGTGACGCCCGGCACGTACAACCCTGGCGGGGGGAGACGTGTCCAACAGGCGTGGCAGAGGTACTCGAACTCAGTGCGGCCCGCGGCACCGCGGCGCTCCGGCCGCCCCGCGCGGCACTCCGGCCGCGCATTCCCGGCGGCATGCCGGTGATCGCGCCCATGCCCGCAGCGCGGCCCGCCCGCATACCCAGTCAGCGCGACGGCTCCGACGACACCGCGGTCACCGCCGCCACGGCGGACACCGAGGTCGCCGGTACGACCGTCGACCATCTCACCGAGACCTACCGGGCGCACTACCGCTCGCTGCTCGGCCTCGCCGCGCTCCTCCTCGACGACACCGCCTCCTGCGAGGACGTCGTCCAGGAAGCCTTCATCCGCGTCCACTCGGCCCGCAAGCGCGTCCGCGACCCCGAGAAGACCCTCGCCTACCTGCGCCAGACGGTCGTCAACCTCTCCCGCTCCACACTGCGTCGGCGCATCCTCGGCCTGAAGCTCCTCTCCAAGCCGATGCCGGACATGGCGAGCGCGGAGGAGGGCGCCTACGACTCGCTGGAGCGGCGCGACCTCATCAAGGCGATGAAGGGCCTGCAGCGCCGCCAGCGCGAGGTCCTCGTCCTGCGCTACTTCGCGGACATGACCGAGGCCCAGGTCGCCGAGGCGCTCGGCATCTCGCTGGGCTCGGTGAAGGCGTACGGCTCGCGGGGCATCGCCGCGCTGCGGGTGGCCATGGAGGCACCAGCATGAGCGAGCACGCCGAAGGGGGCGACACCCATGACGGCCATTCCCACGAAGGCCACTCCCATGGACGCCATGAGCCCTACGCCTGGCACGAACCGACGAAGCACGAGCAAGACCACACGCAATCGCACGCTGGGAACGGAACTGTGAACCACGGCCCCGACGAAAAGGGCCCCGAGGGGCTCGGCCAGAGCGGGCTCGACTCGGACGAGCTGGACCTGCGCCGACTGCTGCACTCCGCGGTCGACGACCTCGAACCGCGCACCGGCACGCTGGACCACCTGCGCCGCGCGGTGCCCGCCCGGCGCGCCCGCAAGCGCCAGGCCGCCGTCGGCATGGCGGCCGCCGCCCTGTTCATCGGCACCGCGGTCCCCGCGCTCATCCACGTCTCGAACTCCGGCGGCACCGACCCCAACACCGCCATGGCCGGGCAGACCTCCCAGGCCCAGGGCGGCGCCACCCAGGGGAAGAACCCCGACGGCGGCTCCAGCAGCGTCGGCGGCTCGCACGGCAAGACCCCCGGGCCCGGCAAGGACACCAGCAAGGGCACCGAGCCGGGCAAGACCGGCGGCAACGGCACCGGTTCGACCGGCGGCGCCGACCCGTCCTCGACCCTGGCCGCGGGCGCCCCGGTGTGCACGGCGGCCCAGCTCGGCTCCGCCACCCAGACCGTCGACGCCCCCGACACCACGGGTGTCGTCTACGGCACCTTCCGCGTCACCAACATCTCCACCGCCAGCTGTACCGTCGGCGGCCCGGGCACGGTCGGCGTCGCGGCACAGGGAGCCGCGGACCCCGCCAAGGTCCTCAGCGCCCGGCATGTGGCCGGGGACGCGGCGGCCACCCTGCCCGATCCCTCCCTGGAGGTCGCGGCGCTGGTCCTGCAGCCGGGTGCGGCCTACGAGGAGAGGTTCGCCTTCGTGCCCTCCGAGACCTGCCCCACCACCGGTGGCTCCACCACCACAGGCGGCACGGACGGCGGCAGCGACCCCTCGCCGGACCCGACGCCCACCCAGGACGCCGGCGCCACGGGCGGCACGGACACCGGCACCACGTCCTCCGGCACCACCACCCAGCTCGTCACCGAGGACGGCGGGACGGCCGACGGCAGCGTCCTCGTCACCCACACCGGGCAGGGAGGCTCCCCCTCGGTCCAGGCGACCGTGCCCAACGCGTGTGCGGGGACGGTGTACTACACCGGGGTGCTGGCGGGGCAGTAGGCCACAGGCCTCAGACGGTGCTCGGAGCGGACGGGATCTCCTGCTCCTGCTCCGGCACCAGGCCAAGCGCCGCGTCCCGGTGGAACTCCACCTCGCGGCGCAGCAGCCGGAACCACATGAAGACCACGAAGCCCGCGAAGACGAACCACTCCCCGGTGTAGCCGAGGTTCTGGAACGCCTTCAGGTCGAGACCGGTACCGGCCGGCGCGCTCGCGGGCACGGCCTTCATTCCCGCGTCCGCCCGGTCGAGGGTGACCCAGGCGTCGTACAGCCTGTCCGGCACCAGGTTCACCAGCGAGGCCGCGCTGATCGCCGCGGTCTGCCCGGCGGGCAGACCGCCCTGGGCGCTGACCCCGTTGTCCCCCGGGGTCTCGGAGGCCTGCAGCGCGCCGGTGACGGTGACCTCGCCGGCGGGCGGGGCGGGAGCCTTGGCGGGGTCCGCCTTGCCGGGCAGCCAGCCGCGCACCACGGGCAGCGCCTTGCCGGAGTCGGTGCGCAGCAGCGTCAGCACGTAGAAGCCCTGCTTGCCGTCCAGCTCCCGGCCCGGCACGAGCAACTGCTTGCCGTACCGGCCGCTCGCGGTGACCCGCCGTCCCGAGGTGCTCTTGTCGACGGGCAGCATCCGGGCCAGCGGACGGGCCGACTCGTGCTGGTCGGAGGCGGCCTGCTCGGTCGCGGCGCGGTGGTCCTGCACCCGCCCCTCGAACCGGCTCAGCTGCCACGACCCCATGAAGACGCAGAACGGGATGGCGAGCAGCACGAAGACGTTGATGCCCCACCAGCGGGGTGTCAGCAGAAACCGGTACACGCTTTAACGGTACGGGGCCGCGGTGGAGGGCCGGGGCCGGGGGTCCGGCCACGGCCCTCCACCGCGGAGTCCTCACCTCACCTCAGGGGCAACCGGCACCGGCGGGAGGGTTGGTGCAGGTGTTGTGGCCTGCGCCGCCGTCGTTGGTGTTGGTCCCGGCTCCTCCGTCGAGGCGGTCGTTGCCGTTGTTGCCCTGAAGGGTGTCGTCGCCGTTGCCGCCGTTGATGGTGTCGTTGCCGTCGTTGCCGATCAGAGTGTCGTTGTTGTCGTCACCGTTGATGGTGTCGTTGCCGGTGCCGCCTTCGATGCGGTCGTTGCCGGCGTTGCCACTGAGCTTGTCGTTGCCCGCGGCGCCGCAGATGAGGTCGTTGCCACCGGCGCCGTTGACGGTGTCGTTCCCGGCGAGGGCGAAGATCACGTCGTTGGCCGCGGTACCGGTGATGTTGTCGTTGCCGGTCGTGCCGGTGATCGTGGGCGTGGCGGTGGCGCAGCTGGCCGGTGGCGGCGGGGCCGTGGCCAGCAGCACGGACACGTTGTCGCTGATCAGGTTCGCGACGGCGAGGTCGGGGCGGCCGTCGCCGTTGAAGTCACCCGTCGCCACCGACTTGGGGGCGTTGTCGACGCCGTAGTTGTCGGGCGCGGCGAAGATGCCGGAACCGTTGTTCAGCAGCACCGACACGTTGTCGTCGTTCTCGTTCGTGACGGCGAGGTCGGGGCTGCCGTCGCTGTTGAAGTCACCCACCGCCACCGCTGTGGCGGCGTCGCCGGCCATGTAGTTCACCGCTGTGCCGAAGGTGCCGCCAACGTTGCCGAACAGCACCGACACGTTGTCAGTGCCGATGTTCGCGACGGCGAGGTCGGGGCGGCCGTCGTTGTTGAAGTCGCCGACCGCCACCGAATTCGGGGCGTCGCCGACGCCGTAGTTCACCGCCGTGCCGAAGGTGCCGGTGCCGTTGTTCAGCAGCACGGACACGTTGTCGCTGCTCTGGTTCGCGACGGCGAGGTCGGGGCGGCCGTCGCCGTTGAAGTTGCCCACAGCCACCGAGATCGGGGCGGAGCCGACGAGGTAGCTCACCGGCCCGGCGAAGGTGCCGTCACCGTTGCTCAGCAGCACCGACACACCGCCGGAAACGTTGGTGACGGCGAGGTCGGGGAGGCTGTCGCTGTTGAAGTCACCCACCGCCATCCCTTGGGGCGCATCGCCGGCGGCGGAGTTCAACCGCGCGCCGAAGGTGCCGTCACCGTTGCCGGGCAGCACCGACACGTTGTCGTCGTTGAAGTTCGTGGTGGCGAGGTCGGGCACGCTGTCGGCGGTGAAGTTGCCCACCACCACGGTCGCCGGGCCGTCGCCGACGTTGTAGTTCACCGCCGTGGCGAAGCTGCCGCCACCGGTGCCCAGCAGCACCGACACGTTGTCACTGCCGGCGTTGGCGACGGCGAGGTCGCGGTTGCCGTCGCCGTTGAAGTCGCCCACCGCCACCGAGAACGGCCCGTCGCCGGCGCCGTAGTTCACGGCCGGGTCGAAGAGCCCTTGGGCGTGAGCCGAGGGAGCCATGACCATGGCGGCGGACAGCATCACTCCGGTCATGCCCGCCAGCACCCGCGCCCGCCGACGAGCCGTCGGCCAGGCCGCCCGCATCAGGGACACCAGTCCCTCCGCCCCTGCACTGCACCTCGACACAGTCGTCACGCGACACCTTCTCAGTGAGATTTCCTGACAGAACGGACACCCTGCCAGCGCCTCACCTGTGCGCGCCCGCGCGCGCACCGCGCCCGGCCCGGCTACCACCCGGAAGGCCTCAGAGCCCCCTTCGGCGGACCCCCGGCCTGCGGTCGGCCGGAGTTATCCACAGGCTGGGTACACCCGGCAGCGCATTGTGGGTGGGGCCAGGCAGTATGGGCGCATGACTGGGGCCATGAGTGAGAGCAGGACGCCGGACACACCGGACATGCCGGACTGGGAGAAGCGCTTCCGGGCGCCGCGGGTCTCGCTGCCCGACTGGGCCGAGGACGCGCCGGACCGCTCCCTGTTCGTGTCGAACGCGACGGGCACGTACGAGCTGTACGCCTGGGACCGGGCGACGGGCGGGCAGCGGCAGGCGACGGACCGGCCGAACGGCACGACGGACGGCGTGCTCTCCCCGGACGGCGCGTGGATCTGGTGGTTCGACGACAAGGACGGCGACGAGTTCGGCATCTGGCGCCGCCAGCCCTTCGGCGGCGGGGCCGACGAGACCGCTGTGCCCGGCCTGGAGGCCTCCTACCCGGCCGGCCTGGGTCTGGCCCGCGACGGCCGTACGGCGGTGGTCGGCCGCTCGACGGACGAGGACGGCACGACCATCCACCTCGCGCGCGAGGGCGCGGACCCGGTCGAGATCTACCGGCACCGCGAGTCGGCGGGCGTCGGCGACCTCTCCCACGACGGCTCGCTGATCGCGATCGAGCACACCGAGCACGGCGACGCCATGCACGCGGCCCTGCGGGTGCTGCGCCCGGACGGCACGACGGTCGCCGAGCTGGACGACACCAAGGGCGGCACCGAGGAGCTGGGCCTGGAGGTCCTCGGCTTCGCACCGGTGGAGGGCGACACCCGCCTTCTCATCGGCCACCAGCGCCGGGGCCGCTGGGAACCGCTGGTGTGGGACGTGGGGACGGGCGTGGAGAGCGACCTCTCCCTCGACCTGCCCGGCGACGTCGCCGCCGAGTGGTACCCGGACGGCAGCGCCCTGCTCATCGCCCACAGCTTCGAGGCCCGCAGCGAGCTGTTCCACTACGAGTTGGCCTCACGCGCTCTGACCCGCATCCCCACCCCGCCCGGCACGGTGTCCGGGGCGACCGCCCGCCCCGACGGCAGCGTGGAGTACCTGTGGTCGTCCGCCGCCGAGCCGCCGGCGGTCCGCTCCACCACCGGTGAGGTGGTCCTGGACCCGCCCGGCATGAAGTGCCCGCCGTCCGTGGCGGTCGAGGACGCGTGGGTGGACGGCCCCGGCGGCCGCATCCACGCCCTGATCCAGAAGCCGGCCGGTGCCACCGGCCCCCTGCCCACGGTCTTCGACCTGCACGGCGGCCCCACCTGGCACGACAGCGACTCCTTCGCCGCGGGCCCGGCCGCCTGGGTGGACCGGGGCTACGCGGTGATCCGCGTCAACTACCGCGGCTCCACGGGGTACGGCCGCGCCTGGACGGACGCCCTGAAGCACCGGGTCGGCCTGATCGAGCTGGAGGACGTGGCCGCCGTCCGCGCGTGGGCGGTCGGCACCGGCCTCGCCGACCCCGAGCGCCTGGTCCTCACCGGCGGCTCCTGGGGCGGCTACCTCACCCTCCTCGGCGTCGGCACCCAGCCGGAGGCGTGGGCGGTGGGCATCGCGGTCGTGCCGGTCGCGGACTACGTCACCGCCTACCACGACGAGATGGAGGCCCTGAAGGCCATGGACCGCACCCTGCTGGGCGGCACCCCGGAGGAGGTCCCCGAACGCTTCGAGGCGTCCTCCCCGCTCACCTACGTCGACCAGGTCAAGGCCCCGGTCTACATCTCCGCGGGCGTGAACGACCCCCGCTGCCCCATCCGCCAGATCGACAACTACGTCAAGCGCCTGGAGGCCCGCGGCGCGATCCACGAGGTGTACCGCTACGACGCCGGGCACGGCTCACTGGTGGTGGACGAGCGGATCAAGCAGCTGAGACTGGAGATGGAGTTCGCGGGGAGGCATCTGGCGGGGGCGTGAGCCGGAAAGGCACGTGGCCGGCAGGGGCCTGAGCCGGCGGGCGTCGCGCGGGTGCGGGACGCCCACCGGAGGGTGCGGGCGGTCAGTTCACGCAGCCAGGTACGGCTCCCACCGGGCGGCAGTTGTTGGGTGTGTTGCCGGAGACGTTGGTGTAGACGACGGAGACCGTGCTGCCGGTGCCTTCGTAGATGCCGCCGCCCTGGAGCGTGCCGTTCGCGGTGTTGCCGGTCACCTGGCTGACCGACAGGGTCGCGACGGCCGGCGCTTCGGTACGGAGGCCGCCGCCCTCGCCGCCGGCCGTGTTGCTCTGGATCCGGGAGTAGTTGACGGTCAGCGTGCCACCGGCGTGGCTGATGCCACCGCCGCCGCCAGTCGCCGTGTTCCCGCTGACCAGGGCGTTGTTCAGGGTGGCGGAGGCGCCGGTCCGCAGGCGGATGCCACCGCCGAACCCGGCCTTGTTGTCCCGGACACTGCCGTTGTTCACCGTGAGGGTGCTGCCGCCACCGGTGACCAGGACGCCGCCGCCCGAGTCGCCGGGCACGTTCCCGAAGCGGACGCTGAGCGAGTTCAGGGTCAGATCGCCGCCGGACTCGACCGTGAAGAGCCGGAAGGCGGGCGTGCCCGACGCCGTGGAGCGGGCGATGGTGGTGTTGTAGCCGTTGATGCTGTAGGAGCCCGTGACGGCCGGCAAGCCGTTGCTCGCCCCCACGCTGGTCGCGACGGTGTACGTGCAGAACGGCGCCAGCGTGATGTCCTCGTCGGTCGTGTTGGACTGGGTGATCGCGTTCCGGAGAGCGGTGACGTTCCCGCAGGGCACGAAGGTCACCGCGTGCGCCGGGGCGAGCGGCAGCACGGCCAGGCTCAGGCCGAGAGCTGCCGCGGCACCCAGGGTCGTCGGACGGTACATGCGCATCCTCGTCATTGAGGACTCCTCCTCGGTCGGGTGGGCCGCCCGTGAAGTCCGCGCGAAGCGCGTTCGGTCGAAGCGGCCCTACCAGCCAACGGCGGAGTCAAGGCGCCGCGCCAAGCGGACTGGGCCAACCAGGCCCCGGATCCACCCGTCCGGCCGCTCCGAGGGCCTGCGGCGACCCGCGCGACCCGCAGGACCCCTGGTCAGCCCAGCTCGGCCAGCCCTCGGCGGGTGGCGGCGACCACCACCCGGTCCCCCTTGCGCAGCACGTAGTCGCCGGGAACCTCGGCGCGGCCCTCCAGCGCCAGCACCCGGAACGCCCCCGCCCGGAACGCCTCCGCCACGCTCCGCCCCTCCAGCACCGGATGCCCGGCCACCTCGACCGCGGCGAACAGCAACACGCGCCGCTCCACGGGAATCGCCCCCAGCACCTGCCGCCCCAGCATGGCTCCCGCGAACGCGGGGGCGGCGAGGTGCGAAACACTCCGGCTCCGCGTGGAGGCCTGCGGATGGGCGGCCCGCAGCGTCCGGTACACGGCGGTCGCGAAGTCGTCGTCGTACAGCCGCAGCACCACCCGCAGATCCGGCCGCACGGACCGCGCGTACAGCACCGCCTCCAGGTTCGTCGTGTCCGCGCTGGTCACCGAGAGCAGCGCATGCGCACGGTGGATCTTCGCGGCCTCCAGCACCCCCTCCTGCGTGACATCGCCCAGCACCACCGGCACCCGCAGCCGCCGGGCGGTCGCGAGCCCCCGCGCCTCCGGGTCGGACTCCACGCACACCACGGGAATGTGCAGCTCCCGCAGCCGGGTCAGCACCCGCGTACCGATCTTCCCGAGCCCCAGCAGCACCACATGCCCGCCGAGCCCGCGCGGCGGCTTCCGCAGCCCGGACGCGCTCCGGAAGGTGCCCAGCGCCTCCAGCACCGCCGCCAGCAGCACCGGCAGCAGCAGCAACCCGACGAGACCGGACAGGAGTTGGAGGATCTGCCGCCCCAGCGGCGCCCCGATCGCCGGATCGTCGATCGCGAACAGGTCCAGCAGCGTCAGATAGAAGGCGCTCAGCGGATGGATCCCGGTGACCACCGACAGCGCGACGGCGAGCGCGACCACGCACCCCACGAGCCCGGCCAGCGACCACCGCAGCCGCCGTGAGAAGAGGGAGGCGAGCGGCGGTACGACCCCCACCCCGCGCCGGGCCGTGGCCGCCTCGGGCCCACCGAAGGAGGACACCTGCTCCAGCACCACGGCGGCCCGCCCGGCAGCCCGCCGTACCTCCTCGTCGTCCGGCAGCAGCACGGGTTCCTGCTCCCTGGCGCCGTCGGACCCGTCCGCCCCGGCGGGATCCGTGGCGGGCGCCGAGAGCAGCGCCAGGGTGCACAGCCCCGGATCGGCGATCCGCCCGTCCCCGGACGGCACCCGCTCCACGGCCCGCAGCAGCAGACTGTCGGTCTGTACGACCTTGGTGGTGCCGGCGACGGCGGCCGCGGCCAGCGCGGGCGCGGCGGTGTCGGCGTCGGACAGCACGGTCGTGGACGCCTCCGCGGCCTCGGCCGCCCCCACGCCGGCCGCCAACGCGGCGGTCTGGTCGAGGAGTTCCTCGATGTGCTGGCCCAACCTGCGGTTGTACAGCCGCAGGACCAGCCGCAGGCGCGGGTTGAGCCGGCGGGCGGTCAGCGCGGCCCGGATGTTGATCTCGTCGTCGTCATGGACCAGCGCCAGCGCGGCGGCCCGCTCCACACCGGCCTCGGCGAGCACGGCCTCCGTCAGCTCGACGGCCTCCAACACCGGCTCGCCGTCCGCCCGATGGGCACTGCCGGCGCTCCCGGCCGTGCCGTTGCCGCCGTTGCCTGCATTGCCACCGCCCAGTCCGACGGCGGCGCTGACCACCCGGTCGAGCAGCGCGGCCGAGGCGGCCCGGGCCCGCCCGACGACCGGCGGTCGTGCCGAGCGCTCGTTCGGCGGCACCACGAGGGTGACCTGTTCGCCGTGGACTCCGCGCAACTCGGCGGCCAGCCGGTGCGCGAGCCCGTCGTCACCGCACACCACCATGTGTGCCGCCGGGGCACCGGACCCACCTTGATACGGAACGCTCGCCACGAGGGAAAAGACTGCCTCAAGGAGACGGGTGGTTCCAGCAACGAAGTGAACACCCGTGCTCACGATCGCGTATTGATGGGGAGGGACAGGCAGAGCACAGCCGGAGGTACGCGCCCGTGGCCATCACCGAAGACGCCCCGCGCGGCGCCGCCGAGCGGGACCCGGCGCACCCGTCCGGTGAACGCCCGGGCCGGGAGGGCCAGGAGGGCGACCGGCGTCTCAGCTCCCCGCTGATCCTCACCATGACCCTGCTGCTGGCGGTGCTCGCCCAGTCCCCGATCCGCGGGGCCCTCGGCACCCCGCTGATGCAGAGCTGGATGACGGTGTTCGTGGCCGTGACGGTCCAGGCGCTGCCCTTCCTGGTCCTCGGGGTCCTGCTCTCGGCGGCCCTCGCGGTCTTCGTGCCCCCCTCCTTCTTCGCCCGCGCCCTCCCGAGCCGGCCCGCGCTGGCCGTACCGGTGGCCGGGCTGGCGGGCGCGGTGCTTCCGGGCTGCGAGTGCGCGTCCGTGCCCGTGGCGGGCGCGCTGGTTCGCCGGGGCGTGACCCCGGCCGCCGCCCTGGCCTTCCTCCTCTCGGCCCCCGCGATCAACCCGATCGTCCTGACCGCCACGGCCGTCGCCTTCCCGCGCAACCCGGAGATGGTCCTGGCCCGGTTCCTGGCCAGCCTCCTGGTGGCCTGCGCGATGGGCTGGCTGTGGCAGCGGCTGGGCCGCACGGACTGGCTGCGTCCGCCGGCCCACGGCGCGCACGAGGGCGCGACCAAGGGCGAGGCGTTCTGGAACTCGGTCCGGCACGACACCGTGCACGCGGGCGGCTTCCTGGTCCTGGGCGCGATGGCCGCGGCCACGCTGAAGGCGGCGACCCCGGCGACCTGGCTGCGCACGGCGGCCGACAACCCCGCCTTCTCCGTCCTCGCCCTCGCCGTCCTGGCCGTACTCCTGTCCATCTGCTCGGAGGCGGACGCGTTCGTCGCGGCCTCCCTCACCCAGTTCTCCCTGACGGCCAAGCTGGTGTTCCTGGTGGTGGGCCCGATGATCGACCTCAAGCTCTTCGCGATGCAGGCGGGCACCTTCGGCCGCACCTTCGCACTGCGCTTCGCCCCCGCCACGTTCGCGCTGGCCGTCGTGGGGGCCGTGGTGACCGGGACGGTGCTGCTGTGAACCGCCAGGCCCAAGCGGCAGTGATGTTCCTGCTGGGCGCCGCCCTCCTGCACGCGGGCGCCACCGACCTCTACCTGCGCTACGTCAAGGCGGGCCTGCAGCCGCTGCTGCTGGCCTCGGGCGCGGTCCTCATCGCGGCGGCCCTGGCGACGGCGTGGTACGAGCGCAAGCGGAACAAGGCGGCGAAGGCCACCGCCCACGCCGGCCATGCCCACCCGGAGCCCCGGATCTCCTGGCTCCTCGTGCTCCCCCTGCTCTCCCTCATCCTCATCGCCCCGCCGGCCCTGGGGTCGTACAGCGCCCTGCGCACCGGCACCGCACTGCAACAGCCGTACGGCTACGGCAGGTTGCCCGCCGGTGACCCGGTCCCGCTCAGCGTGGTCGACTACGCGTCCCGAGCGGCCTACGACCACGGCCGCTCCCTGCACGGCCGCCCGGTCCGCGTCACCGGCTTCCTGGCCCTGGACCACTCCGGCGCGCCCTACCTCGTGCGCATGGCCCTCAACTGCTGTGCGGCGGACGCCCAGCCGGTGAAGATCGCCCTCACCGGCAAGCTGCCGCCGGTCCTGCAACCGGACGCCTGGCTCGAGGTCACGGGCAGCTACACGCCGAAGCTGACCCACGACCCCGTCAACAACGGCCCGATCCCGTACCTGAAGGTCACCTCGGCGAAGCCGGTACCGACCCCGCACGATCCGTACGACGAGACCTGGAACAACTGACGAGCCGGGCGGTCAGCCCAGGCAGAGCACGACCAGGCAGAGCTGCGACGGCGAGGTCGCCGCCGGGGACGGGCTGGTCTGGGGCGTGCCCGAGTCCGTTCCGGTGTTGGTCGAGGGGGCGGGTGCGGGGGTGGACGGCGCCTGGGCCTCGGTGCCGGTGCCGGAGCTGTCGGAGACCGGGGCGGCTGCCTGCTGGTGTGTGGCCGGGGTCTGTGCGGGGACCGGAGCGGCCGCGGCGTCCGGGTGGGTGTGCGGCACGGTGGTGCGGGCTGCGGCGATGGTCTGCCGGTGGGGGGCGGCGGCCGCGGGCTGCTGGGTGTGGGCCGGGGTCGTGGTGCGCGGGGACCGGTGGTGGGTGGGCGGTGTCGACACCGGAGTGGTCTCGGGGTCGGTCCGTCCGTCGGTGGCGCCCATGGGCCGGTTGTCCGGGGCCGAGGCCGCCTGGGCCCGGTCGGGGGACTGGCGGTCCATCGAGGCCAGGGTGAGGCCGCCGCCGACCAGCGCGACGGCGGACGCGACCGCGGCCCGGCGCTTGTTCTTCTTCCAGCGAGCCAGCTGACGGCGCCGCGCCGCCCGTCCCTGCGAAGCGGCGGGCGCGTCCGGGACGTCGTCGGACGGTGCCTCGTCCAGGTGGGCCGGGGCCGGGTCGTCCAGGAGACCGTCGTCGTACCGGTGCGCGGGGGCGACGGCCACGGGCGGGGCGGGAGCGATGTCCGGGGCGTACGCGCCGCACCCCGGACACACCAGGGCGCCGTTCAGATGCCGACGGCACGAGGAGCAGTAGTCCATGTGGGGTCTTCCTGATTCGACGCGTTCGCACGGAGGATCGAGCGGCCACGCTAACGAGGCTTTCGGAAGACTGTGTGCGGCCCTTGTGGCACTCCTGCACACATTCACAGGGGATTCATGGGTGACTCGTGTCCCTCACGGAACAGGGGGCACACGCGGACGGCCGATCACGGGGAGCCGTGCGGCCGTCGCGCGCGGAGACTGGTCCGGACCGTCCTGCCGTCCGTGGTGAGGTCCCGATGGCGTATGGCCTGGCACGTCGTGAGCTGGCACCGCGGGTCCCGCTGCGCCCGGGCGAGGGGGAGAAGAACCACCTCACCAGCCTGGAAGGGCTGTCCGCGCTGTCGCTGGACGCGCTCAGCTCGGTCGCGTACGGCCCCGAGGCCATCGTGCTGGTGCTGGTCGCGGCCGGGACCGGGGCGCTGGCGGCCACCCTGCCGATCACGCTGGCGATCACCTTCCTGCTCGCGGCGCTCGTGGTGTCGTACGCCCAGGTCATCGCCGTACACCCGGACGGCGGCGGCGCCTACGCGGTGGCGAAGAAGGACCTGGGCGCGACCTCCAGCCTGCTCGCAGCGGCCAGTCTGGTCGTCGACTACGTCCTCACGGTCTGCGTCAGTCTCACCGCGGGCGTGGACGCCCTGGCCTCCGCGTTCCCCGACCTGGCCCGGGACAAGCTGCCGGTGTGTCTGGTGGGCCTCGCGCTGCTGACGGCCGTGAACCTGCGCGGTGTGACGGACAGTGCCCGGGTGCTGATGCTGCCGACCGTGCTGTTCATCGTGGCCATCCTGGGTGTCGTCGTCGGTGACCTCCTCCGCGCCCATCCGGCGGCCGTGGTGGGCACCGCGCAGCCCGTCCAGGCGCACGAGACCCTGGGTCTGCTGCTCATCCTCAAGGCGTTCTCGTCCGGCTGCTCGGCGCTGACGGGCGTGGAGGCCATCGCCAACGCCGTGCCGACCTTCCGCACCCCGCGGGTCAGGCGCGCCCAGCGCACCGAGTTCATGCTGGGCGGGCTGCTGGGCCTGATGCTGATCGGCCTCGCCGTACTGATCCGCCGCGACCACGTCGCCCCGCGCGGCGGCGTCACCGTCCTGGCCCAGCTCACCGCGGGCGCCTACGGCGACGGCTGGGCGTACTACGCCACCAACCTGATCGTCACCCTGGTCCTGCTGCTCGCGGCGAACACCAGTTTCGGCGGGCTGCCGGTGCTGATGAGCCTGCTGGCCCGCGACCACCGGCTGCCCCACCTGTTCGGGCTGCGCGCCGAACGGCCCGTCTACCGCTACGGCGTGGTGGCGCTGGCCCTGCTGGCCGCTGCGCTGCTCATCGCGTCCGAGGCCGACACCCACCGGCTCATCCCGCTGTTCGCGATCGGGGTGTTCATCGGCTTCACCCTCAGCCAGCTCGGTCTCGTCCGGCACTGGGCCACCGAGCGGCCCTCGGGCTGGAAACACCGTGCGCTCATCAACGGCACCGGGGCGGTGCTCACCACCCTGGCCGGGCTGATCCTCCTCTTCACCAAGTTCCTGGAGGGCGCCTGGGTGGTCGTGATCACCGTACCGCTGCTGATGCTGCTGTTCTCCCGCGTCCAGCGCTACTACACGGAAGTCGGCGAGGAACTCGGCCTCGGCCGCATCCCCGACCCGCCCGCCCCGCGCCCCGGCAGCCTGGTGATCGTCCCGCTCGGCGACGTCAGCAGGCTGGCCCAGCACGCCATCGGTGCCGCCCTCGCGCTGGGCGACGAGGTGGTCTGCGTAGCCGTCCACAGCGACCCGGACAAGAGCCGTGCCCTGCAGGAGGCGTGGGCGCGCTGGAACCCGGGGGTACGCCTCGACGTCATCGACAGCCCGCACCGCTCCCTGGTCCAGCCGATGGTCGAGTACGTGCGGCACGCGGCCCGGGGCGGCCGGCAGATCGCGGTGCTGATCCCCGAGGTCGAGCCCCGGCACCGCCGCTACGAGATCCTGCAGAACCAGCGGGGACTGCTGCTGGCGACCGTACTGCGGGCCCGCACGGACGTGGTGGTGTGCATGCTGCCGTACCGGTTGCGGGTCTGAGGCGGCGAGAGGGCTCACCGCCGTCGGACTGCGGCCGAGGCCGGCCGTAGCGACAGTGTCAAGGTCCAGCACATTCCGTCCGCACCGCACCGGCCGGGCCCTCCCGGTTCCGGGCGCGTGGCCGCTGTCGCGGTGACCCTGGCCGATCAGATCGGTGCCGCGCCGGACACGTCCGGGCCGGTCACCCGACCGGCCTGTCCTGCCGGGGCCGTCCGTCAAGGCCGTAAGAGACCCGTCAAAGGGGTGCGGGCCGCCGTATGAGAGCCGTCAACGGGCGGTCGGATCCGGACAGCCAGGGGTTTTCCTCTAATCGTCCGTTTCCACCGAACCTCACTCCAGGAGTTCGCGATGGCCGATCTGGCCTTCGTCGTCACCGTGATCGCGGGATTCGCGCTGGTGGCTCTCGTCGCCAAGGGGGTGACCAAGCTGTGACCGTCGAGAACATCGTCGGCCTGGTCGTGGCCGTCGCCCTGCTCGGCTATCTCGTCCTCGCCCTGATCTTCCCGGAGAGGTTCTGAGAGTGGGTCCCGTACTGGCCGGCGTGCTCCAGCTCCTCGCGCTCATAGGCGCGCTGGCGCTCGTCTACGTCCCCGTCGGCGGCTACATGGCCCGGGTCTACTCCTCCGACAGGCACCTGCGCGTCGAGAAGTGGATCTACAAGGCCATCGGCGCCAACCCCGACGCCGAGATGACCTGGCCCGCGTACCTGCGCGGTGTCCTCGCCTTCTCGGCCGTCGGCGTCCTCTTCCTCTACCTGCTGCAGCGGCTCCAGGGCATCCTGCCCGGCTCGCTCGGCTTCTCCTCGGTCGACCCGGCGCAGTCGTTCAACACGGCCGTGTCCTTCGTGACCAACACCAACTGGCAGTCGTACTACGGCGAGCAGACCATGGGGCACGTCGTGCAGACGGCCGGGCTCGCCGTGCAGAACTTCGTCTCCGCCGCGGTCGGCATGGCCGTCGCCGTGGCCCTCGTACGCGGGTTCGCGCGCTCGCGCACCGGTGAGCTGGGCAACTTCTGGTCCGACCTGGTGCGGGGCACGCTGCGGATCCTGGTGCCGGGTGCGGTCGTCGCCGCGGTGATCCTGGTCGCCTGCGGTGCGATCCAGAACTTCTCCGGCATCCACGAGGTGGGCCAGTTCGTGGGCGGCTCGCAGCAGTGGAACGGTGGCGCGGTCGCCTCCCAGGAGGCCATCAAGGAGCTGGGCACCAACGGCGGCGGCTACTTCAACGCCAACTCCGCCCACCCCTTCGAGAACCCGACGCCCTTCACCAACCTCTTCGAGATCTTCCTGATCCTGGTGATCCCGTTCTCGCTGACCCGCACCTTCGGCCTGATGGTCGGCTCGGTGAAGCAGGGCTACGCCATCCTCGCCACGATGTTCACCATCTGGCTGGGCTTCGTCGCCCTGATGATGTGGACCGAGTTCGCCCACCGCGGCCCGGCGCTCCAGGCGGCCGGCGGGGCGATGGAGGGCAAGGAGGTCCGCTTCGGGATCGGCGGCTCGTCGATCTTCGCGGTGTCCACGACGTTGACGTCGACCGGTGCGGTGGACTCCTTCCACTCCTCCTTCACCGGGCTGGGCGGCGGCATCACCATGCTCGGCATGATGCTGGGCGAGATCGCGCCCGGCGGTACCGGCTCCGGCCTCTACGGCATGCTGATCATGGCGGTCATCGCGGTGTTCATCGCCGGTCTGATGGTCGGCCGTACGCCCGAGTACCTGGGCAAGAAGATCGGCGCCCGCGAGATGAAGCTGGCCGCCGCCTACATCCTGGTCACCCCGGCGCTGGTGCTCGTCTTCAGCGCGGCCTCCATGGCGCTGCCGACCCCGCCGCACTCGATGCTCAACCCGGGCGCGCACGGCTTCTCCGAGGTGCTGTACGCCTTCACCTCGGCGTCGAACAACAACGGCTCGGCCTTCGCCGGCCTGAACGCGAACACCGACTGGTACAACACGATGACCGGACTCGCGATGCTCTTCGGCCGCTTCCTGCCGATGGTGTTCGTACTGGCGCTGGCCGGCTCGCTCGCCGGGCAGAAGCCCGTCCCGGTGACCGCGGGCACCCTGCGCACCGAGAAGCCGCTGTTCACCGGTCTGCTGGTGGGCGCGATCCTGATCATCACCGGTCTCACGTACTTCCCGGCCCTCGCCCTGGGTCCGCTCGCGGAAGGACTGGCGTGATGAGTACCGACGTACAGAAGCACGAGGACTCGATGTCCACTCCCACTCTCGCGCCCCACCAGGACGCCCCCACCGGGCACAAGCCCGCCGAAAGCCGTGTCGGCGCGGGCCTGTTCGAACCCAGGCAGCTGATCAGGTCGCTGCCGGACGCGTTCCGCAAGCTCGACCCGCGGGTGATGGTCAAGTCCCCCGTGATGTTCGTGGTGTGGATCGGCTCGGTGCTCACCACGGTGTTCTCCTTCAAGGACCCGGGCGACTGGTTCGGCTGGACCATCAGCGCCTGGCTGTGGCTGACCGTGATCTTCGCCAACCTTGCGGAGGCGGTCGCCGAGGGCCGCGGCAAGGCGCAGGCCGACACCCTGCGCAAGGCCAAGACGGACACGGTCGCGCGCCGGCTCGACGGTTCCGCGGAAGAGCGCGTCCCGGGCACCGAGTTGAGGATCGGCGACCTGGTCGTCTGCGAGGCCGGCGACATCATCCCCGGTGACGGTGACGTCATCGAGGGTGTCGCCTCGGTCGACGAGTCCGCGATCACCGGTGAGTCGGCTCCGGTCATCCGTGAGTCCGGAGGTGACCGCTCGGCCGTGACCGGCGGTACGAAGGTGCTGTCCGACCGGATCGTCGTCAAGATCACGACGAAGCCCGGTGAGACCTTCATCGACCGGATGATCAACCTGGTCGAGGGCGCCGCGCGCCAGAAGACGCCGAACGAGATCGCGCTGAACATCCTGCTCGCCTCGCTGACGATCGTCTTCCTGCTCGCGGTGGCCACCCTGCCGCCGTTCGCCGACTTCGCGGGCACGCACCTGACGATGGTCGTGCTGGTCGCCCTGCTGGTCTGCCTGATCCCGACCACTATCGGAGCCCTGCTCTCCGCGATCGGCATCGCGGGCATGGACCGTCTGGTGCAGCGCAACGTGCTCGCCATGTCGGGTCGGGCGGTCGAGGCCGCCGGTGACGTCTCCACCCTGCTGCTCGACAAGACCGGCACGATCACCCTCGGCAACCGCCAGGCCGCCGAGTTCGTGCCGGTGAAGGGCACCACGGAGGCGGAGGTCGCGGACGCGGCCCAGCTCTCCTCGCTGGCCGACGAGACGCCCGAGGGGCGCTCCATCGTCGTCCTGGCGAAGGAGAGGTACGGGCTGCGCGAGCGCCACCAGGGCGAGTTGGCGCACGCCGAGTGGATCGCCTTCACCGCCCAGACCCGTATGTCGGGTGTGGACGTCGACGGCCGCCTGGTCCGCAAGGGCGCCACCGCCTCGGTCAGCGCCTGGGTGGAGGAGCGGGGCGGCACGGTCGCCGAGGACGCCGACGCCATCGCGAACCGGATCTCCGAGGCCGGCGGCACCCCGCTGCTGGTGGCCGTCGAGGACGAGCGGGGTGCCCGCGTCCTGGGCGTCATCCACCTCAAGGACGTCGTCAAGGAGGGCATGCGGGAGCGGTTCGAGGAACTGCGCCGCATGGGCATCAAGACGGTCATGATCACGGGTGACAACCCGCTGACCGCCAAGGCGATCGCCGAGGAGGCGGGCGTCGACGACTTCCTCGCCGAGGCCACTCCCGAGGACAAGATGGCCCTCATCAAGCGGGAGCAGGCCGGCGGCAAGCTGGTCGCGATGACCGGTGACGGTACGAACGACGCGCCCGCGCTGGCCCAGGCGGACGTCGGCGTGGCGATGAACACCGGTACGTCGGCCGCCAAGGAGGCCGGCAACATGGTCGACCTCGACTCCAACCCGACCAAGCTGATCGAGATCGTCGAGATCGGCAAGCAGCTGCTGATCACACGCGGTGCGTTGACCACGTTCTCCATCGCCAACGACGTCGCGAAGTACTTCGCGATCATCCCGGCGCTGTTCGCGGCGGTCTACCCGGGCCTGGACAAGCTGAACATCATGCAGCTGTCCTCGCCGGACTCCGCGATCCTGTCGGCCGTCGTCTTCAACGCGCTGATCATCATCGCGCTGGTGCCGCTGTCCCTGAAGGGCGTGCAGTACCGGCCGGTGAGCGCGGACCGGATGCTCCGGCGCAACCTCGGGATCTACGGCATCGGCGGCCTGATCGCGCCCTTCATCGGCATCAAGATCATCGACGTGGTCATCTCCTTCATCCCCGGGCTGTAATTTTTTGAAAGCGTGCTGATCGCCATGAACAACTCCGTTACGAACACGGCCCGGTTGCTGGGGGCGAGCCTGCGGGCGCTGCTCGTGTTGACCGTGCTCACAGGCGTCATCTATCCGCTCGCCGTCACAGGTGTGGCGCAGGCGCTCTTCACCAACAAGGCGAACGGCTCCGAGATCAAGGCGGACGGCCGGGTCGTCGGCTCGTCCCTGATCGGTCAACAGGGGTACGGCCTCAAGTACTTCCAGCCTCGTCCTGCCAACGGACTGGGTGTGAACTCGGTCAACACCCAGTACAAGCTGGTCCTTTCGGGCGCGACCAACCTGTCCGCCGACAGCAAGGTCCTGCTCAAGCAGGTCGAGGACGCCAAGGCCAAGGTGGTCAAGGACAACTCGGTGCCCGGCTACGCCGTCAAGCCGTCGGACATCCCCGCCGACGCCGTCACCTCCTCCGGCTCCGGCCTGGACCCGGCGATCTCCCCGCAGTACGCCGGACTCCAGGTGCACCGGGTCGCCGCGAGGAACGGCCTGTCCGTCGCCGCGGTCGAGAAGCTGGTCAAGGACCACACCGAGGGCCGCACCCTGGGCTTCATCGGCGAGCCGCAGGTCAACGTCCTCGAACTCAACATCGCGCTCAAGGACCTCGTGGCCGAGCAGTGACGGCCTCACGCGACCCGCACGGGAGCCGGCGGCCCGGGAGACATCCCGGCGCCGCCGGCTCCCGCGGCCATGACAGGAGAGGCGTACACCCATGACCCGGGTGCTCGTGGTGGAGGACGACCCGCAGCTGGTACGGGCCCTCGTGCTCAACCTGCAGGCCCGCCGGTACGGCGTCGACGCGGCCCCCGACGGCGCCACCGCGCTCCGGCTGGCGGCGGCCCGCCGGCCGGACGTGGTGCTGCTCGACCTCGGGCTGCCCGACATGGACGGCGTCGACGTCATCAGGGCCGTGCGCGGCTGGACCCGGGTGCCGATCCTGGTCCTGTCCGCCCGGCAGTCCTCCGGCGAGAAGGTCGCGGCCCTCGACGCCGGCGCCGACGACTACATCACCAAGCCGTTCAGCATGGACGAACTCCTGGCCCGGCTGCGGGCCGCCGTCCGCCGCACCGAGGACCTGCCGCTCGTCCCGGAGACCACGCTGGTCCGCACGGACGGGTTCACCATCGACCTGCTCGCGAAGAAGGTTGTACGGGACGGCCGCGACGTGCGCCTCACCCCGACCGAATGGCAGCTGCTGGAGATCTTGGTCACCCACCCGGGCCGCCTGATCACCCAGAAGCAGCTGCTGCAGGAGGTCTGGGGCGTCTCCCGGAGCAACAAGACCAACTATCTGCGGGTCTACATGGCCCAGTTGCGGCGCAAACTCGAGACCGACCCGTCGAGCCCCCGTTACCTCATCACCGAGCCCGGCATGGGATACCGCTTCGAAGGGTGAGGCGGTCGGCCGCACGCCGCAACACGGCAGGGTCGGCCGTCCCGACACTGCCGGGATCCGCACAAGATCCGGCAGCGCACACGCACGGAAGCTGTGCACATGACGAACGCCCCGGAAGCAACCTGCCGTCCTCTTCACGAGCGCCCTCTGTGGTTCCTCGTCATGCTCGGGGCGGCCGGCGCGGGCCTGGCGGCCGTCCGCCTGGCCGACCGGGGCGTGCCGGACGGATGGACGGCCGTCGGCCTGTCCCTCGCCCTGGCGGGCGCCGTCTCGCTCCACCACGTCACCACCCGGGTGAGCGCCGACGCGTACGGCGTGCACACCCGGACCCTGCTGCGCCGCCGGAGCGTGGCGTGGGGTGACATCGCCGACGTGCGTGTCCTCCTGACGTACGCGCACACGTCCCGCGCCCATGAGAGCCGCCGGGTCGGCCTGGCCCTGCGGGACGGACACCGGCTGCGCCTGCCCCTGCCGAGGAGCTGGTCGCCGGACGACCCGGACTTCGACGCGAAGCTGGACGCGCTCCGCGCACTGCACCGCCGGCACGGAAGGCCGGAGTCGAGCGACCTCCCGGTCATCTCGCACCGCACCGCGGGCGGCGGCTGGGCGGGGGCGCTCGCCCTCTGCGCGCTGCTGCTCGTGGCCGCGGGCGTGGCCGCGTGGTTCGTCCCGAACGCCGCGTCGGACGAGCAGGCCTGGCGCAGCGCCAGGCCCTGCACGGCCGGGACGCCCGCCGTCAGCCGCGACGACTGTCTGACCACCGCCCGGGCGGTGATCGCGCGCACCGACGCCAACCGGCCCAAGCAGCGCAGCTGGCTGTACTTCACGGACAGCCGGCCACTGCACCGGCTCGAGGTTTCACCCGAGGCCGCCCGGGACTTCCGGTCCGGCGACCACGTGGAACTGACCGTCTGGCGCGGACAGGTGATGAAGGTGACCGGGGCGGGACACAGCTGGCACGAGCACATCACCACCGCCCGCTCCCTGGCCGTCGTAGCGGCGCTGCTGGCCCTGGCCGCGGGATACCCGGCGGCGAAGGTGCTGGTGCGCCTGCGGGGACGCCGGCTGCCCGACGACGAAGTCCTGCCCTCGGCCCTGCCGTTCGCGGGCGCGCTGGCGGGCACCGCCCTGTGGCTGCTGCCCCTCTGCTACCTGGATCCCACCGCCCCGCTCTCCTCGCCCGCGCAGATCACCTGGGCGGCCGCGGGCTCGCTGCTCACCCTGGCCCTGCTGATGGGGGCCTGGCGCGCGACCCGCGTCCGTACGCCCGAGGAAGCGGATGCGGCCGGACGGCCGGAGGAGGCCGAGGCCGGCGGAGCGGCCGAACAGCCCGAGCAGGGCGAGGTGTTCCTGTCCGCCCGGTTCCTGGAGTCCACCGACTTCAACCCGCACGGCTTCGGCACCCACATCGCCCTCGGGGACGGCGCCCCCGCGGTGACCCCCGGCCCGGGCCGCTTCGCGGCGAGGCGCATCCCGGTCGAGCGGCTCACCGTCAGGACCGTACGACGGGCCCGGGGCAGCGACGGCGACACCGTCCCCCGAAGCTGGCACATCGCCGAACTCGACGACGCCGGCACCCCGATCCGCCTGGCCGCGGCCCCGGCCGACCTGACGCGCATCGTGCGCGCGCTGGGGTCGGCCAGGACCTGACCCTGGTGCGGGAGCCGCTCAGCGCACGGTCACGGACGCCGTCGTGGCCGACCCGTTGGTCCAGCCGTAGCGGTGGGCGGTGACCTTGACCGTGATCTTCTGGCCCCGGTCGGCCTTCACCGGCACGTAGGTGGACTTGGTGGCGCCGGTGATGGTGTGGCCGTTGCGCTTCCAGGAGTACGTGTAGGAGGTGGCGGCCGGAGACCAGGTCCCGTGGGCCGCGGTCAGCTTGTAGCCGACCTTCGCGGTGCCGGTGACGGCCGGGGCCTTGGTGACCTTCAGCGCGGGGCCGACGGCGACCGTGACGGCCGGTGACGTGGAGCGCGTGGAGCCGGCACCGTTGCTGACCGTGATCCGGCAGGACACCTGGTGGGTGTAGTCGTCGGAGGTCAGGGTGCGGGTCTTGCCGGTGGCGCCCGAGATCGTCTTGCCGTCGCGCAGCCAGGACCAGGCGGCCGTGGCGTTGTAACCGGTCCAGGCCGCGTTGCAGGTGAGCTTGGAGCCGGTGCGGGCGGTCCCGGTCACGGCGGCCTTGGAGGTGATCTCCGGCTTGGCCAGCAGCGTCTGGGACTGGGTCCAGAGCTGGGATGTGTAGCTGGCGGGGGAGGCGTACACCGCCTGGCGCCACACCACCGTGGCCCGGCCGTCAGGCCCTGCGGCGACGTCGCCGGACAGCGCGTCTGTGTTCGGGACGTCGGCGACGGGCGCGCTGTTGAGGGCGGTCGCCTTGCTCCACGTGCCGTCGGCCCGGACCGCCCACTCCAGGTAGTGGTCGTCGCCGTTGTCGATGGAGGGCGTCTGCGGCCACACCACCTGGACGGTGCCGTCGGCGCCGATGGCGGCGGACACCTGCCAGTTGACGTACCCGGTGGACAGCGTGTTGGGCGCGGACCACGTGCCGGTGGCCGCGCTGCGGGTGCTGGCCTGCACGACGGGGGTGCCGGCGCTGGTGCTCCAGCCCGCCCACACGTACGTGACGTCCCCGTTGGGGGCGGTCAGCGGGCCGCTGCTGTCGCGGTCCTCGATGGCACTGGCCACGGTGTGCGCGGAGCCCCAGTCTCCCGTGGGCGACGTCCGGGTCGCGGACTTCAGATCGGTCCTGTTCGCGGTGGAGCTGCCGTCGTGCCACAGCACGGTGGTGCGGTCGTGCGTGTCCATCGACACCTGCACACCGCTCGACGCGCTGGTGGTGCCGGGCAGGACCGCGGGGCTGCTCCAGTCGCCGGCCGAGGAGCGGGTGACGGTGGAGACGGCGTTCTTGTCGTCTTCGAAGCTGTTGCGGAACTCCCACACCGTGGTGGCCGTTCCGTCGGGAGCCACCGCGAGGTCGAGGTTCCAGACGGAGCCACCGGAGACGGAGCCCAGCGGCTCGGCCGCGGACCAGGCCGACCCGCCGGGGGTGAGGGTGGCGGTCATCACCTTGTAGTTGAGGGAGCCGTCGCCCTGGTTCCATACGGCGGTGACGGTGCCGTCGGCCGCCGCGGCGAGCCGGGGCGTGGACATGTACAGGCCGTCGGTGGCCGCGAGCGTGCCCGGGTCCGACCAACCGCCCGTCCCCGCGTCCCAGGTGCTGAAGCGGGCGGCCACCGAGCCGTCGGCGCCGCTGCCGGTCAGCCAGGTCACGATGGCGCCGCCGTCGGCGGTCACCGCCAGCACGGCGTCGGCGCTCGCGGCCCGGTTCGTGACCAGCGTCTTGGCGGCGCTCCACGTCCCGCTTCCGGCGGGCCGGACAGCGGCCTGGATCTCCCAGCTGTCGGCCCCGGCCTGCTTGTCGCGCCACAGCGCGAAGGCGGTGCCGTCACCGGCCACCTTGACGTCGATCAGGCTCTGCTGGCCGTCGGACTCGGTCAGGCCGACCGCGGTGCCCCACGGGCCGGCCGAGGCCGAGTACCCGGAGGCGGCGGCGGGCAGGGCGGGGCCCCACACGACCGCGGCCGCCGCTGCTGCCGCGAGTGCCACGGCGGCGGCTCCCGGTCTCCGTATCTTGGATGCCACTACGACTCCTGATCCCCTGGACGACGGCGCCGTTCCCGGCGCCGGCTGGAGAATGACGGTATCCGGCCATGTTTGACATTGCCTGTGCCCGGCAGTCTCGAGTGGATCAAGATTTCCGGATACTGCTACCCGGCAATGCGCACACGGGCGTCATTGCCGGGACGCGGACTCCTCGGGTATCGGGGTCAGCGTGCTGCCGTGGCGCGGAATCGCCGGTGGAGAACGGTTCCGCCGAGCAGCAGAGCCGCGCTCAGGGCGGCGGCGGGCAGCATGCCGTCCGCGCCGGTGTGCGCGAGCGGGACCGTGCTGTGATGCGCGAGCGGGGTCATGCCCGCGTGCAGGGTGACGGTGCGACCCGGCCGCGGCTGCGGGTGGGTCGCCGGGGTGGGCGGCTTCTGCACCGGAGGCACGGTCTTGACCGGCGGCTGGTTCTTGACCGGCGGCTTGGGCTGCTCCGTCTTGGGCGGAGTGGGCTGCTCGGCGTGGACGGAGGAGCCGCCGTTCACGGACGTGTTGCCGAACACCGGGTTGAGGACACCGCCCGCGTTCACCGTGTTGCCGCTGGCGTTCACCGGCAGATGCACGGGCAGCTGAACGCCGTTGCCGCTGATGACGCCCGGGGAGTCCTTGGCCGAGCCCACGGCAGTGGCCTCGCCGGACTTGCCGGTTCCGCCGCCCGCGTTGGCACAGGTGTTGCCCATGGCGGGGTTCAGCAGCCCCACCACGTTCACGGTGTTCCCGCAGACGTTCACCGGGAGGTGCACGGGGAGCTGGACGTTGTTGCCGGAGATCACACCGGCCGAACCGGCCGCGGAGCCGTTCGCCGTGGAGTCCGCCTGCGCCGACGCTGCCATGGCCATCGCACCCGAGGCGGCGACGACAGCGATCACGCTGTTTCGGGTAACCCGCTTCATAGGTTCCCTGCCTTCCATACATGGTCGCGGGCGCTCGCCCGCACAGGAAGAAACGGTGGTGTACCCGTCCGGGTTATGACGAATCAGCCTTTCGCACCGCTGAATCGCACAACATGCACGTGGCACGTCCGCACAGAATGTGCCGTCAAGTCGGCATCTCCTCGTACGTTCCTCTAGTAGCTTTGCTTCATGTTTCCGACGATTCCCCGGGACAGGCCCCCGGTCCGGCCGGCGGCGACGCATGACGCCGTCCTGGTCGTGCCCGGGATCATGGGCACGGAGTTATACGAGGCCGCCACCGGGCGCATGCTCTGGGGTATGCCCAAGGTGGCCGAGTACGCCGCCCGTTGGGACCTCGACCAGGGCATGGACGCGCTCGCGCTGACCGAGGACGAGCGCGCGGGCCGCCTCGGCCGGGTGGTGCCCGGCCGGCTGCTGCGCACGCCCGCCTGGATGCCGTTGGCCGACGGGTTCGAGCCGTACACGCCACTGGTGAAGAGCCTGCGCAAGGTCGCCCATCCCGACGCGGTCGCCGAGTTCGGCTACGACTGGCGTCTTCCCGTCGAGCACAACGCCCGGTTGCTGGCCGACGCGGTCGACCGGCATCTCACCGCCTGGCGCGCCCACCCCGACTGCGTGGCGGCCCGCGACCGCGCCCCCGACCAGCGACCCGCGCGGATCGTCCTCGTCGCGCACTCCATGGGCGGCCTGGTGACCGCGGCGCTCGCGCTGATCCCGGGCGCCGTCGACGAGGTGCGCGCCGTCCTCACCGTGGGCACGCCGTTCCACGGCGCCGTCAAGGCCACGGAGATCCTGAACAGCGGCCGCGGCATGCTGGGACTGCCCGCGAAGAACCTCAGCCGCCTGGCCCGTACCCTCCCCGGCGTGCACGATCTGCTCCCCAGCTACCGCTGCCTGGACACCGGGGACGACGTCGTGGCGCTCACCCCGTCCGACGTGGAGAGCATCGGCGGGGACCGGGAACTGGCCCGCGACGCCTTCGAGTTGCACGCCCGGCTGGACAAGGCCGTGCTGCCGGGCCACCGGATCGTGGAGGGCACGGCCCAGTCCACCACGCAGTCGCTGCGCATCCGGGCCGGGGTGGTCGAGGCCCGGCACGTCGGCTACGACCGCCACGACGACGGCGAACTCCTGCGCGACGAGATCGGCCGGCTGGTCGAGTACGACCACGGCGGCGACGGCACCGTCTACCGCTACTCGACCACGCACGGCGACGTGGACACGTACGCCGTGGCCCAGCAGCACGCCGCGCTCGCGGTCACCGGCTCGGTCCTCGACTTCGCCCGGGGGCTGCTCACGGGAGACCGGCGCGGCGCCCGGCTCGGCGGCACCGATGTGGGCCTCGACCTGCCGGACCGGGTCGCGGTGGGCACCGAGTTCGAGGTCGTGGTGCGCACCGGGCAGGACCCGGCCCGGGTCAGCTGCCTGGTGGAGGACGCCGGTGCCGAGACCCTCCAGGGCCCGGTCCGCAGGCCCATGCTGATGCCCGTACCCGGTGCGGACGGTGTGCTCGGTGCCCGCGTCCTGCTCGACCGGCCCGGGCTGTACCGCGTGAAGGTGGGCGGCGGCAACGACCCGGTGACCCGGCTGGTCATGGTGGCCTGACCGGCCCGGGGATGCGCAGACGGTACGAGGCACGGGCACGGGGGCTGGGGCTGTATGGACGGGGACGGACAGGACGAGGGCTTCGCCGTCGTCACGGTGGCGATGGACCGTTACGTCGACACCGACCGGTTCGCCGAGGTCCACGAGGTCGTGGCCGAGGCGGGCGGCGTCGCCGGGCTGCTCGGCGAGTGGGGCGGCGAGCACCGGGTCTGGACGGGCGCGGAGCGCACCCTGGCCGCCACTCAGGTCCGGCTGCGGGAGTGGTCCGCGGCGAGCCCGCCGCGCAACTCCATGCTGCTGTGGTTCGGCCACGGCGAGTCGAACGAGGACGACGCCCTGCTCGCCGTGCGCGGCGCGGGCACCGACGGCGAGGACGACGCGCTCACGCCCGAGGACCTGGGCAAGCACCTCGTCCGCAACTTCCGGCACCGGGCGCTCGCGGACCGCTGGGCGGTCGTGGTCGTCGAGGCCTGCGGTGCCGCCCGGTTCGTCGAGGAGCTGTTGGCCTACGTCCTGCGGCAGCGCGCCGCCGTCCGCCTGCTGCTCATCGGCTCGGGCGCGGACCAGGGCAGCGGGTACGTGGCCTCCTTCCGCGAGGTGCTCACCCGGGTGCTGGCCGAGTTCTCCGACAACTACAGCCACATCCGGCTTCGGGACCTGGCGCAGCGCATCCAGGACCTGCTGTCGCCGGGCCGGGTGCTGTGCCTGCTCGAAGGAGACGAGCAGGTGGTCCGCCGGCACCCGTCGGGCCGGCCCGTGATCATGACGCTGGAGGACTACGCCCGGCCGCGCGGGGAGCCGCTGCCGTCCCCGGAGCCGGCCGGGGCCGTGCTGCCCAGGCCGCGCACTCCGGTCGGGGCGGACGCCCCCACCGGCGAGCTGTCGTGGTTCTTCGTCGGCCGGAGCGAGGAGCGCGGCCGGATCGCCGGCTGGCTGGCGGCCGCCGACCACGGCCTGCTGGCGGTCACCGGACCGCCCGGCTGCGGCAAGTCCGCGCTGCTGGGCCACATCCTGTTACGCACCGACCGTTCCGCGGAGCCGCCCGAGGCGGGCGAGGCACCCCGGCACGAGCCGTGGCCCGAGGACGTCCCGCGTCCCCGGGCGGACACCTTCCTGAACCTCACCGGCGCCTCGGTCCGGCAGGTCGTCGGCCAGCTGGCCCGGGTGTTCGCCGTACCGGCCCCGCCCGACACCTCGGGCGACGACGAACGCATACGCGCCCTCCTGGACGCCGTCCGCCCCGACGGCCGGCGCAGGACCCTGTTCGCCGACGGGCTGGACGCGTCCGCCGACCCGAACCGGCTCGCCGACCTGCTGCGCCGGCTCGGCGCGCTGCCCGACGTTCGGGTGGTGGTCGGCACCCGGCCGTCGTCCGCGGACAGCCTCGACGTACCGCGTGCCGTGACCGAGGACCTGCTCGACGGACTGGGGTGCGTCGAGGCGAACACCCTGCGCCTGCGCCCGGATCCGCAGGATCTCGCCGTCTACGTGCACGAGGTCCTGCGTGCCGAACGCGCCGCGTTCCAGCACCTGGACATCGACCTCGAAGCGGCCGTGCAGCGCGTCTCCGTCCTCGTCTGCACACCCCAGCAGCCGGGCGCGGAGCGCGACTTCCTCTACGCCACGCTGGCCGTGCACGAGATCATCGCCGACCCGTCGCTGCTGCTGGACAGCAGACGGGCGGACCTGGCCGACCTGCTCGGCAAGGACCACCGCCGGCTGTTCGCCGCCGTCGTCCGGCGCCTGCAGGTCGCGCTGCCGGGCAGTACGGCGGTGCTGCGCGCGCTGGCCTTCGCGCAGGGCCACGGGCTCCCCCGGGCCGAGCGGATCTGGGCCACCGTCGCCTCGGCGCTGAGCGACACCCCCGTCGACGCCGGGCTCCTGGAAGCCGTGTCGCAGGCGGCGGCGCCGTACATCATGCTGGACGCCGAGGACGGGCAGGCCGTCTACCGCCTGGCCCACCGCACCTTCCGCGACTTCCTCCTCGGCGACGACACGCGGGACGGCGACAGGAGGGAGGGCGAAGGGCAGGAGACCGCCCGGACGCGCGACGACCGGCTCGGCGTCGTCACCGCCCTGACCCGGCTCGCCGCGACCAAGGACGAGGGCATGACGGCCCTGCCCCGGCCGCACCCCTACCTGCTGCGCCATCTCGCCGCGCACGCCGCCGAGGCGGGCCCCAGGGGATGGCGGGTGCTGGCCGACCACCCCGGGGTGCTCGACCATCTCGACCCGGCGGCGCTGGCCGGCGCCGCGCTGCGGTCCGGCGCCGGGCTCGGTGCGCTGCCCCCGGCCGTCACCGGGGCGCTCGCCCTGCTGCACCTGGCCGTGACCGCGGACCCGGGCGACCGCAGGGGACTGCGCGAGCTCGGCACCTGGCGGACCACGGGCGCCACCCCGGCCCCGCCCGCCGAGCGCTACGACGGCCCCACCGCGCCCTGGACCGTACGGTGGGCCGCGCTGCAGCCGCACGCCCCGCATGTGACCCTCGCCGATCTGCACGTACCGATGCGGTCCCTGCGGGTGTTCGCCCGGCGCACGGACGGGCGGCAGCTGCTGGTCGGCGCGGGGGACGCCGGGGTGGTGCGGGCCTGGGACCTGAGCACCGGCCTGGAGACGGCGCCCGCGCTGCGCGGCGGACCCCAGGACGGGGCCCAGTGGGTGCTCGCCCCGCTGCGCGGACCGAGCGGCCGGGACTGGCTCGCCGCCGCCGGGGTCGACCGGACGCTGCGGCTCTGGGACGTGCTGACCGGACGACCGGCGAACACGGCGTACTCGCTGCTCGGGGACGCCGTACGGGCCATGGCGCCGTTCGCGGGAAAGCTGGCGATCGGCGACCTCCAGGGCCGGCTCTGGCTGTTCGACCCGGCCGTGGGCCGGGAGGACCGGCCCCACCGGACCGGTCACCATGGCGCGGTGCACGGCATGACCGTCTACCCGCAGCCCGGCTCCGGCCCGGATCGCGAGCGTCTCGTCACGGCCGACGGCAAGGGCTGGGTCCTGGTGTGGCGGGCGGACCGCAGCCGCCCCGAGAACGAGTGGCGGGCCCACGACACCGGCGTGAACGCGGTGACGACGTTCACCGATCCGGACGACGGAGTGGTGCTGGCGACGGCGGGCCAGGACGGGACGGTACGGCTGTGGGATCCGCGGGGCGGGCGGGAGTTGGGCCGGTTGACGGGGCATGAGGGTCCGGTGCACGCGGTGACGGCGTACACGGATCCGGAGGACGGGGTGGTGCTGGCGACTGCGGGCCAGGACGGGACCGTACGCCTGTGGGGCCCGCGCGGCAGGAGCGCGGCCGGGCAGCCGGCGGCACCGCCGTCACCGGTGCGCGCCCTGGCCGAGGCCGCCGACCCGGCCGACGGCGGCCTGCTGTGCGTGGCGTACGCCGACGGCGGTGTCGCCCGCTTCGGCGCGTCCGACGGCGCCCGCCGCACCGCGCCGGATCCGGGCGGCCCCGTCGTCGCCATGGCGTCCCTGGAGGACGCCGAGGGCGGCTGGCTGCTGGCCACGGCCCACACCGACGGGAGCGTCCGCATCGGCGGCGTCGCCGATCCGGGGGACCGGATCGAGGTGGCCGTACCGCCAGGGCCGGGGCCGGGTGACGGGCCGGTGACGTTCCTGGCCGGGCTCCGGCTCGCCGACGGGCAGCGGGTCTTCGCCGGGCTCACCGAGGCCGGCGGGCTGTGCTGGTGGGACGCGCGCACCGGCACCCCGTTGGGGTCCGCCGACACCGGGCTGCCCGGGCCGTTCACGGCGCTGACCGCGATCCCGTACGGCTCGACGACCGCCCTGGCCGTCACCGGCGACGGCGGCCACCACGTCTGGTGGTCCGCAGGCCCGGACGGGCACTGGAACCCGCTGTTCCCCGGGCACACGGGTCGGCTGGCCGCGCCGGCGGTGGTCCGCGGCCCCACGGCCGGGGACCGGGCGCTGGTCACCGTGAGCCGCGAGGGCGAGCTGCGGGTGTGGGACCGCACGGGTACCCGGCTGCTGCACACCGTACGGCTGGGACTGCGCTGCCACGCCCTGACCGCGCTGGGCGAGGGCGGGGTCGCGGTGGGGACGCAGGACGGGATCGTCGTCCTCGGCCTCGACCCGCACGCGTGGGAAGGCGCCGGCGAACCCGGCGGGGAGGACGCGGGGGCGAGCCGAGTGGTGTTGGGCGAACGAGCTGACAGGCCGTCGGGTGTCGCCTGAGAATGAATGGTGCGAAGTACGTCGAGGGGGACGGGCGCATTGAAGAACGTCGCAGAGTGCAAGGAACTCATAGACCGGCTCTTCTGCCGTGACGAGGCCCAGTTCGGGGGCTACACGCTGGTCGGGGACCCGGAGATCGTCGTCCCGGAACGCCTGGTGCGGGCGACCCTGAACCGCCGGACGGAGACCCACGGGCACGACGCCTACCAGCTCACCGTCTTTCTCCAGATCACCGGCCTGGCCGGGGAGTTATGGGAGCACACCGCCCGCAACCTGCTCCGGGTCGGAGCGCTGAACCATCCCGCCCTGCCGCAGATCGCCATGGGCAAGTTCGTCCCGAACGAGGACATCGCCTTCACCCTCACCCGGGAACGCGGCAAACCGATCAACATCGACCACACCGTCGCCTGGGCCAGGCGCGCCCCCCGCAGGGCGCTGGAGCACTTCAGCAAGCTGCTGGACGCCCTCAACGAGCTGCACTCGGCGGGCATCATCCACCGCAACCTCACCGCGGCCTCGCTCAACACCCATGTGATCGACGTCTGGGACCCGGACCGGGTCGAGATCGTCCTGTCGCGGTTCGAGATGAGCACCCTGATGGGGAACGTCATCCGGACCGTGGGCGCGGGCAGCAGCCCCGACACGGTGGCCGAGGTCCGCCAGTTCTACACGGCACCCTCCGGCATCCAGGCCGAGCGCCATCTCGCCTTCCTCGCGCCCGAGTTGCACTCCTACCTGTTCGACGAGCACACCAGCGTGCGGCGGGACTGGGTGAGCACCGACGTCTACGGGCTCGCGGCCACGGCCTGGGAATGGTTCTGCGGCCGCATCCCCGACGTCCTGCCCGAGCCGTACGCGGAGGTGAGACAGGCCGGCGCGGCGGACCGCAAGGACGCGCTGGCCAGGCTGCAGCGGGCCATGGTGTCCCACCTCGCCACCGCCAAGCTGCCCGAGGCCCTGGCCCACGTGCTGCGCCGCATGATGGAGCCCCACCCGGACAGCCGCTGGACCGCGTACACCGCGGCGAAACACCTCGACGAGAACTGGCAGCAGATCCAGGCCCACTGGGCCGGGCCGGACGAGAAGACGCCCCGGCTGGTCGCCTTCATGCCGGACGAGAGCGTGCAGATGCTCTACGAGGAACGGCAGTGGATCCGGCGCTCCCCGGCCACTCCGGCCGGCCGGGACGAACTGCAGTTCTTCCTGGAGCGGGAACTGGAGGACGCCGAGCTGGTCCACTCCGAGCGCGGGGCCCTGGGCTACGCCACCGGACCGGAGGACCGGCTCAAGGAAGCGCAGTGGGTGCTGATCGGGCAGCGCGCGGTCTGGTTCTGCGCCGTCCTGTACGACCCCGTCCCCATGACGAACACCCGCAAGCACTTCGAACAGGTCCTGGTCATCAAGTACCTGCGCGACAAGGACATCACCATGGAACTGGTGACGGCCAAGCGCAGGCGCAGGATCGAGAGCCCGCTCCAGCTGATCCCCTTCCGGCCCGGACAGGACATGTCCAAGGTCGTCGAGGGCAGGCGCTCCTGGGCGGACCTGCAGGAGGAGGTGCGCGGGCACGCGGGCAGCGACACGCTCAACGAGATGTACCTGCGCTCCCTGCAGTTCCTCCTCAACTACCAGCGCGTGGTGCTCCAGGCCCGGTCCTACCCGTTCCGCGTGGTCGAGACCGCCCACCAGCAGGGCACGGTGACCATCGAGTTCGACGAGGACGCGGACGCCGAACGCCGGCACGCCAACCCGATGCTGGCCGCCTACGCGCTCGACGAGCGGCGTCGGCCGCGGTTCGGGGACTTCTTCACCGGCCTCGACGGCGAACGCGAGGGCAAGGCCACCCTGCTGAACGTGGTGCGCCGCAGCTCCACCCGCGAGCCGTACTTCGGCGGCTCGGGGGTCACCGCGGTCTTCCGGGAGTACGTCGACCCGCAGACGATCAGGGTCACCGTGCAGGGCGCGGGCACCATCCCCAGGACGGGCTGGATCCGGCACGTCGACGACGGCGGCAGCGGCCCCCAGCTCGACCGGCAGGAACGCGGACTGGCCCTGCTGCGGGCGCAGCCGCTGCTCATCGAGTCGCTGCGCGCGCCGTTCTCGTTCGACCTGGGGCGCGGCCGCTGGATCGACCCCCATCCCAAGGAGGGCGAGGTCGACTTCGGCCCCACCACGCGCAAGCTCATCGAGCGGATGCTCGGCACCCACCCGCTCTTCGCCCTGCAGGGACCGCCCGGCTCCGGCAAGTCGACCCTCACCGCCGCCGCCGTACGCCGCAATCTGGCCGTGGAGCAGGGGGCCCGGATCCTGGTCACCTCGCAGTCCAACCACACCCTGGACGGCCTGGCCCGCAAGCTCATCCAGCAGCAGGGCCCGCGCACCCTCATCCTGCGCGAGACCCCCACGGACCGGGAGGACGAGGTACGGGACGAGCTGGTGCGTTCCCACACGCTCACCCACCTGACCCGATCGGTGCAGGACGCCTCGACCAAGCTGCTCAGGGCCAGGCTCGCCCGTAAGTCCTACGAGCACCCGCCCTACGCCGACGCCCCCTACCCCCGCGACCTCGTCGAGCTGGGCGCGCGCTGGTGGATCGACCTGCCGAACCTGCCCCCGCTGGAGGAGGCCCGCCGGGAGCTGGCCGAGCAGTGGCTCAAGCACATCACCTCCAACCAGCTCGAACTCAGCGAGCGGATCCGCAGCGGGGCCAGCGTGGTCCTCGCCACCTGCTCCATCGCCGCGACCATCAACGACGGCCGCTGGGACCCGAGGGACCTGTTCGACTGGGTGATCGTGGAGGAGGCCGCCAAGGCGTGGTCGACCGAGGTCATCGTCCCGCTGGTCCTCGGGGTGCGCTGGACCCTCATCGGCGACCACCTGCAGCTCGGGCCGCACCGCGAGGAGGAGCTGGAGGCCTTCCTCGACTCGCTGCGCGGCCACCGGGACCCACTGGTGGCCCTGGAGTACGAGCAGAAGGACGACCATCTCAAGGCGCTTCGGCTGTTCCAGCAGATCTTCGCGGACAAGACCGAGCGCGACTACCAGCAGATGGACTCGGCCGTGGGCCGGATCGAGAAGCAGTTCCGCATGGACAAGACCATCGCCGAGCCGGTCAGCCGGGCCTTCTACCCCCGGGTCCCGCCGCGCGAGGAGAACGGGATGCCCGTCAGCTTCCTGGAGACCGAGCGGTACAAGCCGCACGACCTGACCGCCCCACGCTTCCTGCGCGGCCGCTCGCTCGTCTGGGTCGACACCAGCGGCTGCGAGGGATTCGGTGACGAACCCCGCTGGCGCAACCCGGGGGAGGTGGACCTGGTGGACCGGATCGCCCAGTGGATGCAGCCGTCCTCCGCGCCTCCCGACCGCCTCGACGACGACGGCAGCCTCGCCGTACTCACGCCCTACAAGGCCCAGTTGGACCTGCTGGGCGGCCGGGACTCGCTGCGCGGCCGCGAGTACACCGTGCACTCCTTCCAGGGCCGGGAGGCCGACCGGGTCATCGTGTCCCTGGTGCGCAGCACGGCCGACCCGAGCGGCCGCATCGAGCGGAACGTGGGCCATGTGGGCCGGCGCGAGCTGATCAACGTGCTGATGTCACGGGCCAAGCGGCTGCTCGTCGTCGTCGGCGACCTGCAGCACTTCGCCACGTACGGCGGTGAGCACTGGGCGACGGTCACCAAGGTGCTGCGGCACTACGGCACCGTCGTCTCGGCCGACGAAGTGGGGCAGCAGCGATGAACGAACTGGTCCAACTGGCGCTGCCGTGCCGCATGCTGACCCTCAAGATGCAGGTCGGCCCGGAGGACGGCGAGACCACCCTGGAGACCCTCGTCACCAAGGCGATCGGCACCGGGCTGACCAAGGTGCAGGACCTGGCCGACCTGTTCGTCCTGCCCTACCGGGTCGTGCTCGACGTGGTGACCTCGCTGTGGGCCCGCGGGCTGGTCACCATCGACCTGCAGAGCGGCGACCTCGCGCTGAGCGACGGCGGCCGCGACAGCATCGGCACGGGCTCCGGGACCGCCGACGAGAACGGGGTGCAGGAGAGCCGGTCGTACCTCTTCGAACCGATCACCGGCAGCTTCTACGCGGAGCGGGAGGGCACGGCCAAGGCGCCGCCGCAGGCCCTGCGCGCCCCCGTGGACCACGGGCTGAAGGCCTCGGACCTGCCGCAGCGCGACCTGCTGGCCGCGGTCCGCGCGGCCACCCGGTACGGCGGCGGGGCCGGCTTCCGGCGCCGCATCCTCAACGTCAGCTTCGGCAACCCGCTGCTGCAGCCGCCGCAGGAGATCCGCTGGTACACCGTCGGGGTCCAGGTCCGGGCCGACGACGACAGCGGGCGGCTGACCGTGTCCGTCGCCGACCCGGGCAAGCGGTTCTGGAGCGCCCGTGCCGAGGCCCGCTTCCAGGAGTACTTCGCCCGGCTCGGCGACGAACAGCCGGACAGCGGTCTGGTGCAGGCACTGCGCGGGCGGGCGAGCCGGGTCCTGCTCGAACCCGAGGGCGTCCCGCAGCTGCTGACCCGGCTGGCCGCCCAGGTCGAGAAGCTGCCGAAGGTCGAGGCCGTCCACGCCGGGCAGCACCAGCAGAAGCTGGAGGACGTCGGACGCCAGATCCAGCAGCGGCTCAGGGGACTGCTCCAGGCCCGCGCGCACGTGGAGCCGATCGAGAACGCCCAGGGCCACGAGTGGGCGCTGAAGCACCTGCTGGCCAAGGCGAGCAAGCAGGTCGTCATCGTCTCCCCGTCGATCCGCTACTCCACCCTGAAGGACCTGCTGCCCGACCTGCAGGACGCGCTCAAGCGCAGGGTCCGGCTCGTCTTCTCCTGGGGACGCACGATCGGCGACTCGATCGCCCCGGAGGTGCGCACCGCGCTCAGCGAGCTGGCCGCCAGGTACCCGGGGCGGGTGCTGCTGTCCGACGCGAGCGTGCGCACCGCGGCCTGTGTCGTGATCCAGGACAACGTGCGCGCCTACGTCAGCGCCCACGGCCCGCTCGACCTGGTGAGCGGCTCCGGCGGCCAGCTGACGGGACTGCTGATCGAACCGTCGAAGTACGGTCCCGAGCTGCCCGCGTGCGTCGCGGAGCTGCTGCTGTGGGTCCGCCGGACCGGGTTCGCCGGCCAGGAGCGGCTGCAGGTCCTCACCCACCAGGACGAGTTCCCCGCGGCCGACGACGTCGAGCCCGTCGGCGCCGAGATCGCCGAGACGCCGCTGCCGGAGGGGCCCACCGACGCCACCCCCGAGATGATGCGGATCTGGGCGGCGAGCTGGCACGAGCACCGGGCCGCGCTCGCCGACGCCGTGCGGCAGGCCACGGACGAGGCGCCGAGCGTGGAACTGGTGGAGGACGGCGCCCACCAGGACTACCTGTGGCAGGCGCTGCACGGCGCCACCGACAGGCTCGTCCTCGCCGACGACCGGATCAGCGCCCGCGCCGCCACCGAACGGGTCGCCGGCGCCCTGCGGGAGTGCGCCGACCGGGGTGTCGCGGTTCACCTGGTGCAGCCCTCCCCGGGTCGCGACGCCGACGCCGTCAAGCCGTTCACCAAGGTCGTCGAGGGAACCCGGGGCATCACCGTGCACCGACGGCGCTCCGGCGTCCGGCTGGTGGCCCGCGACGACACCCTCCAGCTCGGCAGCTTCGCCCCGCTGGGGCGCAGCACCGCCCGGGTCGAGGGCACGGGCAGCGCCAGCCAGCTCGGGGTACGGGTGCACGGCTCCCGGTTCGTGACCGACCTGCTCTCCCGGCTGGGCGTCGAGCAGGACCCGTACCCCGCACCGCGGGACCAGGAGTCCGCGCCCCCCGCCCCGCCGGTCACGGACGGCGCGACCGCCGCGTACGGCGCGCTGGTGACGGCGCGTCAGGCGGATGCCGAGGGCGGGTACGGCGAGGCGCTCACGGAGATCCTGCGCGACCTCGACGACCCCTGGCGGGTCCTGGAGGTCTGGCAGGAGCGCAAGGTCTCCGCCACCGATCTGCGGCGCGCCGCCGCCACGCTGCTGCGCCTGGGCGACCGGGTGCCGTCCGCGCACCGCAGGCGCTGGTGCCGCTGGCTGGTAGCGGACGCCTGGAGCCGGCACGCCTACTTCGAGGCCGCGCTGGTCGGGCGGCTGCTGCCCGACAGCGGCGAGCGGCTGGCGGCGGCCGTGTGCACGGCGGCGCTGCCGCTGGAGTTCGGCCCGGTCGGCATGACGCTGGAGCACACCGCCCTGGAGATCGAGGACGAGGGCGACCGGGCCGTCGCGGCCGTCGGCGGGCTCGCCGAGACCCTGCTGTGGGGCGGCCCCTCCGGCGGCCAGGTCGTCGACCTGCACGGCGAGACGCTGTCGCCCCGATGGCGTGAACTGGCCGCCGCCGCACGTGAACTGGGCCTGCCCGAGGGGCGTGGCCTGCCGCTGGACGCCTTCACCGCGGAGCTGGCCACGACCCTGACGGCCGCCGAGGCGGAGGAGCGCTGGGCCGTGCTGGCCCGCAGGATCGACGAGATTCGGCGGCGCCGCGGGCGCTTCAACTTCGGCGCGGGACAGGCCTGGCACGACGGGATGTTCGCCGCGGACGGCGTCCTCACCCGCATCGAGGCGGCGACCACGGACCTCGCGCTCCGCCCCGGGCTGGGCTCCGAGCTGCCCTCCGACGTCCGGCGGCACGTCGACCGGCTGGTCGCCGACGCCGGGGAGGAGCCCATCCAGTGGCGCAAGCAGATGTCGCACCTCAACCGGATAGAGGAGCTGGTCCTGGAGGCGCGCCGGCTGTCCGCCGGCGCCGTGCGCCGGGCCGACGCCGGTGAACCGGTCCTCGCCTCCTTCCGGAGCTTCGCCGCGCTCACGGCCCAGGCCTGGGACGGGCTGTTCAGCGAGGCCGACGTCCTTCAACCGCCGTACCGCCACCCCCCGCTGGCGCTGCTGGAGCGCCTGAAGCCGGTGGCCAACTGGGCAAGGGTGCACGCATGACCGACGACCCCGTGATCGAACTGCTGGGCCGGTGGCCGGGGCGCTTCCGCTTCGGCCGGCTGGCGGTGGAGCTGCGCAGACCGGAGCGGCTGGACGACGCCTCCCTCACCGATGCCGTGCTGCGCGGCATCGCCGAGGACGAGGACGAGCAGTCGGTCTTCGAGAGCCTGCTGCGGGAGGGGGAGGTGGAGGCCGCCGAGTACCTGCTGGAGCACGGCCCGCTGCCGGACCAGGCCCACCTCTCCCGCCGCCTGCAGGCCATCACGGCCCGCCGGCAGGAGCTGCTGGACGAACTCCGCTCCCGTCGGGCGGCCCTGCAGAAGCGGGCCCTGGAGGCGGACCTGCCCCTGCCCGACCTGGACCTGGCGGAGCTGGAGCGGCGGTGCGCCGTCTCCTGGCCGGAGACACTGCCGCTGCTGGAGCAGGCCGAAGCCGACTTCGGTGAAAGGCTGCGGGCCGGGCAGCAGGCGCTCCGGGACCGGCTGGCGGAACGAGAGGCCGAGGGCACGACCGACCCCGCGGGGGCGGAGTCGAGCCGCGCGCTGATCGAGGCGGGGCTGCTGCGGGCCGCGGCCCGGCAGATCGACGACGGTACGCGCAGCTCCGGCCCGGAGCGGGTGCCAGCGCTGCCGGCCTGGATGCCGGAGGTGTCCCCGGAACAGCTCCTGGAGTGGCACCTCGACCCCGTTCAGCAGCAGCGGCAGGCGCGCTTCGTCCGCTGGACACCGGCCGACGACTCGGCCCGGCAGCTGCTGGAGGCGTACGCCTCCCTGGCCGACGGCGGCTTCGACACGGCCCAGCGCTTCGCCACGGCGCTCAACTCCTTCCTGAACCGCGACGACGCCGAGGACATCAGGCCCGACGAGGTCACGGGCGGCTATCTCACCACCGTGTCGCGGGCGTTCGCCGATCCGGAGATCGCGCGGTTCCGGCCCCTGGACAACCTGGACCTGTTCATCGGCGGGCCCGAGACCCGGGAGCCGGAAGGGATGGAGAAGGTCGCCCCGTTCGTGGCCGTGGGCCCGGCCCTTCGGGCACCGGCCGGCCGCGGCGGGTACGCGGTGCTCGGTCTGCGGGCGTTGCTGCAGCTGGCCACCCTGCGCACGGGACGCTCCACGGCACTGCTGCGGGTGCTGGGCCCCCAGTGGCCGCTGGCCGCGTTCGCGGGCCGTACGCCGGACGAACTCGACGAGCTGCTGGGGCCTGACGAGTCCTCGCGGTGGCTGACCCTGCGCTGGATGCTCGACCTGACCGGCCTGGGCGGCATCACCGTCGCCGACGCGCTCGCCTATGCGACCGGCTGGGACCCGGCGCTGCTCCACCTCTTCCTCCAGGCCCTGGCCGAGCGGCAGGGCCGGGCCGGGGGCGGCACGCAGTGGCTGTCCCAGTGGCGTCAGGACCGGCCGTTCACGGCGGCCGTCGAGGACGCGGTGCTCAGGCCGCTCGGCCCGTCCCTCGTGGCGCGGATCGCATTCTGGGCCGCGCTCGCGGCGGCGCCGCCCGGTGAGGAGGTCACGGCGGAGGAACTCCTGACGGAGGCGCAGTACGCGGCCGACGTGATCCCCGACGCCGAGGCGGTCAAGGCCGCCATGGCCGGGCTCGTCCGGCTCCGGTCGGCGAAGGAGGCCTCCGCCGACCGCGTCCGGTTCCGCCGCTGCGGTGTCCTGGCCGTCCTCGGCGACCAGGCGCAGCAGCGGCTGGAGGCGGCCCTGCGGGACTGGGAGGCCCGCCCGGAGGACGCGGCGCCCGAGGACGACGGTCACGCCGTACGCCAGTGGGAGGCCCGGCGGCACGGCCTCAGCCCCGGATACGACGACTACATGGCGGCCCTCGCCGACTCCGCTCCCGCCGCCGACCTGGACACCCGGCTGGCCGAGCTGGCGGCGCGGACCGCCGAGAACACGGTGGACGGGCAGCGCGTCGAGGGCACCACGGACCTGGTCCCGCTGCTGCGGGAGATGGCCGGCATGTGGCAGCAGGCGTTCCCCGGCCCGCAGGTGGAGATCGGCGCCCCGGCCGCGGCCGTGGCCCGGATCGGCACCCGGGCCGCGCAGGTGCTGCTGTACGAGCTGCTGGCGAACGCGGGCGAGGCGCTGGCCGGTTCGGACACCGGACGCGTCGCGATCCAGGTCGAGCCGTCCGGCGGCGAGTGGGTCGTGGACGTCCGGGACAGCGGCCCGGGAATCGGCGCCACCTACCCGCAGGGCCGGGAGGACCTGGTCTTCCGCGCGGGCCGCTCGACCAAGGGAGAAGGCCGCGGAGACGGCCTCCACCGCGTCCGGCGCATCGCCGAGGCGGTCGACGGCGACGTCCTTCTGGCCGCCCGCTCCCACGGCCACCCCGTCCTGAAGGGGGCTCACTTCCGTCTGATCCTGCCGATGGGCTGAGCGGGTACGACCCCGCTCAGCCCATCGGTCGCGGGTTCAGCGCAGGCGCAGGGCCTCGCGGATCGTGGTGAACAGGTCGGTCTGGTTGGTGACGCCGAGGACGCGGTACGCCTGCGGGCCCTGGGCGGCGATGCGGACCTGGGTGCCGGTGTGCTCCTGGGACTGGCCCGGGGTGTTGGTCGAGTAGTTGACCTTCAGCTGCTGGCCCTCGTTGGTGACGAGGGTGGAGGACAGGCCGGGCGGGGTGGCCTCCAGCGGGACGATCTGGCTGGTGTGGCCGTGGTCGGCTGTGGTGACGACCAGGGTGTCGGGGTGCTTGGCCGCGTAGGCGCGGGCGACCTTGACCGCCCGGTCGAAGGCGGCGGTCTCACCGATCTGGCCGCACGGGTCGGCCGCGTGGTCCTGCTTGTCGATCGAGGCGCCCTCGATCTGCAGGAAGAAGCCCTGGTTCGAGTGCTTGGCCTTCTGCTTGGCCTCCAGCAGCTGGATGGCCTTCGTGGCGGAGTCGGCGAGGCTCGGGGTGGTGGCCGGGCGGTTCGCGTTGGAGGTCACGCAGCGCTGCGGGTCGGTGCCGCCGACCGCGGCCGCCTTGCCGGTCCACTCGACCGGCACGTTGCCCGTGGCGAACAGGCCCAGGACCGGCTTGCCGGGCTTCACGGTCTTCAGGCCCGCCTTGTCGGTGACGACCTGGTAGCCGAGCTTCTGCGCCTGCTCGGTCACGGTGAGGCCCTTGTACCGGCCGTCGGTGACCTTCTGGTCGAAGCGCTGCTTGCCGCCGCCGAGGAGGACGTCGACCTTGTGGTTGACGGACTGCTCGGCGATCGAGCCGGGGCCGCCGGCCGCGAGGGTGTCGGTGGGGCACTTGGCCATGTCGGCCGGGCCCTGGCAGGAGCGGTCGGTGACGTGGGAGTCGAGCACCGCCGGGGTGGCGTCGGTGAGTTCGGCGGTCGTGACGTTGCCGGTGGCGTAGCCGGTCTTCTTCGCCAGCTCCAGCAGGGTGGGGACGGCCTTGTCGGTGCCGGGGGTCTTGGAGATGCGCCCGTTGACCGTCTTGACGCCGGTGGCCCAGCCGGTGCCGCTCGCGGCGGAGTCGGTGACGTAGTCCGGCGTGCCGTCCGCGTGCACGGCGTACGTGGTGTAGGCGCCGGTGAGCGGGAACTTGTCCATGTTCAGACGGCCGTTGGCGCCGACCGTGTAGTCACGGGCCAGCGTGATCTCCGAGTCGCCCATGCCGTCGCCGATGAGCAGGATGACGTTCTTCGCCTTGCCGCCCTTGATCGCGTCCTTCGCCTGCTTCTCGCTGTCGAAGGCGCCGGCGGAGGTGGCGACCGCGACGGCCGTGGTGGCGGCGACCAGCGCGGTGGCGACGGTGAGGTGACGACGGGTGGGTCTGTGCATGGAATTGACTCCTTGTGGCGTCCGACGGGCGGAAGCGGGGACCAACGCAGGCCAGACCACCAGGCATTCGCAAAGCGAACGTAAACGAATGGTCGAGCGGGTGTATCCGGAACATGACACAAGGGCGGGCCGGCGCGCCCTGGGTCCCGGTGAGTCTTTAATGGTTGCGCAATCCGGGAACTATTAGACTCGCCAGTCCTCAACCGCAGTTCACGGGGGGACACATGTCGCGTGCCGGACCGTCGGTGCCGGAGACCGCCGTTGTCTTCGAGCGTGCGCTCGACCATGCGCTGAACTCCCAGCAGGTCCTGGACGCCCTCGTCCGTGCCAAGGGAGTGGCCGACCGGGAGCAGCTGCGCACCCGGGCGGTGCGGGCGCGTGCCGCCATCACCGCGGCGGCGGCCGTCGAGTACCAGGAGTACCTCCGGGCCCGGTCCGCGGTGGAGGGCGCGAACCGTGAGCCGGTGGCCCGCGTCGTGCCCGGCTGGTCCGCCGCGAGGGCCGCCTTGCGGTGGGTGGCGGCGAAGCGTGACCGGGCCGGTGCGGGCGACGTCCCGGCCGACGACGTTCCGGACGTGACACGAGCGCGGGAGGCGTGGGAACTCGCCCTGCTGGAACGGGGGGTCGTGCCCTTCCTGCTCGGTCGCCTGGAGGAACTGCTCATGGGGCAACGAGGAGGGCGGGCCGCACGTTAGCAGGCCGCCCGGGTACCCGCCCTTACGATGGGCGGGCGTATGTGCGTCGGCTGTGGGCGGGACGGGAGAGGACTGTGACGGAGAGCGCCGGTGGCTTCGAGGACCCGCCCGCCGAGGTGCTGGCGGCCGCGGCCGCCGCGTTCGGGCTGCTCGCCTCGTCGGCCCGGCTCCACCTGATGTGGGCCCTGTCGCAGGGTGAGTGCGACGTGACGCACCTCGCCGACCGGGTGGGCGGTGCGCTGCCCGCGGTCAGCCAGCACCTGGCCAAACTGAAGCTCGCCGGGCTCGTACGCTCCCGGCGCGAAGGCAGACGGCAGGTCTACTACATCGACGACCCCGACGTCGTCACGCTGGTCCGGGTGATGGTCGGGCAGCTGACGGCGCGGTCGCAGCAGGCCTCCGCACCGGTACACCGGCTGCGCGGGATCGGTGGCTGAGAGCACAGCGCCCCCGGGCCCGGACGCCGAGGCGCCGGACGCCGGTGCCCCGGCGGCGTTCGGCGACGCCCGGGCCGCCGCCGCGCCGTCCCGTCCCGGGCGCTCCGCGCCGACCGTGCTCGAAGTGCTGCGCGAGCTGGACGCCGGTCCCCGGGGTCTGACGGAGACGGAAGCGCAGGAACGGCTGGCCCGGTTCGGTGACAACGTGCTTCCGGCCCGGCGGGAGGCCTCCTGGCCGCGGCTGTTCGTCCGCAGCCTGCGGGACCCGTTCACCGCGGTCCTGCTGTGCCTGGGACTGGTGTCCGCGGCCGTCTTCGCCTGGGGGACCGCCTCGGTGATCCTCCTCCTGGTCGTGGTGAGCTGCGTGCTGCGGGCGACCGGGGAGCACCGGGCCGACCGGTCCACGGCCGCCCTGCGCCACCTGGTCGCCACCACCGCCACGGTGGTGCGCCGCGCCGACGCGGACGCGGCGCCCACGAGCCGCGAACTCCCGCTGGACGAGCTGGTCCCGGGGGACGTGATCCGGCTGGGTCCGGGCGACCTGGTCCCGGCGGACGTACGACTGCTGCGGGCCCACGGCCTGACGGTGCACCAGTCCGCGCTGACCGGGGAGTCGGCGCCCGTCGCCAAGTCCGCCTCGGACACCCCGCACCCCGCCGACCGGGGGGTCTTCGCACAGCGGCAGTACTGCTTCCAGGGCAGCAGCGTCGTCTCCGGAAGCGCCACCGCGGTCGTCACCGCGACCGGCGCGCGGACCCGGTTCGCCGCCGCCCACAGCCGTCCGGCCGAGCCGCGGGAAGCGAGCGCCTTCGACCGCTCCGTCCACGGCATCTCCTGGATCCTCATCCGGTTCATGCTGCTGGCCCCGCCGTTGGTCCTCATGGCCAACGCGGCGCTGCGCGGACGCGGTCTGGAGACGCTGCCGTTCGCCGTCGCGGTGGCCGTCGGGCTCACCCCCGAGATGCTGCCGGTCCTCGTCACCACCTGCCTGGCCCGCGGCGCCGCGCTGCTCGCCCGGACCCACGGGGTGATCGTCAGACGGCTGACCGCGCTGCACGACCTCGGCGCCGTCGACGTGCTGTGCCTGGACAAGACCGGCACCCTCACCCAGGACCGGCCGGTGACGGACCGCGCCCTCGGCCCCGACGGCCGGGACGACCCCGAGGTGCTGCGCTGGGCCGCCGTCAACGCCTGGTGGACCCTGCACCTCGCCGACCTGCCGGAACCCGACGCCCTGGACGAGGCGCTCCTGGAGGCGGCCGACGAGGACGACCTGATGGCGTACGACGGCGTGGCGGCGGTCCCGTTCGACCCGGTCCGCCGGCTCGCCACCGCCGTCGTCCGCACCCCGGGCCGCCTCGGCCGGCACACCCTGGTCGTGAAGGGAGACGTCCAGGCCGTTCTGGAGCGCTGCGCGCTGACGGACGAGGAGCGCGGGAGCCTGACCGCACGCGCGGCCGCACAGGCCGACGACGGTCTGCGCGTCCTGGCGGTCGCCACCGCCGAACGCCCGGCGCGCACCCGCGCCTACACCCCGGCCGACGAACGCGGCCTCACCTTCTGCGGCCTGATCACCCTGCGCGACGCGCTCGCGCCCACCGCCGCCGACACGCTGAGGAACCTCACCGACCGCGGTGTCACCGTGAAGATCCTCACCGGCGACCACCCCGGCACCGCCGCCCGCGCCTGCCGCGACCTCGGCATCCCCGTCACCGGGGACGCCGTTCTCACCGCCGACCGCATCGACGCCCTCACCGACGCCGACCTCCCCGCCCTCGCCCGCCGTACGACCGTCTTCGCCCGCTGCACCCCGGACCACAAGGCCCGGATCACCCAGGCACTGCGCACCGCCGGACACACGGTCGGCTTCCTCGGCGACGGCGTCAACGACCTCCCCGCGCTGCGCGCCGCCGACGTCGGCATCGCCCCGCGCGACGCCGCCGACGTGACGCGCGAGGGGGCCGACGTCGTCCTCGCCGAGAAGGACCTCACCGCGCTCGACCACGCCATCGCCGCGGGCCGGCACGCGGGCGGCAACATCGCCACCTACCTGCGGATCACGCTCTCCTCGAACCTCGGCAACGTGATCGCGATGCTCTCCGCCGGCCTGCTCCTGCCCTTCCTGCCGATGCTCCCGGCCCAGGTCCTCACCCAGAACCTGTGCTTCGACGCCGCCCAGCTCACCTTCGCCCACGACCGCCCGCACCCCTCGGTGCTGCGCCGGCCGACGGAGCTGCGCCCACCCGACCTGCTGCGCTTCATCACCGGCTTCGGCGTGCTCAACGCGGTCGCCGACCTCGCCACCTTCGCCGTCCTCGCGCTCGCCCTGCACGGGCCGGGCACCGGGGACGACGAGGCGGTTTTCCACTCCGGCTGGTTCACCGAGAACCTCCTCACCCAGGCCCTGGTCATGCTGCTGCTCCGGGCCGGCCGCCGCGGCGCACAGGGCCGCAGGCCGGGCCCCGTGACCTGGGCCGCGCTCGCCCTGGCCGTCATCGGCCTGGCGCTTCCGCCGTCACCCCTCGGCCCGGTGCTCGGCCTGACCGGCCTGCCGGTCCTGTACTACGCCCTGCTCATCGCCGTCCTGGCCGTGTACGCGGCCGGTCTCCTGGCGGCCGGCTCCCGCGCCGCACGCAGGTGGACGTCCCAGCAGACGCCTCACCTGTGAATTCTGTGTGGATCTGTGCTGCTCGGGCCACGGCTTTGTTAGATTGCGCAATCACGCAACCGAGGTGATGGATCCGACCGTCCATGGGAGTGGGTAGATGAGCGAGCCGTGGGACGGCCGGGGTGGCCAGGCCACACGCGGTCGCACCGCCCGGGTGCCCGGACAACGCACGGGCGGGCCCGACGGACCGCGCCCGGGCGGCCGGGCCGCGGCCAGAGCCGCCGCCTCCCGCTCACGCGGCGGCACCCGTTCGCACGGCGGCTCACGTTCGCGGCGCCGGGCCCGTCCCGCGGGGCGCGGCAAGCGGGTACTGAAGATCCTCGCGATATGCCTGTCCGTCCTCGTCGTGGTGACGGCCGGTGCGGGTTGGTGGTTCTACCAGCATCTGAACGGCAACATCCAGAGTGTGTCGCTGGACGGCAAGGGCGGTTCGGAGAAGGCGGACGCGTTCGGCCGGACGCCGATCAACATTCTGGTGATGGGTTCGGACGGCCGGACCAGCAAGGCGGACTGCAAGCTGGGCGGTGGCTGTTCGAAGACCGGTGTGCAGACGGGCAGCAACGCGGATGTGCAGATGGTGGTGCACATATCCGCCGACCGCTCCAACGCGACCGTGATGAGCATCCCGCGGGACACCATGACCCGGGTCCCGGCCTGCAAGGACAGCACGAGCGGCCAGTCCACGTCCGGGTACTACGGGCAGATCAACAGCGCGCTGCAGTACGGCCCGGCGTGCCAGGTGGCCACCGTCCACCAGCTCACCGGCATCCCCATCGACCACTTCGTGAAGCTGGACTTCTCCGGTGTGGTGAAGATGTCGGACGCGGTCGGCGGTGTCTCCGTGTGCGTGAGCGACGATGTGTACGACACCTACTCGCATCTGAAGCTGTCCAAGGGCGGCCACACCCTCAAGGGGGTCGCGGCGCTGGAGTTCGTGCGCTCCCGGCACGGTTTCGGGGACGGCAGCGACCTGGGCCGCACGGTCTCGCAGCACATCTTCCT
>NZ_MCGQ01000007.1 GCF_002242805.1 Streptomyces diastatochromogenes | reverse complement strand
GGAAAACCCCCGCATCGAAACATGCGGGGGTTTTCTGCGTTCGGGGTCCTTTAGGGTCGAGGCATGCGCTACGACCTGATCATCTTCGACAATGACGGTGTCCTCGTGGACAGTGAGCCGATCTCCAACCGGCTCCTGGCCGCCTATCTCACCGAGTTGGGGCACCCGACGTCGTACGAGGACTCCATCCGGGACTACATGGGGTCGGCGATGCACCGGATCCACGAGCTGGTCCTGGAGCGGACCGGGCGGCGGCTGCCCGAGGACTTCGACGATGTCTTCCATGCGCGGGTGTTCGCCGCGTTCGAGCGGGAGTTGAAGCCCGTGGCCGGCGTCGACGCTGTGCTGGAGAAGCTGGCCGGGGAGCAGGTGCCGTACTGCGTCGCCTCCTCCGGGAGCCATGAGCGGATTCGGGTGGGGCATCGGACGACCGGACTCGACCGGTGGTTCGCGGAGGAGAGGGTCTTCAGCTCGCAGGATGTGGGGCGTGGGAAGCCGGCGCCCGATCTCTTCCTGTACGCGGCCGAGCGGATGGGTGTGGCCCCGGAGCGCTGTGTGGTCGTGGAGGACTCTCCGCTGGGCGTGCAGGCGGCCGTGGCGGCCGGGATGGACGTCTACGGGTTCACTGCGATGACGCCGGCCGAGCGCCTCACGGGGGCGAACCAACTCTTCTCCAGCATGGGGGAGTTGGCTGACCTGCTGATATGACCCGAGCCATCGGCTCGGCGCTGACATTTGTCATGCGGACCTCTGGACGATCGTTTCTACTGGCGGACCCCCTCTGGCGGCGAAGCTGAGGGCATGACGAAGAACACGGGGATCCAGGGCCGGGGCAACGACCAGAAGCAGAGCCCGAGCGTGCTCGACAACTTCAAGCCGCTGCTCGTGGACGTGGCGGTGCCGCTCGGCTCGTACTACCTGTTCAAGGACGGCTTCGGGATGAGCACCTTCGCGGCGCTCGCCTGGAGCAGCGTGGTGCCGGCGGTGCGGACCGTCTGGGGCCTGGTGAAGGAGCGCAAGGCGAACGGACTGGCCGGGCTCATCCTGGTCGTCAACATCGTCTCGTTGCTGCTGAGCTTCGTCTCCGGCGACCCGCGGCTGATGCTCGCCAAGGACGGCGGGGTCAGCAGCACGGTCGCCATCGGGATCCTGGTGTCCGTCCGGCTCGGGAAGCCGATGATGACCGCCGGTATGAAGCCCTTCCTGGTGAAGGGGGACGCCGACAAGGAAGCTGCCTGGGAGCGGTTGATGTCCGGGGCGGCGGCCGGGTCCGCGGCCTTCCTGCGCAAGGAGCGGGCGTTCTCCGTCGTCTGGGGTGTGGCGCTGCTCGCCGAGTGCGTCGCGCGGGTCGTGGGCGCGTACACCGTCCCCGTGGACACCATGGTGTGGCTCGGCACGGTCTTCCTGATCGGTGCGATGGCGATCGCCTTCGTGGTCGGTGGCGGCCTGGCCGTCGAGCCGATGGAGAAGATGCTGGCCGCCGAGGTCGAGGCCGGTACGGCCGAGGCGCCCGCGGCCGCTGTTGCCGCCTGACCCTCCGCTCGGTAAAGCTGAAGGAAATTCATCTTTGGCTGGATCTACCCACAGGTAGCCCGGGGCCCTACGCTCGCCGCCATGACTGATGTGCTGCGGCGCGGTAGGGCCTCGCTGGCGTTCAGCTTCTTCGCGCAGGGCGCCACCTTCGCTCTGCTGGTTACGCGTATCCCGGCCATCCAGGACCGGTACGGCGTCTCCGACGCGCTGCTGCCGCTCTTCCTGGCCGCCGTACCGATCCTCGCCGGGGTCGGCAGCGTGACGACCGAGCAGCTGGTGAAGCGCGTACGGCCCAGCCGGCTGCTGCGCTGGTCCCAGCCGGTGGTGCTGCTGGCGCTGCTCGGGGTCGGGGCGGGCGGGGTGATGGGCGAGCTGGGGCTCGCGCTGGCCGCGTTCGGGCTGGCGGTGGGGGCGCTGGACGCCTCCATGAACATGCTCGGGGTGAGCCTGCAGCGCACGTACGGGCGCAGCATCATGCTGAGTTTCCATGCCGCCTACAGCCTGGGCGGGATCGTCGGGGCCTCGCTCGCCTGGGTCGGGGCGCACTGGCATCTCGCGCTGTGGGTGTCGTATCTGCCGGTGGTGGCCGTGCTGCTGCCGGCGACGCTGGTGGGGAGCCGCTGGTACGTCGACGGGGATCCGGCGCCCGTGGCCGAGGAACAGGGCGGTGGCACGGTCGTCTTCAAGCTGCTGCTGCCGCTGTGCCTGGTGATGACCTTCGCCTATATCGGGGACTCGACCGTCTCCAACTGGAGCGCCAAGTATCTGAAGGACGTGCTCGGGAGTTCGGAGCAGCTGGCGACGGTGCCGTACAACGTGTACATGGTGACCACGCTGCTGGGGCGGGCCATCGGGGACTTCGGGGTACGGCGGTTCGGGGCGGCCGCGGTCGTACGGCTCGGGGCGCTGGTGGCGGCCGGGGGGTTCGCGGTGGTGTCCGTGGCGCCGGACGCGTGGATCGGGATGCTCGGGTTCACCCTGCTGGGGCTGGGGCTGTGTGTGCTGGTGCCGCAGACGTTCGCGGCGGCGGGGCGGTTGTTCCCGGGGGCCTCGGATGCGGCGATCGCCCGGCTCAACATCTTCAACTACGTGGGGTTCCTGATCGGTTCGCCGTTGGTGGGGGCGCTCGGGGACGCCTGGAGCTATCGGGGCGCCATGCTCGTGCCGATGGTGTTGGTGCTGGTGACGATGGTGTACGCCAGGTCGTTCGCGGCTCAACCGGACCGATACGGTGGCGGGCATGAGCGGCCGCGCACAGCTGATGTGGGACGAGGCAGTAACGGGCTATGACTTCGGCCCGGACCATCCGATGGATCCGGTCCGGCTGGAGCTGACCCGGAAACTGGTGGGTGCCTTCGGGCTCGACCGGGAGATGGAGGTCGTCGCGGCGAAACCGGCCGGGGAGTCGACGCTGCGGCTGGTCCACCGGGAGGATTACATCCGCGCCGTGAAGGCCGCGTCGGCGCATCCCGGGTCGGCGCAGGGGGCGTACGGGCTCGGGACGATGGACGATCCCGCCTTCGCCGGGATGCACGAGGTGTCCGCGCTGATCGCGGGGCAGTCGGTGGGGGCCGCGGAGGCGGTGTGGCGGGGGGACGCGCTGCACGCCGTGAACTTCGCGGGTGGGCTGCATCATGCGATGCCGGGCGGTGCTTCGGGGTTCTGTATCTACAACGACGCGTCGCTGGCCATCGCCCGGTTGCTGGAGTTGGGGGCCGAGCGGGTCGCGTACGTGGATGTGGATGTGCATCACGGGGACGGGGTGCAGGCCGCGTTCTGGGAGGATCCGCGGGTTCTGACGATCTCGCTGCACGAGCATCCTCGTACGTTGTTCCCGCAGACCGGGTGGCCGGAGGAGACCGGGGCCGGGGCGGGCGAGGGGGCCGCCGTGAACGTGGCGCTGCCGGCGGGGACCGGGGACGCGGGGTGGGTGCGGGCGTTTCATGCGGTGGTGCCGGAGCTGCTCGCGGAGTTCCGGCCGCAGGTGATCGTTTCGCAGCACGGGGCCGATACGCACTTCGAGGATCCGTTGGCGCACCTTGCCGTGTCGTTGGACGCGCAGCGGGCTGTGCAGGTGGCTTGTCATGAGTTGGCGCATGAGTACGCGGACGGGAAGTGGGTCGCGCTGGGGGGTGGCGGGTACGCGGTGGTGGAGGTGGTGCCGCGGTCCTGGACGCATCTGGTGGGGATCGCCGCGGGGCGGGAGGTCGCTCCTGAGGCGGTGATTCCTGAGGGGTGGCGGCAGGAGGTGTTCGCTCGGACTCGGCAGTTGGCTCCGCAGCGGATGACTGATGGGCGGTGGCCGGTGTCCTTTGCTTCCTGGGAGTCGGGGTACGACCCTGCTGATCGGCTGGATCAGGCTGTGCTGGCTACTCGGCGGGCTGTGTTTCCTTTGCGGGGCTTGCTGCCGTGAGCGACCAGGGGGCTCCGCCGCCTGGACCCCCGTTTCCAAGCATCCCGTTACGCCAACCGTGCGGTGTTCCCCCGTTTCCCTCCCGGCGTCACCCCCGATGAGTCACCATCGCACCCGTGTTGACCGCCGATGCCCTCCGTGCGCATCTGCTGGCTGTTCGGATGGCCGGGGAGGTGGCCACCTCCCGGGAGGACAGTCTTCGTAGTTATCGGCTCTTCGCTGCTCGGGATCCGCGGGTGTTGATCGGGATCGATCCCGAATGGTCCTGGGGGCAGGGGGAGTTGCTGGCTCTGATGGCCGAGAAGTGCGGGGTGTCGGCCGATCCCCGGCATACGTCGGGGCCGGATGTGATCGATCCGGAGCGGACGCTCGCCGCGCTGGACGCCTTCGCGGAGCGGATCCGGAGCGTGGTCGGGCGGGGTGCGCCGGTGCTGCTCGGGACCGGGCATCCGCATCGGCTGCTCGGGTTCTACGGCGGCTTGGCGGACGCTCTGTCGGCGGCGGGGTGTGAGGTGCTCACCCCTGCGCAGGGTCGCTGTGTCGACATATTGACCCGGTTCGGTCTACGTACGTATCACCTGGACTACGTACGAGGTGTTGCCTTGGTGCGAGAACCGGAGGCCGAGCGCCCCGGTTGTGAGCCGGGCGTCCACAGTCATTCGCCGCTCCCGGTTCGGGTCGCCCTGGCGGCCGCCGCCGACGCCGGCGGGCCGCTGCCCGAGCTGGTCATCGGTGACCATGGCTGGGTCTGCGGTGCAGGTCAGCTGGGGTTTGAGGCCATTGGTCTGGCGGATACGGATGATCCCGCGCTCTTTGTGGGGGAGGCGGAGGGGGTCGTGTCCGTCGCCGTTCCGGTTGATGACGCTGTGCGGTCTGATTACTACCGGCCGCTTACCCGCTACGTACTCAATCGAGCGTGTCTGTCACAGTAGGCCGCCGATGGGTGCACCTCTTCCCCACTCGCATCACCCGCCCCTACATTGGGGAGTGAGCACGCAACGACGAAGAGTCACCGGAAGGGGAAGCCGGTGGCCGTCGAGTGCGGAAGGTTCAGGTGTGTCATGGCTGCAGCTGGCGAGAGGCCTCTGAACGAGGTTCAGTTCCTTACCGTGGCGGAGGTTGCCTCGGTGATGCGAGTGTCGAAGATGACCGTGTACCGGCTGGTGCACAGCGGTCATCTGCCCGCGATCCGGGTGGGGCGTTCGTTCCGTGTCCCGGAGCAAGCGGTACACGAGTACCTTCGCGAGAGTTATGTGGGGGTGGAGACAGCCTGACGAAGCCTCCGGTAACCCCGGAGGACCCCTCGATTACGACCTCGGCGCTCGGACGGGTAGGCTAGCCCCTCGTAGGTCGTGTGGGCCCATGGCGCCCAAACAACCGAGTGATGAGAAGTGAGCGAGGGTAGTCGTGGGCTCTGTTATCAAGAAGCGGCGCAAGCGGATGGCCAAGAAGAAGCACCGCAAGCTGCTCAAGCGCACGCGCGTTCAGCGCCGCAACAAGAAGTAAGCGGCGCCGCGAGAGCGCGTCCCTGTGGCCTCCCGTCCGGAAGGGCGGGGGGCCACAGGCATGTCCGGGGGTGCTCGGTCACACCCGGGGTACTCGGTTCAGCGGTACTCGGCATATTCCGATTAGGGAATTTCCGTCACCTCGTGCATCGGGCGGTCATCACAGCGCAACATCGACCCGCTAGGTTGGCCGTACACGGGGCAACGCGGGAAGGAAGGCGCTGATCTTGGGGAAGGTCGTGCTCGTCACCGGAGTGGCCCGGCAGCTGGGCGGCCGGTTCGTGCGGCGGATCCAGCGGGACCCCGAGGTGGATCGGGTGATCGCCGTGGACGCGGTGCCGCCGGCGCACCATCTGGGCGGGGCCGACTTCATCCAGGCCGACATCAGGCAGTCCACCATCGCCCGGGTGCTCGCCGAGACGGGCGCCGACACGGTCGTCCACATGGACGTGACCGGCACCGCGCTGGGCGGCGGCAGCCGGGCCACGGTCAAGGAGACCAACGTCATCGGCACCATGCAGCTGCTGGGCGCCTGCCAGAAGTCGCCGACCGTGCAGCGGCTGGTGGTGAAGTCCAGTACGAACGTGTACGGGTCCGCGCCGCGGGATCCCGCCGTGTTCACCGAGACGATGCCGCCCAAGTCGCTGCCGAGCGGCGGGTTCGCGAAGGACGCGGTGGAGGTCGAGGGGTATGTGCGCGGGTTCGCCCGGCGGCGGCCGGATGTCGCCGTGTGCGTGCTGCGCTTCGCCAACATCCTCGGGCCGACCGCGGACACCCCGCTCGCCTCGTACTTCGCGCTGCCGGTCCTGCCGACCGTGTTCGGCTACGACCCCCGGCTGCAGTTCGTGCACGAGGACGACGTCATCGAGGTGCTGCGGATCGCCTCCCACGAGCCGCGCCGGGGGACCCTGAACAGCGGCACCTTCAACATCGCCGGCGACGGCGTGCTGCTGCTCTCGCAGTGCTCGCGACGGCTTGGGCGGCCCATCGTGCCGCTGCTGCTGCCCGCGGTCACCTGGGCCGGTTCCCTGGTGCGTACGCTGGGCATGACGGACTTCTCGCCGGAGCAGATCCGGTTGCTCACCCACGGCCGGGTGGTGGCCACGGACCAGATGCGCGAGACGCTGGGCTTCACGCCCAAGTACACGACGGCGGAGACGTTCGCGGACTTCGCGCGCGGCCAGGGACCCGGGCTGCTGCCGCCGGAGGCCCTCGTGGGGGCCGTCGACCGGATCGCCGCGCTGGCCGCGAAGGGCAGCGGGCACCTCCCGACGCAGAGCGCCAACTGAGGAGCGCAGCAACGATGGCGGACGCCAAGGTCATTCCGTTCGACGACGACCGGTCCCGCGGGGGCACTGCCCAGCGGCCGTCGCGCCGCCGGAGCGCGGGCAGCAGGCGCGGCGCGGTCGGTGAACCCGCGCCGGTCCGGGAGGTCCAGCCCCTGCCCACCAGGGCCGTTGTGCAGGATGATGTCTCTGTGACCGGGGAGGAACAGCCGCCTGCCGGGCCGCGGCACGACGGTGGGCTCGAACGGCGCCTCGCGAGCGGCCTGGCCTTTCTGCGCCGCCGGCTCACCGGGGACTACGAGATCGACGACTTCGGCTACGACGAGGAGCTGACCGACCAGGTCCTGATGTCGCTGCTGCGGCCGGTGTACGAGAAGTACTTCCGGGTCGAGGTGAAGGGCATCGAGAACATCCCGGCCGAGGGCGGGGCGCTGATCGTCGCCAACCACTCCGGGACGCTGCCGCTGGACGGCCTGATGATGCAGGTCGCCGTGCACGACAACCACCCGGCCGACCGGCATCTACGGCTCCTGGCGGCCGATCTCGTCTTCGTCCTGCCCGTGGTCAACGAACTCGCCCGCAAGCTGGGGCACACCCTCGCCTGCGCGGAGGACGCCGAACGGCTGCTGGGGCAGGGGGAGCTGGTCGGGGTGATGCCGGAGGGCTTCAAGGGCATCGGGAAGCCGTTCAGCGAGCGCTACAAGCTCCAGCGGTTCGGCCGGGGCGGTTTCGTCTCCACGGCGCTGCGGCAGGGCGCGCCGATCATCCCGTGCTCGATCGTCGGGGCCGAGGAGATCTACCCGATGATCGGCAACTCCAAGACCCTCGCCCGGGTGCTGGGCTTCCCGTACTTCCCGCTGACGCCGACGTTCCCGTGGCTGGGCCCGCTCGGGGCGATCCCGCTGCCCACCAAGTGGACGATCCAGTTCGGCGAGCCGATCCCGACGGAGGGTTATCCGCCGGAGGCGGCCGAGGATCCGATGCTGATGTTCAACCTGACCGACCAGGTGCGAGAGCAGATCCAGCACACGCTTTACAAGTTGCTGGTGCAGCGGCGGTCGGTGTTCTTCTGACCGGCTCCTGCTGACGCTCACCGACACTCGTACGGCGACGGGGCACCCCTGCTCGGAAAGGGGTGCCCCGTCGCCGTGTCCCGCGGCGCTAGCTCGCGTCCTCGCCGTCGATGCCCAGGCCGGGCAGCAGGCCCGGGAGGAGCGGAGGCAGGGTGACGTCCGGCTCGGTCACCGGGGGCTTGGTGGTGGACGGGGTGCCGCCGTCGTCGCCGATCTTCGGCGGGTCGAGCAGGCCGCCCGTGTCACCCCCGATCAGGCCGCCCCCGCTGGTGCCCGTGGCCGAGCCGCTGGGGCTGCCGGAGCCCGTGTGCTTGCCGGAGGTGGGGGTGTTGCCGGAGCTGGGTGCGGTCGCGCGGTGAGTGCCGGAGGAACCGGTCGATGCCGAGCCGGAGCCCTGTCGGGCGCCTCCGCCGGTCTGGGCGGGCGGAGGCGGGAGCAGGGACTGCAGCGGGGCGACCTCTTCGTCTATGGCTTCGAACACCGACGACACCTGCTGTTTGACGTCTCCCAGCTGCACGGGCAGCTTGTTGCTCAGCAGGCTCCAGGCCTCGCGGTGCGACCGGGAGAAGGTGTCCAGGGCCTGGATGGGGCCCAGGGACTCCGGGTCGCGTTCATAGGCCGCGTGCAGCAGGCGGTGGCCTTCGGTCACGTCGTGCTGCATGCCGGACAGGGTGCGGCGGATCTCGCCGATGGACTCGTGGTCGAGGTGGCCACCCCGGCCGCGCTCCATCAGCCGACGGGCCTCGTTCAGCCGGGTGGAGGCCTGGTCGAGGTAGGTCTGGCCGCGCTCGTCGTCCCCGTCGCTCAGGTAGTTGAGTTTGATGTCCTCGATGCCGCGTTTGAGTCCGTACAGCGAGTCGCCGGGCAGGGCGTCGGAACTCGCGGCGGCGACCCCGCCGAAGGCCCCGGCGGCCACGCCGACGCTGAGCCCGCCCGCGGCGAGCCCCTTGGTCAGCCTCGAACGCGGGCGCAGCTTGCCCAGCGGGCTCGCCCGGTGCGCACCCCGGCCGCGGCTGCGCTGCTCGGGCACCGACGCTTCCGCCGCCCCGGTCCCCTCCTGGAGCATGGCCTCCATCGCGGCCACCAGCTGGGCGCGCTGGACGACCTTGACCTCGGGGTCGAGCTTGGGCCTGGGCAGTGCGCCGAGGCCCGCCGCGAGGGCCAACAGGTCGCCCTGCTCGGTGCGTTCCTCGGTGGTCGGCGGCGGACCCGCCGCCGCTGCGGACTGCTCGGCCGCCGTGTCCCGGTCGGACTGCTCCTCCAGGGCCTGGGCGAAGGCGTTCGCCCGCCGGTGGGCCGATACGTTCGCGATCACTGGCGGCACCTCCTCTCGTCATCACCGTCGACTCCCCAGGGGGTCCTGAGGGTTGCACGCCCACGACCACTTCCACACGATCGAGTGATCAGGGTCGGCCGGGACGTGACCACAGGGAGCCTGTATCCCGCACAACGAGCGGCTCGGCACTTGGGTTACGGACGGCTGATGATCGGGTCAGAAAGGCAACGTGCTTTCACGGAACGTGAGTTGGGTGTCGCCCACCGTTGCCCTGAGTGGCCGTCGGCAGCGGGTGTCAGCGGGCGTCGTCCGGGAGGAGCCGGGCGAGGGTGCGCACGGCCCGGTACTGGAGGGTCTTGATGGCGCCCTCGTTCTTGCCCATCACGCGGGCGGTCTCGGCGACCGAGAGGCCCTGGAGGAAGCGGAGCGTCACGCACTCCTGCTGCTGGGGGTTGAGCCGGCGTACGGCGTCGAGGAGCGCGGCGTTGGAGAGGGACTCCAGGACGGAGTCCTCCGGGGAGCGCTCGACCTCGTTGGCGTCGAGCATCTCGCCGGTGGTGACCTCCAGGCGGAACCGGCTGGACTTGAAGTGGTCCGCCACGAGGTTCCGGGCGATCGTCACCAGCCAGGCGCCGAAGTCGCGGCCCTGCCAGGTGAAGGTGCCGATCCTTCTGAGCGCCCGCAGAAAGGTCTCACTGGTCAGGTCCTCGGCGGTCGCCTTGCCGCCCACCCGGTAGTAGATGTACCGGTACACGGTGTCGCTGTACTGGTCGTAGAGGCGGCCGAAGGCCTCGGCCTCTCCTCCCTGGGCGCGCTCGACGAGGTCCATCATCCGGGCGCTGTCACTGTCGGCGGCCGGCCGGCGGGCGGTGGCGGCGCCGGACGTGCGGCCGCGTCTGCCGACCGCTGCGCTGCTCTCGGCCAGTGCGTAGCACGGGCCGGCGGGTGCGGCGGTGGCGAAGGCGGGGACGGCGTACGCGGTGGGGACTAGGCCGCGCAGCGTCTCTTTGACCGCCGCGACTGTTGCGCGCAGCGTAGCCAGGCCCGAGGCGTCAACCCCGACGTGTGGGTACACGGGACTCCCAGAGGCAGAGCTTCCATCACGTGCAGTACGGGACCGTTCACCCGTCGTAGCGACGGAGGGGTACCGGTTTGCGTCTGAGGAGAATAACGCTTCGTGCAGGCACTGCTACACCGAGTTGCTCAAATCATCGATTGCGTCGCTTCTGTAACCGATTGGCGACCCTTCAAGTGCCGCAGAGTGATCGGTTGTTGATCGGAAAAGGGTGGGTTTCGGCGAAGTGGGGGGCGTGTTGGGAAAGGGCGGGCATAATCCGGCGGCAGACGACACGTTTCGGCATCGGTGGGCACATGACAGATGAACCCGTGCCGCTGGGCGGCACGGGTTCATCTGTGATCTGGGTGAGCGTTACCGACGACGCCGGCTCAGGGCGATCGCTGCCGCGGTGCCACCGGCAACCGCTCCGACGCCCGCCGCCGCCGGGATGCCCACCTTCGCCGCCTTGCGGCCCGTGCGGTAGTCGCGCAGGCGCCAGTCCTTCTCGCGGGCGTGTTTGCGGAGTTTGGTGTCGGGGTTGATCGCGTAGGGGTGGCCGACCAGGGACAGCATGGGGATGTCGTTGTGGCTGTCGCTGTAGGCGGCGCAGCGGGAGAGGTCGAGGCCTTCCGCCGCGGCCAGGGCTCGTACCGCCTCCGCCTTGGCCGGGCCGTGCAGTGGTTCGCCCACCAGCTTGCCCGTGTAGACGCCGTCGACCGACTCCGCCACCGTGCCGAGCGCGCCCGTCAGGCCGAGGCGGCGGGCGATGACCTGGGCGATCTCGACGGGGGCCGCCGTGACCAGCCACACCTTCTGGCCCGCGTCCAGGTGGGCCTGGGCGAGGGCCCGGGTGCCCGGCCAGATGCGGTCGGCCATGTACTCGTCGTAGATCTCCTCGCCGATCGTCTCCAGTTCGGCGACGCGGTGGCCCTTGACGATGGAGAGGGCGGAGTCGCGGGCTTCCTGCATGTGCTCGGGGTCCTCGACGCCGGCCAGCCGGAACCAGGCCTGCTGCCAGGCGAACCTCGCCAGGTCGCGGGTCTCGAAGAACTTCCGCTTGTACAGGCCCCGTCCGAAGTGGAACAGCGCGGCGCCCTGCATCACGGTGTTGTCGAGGTCGAAGAAGGCGGCGGCCCGGTCGTCGCCGATCACCGGGAACTCCGGTTCCTGCTCGGCGGCCTGTGCGGCCTGCGCGACCTGTGCGGCCTCCTGCGCTTCCTGCGAGGACTTGCGGGCGGCCTCCGCCGAGGCCTCGCCTGCCAACACGCTCCGCGCCGTGGCGGAGCGCCTACGGGGAGTGAGCCATCCGAGAGCGGCCATGGCGTGAGCATAGCCAGTTTGTTCGGTGGTTCCGGAGTCGAGAGGTTGGAAGGGTGTGAACTCTCCGCGTCCGCGTCGTTAAAGAAGCGCGAGAATGGCCGACATGAGTCCCCTCTTCCGGCGTAAGGCCGCCCCTCAGGAGCGATTGGTCACGCTCATCCGCAAGTCCGGCTGCCATCTGTGCGACGACGCGCAGGTGGTGATCGAGAAGGTCTGCGGCGAACTCGGCGTCCCGTGGGAACAGAAGGACATCACCGAGGACCGGCAGCTCCACGACCAGTACTGGGAGCAGATCCCCGTCGTCCTCGTCGACGGCCGGCAGCACACCTTCTGGCGGGTGGACGAGGGCCGTCTCCGCAAGGAACTGACCGAGTAGTACAAGACCGTGCGGAACGTCCCTTAGGATCGACGGCGGTTTGGTCTCGGGGGCGGGATTCACGAGGAGTGTGTCGGTTTTGCCCCCAGGAAGGGCCCAGCGATGACGCGCGTGACCCCGGTCACGTTGGCCGGGCAAATCGGACACCATCTTTGTGCACGCGTTCACAAAGACATAGCCTGCTGTCGACGGGGCGGTCTGGGGACGTATGACCGCCTGCAGCCCCGCTCTACCCGCAGGAGCACCGTGGCAACTGGCCGAACACACCGACCGGCGACCCGTAGCCGAGGGATTCCCGAGGCCACCGTCGCCCGGCTTCCGCTGTACCTCCGAGCCCTGACCGCACTGTCGGAGCGCTCGGTACCCACGGTCTCCTCCGAGGAACTGGCCGCGGCGGCGGGGGTCAACTCCGCCAAGCTGCGCAAGGACTTCTCGTACCTGGGCTCCTACGGAACGCGCGGTGTCGGCTACGACGTGGAGTATCTCGTCTACCAGATCTCCCGTGAACTCGGCCTGACCCAGGACTGGCCGGTTGTCATCGTCGGTATCGGTAACCTCGGCGCCGCCCTGGCCAACTACGGCGGCTTCGCCTCCCGTGGCTTCCGGGTCGCCGCGCTGATCGACGCCGACCCGGCGATGGCCGGAAAGCCGGTCGCGGGCATCCCCGTCCAGCACACCGACGACCTCGAGAAGATCATCAGCGACAACGGGGTCTCCATCGGCGTCATCGCCACCCCGGCCGGTGCCGCCCAGCAGGTCTGCGACCGGCTCGTGGCCGCCGGGGTGACCTCCATCCTGAACTTCGCGCCGACCGTGCTGTCCGTCCCGGACGGCGTCGACGTGCGCAAGGTCGACCTCTCCATCGAGCTGCAGATCCTCGCCTTCCACGAGCAGCGCAAGGCCGGCGAGGAGAGCGCCGAGGGCGGCCCGCTGCCCGCGGCCGCCTCCCGGGGCGCGGCCGCCGACGATTCCGCCGACCAGGGGCCCGACGGGGACGTACCCGCCGTGATGCCGGCATGAGTCTCCTCGTCGTAGGGCTGAGCCACCGCAGCGCCCCGGTCAGCGTGCTGGAGCGGGCCGCGCTGAGCGCGGACGCCCAGGTCAAGCTGCTCCAGGACACGGTCGCCGCCGAGCCCGCCACCGAGGCCGCGGTGCTCGCCACCTGCAACCGCATCGAGCTGTACGCCGACGTGGACAAGTTCCACGCCGGTGTCGCCGAGCTGTCCACGCTGCTCGCCCAGCACAGCGGGGTCGGCCTCGAGGAACTGACTCCGTATCTCTACGTGCACTACGAGGACCGGGCCGTCCACCACCTGTTCTCGGTGGCCTGCGGCCTTGACTCGATGGTCGTCGGCGAGGGGCAGATCCTCGGGCAGATCAAGGACTCCCTGGCCCGCGCCCAAGAGCTGCACACCGCCGGCAAGCTGCTGAACGACCTGTTCCAGCAGTCCCTGCGGGTCGGCAAGCGGGCCCACTCCGAGACCGGCATCGACCGGGCCGGCCAGTCCCTGGTCACCTTCGGCCTGGAGCAGCTGGCCGCGGGCGGCGACGTCCAGGAGTGGGCAGCGGGCAGGAAGGCGCTGGTCATCGGCGCCGGGTCGATGTCGTCCCTGGCCGCCGCCACGCTCGCGCGGGCCGGCGTGGCCGAGATCGTCGTCGCCAACCGCACCTTCGAGCGCGCCGAGCGCCTCGCACAGATCCTCGCCGAGGGCGACGAGACGGCGGTGACCGCCCGCGCGGTACGGATGGATGCCGTGCCGGGCGAGCTGACACGTGCCGACGTCGTCGTCTCCTGCACCGGGGCGACGGGCCTGGTCCTGACGGCCGAGTCGGTCGCGCAGGCGGTCGAGGGCCGCACCGGGGAGCCGGTGGCCGACCTCGCCGACAGCGCCCGTACGACCGTGAAGGCCCCGCTGCCGGCCGCCGGCGTCGGCACCGAGGAGAACTGCCCGCTGGACCTGGCCGCCGTACAGGGCGCGACCGGCTTCTCCGTGCTCGGCGAGGCCGCCGTGGCCGGGATGAACGCGGCCACCCTGGAGCAGCACGCGGCCTGGGTCGACAACGGGACCGTGGACCGGCGCTCCGTGGGCCGCGGCCCCGAGGCCGATGCCAAGCTGATCAGCGCGCTCGCCGCGACCGCGGCCACCGTCGGCCGTATCCCCGAGCGCCGCAAGCCGGAACCGGTCGCCGTGATCCCGCGCCCGGCCCCGGCCGTGTTCCTCCTCGACCTCGCCATGCCCCGCGACATCGACGCGGCCGTGCACCGGCTGACCGGGGTACGCCTGGTCGACATCGAGTCCCTCGCCGAGGCCTCCGCCGACGCGCCGATGGCGGCCGACGTGGACCAGGTCCGGCGTATCGTCTCCGACGAGGTCGCGGCCTTCGGCGCGGCACAGCGGGCGGCGCACATCACGCCGACCGTGGTCGCGCTGCGCACCATGGCCGCCGACGTCGTCGCCGGTGAGATCGCGCGGCTCGACGGCCGCCTGCCCGACCTGGACGAACGCCAGCGCGGCGAGATCCGGCAGGCCGTGCACCGGGTCGTCGACAAGCTGCTGCACGCGCCGACCGTACGGGTCAAGCAGCTCGCGGCCGAGCCCGGCGGCACCGGGTACGCGGACGCGCTGCGCACCCTGTTCGACCTCGACCCCGAGACGGTGGCCGCCGTCTCCCGGGCCGAGGACAGCACAGACAAGAAGGACCGACCGGCATGACTGAGAGAGCACTGCGGCTCGGGACCAGGCGGAGCAAGCTCGCCATGGCCCAGTCCGGGCAGGTGGCGGAAGCCGTGAGCCGGGTGACCGGCCGGCCCGTCGAGCTGGTCGAGATCACCACGTACGGCGATGTCTCCCGCGAGGCGCTCGCGCAGATCGGCGGCACCGGTGTGTTCGTCACGGCGCTGCGCGACGCGCTGCTGAAGGGCGAGGTGGACTTCGCGGTTCATTCGCTCAAGGACCTGCCGACCACGCAGCCCGAGGAGCTGGTCCTGGCCGCCGTTCCGGTGCGCGAGGACCCGCGGGACGTGATCGTCGCGCGTGATGCCCTCAAGTTCACCGACCTGCCCCGCGGGGCCCGCATCGGTACCGGCTCGCCCCGCCGCATGGCGCAGCTGAACGCGTACGCGCGCGCCCACGGCCTGGACATAGAGACGGTCGCGATCCGCGGCAACGTCGACACGCGGATCGGATACGTCCGCGACGGCGAACTCGACGCCGTCGTACTGGCCGCCGCCGGACTGAACCGGATCGGCCGGATCGACGAGGTGACCGACTTCCTGTCGGTCGACACGGTTTTGCCCGCCCCCGGCCAGGGGGCCCTGGCGATCGAGTGTGCCGCGGACAACGCGGACCTGATCGCGGCGCTCGGCGAACTCGACGACCCGCTCACCCGGGCCGCCGTCACCGCCGAACGGTCACTGCTCGCCGCCCTGGAGGCCGGCTGCAGCGCCCCTGTGGGCGCGCTGGCCGACCTCCTGGCCGACGGGCAGATTGTCAAGGAAATGCGCCTGCGTGGCGTCGTCGGCACGACCGACGGCACCCGCATGGTGCAGCTGTCCACCACCGGTCCCGTGCCCCAGACGCATGAGCAGGCGATGGCACTCGGTCGCGAACTCGCCACCGAGATGCTCGCCCAGGGCGCGGCCGGTCTGATGGGGGAGCGAGCACAGTGAGCCCCACCACCCTTCCCGCCGGTCCGGAACACGGGCACGTCACCTTCCTCGGTGCCGGACCCGGGGATCCGGGACTGCTGACTCTGCGCGCGGTAGAAGCGCTGTCGAACGCGGACGTCCTGATCGCCGAGCACGACGTGCTCGACGTGATCCGGGCGCACGCCCGACAGGGTGTCTCCGTCGTGCCGATGGACGCGGACTCCTCCTCGGTGTCGCCGCCGGGCACCGGCACGCCACAGCTCACGGTCGTTGACGGCACGTCAACAACCGCCGCTGCTCCGGCCGCTGCCCGGGATGCCGCTCATCTTGTCATGGAGGCTGCGCGGGGCGGCAGGCGGGTCGTCCGTGCGGTGTCCGGGGACCCGGGACTTGATACGTACGCGGCCGAGGAAATGCTCGCCTGCGCCGCCGCCGGTGTGTCCTTCGAGGTCGTACCGGGTGTGGCGGCCGCGGTCGGCGTGCCGGCGTACGCCGGTGTGCCGCTGCGGGACGCGCAGGGCGCGGACGTCCGGTTCGTGGACGCCCGTACCGCCTCCGGCCGGTGCTGGACGGAGGTGGGCGCCTCCGACGGCACGGTGGTCGTGTCGACGACGCTGGACTCGGTGGCCGCGGCGGCGGGTGAGCTGGTGTCCGCGGGCCGTAAGCCGGACACCCCGATGACGGTGACGGTCGCCGGTACGACGACTCGTCAGCGCACCTGGACCGCGACCCTCGGCACGATCGCGCAGACGCTGAAGCAGGCGAAGGTGCTGCCGTCGCCGGACGGCGGCCGGCCGGTGATAGCCGTGGTCGGCGAGCGTTCCGCCGCCGCCCAGCGCGACCAGTTGTCGTGGTTCGAGTCCAAGCCGCTGTTCGGCTGGAAGGTGCTCGTGCCGCGCACGAAGGAGCAGGCGGTATCGCTCTCCGACCAGCTGCGGTCCTACGGCGCCGTACCGCACGAGGTGCCGACGATCGCCGTCGAGCCGCCGCGGACGCCCCAGCAGATGGAGCGGGCCGTGAAGGGGCTCGTGACCGGGCGGTACGAGTGGATCGCCTTCACCTCGGTGAACGCGGTCAAGGCCGTGCGGGAGAAGTTCGAGGAGTACGGGCTCGACGCTCGTGCCTTCGCGGGCATCAAGGTGGCCGCGGTGGGTGAGCAGACGGCCAAGGCGCTGGTCGACTTCGGTGTGAAGCCGGATCTGGTGCCCTCGGGGGAGCAGTCGGCCGCGGGTCTGCTGGAGGACTGGCCGCCGTACGACCCGGTCTTCGACCCGATCGACCGGGTGTTCCTTCCCCGTGCCGACATCGCCACCGAGACGCTGGTCGCCGGGCTCATCGAGCTGGGCTGGGAGGTCGACGACGTCACGGCCTACCGGACGGTGCGGGCCTCGCCGCCGCCGGCGGAGACGCGGGAGGCGATCAAGGGGGGTGGCTTCGACGCCGTTCTCTTCACGTCGTCCTCGACTGTCCGGAACCTGGTGGGTATCGCGGGCAAGCCGCACAACGTGACCGTGATCGCGTGCATCGGTCCGGCTACGGCCAAGACCGCCGAGGAGCACGGTCTGCGGGTCGATGTCATGGCTCCGGAGCCGTCGGTGCTGAAGCTGGCGGAGGCGTTGGCCGACTTCGGGCTGAAGCGGAGGGCTGCCGCCTTGGAGGCAGGGGATCCGGTGACTCGGCCGAGCGAGCGCCGGCCGGGGGCTCGGCGGCGTCGTACGACGACCTGAGGTACCAGGGGGCTCCGCCCCCCTGGACCCCGTTCGCCCACCCCCACTCGGGGGGTGGGCTACGGGAGTGCGCTCAGACCGCTACGCCGGTGTGCCTCCCGCGTAGTCGCTGTTGAACGTCGTCTCGATGGTGGAGGCCACCGGCTGGGCCACGCCCGTGCCGGTCAGGATGATGCCCAGCTCCCTGTTGTTGCTCAGGGAGTTGCTGCTGATGTTCATGGAGCCGGCCTCCACCTCCTGCGTGGACAGGCCGTAGTCGCCGACCATCGCCTTGGCGTGGATGTAGAAGCCGTTGGGGTCGGAGTAGCCGACCACCTTGCCGCCCGCGGACTTGATGGCGGAGACCTGGCTGGAGTAGCTGGAGGGGTTCTCCAGGACCACCCGTACCGCGACGCCCGCCTTGGCCCGGGCCACGATGGCGTTGACCACCGTGCTGTCGCTCAGCTCCAGTTCCTCCACGTCGAGGGTCTTCGTGGCGGCGTTGATGAAGGACACCAGGCGGTTGCGGGAGTCCGTGGGGGACCAGAGCAGATGGTCGCCGTCGGTCGGGGTGATGGACGTCGCCGTGTAGTCCGCGTTGAAGACCTTCTCGATCGACGCCACGTCCCTCGTGTCGTCGTCGAAGACGCCGTAGTCACGGCTGGTCGTGTAGTACTGGGACGTCAGGTTCCCGGTCATGATCAGGGACTTGGTGCCGTCCACCGTGATCGTCTTCTGGTGGGTGTAGACGAAGGCGGACGAGGACCAGACCACGCCCACGCCCGCGTTCTTCAGGGCCGTGTACGCCGAGTTGTTGGCGCTCTGGTGCTGGCGGTCCAGGATGACCCGGACCGTGACGCCCTTGTTCTCCAGGGCTATGAGGTCGTTGACGGCCGTCGTGTCCTCCAGCTCGTACATGGTCATGTCGAGCGTGCTGGTGGCCGAGTTGACGAAGTCGTAGATGGTGGGCTGGCTGCCGCTCTGGGAGAAGGCGAACGCGGAGTAGCTCGCGGCGTTCGCGGGGACGGCGGTGGCGACGACGGCGGCGCCGGCCGCCAGGGCGACGCCCGCGCGGCCGAGGACCTTCCACAGCATGCGTGACTCCTGGTTGGGGAGAGGGAACTCACGGTGGGGGGAGTGGCGAGGGCATGACACCACGCGCGTAGAACGCTGGGGAGTCGCGCGGATCGAGGGAGGGCCAGGAGAGCGCAAAGACTTCGTATGACGCGGAGTTGCCCGGGCGGGACGAAGCCGACCGTCGTTGCTCGGCGGCACTACACGTCCAGAGCGCAGGCTCCTGCTGCAGACCCTTAGGTCAGGTCGACAAGCCGTCGGCAAGAGGAGCCCTCGCCCGGGCGTAGCGTAGAAGCCATGACGAAGTACGGATCCTTTCCCGGTACGCGTCCCCGGCGGCTGCGCACCTCGCCCGTCATGCGGCGGATGGTCGCCGAGACGCGGCTGCATCCCGCCGACTTCATCCTTCCGGCGTTCGTTCGCGAGGGCGTCAGCGAGCCCGTGCCGATCGCGGCCATGCCCGGGGTCGTCCAGCACACCCGCGACAGCCTGAAGAAGGCAGCCGCGGAGGCGGTGGAGGCCGGGGTCTCCGGGATCATGCTGTTCGGCGTGCCGGAGGAGAGCAAGAAGGACGGGCTCGGGACGCCGGGGACCGATCCGGACGGGATCCTTCAGGTCGCCATCCGCGATGTGCGGGCCGAGGTCGGGGACGACCTGCTCGTCATGTCCGACCTGTGCCTGGACGAGACCACCGACCACGGGCACTGCGGGGTCCTGGACGCGCAGGGGCGGGTCGACAACGACGCCACCCTGGAGCGGTACGCCGAGATGGCCCAGGTGCAGGCCGACGCCGGAGCCCATGTGGTCGGCCCCAGCGGGATGATGGACGGCCAGATCGGCGTCGTCCGCGACGCGCTGGACCAGATCGGCCGCGAGGACGTCGCCATCCTCGCCTACACCGCCAAGTACTCCTCCGCCTTCTACGGCCCGTTCCGCGAGGCCGTCGGCTCCTCGCTGCAGGGCGACCGGAAGACGTACCAGCAGGACCCCGCCAACTGGCGCGAGTCCCTGCGGGAGCTGGAGCTGGACCTGGCCGAGGGCGCCGACATGGTGATGGTCAAGCCGGCCGGACCGTACCTCGACATCCTGGCCCGGGTCGCCGACAGCGTGGACGTACCCGTCGCCGCCTACCAGATCTCCGGCGAGTACTCGATGATCGAGGCCGCCGCCGAGAAGGGCTGGATCGACCGCGACCGGGCCATCTTCGAGACCCTGACCGGCATCAAGCGGGCCGGGGCGCGGAACATCCTCACCTACTGGGCCACCGAGGCGGCGCAGAAGCTGCGCTGACGGACACGGTTGGAGATCGTTCCGGTACCGGAAGGGCGGCGGACCGGACTCGGTGCGTTCTCGGTTCGACAACGGAACGAACGCGGTTCCGGGAACGGTTGGCGACCATTCCCGGAACCGTGAACGATCATGGGGCGGTTCATCCCGAATACGAGCTTCGGGGCCTGCTCCCATGTGAATGACGCGCTCGCGTCAGACCCCTAATCTCTGCGCCTGGCCTGATCCGTTCCGGAGGGTCCGAACGTCGATCCCTGGGGGGACGTCATGAGCTGGTTCATCGAGGCGCTGAAGAAGTACGCGGTATTCGGCGGGCGTGCGCGCCGCAAGGAGTACTGGCTGTTCATGCTGTTCGCGTGGCTCGTCTACGTCGTGCTGGCGACCATCGGGGCCGCGGCCCACGCGCCCTACATCGTGGGCATCGCCGTGGTCGCGTTCCTGCTGCCGGCCCTGGGCGTGACGGTGCGCCGACTGCACGACACCGGCCGCTCCGGCTGGTGGATCCTCATCGGGATCATTCCGCTGGTCGGCCCCATCGTGCTGCTGGTCTTCTACTGCTCGGACAGCGAGGCGGGCGCGAACAAGTACGGCCCGAACCCGAAGGAAGTCCCGGCGTTCGCGTAACGCCCCGCGCGTCGCCGTCCGTCGTCCGGGGTCCGCACGTCGAGGCCGCCCGGGCCGTTGCCCGGGCGGCCTCGACGGTTCACCAGCCGGCGATGTCGTCCTGGTTCTGCTGCCAGTACGTGACCTTCAGCGAGCTGTCGTAGTACACGCCCTTCGCCGGCAGCGCCGGAGTCGCGGAGGCGCCGCCGCTGCTGTTGGGGGTCTTCCCCTGGAAGCCGACGGTCAGCTTGTGGCCCGTCATGCCGCCCTCGCCGCTTCCGTCGGCGGCGGAGAGCAGGACGGCCGCGTAGCCGGACTCGCCGGGCGCGAGGGTCGTCACGGCCTGCGGGTGGGTCTGCTCGTCGGCCTGCGGCACCCACTGCATCTCGTCGAAGCGCAGGACGGGGAAGTAGGTCAGGTCGCAGTACTTCGAGCCGGTGTTCTTGACCGTGATGAGCATGTGGTTGAGCGGTCGGGACACCGGCTGCGCGGTGACCTTGGTGTTGGAGCCGTTGCACAGGACGCGGTTCTTCGGGTCCCACGGCTCCGAGGAGCCGCCCGACGACGAGCCCGAGGCGCCCGAGGAGCCCGAGGAACCGGAGGTTCCCGAGCCCGAGGACGTCGAGCCCGAGGACGTCGAGCCCGAGGACGTCGAGCCCGAGGACGTCGAGCCCGAGGACGTCGAGGAGCCCTTGGCGGAGCCGGACGAGCCCGAAGAGGAGCCCGAACCCGCCGACTTGTCGGAGGCGGGCGTCGCGGTGCCCTTGTCGCCCGCGGTCGCCGCCGTCGAGGAGGACTGCGAGGCACCTTCGTCCTTCGTGCCCGTGCCGTCGCCGCACGCCGTCAGGGCGAGTGCGGCGAGGGCGACTCCGGTCACCGCGAGCAGGGGGGTACGGCGGATACGCATGGCTGGTCTCTCTCCCGAGTGGTGGCGTGCTTGGATGGCCACAGCTTGTGGGGCGGTCCGTCCCGCCTGCCACACCCGGCGGACGATCAGGGACGCTGGAATGCCCGCATAGGCTCTGAGCTGCGGAAACATCCCTTCCCTGGAACGCGGGAACGGGACACGGGGAGAGGGAGGAACAGTGCCGGGCAGCACTGCAGGCGCCGATTTCGGCGAGCTGTTAAGGGAGTTGAAGGACCGTTCGGGGCTCAGCTACGGCGTCCTGGCCAAACGGCTCCACATGAGTACGTCGACGCTCCACCGCTACTGCAACGGGGACGCCGTACCGACCGACTATGCCCCCGTGGAACGCCTCGCCCGCCTCTGCAAGGCCTCGCCGGACGAACTGGTCGAGCTGCACCGGCGGTGGGTGCTGGCGGACGCGATGCGGGGGTGGAAGGGGGAGCCGCAGGGGGGCCAACAGGGGCAGCGGCAGGCAGGCGAGACCACTTCACAGGCGCCGTCGAACGAGCCCGAGGGGCAAGGGCACCAGGGAGACGAGCAGCGGGAAGACGAGCGGCAGGAAGACAGGCAGCAGGAAGAGAAGCCGTCGAGTGAGGCCGGGGCGTCGCCCGTACCCGTGGTCGTACGACGGCCCTCCACCCGCCGCGCCCTCCTCGCCGCCGGTGCCGTCGCCGCCGTTCTCGGCGCCATCGCCCTCGTCGTGAGCCTCCCCTCGGGCGAGGACGGCAAGGGGGCCGCTCCCGCGGGGGCCGCCGCCTCCGGGCGGAGCGAGAGCGTCGAGGCGCCTGCGCGCTCCTCGGCAAGCCCGGACGGCGGGACGGAGCGCCCAGCCTCCCCACGCGCCTCCGACTCCCGGACACCTGCACCGGGCACGCCCAAGAGCAAGGGCGCGGGCACCGGCAAGGCCACGACAGGCGCGGGCGGCGGCACCGGCACGGACAGCGCCGCCCCGCCCCTGACGGTCACCACCCGCCCCTACAGCTGGGAAGACCCCTGCTCCCAGCGCTACTTGATCAACCGTCCGCCGACTCAGGTCGCTCCGCCGCCGAACGAGGACGACGCGCCGGCCTGGGTGGCCGCGCACGGTGCCGTCTCCTCCGGGGATCAGTTCGTCACGCTCACCGTGCAGGGCACCGGCAAGGAGACCGTGGTCATCGACCGCCTCACCGTGGGCATGGCGGGCAAGCGCTCGCCCCTCGCCTGGAACGACTACGCCATGGGCTATCCGGGCGTGGGCTGCGGCGGCGGCGTCCCGGCCCGCTCCTTCACCGTCGCCCTGGACGCGGCACGCCCCGCCGTCCTCCCGGAGTCGGGGCACCGGAACTTCCCGTTCAAGGTGAGCGAGTCCGACCCGGAGGTCTACTACATCAAGGCCGACGCCTCCGCGTACGACGTGAGCTGGTACCTGGAGCTGTCCTGGTCCAGCGGCGCACGCCACGGCACGCTCCGGGTGGACGACCACGGCAGGCCGTTCCGCACGAGCGGCAACAACGGGCGGCCCGCCTACGAGTTCCCGCTGGGCGGCTCGGGGTGGGTCAAGGAGGGCACGACCAAGTTCTGAGAGCGGCGGTCGGCGTGCCGGATGTCCGGATCGCGGAATTACCGGTGTAGGCAGCACCCAACTCCCTAGGCTGCGGACGGAGACGACCTCCCGGAGTCGAAGGAGAGCCGACCATGACCGTTGCCGAGCCCGCGCCGCCCCGTGCCCCCGTTCCGCCGCTCGCGGCCCGCGCCCGTGGCGTGGGCGGTTCGCCCATCCGGGACATCCTGGCGGTCACCGCACGCCCCGAGGTGATCAACTTCGCGGGCGGCCTCCCGGCTCCCGAGATGTTCGACCGCGAAGGCATAGCGGCCGCGTTCCGGGACGTGCTGGCGGAGACCCCGGAGCAGGCGCTCCAGTACGCCACCACGGAGGGCGAGCCGCTGCTCCGGTCCGGCCTGGCCGACCGGATCACCTCCTTCGGCCTGCCCACCACCGCCGACGACCTGCTCATCACCACCGGCTCCCAGCAGGCCCTGTCCCTGCTGGCGACCGCGCTGCTCGAACCCGGTGACACGGTCCTGGTCGAGAGCCCCTGCTATCTGGCGGCGCTTCAGGTCTTCGGACTGGCGGGCGCGCGCGTGGTGGCTGTCCCGGGGGATGAGGACGGGGTCGACCCGGAGGCGCTGGAGGAGGCGGTGCGGCGCGAACGCCCCAAGCTCCTCTACCTGGTCCCCACTTTCCAGAACCCCACCGGCCGTACGATGCCGACCCCGCGCCGCGAGGCCGTCGCCGCCGTGGCCGCCCGCCAGGGGCTGTGGATCATCGAGGACGACCCCTACGGCGAACTCCGCTACGACGGCACCCGCCCGCCCTGGATCGCCGCCTGCCCCGGGGCCGAGGACCGTGTCGTCCTGCTCGGCTCCTTCTCCAAGGTGATGGCCCCCGGCCTCCGCCTCGGCTGGCTCCGCGCCCCCGCCGAACTCCGGCGGGCGTGCACGGTGGCCAAGCAGGCGGCGGACGTGCACACGGCGACCCTCAACCAACTGGCCGCGGCCCGCTACCTGCACGTCCTGGACACCCATGTGGCCCGCGTCCGCGCCGTCTACGGCGAACGCCGGGACGCCATGCTCACCGGCCTTCCCGACGCCCTCCCGGAGGGCTCCACCTGGAGCCGGCCCGAGGGCGGCATGTTCCTGTGGGTCCGGCTCCCGGAGTCGTACGACACCACGGCCCTGCTCCCGCGCGTGGTGGAGCAGGACGTGGCCTACGTCCCGGGCGCCCCCTTCTACGCCACCGCCCCCGACCCCCGCACCCTGCGCCTGTGCTTCGTCACGCAGACGCCGGAGGAGATCGCGGAGGGACTGCGCAGGCTGGGGAGGGGGCTGAAGGTCTGAGTGCCGCTGGTCGGGGTCAGTCCCACCAGAAGGTCCAGCTCTGTGCGCCGACCAACTCCTCGGCGTACTCCCGGATGTTCTCGGGCCCGTTCTGCATGATGGCGTCCGGGCAGAACGCGAAGTGCTCCGCCGCCACCGCCTCGGCCTCGGCCAGGGTGGCCGGCGGGGCCGCGACCGACACGAGCAGGGTGTCGAGGCCGAGCGCCACCACCCGTATCCCGAAGCGGTCCTCCCAGGAGCGCAGCACCGCGCAGAGCCGGGCCACGTCACCCTCGTAGTTCACCGGGCCGGTCCAGCCGATCGCCGCCGGTATGTCGGCGGACCGGCGGGCCGGAACCAGGGCCAGATGCGGCTCCTCGATCCACGAGTCCCGGCCGCCCTTCACCGCGTCGGCGACCTGGGCGGCACACGTGTCGGGATCCACGGCGAGCGTGCCCGCCGGCGCGAGACCGGGCCACTCGGGCCCGAACGGCTCGATGTCCTCCGCCAGTTCCCTGTCCGCCGCCTCTTCCTCCCAGTACTCCTCCAGGACGTCCTCGACGTCGTGGTCTCCGGGGTACGACGTCTCGCCGGGCAGCAACACCCAGTCCCCCAGCCCACCCTGAGAACTCCCCACGTCCACGAGCACCGGCAACAGCCCGGCGCGCGCGGCCGCCCCGCCCAGTGCCTTCCAGGTGCCGGGGGCGGACTGCTTCTCCGCGTACCACAACAGGGGCTCGGGCCAGGGGCCGTCGTAGGTCTGGTCGATCAGCCTGCCGGGCGGCAGCTGAAGCCCGAGCGTACGACCGCTGGGGTCGGTACTCAGCTTGGGCAGCGGGTTGGGAAGAGTCGCCATGACGGTGACTGTAGGGGCGGGCACTGACAGTGGGGCGGGAGGGGGGAGTTGGTGCTGCCCTACACGAGCGTCGTGATGCAGAACGGATGGCCGGCGGGGTCGAGGAGAACGCGCCAGCGCTCCGGGTCCGGCTGGAACGCGGGCTTGGTGGCGCCCAGGTCGAGCAGTCGCTTCTCGGCCAGGTCCAGGTCGTCCACGCCCAGCTCGATGTGCGCCTGCTTCTCCTGCGTGGGGTCGGGCCAGGTGGGCGGGCGGTAGTCGGCGAGGCGGTTGAAGCCGAGGCCGGCGGCGCCCTCCTGGCCGAGCAGGACGAAGTCGTCGGTGGAGAACAGGACCGGGAAGCCGAGCAACTCGCCGTAGAAACGGGCCATGTCGGCGGGGTCGGCGCAGTCGAAGGTGACGGCGGCGTAGCGGAACGCGGGTGCGGAAGGGGTCTCGGTGCTCATGGGGAGGACGCTAGAACCTGACCAGGACAGTTCCGGTCCTGGTTGTGGCGCCGTGTGGAAGACTTCCGAGCGTGATCGGCTCGTCCGCCCGCCTCCTGCGGCTGCTGTCCCTGCTGTCGTCCCGGCCGTCCTGGACCTGCGGGGAACTGGCCGAGCGCATGGAGGTCACCGACCGCACGGTGCGTCGGGACATCGCCAGGCTCAGGGAACTCGGCTACACCGTCGACTCCGAGGCGGGGCCGTGGGGCGGTTACCGGCTCCGCGCCGGTTCCCGCGTGCCGCCGCTGATCCTGGACGACGAGGAAGCGCTGGCCGTGGCGGTGGGGCTCCGCGAGGCGGCGCTGAGCGACGCGCTCGGCGGCGACCAGGCGGCCCTGTCGGCACTGCTGAAGCTGCGGCAGGTGCTGCCACGCCGGATCGCGGACCGCCTCGGGGAACTGGACGACGCCTTCGTACGCCTGCCCGGGGCCGACGGGGCGCAGATCAGGCCGGGCCTGCTGCTGGAGCTGGCGGTGGCCTGCCGGCGGGGTGAGCGCGCCCGGTTGTCGTACACCGACGGGGAGGGACGGGCCACGGTCCGGGACGTCGACCCGTACCGGCTCGTCCACACCGGGCGACGCTGGTACTTCGTGGCGCGGGACGTGTCCCGGGCCCAGTGGCGGACGTTCCGGGCCGACCGCGTCGACCGCCTCCAGCCCACCGGCCACCCGGCGGACCTCACCGACCCGCCCGACCCGGCGCTCCTGGTCTCCCGCAACATCGCGAACGGCCCCTACCCCCTGTCCGCGACCATCCGCCTGCCCCTTCCCCTGCACCAGGCGGTACGGCTCATCCCGGCAACGGTCGGCACCCATCGCCCCGACGGCCCGAACGCCACCCTCGTGGACATCGGCGGCCCCGACCCGGACGGCCTGGCCCGCTACCTCCTCGGCCTGGCGACCCCGCTGCGCGTCCTCGCTCCGGAGTCGGTGCGGCAGGCCCTGATGCGCCACACCCAGGAACTTCTCGACGCGCATAGGTGAGAGCACAGGGACTTACCAGAGCCCGTTCTCCAGTTCTTCGAGGGACAGGTTCCACTGCGATTCCTCGTCGGCGAACGGTGTGGGATCGAAGGCGCCGACCACGTGCCTGAAACGTTCGGCGAGTTCCTCCGGGTCGACGTCGTTGTCGTGATCGACCTCTAGTTTTCGGAACTCGATGAGGCTGAAGAGCAGTGATTCGACATCGCGGTGGAGGAGGATGTACTGCTCTTCACTCTCCGGGAAGGCGTACACCTTTCCGGATTCCGGGTCGAGGGCGATGAGGGAGGTGAAGAGGTAGCCCAGCACCCACCAGGTCCGGCTCTCCTCCGGACAGGAGAAACCGTAGTGATCGAAGCGGCTGCCGATGACGGTCGGGTCGAATCCCGGCTCGTACGGGTCCGCCGGATCCTCTTTCGACGTGAAGACTTCGGAGTGCGGAAGTCCCACCGAACTGAGGAGGGTCAATGCGCGCGAGTCGACGGATTCACCGGCCGGGGATTGTGGAAAATAGACCACGTCGGTCAGGCCGTACGCTGCGATCATGTCGGTGGGGGTCACTGCAAAGTTCACGGATGCATCCTAGCGCGACACTTATAGGCCGAGGGTCTTCTTCAGGCCGTTCACATACTGGTTGTGTTGCTTGTTGGTGGTTTTTCCGGCTTCGTCGTAGTAATCCGCTGCATGGGTCACCTTGAGATCCGATCCGAAATGGTAATCCAGCCAGCGAGCGCACACCGGGTTCTTTTTGCAGGGTTCCCGTTCTGTGAATATTTCCTCGAGTCTGTCCTTGTTTCCCGAGTGCAGGATGGGGAACCCTATCATGCGCTCGGAATGCCCTCGCTTGTTGCTGTAGCCGACGAGAATTGATTCCCGGCCGACCGCGTCGACATAGCGGCCTGCGGCATAGTTCGTTCCGCCGCCGTCGCTGCGGGCGACACGAGCCGCCTGTGTGGCCCGCGCCAGATCGCTGGTGGAGGCGTCGATCTTTTCGGACTTCGCCCTGCCGGGGTGCTTGCTCTCGGCATGGAATTCTGCTTTTGCCTTGGGCGTATCCGGAATATAGAATTTTCCGTCGTCCCCCACGATTCCATGGAGACGATTCCTGTCGTGATCGTCGAGGGTTGCGGTGCCGCCGTCGGCGTGGAGTCGCTGCACGGACCCGTCGGCGTTCAACAGGTAGGTGCGCGTTTCGGCGTCCTCGCCGTCCTTCCACGTCTTGATCCGCTTGGCCCGCTGCCCGACCTCGTTGTCGTTGCCCTTGTGCAGCCGCGAGACCGCCTTCGCGCGGTTCGGGACCGTCTCGCCGACGTGTTTGCCGAGTTTGCCGAGGGCTTTCTCGCAGCCCTTCAGGCCGCCGTGCAGCACCGAGTCGAAGGCCTGGGTGAAGGGGTCCTTTCCCTTGGTGCGGCCGAAGGCGCCCTTGGCGCGGCCGAGCGGGGCGGAGCTGTTCAGATGGAGTTCGCTGCCGTGGAAGGAGAGCTTGCCGGCCCCGCTCTCGAACTCCTCGTGATCGATGTGAAGGTCGCCGCCCGCGCCCGGACCGCCGGACGCGGAGGCCAGCTCCATGCCGGATCCGCCCCCCGCCGAGGCAAGCTGCATGCCGCCGTGCCCGTGGCCGTGTCCGCCGCCACCGCCGCTGCCGCCAGGAGCCGGCGGCAGGGAGAACGCGTCCTCCGCCAGGTTCAGGACCGCGTCCTCGATCATCGCCTCCAGCTTGGCGTTGACCGGCTCGGTGACCCGGGCGAGCAGCTCGTCGACGATCCGGTCGGCCGCCTCGTCGATGATGCGTTTCACCAGTTGCCGCATGGCCGCGGTCTCCGCCGCGCCGATGACGGCGGACAGGCCGCCGGTGAAGACGGCCAGGCCGACCGAGAGCCCCACTGAGCCCGCCATGATGGCGAGTTCGGCCTCGGCCTTGGTCTTCATGCCGAAGATGATGTCCGCGACGACGTCACAGGCGTCGGCGAACAGGCGGGCCAGCTCCGGGATCTTGTCCAGGTGGCCCGCCTTGACCTGGGACCAGTGGGACTGCATCGAGTGGACGGCCCAGCCCCGCGAGGAGGCCAGGATGGCCTCCACGGTCTTGTGCGCGTCCGCCCCGTGTCCCTCGAACTTGTCGGCGAAGTCCCGCATGGCGTCGGCCATCTCGCGGTAGTCGTCCTCGTCGACGTTCGGGAAGTTGATGCCGATGAAGTCCAGGACCTCGTCCAGCCAGCCAGGCAGTGTGTAGCCCATCCCCCGTGATGCCCCCTCACCCTCCTGATCATCGTATGAGCAGGAAAACCCTAACGGGGGGCGGGTGTTGGAGGGCAAGGGTGTCTATGGGGTCTATGGCGTGACTGTGACAACGGGAGCTGATGGCTTCAGGCAGGGCGCAGGCACACCAGCGTCTCGTCCGTGCCGACCAGGAGCGTTCCGGCGCCGGTCAGCGCCAGCGAGTGCACCGGGGCTCCAGGCCAGTACGTGCGGACCATGCCGTCCTCGTCCAAGGTGTGGTGTTCGACCAGGCCGTCCGCCCAACCGATGGCCAGCACCGGCCCGGTGTCCGTGGTCGCGGCCGCCAGCGCCGTCACCGGGCACGGTCGTGACCGGACGGGAGATCCGAGCGGCTCGGCCGCGGGGCTCCACGCCCGTACGGTTCCGTCGTCACCGCCGCTGTAGATCAGGGGGATGCCGGGGCCGTCCTCGGACACCGTGAGGCGCAGTGCCGCCAGGGCTGTGACCTCGGCCTCGTGCAGCCGGACCGCGAAGGATCCCGGCTCGGCGTCGGCTTCCGCGAAGGCGTGCACCCGGCCTGTGGCGTCGCCGATGGTGAGCAGTCCATCGGAGAATGCCAATGCCTTGGCCGATCCCGCCAGTCGGGCCCCCGCAGCCTCCAGCAGGCGGTCCAGGAGCGTCGGGCCGTCGTCCAGCAGCGCCGAGAGGCCCGTGGCTCTCGGCGCGGAGGGGCTCCGTCGGGTGTGCAGGATGCCCTGCGCGTCCAGGACGAGTACGTCGCCGTCCGGCGTGGCGGCCACAGCGCGCGCCTGATGCACCGGCTCCGGCAGTCGGCCGAGCGGGGAGGCGTCGGTCTCGGCCAGCAGGCGGACCGTGCCCTGGTGATCGGCCACGACCAGCGCCCCGCGCCCCGACGACAGCGCTCGTGCCGGTCCCGGCCACGGCGGGCGGACATCGCCGCGCACCCTGCGCCAGACGACCTGCCACGCGGACCCTGCGGCCAGGCCGGCAAGCCTCTCCGGAAGTCTCGGGTCGGCGTCGTCGCCCAGGGCCGCCTGGAGCACGACGGCCCGGTCCGCCGGCGTCTGTTCACGGGTCAGGGACGCCCCCGCTCGCAGCCACGCCGCGCGCAGGCCGCCGTGACCGTCCCCGGAGCGTTCGTAGCGGATGGACACCTGCCACGGGTCCGCGGCGCAGACCGCGGCGGGATCGTCCAGGTCGATGTCGTCCGTGGGACCTTCGGGTGCCGTGTGGCGGTGGGTCGGCCGGGTGGCCGCCCAGGTGGCGTACCGCTCGGGGTCCGTCCACTGCGCCTGGTCGAGGTCCATGACGGCCGAGTGGGCGGCCGAGAGGGTCTGGGCCTCGCTGGTGTCGCCGCGTGCCTCGACGATCAGGCGGACGTGGGGCAACTCCAGCAGCAACAGCGCGAGTTCGGTGACATGTCCCGGGTCCTCCGCCGCGTGCAGCTCCGGCAGCACGATCACCGTACGGCGCTTGTCGGCCGCCAGCGCCGCCGCCAGCTCGCCCGGGGTGCGGGCGGCCACCGACAGCTGCTCGGCCAGGGTCCAGGCGGTGGTCAGCGCGGTCTGGCCGGCGAGCGGCACGAAACCGTGCACCCGGCGCTCCCGCTGCACCCCCTCCCGCGTCCCGTGGGCGATCAGCCACGCCAGCAGGGCCGACTTGCCGCTTCCCGCGCTGCCGGTGACGACACACAGGCGCGGTGCGTCCGCGTCCGCCAGCCACGCCAGCAGCGCTGCGGCGGCCGGTTCACGTCCCGCTGCGGGGCGGGACCACTGCAGCTCGGTCACCGGCCACCCGCCTGCTCCGCCGCGTACGTGATCAACTCCTTGAGTCCGTCTTCGCGCGACTCCGCAGTGGCGCCGTAGTCGAAGCTGTGCGTGAACTCCGCGTGCGGGAAGGTGGCTTGCAGCCAGACCGCGCAGTAGTGGCCCGGCATCATGCACGGCTCCAGTTCGCAGTAGACGCGCCGGACGCTCTCCGGTGCGACTCCCTCGGCCCGCAGGCGCTGCCAGACCAGTTCCTCCGGGTGCGCGCGTCCCGGGCCCGTCGCGTCGGTGACGATCTGCTTGGCGCCCGTCGCGTCGACGTACTCGAACGCGGACGAGAACGGGAAGTTGAGGGTGTGCCGTACGTCGTCCAGCACCTTCGGCCACCAGCTCTCGCGGTCCTCGAAGGCGGCGGCGTCGATCTGCCGCAGCTCGGCGTTGAGTTCGCGGAACGCGGCGGCGGCCACCGGGAGGCTCGTGGAGGCGGCGATCACCGGCAGCCGTCGGTCCAGGGCCGTCAGGGAGGCGTTGAAGGCGGTGACGTCGGAGCTGACGAACATGTCGTCGTCCTCCTGCGTCAGGAAGACCGCCTGCACCGTGCCGTCCGGACGTACGCACAGGTGGGCCAGCGGGTCCGTACCGATGCGCAGCCAGTTGTCCCGGCCGACCGGAGCGGGCAGCCCGGCGTGTCCGGCGGTCATGCCCAGGGTCAGTCCGTCGGTGTCGCCCGCCGCGGTGAAGTACGGCGTCACGTGCAGCGGGACCCCGGTGGTCGCCAGTACCTCGCGGGCCACGTCGGGCAGCTGTACCCCGTAGGAGCCGGGCACGGAGAAGCGGCGCATGCCGTTCTCGCCGAAGTGGGCCACGGACGGATCGGGGACGCGCTCGGGCATCGGGCTGCCTTTCGGTCTGTGGAGACGGGTGTCTCCACAGACCTTAAGGGGTGTGCGTCAGAGCTTCTCGGGCGTCCTGATGCCCAGCAGGGACATGCCCCGGTGCAGGGTGCGGGCCGTGACGTCGCACAGGAAGAGGCGGTTCTCCACCTGGGCCGGGGTCTCGGCCTTCAGGACCGGGCACTTGTCGTAGAACGTCGTGTACAGGGACGCCAGCTGGTACAGGTACGCCGCCAGCTTGTGCGGGGCGTAGTCCGCCGCCGCCTCGGCCACCAGCTCCGCGAACGCGTCGGCGTGCAGGCCCAGCGCCCGCTCCGCGTCCGCCAGTTCCAGCTCGGGGTGCGCGGCCGGGCGGACCTCGCCGGCCTTGCGGAGGATGGACTGGATACGGGCGTACGCGTACTGGAGGTAGACGGACGTGTCGCCGTTCAGCGAGACCATCTGGTCCAGGTCGAACTTGTAGTCCCGGTTGGCCGACGTGGACAGGTCCGCGTACTTCACCGCGCCGATGCCCACCTGGGCGCCCCGCTCGGCGATCTCCTGCTCGGACAGGTCCTGGGCCTTCTCCCGGACGACGGCCGACGCGCGGTCGATCGCCTCGTCGAGGAGGTCGACCAGCCGGACCGTCTCACCCTCACGCGTCTTGAACGGCTTGCCGTCCTTGCCGAGGACCGTGCCGAAGGCCAGCTGGAACGCCGTGACGTCGCCGTTCAGCCAGCCGGCCCGGCGGGCGGTCTCGAAGACCATCTTGAAGTGCAGGGCCTGGCGGGCGTCCACCACGTACACCAGGGTGTTCGCCTTCAGGTTGAAGACGCGGTCGCGGATCGCGGAGAGGTCGGTGGCCGCGTAGCCGTAGCCGCCGTCCGACTTCTGCACGATCAGCGGGACCTGGTTGCCGTCCGGGCCCTTGACGTCCTCGAAGAAGACGCAAAGGGCGCCCTCGGAGCGGACCGCGACGCCGGACTCCTCCAGCAGGCGGCAGGTCTCGGCCAGCATGTCGTTGTAGCCGGACTCGCCGACGATGTCGGGGTCCTGGATCTCCATGTCCAGCTTCTCGAAGACGGAGAAGAAGTAGATCTTCGACTCGTCGACGAACTTCTGCCACATGGCGAGGGTCTTCGGGTCGCCCGCCTGGAGGTCGACCACCCGGCGCCGGGCGCGCGTCTTGAACTCCTCGTCGGAGTCGAACTTCTTCCGCGCGGCCTTGTAGAGGCGGTCGAGGTTCGACATCGCCTCCTCACCGGTGACCTGGCCGCCCTTGTGGTCCAGCTCGTGCGGGTGCTCGTCCAGGTACTGGATGAGCATGCCGAACTGGGTGCCCCAGTCGCCGATGTGGTGGCGCCGGACCACGTTCTCGCCGGTGAACTCCAGGAGCTGCACCACCGAGTCGCCGATCACCGCCGACCGCAGGTGGCCTACGTGCATCTCCTTCGCCACGTTCGGCTGCGCGTAGTCGATCACCGTCGTGCCGGGCTCCGCGGCGAGCGGCACGCCGAGGCGGCCCGTCTCGTCCGCGTACCTCGCGGCCAGGTTCGCGGTGATCGCCCGGTCCGCGATCGTGATGTTCAGGAAGCCGGGGCCGGAGACCTCGATCTCCTTGATCACGTCACCGGCGGCGACCTGGGAGACGACCTGCGTGGCCAGCTCCCGCGGGTTCGCCTTCGCCTTCTTGGCGAGCGCCAGGATTCCGTTGGCCTGGAAGTCGGCCCGGTCGCTACGTCGCAGCAGCGGGTCCGCGCCGGCGGCCTCCGGCAGGGAAGCCGAGAGGGCGGACGCGAGGTGCTGCTGGACGGAATCGCTGAGGGACGTGACCGAGGCCATAGGAATGGGTGCCGTTCTCCTCGTGGGGATGGATAGTCCCAGCCAGTATCCCATGGGAGGTAAAGCGGTTTTCGTCGACGCAACCCCGTCTGTGAGAATGGGGTGTCACCCCGTTCAGAAAGAAGGACGTGCCGATCGTGGCTCAGAGCACCGAGACCACCGACTGGGTCTCCCGTTTCGCGGATGAGGTCATCGAGGAGTCGGAGCGTCGGGCCCCGGGCAAACCTGTGGTCGTCGCGTCCGGTCTCTCCCCGTCCGGACCGATCCACCTGGGCAACCTGCGCGAGGTCATGACCCCGCACCTGGTCGCCGACGAGGTCCGCCGCCGCGGGCACCAGGTCCGCCACCTGATCTCCTGGGACGACTACGACCGGTACCGGAAGGTGCCGGCGGGCGTCGCGGGCGTCGACGCGTCGTGGGCCGAGCACATCGGCAAGCCGCTGACCTCCGTCCCGGCCCCGCAGGGCTCGGCGTACCCGAACTGGGCCGAGCACTTCAAGGCCGCGATGATCGAGTCGCTCGCCGAGCTGGGTGTCGAGTTCGACGGGATCAGCCAGACCGCGCAGTACACCTCCGGTGTCTACCGCGAGCAGATCCTGCACGCGATGAAGCACCGCGGCGACATCGACGCGATCCTCGCCCAGTACCGGACGAAGAAGTCTCCCGCCAAGAAGCAGCAGCAGAAGGCGGTGGACGAGGCCGAGCTGGAGGCCGAGGAGGGTTCGGGCGCCGCGTCCGAGGACGACGGCAGCTCCGGCTCCGCCGGGTACTTCCCGTACAAGCCGTTCTGCGGCAACTGCGGCAAGGACCTGACGACGGTCACCTCGTACGACGACGACAGCACCGAGCTGGCGTACACCTGCAACGAGTGCGGCTTCGCCGAGACCGTCCGGCTGAGCGAGTTCAACCGCGGCAAGCTGGTCTGGAAGGTCGACTGGCCGATGCGGTGGGCCTTCGAGGGTGTGATCTTCGAGCCGAGCGGTGTCGACCACTCGTCTCCGGGATCCTCCTTCCAGGTGGGCGGGCAGATCGTCGGGATCTTCGGCGGCAAGCAGCCCATCGGGCCCATGTACGCCTTCGTGGGCATCAGCGGGATGGCCAAGATGTCGTCCTCGCGCGGTGGGGTGCCCACCCCTGCGGACGCTCTGAAGATCATGGAGCCGCAGATCCTGCGCTGGCTGTACGCCCGCCGTCGGCCCAACCAGTCCTTCAAGATCGCCTTCGACCAGGAGATCCAGCGGCTCTACGACGAGTGGGACAAGCTGGCGGGCAAGGTCGCCGACGGGTCCGCGCTGCCGGCCGACGTCGCCGCGTACACGCGGGCCGTGGGTACGGCCGCCGGTGAGCTGGTGAAGACGGAGCGTCCGCTGCCGTACCGCACGCTCGCCTCCGTCGCCGACATCACCGCCGGGCACGAGGACCAGGCGCTGCGGATCCTCTCCGAGCTGGACCCGGAGCAGCCGCTGTCCTCGCTGGACGAGGCGCGGCCGCGGTACGACCGGGCCGAGGCGTGGATCAACACCCACGTCCCCGCCGACCAGCGCACCATCGTCCGGGACGAGCCGGACGCGGAGCTGCTGAAGTCCCTCGACGAGGCGTCCCAGCAGTCGGTACGGCTGCTGCTCGACGGTCTTGCCGAGCACTGGTCGCTCGACGGGCTGACGCATCTCGTGTACGGCGTGCCCAAGGTGCAGGCCGGGTTCTCGGCCGACGCCACGCCCAAGGAGCTGCCGCCGGAGATCAAGACGGCTCAGCGGTCGTTCTTCGCGCTGCTGTACCACCTGCTGGTCGGGCGGGACACCGGGCCTCGGCTGCCCACGCTGCTGCTTGCGGTGGGGCAGGAGCGGGTGCGGGCCCTGCTCGGGGAGTAAGCGGTAAAGGAAAGGGGGCCCTCCTCGGAGGGCCCCCTTTCCTGTGCGCTCATTCCTGTGCGCTCTCGCTATGCGATGTGGTCGTCCTGCAGTTCCGCCGTGTGGCGGTTGGTGAAGCGGTTGACCATGCGTTCGGCTTCGCGCTGCGGCAGGGAAGTGCCGAACGTCGCCTCCACGTCACCGCGGAACTGGCCGGCGGTGGGGTAGCTGCCGTCGATGGACTGGAGGAAGACCCGGTAGAAGGCCTCCTCGTCGGGTTCCGGCGGGCCGCCGCCCTCGCCCAGCTCCCGGGTGCGGTTCGCGGTCACCGGGATGGGGAAGCTGCCGGTGTCCTCCGGGGAGGGCTGCTGGAACTGCTCCACGGGCTGTTCCTCGTACCAGTCCCCGTACTGCTCCTCGGGGATGTACTGGGGGTCCGGGGGCGGGACGAAGGTGGGGTCGTAGCCGCCGTGGTAGTCCACTTCGCGTGGAGCCTGGAACCAGGGGCTCTCTTCGTCCGGGATGTTGTCCGGTTCCCCGGTGCGCTGGCCGGGCAGTTGGGGGCGCTGCTCGCTGCGAGGTGCCGCTGCGCCCACCTGTGCCGCCCCGGCGGCACGACTGCCCGCGGCTACCGGCGGTAGATCCGCAGCCGGAGGTATGAGCGCCGGCTCTATGCCCGCCGCCGCCAGACCGGCAGGTGCGGTCTCCGCCAGGGGCACGCCGTAGCGCGCCAGGCGCAGGGGCATCAGGGACTCCACCGGGGCCTTGCGGCGCCAGGCTCGGCCGAAGCGGGCGTGGAGCCTCGCCTGGTAGACGAGACGTTCCTGCTCCAGCCTAATGACCTGGTCGTAGGAGCGCAGCTCCCACAGCTTCATGCGGCGCCAAAGGAGGAAGGTCGGGACCGGGGAGAGGAGCCAGCGGGTGAGGCGGACGCCCTCCATGTGCTTGTCGGCCGTGATGTCGGCGATGCGGCCGATCGCGTGCCGGGCCGCCTCGACGGCGACCACGAACAGGATCGGGATCACCGCGTGCATGCCCACGCCCAGCGGGTCCGGCCAGGCGGCGGCGCCGTTGAAGGCGATGGTCGCCGCCGTCAGGAGCCAGGCCGTCTGGCGCAGGAGCGGGAACGGGATGCGGATCCAGGTCAGCAGCAGGTCCAGGGCGAGGAGGACACAGATGCCCGCGTCGATACCGACCGGGAAGACGTAGGAGAAGTTCCCGAAGCCCTTTTTGAGGGCCAGTGCACGGACGGCCGCGTAGGAACCGGCGAAGCCGATGCCGGCGATGATCAACGCGCCGGCGACGACCACGCCGATGAGTATCCGGTGCATCCGAGTCAGCTGCATTGGCGCGGCCACTCGTACTCCCCTCCCCTTGCGTGTTCTTGCGCGCAACAGAGTGGCATACGCCTGCGACGAACGTGACGCCGGTCAGTTCTTCGCGGTGGCCGACTTGGACGGAGATGCGCTGGAGGAGGGCGACTTCGACGCCGACTTGGAGGGGGAAGAAGAGGGCTTCGTGGAGGAACTGCCCGCAGAACCTTCACCGTTGGCGGCCGAGATCGCCGCGACCGCCTCCTTGACGGCCTTCTCCGCCGCCTTGGCGAGATCGTCGGCGTCCGGCGTCTTCTCGCCCGCGAGACCGGCGCCGTTGTAGTCGAGCGTGATGACCACGTTCTCGACCCGGGCGACCACGGTCTGCTGCTTGAAGGCGCCCTCCTTCTTCTTCAGGTCGTAGCGCACGGCCGTCGCCTCGGCGCCCGCTCCCGCGACCGGCTGCGACTTGGTGTTCTTCGCGCCGGACACGCTCTGCGCGTCGCTGACCTGCTGGGTGTAGTACGTGTGCGCCTGCTTCTCGCCCGGACCGCGGCTCGCGTCCGAGTCGAAGCGCAGCAGGGAGACGTTCAGCCAGCGGAACTGGGAGCCCTTGGTGCCGTTGTTGTCCAGGCTGCTCCAGGAGCAGGAGGAACGGGTGGTGGTGTCGTCGGAGGTGCCCTCCTTGCCCGACTTGGCGCCCTTCGGCACCAGATCGGTCAGGGTGTTCTTCGACAACACCGCGCACGGCTCGGGAAGCTTCTTGTACGCGGCCGCCTGCACGGTCGGGGACGCGCTCGCCGAGGGCTGCTGCGTGGAGCCGCTGCTCGCGCTCTGCTGGGCGCCGGCGCCGCTCTTGTCCTTGGAGTCGCCGCTGTCCGAGGAGCAGGCGGCGGTGATCAGGACCGCGGGAACGGCTGCCGCACAGACAAGAGCGCGGCGCAGGCGCTTGGCTCGCTGGTCTCGGGCTCGGTCGTCTCGCTGGGCTGCTCGCTGCATGGTTCCTTCACTCGTGACGCTCGGTGTTCGTGCGGGTTCCTGCGGGGCCACGGTACGCGGTGAAGGAGCTGTGCGGTTTCCGTTCCCGCGCTTTGCGAGTGGCGGCACACCGGGCCCCGGCGAGGGTCAGCCGCCCAGCGTGTCGGCCAGTTGAGAGGCCAGATCACGGGCCCTGTCCTGCATTTCCTTGCTGTCCGGGACCGTTCCGGTGGCCGTCGGCTGCTCCTCGTACTCGATGGTGACGACGACGTTGGACGTGCGGAACACCACAGTCACCGTGCGCGGTTCGGCGGTCGAGCCGGAGCTGCCCAGCTGGTCGTTCAGATACGCCTCGTCACCGAGATCGGACAGCACCCGGGGCTGGAGGTCGGTCGGAGTGGCCTCGGGGGAGGTCTCCGTGCCGGAGGGGGACGCCTCGTCGCTCGCGGTGGCCGTGGGCGTGGGCGTGCCGGTGGTGGACGAGGTGGCGGAGGAGGCGGCGGAGGAGCTGGGGGTGGCGCTGCTCGGCTCGGGCAGGTCGGCGGCCGTCTCCTTCTCCTGGAACAGGTTCTGCGCCTGGACGTCGTCGCTGACCGCGTTGTCGTACGACACCACGCGCTCGAAGTCGACCGAGAGGCGGTCGGTGGCGTCGGCGGACTCCACCTTCCAGCGGCAGCCGACCCTGCGGTCGGTGTTGTAGGTGAGCGTGGCCTCGCCCTGGTACGCCTTGTCCCGCTGCTCGGGGTCGGTGAGCTGCTTGATGCCGGGCAGCAGTGAGTCGAGGGTGTCGTGGTCGACCGCACCGCACGGCTCGGGGAGCGTGCGGTACTTGCCGGGCTGGGCGGCCACCGTCGCCGTACCGGTGTCGCCGGGGTTGGCGTTGTCGGTGGGGCTGTCGCCGCCGGAACCGCTCGTGCAGCCGGCCAGCAGTGCCGCGAGGAGGGCGGCGGTGCCGGTTACGTACGCCTTCCGCTGCACGGTCGGGCTCCTCTCGACGGTGTGTGTTCGTTCGGTGGTCCAGTGTCCCCGCTGGTTAATCGCTTGCCGCAGCGAGGCGCTCCCTGGACACAATGTGTATCGCACGCACTGCCGTGGACGCCGGTCCCTTGTCCCTTTTCGTAGACCTTGGCGCCGCTTTTGCGTTTTGATGCTTTTAAGCCATTTGTTGTTTTGTCGGGGGAATGAGGAACGTGATGTCGTACGTGGAGATGCCGGGCGCGAAGGTCCCGATCCGGATGTGGACGGACCCCGCGACGGTGGAGGACGTGGCCCTGCGCCAGCTGCAGAACGTGGCCACCCTGCCCTGGATCAAGGGCCTGGCCGTGATGCCGGACGTGCACTTCGGAAAGGGTGCGACGGTCGGGTCGGTCATCGCCATGCAGGGCGCGGTATGCCCTGCCGCGGTGGGGGTGGACATCGGCTGCGGGATGTCGGCGGTGAAGACGTCGCTGACCGTCAACGACCTGCCGGGGGATCTGTCGCGGCTGCGGTCGAAGATCGAGCAGGCGATCCCGGTGGGGCGGGGGATGCATGAGGATCCCGCGGACCCGGGACAGTTCCACGGGCTGGCGACGGCCGGGTGGGACGACTTCTGGAAGCGGTTCCACGGTGTCGCCGAGGCGGTGCACTTCCGTGAGGAGCGGGCCACCAAGCAGATGGGCACGCTGGGTTCGGGCAACCACTTCATCGAGGTCTGCACGGACACCACCGGTGCCGTCTGGCTGATGCTGCACTCCGGTTCCCGGAACATCGGCAAGGAACTCGCCGAGCACCACATCGGTGTCGCGCAGAAGCTCCCGCACAACCAGGGCCTGGTCGACCGTGACCTCGCCGTCTTCGTCGCGGACACCCCGCAGATGGCGGCCTACCGCAACGACCTGTTCTGGGCGCAGGAGTACGCCAAGTACAACCGCGCGCTCATGATGGCGCTCCTGAAGGACGTGATCCGCAAGGAGTTCAAGAAGGCGAAGCCGACTTTCGAGCAGGAGATCTCCTGCCACCACAACTACGTGGCGGAGGAGCGGTACGAGGGCATGGACCTGCTGGTGACCCGCAAGGGCGCGATCCGGGCCGGCTCCGGCGACTACGGGATCATCCCGGGCTCGATGGGCACGGGCTCGTACATCGTGAAGGGCCTCGGGAACGAGAAGGCCTTCAACTCGGCCTCGCACGGCGCGGGTCGGCGGATGAGCCGCAACGCGGCCAAGCGGCGCTTCTCGACCAAGGACCTGGAGGACCAGACCCGGGGCGTGGAGTGCCGCAAGGACTCCGGCGTCGTGGACGAGATCCCCGGTGCCTACAAGTCCATCGACCAGGTCATCGACCAGCAGCGGGACCTGGTGGAGGTCGTGGCCAAGCTCAAGCAGGTGGTGTGCGTGAAGGGCTGACGGCAACCTCGGGTGCCGTCAGCCCCGATCGCTCACTTCGCGTGGCGTACCGCGTAGATCATCACGAACGCGATGACGTGGATGCCGAAGAGGAAGTAGCCCAGGAAGTACCAGACCTGGCGTTCGTTCCTGGTCTCCTCGGCCAGGCGGCGCTTCTCCGGAGAGTCCTCGTTCGGCATCACAGCTCCCGGTGCACCTTGGTGTTGGAGGCCTGGGCGCGGGGGCGCAGGACCAGGAGGTCCACGTTGACGTGGCTGGGGCGGGTGACCGCCCAGGTGATCGTCTCGGCCACGTCGTCGGCGGTGAGGGGCTCGGCCACGCCCTGGTAGACCTTCTCCGCCCGCTCCGTGTCGCCACCGAAGCGGGTCAGCGCGAACTCGTCCGTCTTGACCATGCCGGGGGCGATCTCGATCACCCGGACCGGCAGGCCGACGATCTCCAGGCGCAGCGTCTCGGCGAGGACGTGCGCGCCGTGCTTGGCGGCCACATAGCCGCCGCCGCCCTCGTAGGTGCCGTGGCCCGCCGTGGAGGACACCACGACCACCACGCCGTCGCCGCTCGCCTCCAGCTTCGGGAGCAGGGCCTGCGTCAGGTTCAGGGTGCCGAGGACGTTCGTCTCGTACATCGTGCGCCAGTCGGCCGGGTCGCCGGTGGCCACCGGGTCCGCGCCCAGGGCTCCGCCGGCGTTGTTGACCAGCACGCCGATCGTCTGGAAGGCCGTGGCGAACTCGTCGACGGCGGCGCGGTCCGTCACGTCCAGCTGGTAGGCCGTCGCCGCGTGGCCGGCCGCGTTGATCTCCTTAGCCAGCGCCTCGATACGGTCCACGCGGCGGGCCGTGAGGACGACGCGGTATCCGGCCTCGGCGAGCTGCCGGGCCGTGGCGGCGCCGATGCCGCTGCTCGCACCCGTGACGACGGCGATGCGGGAGGCTGCGGACGGGGCGGCGGGGGCCATGGGCTGCTCCTGGGAGAGAGAAGGGTGGGCGCTCCTCCAGCCTAGGCGAGGGTCAGGTGCCGTTCCTCGGGGCCCACATGATCACGGCCATGCCGGCCAGGCAGATCAGGGCTCCGGTGATGTCCCAGCGGTCGGGCCGGAAGCCGTCGGCGACCACGCCCCACAGGAGCGAGCCGGCCACGAAGATCCCGCCGTACGCGGCCAGGATGCGGCCGAAGTGCGCGTCCGGCTGGAAGGTGGCGACGAAACCGTAGGCGCCCAGGGCCAGGACCCCGCCGGTCATCCACAGCCAGCCGCGGTGTTCGCGTACGCCCTGCCAGACCAGCCAGGCGCCGCCGATCTCGAACAGCGCGGCGACGACGAACAGGGCGGCGGAGCGGAGGATCGACATGCGGGCAGCTTCGCACGCGGGTGTGGTGTCACCTGATGGAGGGCGGTGGACGACCGGCTCGCGTGGCATACATCCGTACGGCATACGGGACGCGGTCCGAGGACGAATTCTGAGGACAAGGTCTGAGGCGAGGTGGCATGCGGATGAGGTCGTGGGTGCTGGGTGCGTGCGGTGCCGTACTGGTGGCCGCGGGCGTGGCCGGGCCGGCCGGGGCCGCCGCCGCGCCCGAGGCCGATCTGTCCTTTCACGGGAGTGCCGTCATGGACGGGGCCCGGGTGGAGGTCCTGGTCACTCCGCACAACGACGGGCCCGAGGCCGTGTCGGGCGCGAGTGTGCAGCTGCGCTGGTCGGTGCCGCTCGCCGAGGAGCAGCAGCTGCCGGGCGGGTGCGCGCGGACGGACGAGCGGACGGTGGTGTGCGACACCGGGGCGCTGGCCCCGGGCGAGTCCGGGGAGCAGCTCGGGGTGACCGTGCGGCTCGCGGAGGAGCCGTCGGAGGTCACGCTGGAGGTCGACACCGCCTGGAACGGTGGCGCGGTCGACAAGGACCGCTCGAACGACCAGCTCAAGGTCCTCGTCCTCGACACCGGGGACGCGTACGCCTTCTGAGGCGCCCGGACCGTCGTACGATCTCTGCACCACGCAGACGAAGGGGAGTGCGGCATGGCCGGGAACGGGACCGGGCGGTCCAGGCTGCTGGCGGAGCTGGGCGTGGTGTCCCGGCGGTACATGGCGTCGTACGCCCTGTTCAACCAGGCCGTGGCCGACCGGATCGGGCTGCACCCCACCGACCTGCAGTGCCTGAACCTGCTCACGCTGGAGGCGGAGCCGGTCACCACCGGCCGGGTCGCGGAGCTGACGGGGCTGACGACCGGGTCGGCCACCCGGCTGGTGGACCGGCTGGAGCGGGCGGGCTACGTCGTACGGCAGCGGGACGACACGGACCGGCGGCGGGTGCTGGTGGCGACCGTGCCGGAGAAGATCGCCGAGTTCGGGCGGATGTGGGACGCGCTGGCCGGTGACTGGTCCCGGATCTTCGACGAGCTGGACGACGCCGAACTGGCCGTGATCATCCGGCACATGGAGCGGACCGTGGAGTTCGGCGGGGAGCAGATCGCCCGGTTGCGGGAGGGGCGCGGCTAGGCGTTCTCCGCGTCGTACTGCTCGCGGGCCTCCTGTACCTCGTCGAAGTGGGTCTCCGCCCACTGCTTCACCGCGGTCAGCAGGCCGGCGAGGCTGCGGCCGAGCGGGGTGAGTGCGTAGTCGACCCGGACCGGGACGGACGGGGTGACCGTGCGGGAGACGATGCCGTCGCGTTCCAGGGTGCGCAGGGTCTGGGTGAGCATCTTGGGGCTGACGCCGGCGATCTTGCGGCCGATGTCGCTGTAGCGCATGGGGCCGGGGGACAGGGCGGCGACGACGAGGCCGACCCATTTGTCGCTGAGCCTGCCGAGGAGGTGGTTGGTGGGGCAGGCGGCGAGGAAGGCGTCGTAGTCGATACGGGCCTGCTCGCGCCGCTGGGCTGCGGTTGTGGTCGCCATGGCTCTCCTCCGGGTCCCCTACGCACTCTCAGGTAACTACTTACCGATGGATAGTAGCTCTCCTAGGGTTGGTGCTGCGGCCGGGAAATTGCCGCGAAGTACATCAAATGTCTTGTAATCGGGGAGAGTTGACATGCGTGCTGCTGTGGTGACGACGTTCGGTGGTCCGGAGGCCGTGGAGATCGTGGACGTGGCGGTGCCGGAGCCGGGGGCCGGGCAGGTGCGGATCAAGGTGGCGGCCAGTGCCGTGAACCCCGTGGACCTGGCCGTGCGGGCCGGTCTCTTCGGCGGCGCGGGCCGGACGCTGGGGCTCGGCTGGGACGTGGCCGGGACGGTGGACGCGGTGGGGGTGGCCGCGGCCTGGCAGGTGGGTGACGAGGTGGTGGCCCTCGCGGGCGGCGTGGCCGATCCGCTGGGCGCGCACGCCGAGTACGTCGTCGTGGCGACGGACGCCGTGGCCAAGGCCCCGGCCACCGTGGACGCGGTGCACGCCGGCACCCTGCCGCTGAACGCGCTGACCGCCGTCCAGGCCCTCGACCTGCTGGAGCTGGAGCCGGGCGGGTCGCTGCTGGTGACCGGTGCGGCGGGCGCGGTGGGCGGGTTCGCGGTGCAGCTGGCCGCACACCGGGGGATCGCGGTGACCGGGCAGGCCCGGGCGGCCGACGAGGAGCTGGTGCGGTCCCTGGGGGCCACGGACTTCACCGCCGAGGGGGTCGCGCCGGGGAGCGTGGACGCGGTGCTGGACGCGGCGATGCTCGGCGAGCCGGCGCTGGAATGGGTCCGTGACGGGGGTGCCTTCGTCAGCGCCCGGCCCGGCCAGCAGCCCGCCCCGGTCCGCGGGGTGCGGACCACGTCCGTGGCGGTGAGCGCCGACGGGGCCCGCCTGGCGGAGCTGGTCCGGCTGGTGGACGAAGGGGTGCTGAGCCTTCGGGTGGCCGAGACGTTCGGTCTGGAGGAGGCGGTGAAGGCGCACGTGCGGCTCGCTGAGGGCGGGGTGCGCGGACGGCTGGTGCTGGTGCCGTAGCGGGGGCCTCCTGGGGTGCGGGGAGTGCGGCTCGGGGCCGGTGCCGACGGGGTGTGGCTCGTGGACGAAGGCGTGCTGAGCCTCTGGGGGCGAGGCGTTCGGCCTGGAGGGGGCCGTGAAGGCACATGCGCGGCTGGCTGAGTGGCGCGGTGCCTGGGCGGTTGGTGCTGGTGCCGTAGTGCGGGTGGGAGCTGGCCCCTAGGGTGCGGGCATGAAGATCGTTGAGTTGGAGCCGGGGGATCCGCGGCTCGGGGCCGAGGTGCTGCCCGTGCTGCGGGAGCTGCGTCCGCATCTGACCGAGGAGCTGTTCGCCCGGGTGTATGCGGAGGGGAGTCCGCAGGGGCTGCGGTTCTCCGCCGCCTACGACGAGGACGGGGCCTGTGTGGGGGTGGCCGGCTGGCGGGTGCTGGTCAACACCGTCTCGCTGCGTCAGCTGTACGTCGACGACCTGGTGACCAGCCCGTCCGCCCGGTCCGGCGGGGTCGGCCGGGCGCTCCTCGGGCACCTGGAGGAGCGCGGCCGGGCGCTCGGCTGTCAGGAGCTGAACCTCGACTCGGGTACCCAGCGCACCGCCGCTCACCGCTTCTACCTGCGGGAACGGATGGAGATCGGGGCCTTCCACTTCGTGAAGCCGCTGTAGGGGGGAGCGGCGGGAAGGGGGGAATAGCTCGGACCCGGGCGCCGTTCCAGGGGTATAGTTGAACCGTCAACAACCTGGAGGGTGAGCGACCATGCAGTTCGGGATCTTCACGGTCGGCGACGTCACGCCGGACCCCACCACGGGGCGTACGCCGACCGAGCGCGAGCGGATCAAGGCCATGGTCGCCATCGCGCTCAAGGCCGAGGAGGTCGGGCTCGACGTGTTCGCCACCGGCGAGCACCACAACCCGCCCTTCGTGCCGTCCTCGCCGACCACGATGCTCGGCTACATAGCCGCGAAGACGGAGAAGCTGATCCTCTCCACGTCCACGACCCTCATCACCACCAACGACCCGGTGAAGATCGCGGAGGACTTCGCGATGCTCCAGCACCTGGCCGACGGGCGGACGGACCTGATGATGGGGCGCGGCAACACCGGGCCGGTGTACCCGTGGTTCGGGCAGGACATCCGGCAGGGCATCAACCTGGCCATCGAGAACTACGCCCTGCTCCACCGGCTGTGGCGCGAAGACGTCGTCGACTGGAAGGGGAAGTTCCGGAGCGCGCTGCAGGGGTTCACGTCGACACCGCGGCCCCTGGACGGCGTACCGCCGTTCGTCTGGCACGGCTCCATCCGCTCCCCGGAGATCGCCGAGCAGGCCGCGTACTACGGCGACGGCTTCTTCCACAACAACATCTTCTGGCCCGCCGACCACACCAAGCAGATGGTCGAGCTGTACCGGACCCGCTACGCCCACTACGGGCACGGCACGCCGGAGCAGGCGATCGTCGGGCTCGGCGGCCAGGTGTTCATGCGCCGCAACTCGCAGGACGCGGTGCGTGAGTTCCGACCGTACTTCGACAACGCGCCGGTCTACGGGCACGGGCCGTCCCTGGAGGACTTCACCGAGCAGACCCCGCTGACCGTGGGCTCCCCGCAGCAGGTGATCGAGAAGACGCTGAGCTTCCGCGAGTACGCCGGTGACTACCAGCGTCAGCTGTTCCTGATGGACCACGCGGGGCTGCCGCTGAAGACCGTGCTGGAGCAGCTCGACATGCTGGGCGAGGAGGTCGTACCGGTGCTGCGCAAGGAGTTCGCGAACGGCCGCCCGGCGAACGTGCCGGAGGCTCCCACCCACGCTTCCCTGCTCGCCAAGAACGAGGTGACCACCGTATGAAGCTCGTCGTCGTCTCGGCGGGGCTGAGCGTCCCGTCCTCCACCCGGCTGCTGGCCGACCGGCTGGCCGCCGCCGTGGACCGGCACACGCCGGTGGACATCCAGGTGGTCGAGCTGCGCGACCTCGCGGTCGAGATCGCGCACCACTTCACCAACGGGTTCCCGGGCCGCGCCCTGGCCGCCGCGCTGGACGCGGTGACGGAGGCGGACGGGCTGATCGTGGTCACGCCGGTGTTCACCGCGTCGTACAGCGGGCTGTTCAAGTCGTTCTTCGACGTGCTGGACAAGGACGCCCTGGCGGGCAAGCCGGTGCTGATCGCGGCGACCGGCGGCACGGCCCGGCACTCCCTGGTGCTGGAGCACGCGCTCCGTCCGCTCTTCGCCTACCTGCGGGCCGTGGTCGTGCCCACCGCCGTGTACGCCGCCTCGGAGGACTGGGGCGCGGAGGGCCTGCCCGAGCGGACCGAGAAGGCCGCGCAGGAGCTGGCGGCCCTGATGCAGGGGCTGTCGGCGGCCCGGCCGGCCGAGGACGACAGCGCCGTGGTGCCCTTCGCGGAGCAGCTGGCGCGACTGGGCGCCTGACGGTGAAAAGACGGTAGGCCTCCGGCCGAGGTTGCCCCTGTGACGGTGAGAGCCGGGTAAAAAGGGTGATCGTAGACCCGCTCGTCCCGGCCGAACCGCCGGAGGCCTTGGCAGACTGGGGATGTGCCCCAGACTGTGCTGCTCGCCGAAGACGACCGTGCCATCCGTCACGCCCTGGAGCGTGCCCTGAGCCTGGAGGGGTACGAGGTGACGGCGGTGGCCGACGGCGTGGAAGCGCTGGCGCAGGCCCACAAGACCCCGCCGGACGTGCTCCTGCTCGACGTGATGATGCCGGGCATCGACGGGCTCCAGGTCTGCCGGGTGCTGCGGGCCGAGGGCGACCGCACCCCGATCCTCATGCTCACCGCCCTGGTGGAGACCGCCGACCGGATCGCGGGCCTGGACGCCGGCGCCGACGACTACGTGGTCAAGCCGTTCGACGTGGAGGAGGTCTTCGCACGGCTGCGGGCCCTGCTGCGGCGTACCAGTCCGGTGGCCGCGGGCGGTGGCAGCGCGGCTCCCGGCGGTGACGGCGGGCGGGAGGTGCAGGTCTCCGACCGGCAGGTGGAGGCCGCGGGGATCCGTATGGACCTCCAGGCCCGCCGGGCCTGGCGCGGCCGGCGTGAGCTGGAGCTGACCCGCACCGAGTTCGAGCTGCTGGAGCTCCTGGTGCGCAACGCCGGCATCGTCCTCGACCACTCCACGATCTACGACCGTATCTGGGGCTACGACTTCGGGCCCGGCTCCAAGAACCTCGCCGTGTACGTCGGCTACCTGCGCCGCAAGCTGGACGAGCCCGGTGCTCCCCAGCTGATCCACACCGTCCGGGGCGTGGGTTACGTGCTGCGGGAGGACTAGTGGGCCGCCGCTGGCGGCTGCCGGCCGGGCCCCGGCCCAAGCTCGTCTCTCTGCGCACCACCTTCGCGGTGTCCTTCGCGGCCGTCACCGCCGCCGTGACGATCCTCGTCGGCATCCTGTCCTACGGCTCCGCGGCGCGCCTGGTCCGGGTCGACCAGCAGTCGGTGTTCACGCAGGTCGTGCAGGACGTGCAGGACGAGGTACGGCAGCACGAGATGGTCCCGGAGGACTTCTCCTCCTCCCGCCCCGGCCATGATCTGGTCCGGCCGGCCCGGACCGACGTACAGGTGCTCGGCGCGCAGGGGCAGATCGTCGACCACGGCAGTCCGGTGCTGCCCGTCACCGTCCGGGACAAGGCCGTGGCCACCGCGGAAGCGGCCGGCCGGGTGGTTCAGCACAAGGACGTCCAGGTCGACACGGACCTGTTCCGCATCGCCACCATCTCGCTCGGCGACGGGAAGGGCGCGGTGCAGGTCGCGCAGGAGTTCAGCGACACCGAGGATCTGCTGCGGGCGCTGCAGCAGCGGACGCTGATCCTGATGGCGGCGGTCGTGGTGGCCGCGGGGTTGTTCGGCTGGTGGCTGGCCCGGCGGATCACCCGGCGTCTGGTGATACTCACCTCCGCCGCGGAGGTCGTGGCCCGCACCCGGCAGCTGGGCATCGAGGTGCCGGTCGCGGGTCTGGACGAGGTGGGGCGGCTCGGGCGTGCCTTCGACCGGATGCTGGGGCGGCTCGCGCAGTCCGAGGAGGATCAGCGGCGGCTGGTCCAGGACGCGGGGCACGAGCTGCGGACGCCGCTGACGTCGTTGCGTACGAACATCTCGCTGCTGCGCAGGATCGACGAGCTTCCGCCGGCGACTCGGGAGGAACTCGTCGCCGATCTCACGCAGGAGGCGCGGGAGCTGACCGATCTGGTCAATGAGCTGGTCGATCTCGCGGCGGGGCAGTCCGACACGGAGCCGCCGCAGCGGGTGGATCTCGCCGATATCGCCGAGGACGTGATGGGGCTGGCCAAGCGGCGTACGGGGCGGGAGATCGTGTTGCGGACCAGTGGGGACACGCGGACGGACGGGCGGCCGGGGATGCTGCAGCGGGCCTTGTCCAATCTGGTCGAGAACGCGGCGAAGTTCGATCGGGGCGGGAAGGAGCCGATCGAGATCAACATCATGGGGCCTTCGCGGCCGGGGACGGTGCGGGTGGAGGTGCTGGACCGGGGGCCTGGGATTGCGGAGGGTGATCTGATTCGGATCTTCGACCGGTTCTATCGGGCTGCCGATGCGCGGTCTCTGCCGGGGTCGGGGCTCGGGTTGTCCATCGTGCGTGAGGTTGCCATGGCGCATGGTGGGGCGCCGTTCGCCTTTCGGCGGGAAGGGGGCGGGGCGGTGATTGGCTTCACGGTGGGGGGCGGGGTCTGACGCCTCGGCTTCGCCTTCGGCTTTGAGTGTTCCCACCCGCACCACCCGTACAGCCATCGTCGTCGGGTGCGGGTGGCCCCCGTGGGGCGGATTCGCCGTCGGCGGGTGCGGGTTGCCGTGTGGGGTGTTCCCCGTGGCTCGTGAGGGTCATGATCGGGGCGGACGTGTTGCCTCGGGAGGGGAGTTCCCGTGCTCAGTGATCAGGAGGCTGCTGCCCTCGCTCGTGTCGACGAGGCGGCCGTCGGGCGGATGCTGATGGAGCTGATCCGGATTCCGAGTGTGACCGGGAGTGCCGCCGAGTCGGAGATTCAGCATCGGCTGGGCGGGTGGCTGGAGCGGCTCGGGCTCGAGGTCGATCTGTGGTCCATGGATCTGCCCGCGCTGCTGGCCGACCCGGCGTTTCCCGGTATGGAGGTGCCGCGCGAGGAGGCGTGGGGGCTGGTGGGGCTCACCGAGGGCGGCGGTGACGGGCCGACGTTGATTCTCCAGGGCCACGTGGATGTCGTACCGCCCGGGGATCCCGCCGCCTGGGACGGGGATCCGTTCGTGCCGCGGGTGGTCGGGGACGACCTCGTGTACGGGCGGGGTGCCTGTGACATGAAGGCGGGGGTCGTCGCCCATCTCGCCGCGCTCGCCGCCATCAGGGCCGCGGGGCTTCGGCTGCGGGGGCGGGTTGCCGTGCATTTCGTCGTGGGGGAGGAGGACGGTGGGATCGGTGCGTTCGGCACGCTGAAGCGGGGGTACGGCGGTGACGCCTGCGTCATCACCGAGCCGACCGGGGGGACGCTCATCACCGCCAACGCCGGTGCGCTGACCTTCCGCCTCTCCGTGCCGGGCAAGGCCGCCCACGCCAGCTCGCGGGACGCCGGGGTCAGCGCGATCGACGCCTACCTGCCGCTCCACGAGGCGTTGGCCCGCCTGGAGGCGTCCCGCAACGCCGACCCCTCACCGCTGATGGCCGAGTACCCGATCCCGTACGCCCTCTCCGTCGGCACCCTGCGGTCCGGTGACTGGGCGAGCAGCGTGCCCGACCTGCTGGTCGCCGAGGGGCGGCTCGGGGTGCGGCTGGGTGAGGAACCGGCCGGGGCGCGCGCTGAGTTCGAGCGTTGTGTGGCCGAGGCCTGCGCCGGGCACCCCTGGCTGCGAGAGCATCCGGCGAGCGTGAGCTGGACGGGTGGGCAGTTCGCGAGCGGGCGGCTCGCGGAGGGGCATCCGTTGCGGGACGAGGTGCGTGACGCCTGCGCCGACGCCAACGGCTGGGCGAGCCGGCCCCGGGAGCGCGGGGCGCCGTACGGGAGCGATCTGCGGCTGTACGCCGGGGCCGGGATCCCGACGCTGCAGTACGGGCCGGGGGACGTGCGGGTCGCGCACAGCCCCCGGGAGTGTGTGTCCCTTCGTGAGGTGGTGGAGGTGGCGCGGACCCTCGTGCTCACCGTGCTGCGGACTACCGGGGTGAAGTGACCTCCGGGCAGGTCCGGTGCCTGCGGCGGGTGAGGGCCGGGAGGGCGGGTGGGGCGAGGAAGCCCTCCGCCCGGGCGCTCGCCAGGCCGATGCGCGGGATGTCACTGCTCTTCGCGAACAGCAGGAACCGCGGCTCCCACACCGGGCGGTACTTGGCGTTCGCGCGGTACAGGGACTCGATCTGCCACCAGCGGGAGAAGAAGGTGAGGACCGAGCGCCAGAGGCGGAGCACGGGCCCGGCGCCGAGGCGGGAGCCGCGTTCGAAGACCGAGCGGAACATCGCGAAGTTCAGGGACACCCGCTGGACACCCAGCTCCTCGGCCCGCAGCAGGAGTTCCACGACCATGTACTCCATCAGGCCGTTCTCGCAGTCGCGGTCGCGGCGCATCAGGTCGAGGGAGAGGCCCTGTTCGCCCCAGGGGACGAAGCTGAGCAGAGCCCGGGGGACGTCGTCCGCGTCCCGGCACTCCAGCATCACGCAGCGGCCGTCGCCGGGGTCGCCGAGGCGGCCCAGGGCCATGGAGAAGCCGCGCTCGGTGGTGCCGTCGCGCCAGTGGTCGGCGCGGTCGACGAGGAGGGCCATCTCCTCGTCCGGGATCTCCTCGTGGCGGCGGATGCGGACCGTGTAGCCGGCCCGGCGGACACGGTTGTGGGCCTGGCGGACCACACGCATGGCCCGGCCTTCGAGGGTGAAGTCGGCCAGGTCGACGATCGCCTCGTCACCCAGTTCGAGGGCGTCAAGACCGTGGCGGGCGTAGACGGTGCCGGCCTCCTCGCTCGCGCCCATGACGGCCGGCGTCCAGGCGTGGCGGCGGGCCTCGGCCAGCCAGGCGTCGATGGCGCCGGGCCAGGCCTCAAGGTCGCCGAGGGGGTCGCCGGAGGCCAGGCTGACGCCGCCGACGACGCGGTAGGTGACGGCCGCCTTGCCGCTGGGGGAGAAGACGACGGCCTTGTCGCGGCGCAGCGCGAAGTAGCCGAGGGAGTCGCGTTCGCCGTGCCGGTCCAGCAGCGCGCGCAGCTTCCGCTCGTCCTCCGCGGCCAGCAGGCAGGCGCCTCGGGGGGCGCGGAAGCAGGCGTAGAGGACCAGGAGGAAGGTCGCCGCGATCAGGACGTTGACGATCACGTCCGTCCAGCGGGGGGCGTCGACGGCGTCGACACGGTCGGCGAGCGGGCCGACGCTGATGCCGCGCAGCAGGGTGTAGGCGATCTCGTCCTTGAGGGTGGCGCCGGGCAGCTTGTTCGTCTCGTGTACGAGCAGGGTGCCGAGGGCGGCGCTGAGCAGGGTGCCGCCGGTGCCGACGGCGAGCGCCAGGCGCGGGTTGGAGCGGTCGCCGATGGCGTCGAACTCGCGTCGGCCGAGCAGCAGGGCGGCCACGAACAGGCCGGTCAGGGTGGCGGAGAGCCAGTTGAAGAGGTGCTCGCGGTAGGGGTCGCGGGTGAGGGCGAGGACGTAGAGGGAGAAGAGCGGGCCGGCCAGGAGGAGGTTGAAGACCCAGGCGGCACGCTTGCGGCGGCGCATCACGACCGCGAGGAAGAGGGCGAGGGCCGCCGAGCCCAGGCCGGCGGTGGCCAGGTACGGCGTGAAGAACGCGCCCCCGTTGTGCTCGTGCACCTCCTCGCGGAACGGCAGCGAGACGACCGCCACGATGTTGAGCACCACCTGCAGACGCAGGTACCAGACAGTGGCCGTCGCCGCCCGCTTCCGCAGCCGGCCGTCACCGGTGCGCGGGAAGGAGATGCGGGCGCGGGGTTTGCGCTGAGCGGGGACCTGTGGGGTGTTCAGGCTCGACTGCTGTGCGGGCATGGTGGCGGGCACCTTGGGGAGGGGGACGGGGCAACGCTGACCCTACAGCTCGTAGGGTACCGCTCATGTGTACGGGTGTACACATGTCTGCGCACAGGATCTCATCCCGGTCCTTCGCCGCCGCGCCGGGCCGCCGCCAGGGTCCACGCCAGGTTGCCCGCCGCCGCCCCGGCCGCCACCACGGCGACGATCACCCCGCCGGTCGCCAGGCCGTCGCTGAACAGGTGCGGGCGCCGGTCGAGGCTGTGCAGCCCGAAGCCGCACAGCTCGTACACGCCGACGGCGGCGACGAGGAGGCTGCCGAGCAGCAGGGTCAGCGTCGGGGCGAGACCGCGCACACCGGCCTCCCGCGCTGGGCTGGGCTCCGTTTCCGTGTCCTGCATGGTGTTCCCCCGAAGAACAGACGTGTGGCCGTTGGCGGTTGGGAACCTACATTACGTAGGGTCGATAGGGTCGGCGGTGTGCGGATATATCTGAGCGTGGACATGGAGGGCATCACCGGGCTCGTCGACGCCGACGACGTCCAGCCCGGCGGCCGGGACTACGAGCGGGGCCGCTCCATGATGGCCGAGGACGTCAACGCGGTCGTGCGAGGCGCGCTGGCGGCGGGCGCGACGGACATCCTCGTGAACGACGCCCACGGGCCGATGCGCAACCTGCTGCCCGAGGCGCTGCACCCGGCCGCCCGCCTGGTCCGCGGCAAGCCCAAGCAGATGGGCATGCTGGAGGGGCTCGGGCCCGAGTACGACGCCGCGCTCTGTGTCGGCTACCACTCCCGCGCCGGTGCCCTGGGCGTGCTCAGCCACAGCTTCATGGGCCACGAGATCGAGGACATCTGGCTGGACGGCCGCCCCGTCGGGGAGATCGGCCTCGCCCACGCCACCGCGGCGGCCCTGGGCGTCCCCGTGGTGGCCCTCACGGGTGACGACGCCGCGTGCGCGGAGATGACGGCGTGGGACGCGTCGGTCGTCACCGTCCCCGTGAAGTACGCCCACGACCGGTTCGCGGCCAGACTGCGCCCGGCGGCCGAGGCACGCGAGGCCATCGAGGAGGGCGTGGCGCGGGCGCTGACTCAGAGGCCCGCGCTCCCGCCGGCCCCCGCCGCCGAGGCGACCCTCGCCGTCCGCTGGCAGTCCGCCTCGGTCGCGTCCACGCTGCTCGGCATCCCCGGGGTCACCGCGGACGACAGCCGGACGGTCCGGGTGAGCGGCGACCTTCCGTCCCTGTACCGGCTGTTCGGCGTGTGGATGCGCGTGGCGGCCTCGCTCACCAACCAGCCGCCGTACTGCTAGGGCCCGCGAGTCTCAGCCGAAGCGTCCCGCCACGTAGTCCGCCGTGCGCTGGTCCGCCGGGGCGTTGAACATCTGTTCGGTCTGGCCGTGTTCGACGATGCCGCCGGGGGTGCCCTGCTCGGCGAGGAAGAAGGCGCACTGGTCGGAGACGCGGGCCGCCTGCTGCATGTTGTGCGTGACGATCACGATCGTGACCTGGCCCGCGAGTTCGTGGATGGTCTCCTCGACCCGGCGGGTGGAGGTCGGGTCGAGCGCCGAGCACGGCTCGTCCATGAGCAGCACCCGGGGCCGTACGGCCAGCGCGCGGGCGATGCACAGGCGCTGCTGCTGGCCGCCCGACAGCGCGCCGCCGGGCTGGCGGAGCCGGTCGCGGACCTCCTTCCACAGGCCCGCCCGGCTCAGCGACTCCTCCACCAGCTCGTCCTTCTGGCGGCGGCTCACGCGCGTGCCCGTGAGCTTGAGGCCGGCCACCACGTTGTCGTAGATCGACATCGCGGGGAACGGGTTGGGCTTCTGGAAGACCATGCCGATCCGGCGGCGGGCGTCGGTCAGGCGGCGCTCGGGGGCGTAGATGTCCTCGCCCTCGAAGAGCACCTCGCCGCCGAAGGCCGCGCCGGGGATCAGCTCGTGCATGCGGTTGAGGGTGCGCAGGAAGGTCGACTTGCCGCAGCCGGAGGGGCCGATCAGGGCCGTCACCCGGCCCGCGGGCATGGTCAGCGAGACCCGGCTGAGTACCTGGTGGCTGCCGAACCAGGCCGAGACCGCGCGGGCCTCCAGGGTGGCGGGCGCGGCGCCGGGGACGGGGACGGGGGCTGCCACAGGCAGTACGGCGGTGTCGGTCACGGCTGCGTCGGTCACGTCGGTTTCGGTCACTGCGGTCTCGGTCATGGTGGCCACCTCTGGTCGGGCAAGGAGTTACAGCAGGTTCGGGAGCAGTTCGGTGGTGCGTGTGGCGACCTGGAGGCCCAGCACGGCGACTACCGGCGCGAAGACGATCCACGTCTGGTGGCGGCCCCAGCGGTGCCACGTCCACACCGCGGCGACGGACGCGAGGAGCAGCGCCTGCAGCCACAGCACCAGCGGCCAGGGCACCCCGGAGGGGCGGGCCAGCGGCTGCTCGGAGTCCGGCAGGGTGCCTGAGCGGATCACGGCCGCCGGGGTCTGGAAGGGCGCGGAGATCAGGTCGGCGTCGACGCGCAGGATGCCGCCCGGCATGAAACGGGGGCCGGTCGCGGTGGCCAGCACCAGGCGGCCCTTGCCCGCGGCCGGCGGGACGGGCGCCGGATCGCCGGCCCGCCGTACGTCGATGACCTGGTACTTGGCCTTGCCCTGGCCGGTGGTCACCGTGAAGGTGTCGCCCGCGGCGAGGTCGGCCAGGTGCCCGAACGGGGCGCCGTACGCGGCCGCCCGGCCCATCAGCACGCTGGTCCCGGCCTGCCCGGGCATCGGGGTGTCCCGGCGGTGACCGGGGCCGTCGGTCGTGACGGCGGAGTCGGTGCCCTCGAACACGACCTGGTTCAGGCCGAGACTCGGTACGTCGATGAGCGCGACCGGTGTGCCCGGCGCCAGCAGCTTGCCCTGCTGGTCGGTCTGGGCCACGGGGGCCGTGCCCAGGGCGAGCTGCTCGCGCAGCTCGTCGAACGCGGCGTGCTGCGCGCTGTGCTGCTGGACGCCGCTGAGGAGCAGCAGCTGGGCGGTGATGCCGAGCAGCAGGGCGGCGAGGCTGAGCAGGCCGCCGCGGGCCAGGTGGCGGACGGCGGTGACGCCGCGGACGCGGGTGCGCGGCGCGGCCGGTGCGAGCGTGGTCGGTACGGCGACGGTCACGTCGGCCCGCCTCCTTCGCTGGGGGTGGGGGCCGCCGGGGAGACCGGGCGAGGTCTCCCCGGCGGCCGGTCGGGTCAGGTGGACTTGATGGTGAAGTTGGCGCCGGTCTTGGCCGCGACCGTGGCCGAGCCCGCGTAGAAGGCGTGCAGCGTGTGCTTGCCGCGGCTCAGCTTCGGCAGGGTGATGGTCACCTTGCCGCCGCTCAGCTTGCCGGTGGCGAGCACCTTGGAGCCCTCGTAGATGCGCACGGTGCCGCCCGGGGTGGTGCCGGTCGCGGTGACCTTCACGGTGACCTTGGCCTGGGCGGTGTGGCTGATGGAGGAGGGGGCGGTGGAGCTGACCGACGCCGTCGCCTTGGTGATCTTCAGCGTGGCCGTGGTCGAGGACGCGTTGAGCTTGCTGTTGCCCGCGTAGGAGACGGACAGCGTGTGCGTGGTGACCTTGAGGTGGTTCGACAGGCCGATGGTGACCTTGCCGGACGCGTCCAGGGTGCCGGTGCCGAGGACCGTGGAGCCCTCCTTCACCGTGACCTTGCCGGTCGGGGCCACACCGTGCGAGCCGGCGACGGTGACGACGACCTTCGGGATCTTGCCGTAGGCGGTGGTCGCGGCGGTCGCCGTGGTGGTGCTCTTGAACTTCACCGAGCCGGACCAGGTGGCCGCGGCACCGGTGCCGTTGAGGTTGGCGCCGGCGACCGTGGCGCTGTAGGCGCCGTTGGCCAGGCCCGTGAAGGTGTACGAGGTGGCGCTCGCCGGAACGTCCTTGACGGTGACGGCACCGTCGGGGGCGGTCAGCGTGATCCGGTAGTCGGTGAGCGGCAGACCGGTGGGGGCCGGGGCGGTCCAGGACAGCTTCAGGCTCGCGTCGCCCGGGGCGCCCTTCAGCCCGGTCGGCGCGGAGGGCGTCGAGGTGTCGATGCCCGACTCCTCCAGGCCGCCCAGCTTGGCGTGCTTGTTCACGCTGACGGAGCCGTTGTACGGCTCGTTCACGAAGCCGAAGCTCGCGATGACACCCTCGGCGGCGTCCGAGGCCAGCGCGGCGTCGTGGCTGCCGGTGGTCACGAAGACGTCGTAGAGGTCCTTGTCGAAGAAGACGCTGTTCGGGTCGATCGCCCGGGACGGCACGACGTTGTAGACGTCACGGCCGAAGGTGGCGTTCTCGTAGTAGGCGTTGACCGGGGCGAGCTTGCCGTTCACCGTCGTCACCGGGCTGGTGGCACCGGTGTCGTCGGGCAGCTGCACGGCGGCGAGGTGACCGCCCGCGGCTGCCGCGTCCTTGCTGAAGTCGGGGGCCACGCCGTTGTTCTGGGCGATCCAGGAACCGACCGAGAAGGGCACCAGCGCGCCGTCCTCGGTGAGGGCCGCATCGGCCTGGTTCTCCTGGACCGTCGGGATGTTCGGGGAGAGCGTGGCGTCCGTCAGGCCGATCGCCGCCAGGAAGAACTTGCGGGTGCCCGAGCCGCTCTGCGGGATCTTCGGGTGCACGGTCTGGCCGCCCACCTGGGTGAGCGCACCGGAGTAGATGTCGTGCAGCTGGTCCTGCGTCAGGCTGTTCAGCGCCGAGCCCTTCACCGCGACGCCGACCGCGTCCCGGGCGAACGGGATGTAGGTGAGCGCGGTGCCGGAGGTGGACGGGCCGCTGGAGGAGCGGGCGAAGTCGACCTGGCCCTTGATGGCGACGCCGGAGGAGTCCGGGTACTTGTCACCGGTCAGCGACTCGCTCAGGGCCAGGCGGCCCTTGCCGGAGCCGTTGGGGCGCAGGAAGGACGGGCCGCCCGAGCGGGTGGTGATGTTCGAGCTGGTGGAGCCGGTGCCGGGCTCGATCGCGTCGTAGGAGGCGATGCCCGCGCCACCTGCCGACTTCACGGCCGTACCGGAGTAGCTCTTGCCGTTGACGGTGTCGCCGGCCAGGGCGTTGAGCACGTCCTGGGTGGTGTCGGAGCCCACGCCGACCAGCTGGCGGAAGGTACCGGTCGGGGTGGGGTCGGCGTACGCCGGGCTGGCCAGAGCCAGGCCGCCGGCCACCACGGCGGCGGCGACGAGCGCCGCCGTAGAGCGCGTTCTGCGCATCGGGAAGTCTCCTGACGGTAGTGCGTCGGTGCGGGAGAGGGGATCTGGCAGGGTGGTACGGGCCGTCCGCCCCGACTGCCTTTCGGGGCGGGCGGCCGTCTGTGGGGGCGCCCGGTGCGGGCGTCCCGGTCCGGGGGCCCTAGGGCAGCCGCCTGCGCAGCCGCTCGGGCAGGGTGAAGGCCGGTACGACGGTCACCGTGCGGCCGCCGGGCAGCGGCACCCGCAGGGGCAGCCGGAGCCGGGTGCCGCCCGCGAAGGGCGCGCCGAGTCCGGCGAACGCGCCGAGCGCGGCACCGACCGGTACGGCGTAGCGCAGCGGGTTGGCGGGGTCGGCGGGCGTGTTGCCGGCGGCCGTGGTCTCCACGGCCTTTCCGCCGTCGTACGACGCCTGGGCGCTGGGCGTGGCACTCGCGCCGCCGTCCGCTCCCGTGCCGCCGTCGCCCGACGTGCCGCCGGAGGTGGCGCCGCCCGAGCCGTCGCCGGTGCCGCCGGAGGTGTCGGCGCCGCCGGTCCCGCCCGAGCCCGAGTCACCGCCGGTGGAGTGCGGCCCCTTGTAGTGCAGGAGGGCGTCGGCCGCCCGCAGCGCGCGGTCGCGCAGGGTGCGGGAGAGCGGGGCGTAACCGTCGGGCAGGCGGCCCGGGTCGGCGCCGCTGACCTGCCCGGCGCCCGCCGCGTAGCGCAGCAGCGCCGCGTAGTCCGCGCGGGCGTCGGCCTTCAGCGAGCCCGGCCGTACGGCCGCGTAGACCAGCTGGGCCAGCGGGTAGGCGCCCTTCGCCTTGGCGTTCGCCGGGGTGATCTCGGCGACGTCCTTGCCGGAGGCGCTCTTGGCCGCCTCGGTCAGAGCGGTGGCGGTGGGGGCGACGAACGTGCCTGCCGTGTTGCGCAGCCGGGCGGTCTGCAGGCCGTACCGTTCGGCGGAAGCCGCGTCGGTGACCGTGATGACGAACCGGGAGCCGACCGTCTGCGGGCCGGGGCTGCGGTACGCGGGCGGGTTGGACAGCGGGTCCCAGGTCGACTTCCACAGGGTGTCGGCGCGCCGGGTGTGCAGGGCGCCGGCGTGCATGTCGTCGACGTACGGGTGGAAGTCGGTCATGCACTGCCGGGCGTCCTTGGGAGCGTCGGTGCCGGGCGGCACCGTGCACCAGGGGTCGCTCTTCGGGTACTCGTCGACGTGCGCGGGCTCGAAGGCGAGACCGGAGGGGTTCAGGTCCGCGTTGGTGCTGTAGTACGGGTCGACCCGCATGCCCCAGTCGTCGGAGACCCCGGAGAGGAACTGCCGGGCCTCCTTGTCGGCGAGGATCCACTGCCACACCGCGCGGGCGCTGTCGGAGTGTCCGAGGGCGGTCATCAGGTCGGTGTCGGTGGCCGGGGTCTCGGCGACCGACAGATACGCGAACTCGGGGTTGAGCGCGATGAACTCGGGGTCGCTCGCCAGGCCCGCCGGGTTGTTCTTCGCCCAGCCGTACCCGTGGGCCGCCTTGCCGCCGAGCACCGAGCCCCAGGTGGAGTTGCGGTACGACTCGGTGAGCAGCTTGGCGACCAGCCGGGGCGTCAGTCTGATCGACTCGACCTTGGTGCCCGCCTGTTTCCTGATGTCCTCGGGTGCCCCGGCCTTGGGTCTGCGTTCGATCGTGAACCCGATGACCGCCCCGGACAGCGCCACGGGCGCGTACGTCGTCGTACCGGACGGCGCCGACGTGCCGTCGTCGGCGCCCAGCGCGCGGGTGGTGAAGCCGAGGCCGAAGGTCTTGTCGGTGCCGAGCCGGGAGCGGGTGTCGGGCTCACCGAGTTCCGTGTAGCCGTACACCTTGCCGGACGGGCACAGGGCCGCCTGCCAGCTGGTCACGGCGTCGGCGACCAGCTCGCTGCCGGTGGTGGGGCGCTCGTCGCTGCCCAGCGGGCAGTTGCTGCCCACCTGGTTGAAGCGCAGCGGGATCGCGATGCGGTTCTGCCAGTTGGTCGAGGAGACCGGGGAGCCCGCGTTGACCTGGCTGTGGTCCGCGTACGGCTTTCCGTCCAGGTCGAGGCGGCCCTGCGGGACGATCACCAGCCAGCAGGAGCGCGGCTTCGTCACGCCGTTCTGGCTGACCGGGGCGCCGCAGCCCAGGTGCGGGGCCTCGTTGGCGGTCTGTACCTCGAAGTACTCCTCGCCGTGGCCGTTCGCGCCGGTGCGGGCGAAGTCGACCTCGTTGGTGGTGTTGTGGTTGAAGAACCGGTTGTTCTGGGTGTTGGTGGTGACCGTCTCGCCGGTGACCGACTTGAACGGCACCTCGCCCGGGACGCCGGGGGGCTGGGCGGCGCCGTAGCGGTTGTCCTCGCCGTAGTTGGTGGGGTCGGCGCTGTAGAAGACCTGGCGGGTGTCGTCCAGCTGGTTGCCGGGCCAGTTGCCCCGGTCGGTGGTCGGGGAGGCGCCGTACTGGCACTGGGTGCGGGGCGGTCCGGGGTTGCCCGGGACGCTGTGGTCGTCGTCGCCCCAGCACTGCATGATCTGCACGAAGTCGGTGTTGAACGAGGTGCCCGCGAAGGTGGTCGGGGTGCCGCCGGTCCAGGAGACCTTGATCGCCTGGCTGGTGAGGTGGCTCGTCCGGTCGACGGTGAACCTCATGTCCTTGAACTCGCCCCGCCCGGCGACGGTGACCGCCGAGCCGGCGGGGGCGGCGGTCGCGGAGGGGGCCGCCTGGGCGACCGCGAGGCCCGCGAGGGCGCCCACGGTGGCACCGGCGAGGAGGCGGATCAGGGCGCGCCGGACGCGGCCGGGACGTCTGCGGATCATCGCCGGTCACCGTCCTTGGCGGTGTCGTGCGACCGGGCGCCGACCAGACGGGAGACGACCGAGGGCAGCAGGACCAGACCGAGCACCAGGAACGCGGCCAGCAGCATCAGTGTCTGGGTCGCGGTCCAGCCGTGGCCCGCGGCGACGGCGACCGGCTGGGCGAGGGCGACCGTGTTGGCGGCGCCCGTACCGCCGCCGCCCGAGCCGCCGCCCGCGCTCGCGCCCGGCGCGATGGTCTGCCCGGTGTCCGGGTCGACGGACGGGCCGCCGCTGCCGCCGGTGCCTGCCGTACCGTTTCCGCCGGTGCCGGAGGAGCCGCCGCTCGTCGTACCGCCCGCGCTGGACCCGCCGCCGGAACCGCCGTTCCCGTCATCGGACTTGGCGCCGCCGCTGCCCGTGGTGCAGGGCGCGGCGCCCTTCTTGTCGCAGGGCTTCGGGTAGGGCGCGGTGTCGGCGAGCCGGTTGTGGCCGTCCGGGGTGAACGTCGGGTTGTTGCACCGCTTGATGTTGATGTTCTGCGCCTGCACGCCCGGGATCCGGCGGATCTGATCGAAGCCCGCCTTGACCAGGTTGATCGGCAGCGGCGAGTAGCCGAGCTTGGGCGCCTGCTGCTGGCCCTGGCACATGAAGTAGTACGAGAACGCGCCCAGTGTCTTGCCCTTGACCTGGCTGAACGTGCCCCGCACCTTGAGCGGCAGGATCATGTACGAGTAGCTGGACAGCGGGTAGTTGCGCCGGTCGGAGTCGTTGTAGACGCCGTCGAGCTGCTGGGTGAGGTAGTCCGGGGAGCTCTTGTTCGTGTTGATCCGGGCCTTGAGCAGCGAGACCGCGACGTTCTGCGGGGTCGGCTCGGTGTAGTAGCCCGAGTGGTTGAGGACCTTTGCGACCGGGTAGTGCGCGTTGAGCGCATAGGAGTAGTTGACGTACCCGATCGCGCCCTCGCCGTAGTTCTGGGCGATGTAGCCGGCCACGCCGAGGTCGCCGGACTGGGCGATCATCCCGGGGACGGTCGGGTAGATCGAGGTCTGCCCGCAGGAGCCGGAGCGGCCGACCCTGCGGCAGTAGGCCTGCCACAGGGCCTTGTGCTGGTTGGTCATCCACAGCGTGAACTGGGCGCTGGAGCCGGAGCCGTCCGAGCGGACGACCGGGACGACGGTGCGGTGGGGCAGCTGGAGGCCGGGGTTGTCGGCCCGGATCGCGGGGTCGTCCCAGGTCTTGATGACCCCGGTGAAGATCTTCGTGACGACGTCGCCGGACAGGCGCAGGTTGGTGACGCGCTTGCCGTTGACGGTCAGGTGGTACATGAAGACGGTGCCGCCGGCGACGATGGGCATGTAGGCGTAGGAGCCCGCTGCCGGGCGTTCGGCTGCCGATCCGTCGGTCGGGTGGGTCTGGAACGGGATGTCGGAGACGGCGAAGTCGACGGTGCCGGAGAGGAACTGGCGGCGGCCGTCCGAGGAGCCGGTGCCTGCGTAGCTGATGCGCATGCCGTACTGGTTGACGGCGCGGCGCCATTCGTCCACGGCGTTCTCGGCCCAGGTGGAGCCGGCGCCGGAGATGGGGGTGTAGCTGTCTGCGGAGGCGGGGGTGGCTGTGGTGAGGATGCCTATGAGTGCGGCCAGGATGCCCAGCCGGCGTAGGGCTCTTGTGAGGTGGCTGAGCATCAGTTGTCGCCTTCGTTGTCGGGTGCGGGTGCGTTGTGGCTGGTCGCGCTCCGCGGCGGAGCCGCTGATTGATGCAGTCCCGCGCCCCTGGGTTGGTCGGGCTCGTCGGTGTTGTCTTGGGTGCCGTCGGCGAACAACTTCAGTCCCGGGGCGTGAAGTTCGGCGTACCTCTCCGCATCCCGGCGGGACGCCCGCGCCGCCCTCCGCGCCTGGCGCTTGTTCTGGTGGCCCGGGCCGCGGCCGCCGATGACGCGGGCGATGGCGAACAGAACCAGGACCAGGGCCATCAGGACCGCCGCCGCGCCGAAACCGCGGGCGATCATCGTCGGTTCGGGGGACTTGACGAAGTTGAAGACGGCGAGGGGCAGGGAGATCATCGGGCCGCTCGTCGGGTCGGCGTTCAGCGCCGCCGTGAAGCCGGCGGTGAGCAGGACCGGCGAGGTCTCGCCGATGCCGCGCGCGGTGCCGAGGATGACGGCCGTGGCGAGGCCCGAGCGGGCGGTGGGCAGGACCACGTGCCACACCGTGCGCCAGCGCGGGGCGCCCAGGGCCTCTGCCGCCTCCGTCAGCGTGCCCGGCACCAGCCGCAGCACCACGTCCGCCGCCCGGATCACGATCGGCAGCATCATCACGCTGATCGCGAAGCCCGCCGCGAGTCCCGACTTCTGCATGCCGAGCCCGAGGATCCAGGTGGCGTACACCATCAGGCCGGCCACGATCGACGGCAGCGCGGTCATCGCCTCGACGATGGTGCGGACGAACCGGGAGAAGCGCCCGGGGATCTGGTTGAGGTACACCGCGCAGGCCAGGCCCAGCGGGACCGTGATCACCAGGGCGATGGTGATCATGGTGAGGGTGCCGAGCATCGCGTGTGCGATGCCGCCGTTGGTGAGCGGGTCGAGCGGGCCCGAGGCCTGCATGTCCTGGGTGAAGAAGTTGGCGTGCGGCAGCGCCTCGCGGCCGCGCCAGCCGGTGAAGCCGACGACCAGGGCGAGCGCGACGAACAGCAGCGTGGCCGCGCTCCACAGCACGACGGTCATCACCCGGTCCCGTACCGCCTGCCCGTTCTCCTCCAGGCCGGTGAGCACGGCGTAGATGAGGAGGAAGCCGAGGTAGGCGGTGACGGTGAAGCCCAGCGCGCCGGAGAAGGGCGCGAGTTGGCCGAACAGCAGCACGGCCGTGCAGAGTCCCGAGGCGGCGGCGCCGGTCAGGGACAGCACCCCGGAGCGGGTGGGGCCGCCGATGCGGCGGGGGACGTCCGGGAGTTCGTCGGCCGGCTGCGGGGCGGCCGCGGTCTCCTCGACGCCGTTGTCTCGTACGGCGTTCTCTTCCACGACTGTCATGTCAGGCCTCGCTCTGTGCGCCGGACCGGGAGCGGGCCACGACCGTCGACGCCGTGAAGTTGACCGCCAGGGTGAGCAGGAACAGCGCCAGGCCCGCCGCCATCAGGGCCGACATGCCGAAGGTGGACGCGTCGCCGTAGTGCAGGGCGATCAGCGAGGAGACGGAGTTCGCGCCGGTCTGCAGGATGTGCGGCTGGATGGTGAAGACGGGCGAGATGATCAGGTAGACGGCGATGGTCTCGCCGAGCGCCCGCCCGAGCCCCAGCATGGTGCCGCCGATGATCCCGCCCTTGCCGTACGGCAGCACGACCGAGCGGATCATTCCCCAGCGGGTCGCGCCGAGGGCGTAGGCGCCCTCCCGTTCGCCGGCCGGGGCCTGGGCGAACACCTCGCGCATCACCGAGCACTGGATCGGCGCCACCATCAGGGCGACGACGAGCCCGGCGATGAAGGTCGAGGCGGTGTAGACGCTCTCGGAGGCCAGCGGCTCGCCCGGCTGGGTGCCGTCCACCGTGAAGAGCGGGAACCACCCGAACCAGTCGGACAGCCAGCGCGACAGCCCGATCACATGTCCCTGCAGGAAGAACAGCCCCCACAGCCCGTACACCACCGACGGTACGGCCGCCATCAGGTCGACCATGGTCACGAGCGTGCGCCGCAGCGGGCGCGGTGCCACGTCGGAGATGAACAGGGCGGTGCCCACGGCCAGCGGCACGGAGATGGCCACGGCGACGAGGGCGATAAGCAGCGTCCCGGTGAGGACGGCGGCGATGCCGAACCTGTGGACGTCCGGCTGCCATTCGGCGGTCGTGAGGAAGGCGAACCCTCTGACCTTCAGCGCCTGTCCGGCCCGGAGCAGCAGAAACAGGCCAACGCCCGCCATGATGGCCAGGACGGCGACGCCGGTGGCCGTCAACTGATACCGGAAGATCCGGTCCCCGAGACTCCGTGCGGCGAACGCCTTTCGCGGCAACGGCCGTTCAGGTTTCTCCGGCTCTTCGGATCTGCTGGGCTCCGCTCTGCCGGATCCCTCTACCGCGGACACCACGTGTGGCCCTCCATGCGACATGAAGCGACATGTACGGGAACGGCGTCCCCGCGCTGGGAGAGTCAATGGCTGGATGCTGTCGCTACCGGGCGCCATAGACGGCCCGTAGATGAATGGTTCATGTCATCTCGGTGCAGGAGTCGTGTGTGTAGTGGCCAAGCTTCGGTTGGTTCACTTCGACGGCGACAACGGCCTTCTCGTCCTCGACGGCGCCGTAGTACCGCGGTACCACCTGCCTGGGCCCCGTTCAGCCCCCGGTACCACGGAATCAGGGCGATTCGGACTTTAGCGTTGCGGGTGAGGCGTCAGACGCGACGGACGCCCGAGTCCGAGAGAGAGCGACGCGCATGATCGACGCACGGCAACTGACCAAGAGATACGGGGAGAAGACGGCCGTCGACGGGCTGGACTTCGTCGTGAAGCCGGGCACCGTGACCGGTTTCCTGGGCCCCAACGGCGCGGGGAAGTCCACCACCATGCGGATGATCGTCGGGCTCGACGCCCCGACGAGCGGCACCGTCACCGTCAACGGCCACCACTACGCCCGCCACCGGGCCCCGCTGCAGGAGGTCGGGGCGCTCCTGGAGGCGAAGTCCGTCCACCCGGGCCGCACGGCCCACCAGCACCTCAGGGCGCTCGCCCTGACCCACGGCATCCCGCGCCGCCGGGTCGACGAGGTCATCGAGCTGGCCGGTCTCGGCAGCGTGGCCCACAAGCGGGCCGGTGCCTTCTCCCTCGGCATGGGCCAGCGGCTCGGCATCGCCGCGGCGCTGCTCGGCGATCCGCAGACGGTGATGCTGGACGAGCCGGTCAACGGTCTCGACCCGGAGGGCGTGCGCTGGATCCGCACCCTGCTGACCTCGCTCGCGGCGGAGGGCCGCACGGTGTTCGTCTCCTCCCACCTGATGACCGAGGTGGCGCTGGTCGCGGACCACCTGATCGTGGTGGGCCGGGGCCGGCTGCTGGCCGACACCACCGTGAGCGACCTGGTCCGCGCGGCGGGCGGCGACACGGTGCAGGTGGCGACCGAGGACCCGGCGCGGCTGCGGGACGTGCTGGCCGGGCCGGGCGTCGACATCACCGGCCGCGCCGGCTCCGAGGAACTCCAGGTCACCGGCCTGACCACCCGTGAGATCGGGCGGAAGGCCGCCGAGCACGGGATCCCGCTGTTCGAACTGACCGCGCGGACCGTCTCCCTGGAGGAGGCGTTCATGGACCTGACCCGGGACGCCGTGGAGTACCACGGCTCCACGACCGGCACCGAGACCCCCGAGACCGCCGGGAGGACCGCGTGAGCACCCTCACCGCCACCGCCGAAGCACCCCGCACCGCGCCCACCCGCCCCGCCTACCGCGTGACCGGACGGCGCGTGCTGTCCTCCGAGTGGGCCAAGCTCTGGTCGCTGCGCTCGACCTGGATCACCCTGGGCCTCGGCCTGCTCTTCCTCGTCGCCTTCGGGCTCATCGCCGCGGCCCGCTACCGGTCCATGGTCGGCACCCCCCGCATGGCCCCGGACTTCGCCCGCTCCACGGCCGTCAGCCTGTCCCTCTTCGGCACCAACTTCGCCCAGCTGGCCCTGGGCGTGCTCGGCGTGCTGGTCACGGCGGGGGAGTACTCCACCGGCCTGATCCGCTCGACGCTCGCGGCCGTACCGCGCCGGCTGCCCGTCCTGTGGTCCAAGGCGGCCGTGTTCGGGCTGGTCGCACTGGTGGTCGGCACCCTCGGCGCGTTCGTCGCCTTCCAGTTCGGCAGCGGCATCGTCTCCGGCACACCCGCCGCGATGGGCCTGACCCACGCGGGGGTCGTACGCAGCCTGCTGGGTGCCGGTCTCTACCTCGGCCTGGTCGGCGTCATCGGCACCGCCCTCGGCGCACTGCTGCGGTCGGTGGCCGGCGGCATCTCGGTGCTGGTCGCCGGCCTGATGCTCATCCCCGGGCTGACCGCGCTCCTGCCCAGCTCCTGGCAGGACGACATCAGCCCCTACCTGCCGAGCCACGCCGGCCAGGCGCTGTTCGCCCTGACCCAGGACGCCACCACCCTCTCGCCCCTGGCCGGCCTCCTGGTCCTCCTCGGCTGGACGGCACTCGCGCTGGCGGGGGCGGCGTACCGGCTGGTGCGCACCGACGCCTGAGCGTGGACGCGAGGGACACAGCCGCGATGGGCACAGCCGCGAGGGATACAGCCGCGATGGGCACAGCCGCCAGGGACACAGCGACGTCCGACCGGGTGCCGCGTGGCGCAGCGACGTACGACCGCGTGCACCATGGGCTGGTGACCGCCGTGACCGCCTACGACATCAGCGGAATGGGGCCGCTGGTCGCCCGGCTCGGCCGGGTCGGCCAGCGGCTCCGGCAGGCCGACCGGGCCCGGCCGTGGGTGCTGGACACCACGGTCGTGGTGCTGGTCTTCCTGCTGTTCTGCCTGCCCGACCTGCTGCACGCCGTCGCCGGGGACGGCGACGGCCCGCGCCGCGTCCGGCTCGCCTTCACCCGGCCGCCCCTGGCGGCCATGCTCGCGCTGCAGGCCGGTCTGGTGCTGCCGCTGCTGTGGCGAAGGCGCCGGCCGCTGGCCGCCTTCGGCGCGATCTGGGGCGTCTTCGTCCTGCAGTGGTCCCTCGATGTGGCGCTGCGCGCGGACGTGGCCCTCTTCATAGCCCTGTACAGCCTGGCCCTGCACGGGCGGCTGCGCCAGCTGCCCTGGGCCTGCGGGGCCATGGCGGCCGGCATGGCGCTGGTCGCGGTGCGGGTGTCGCGGGCCGTGTCCGTATGGGACGCGCTGTTCTTCCTGCTCAGCACGGCGACCGCGGCCCTCGCGCTCGGCCTGGTGGTCCGCATCCGCCGGGCCCAGCTCGCCGGGCTGCGGGACCGGGCGGCCCGCCTGGAGATCGAGCGCGACCAGCGCGGCAGGCTGGCCGTCGCCACCGAACGGGCCCGGGTGGCCCGCGAGATGCACGACATCGTCGGCCACAACCTGTCCGTCATCATCACGCTCGCCGACGCCGGCGCCTACGCGACCGACACCGCCCCGGAACGCGGCAAGGAGGCCCTGCACCTCATCGGCGACACCGGCCGCCAGGCGCTCGGCGAACTCCGGCGCGTCCTCGGCGTCCTGCGCGAGGCGGCCGACGGCCCGCCGGGCGCGCCCGAACTCAGCCCGCAGCCCGGCATCGCGGACATCGACGCGCTGTGCGAGGGTGTGCGCGCCGCGGGCCTGGACGTCGTCCACCGCTCCGCCGGAGAGGTCGGTGCCCTGGACGACGGGGTACAGCTGACGGTCTACCGGATCGTCCAGGAAGCCCTGACCAACACCCTGAAGCACGCGGGCGCCGGCACCCGGGCCCACCTGTCGATCGCCGTCGAGGACACCCGGCTGACCATCCGGGTCCAGGACAACGGCCCGGCCGCCCGGCCCGGACCGCCGAACGAGGAAGGGCACGGCCTGGTGGGCATGCGGGAACGAGCGGCACTCTACGGCGGAACCGTCAGCGCGGGCCCGGTCGCGGGCGGCGGATGGCGCGTGGCGGTCACCCTGGACCTGGACCGGGCGGGCGGTGCCGCGTGACCACCGTACTGATCGTCGACGACCAGCCCCTCCAGCGCTACGGCTTCCGCATCCTGCTGGAGTCCGTCGCCGAGACGGAGGTGGTCGGCGAGGCCGCGCACGGCGCCGAGGCCGTCCGCAGGGCCGCCGAACTGCGCCCCGACGTCGTACTGATGGACGTACGGATGCCCGGCATGGACGGCATCGAGGCCACCCGCCGTATCGCCGAGTCCGGCGGCCGCTCCCGGGTCCTCGTCCTGACCACCTTCGACCTGGACGAGTACGTCCACGCGGCCCTGCGCGCCGGAGCCAGTGGCTTCCTGCTCAAGGACGCGCGCCCCGAGGAACTCCTGGCCGGCATCCGCGCGGTCGCCCTCGGCGACGCCGTGATCGCGCCCGCGCTCACCCGCCGCCTCCTGGACGAGTTCGCCCAGCTCCTGCCGCGGCCCGCCGGTGACCCGGACGAGGACGCGCGCCTGAACTCCCTCACCGACCGCGAACGCGAGATCCTCGTCGCGATCGGCCAGGGCCGGACCAACGGCGAGATCGCCGCCCGCTTCGTCCTGTCCGAGTCCACCGTCAAGACCCATGTGGGCCGGGTCCTCGCCAAGATCGGTGCCCGGGACCGCGTACAGGCGGTGATCTTCGCGTACGACCGCGGGCTCGCCCGGCCGAACAGCGGCGCTCAGTAGCGCAGGGCCGAGCCGACCACCGCGTGGACCTCGCCGGTCAGCTTGCGGTTGCTGGTGGCCGTGGCCTCACCGGAGGCGCCGGCGGCCACGTCCTTGACGGTCACCACGGTCACGTCCAGCAGGTTGCCGCTCTTGTCCGTGAAGTTGACCTGGACGGCGAAGGACTTGGCGGAGTCGGCGGTGTTCTTGGCGGTCACCTTGACCGTGGCCTTGCCCGCACTGTCGGGGGCGGGGGCGCCGAGGGTCACGTCGTCCTTGGCCTTCACCCCGTTCTTGATCCCCTCGAGCTTCTGCTTGGCCTCCGCCGACGCCGAGGCCAGCGCATCCGAGGCCTTGGAGGCGAGGGAGGCGGCGGCGGAGGACGCGGCCGAGGCCGCCTTGCTGGCCCCGCCGGACGGGCTCCCCGAGTCGGAACACCCGGCCGCCCCGACCGCCACGACCACCGCCAGGACCGCACCCACCGCACCTCGTGTCCAGTGCCCTGCCATACCGCGCCTCCCATGTCTCACGAAACGACTCACGAACCGACTCACGAAACGGACTCTCCTTCTCAGTGAAGGGGCCACCGCGGCGGCCTGCACGCCGGGTGGGAGAGCCGGGGCTGCGCGGGCACCCGAACGGCCCCGTCCCGACGCCGCCGCAGCTCCGCGCATGCGTGGCCCGCGGCCCGGTGCTGCAATGGCTGGAGGGAGGGGCGCCGACGGGCTGCCAGGCCCACGAGCGCGACATCCCCGGCTGACACGGGAGGTACGTGCCGTGACCCGGTCGGACCCGTCCGCCGCCCCCGCTGCCGGTACGCAGCCGGAAGAGGCCGACCGGCTGCGGGAGCTGCTCAATGCTCCCGCGTACCGGAGGACGCTCCTGTTCTCGGCGATCATCGGTGTCCCGGTCTCGCTGGCCGCCTTCTGGTTCCTGGCCGGACTGCACGCGCTGGAACACCTGCTGTGGGCCGCGCTGCCGGCCGCTCTGGGGTGGGACGTGCCCCCGTGGTGGTGGCCACTGCCGCTGCTGGCGCTCGCCGGTCTCGTCGTCGGCCTCGTCGTCAGGCACCTGCCGGGAGCCGGCGGCCACGTCCCCGCCGGGGGTCTGCACGCCGCGGGCATGGCACCGGCAGCCCTGCCCGGGGTGATCCTCGCGGCCGCGGCCAGTCTTCCGCTCGGCGCCACGCTCGGCCCGGAGGCCCCGCTGATCGCGCTCGGGGGCGGCCTCGCGCTGTGGTTCAGGAACCTGGCCCGCGCCCCGGCGACACCGCGGAACACGGCACTCCTCGGCGCGGCCGGTGCCGCGGCGGCGCTCTCCGCGATCTTCGGCAATCCGCTGGTCGGCGCGGTGATCCTCATCGAGGTGGCCGGAGTGGGCGGCCCGCAGCTGTTCGCGGTCATGCTGCCCGCGCTCCTGTCGAGCGGGATCGGGTCGCTGGTGTTCACCGGTTTCGGCCACTGGACCGGCCTGCCGACGGGAAGCCTGTCGCTCAAGCTGGGCGTTCCGTTCCCCCGCCTGGACGCGGGAGACGTGCTCTGGTCGGTGGTGATGGCCGCCGGCATCGCCGTCGCCCTCCACGTGATCCTGTCCACCGGGCGCCTGGCCGCGGTGTTCGTCGTGCGGCGGCCGGTCGTCCACACGGTGCTCTGCGCCCTTGCCGCCGGGGTGTGCGCCGCGGTGTACACCCTGGCCGTGGACCGGTCGCCGGCGGACGTGGCCTCGTCCGGCGAGGCCGTCATGGCACAGCTGGCCGCGGATCCCCACGCCTGGGGTGTGGGTGCTCTGGTCGCCGTGCTGCTGTGCAAGGGAGCGGCGTACGCCCTGTGTCTCGGCAGTCTCCGGGGCGGCCCCGTCTTCCCCTCACTGTTCCTCGGTGCCGCGACGGGAGTGCTGCTCGCCCCGCTGCCCGGCCTGGGCGTCGTACCCGGGATGGCGGCGGGCATGGCGGCAGCGGCGGCGGCCGCGCTGCGGCTCCCGGTCAGCAGTGTGGTGCTGGTCGTCCTGGTGCTGGGCAGCGCCGCCATGATCCCCGTGACCATCCTCGCCGCCGTGGTCGGCTTCGTGACGGTCGAGCTGCTGCCGCCCGGGCGCGCCGTGCCGCCGGTGGGCAAGCCGGCCGGCCCACCGGCCGCCCGACCCGCCGCCACCTGGGACGACAGCCCTGAACACCGGACGAGGCCCTAACAGCCTTCGAGGAGGAGTTCCCGATGACTTCGCGCCCGCGGCCCGCGTCCTCGCGTCCCCCGGCACCGCCCGTCATGTCCGAAGCGGCCTTCCGCGACCTGTACCGCCGGCTGCGGGACCAGGCCCCGGAGGGCGGGGAGTACCGGCGCGGCGCGCTGGAACGGCTCACACCGGAGCGGGTGGCGGCGGCCGCCGCCGGGGTCCGCAGCGGACGCACGGTGTCGCTGGCCGCCCCCATCGAGACCACGGCGGGTCCGGACGATCCCGAGCCCGCGACGCACCGGATGGTCGCACCGGCGCCAGGGGAGGCTGAGGCCCCTGGACTCCACTTCGCCCGCGACCGGTTCGCCATGAACGTGCACGGGGACGCCGACAGCCACCTCGACGCACTGTGCCACGTGATCTTCGACGGCGAACTGTACGGCGGCGTCCCGGCGAGCAGCGTGACGCCCGACGGCGCCGACGCCCTCACGGTGGACCTGGTGCGGGACGGCATCGTCGGCCGCGGCGTGCTCCTGGACATCCCGCGCCTGCGCGGCGTGCCGTGGCTCGAACCCGGCGACACCGTGACCGCCGAGGACCTCGCGGCCGCCGAGGCTGCCCAGGAGGTCACGACCGGCCCGGGCGACCTGCTGTTCGTGCGCGTCGGACACCGCCGCAGGCGCCGCAGCCTCGGCGCCTGGGACGCGGCACAGGCGCGCGCGGGCCTGCACCCGGAAGCCATGCCCTTCCTGGCCGAGCGGCGGGTGGCCGCCCTGGGGTCGGACGGCAACAACGACACGGCCCCCAGCCCGGTGGCCGAGGTCCCGTTTCCCGTCCACGTCCTGGCCGTGCACGCCATGGGGCTGCACCTCATGGACTACCTGGACTTCGAGGAACTGGTGCCCGTGTGCGAACAGCTGGGCCGCTGGCACTTCCTGTGCGTGATCGCCCCGCTCCGGCTGCCGGCGGCCACCGGTTCTCCGGTGAACCCGATCGCCGTCCTGTGACCGTGCCGGGGCACGGCAGTTCCAGGTGCCGCATCGCCGGGGGGCGTATACGTTCGAAGAGGGGCAAGAGCCGAGGCAGGTCCCGGCAACGCCCGGACCGCGGAAGCAAGGACGGTGGTCGCCATGGGCGACTTCCCCCACTACGACCTCATCATCGTCGGCTCCGGCGCCGGCGGGGGCACGCTCGCCCACCGGCTCGCTCCGTCGGGGAAACGGGTGCTCATCCTCGAACGCGGTGACTACCTGCCGCGCGAACGGGACAACTGGGACTCGACGGCCGTGTTCGTCAAGGGCAAGTACCGGGCTCCGGAGTTCTGGCTCGACAAGCACGGCAACGAGTTCCCGCCCGAGGTCAACTATTACGTCGGCGGCAACACCAAGTTCTACGGCGCGGCCCTGTTCCGGCTGCGGCCCGAGGACTTCGGAGAACTGCGCCACCACGGCGGCGTCTCTCCCGCCTGGCCGATCCGCTACGAGGACCTGGAGCCGTACTACACCCAGGCGGAGCACCTCTACCTGGTGCACGGCCGGCACGGCGAGGACCCGTGGGAAGGCCCGTGCAGCAGCCAGTACGCCTTCCCGCCGGTCGAACACGAGCCGCGCATCCAGCAGTTGAGCGACGACCTGGAGAAGCGGGGACTGCACCCCTTCCACCTGCCCATCGGGGTCAACCTCACCCAGGACGCCAACGGGCGGGCGACACACGCCAGCGCCTGCATCCGCTGCAACCGGGTCGACGGTTTCCCGTGTCTCGTCCGGGCCAAGTCCGACGCCCAGGTGATCTGCGTGGAACCGGCGCTGGAGCACCCGAACGTCGAGATGGTGACCAACGCCCGGGTGACACGGCTCGAGACCGATCCGACCGGGCGCAGCGTCACAGCGGTCGTCGCCCAGCTGCCGGGCGAGGAGGAGGCCCGCTTCTCGGCGGACGTCGTGGCCGTGGCCTGCGGCGCCGTCAACTCCGCCGCGCTGCTGCTCGCTTCGGCGAACGACCGGCACCCGGCCGGGCTCGCGAACAGCTCGGACGTGGTCGGCCGCAACTACATGCGGCACAACAACCTTGCCCTGATGGCCGTTTCGAAGGAGCCCAACGACACCCAGTTCCAGAAGACCCTCGCCCTGCACGACTGGTACCTGGGCGCGGACGACTGGGACTACCCCCTCGGCGGCATCCAGATGCTCGGCAAGTCGGACGCCGAGCAGATCCACGGCGAGGCCCCGCGCTGGGCCGGAGCGGTGACACCGGACATGCCCTTCGAGGTCATGGCCCATCACGCCGTCGACTTCTGGCTGTGCGGGGAGGACCTGCCGCAGCCCGACAACCGGGTCACCCTGGACGGAGAGGGCCGGATCCATCTGGCGCTCGACGAGAGCAACAACATCGAGGGCCTCACGCGCCTCAGGCAGAAGCTCCAGCACATGCTCGGCCACCTGGGCATGCACGAGCACCATCTGCTGTCCCGCAGCCTCTACCTGCACAAGGGCATGCCCATCGGCGCCACCGCGCACCAGGCCGGCACGGTGCGCTTCGGCACCGACCCGGCGTCCTCGGCCCTGGACGTCAACTGCAAGGCCCACGACCTGGACAACCTGTACGTCGTGGACACGAGCTTCTTCCCGAGCATCGGTGCGGTCAATCCGTCCCTGACGGCCATCGCGAACGCCCTGCGCGTGGGTGATCACCTCGTGGAGCGGCTGAGCTGACCGGTGGCCGCCGGCCCGCCGCCGACCGGGCGAAGATCCTCAGTCGGTCAGCGGAAGGCGGGCCCGCCCGGGGTGCCGGTGTTCTGCCGCGGTGCTTGTGTTGCGCCTGTACCTCCGGGCCGCGGCCCGGCCGACCCGGGCCACGCAGTGGAGAAGAGAGGCATCGTGAGTTCCACCGAGGGCGCACCTCAGGGCGTGATCCCCGCACACCTGCTCAAGGGCCAGAAGGCGCTGGTCACCGGCGCGAACTCCGGGATCGGCAAGGCGACGGCCGTCGCCCTGGGCCGGGCCGGGGCCGACGTGGTCGTGAACTACGTCGCCGGCCGCGAGGAAGCCGACAAGGTGGTCGAGGAGATCACGTCCTTCGGTGTGCGGGCGGCGGCCTACGAGGCGGACGTGTCCGACGAGGACCAGGTCGTCGCCATGACGAACCGGATGGTCGAGGAGTTCGGCACGATCGACATCCTGGTCGCCAACGCCGGACTGCAGCGCGACGCCGCGTTCACCGACATGACGCTCGCCCAGTGGCAGAAGGTCCTGGACGTCAACCTCACCGGGCAGTTCCTCTGCGCCCGCGAGGCGACCAAGGAGTTCCTGCGGCGCGGTGTCGTCCCCGAGGTCTCGCGCGCGGCCGGGAAGATCATCTGCATGAGTTCCGTGCACCAGATCATCCCGTGGGCCGGGCACGTCAACTACGCCTCCTCCAAGGGCGGGGTGCAGATGATGATGGAGACGCTGGCCCAGGAACTCGCCCCGAAGAAGATCCGGGTGAACGCGATCGCCCCCGGGGCCATCAAGACCCCCATCAACCGCAGCGCCTGGGAGACACCGCAGGCCCAGGAGGATCTTCTGCGGCTGATCCCCTACGACCGCATCGGCGACCCCGAGGACATCGGCTACGCGGCCGTCGGCCTCGCCTCCGACCTCATGGACTACGTCGTGGGCGCCACTCTCTACGTGGACGGCGGGATGACCCTGTTCCCCGGCTTCGCCACCGGCGGCTGACCACCTCACTCGCGTCGGCCCCGGAGAGACTCACATGCACACGGCCCTGCTGCTGGCGGACGTGCCGCCGCAAACGCTCCCGGCCAGATCGATGATGGCCTTCACCCTCGCCTCTCACATCATCCTGGTGCCGCTGGGCGTCGCACTGCCGCTGATCACGCTCATCATGCACGGCTACGGTCTGCGCCGTTCCGACCCGACCGCCCTGTTGCTGGCACGGCGGTGGTCGGCCGTCATGGCGGTCCAGTTCGCGATCGGGGTGGTCACCGGCACCGTGCTGTCCTTCGAGTTCGGGCTGCTGTGGCCGGGCATGATGGGCCGGTGGGGCGATGTCTTCGGCATCGGGTTCGGTGTCGAGGCCTGGGCCTTCTTCCTGGAAGCCGTCCTCATCGCCATCTATCTCTACGGCTGGCGGAGGCTTCCCTCCCGGACCCACTTCCTGCTCGGACTGCCCCTGCCTTTCGCGGCCCTGCTCGGTGCCTTCGGGATCCTGGCCGCCAACTCGTGGATGAACACCCCCCGGGGCTTCACCCTCGACTCCGCCGGCAACCCCGTCGACGTGAAGATCTGGAAGGCGATCTTCACGCCCATGTTCGGTCCGCAGTACTGGCATTTCGTCGTGGCGATGTTCGTGACGGCGGGCTATGTCGTGGCCGGCGTCTACGCCGTCGGCCGGCTGCGCGGCCGCCGGGACCGCTACCACCGGCTCGGTTTCACCATCCCCTTCACGCTGGCCGCGGTGCTCACCCCGGTGCAGTTCGTGCTCGGCGACTCCATCGCCCGGCAGGTCTTCCACAAGCAGCCGGTGAAGTTCGCCGCCATGGAGATCGTCTGGACGACCGACACGCACCAGCCGGAGTACCTCTTCGGCCGGCTGCATCCGAACGGGACCATCTCCGGCGGCATCAAGATCCCCCAGCTCGACTCGATCCTCGCCGGGTTCCACGCGGACACCAAGGTGACCGGGCTGACCTCCGTGCCCGCGAGCGACCGGCCGACGGCCACGCAGGCCACCATCGCCCACTGGGCCTTCGACACCATGGTCGGCATCGGCTCCCTGCTGGTGCTGCTCGCGCTCTGGTACGCGGCGATGTGGCTGCTGCGCCGCAGGATGCCCGCCTCACCCTGGTTCTTCCGGTGCGCGGCCGTGGCCGGCGTCGCCTCCGTCGTCGCCGTCGAGTGCGGCTGGATCACCACCGAAGTGGGCCGCCAGCCGTGGATCGTCTACCAGAACATGCGGGTCGCGGAAGCGGTGACGGCCACCCGTTCCACCAGCCTGTGGATCATGTTCGGTCTGGTCGTCGTGGTGTACGTGTTCGTGTTCGGGTCGTTCCTCGCGGTGCTGCTGAAGATGCGCACCCGCTGGCGGCTCGCCGACGAGACGGGCGGACCCCGGACACCCGAGGAGACACCGGAGACGGACACACCGTACGGGCCGCGCTCCGCCGGGAGCCGGCCGTGATCGCCGGGGTCGTCGCCGTCGTCCTGCTGCTCGCGATCGCCGCCTACGCCTGCGCCGGCGGCACCGACTACGGAGCCGGCTTCTGGGACCTGACCGCGGGCGGCGCGGAGCGCGGCAAGCGCCCGCGCTGGCTGATCGACCACGCGATGGCTCCCGTATGGGAGGTGAACAACGTCTGGCTGATCTTCGTGCTGGTCATCATGTGGACGGGTTTCCCCGTCTTCTTCCAGCAGGTGTTCACCACGATGTGGCTGCCCCTGGTGCTGGCCGCCGTGGGCATCGTGCTGCGCGGCGCCGGTTTCGCCCTGCGCAAGCCCACGCGGCGGCTGGCCGGGCGGCGCCTGTACGGAGCGGTGTTCGCCGTCTCGTCGCTTCTGACGCCGTTCTTCCTCGGTGCCGCCGTAGGGGGAGTGGCCTCGGGCCGGGTGACCGCCACGACGCAGGCGTCGACGGACGCCTGGGCCAACCCCACCTCGCTGCTGTTCGGGCTGCTCGCCATCGCGGCCACGGCGCTGCTCGGCGCCGTCTTCCTTGCCGCGGACGCCCGGCGCTTCGCCGTGCCGGACCTGGACGGCTACTTCCGGCGGCGGGCACTGGGCGCCCTCGCCGTCGTAGCCGCTCTGGCCGTGATCACGTTGGCCGTCACGCACGGGGACGCGCCTCATGTGTGGCACGGGCTCACGCACGGCGTGGGTCTCGTCTTCGTCATCGTCGCGGCGCTGGGCACGCTCGCCACCGCATGGCTGCTGACGCGCCCTTCCGCGGCCTGGTCCCGGGTCACGGCGGTCGGCGTGGTCGCGTCGGCCGTCATCGCCTGGGGCATGGCGCAGCGCCCCTACCTCGTCCCGACCTCGCTGACCGTCGCCGAGGGCGCGGGCGCGCACACCACGCTGCGCTGGCTGGCCTTCGTCACCCTCGTCGCCGTCGTGCTCATCGTCCCCGCGGTCGTCTTCCTCTACTGGCTGGACACCCACGGCGAGCTGGAGGGCCTCACCGACGCCGACCTGCGGCGCGGCGCTGTCGATGACCGAGAATGACCTCCTGCTGGGCGTGCTCCTCGGGCCGGCGCCGCCGACCGGCTGAACCGGGTCCGGGCTACCGCCGGTCGAGAGCCGCGTTCAGGGTGATGGCCGAGTCGATGAGGGCGAGGTGGGTGAAGGCCTGCGGGAAGTTGCCCAGCTGACGGCCCGTCGGGTCGATCTCCTCCGAGTACAGGCCCAGATGGTTGGCGTACCCCATCATCTTCTCGAACACCAGCCTCGCCCGGTCGGTCCGCCCCGCCCGCGCCAGGGCGTCGACGTACATGAACGTGCACAGCGAGAAGGTGCCCTCCGAGCCCCGCAGGCCGTCGGGCGAGGCCTCGGGGTTGTAGCGGTAGACCAGGCTGTCGCTGACCAGCTCCTCCTCCATGGCGTCCAGGGTCGATTCCCACATCGGATCCCCGGGAGTGAGGAACCCGACCGTCGCCATGCGCAGCAGCGAGGAGTCCAGTACGCCACTGCCGTAGTGCTGGACGAACGCCTGACGTCCCTCGCTCCACCCCTTGGCCATGACCTGCTCGTAGACGGCGTCCCGCTCGGCGTGCCAGCGTTCGGCCGCGGACGGCCACCCTTTGGACTCGGCGAGTCGCAGCGCACGGTCGAACGCCACCCATGACATGACACGGCCGTAGGTGAAGTCCTGGCGGCCGCCTCGGGTCTCCCAGATACCCTCCTCCGCCTGGTCCCAGTGGTCGGCCAGCCAGTCCAGGTCGGTGCGCAGCGAGGTCCATCCCCCGTGCCCGACCTGGAAGCCGTGCCGGTGCGCGAAGTAGATGCTGTCCAGCGCCTCGCCGTAGATGTCGAGTTGGAGCTGCGTGGCGGCGCCGTTGCCGATCCGCACCGGCGCGGAACGCGCGTACCCCTCCCAGTGGTCGAGGATCTGCTCGTCCAGGTCGGAGGAGCCGTCGACCTTGTACATGATGTTCAGCGGGCCCGTGTCCCCCTCGCTGCCGGCCCGCTCCTTGACCCGGTCGCCCAGCCAGATGATGAACGCCCTGGCCTCGTCCGTGAAGCCCAGTCCCAGCAGGGCGTACACGGAGAAGGAGGCGTCTCGGATCCAGGTGAAGCGGTAGTCCCAGTTGCGCTCGCCGCCCAGTTGCTCCGGGAGAGCCGCCGTCGGGGCGGCCACCAGCCCGCCGCTGGGTGCGAAGGTCATGAGCTTCAGCGTGATCGCGGAACGCTCCACCATTTCCCGCCAGCGCCCGGTGTAGCGCGACTGGGTCAGCCAGGAGCGCCAGAACCCCACGGTCTCGTCGAAGAGCCGTTGGTGTTCGTCGCGGCGGACCTCCGCGGGCGGCCCCTCGGCGCCCATCTCCAGCACCAGCCCGCGCTGTTGGCCGGCCTGCAGGGTCAGCGAGAGGTGCAGGTCGGCATCCCGGTCGGTGAGAACGTCGACCAGCTGTTCGTCCTCCGGTTCGCGGATCGGGTGCACGGTGAGTTCGGTGCCGTCCTGCGCGGCGAAGACCGCTCCGTGCTGGGTGATGTGCAACCGGTGTGCCTGGCGTCCGTAGTCGAACCGCGGGGCGATCTCCACCTGGAACGTCATGCTGCCGCGCACACAGCGGACCAGGCGGACCAGCCGGTGGCGGCCCGTGACCGTCGTACCGGTCACGGGCATGAAGTCCATCACCTCGCCGGCGCCCGCCTCCGTCATGAACCGGGTCACCAGGATCGCCGTGTCGGGGAGGTACAACTGCTTGGTCGCATAGGTCGTGTGCGCCGGCCGGACCGTGCAGTGCCCGCCCTTCTCCTTGTCCAGAAGGGCCCCGAACACACTCGGTGAGTCGAACCGCGGGGAACAGAACCAGTCGACCACTCCGTCGGTGGTGACCAGCGCCGCGGTCTGCAGATCTCCGATCAGACCGTGGTTCTCGATCAGTGGGTAGTCGTCCATAGGGGGGCGCCCCCTTCCGGTGTGCGATTCACCCGAACGCACCCCCCTCCGATCAGCGTAGAGCCAGCGCTACGGCCGTGCAGCGGCACGGCGGGCCGCACGGCGCCACAGGCGTCGCTGCACCCGCAGGGTGAGGACGCCGACGATCACGAGGACGACCACGTTGAGCAGCAGCTGGAGCAGCGAACCCCATGCCTGGTGCCAGTCGGCGAAGGCGAGGGACACGGCGATGTCCGAGGCGGCGGGAATCGTGGTCACGGAGATGAAGACCCCGAGCAGGGCGCTGCCCCGTGCCTCGGTGAGCGAGACGATGCCGACGACACCGGCGAGGACGGCGACGGCGACGGAGAAGAAGTCCGGCGTGTCGATGAGGTGGGAGACGGGCCTGAGGCCCAGCTCGAACGCGGTGGACTGCAGGCCGGCGGCCCGCGTCAGCGCGGCGAAACCCAGAGTGACCACCATGGCCAGCAGAAACCCGACCGTCAGCGCTCGTACTCCCTCCCCCACCCTGCGGCGGTTACGGCGGTCGAGGCCGAGGGCGATGCTGGTGATCGCGTTGTACTCGGGGCCGACCACCATGGCCGCCACGATGAGGATCTGCGAGTTCGTCATGATGCCGACCGAGCCGATGAGCCCGGCGATCACCAGAAACAGGTAGAAGGACGGCGGATACGTCCCCTCCGCCCGGATGTGGGCCTCGACCGCGGCCCACAACGGCGTGTGGACCAGCGCGCTCGGCTGGTCGGCCTCGATCTGCTCGGCGTGCCGCGAGAACATCATGTCGACGTCGTCGACCGCGATCGACCCCGTACGGTCGACGCCCAGCCTGCGCAGGTCGTCCAGCACACCGTTCGCGGCGCCCTTCAGCACGTCGCACTCGAGCGCGTCACCGCCCGGGACGTGGGCCGCCCTGACGACCACGAGGTTGAGGACGCGATCGTGCGCGGCGAGCAGGTCGACGGCCTGCTGGGTGAGCGCGGGCGGCATGACCATGCGGAAATGGATCAGATCCATCCGAAACCTCCCGAGGGGCGCCCGCCGGACACCGGGCTCACCGGTCCTGCGCGCCTTCGTCGTCCCGGAGATTTCTCCATGCGTGGGTGCGGTGCAGCACGTAGAGGGCGAGGAGGAGGACGCCTGCCTGCAACCCGACGGCGAGCAGCCAGAAGACGGCTCTGCTCTCCATCTCGTCCGTCAGGTAGGTGAAGTTCATGCCGAAGTACCCGGTCAGGAACGTCAACGGCAGGAAGACCACCGACACGATGGCCAGCCGGTTGATCACGCGGTTCTGCTCGCCCGCCACGAGGGAGGAGTAGCTGGCGAAGGCCCGCCGGGTGGCCTCCTGCAGGGACTCGATGTCGGCGAGCACCAGCCGGCCGGCGTGCTGGAACTCCCGGGCGAGCCGCTGCCGCTCCTCCGGGAAGCTGGGGTTCAGCATCCTGCGCGCGATGACCTCGTCCGTCGCCTGGAGGTAGGGGAGGAGGAAGTGGTGCAGCAGCGCGGCACGCCGCCGTAGCCGTGCCAGGCGATAGACCTGCTGGGGGCGCCGATGCTCGAAGATCTGGTCCTCGAGGTCCTCCACCTCCAGGAGGTGCGCCACCGCGGCCCGGCGAAACGTCTCCAGGGCCTCCTCCAGCAGCAGGAACAGCACGGCCACCGGGTCGGGCGGGCTCTCCTGCCCCAGCCGTGCGATGAGACCTTCCAGCGGTTCGGCCGGCCCCCGGTGGAGCGTGACCAGATGACGTTCCGTCACCAGGGCGTGCACGTGGACGAAGTGGCCCTCTTCGACCACGGGTACGACGAAAACGGCGCGGTCGCCGTGGAACTCGGCCCGCGCCGGTACACCCGGTCTGCCGAACCAGGGCGGACTCTCGGCCTCCAGACCGAGCAGACCGACGACCTCCTGCTCGTCAGCCGCCGGCTCGTCGGACAGCTGGACGTCGGCGAGCAGGAAGTCGGATACGGCGAGGCGCTCGCGTGTCTCCGACAAGCTCGTACGAGTGGCGATTCCTCCGGGCATCGACACCACCGACACGATCATCGTCCCTCACCGTTTTCCCAGGTCGTAGCTCCCACGGTGCGCACACTCCGGCGCCGGCGCTCCCGGACACACGCAGTCGCCTCGACGGGTGCCCCGAACGAGTGACCGGTCAGGCCACCGACCACGGTCCGCCCCCGAGGACGTCGAGCATCGCCCGGGTGGCGGGGCTGGTGCGCGTGGGCCCGGAGACCCTCCGCTGTCAGGCCGGCCGGCCGAGCGCGGCGGCGATCACCGTTTCGAGTTGCCGTGCGATCCGGTCCAGGGGTTGCGCGCTGTGCCTGGCGCGGCACATGGCGGTGGCGCCCTCCACCGACGCCACGACGAGGGCCGCGAGATCCGCAGCCTGATCGGGGGCCACCCCGTGCTCCCCGAGCGACTCGGCGAGCAGGCTCTCCCAGCCCTCGAACGCCTCGGCGGCGGCGGCCAGGGCGGGCGGGATCTCGTCGGCCGGCGGTTCCTCGACGGAGACGGCCAGCACGGGGCAGCCGGCGCGGAAGTCGCTGTCGACGACGATGCCGCGCCACAGGGCCAGGAAGGCCCGGAGTCCGGCGACCGGGCCCGCGCCCAGTTCCTCGCTCAGGACGCGGCCGACGGCCGTGCCCGCGTACCGCACGGCCTCGGTGGCCAGTTGTTGCTTCCCCTCGGGGAAGTAGTGGTAGGTCGAGCCGAGCGGCGCCTCGGCGTGCTTGGCCACCTCCCGGATGCTCGCGGCGTTCAGGCCGCGCCTGCTGATCAGGTCGGCCGCACCGGCCACGATGCGCTCGCGCGACGGCCCGCCGGTTCTGGCCAAGACCGTTCTCCCCTCTGGTTATAACGCTCGTCATAGTCTAGCGTGGCCGCCGGTTATAACGACCGTTATGGAGCGTGCGCAGAGCACGAGCTGAGCACGAGGGGAGACTTCGTCATGCCGATGATCCGGCTCACCGTCCCGTCCGGCGCCCTGACCGAGGAGGGCCGCAGGACGGTCCGGCGCGACCTGGCCGCCGTACTCCTGCGCTGGGAGGGAGCGCCCGACACGGCGTTCTTCCGTGCCCAGGCGTGGAGCTACCTGGTCGAACTGCCCGAGGGTGCGCAGACCACCGCCGAGGACGACGCGCCCCGCTTCCTGGTGGACGTGACCGTCCCGCAGGGCGCCGTGTCCGAGCGCCGCAAGGCCGGCCTGGTCGAGGACGCCACCAGGACCGTGCTCGAAGCCGCCGGGCTCTCCCCGGCCGACGCCCTGCGGGTGTGGGTGCTGGTGCACGAACAGCCCGACGGCACCTGGGGCGCGGGTGGCTCCGTCCTCCGCTACGCCGACCTGGTCGCCCTCGCGAAGGGGCAGCAGGAGCAGAAGGGGCAGCAGGCCGATGCGTGAACTGACCTACGTCGCCCGCCACACCGTCGAATGGCGCGAGGCACCCGATCCCAGGCTCCAGTCGGACCAGCAGGCCATCGTCGCCCCGGTGGCCGCGACCTCCTGCGACGTGGACTCGGCGATTCTGGCCGGACATGCCACGCGGCGGCAGCCGCAAATCAAATACAGCCTCGACCCTCCGTTCGCCATCGGCCACGAATGCGTGGCGAGGGTCGTGGAGACCGGCGACGCGGTGACATCCGTGACCCCCGGCGACCTCGTGGTCGTCCCCTGGTCCCTCAACTGCGGCACTTGCGACAACTGCCGCGCCGGACTGACCGCCCACTGCACGGCCGTACCCCACATGGCCATGTACGGCGCCCCCATCGGCGGCACCTGGGGCGGACTCTTCTCCGACCTGGTCCGCGTCCCCTGGGCGGACGCCATGCTGGTCCCCCTGCCCGCCGACCTCGACCCGGTGGCCATGGCCGCGGCGAGCGACAACTGGTCCCTGTCCTGGCGCCTGGTCGCCCCTCACCTGAGGAACAGGCCCGGAGCCCGGGTCCTGGTCGTCGCCCGCGGCAGCATCGGCCTCTACGTCTGCGACATCGCCCGGGCACTCGGCGCCTCGGACGTCCTGTACGTCGACCCCGACCCGGAGCACCGCAAGCTCGCCGAGGGCTACGGCGCCCGCACCGCCGAGCAGGCCGAACCCGTCCACCACGGCTTCGACCTGGCCGTGGAGGCCACGGGCCGCGTCGACCAGCTCGCCCTGGCGGTCAGGTCCCTCGCCCCGGAAGGCGTCTGCGAGTCCGCGGGCAACCACTTCCGCCCCGGCGAGCTGCCCCTGCTCGACATGTACCTCACCGGCGTCACCCTGCGCATCGCCCGCGACAACGTCCGCGCCCACATCCCCGAGGCCCTCGCCCTCGCCCGCTCCGGCCGGGTCGACCCCGCCCGGGTGGTCTCCCGCGTCCTCGACTGGGAGCAGCTTCCCGACGCGCTCCCCGAGAAGCACCTCAAGCCGGTCTTCGTCCGCGGCGACGCGTGAGGGTGGGGCACGGGGTGTCTCAGCCGACCTTGATGTGCTCGTCCATTCCCATCTGCTTGTGGCTGTCGACCGGGCAGTAGACGTCGTACGTGCCCTTCTTGAGGGTCACCGTCACCGTCGCGCTGTGGCCTGCCGGGATGTCCTTGGTCCGGGCGTCCTCCACACCGGGGCCGTCGATGGACAGGGCGTGGGTGATCGTGCCGTGGTTGTCGGCGACGAAGGTGTAGGTGCCCGGTGTGAACGATGTCCGGGACAGCTTCAGCATGAACTCGCTCTCGGTGACCGTCACCCGGGTCCCTGACGCCTGGGTCGTGCCGGAGCCGGCCGAGCCGCTCGCCTGACCGCCGCCCCCGCTCGAACAGGCCGCCAGGACGAGAGCGGCGCAGAAGGCCCCCGCTGTCGTACGGAGCGCCGTACGGGTCGTACGTGCCGGGATTGCCATCTGGCTCATCCCCTATCTGTGTCAGGGAAAGGCCCCTATGACGGATACGTTCGAGCGGGCCAGATGGTTCGTGCCGGCGGCTGCCCGTGGCCCGGCCGCAGGGACCCCGTGCTCACACCCGCCCCCCAAGCCCTGTGCGGTGGGCTTAACCCCTGGTGATCGGGCGCAGAGACACCCACGTAATGAGCGGTTCGTACCGTCACGAGGGGTGAGATCGGACCGAGCACAGCAAGGGAGGCGCCCGTGGCCGCGCCGGGCTCGTGGACTGAGGGCACGACGAAGGTGCGGACGGTCTGCTCGTACTGCGGGGTGGGCTGCGGCATGGTCCTCGACGTCGGCAGGGGAGCGGACGGGCGGCGTACGGTCCTGAAGGCGACCGGGGACAAGGAGCACCCGGCGAACTTCGGCCGGCTGTGCACCAAGGGCGCGACCACCGCGGACCTGCTCGCCGCGCCGGGCCGGCTGACCACCGCCCTCGTCCGGTCGGACCGCGGCGAGGAGCCGCAGCCCGCGCCGGTGGCGGCCGCCGTCGCCGAGACCGCCCGCCGGCTGCGCGCGATCATCGACGAGCACGGCCCCGACGCCATCGCCCTCTATGTGTCCGGGCAGATGAGCCTGGAGGCGCAGTACCTGGCGAACAAGCTGGCCAAGGGCTTCGTCCGGACCAACCAGATCGAGTCGAACTCCCGGCTGTGCATGGCGAGCGCCGGTACCGGCTACAAGCTGTCGCTGGGCGCGGACGGGCCGCCCGGCTCGTACCAGGACTTCGACCGGGCCGACGTCTTCTTCGTCATCGGCTCCAACATGGCCGACTGCCATCCGATCCTCTTCCTGCGGATGATGGAGCGGGTGAAGTCGGCGGGCGCCCAGCTGATCGTCGTGGACCCGCGGCGCACCGCCACCGCCGACAAGGCCGACCTGTTCCTGCAGATCAAGCCGGGCACGGACCTCGCGCTCCTCAACGGGCTGCTGCACCTGCTGCACGCGAACGGCCACACCGACCCCGACTTCATCGCCACGCACACCGAAGGCTGGGAGGCGATGCCCGCCTTCCTCGCCGACTACCCGCCCGCCACCGTCGCGGAGATCACCGGCATCCCGGAGGACGACATCCGCGAGGCCGCCCGCCTGATCGGCGAGGCGGGGGAGTGGACGAGCTGCTGGACGATGGGCCTCAACCAGTCCACGCACGGCACCTGGAACACCAACGCCCTGGTCAACCTGCACCTCGCCACCGGCGCGATCTGCCGCCCGGGCTCCGGCCCCTTCTCCCTCACCGGCCAGCCCAACGCCATGGGCGGCCGCGAGATGGGCTACATGGGCCCGGGGCTGCCCGGGCAGCGCTCCGTGCTCGTCGACGCCGACCGCGCCTTCGTCGAGGAGCTGTGGGAGCTGGAGCCGGGCGCCCTGCGCGCCGACGGTGTCGGCAAGGGCACCGTCGAGATGTTCCGGAAGCTGGCCGACGGGGACATCAAGGCGTGCTGGATCATCTGCACCAACCCGGTCGCCTCCGTCGCGAACCGCAAGACGGTCATCGAGGGCCTGGAGGCCGCCGAGTTCGTCGTCACGCAGGACGTGTTCGCCGAGACGGAGACGAACGCGTACGCCGACGTCGTCCTGCCCGGCGCGCTGTGGACCGAGACCGAGGGCGTCCTGATCAACAGCGAGCGCAACCTGACCCTCGCCCGGCCGGTCGTCGACCCGCCCGGCGAGGCGATGGCGGACTGGCGGATCATCGCCGCCGTGGCCCGCGCGATGGGCTATGAGCAGGGCTTCTCGTACGACAGCGCCGAGCAGGTCTTCGAGGAGATCAGGCGCGCCTGGAACCCCGCGACCGGCTGGGACCTGCGCGGTGTGAGCTACGAGCGGCTGCGGGAGACGCCCGTGCAGTGGCCGGCGGCGAGCGCCGACGGTCCCGACCGCAACCCGATCCGGTACGTCGACCAGGACGGTTCGCTCTCCTTCCCGACCGCGAGCGGCCGCGCGGTCTTCTACGCCCGCCCGCACATCCCGGCCGCGGAGATGCCCGACGACGACTACCCGTACGTGCTCAACACCGGCCGCCTCCAGCACCAGTGGCACACGCTGACGAAGACGGGCAGGGTGGCCAAGCTGAACAAGCTCAACCCCGGTCCCTTCGTGGAGGTGCACCCGCGGGACGCGGCCGAGCTGGGCCTCGCGGACGGGGACTCGGTGGAGGTCGCCTCCCGCCGCGGGCGCGCCGTGCTGCCCGCGGTCGTCACCGAACGGGTGCGGCCGGGCTGCTGTTTCGCCCCGTTCCACTGGAACGACCTGTTCGGCGAGTACCTGAGCGTCAACGCCGTGACCAGCGACGCGGTCGACCCGCTGTCGTTCCAGCCCGAGTTCAAGGTGTGCGCGGTGTCGCTGACCAAGGCGGCGACCCCGGTGACGGTGCGAACTCCGGTCCTGGTGACGACTCCGGCCACGGCCCAGGCGTCCTCCACCGAGGTCCCACCCCCCGCTGCCCTTGCTTCTACGTCCGCTCCCGCCCCGTTCGGTCTGGAGCCCGGACCGCCGCCGGTCCTGGCCGAACACGAACGCCGCTATCTGACCGGCTTCCTGGCCGGCATTCCGTCGGGTGCCCCGGGCGTACCGGTGCTGCCGCCGGACGCCCCGTTCAGCCCGGAGCACCGGCTGTGGGTGAACGGCGTGCTGGCCGGTATGTACTCCAGGACGGAGGCCACGCACGCTGTCATCGGCTCCCCGGGGCCGTCCGCGCACGCTCCCCGCCGCCAGGTCGTGATCCTCTGGGCGTCACAGACCGGGAACGCCGAGGAGTTCGCGACCGCCGCGGCCGAGCGGCTCACCGTGGACGGCCACCTCGCCGCCCTCCTGCCCATGGAGGACGCGGACCCCGCCGCGCTGCCGTCCGACACCGACCTGCTGCTGATCACGAGCACCTTCGGCGACGGCGACGCCCCGGACAACGGCGCAGGCTTCTGGGACGCCCTCACCGCACCCGACGCCCCGCGCCTGAAGGGCCTGCGCTACGCCGTCCTGGCCTTCGGCGACTCCTCGTACGACGACTTCTGCGGCCACGGCCGCCGCCTCGACCGGCGCATGGCGGAGCTGGACGCGGTACAGCTGGCCCCGCGCACCGACTGCGAACCGGACTACGAGACCGCGGCGGACGCCTGGCTGGACCAGGTGCGCACCGCGCTGAAGGACACGGAGCAGCCGGCCACCGCCCCGGTCCTTGCTGCCCCTACGACTCCCCGACCTCCCCGGCCTCCCCGCCCCGCCCCCACCACCGCCCGCCTCGCCGGCAACCGCCTGCTGAGCCTGCCCGGCGCAGGCAAGGAGGTCCGCCGCTTCACCTTCGACACCCGCGACAGCGACACCCCGCTGGTCTACGAGGCCGGAGACGCCCTGGCCGTACACCCGGTGAACTCTTCGGCGCTCGTGACGGAGTGGCTGGCCGTGACCGGCCTGGACGCGGAGACGACCGTCCAGATCAAGAACGCCTCAGACGTGCCCTTCGCCGAGGCCCTGCTGCGCCACCTGGACATCACCCGCATCACCCCCGACCTGCTGCGCTTCGCCGCCGACCGCACCCGCGACCCGCGAGAGCTGCGCAAGCTGCTGCGGCCGGACAACAAGGGCGAGCTGGCGCAGTGGTCCTGGGGACGCCAGGCCGTCGACGTGGTCGCCGATTTCGCTCTCCGGGCCGGAGCACAGGAGTGGGCCGACCTCCTGCCCCGCCTGCAACCCCGCCTGTACTCCATATCGTCCAGCCCACTGACCGACCCCCACCTGGTGTCCCTGACGGTCTCCGTCGTCCGCTACGAGAACCTGCGCGGCCGTCCTCGCCAGGGCGTCTGCTCCCCCTTCCTCGCGGATGCCGAGCCCGGCACCCCGGTGCCGGTCCGCGTCCAGCGGGCGCCGCACTTCCGCCCGCCCGCCGACCCCGCCGCGCCGGCGGTGATGGTGGGCCCCGGCACGGGTATCGCGCCCTTCATCGGCTTCCTGGAGGAACGCCGGGCCCGCGGCCACCGCGCCCCGAACTGGCTGTTCTTCGGCGAACAGCACCGGGCGACCGACTTCTACTACGAGGAGGAACTGGCCGCCCACCTCGCCGACGGCACCCTCACCCGCCTGGACACCGCCTTCTCCCGCGACCAGCGCGCCAAGGTCTACGTCCAGGACCGGATGCGCGAACACGGCCCGCTGCTGTGGTCCTGGCTCCGCGACGGTGCCCACTTCTACGTCTGCGGCGACGCCTCCCGCATGGCCAAGGACGTCGACCAGGTCCTGCACGAGATCGCCACCGTCCACGGCGGCCTGACCGAGGCGGAGGCGACGGCGTACGTCAAGCAGCTCGCCGCCGACAAGCGCTACGTACGCGATGTTTACTGACCGTGACTGCGCGAGGGCCAGCCTCACCCGAATGGAGTACCCGATCGGTCTGGGCCGAAGATCTGGCAGATAGTGGAACTGGTACGACGTCTCGATGGGCCCCGATGGCTCAGCCCCGGCACAGGAGGCTCGATGCGCGTTTCACGGCCACTGGCCGCGCTCACCGGCATCGCGTTGCTCGGCATCGCACTGACCGCCTGCCAGGACCAGGCGTCCGGCCAGGTCACGGCGCGCAACGGTGTCAGGTATGTGGAGACCATCTCGAACCCGCCGATCCACGGGTGCCATCGCTTCCGCCAGGGCGTGACCCACGTCACCAACTACACGCAGAGCAACATGCTCCTGTACACGACACCCGACTGCTCCGTGCCACCGGGCGGGGCGAGTATCTACCTGACCATGCAGTCGTCGGACGAGGTGGTCAGATCCTCCGGCTTGTGGCGGAGCTTCTCCTTCGCCTCCGGGTGAAGACGCAGGGCTCTCACCTCGGCCTGGGCCGGTAGGTGGCGAGATGCTTGCGCGCCTCGTGGTAGGCGTCCGCGTCGATCTCACCTGAGGCGAAGCGGCGGTCGAGGATCTCCTCCGGTGTCTCCCTCGGTGTCCCTGTGGGCATCCACCCTCGGTCCGCGTCGTCGCCCCGACCGGACGGGCGCCGCGTCAGGTGGATCACGGCCCAGACGATCAGCCCGATCAGCGCGATCCACAGCAGCGGCATGAACGCCATCCAGACCCAGCCGCCGTCCCAGTACATCACCATCACCTCCCCAGGAGGCTTCTCACACCTCATCTTCCGTCCGGGACGGTCCCCGTACCAGGGCCCTCCGCCGTGGACGATGGGCAGGGACGGGGAAGTCAGGGGTCGGCCGGGGTGGTGGAGAGCGCGACGCCGATCACGAAGCCGCAGCAAGCGGAGATCAGCACAATCAGCGACGGTCCCGTGTAGCGCGCAAGCCAGCTCACTGCGCGGCCCATCACGGCTTCCACCACGCCCGCCAGGGCCGGGTGATGCCCTGCCTGATATGCGGCTGCCGCCGCGCGGCGCGGTACGTGTGGTGCGAGGGATTGCGCCCGTCGTGCTCGAACACCCAGTTCTGCGGGTCCGCGAAGTCGACGCTGGGCGGCGAGCCGGCACCACAGACCGCACACTGCATCGCATAGGTGGTGGGCTCGGCGTCGGGCTCCCGGTAGGGCTGGAGGGTCCACTCCGGGTGGCACACGAGCGCTCGGGTACTCACCGGCCCACCTCCTGCAGAGCGGCACCGACATACGGGTGCTGAAGTGCGGCGCGTAGTGCGTGGGCGGGGCCGCGGGCGTTGCCCAGGGCTTGCTGGCGGGTGCGGCTGTGGCCGCCTGACGCCCCCTCCCGCCACACGACAAGGGCGGGACCCGAAAGCCCCGCCAACCCCCACGAAACCCCAGCTCAGGGCCAAACCAAGCAATAAGGCTGATGCCCCGCCTCATGCAGCCGATGCGAGAAGTCCTGCCACTCGTGCAGCAACTGGTACACATTGAACGCATCCCGGGGCCCACCCCGGTCCGGCACCGTCGACCAGATGAACGCCGCCGCGCCCACCGCTTCCTCGCCGATGCCGCGGAGGGGGTCGACGACCGTCATGGGGAGCTTGACGACCGCGTAGTCGGGGTGCAGGACGACCAGCTCCAGGGGCGGCACCTTGTGCAGGGGCACTCCCTCGATGCCGGTCAGCACCATCGCGGCCATCGTCTCCGGCTTGATCTTGGTGAACATGCCGTTCATGCCCAGCTCGTCGCCGCCGAGTTCCTCGGGACGCATCGAGATGGGGACGCGGGCCGCGGTCGCACCGTCCGGCGCGCCGAAGTATTTGTACGTCACCCCCACCCGACCACCATTCCTGCTCCCCTCCCGGAGGCGGGGCTCACTCGGTACACCCTGTGCCTGACGTGCGTCAGCCTGACGTGCTTCGGTAGTTTCCTCCGCTTCGCGCCGGTGCCTTCCCCGCCGGGCACGTCGAGGACCCAGGTCATCAGTCCCCTCGCCCAGTCCGCCACCGCGATGCATATCTCCACCCGACTGCTTTTCTAGGACGCGTGGCCCCCGCCGCGCAACCCGATCATCGTGTCAGTGACCTCCCCCACGGCCGCTCGCCGAAACGTGCGGTTAAACACCAGTCCGCAGGATCTTCAGAAGCCCCTGACACAGCCCCTGACTACTACGTGCCGATGAGCTGTGTGTATCAGGTGTCAGTCTCGCAGATGACGCGGCCGCGATCACGGTTCCGATCTTGAGGTCGGCCGCAGCCGGGCCCGGGCGCGGCCTACCCTGAGGAGGTCACCACGCAACCGGAGTCCGAGAAGTCGGAGAAGTCGCACGTCATGAGTGCCATGAGCGAACAGCCCTATCCCTATGAAGCGCCCGTCTCGCAGGCGCTCTTCGACCGTGCGTCCGTCGTCACACCGGGCGGCGTGAACTCCCCGGTGCGCGCCTTCCGCGCCGTGGGCGGCACGCCCCGGTTCATGGTTTCCGGCAAGGGACCGTACCTGACCGACGCCGACGGGCGGGAGTACGTCGACCTGGTGTGCTCCTGGGGGCCGATGATCCTCGGCCACTCCCACCCCGAGGTCATCGCCGCCGTCCAGGAGGCCGTCGCCCGGGGTACGTCCTTCGGCACGCCCGGTGAGGGCGAGGTCGCGCTCGCCGAGGAGATCGTCGCCCGGATCGAGCCCGTCGAGCAGGTGCGGCTCGTCAGCAGCGGGACCGAGGCCACCATGAGCGCCATCCGGCTCGCTCGTGGGTTCACCCAGCGGTCCAAGGTGATCAAGTTCGCCGGCTGCTACCACGGGCATGTGGACTCGCTGCTCGCCGCGGCGGGCTCCGGGGTCGCCACCTTCGCGCTGCCCGACACGCCCGGTGTCACCGGCGCCCAGGCCGGGGACACGATCGTGCTGCCGTACAACGATCTCGAGGCTGTCAACGAGGCCTTCCATCGGCACCCGGGCGAGATCGCCTGCGTCATCACGGAGGCCTCGCCCGGCAACATGGGCGTCGTGCCGCCCGCCCCCGGGTTCAACCAGGGGCTCAAGGACGCCTGCCGGAAGAACGGCGCCCTCTTCATCTCCGACGAGGTCATGACCGGGTTCCGGACGAGCCGGAGCGGCTGGTACGGGATCGACGGGGTCAAGCCCGACCTCATGACCTTCGGGAAGGTCATGGGCGGTGGGTTCCCCGCTGCCGCGTTCGGGGGGCGCGCCGACGTCATGGCCCACCTCGCTCCCGCCGGGCCCGTCTACCAGGCCGGCACCCTCTCCGGGAACCCCGTCGCCACCGCCGCCGGGCTCGCCCAGCTGCGGCTTCTCGACGACGCGGCGTACGACAAGGTCAACGCCGTCTCCGAGCAGATCCAGAACCTCGTCACCGAGGCGCTCGGCAAGGAAGGCGTGGCGCACCGGCTGCAGACCGCCTCCAACATGTTCTCCGTGTTCTTCACCGACCGGCAGGTGCGGGACTACGAGGACGCCAAGCGGCAGGAGTCGTTCCGCTTCACCGCCTTCTTCCACTCGCTGCTGGCGAACGGCGTCTATCTGCCGCCGTCGTCCTTCGAGTCCTGGTTCGTGTCCACGGCCCACGACGAGCGGGCCATCCAGAAGATCGCCGACGCCCTCCCGGCGGCGGCCCGAGCGGCCGCGGAGGCCACCGCGTGAGCGACAACAGCAAGGACATCACCGTCGTCCATCTCATGCGGCACGGCGAGGTCGCCAACCCGGACGGGATCCTCTACGGGCGGCTGCCCGGCTACCACCTGTCCGAGCTGGGCCGGCAGATGGCCGACCGGGTCGCGGACCACCTCGCCTCGCGGGACGTCACGTACGTGGTCGCCTCGCCGCTGGAGCGCGCGCAGGAGACCGCCACCCCGATCGCCAAGGCGCACGGGCTCGACCTCGACACCGACGAGCGGCTGATCGAGGCCGACAACGTCTTCCAGGGCAAGACCTTCGGGGTCGGGGACGGCGCGCTGCGCAAGCCCGAGAACTGGAAGCACCTCGTCAACCCGTTCAAGCCGTCCTGGGGCGAGCCGTACATCGACCAGGTCGTGCGGATGATGGGCGCGCTGAACGCGGCCAAGGACCAGGCCCGCGGGCACGAGGCGGTGCTGGTCAGCCACCAGCTGCCGATCTGGATCGTGCGGTCGTACGTCGAGAAGCGGCGGCTGTGGCACGACCCGCGCAGGCGGCAGTGCACCCTCGCCTCCCTGACGACTTTCACGTATCTGGGCGACAGGATCGTCTCCGTCGGCTACACCGAGCCCGCCATCGACCTCGTACCGGCTCATCTCCGGGCCGGCGCCAAGCCGGTGCAGGGGCAGAGCAAGGCCTTCGGGGCGTGAGGGGCGAGGGCTGGGTGCGGCGCTTCCGACGGCCCGCCCGACGGCTCGTCCGGCGGCCCACCCAACAGCCCTCCCAACAGCCCTTCTGACGGTCCGTTTGGAATGGCTTAGGTTCCCTTTGCCGGATCCGTTGCGAAAAACATAAATATCATCGGAACCTCCCCGATCGTCGCGCCCTCTGAATGGGTGACCACCAGCAGGCGCGACGAATCGGGGATCTCCATGCGCACCAACTCCCGGACCCTTTCCCGGAGGGGAATGCTCGGCCTCGGCGCGGGCGCGGCGGCCGCCGCCACGCTCGCCGGCTGCGGGTCTCTCAAGTCCTCGGACGGCGGAGGGCACGGGTCCGGTTCCGGGAACTCGGGCGGAGGGGGCGAAGGCAAGAACGGCGGGACCGAGGCCCGGCCGATCGGCGACGGCTCCACCTCCTTCACCGGCAAGCAGCCGCACCAGCCCGCCAGGCCCGAGCCGTTGGAGCCGGGGCAGACCCCGCCGCAGTTCGTGATCTTCTCCTGGGACGGCGCCGGCGAGGTCGGCAACGGTCTCTTCCCGCGCTTCCTGGACCTGGCCAGGGAGCACGGCGCGAGCATGACCTTCTTCCTCTCGGGGCTGTATCTGCTGCCCGAGGCGAAGAAGCGGATGTACGAGCCGCCGAACAACCCGCGTGGCGCCTCCGACATCGGCTACCTCAGCGACCCGCACATCAAGTCGACGCTGGCCAATGTCCGCCGGGCCTGGCTGGAGGGGCACGAGATCGGCACCCACTTCAACGGGCACTTCTGCTCAGGCCACGGCACGGTCGGCAACTGGACCCCGCAGCAGTGGGCGAGCGAGATCCGGCAGGCCAAGGCGTTCGTGAAGGAGTGGCGGACCAACACCGGCTGGACCGAACTGCCCTCGCTGCCGTTCGACTACGACAAGGAGCTGGTCGGCGGCCGTACGCCCTGTCTGCTCGGCCAGAACAACCTGCTGCCCACCGCCCGCGAGCTGGGCTGGCGCTACGACGCCTCCTCGCCGGGCGGGCGTCAGGTGTGGCCGGTGAAGCGGCTGGGGATCTGGGACCTGCCGTTGCAGCAGATACCTTTCCCCGGACGTTCCTTCGAGGTCCTGTCCATGGACTACAACATGCTCGCCAACCAGTCGGTCAACTCGACCAAGGCGCCCGCCTACAACTACCCGGGCTGGCGCAAGCAGTCCGCGCAGGCATACATCGCGGGATTCGAGCGGGCATACAAGACAAACCGGGCACCGTTCTTCATCGGCAACCACTTCGAGCACTGGAACGGCGGCATCTACATGGACTCCGTCGAGGAGGCCTTCCGGCACATCGCGCGCGAGAAGGAGAAGGGTGCGGACGTGCGCCTGGTCTCCTTCCGGCAGTTCGTGGACTGGATGGACGTCCAGAAGCCCGAGGTGCTCGCCAAGCTGCGCACGCTGGAGGTCGGACAGCAGCCGGCCGGGGGCTGGAAGGGATTCCTGCGGGACGCCAAGGGTGCCAAGTCGGCCTCCTCGAACGCCGCCTGAGGAGCCACCGGGAAGGCTGACCGAAATGTCCGGAGTAAATACCTCCTGAAATGCGGTTTTCCGCCCGCCAGGGGGGCGCGCGAGATCCCCGGAACAGGCATGCGAAACTTTTCACATGAGTACCCGTAGCCGCGCCGTCCTGCTTGGCGCCATGGCCGCCGCGGCGGCCCTGACCCTGTCCGCGTGCGGCAACGGCGGCACCTCCGGCGGGGGCGGCAACACCGGCTTCGTCACCGGCAACAACGGCATCGACACCGTCGCGCAGGGCAAGCGGGCCACGGCGCCCGACCTGTCCGGCAAGACCATCGACGGCAAGACCCTGGACGTCGCCGGCTACAAGGGCAAGGTCGTCGTGATCAACGTCTGGGGCTCGTGGTGCGGGCCGTGCCGGGAGGAGGCCAAGTACTTCTCCAAGGTCTCCCAGGCGTACGAGGGCAAGGGCGTCCAGTTCGTCGGCATCAACACCCGGGACACCAGCACCACGCCCGCGGTCGCCTTCGAGAAGGAGCACGGGATCAGCTACCCGAGTCTGTACGACCCGACGGGCAAGCTGATGCTCCGCTTCGAGAAGGGCACGCTCAACCCGCAGCTGATCCCCTCCACGCTCATCATCGACAAGAACGGGAAGGTCGCCGCGCGGGCGCTGGAGGCGCTCGACGACACCGCCCTGCTGAAGATGCTCAAGCCGGTCCTCGCGGAGAAGTGACGTGAGCGCACTCCTCACGCTCGCCGCGGAGAACCAGACCGTGAAGAACGGCGCGCTGCTGGTCGCCCTGCCGATCGCCCTGCTCGGCGGCCTCGTCTCCTTCTTCTCGCCCTGCGTCCTGCCGCTGGTCCCCGGTTACCTCTCCTACGTCACCGGGGTCGCCGGCACCGACCTGGCCGAGGCCAAACGGGGGCGCATGGTCACCGGCGCCTCCCTGTTCGTGCTCGGCTTCAGCGCCGTGTTCATCTCCGGCGGGGCGCTGTTCGGCTTCTTCGGCTGGACCCTCCAGGAGCACAAGGACGTCCTGTCCAAGGCGCTCGGCGTCCTCATGATCCTCATGGGCGTGTTCTTCATGGGGCTGATGCCCTGGTTCACCCAGCGCGAGTTCCGCTTCCACAAGCGGCCGACGACCGGCCTGGTGGGCGCGCCCATACTCGGCGCCCTGTTCGGCATCGGCTGGACGCCCTGCATCGGCCCGACCCTCGCGGCGGTGAACTCCCTCTCCATCCAGCAGTCCAGCGCCGGGCGCGGCGCCGTGCTGATGGTCGCCTACTGCCTGGGCCTCGGCGTGCCCTTCGTGCTCGCCGCGGTCGCCTTCCGCAAGGCGCTCGGCGCCTTCGGCTGGGTCAAGCGCCACTATGTCTGGGTGATGCGCATCGGCGGCACGATGATGATCGTGACCGGTGTGCTGCTGCTGACCGGGGCGTGGGACAGTCTCGTGCAGCAGATGCAGACCTGGTCCAACGGCTTCACTGTGGGGATCTGATCGATGAGCAAGACCGAAACCGACAAGGGCCAGGACCAGGAGGACCTGGGGGCGGCCGGCTCCCAGTTGTCCACCGCCCCGCGGGAGGAGATCGCCGCCGTACCGGGCATCGGTGTCATCGGCTGGGCCCGCTGGTTCTGGCGGCAGCTGACCTCGATGCGGGTCGCGCTGCTGCTGCTCCTGCTGCTCTCGCTCGGCGCGATCCCCGGCTCGCTGATCCCGCAGACCGGCGCCGACGCCTCCAAGGTCGACGACTTCCGCCAGGCGCACAAGACGCTCGCGCCGGTCTACGACAAGCTCGGCCTGTTCCACGTCTACAGCTCGGTGTGGTTCTCCGCGATCTACATCCTGCTGTTCGTCTCCCTCATCGGCTGCATCGTCCCGCGTACCTGGCAGTTCGTCGGCCAGCTGCGCGGCCGTCCGCCGGGCGCCCCCAAGCGGCTGGACCGGCTGCCCGCCTACACCACCTGGCGCACCACCGCCGAGCCGGAGCAGGTCCGCGAGGCCGCGCTCGCGCTGCTCAAGAAGCGCCGCTTCCGCGCCCATCTCGTCGATGACGCCGTCGCCGCCGAGAAGGGGTACGTACGGGAGCTGGGCAACCTGGTCTTCCACATCGCGCTGATCGTGCTGCTGACCGCCTTCGCCTCGGGCCAGATGTTCAAGTCGGACGGCACCAAGCTGATGGTGGAGGGCGACGGCTTCTCCAACGCGCTGCCGATGTACGACGACTTCAAGTCCGGCAGCATGTTCACCACCGACGAGCTGGTGCCCTTCAGCTTCGACCTGAAGGACTTCAAGGGCACCTACGAGCTGACCGGCCCCAGCCGCGGCACCCCGCGCACCTTCCAGGCGAAGATCGCCTACAGCGAGGGCGCGTACGGCAAGGAGAAGCCGGCCACCATCAAGGTCAACGAGCCGCTGCAGATCGGCGACTCCAAGGTCTACCTGGTCAGCCACGGCTACGCGCCCGTCATCACGGTCCGCGACGGCAAGGGCAAGGTCGTCTACCAGGACGCCGTACCGCTGCTGCCGCTCGACGGCAACGTCACCTCGCAGGGCGTCATCAAGGTCATGGACGGCTACCGCGACGCCAAGGGGCAGAAGGAGCAGCTCGGCATCCGGGCCTTCTTCCTGCCGACGTACGGCGGTGGCGCCTCGGTGCTCTCGCAGTTCCCGGCACTGCTGAACCCGGTGCTGAACCTGGAGCCGTACCACGGCGACCTCGGCGTCGACTCGGGCCTTCCGCAGAGCGTGTACCAGCTCGACAAGAGCCACATGAAGGCGTTCAAGGACGCCAAGGGCCTGCAGCTGCGCGGGAACCTCAAGCCCGGGCAGACCATGCAGCTCCCGAACGGTGCCGGCTCCATCACCCTGGAGAAGGACATCAAGGAGTGGGCCGGCTTCGAGATCGTCCAGGAGCCGGGCAGCGGCTGGGCGCTCGGCGGTGCCCTCGCCGCGATCTTCGGCCTGGCCGGGTCCCTGTTCATCCAGCGCCGCCGCGTGTGGGTGCGGGCGGTGCGCGGCGCCGACGGCGTCACGGTCGTCGAGATGGCCGGGCTCGGCCGCAGCGAGTCCGCCAAGGTGCCCGAGGAACTGGGCCACCTCGCCGGAACCCTCTACGACCAGGCGCCGGGGGCACCCGACCCCGACGACTCTTCAGCATCCAACGAAGCATCCCCCGACCCCCAAGTCGTACCTGCCGAAGGGGCTGAGAAGTGACTCTCGCCGCCGCAACCGATCTCGCCGTCGCGACCAACGAACACCTGGCGAGCATCAGCAACACGCTGATCTACTCGTCCATGGCCGTCTACACCCTGGCCTTCTTCGCGTACATCGCCGAGTGGCTCCTCGGCAGCCGCAGCAAGGTGGCCCGTACGGCCGCGGCGCTGACTGCCCAGGGCGCGCAGAAGGCGGCGAGCGCGCCCGCCGTCACCGTCAACCAGGCCGGCGGCACGGCCGTGCTGGAGCGGCCCAAGGTCGTCGTGCGCTCCGCGTCCGGCGCCCGGGACGTGCCGGACGGGCCCGGTGCGCACGGCGGGGACGAGCAGGGCGACCTCTACGGGCGGATCGCCATCTCCCTCACCGTGCTCGCGTTCCTGGTGGAGCTGGGCGGGGTCGCCACCCGCGCGGCCTCCGTGGAGCGGGCGCCGTGGGGCAACATGTACGAGTTCAACATCACCTTCTCCACGGTCGCGGTCGGGGTGTACCTGGGCCTGCTGGCGCTGAAGAAGAACGTGCGCTGGCTCGGCCTGTTCCTGATCACCACGGTCCTGCTCGACCTCGGTCTCGCGGTCACCGTCCTGTACACCGCGAGTGACCAGCTGGTCCCCGCTCTGCACTCGTACTGGCTGTACATCCACGTCTCCACCGCGATCTTCTGCGGCGCGGTGTTCTACGTCGGCGCGGTCGCCACGATCCTGTACCTGTTCAAGGACTCGTACGAGAACAAGCTGCAGACCGGCGGCAAGCCCGGCGCCTTCGCGACCTCGGTGCTGGAGCGCCTGCCCGCCTCCGCCTCGCTGGACAAGTTCGCCTACCGGGTCAACGCGGCCGTCTTCCCGCTGTGGACGTTCACGATCATCGCGGGCGCGATCTGGGCGGGCGACGCCTGGGGCCGCTACTGGAACTGGGACCCCAAGGAGACCTGGTCCTTCATCACCTGGATCGCCTACGCCTGCTACCTGCACGCCCGGGCCACGGCCGGCTGGAAGGGCCGCAAGGCCGCCTACCTGGCGATGATCGCCTTCGGCTGCTGGCTGTTCAACTACTACGGCGTCAACATCTTCGTGACCGGCAAGCACTCCTACGCGGGCGTCTGAGCCGCCGGTCGCCCACACTGGTGCCATGAGCGGTTCCATCGCACAGGGCACCAGTCAGACCCACGGGAACACGCACATACTCCACTTCCTGGTGCGGCTCCCGAGGTCCATGGAGGAGGTCTGGCCGGCGGTGGCCACCCGGGAGGGGCTTTCGGGGTGGTGCACCGCCGCCGACGTGCTCGAACCCCGGCTCCACGGTCTGGTCACCCTGCGTGACCTGGGCACCGGCCGGGTCACCGCGTGGGACGTGGACCGGGTCGCGGAGTACACCGTGGAGGGCGGCGGCCGCATCCGGTTCCATCTGGAGCGGGACGGGGACACCGCGAGCGTGCTGCGCTTCACCCACGAGTTCCGGGGCGAGGGCGAGTCGGAGGCCGACTGGCGCACCAGATTCGAACGACTGGTCGAGTTTCTCCGGCGTGCCTAGGACGGCCCGGCGCTCAGGACGGCGGCAGGCACTCCTTCGCCGGCGGCTTCTCCTCCGGCCAGGCGATCTTCACGAACCGTGAGCCGCCCTCGGGGGTCAGCTCCACGATCGGCACGGCCTTGTCGTACGGGTTGCCGTGCACGTCCAGGCAGATCCAGCCGCTCGCCCCGCTCACCCGGAGCGAGCCCTTGACCTGCGGCCACTGCAGACCGACGTCCGCGAGCGACGGGACGTTCCGCCCGTCAGGCACCGCCTCGCGGATGCCGTGCACCGCCAGCTGCAGGGCGTCGTAGCCGATGATCAGCTGACCGTCGTCCAGCGCGACCGAACCGATCGGCCCGGACGGCTTCCGTTCGGCGGCCGTCAGCAGCCGCTGCAGCACCCCGAAGTCCGCCGCCGAGCCACCGGTCTTCGCCGGGTCCTTCGCCCAGGCGTCCGGGTGGGCGAGGGAGGTGTAGCGGACGGAGAGGTGGTGGCGCAGGGCGTCGCGGTCCAGGTCGCGCTCGTGGGTCAGGTACGACGCCTCGTCACCGGTCAGCACCGTGAACTTCCGGTCCTGGCAGCCGCGTCCGCCCAGCGCGTTGATGAACTGCCGCAACTGCGTGTGCCGTCCCGCGAACAGGATCGTGTCGGTCTCCCGGGAGGTGTCGCACACCAGGTGTGTGATCTGCCGGAAGGTGTTCGCGGTCGTGCCCTCCTTGCTGCGGTCGGCGGGCGGCGTGAACGGCTGCGGCTCGTACGGCGAGCCCTTGATCAGCGCCGCGAACGACTCCTGCAGCGTCCGGGTGTAGGGGTCGCCCGGCTTGTCGTACACCAGCAGCGCCTTGCCCGCGCTCACCTTGGCGAAGGACGCCAGCGCGCGGGCCTCGTCGGTGTTGGTCGGCGACACCCGGGCGAGGCCGGGGTAGGGGTCCTTGCCGCCCTGCCCGTTGGCCAGGTCGTCGGCGGTGATCGAGGAGCCGACCACCGGGATCCCGCGCCGGGTCAGCGCCTGGACGGCCTTCTTGTTGTTGTCGGTGCTCTGCCCGATCCCCGCCACGGCCCGCAGCCGGTCCGCGCTCGTCGTCATCCGCGCCAGCTGGTCCACCGTCTGCTCCCAGTGGTCCCCGGTCGCGCCCGGGTTGGCCAGCACCAGCCGGATCGCGGGCGCCTCCCCGTTGGCGTCGTGGTTGGCCTGGTACTGCGCCAGGTAGGCGCCCTGCAGCTGGTGCTGGATGTCGTTCAGGTTGGTCGCGGCGGTGGAGCTGTACGGCAGCATCAGCGCGACCGTGACGTAACTGCCGGGCTTGAGACGGTCGTTCTCCCGCGCGATCGCCCGTACGACGTCCCTCAGTTGCGCGTGCTCGAAGTCGTACGAGCCCGTCGCCACGCCCACGCACTCGTCGCTGTCCGCAGGCCGGGACACCCCGGGCGCACAGGAGCGGTCCTCGTGCATCAGCGTCCGGACCCCGAACACCAGCCCCGTCACCAGGGCCGCCGTCACCAGCAGCGCCAGGTAGCGGCGCAGCGGGATCTCCCACACGCTCTCGCGCACCCACGTGCCCACGCCTCTGCGCGCCATCACGCCTCCCCGCTCCGGTCGTCCGGGCCGTCGTCCGTGTCCTCGGGGTCGCCTGGATCGGCCATCGGGCGCCCGGCGAGCGCCGCCGCGGGCCAGTCCCGGGAGGCCCGCCAGAGCAGCGCGTTGCCCGCCGGCCGCAGGTTGGACAGCTGCTCCAGCTCGAACCGGAGCCGGTCGCACACCTTCGGGTCGGGCAGCACCAGCGGATCACCCAGCTGCCACACCGCGTGCAGCAACCGCCGTACCCGCAGGTGCAGTACGGCGTCCGCGCCCTCGGGCGGCTCCTGCCCGGCGTCCGTGCGGCCGAGCGCGACCGCGGCCCGCCGGTCGCCGTGGCCGGTGAAGTCGCGGCCGTCGGCGTCGTGCGCGTGGAAGTAGGGCGCGGACGCCACGAAGCGCAGGGTGCGCAGCCAGGTCCGGATGTCCGCGGTGTGGAAGGTGTCGCGCAGCTCGGCGACCGCCGACTCCGTGTTGCCCAGGGCGAGTTCGTGATGGAGCCGGTAACGGGCCTGCCCGGGCTCCGGGTAGTGCGCGATCAGCGTCTCGTGCGCCGTACGCCACGACGCGTGGTCGGGGTCCCGCAGATGCAGCCTCAGCAGCAGCAGGGTGCGCACGAAGGGGTCGCCGACGAACTGGCCCGGCACGGTGGGCAGCCCCTCCTCGGCCAGCCGGGTCCGCAGCGCCCGTACGTCCGCCGGGCCGAAGGTGTCCGGCAGCAGGGCCGCGGCCAGCGCGCAGGCCGAGTCGTGGTCGTGCGCTGCGGCCAGCACGGTCAGCTCGTCCAGGTGCTCGGCGGGCACCAGCCGGTCCAGCAGCGCCTGGTAGGCGGGGGAGGCGTCGTGGTCCTCGTCCAGCCGTACGTCGGCGGTGAGCAGTTCGCCGAGCGAGCCGGCCCGGTTCTGCGCGGCGGACTCGGCGAGCAGCGCGATGCCCAGCGGGTTGCCGCCGGTCAACCGGTGCGTCGCGTGCGGGAGTTGGGGCGGGACCGGGACGTCGTCGCAGACGGCGCCGACGATGTGCAGGGTGTCGTCCGGGCTCAGCGGGGCGAGCGCGACCAGCAGCGCCCGCGAGGAGGGGGCCGCGTCCGGGGTCCAGCCGCTGCGCCGGGCCACCTCCGGCAGCTCCCGCCGGACCGCGCTGCGCAGCTCCCCGCGGCCCTCGCCGCGCCGGGCCGCGACGAACACCACCTGGTCCGTGATGCCCTGGGCACGGTCGCTCAGCACGGCCTCCACCAGCCCGGGCCCCGGCGCGGTCTGCGCGTCGTCGATCAGCACCAGGGGCCTTCCGAGCCGCTGCATGCGCGGCAGCACCCCCGCGTACGCCTCCGTCAGGTCGGCCAGCAGCGCCCGCACCAGATACCGCTCGGCGTGCTCCCGGGAGGTGCCGCCCGCCCGGAAGTGCTCCGCCAGCAGCATGAGCCCGCGCTGGGCGTGCCCGCCCGCGTTCGGGTACGTCCGGTACCACACCGACGCCTTCTGGTGCCGCCGGCTGGTGAAGCCCTCGGCGACGGACTCCAGGGTCGCCTCGATCGCGCCGGACACCAGCGGCCCGGTGCCGGTGGCCGCGGCGACCACCTTGGCCGCCACCTTCCCGGCCCAGCGCCCGGCCAGACCGCTGACCCACGAGCCGCTCTCGTTCAGCAGCAGGATCCGCTCGACCTCCCGGCGGATCCGCTCCGAGTCGGCGTCGCCCCAGCCGCTCGCGGCCACCGCCACCAGGCCCGACATCAGCCGCGGAAAGGTGATCCGCCCGGCGCCCGTCACCGGCGCCGCCAACTGCTCGGCGATCACCAGCAGCGCCTGCGCCACCGGCGACCACGACTCGGCGGGCCGCTCCGCGGGCGGCCCCGCGAACTGCGGCTCCGCACAGTCGATCAACGCGACCGGCGTGTGCCCCTTGTAGGCGTCCCGTAACTCGGCCAGCACCGCGCTCTTGCCCAGACCGCGGGCGCCCGTGAGCACCACGAAGGGCAGCTCGCCCGGGTGCTCGAACGGATGACCACGGTGCTGGTGGGGGCGCAGGCCCACGAGCCGGGGCGCGAGACCGGCCGGATCGACGTCGAACAGCGCTCCTCGCCCGTGCAACCGTCTGTGCACCACATCCCCCCTCAACAGCAGTGTAGAAAGGGGGAGTTGTCACTGACCAGGGTCAGTGATGTCCGTTGGGTTACGAAATTGACCGGGCTACGACGCCGTCGCCGCGAGCAGATCCCTCAGCCGTTCGACGTACAGCCGCACGTTCTTGGCCGCCACGTCGGTGTCCGGGTAGCGGCTCGCCAGCCACAGGCCGTCGTGCAGCCGGGAGACCCACACGCACACCTGGTCGCCGTACGACACCCGCATCAGCCCGTACGCCTTGTGCTCGGCCCACTGCCCGGCGCCCGGGATGCCGCGGGCGTCCAGGAACGAGACGATCGAGTACAGGTCCGGGGAGGTCGGCCGGAAGTCCGTGCCGAGCAGCTTCAGCACCCGGGCGAGCGGCATGCGCGCGAGGGACCGGTTGGCCTGCAGCTCGGCGCGCACGGCCCTGAGGGTGCTCGGCAGGTCGGGCGTGCCGGCCACGGGCACCTCGATCGGGGCGCCGCCCACGAACCAGCCCACCGAGTCGGACCAGCGGGACTTCACCCGGGTGTGGAACGGCACCACCGTCCGGTACACGGACTGCCCGCCGAGTTCGTGGACGATCAGGCCGGTGGCCGCCAGCAGACCGACCAGGCTGCCGCCGTGGGGCCGGCAGTACGCCTCGAACGCGGCGGCCGTGTCCGCGTCCACGAGCGGCTCGCAGAGCATCTTCTGCGGCGGCAGCGGACCGCCGGGTTCCAGACCGACGTCGACGGGGAAGCTCGGCAGCGTACCGTCGCACCGCCCGATGAACTCCCGCCAGCGCGCCACGACGTCATGGCTGCCGTCGATCCGGTCGGCATCCGCCCGCTCGATCTCGCAGAAATCGACGTAACTCGCGGCCGGCGTCCGCACCACGGGTCCACGCCCCTCGACGCCCGCCGCGTACAGCTCGTGGATCTCCGCGGGGATGCCGTGCACGGAATAGCCGTCCACGTTGCTGTGGTCGAAGGCCATGTACACGCTGGTCGAGTCGTCCCGCACGACCGCCGTGTAGATGAGGTTCGGCCAGCGCAGGGCGTCCGCTACGGCGTCGAAGCGGTCCTGGAGATGCGCGACCAGGGCGTCCGCGTCGGCGAAGTCGCCGACCGTCTCGCGCCGCAGGGACACGTCACCGGCGTCGAGGGTGAACCGGCGCAGCCGGTCGCCCGCCCAGCGGAAGCCGCTGCGCAGCGTCTCGTGCCGCAGCGTCCAGGCCCGCAGCGCCTCCTGGAGCACGTCGAGATCGACCCGGCCCGGCAGGTCGAAGGCGGTACCGAGCCAGGTCGGCACGAACAGCCCGCCGTCCCGCACCGACCTGGCCGTCCTGATGTGCGACTCCTGGATGTAGGCCGGCGGCCGGGAGTCGTCCGGGAGCCCCTTCGCCGTCTCGACGGTGGCCGGACTCAGCGTCCACTCGACGAGCCGCCCCGGCCGGACCTCGCAGCGCTGGATGTCAGTGATTCGCACGCGTCTCCGATCGCAGAAGGGGGCCCGTGAATGTGGGCCCCCTTCAAGGGAATGCCGTCGGACGCGGCCGGGACATGCCCACCGGGGGCATTTCAGTGGAACGGGTGGCGGGGCGAACGTGGAAGTGAATAACCGACGGTGATCGTGCGGGGTCAGCCGATGATGATCGGACGGGGGTTCAGCCGACGGTGATCGAGTCCAGCTTCTCCCGCAGGTACACATGCGAGTCGACGGGCGGGTACGCCACCCGGCCCACCGGCGCCGGCACGGACTCGACCAGCGTGCCCGGCGTGCACTCGCCGAAGTACACGAGGGACATCAGCTCCTCGGCGGGCGCGTCGGAGGGCGGCGGCAGCACCCGGTGCCGCCCCGACCGCCACCGGTCACCGGTCCAACGGGCCATCAGATCACCGATGTTGATGGTGAAGGCCGCCGGGTCGTAGGGCGCGTCCTCCCACCCTCCCTCATCCGTGTACACCTGCAGACCGCCCTTCCCCGCCTGCCGGTCCAGGATGGTGACCGTCCCGAAGTCGGTGTGCGGCCCGATCCGGAACTGCCCGGGCTCCGGCTCGCCGACGACCTCGGTCCCCGGATACCAGTTGATGTTGAAGCCGTACGTCGGATGGTCCATGTGCCGGGAGAAGAAGTCGGGTTCGAGCCCGAGGGCGTACCCCAGCAGCGACAGCAGTTCCTTCTCCAGCGCGGCCATCTCGGCGAGGTACTCCTCGCACAGCGACCGGAGCCCGGGGATCTCCGCCGGCCACACGTTCGGCGCGTACCACTCGGCGTTGACGACCGGGTCCTCGAACGGCTCGTGCGTGGCGAAGGTCAGCGACTCCTTCAGGTCGGGCGGGGTCTCGGTGCCCTCCGCGTACGCGTTGGCCTCGGCGCCGGGCCCCAGCCAGCCGCGCCCGCCGACCTTGGCCTCGTACCGCCGCTTGACCTCGTCCGGCAGCAGGAAGAAGTCCCGGGCGGCCGCGCGGATCCGGGCGCGCAGCTCCGGCTCCACGCCGTGCCCGGTGACCAGCAGGAAGCCGGCGGTCCGCAGGGCCCGGTCGACGGTACGGGCGAGGGCCGCCCGGGCCTCGGGGCCGCCGTCCAGCCAGGACCGGAGGTCGATGGTCGGGATCGAAAAACGGGGCTCACTCACCGATGTCCTCGTTCCACAGAGCCGGGTTGTCCTTGACGAAGGCGCGCATCATCTCGACGCACTCGGGGGCGTCCAGCAGCACGATCTCCACGCCGTGCTCGGCGAGCCAGTCGTGGCCGCCGTGGAAGGTGGCCGCCTCGCCGATCACCACGCGGGGGATTCCGAACTGGCGGACCAGGCCGCTGCAGTACCAGCAGGGGGAGAGGGTGGTCACCATGGTCGTGCCGCGGTACGTGCGCTGCCGTCCCGCCGCCTGGAACGCCGCCGTCTCCGCGTGCATGGAGGGGTCGTCGTTCTGGACGCGGAGGTTGTGGCCGCGGCCCAGCAGGGTGCCGTCGGGGCCGTAGAGGGCCGCGCCGATCGGGATGCCGCCCTCGGCGAGTCCGGCGCGGGCCTCGGCGACGGCGGTGGCGAGCCAGGCGCGGGCCTGTTGCTGATCCATGCCTTCACTGTTGCCCGGTGACGGCACCCGGGCAACGCGCGGCGCCCGCGTTCGGGTGGCCCGAACCCCCTCTGTACCCTTGCCCGATCACATCGCGCGGGAGGGAAACGCCCATGGTCGCTGCCCCGGTTCTGGAGGAGCTGCGGGAGGTCTGCCAGCCGTACGCCAAGCTGGCGAGCCGCAACGGGGAGCACTGGGCGGGCCGGCTGTACATGCGCAGGCTCTCGCTGCGGTTCACCCGGCAGCTGGTGCGCACTCCGGTCACCCCGGACCAGCTGACCTGGACCATGGTGGTGTGCGGGATCGCCTCCGGCGCGGCCCTGCTGATCCCCGGCCTGACCGGTGCCGTCCTGGCCGTCGTCCTCATGCAGCTGTTCCTCCTCTTCGACTGCGTGGACGGCGAGGTCGCCCGCTGGAAGGGGCAGAACAGCGCGACCGGCATCTACGTGGACCGGCTCGGGGCGTACCTCGCGGACGCGGCGCTGATGGCGGGGATCGGGTTCCGGGCGGCGGAGAACGGCCTCGGCGGCTGGCTCTCGCTGGGCATCGCCACCGCGCTCGGGGTGGTCCTGCTCAAGGCCTCGACCGACCTGGTGGACGTGGCCCGGGCCCGGCGCGGACTCGCGGTGGCCGACGACGAGTCGACCCGGCCGCGGTCGCAGGGCGTGGCCACCGTGCGACGGCTGGCGGCGGCCTTCAAGATCCACCGGGTGACGAACGGCATCGAGGCGTCCCTGGTCCTGCTGGCGGCGGCGGTCGGGGACACACTCACGGGCGGGGTGGAGGTGACCCGCTGGGCGCTGGTCGCGCTGGCCGCGATCACCTGGCTGATGGTCCCGGCCCATCTGCTGTCGATCCTGGCGTCGTCGCGGCTGCGTTAACGCATTGCTGGGGGTGATCGCGGCGGGGTAGCGTGACGCCGACCTCAATGATCGATTCGGCATGTCAAGGCCGCTGTCACTCTTCACCCTCGGGTGAACGCAGCGCACGCGCCGCTCACCGGTCGTACGCCCGCAGGTGAGGCAGCCGTTGTCGCCGGACACGACATTCGACCTGTGAACGGGGAACTCCATGAAGAAGCGTTTGGTGGCCAAGTTCGTCGCCGCGGCATGTCTCGCCCCGGTGTTGGCCCTTGCGGGTACGGGGCAGGCATTCGCCGCCGACCACGCCGTCACCTGGAAGAGCAAGAGCAACGGCGAGTACCTGGCCTACTTCAACAGCAAGGTCCGTACGACCTCCGCCACCGGGGCGAGCATGAAGTGGGACGAGAACAAGCAGTCCGACGGCTCCTTCACCATGAAGCACCACCTCACCGGGAAGTGCCTCGACAGCAACAGCAACGGCGCCGTCTACCTGGGTGCGTGCAACGGCGGCGACTACCAGAGGTGGTACGAGAGCAACGACTCCTCGGGCTGGAACCTGCAGAACAAGGCGACCGGGCGCACCCTCGGGCTGTCGCCCAGCGGGGCCGTCGTCACCGCTCCCGACGCGGGCGCCCCGCGCCAGCGCTGGAGCTGATCCGCAGCTCGTTGGGTCGAGTTGGCCGGGCCGGTCCGCATCCGTTCGAGACGGGTGCGGCCCGGCCCGGCCCTTTTTTCCGTGCGCACGCCCCCCGGAGCCGCCGGTGCTGTCGCTGAAGTAGGTTGCAGAAAGCCAAGTGACCCACAGGGGGAGAGACTTGAACGGGGAACAGAACGGCGTCGAGTCGCTGGAGGACGGCGATCCCCGGCGGATCGGGCCGATCCCGCTGGTCGGGCGGCTCGGGGCCGGCGGCATGGGGCGGGTCTACCTGGGTGTGCACGAGGGCCGGTACGCGGCCGTCAAGCAGGTGCTGCCCTCCGTGGTGGGCGAGGACCAGGACTTCGTACGGCGCTTCGGGCACGAGCTGGACAACCTCGCCCGGCTGCCCGCCGAGGCCACCGCGCCGCTGCTGGCGGGCGACCGGGATGCCAGGCCGCCGTGGTTCGCCACCGCGTACGTGCCGGGACTGACCCTGCGCGAGGCTCTTGAGGTGCACGGCGGGCCGCTGCCGCCCGAGGCGCTGTGGCTGCTGCTGCGGGAGGCCGCGGCGGGGCTGGCGGCGGTGCACGAGCTGGACATGGTGCACCGGGACGTCAAGCCGTCCAACGTCATGCTCACCCTTGAGGGGGTCACCCTCATCGACTTCGGGGTCGCCCGGGCCGCCGAGCAGAGCCAGCTGACCCGGACCGGCATGGTGGTGGGCACCCCCGCCTACATGTCTCCCGAACAGGCCTCGGGGGCACGGCGGTTGACCGGCGCGGTGGACGTGTTCGCGCTGGGTTCGGTGATCGCGTTCGCGGGCAGCGGGCGGCCGCCGTTCGGGGACGAGTCCGGGCACGGCGTGCTGTACCGGATCGTGCACGAGCAGCCCGACCTGGAGGAGCTGCGCGAGGCGGACGCGGAGCTGGCCGCCGTCGTCGCGTCCTGCCTGGACAAGGATCCCGAGGGCCGGCCCAGCGCCGCCGAACTCCTCGAACTGGCCGCCGGCCGGGGCCCGTCCGAGCCCCCGCTGTGGCCCGAGTCCGTCACCGAACGGCTGGCCGCGCGGGCGGCGTTCGCGGCGCAGGTGCCGGAGGTGACGGCGGTGGAGCCCGAACCGGAGCCCGAGCCGGAGGCCGGGGCCGAGCCCGAGGTGGTCGTACGGCCCTCCGGGAAGCAGCGGGAGGCGGAGCGGCCCCGCGAACGGCGTCGTACGCGCATCCTGTTGGCGGTCGTACCGGCCGTGGTCGTCGTCGGTACGGCGACCCTGGCCTTACAGCTCCTGCCGTACGCCACCGACTCCGGCCGGGAGGACACCGCGGGCACCCCCGGGGCCTCCGTCTCCGCGTCGGCCGATCCGGCGCCCGGTCAGTCCTCCGCGAGCCCGTCCGGCAGCGGGAAACCGGGCGGGAAGGGCTCGGCCTCTCCCGCGGGGAAGAAGAAGCCGGGCAAGGGAGGTTCGGGAGGCGGCAAGGACGGCGCCGGTGGCTCGGGCGACTCCGGTGGCTCGGGTTCGACGGGTGGCGGAACCAGCACCAGCGGCGGTGGCTCGGGCTCCGGCTCGGGCGGCTCGTCCGGCGGTTCCAGCAGCTCCGGCGGCTCCTCCGGGGGCTCCTCGGGCGGTTCATCGGGCGGTTCCAGCAGCTCCGGTGGCTCCTCTTCCGGAGGGACCGCCACGACCAGCCCCGGCACGGGAAACTTCCGGCTCAAGAACGGCGAGAACGACAAGTGCCTGATCCAGGTCTACGGCTCCACGGGTCTCGGTGACTGCTCGGCCTCGTCCGCCGTGTGGACGTTCCGCAGCGCCTCGGGCGGCTCCGTCAAGGTCGTCAACGTGTCGTCCGGCGCGTGCCTGAGCGCCAACGGCAAAGGCCAGGCCGTCTTCGTCGGCGACTGCGCCCAGAGCAGCAACGTCCGCCTGTGGAAGACGGGCTCGGGCAACTCCCTGAGCACCGTCTACGACGGCGGCTGCCTCGACCTCGCCTACGGCGGCGGGACGGCCGAGGCGACCTGCCAGTCCGGCGCCGCCTCCCAGAGCTGGGCGAGGACGTGAGACGGGGCGCCTAGGCGGTCACGCGGAGCAGCAGCTTCCCCGTGCTCGTCCGGGCGCCCATCAGCCGGTGTGCCTCCGCCGCGTCCGCCAGGGGGAACTCGGCCGTGACCGGCAGGGCCACCGTGCCGTCGACCGCCTTGGCGAAGGCCTGTTCGGACAGGCGGCGCAGCTCGGCCGGGGCCGTCCTCGCGAGGGTCAGGATGGAGAAGCCGGAGACCGAGATGCCGAGCGGGTACAGCTCGGGCTGGCCCACGGTCCACGGCTCGGCGGAGCCGGCGTTGCCGAAGGAGACCAGGCGGCCGAAGGGCGCCAGGGAGGCGAGGCCCGCGCGCAGGGTGTCGCCGCCGACCGGGTCCAGGACCAGGTCGACGCCCCGGCCGCCGGTGGCCTGCCGCACCGGGTCCTGGAAGGCGCCGACGAACACCTCGTCGTAGCCGTGCTCCTTGGCGAAGGCCGCCTTCGCCGCCGAGGACACCACGCCGTACACCGCTCCGGCGCCCGCCGCCCGGGCCAGCTGGCCGGCCACCGTGCCGATACCGCCGGCCGCTCCCTGGACCAGGACCGTCTCGCCGGGCTGGAGCCGGCCGACCTGGTGGATCAGGGCGTACGCCGTCGGCAGGACCGTCGGGAGCGTGGCCGCCGTGCGCAGGTCCACGCCCGAGGGGAGCGGGAAGACGGTGGTCGTGTCGGCCACGACCACCTCCGCGTACGCCCCGCCCTCCGTCAGCGCCGCCACCTCCTGGCCGACGGCCAGGCCGGTGACGCCCGCGCCGAGTGCGCGGATCCGGCCGGAGACCTCCAGGCCGGGGACGTAGGGCAGCTCCGGCACCCGGTAGCCCTCCGCGCGGGCCTTCAGGTCGGCGAAGTTCACGCCCGTGTAGGCCACGTCGATGCTCACCTGGCCGGGGCCGGGCTCGGGCGCCTCGGCCGTCACCGCCCTCAGCACCTCGGGACCGCCGTACTGCTGGAACTCGACCGCGCGCATGGCGCACCTCCGGCTCGGGAAGAGTGTTCAACAAAAAGCGAACACTCGCGAGTGTATGATTTTCATCGAACACTCGGCAAGTGGTCGAGCGGACACGGCAGCGAGGAGGGCGGCATGGCCGCGAGCAGCCACCGGGCCGCCCCGGAGCACACCCACCCCGATCAGGTGTCCGTCCTCACCGCGCTCTCCGCCCTCGCCGACCCCGTGCGCCTCACCCTGGTCAGGGAGCTGGCCGGCTCCACCGAGTGGTCCCGCAGCTGCGGCAGCTTCGACGTGCCGGTCGGCAAGGCGGCCCTCAGCCACCACTTCGCGGTACTGCGCGGCGCGGGCCTGGTCGAACAGCGGGACGAGGGGCCCAAGCGGGTCAACCGGCTGCGCCGGACGGAGTTCGACGCACGCTTCCCGGGGCTGCTCGACCTCGTCCTGCATACCCCCGACCCAAATCCCTGACAGACCTTCACGTTCCTTTTGGCGCACGTTCGTTGAGCGTTCGACCGTGGTCCGTCCTGCGCGCAGACGATCCTGCCCCCGCTCACTCAGGAGACCCGGGTGGCCACGCAGAGAACAGAGACCGACAGACCTCGTCAGACCGGTGAGCCCCGCCTGAAAGTCGGCGCTCCGACGGTCTTACCCAGCCGGCGCTCCCGTGTGCGCCGGCTGGTCCCGCGCGTCGTCGCGGGCGCCACCGCGCTCTGCGCGTTCGTGGTGTTCGTCCAGGGGCATGTCGCCCTGCCGTTCACGCGCATCGTCACCATCGAGGCCAAGATGGCCTCGAAAGCGGACTACTTCGAGGATCCCGAGGTCCAGCGACTGCTCGTCCGGCACGGCTTCCGGGTGCACATCACCCGCATGGGCTCGCGCGGCATCGCCGCCCAGAACTACGACGACTACGACGTCGTCTTCCCCTCCGGACAGCCCGCCGCCGACCTGATCACCAAGAAGCGCGCGGCCGAGGGGCACCCGGCGACGACGTACCGCCCGTTCGTCAGCCCGATCGTCCTCGGCACCTATCGCGAGTACGCCGAGACGCTGCAAGAGGCCGGGATCGCCACCCCGCTGCCGGGCGTGCCGGCCGGAGCGAAGCCGCTCTACTACTCGCTCGACATGGAGAAGTTCCTCCGGGCGACCGCCGACGGGCAGCGCTGGACGGGCCTCGGCATCGAGCGGCACGGCATCCACAACGGCAACAAGGTGCTCGCCCAGACCTCCGACATCTGCGAGGCCAACTCCGCGGGCACCTACCTGGGGCTGGTCTCCTACGTGTGGAACCACGACAACATTCCGCAGAACGCGACCGAGGCGACGCGTTTCGCCGACCGGATCAGGCTGCTGCTCAACGACCAGGGCATGCCGTCCTCGGAGCAGAACGACACCTACGTCTCCGCCGAGGGCAAGAGCATCGCCCCGATCGCGGTCATCTACGAGCACCAGTTCCTGGCCCACCAGATCACCGCACAGGCGGACAGCGGCCGGGCCGACAGCGAGCGCGTCCTGCTCTACCCGACGGCACGCTTCGTCACCGAGCCGCAGTTCATCGCGCTCACCCCGCAGGGCGACCGGCTCGGCGAACTGATCACCAAGGACCCGGACCTGCAGAAGCGCGCGATGGAACTGGGCTTCCGGGTCAAGGACGCCGCCGGTGCCGCCTCCACCAGCGACGCGCTGACCCGGTTCCTGCACCAACGCCACATCCAGGCACCGGTCCTCGCGGACGACGACACCAAGGCCGTGCTGCCCCGCCTCGAACTGCTGGAGCGGATGATCGAGGTGGTCGGGGACTGCGACCCGGTCGCGCAGTCGGCGGCCGGCGGGGAGGCGCCGTGACCTCACGCCGCGGGAGCGCCCGGCCGCTCACCCTCGCCCTCTGTCTGGCCCTCCTCGCCGCCCTGGTCTCCTGCTCCGGTGGTGGCAGCGGTCCCGACACCACCCTGCGCGTGCTGGCCAGCGACGAACTCGCCGACATGGGACCCCTGCTGGACCAGCTGCGCGAGGACACCGGGGTCCGTCTGGACCTGGACTACAAGCCGACCAACGACGCCGGCGACACCCTGCTGACCGGCCGCCACTCCTACGACCTGGCCTGGCTCTCCTCCGACCGCTACCTCCGGCTCCGGGCGAAGCAGGCCCCCGCCGGAGCCGCCCCGGCCACCGGCGTGCAGCGCACCTCGATCATGCGCTCCCCGGTCGTGGTCGGCCTCACCCAGGACGTGGCCCGGCGACTGCGCCCCAAGGCACCGGGCGGACGCGTGTCCTGGGCGGACATCGCCGACGCCGCCGCCACCGGCACCGTCCGCTTCGGCATGGCCGACCCCCGGCACAGCAACAGCGGCCTCGCCGCCCTCGTCGGCGTCGCCACCGCCGCGGCCGGCACCGGCGGCGCGCTGCGCCCCGAGGACGTCAGCTGCGACCGGCTGCGCGGCTTCCGCTCCGGCCAGACCCTCACCGCCGAGACCTCCCGCGACCTGCTCGACGCCTTCGCCGGCCGTCCGGGCCGCACCAACGCCCTGATCACCTACGAGTCCGAGCTGCTGACCCTGAACGCCTCCGGGCGGCTCAAACAGCCGCTGGTCATCGTGCACCCCGCCGACGGCATGGTCCTGTCCGACTACCCGCTGCTCCTGCTCGACCCCGCCCGCCGGGACGCCTACGACCGGGTGGTGAAGTGGCTGACGGACCCCGGCCACCAGCGGGACATCATGCGGCGCACGCTGCGTCGCCCGGTCAACACCGCCGTCCGCCGCGACGAGCGGCTCAAGGCGCCCCTGGACAACGCGCTGTACTTCCCCGACGACCCGGCCGTCCTCGACCGGCTCCTGGACGACTACGGCGACCCCCGGCGCCGCGTCGCCGACCAGGTGATCTTCCTGCTCGACTTCTCCGACTCCATGCGCGGCGCCCGTACGACCGCGCTGCGCGCCGCGTTCGCGGGCCTGAGCGGGGCGGACTCCTCGGCCGCGGCCAAGTTCGTCCGCTTCTACCAGGGCGAGCGGCTGACCGCCGTCCGCTTCGGCGGCCGGCCCCTGGACGAGCGCACGGTCACCGTCCACGGCGCGGCCGACCTCACCCGGCTGGAGGACTTCGTCGCCGACGGCGGCTACGACGGCTCCACGGCGATCTGGTCCGCCCTGGACCACGGCTACGCCACCGCCGAGCGGGCCGTGCGCGAGGACCCCGGGCGGGCGGTGTCCATCGTGCTGATGACCGACGGCGAGAACAACGCGGGCATCGGCCGGACCACGTTCGTCAGCCGCTACCGGGCCCGCCCCGCCGACGCCCGCGCGGTGCACACCTACCCCGTCTACTTCGGGGACGCCGACGCGGCGGAACTGCGCCAGGTCGCCTCGGTGACCGGCGGCCGCATGGTCGACGCCCACGACTCGTCCCTGTCCACCGCGTTCAAGGAGATCCGTGGCTGTTCTTGACGGCACCTGGTGGAGCGCCTGGTGGGGCGCGATGACATGGTGGCTGGCAGCCTTCGCCGGCCTGCTCGTGCTGGCCGTGCTCGTCGTACGGCAGGCCCTCCGACGGGTCAGGAAGGCACCCGAGGACCCCAACTACCTTCCGCTGTACCTGGACAACGACGCCGTCATGGGTCTGTTCAAGATGGGCAACTACCGGTCGGCGCTGCGCCGGGAGGTGGAGGAGCGGCGCGTGCGCAACACCGGCTGTCTGGCGGTGATTCCGCTGGTGTCCCTGCTGTTCCAGCTGACCGGGGGCAGAACCACCGAGGTCGTCGCCAAGTACGTGGAGAACAGCGAGCCGATATCGGTCATCGGCCTGCTGCTGTCCGTGCTGCAGCGCAAGGACGCGCTCGTCCGGGTGCGGCTGCGCCGGGACTCCGGAACGGTCACGCCGAACCGCGCCCTGCTCGCGGACGCGGCCGCAGGCGAGGTGGTGCTCAGCGAGATCGGCGAGTTCGTCATGGTCACCGGCCGGTTCGAAGCCCAGGGCAGCCAGGGCGAGACGCTGGTGATGCGGGCCCCCTACGGAGACGGCGAGGAGGCCGCACACCTGCGGGTCGTCCTGCGCGTCGAGGGGCTGCGCACCCCGGACCGGCAGCTGCCCGAGGGCGAGTTCCAGGCCCACTGCCTGGGCAAGGTGACGAGCTGGCGCTCCGGCACCCGCGAGGTGGTGCTCCAATACCCGGTGGCGGTCTTCCAGTGAGGGCGCCCGACCTGCGCCCATCGGCCCGCCCGATGCCCCCATCGGCAGGACGCCCCAGCGGCCCGTGGACCGGCACCGGCGACCCTTCGTAGCGTCGTCGGCATGACCCCAGAGCACAAGGGCACGGCCCAGCTGACCACCGCGATGATGCTGTCCGGCACCCTCGGCGTCTTCGTCGTCGAGTCGGGCGCCTCGCCCTTCGACGTCGTCTTCTTCCGCGTCCTGTTCGGCGCCCTCGCCCTCGGCGGCTACGTCCTCGCACGAGGGTGGCTGCGCGACCACGGCTTCACCCCGCGCACCCTCGGACTCGCCGTCCTGGGCGGGGTGTTCATCGTCTTCAACTGGGTGCTGCTGTTCCAGTCGTACGAGAACACGTCCATCTCCGTGGCCACCGTGGTCTACCACACGCAGCCCTTCTACGTGGTCCTCCTCGGCGCCCTCCTCTTCCGGGAACGGCTCACCGCCGCCCGGGTCGGCTGGATCGCCGTCGCCTTCGCGGGCCTGATCCTGGTCTCCGGCGTGACCCCCGCCGACTTCACCGGCGGCGGCGCCTACCTCACCGGCATCGGCCAGGCCCTGCTCGCCGCCCTCCTCTACGGCCTGTCCACCCTGGTCACCAAGCGGATCACCGGCGTACGCCCGCATCTGATCGCCCTCGTCCAGGTCCTGGTCGGCATCCCGCTGCTGCTCCCGTTCGCCGACTTCGGCGCGATGCGCGGGACCGGCTGGGACTGGGGCTGGCTCATCGGGCTGGGCTTCATCCACACCGGCGTGATGTACGTCCTCATGTACGCCGCCTACGCCCAGCTGCCCACCGCGAAGATCGCCGTACTCGCCTTCGTCTACCCGGCCGTGGCGATGGTCATGGACTGGGCGGTGTACGGCCACCACATCGGCCTCGTCCAGGCGCTGGGCGTCCCGCTGATCGTGACGGCGAGCCTGAAGGTCACCCTTGCTCGACCACGAGCCGCCGCGCCTGCTCCACGAACAGCCGGGCATGGGCCGGAAGCCGCTTCCCGGACCGCCACGCCAGCTGCGTGCGAAGCGTGAACGGCGGCTCCCACGCGAGCCGTACGAGGGAGCCCGTCGCGAGTTCGGCGGCGACCGTCACCTCGGGAAGCAGCGCGATCCCGAGGCCGGCCGCCGCCGCGCGCTTGGTGGCCTCGATCGTGCCGAACTCCATGAACTCCACCGGCTTCAGCGCCGTCAGCTCCCGCTCGAACAGGTCCCGGTAGGCGCAGCCCGGCTCGGTGGCCAGCAGGGACTGCCCGGTCAGATCGGCCGTCGCGACCGCGGCTCCGGCCAGCGGGTGCCCGGGCGCCGCGACCAGCGCCAGCGGCTCCACCGCCAGCACCGCGCTCTCCAGGCCCGGGTGTCCGGTCTCCTCCTCCATCAGGAAACCGACGTCGTACGTCCCCTGCCGCAGCGCCTGCCGGGTCTCGTCGCCGATGGTGGTGCGCAGGGCGAGCCGCACCTTCGGGTGGCGGTGGTGGAAGTACTCCAGCAGCGGGGGCAGCCGGTAGGAGGTCAGGGACTCCATGGTGCCGACGGTGAGGGTGCCGGACGGCTCCTCGGCTCCGGTGACCGCCGCCCGGGCCTCCTCGGTCAGCTCGATGATCTGCCGGGCGTAGGGCAGCAGCCGCTCGCCCGCCTCGGTGAGCCGGATGCGGCCGCCGAGCCGGTCGAACAGCTCGACGCCCAGGTCGGACTCCAGGGTGCGGATCTGGCTGGTCACGCTGGACTGCGCGTACGACAGTTCGGCCGCCGCCCGGGTGAAGCCCAGGACCGTGGCGACCTTCTCGAAGGTGACGAGCAGCCGGAGTTCCATCAGCCCTTCTCGGGGTCGTCCTTGTCGAGGGACTTCAGGAACTCGGGGTTGTCGTCGGGGGCGACCCAGTTCGCCGCGGTGTTCCTGTGCCACTCGGAGGGGGTGGAGCCTTCCCCAGCGGGGGCGCGCCGCACCTTGCCGGTGATCAGCCAGGCGACCGGGCCCACCAGCACCTCGCCGAAGAGCAGGATGATGATCACCCACACCACCTTCGGCAGGTGGCGCACCTCTTCCTCGGGGGTGTTCAGGCAGTCCACGAAGGCGTAGATCCACAACGCCAGGACCAGCAGGAACGGCAGATACCTGAGCATCGACGTGCGCCCTCTTCGAGATGTGAGTAGGCCCCGGTGACCGGGCCAGGGTATCGGGTGACAGATACTGGGACACATGGCTTACGACGATCTTCGCTCCCTGCTCAGGGCGCTGGAGCGCGAGGGAGACCTCAAGCGCATCAAGGCCGAGGTCGACCCGTATCTGGAGGTCGGGGAGATCGTCGACCGGGTGCAGAAGTCCGGGGGACCGGCGCTGCTCTTCGAGAACGTGAAGGGCTCGGCGATGCCCCTCGCGATGAACGTCTTCGGGACGGACCGGCGGCTGCTGAAGGCGCTGGGCCTGAAGTCGTACGGCGAGATCTCCGAGAAGATCGGCGGGCTGCTGCGGCCCGAGCTGCCGCACGGGTTCGTGGGCGTGCGCGAGGCGTTCGGGAAGCTGGGCGCGATGGCGCACGTGCCGCCGAAGAAGGTGAAGGAAGCCCCCGTACAGGAAGTCGTCCTGCACGGCGACGAGGTGGACCTCGACCGGCTGCCGGCCCTGTTCACCTGGCCGAAGGACGGCGGCTCCTTCTTCAACCTCGGGCTCACCCACACCAAGGACCCCGAGACCGGCATCCGCAACCTCGGCCTGTACCGCCTGCAGCGGCACGACAAGCGCACCATCGGCATGCACTGGCAGATCCACAAGGACAGCCGGAACCACTACCAGGTGGCGGCCCGGCGCGGCGAGCGTCTCCCGGTCGCCATCGCCTTCGGCTGCCCGCCGGCCGTGACCTACGCCTCCACCGCCCCGCTCCCCGGGGACATCGACGAGTACCTCTTCGCCGGGTTCATCGCGGGCAAGCGGACCGAGATGGTCGACTGCAAGACGGTGCCGCTCCAGGTCCCGGCGAACGCCGAGGTCGTGCTGGAGGGCTGGCTGGAGCCCGGCGAGATGCTCCCGGAGGGCCCCTTCGGCGACCACACCGGCTTCTACACCCCGCAGGAGCCGTTCCCGGCCCTGAAGATCGACTGCGTGACGATGCGGAAGCGCCCGCTGCTCCAGTCGATCGTCGTCGGCAGGCCGCCCACCGAGGACGGCCCGCTCGGCCGCGCCACGGAACGCTTCTTCCTGCCCCTCCTGAAGATCATCGTCCCGGACATCGTGGACTACCACCTGCCCGAGGCCGGCGGCTTCCACAACTGTGCGATCGTCTCGATCGACAAGAAGTACCCGAAGCACGCGCAGAAGGTCATGCACGCGATCTGGGGGGCCCACATGATGTCCCTCACCAAGCTGATCGTGGTCGTGGACTCCGACTGTGACGTGCACGATCTGCACGAGGTCGCCTGGCGGGCCCTCGGCAACACGGACTACGCCCGCGACCTCACGGTCGTCGAAGGCCCCGTCGACCACCTCGACCACGCCTCCTACCAGCAGTTCTGGGGCGGCAAGGCGGGCATCGACGCCACGAAGAAGTGGCCCGAGGAGGGTTACACGCGCGACGGCGGATGGCCGGACATGGTGGAGTCCGACCCGGATACGGCGGCCCTGGTGGACCGCCGCTGGAAGGAGTACGGCCTGTGAGCAGCGCCTCCGCGGCACTCCCGCAGCCGGGACGCACCAAGGCGTTCCTCCGCCTGGTGATGATCGAGCACTCGGTCTTCGCGCTCCCCTTCGCCTACATCGCCGCCCTGACCGCGATGTACCAGTGGGACAGGAACATCCACTGGGGCCGGCTCCTTCTCGTCACCATCTGCATGGTCGGCCTGCGCACCTTCGCCATGGCGGTCAACCGGATCATCGACCGCGAGATCGACGCCCGTAACCCCCGGACGGCCCACCGCGAACTCGTGACCGGCGCGATGTCGGTACGGCACGCCTGGACGGGCGCCCTGATCGCGCTGGTGATCTTCCTGGGCGCGGCGGCTCTCCTGAACCCCCTGTGCCTGGCCCTGGCCCCGATCGCGGTCATCCCGATGGTGGTCTACCCGTACGGCAAACGGTTCACGAACTTCCCGCAGGCCATCCTGGGCCTGGCGCAGGCGATGGGCCCGGTCGGCGGCTGGCTCGCCATCTCGGGTGAGTGGTCCTGGGACGCGGTGATCCTCGGGCTCGCCGTCGGCATCTGGATCGGCGGCTTCGACCTGATCTACGCCTGCCAGGACGTCGAGACCGACCGCGAGACCGGCGTGATGTCGGTCCCGGCCCGCTTCGGCATCCCGGCGGCGATCTGGGGCGCGCGGGTCTGTCACGCCGTGACGACGGGGTTGTTCGTCTGGTACGCCCTGACGACGCACGCGGGCGCCTTCTTCTGGCTGGGCCTGGCGATCGTCGCGGGCGCGTTCGTCTACGAGCACCGGATCGTCCGGCCCCACGACCTCTCCCGCCTGAACAGGGCGTTCTTCAGCGTCAACGGGTTCATCGGGATTGCCCTGTTCGTGTGTGCGCTGCTTGATCTTCTGGTTCGGGGTCTGACGGTCTGAGCGCGGTGCGGTGCCGTGGGTGGCCCGGCCCGGCCTGAGCACCTTTTCGTCCGCCGGTACGCTCAAGGTGTGAACGCAGGAGAAACGCAGCGCGCGCCTTGGATCGTGGGGGTGTCCGGAGCTTCCGGGACGCCGTATGCCGCTGCCGTGCTGCGGGCGCTGCTGGACGCGGGGGAGGCGGTCGACCTGGTGGTCAGCCGGGCCTCGCGGCTGACGCTGCTGGACGAGACGGGGATCTCGTTCCGGGACGCGCACTGGCAGGAGGACCTGCGGGAATGGCTGGCCCGGGGCGCCGACGGGAAGCCCGGGACCTTCGACGTGGACGTGAGCGGGGTGCGGTACTGGAGCGCGGGGGATCTCGCGGCGGGGCCGTCCTCGGGGTCGTACCCGGCGAAGGGGATGCTCATCGTCCCGGCCTCCACGGCCTGTGTCGCCGGTGTCGCCCTCGGGCTGTCCAAGGATCTGCTCCAGCGTGCGGCGAGCGTCACACTGAAGGAGCGCCGGCCGCTGGTCGTGGCCGTACGGGAGACCCCCTTGAACGGTCAGACCCTGCGGCACCTCGTCGCGCTCGACGACGCGGGGGCCGGCGTGGTGCCGGCCTCACCCGCCTTCTACGCGGGCGCGACCCACATCCAGGATCTGGTGGACTTCGTCGCCGGGCGGGTGCTGGACGCGGCGGGCGTCGGGCACGGTCTGTACCGGCGCTGGAAGGGCGAACTCGGCGGCGGCTCAGCCGTCCGGTAGTCGAGCAAGTCGAGCACGACGGGCAAGTCGCAGTACCTCTCATCACTTCAGGAACGTTCAGAACTTTTCCAGGGGAAGGCTTCGATCGCATGGACGCGGTGGACAGGCAGCTCATCCAGGCCCTGAGGGAGAACGGCCGGGCCTCCTACGCGGAGCTGGGACGCCTCGTCGGCCTGTCGGGACCCAGCGTCACCGACCGCATCAACCGGCTGGAGGCGGCCGGTGTCATCACCGGTTACCGCGCCACCGTGAACGCGGCCTCCCTCGGCCTCGGCGTGACCGCCCTGATCGGCATCTCGCTCTCCGACGCCGCCGACCACGAGGACGTGGCGCAGCGGCTGAAGGAACTCCCCGAGATCGAGGACTGCTGGTTCATCGCCGGCGACGACTCCTACATGCTCAAGGTGCGGGCGGCCGACGTGGACGGGCTGGAGCGGATCATCCGGCGGCTCAGCGGGACCAAGGGCGTGTCCCGGACCCGTACCACGATCGTGCTGTCCACGAAGTGGGAGAACCGGGTCGGGGAACTTCCCGAAGAGGTCTAGGCGTACCGTTGGGCGAGCTGTCGTAGAAAGGTGTTGGCATGGACGTCGGGCTCAAGCGCGAGCTGGAGGAGAAGGTCCGCTCCGGTGAGCGGCTGACCCGCGAGGACGGCATCGCGCTGTACGAGTCGGACGACCTGGCCTGGCTGGGCGGCCTCGCGCACGAGGTGCGGACGCGCAAGAACGGTGACGTCGTGCACTTCAACGTCAACCGGCACCTCAACATGACGAACGTGTGCACGGCCTCCTGCGCCTACTGCTCGTTCCAGCGCAAGCCGGGCGAGAAGGACGCGTACACGATGCGCATCGAGGAGGCCGTCCGGCTCGCCAGGACGATGGAGTCGGAGAACCTCACCGAGCTGCACATCGTCAACGGCCTGCACCCGAACCTGCCGTGGCGCTACTACCCGCGCTCGCTGCGGGAGCTGAAGGCCGCCCTGCCGAACGTCTCGCTCAAGGCCTTCACGGCCACCGAGATCCACCACTTCGAGACCATCTCCGGGCTGAGCGCGAGCGAGATCCTCGACGAACTCATCGACGCCGGCCTGGAGTCCCTCACCGGTGGCGGAGCCGAGATCTTCGACTGGGAGGTCCGCCAGCACATCGTGGACCACCGGACCCACTGGGAGGACTGGTCCCGCATCCACCGCCTGGCGCACGAGAAGGGTCTGAAGACCCCGTGCACCATGCTGTACGGCCACATCGAGGAGCCCCGCCACCGGGTCGACCACGTCCTGCGCCTGCGCGAGCTGCAGGACGAGACGAACGGCTTCCAGGTCTTCATCCCGCTGCGCTACCAGCACGACTTCGTGGACATGAAGGACGGCAAGGTCCGCAACCGCCTTCAGGCGCGGACGCAGATGGCGACCGGTGCGGAGGCCCTCAAGACCTTCGCCGTCTCCCGCCTGCTCTTCGACAACGTCCCGCACGTCAAGGTCTTCTGGGTCATGCACGGCGTGCAGACCGCCCAGCTCGCGCTCCAGCACGGCGCCGACGACATGGACGGCTCGGTCGTCGAGTACAAGATCACGCACGACGCGGACAACTACGGCACCCCGAACAAACTGACCCGCGAGGACCTGCTGGACCTGATCCGCGACGCCGGCTTCCGTCCGGTGGAGCGGAACACGCGGTACGAGATCATCCGCGAGTACGACGGCCCGGACCCGCTGCGCCGCGAGTCGCCGCAGCCGATGCGGGTGTGAGCCGGTGACGCTGTCGTTCGAGCTGGACCCGGCGGTCTCGCCTGCCCTCAGGGACGACGTGCTCACACTGTGGGCCGACGTCTCCAACGCGGGCGGTTCGGTCGGCTTCGTGCCGCCGGTGACCGCCGACGAGATACGCCCCGAGCTGGTCAAGCACCTCGTCGCGATGGCCGAGGGCCGTACCCGGCTGCTGGTGGGCCGGGACGGGACGGGCGCGGTCGCGGCGACCGCGTTCCTCACGTACAACACCCACCGGCTGATGAAGCACTGGGTGTGGCTGTACACGGTGATGGTGCACCCCCGGCACCAGGGCAAGGGCTACGGCCGCGACCTCCTCGCGGCCGCCGCCGACGCCGCCCGCGGCCTCGACGGCGTCGAGGCCATACGGCTCACCTGCCGGGGCGGCCTCGGCCTGGAGCACTTCTACGGCTCCTGCGGCTACAAGGAGGTCGGCCGGATACCCGGCGCGATCCGGGTCGCGCCCGACGACGACCGGGACGACATCTTCATGCTGCTGCCGCTGCTCTGACCCCGCTGCAAGATCGGGTCCGCACCGTGCTTCACTGGACGGTGCCCCTATTTGGAATCGGAAGAGTGGATTGAGATGCTCCGATACACGCTGATGCGCCTCGGCATCTTCGCCGGCTGCCTCGTGGTCGTCTGGGGAGCCGTCTACTCCGGGATCTTCCCGCGTGGCTTCGGCGACTCCAACTTCCTGTGGGTGCTGCTGCTCGCGATGGTGCTCTCGGCGCCGATCAGCTTCGTGGTGCTGCGCAGGGAGCGGGACCGGGCCTCCGTGCAGATCGTGGACAGGGTCGACCGGATGAAGGCCAACCTGGATGCCAACCGCAGCCAGGAGGACGGGGCGGACGACTCCGCGCGGGCGCAGGGCGGGGCAGCCGCGCCCAACTAGTCTTGGCGCTATGGGTGCCGTGAAGACCAAACGGATGCCGAGGGCGGTTCGGGAGCAGCAGATGCTCGACGCCGCCGTGCGGATCTTCGGCCAACGCGGCTACATGGCCGCCTCGATGGACGAGATAGCCGAACTCGCGGGCGTGTCCAAGCCGTTGGTCTACCTGTACCTCAACTCGAAGGAAGACCTCTTCACCGCCTGCATCCGCCGCGAGGCCGGCGCCCTGACGGAGGCCGTCCGGGCCGGGGTCCGCGCGGGGCTGCCCGCCGACCGCCAGCTGTGGGACGGGCTCCAGGCGTTCTTCGCGCACACCGCCGAGCACCCCGACGGCTGGTCCGTGCTGCACCTCCAGGCCCGCACCCACGGCGAGAACTTCGCCGCCGAGGTCACCGCGATGCGCGAGGAGATCGTCGCGTTCGTGACCCAGCTGATCGCGGTCGCGGCCCGCGAGGCCCACCGTGACCCCGACCTTCCCGAGCGCGAGGTCGCCGGGCTTGCCGAGGCCCTGGTCGGAGCCGCGGAGTCGCTCGCCGCCTGGGCGAACGCCACGCCTGGAGTCACGGCACGGCAGGCGGCGGCCACGTTGATGAACTTCGCTTGGGCGGGGCTGGGCAACCTGATGAAGGGCAGCCCTTGGACTCCGCCGGCGGGTGAGGTGTAGCGCCGTAGGGGTGCGTCGCCGTTGCCTGGTGCGGATGGTTCGTGGCTGGTCGCGCAGTTCCCCGCGCCCCTTAGGTAGGCGAGCCGCAACGTGCTTTTAGGGGCGCGGGGAACTGCGCGAACAAGCCCCACGCACCCGCACCCGGCGACGGCCATGCACCCCTACCGCGATGAGCCCACCGCCCCCACTTCCCCGCACAGGTGCAGCTGACCCTCACTGCCCCGCAGCTCGAAGCGGCGCACGCCATCCGCGCCGTAGGCCACCGTCCCCGGCAGCAGCACCGGTGCCCGGAACCGGGCCCGGACCACGGCCGCGCCGGGTGTGCCGTGGGCGGCCAGACAGCGGGCCACCGTCCACATGCCGTGCGCGATGGCGCGCGGGAAGCCGAAGAGGCGGGCGGCGAGGGGGTGCAGGTGGATGGGGTTGCGGTCGCCGGAGGCGGCGCCGTAGCGCCGGCCGACGTTCTCGGCGAGCCGCCACTCGGCCAGCACGGGCAGCGGCTCCGAAGCCTCCTCCCGGGGCTCACCGGTCCCGTCGGTCCGGTGCCGGGCGAGGTAGGTGCTCCGCGACTCCCATACGGCATCGCCGCCGGCCCGTAGCTCGGTGACCACCGTGGCCTCGGTGCCGCGCCGGTGCGGGGCCAACCCCTCGATGTGGACGGCGAGTTCGTACTCCCCGGTGGCCGGCAGGCCGGTGCGGCGGACGATCTCGATCGAGGTGTGGACCAGGCCGAGCAGCGGCAGCGGGAAGTCCCGGCCGCTCATCAGGCGCATGGCCAGCGGGAAGCCGAGGACGTGCGGATAGGTGACGGGCAGCGTGTCCGTGCCGTCGGCCGAGCCGGTGGCGAAGCCGCACACCCGCTCGTAGGCGGCCAGCCGGGCCAGGTCGACGCGCAGGCCGGGCAGCACCAGGCGGGTGCGCGGGAAGTCCGCTTCCGGGGACGGGCGCTTGAAGGGGGAGCGCAGGGCGCCGCGGGCCAGCAGCGGGGCCAGCGCGGGGGCGGCGGCCAGGGTGAAGCGGCCCGGTGTCGTGCCGGTGAAGCTCAGGTGGCGGTCGGCCATGTCCAACTCCCGCGCGACTCGGTACGAAGTTCTTACTCTGGAGTAAGGTTACCGGAGGTAAGGCCCTGTCGCGGCGCAACCGACCAGGCGGGTGGGCCGGGAAGTTGAAACCCCCTCACATAACCCCCGAGGCTGCACACCCCCGGCTCCGTACCACCCCCGAACCCGCACAAGCCCCCCACAGCGGCCTCGTACGATCACCTGCCTAACCGGCGGTAACCCGTGCTTAAGGCTCGCCGGTGAACACCTCGCCGCACGAGGTACGTACGTCATGCAGCAAGCAGTTCGCCGCTGCACGCCCCAGGAGCCGCCCGTGTCAACTGATCACGTAGTCCAAGCCACCGACTACGACGGCCTCCCGGTCCTCGTGGAGCCCGAGACCCGGCGGCTCGACGGTGCCGTACGGGAGGCGTACGTCCCCCCGTTCGCGCCGCCGGTCAAGCACGGCTCGCTCGCGGACCTGCCGTTCGACAACGCCGAGACGGCCCCCGCCGCGGTCGTGCTCAGCCGCCGGCTCGCCGACGGCCGCTGGACGGACGTGACCGCGGCGGACTTCGCCGGGCAGGTGCTCGCGGTGGCCAAGGGGCTGATCGCGGAGGGGCTCGTGCCGGGCGACCGTATCGCCGTGATGGCCCGGACCACGTACGAGTGGACGCTGCTCGACTTCGCCGCCTGGGCGGCCGGCCTGGTCACCGTCCCGATCTACCCCACCTCCTCCGTCTTCCAGACCCGCTGGATCCTGCACGACTCCGGCGCGGTGGCCCTGGTCACGGAGACCCCGGGTCAGGCCGCGGCCATCGGCCCCGAGCTGGAGCGCATGCCGGACCTCAGGCACCTGTGGGTGATGGAGAAGGGGCATGTGGAGCGGCTGGCGGAGCTGGGCGCCCAGGTGCCGGACGGGGAGGTCGGTGTCCGCCGGGGCATGCTGGGGCCCGACACCCTCGCCACCCTCATCTACACGTCCGGCACCACCGGCCGGCCCAAGGGCTGCGCCCTCTCGCACGGCAACTTCTTCGCCGAGGTCGACAACGCGATCGAACTCCTCTACCCGATCTTCAAGGCGAAGTCGGGGGAGGACGTGTCGGTGCTGCTGTTCCTGCCGATGTCCCATGTCTTCGGGCGGATGGTGGCGATCGCCTGCGTCCGGGCCCGGGTACGGCTCGGGCACGCGCCCAGCCTGAAGGCGGAGGACCTGCTGCCGGACCTGGCCGCCTTCCGGCCGACCTGTCTGCTGACCATCCCGTACATGCTGGAGAAGGTCTACAACTCCGCGCGGGCCAAGGCGGAGACGGGCGGCCGGGTGACCGTCTTCGACCGCGCGTCCGCGGTGGCCGTGCGCTACGGAGAGGCGCTGGAGGCCCGTCAGACCGGCACCGGCGGCGGACCCAACCGGGCCCTGAAGACGGCCCGTTCCTTCTACGACCCGCTGGTCTACCGGCGGATCCGCAACGCCATGGGCGGCAAGGTCAAGTACGCCATCTGCGGCGGCTCACCGCTGGGCCGCCGCCTGGCCGCCTTCTACGCCGGCGCCGGCATCGAGATCTTCGAGGGCTACGGCCTCACGGAGACCACCGGCGCCTCGACGGTGACCCCGCCGCTCAAGCCCCGCCTGGGCACGGTCGGCTGGCCGCTGCCCGGCACCCGGGTGCGGATCGCGGCGGACGGCGAGATCCTGATCGCGGGCGACCATGTCCTGCGCGGCTACTGGGACCCGCAGGCCGGCGGAGTCGTCCCCGCGACCCGGGACGGCTGGCTGCCCACCGGCGACCTGGGCGAGCTGGACGACGAGGGCTATCTGACCATCACCGGCCGCAAGAAGGAGCTGCTGATCACGGCCGGCGGCAAGTCGGTGGCACCGGCGCCGCTGGAGAACTGGCTGCGCCAGCACCCGCTGATCTCCCAGTGCATGCTCGTCGGCGACGGGCGCCCCTACGTCGCCGCCCTCATCACCCTCGACCCGGACGGCATCACCCACTGGCGCCAGATGAACGGCAAGCACCCGGTGCCACCGGAACTCCTGGTCGGCGACCCGGAGTTGGAGGCCGTCCTGCAGCGGGCGCTGGACGAGGCCAACAAGCTGGTGTCCCGGCCCGAGTCGATCCGCCGGTTCGCCGTGCTGCCCGTGGACTTCACCGAGACGGCGGGCCATCTGACCCCCTCGATGAAGCTGCGGCGGCAGCACGTCATGCAGGACTTCGCGGCCGAGGTGGAGAGCCTCTACACACGCTGAAACGGTCGGCACCCGCTCCCGCCGGCCCCGCCTCGGTCCGGACTCGGCGAGGAGCGTGGAGCGGGTTGCCGCCTGGGTCGGTCGCGGCCCGCCCTCGATCCTGGTACGGCCGCAGGAGCCAGTCAATCCTAAGGTTTCCTCCGTAAACCCCAGTGATAGCTTGGGTGTTGTGACCCTCGACGACCTCCGTGTGTTCGTGGCCGTGTGCCGGGCCGGGAGCCTCAGTTCCGTCGCACGGGAGCTGGGCTGCACCCAGTCCGCCGTCAGCCAGCACGTCAGGCGGCTGGAGCGGGAGACCGGCGTGGCCCTGCTGGAGCGGCAGCCGCGCGGGGTCGTGCCCACCCGGGCCGGCCGGATCCTGGAAGCCGCGGCGGCCGAGGGGATCTCGGGCCTCGATCTGGCCGTACGGCAGCTGCGCGATCTCCTCGACGGGCACAGCGGACACGTCCGCGTGGCCACCGGTGCCACCACCGTGCGGCACTTCATGTCCGACGCCGTCGTCACCTTCCGGCGCCGCCATCCGCAGGTCAACCTCGAGTTCCGGACGGTCAGTTCCGGCCGTGGCAGCTTCGACGCGCTCACCGACGGCACCCTGGACCTCGCCTGGATCACCCTCGGTCCTCCGGTGCGCGGCATCGAGCAGCGCGCCGTGGTCGAGCTGCCCTGGGTGCTCGCCGTCCCCGCCGACGACCCGCTGGCCACGCGCACCCGACTGGATCCGGCCGATCTCGCCGACGTACGGCTCATCCGGCTGCCGCCGAACTCCGCCTCCGCCGCCCAGCTCGACGCCGCCTGCGCCGAGTGGGGCGTCCGGCTCGGTCACGACACCAGCGTCGCCGACTGGGACACCGCGCTGCTGCTGGCCGAGCTGGGGGTGGGGCGGGCCGTCGTCCCCGCGGTACCGGGGCTGCCCGTGCCCGGTGAGGGCGCGCTGCGGCTCGTGCCGCTGCCGGGGCTGCGGCCCCTGCCGGTCGGCTGGGCGGTCCGCCGCTGGGACGCGCTCAGCCCGCCCGCGAGGGCCTTCGCGGACACGGTCGCCGAACGCTGCGGCCCGCCACCGGTGCGCCGAAACGCCCGCACAGCGCGGTAAACCGGATGTTCTGTTTTTGCCGTGAATCCGCCCCCGGCAAGTGCCGAGGAACGGGTAGCGTAGGAGGGATGCACCCGTGTCCATGGTGTGTCGTCAACTGGTCAACCACACAGAAGAAGTGAGCGTCTTGGGCCCACGCACCACCTCGGGAACCGGCCGGGATCGGATCGGTAACGCCCGCTCGTAGCCTGCCTTTCCACCCTCGCCGACTCCGTCACCACGAGCAGAGGCATGAAAGAAGACAACGACGTCCGCCGGATCTTCCTGCTGAACCCTGACCAGCGCCTCGTCCGCGAGGCCGCGCACGCCGGTGTCCAAGTGCGCTCGATCCGGGTCGACGCAACGGACGAGGCGGCCCTGCGCGCACCGCTCGCGGAGGCCGCCGAGGCCGGGCTGTTCGTCAACCCGGCCCGCGCCCTCAGGGTGCTCTCGGACCCGGCGGCCGTACAGCGCCTGGTCCGCGACAACCGGCTCTCGCCCGGCGGCACCGAGGTCGCGCCCGGCGATCTGCGGCTGACCGTGGAGACGCTGAGCGTGCACGGTATGCACCAGGCCGTCGGGATCACCGCCCGCACCCCCTACGGCCTGCTCCACCCCGCCCCGCTCACCGACGACACCGCCGCCGAGGTGCGCGCGGTGGTGACCGCGCTGCTGGATCTGACCGGATACCAGTACGGGCCGGCCCACATCAGCGTCGCCCTCACCCCGCGCGGGCCGGTGATCACCGGCTGCCGGGCGGGACTCGGGGACGACCCGGTGCCCGAACTGGTCAAGGTGGCCGGCGGGTTCGACCTGGCGGCCGGGGCCATCGAGGTGCTGGCCGGGCGGCTGGTCGACGCGGTGCGGCCGAACCGGTTCGCGGCCGCGGTCCTGCTGAGCCCGCCGTGGCGCCTGGAGACCACCGAGGTGGGGATACTGCCGCACGTCCGGTATGTCTCGCCGCCCGAGGCGCTGCGCCCCGGACACCTCGTCGTGCACGCCGACTCGCCCGAACTGGCGGCCCGGCGGGTGGCCTCCCTCACCGCCCTGGTCGTCGGCGACGGCGGCTGACCGCAGACCGGGAACGGATCGGGAACGATCCGGTACAGGGGCACCGCACTGTTGATACGTCGCCGGAAGAAGGACGACGACGCCAGCGACATCAACGGGAGGCGGAGTCAGGATGCTGAAGTTCTCGATCCTCGGGGCACTGCAGATCCGTACCGTGTCCGGCCCGGCGGAGATCTCCGGCGACCTGCAGCGGACCCTGGTGCAGACCCTGCTGGTCAGCGAGGGCCAGCCGGTGTCCGGGGAGAGCCTGGTCGAGGAGATGTGGGGGGACGCCGTCCCCGACAACCAGGCCAACGCGCTCCAGGCCCATGTCAGCCGGCTGCGCCGCAAGCTGCGCGGTCTCGAACCGGGCCGGGCCGGGTCCCGGGTGACCATGCACCCCTCGGGCTACCGGCTCCTGGTGACCGAGGGCGAGCTGGACGCCGCCGAGTTCGTGCGGGCCGTACGGCAGGCCGAGTCGGCCTCCCCGCAGGACGCGGAGCACACCGCTCGGCTGCTCGGCGGCGCCCTGGCGCAGTGGCGCGGCCCCGTCTTCGGCGGCTTCACCGGCGGGACGCTGTGCCAGCTGGCCGGCGCCCGCTACGAGGAGTACCGGATGCGGGCCATGGAGCTGCGCTTCGACGCCGAGCTGCGGCTCGGCCGGCACGCCGCGGTCCTCGCGGAGCTGACCGAGGCGCACACCAACCACCCGCTGCGGGAGCGGTTCTGCGAGCAGCTGATGATCGCCCTGTACGGCTCGGGACGGCAGGCCGACGCCCTGGACGTCTTCCGCCGGATGCGCCGCCACCTCGACGACGAACTCGGCATCCAGCCATCTCCGGCCCTGCGTCAGGTGGAGAGCGCGATTCTCTGCCATGATCCGGCTTTGGCCGGTGATGTTCGATCCTCTCTCCTTCAACTTGCGTAAAGGGTTAGCTTTTGACTGGGGCCAAGACGCGCCGCACGGTAACGTGAAGTCGCCTTCCAGCGTGGCCTGTTCGGGTACAACCTAGGATTGTCCCGAACATCTGGGGCTGGTGCGTACGCGATGGGGCGGGGGGGACGGGTTCGTGGAGTCGGCGGTATCCGCTCGGCCTGTCGTGCGTTTCAACATCCTCGGCTCGTTGGAAGGCTGGCACGGCCAGCGCCGGCTGAGACTCGGCAGCCCCACCCAGGAGCGGGTTCTCGTCACTCTCTTACTGGAGCCGGGGCGCATGGTGCCGGTGCCTCGGCTGGTGGCCGCCGCCTGGGACGACGAGCCGCCGCAGACCGCCGGCCACCAGATCCGCAAGGCCGTCGCGGCGCTGCGCACCCGGATCCCCGGCGGCGCCGGGCTGATCGTCACCGACGGCGCCGGATACCGGGCCGTCCTCGGCGAGGACCAGCTAGACCTGCACGAGTTCGGCCGGCGTTCGGCCGAGGCCCGGCGGGCGGTGGCCGCCGGGCAGCCCGCCGAGGCCGTCGGGCATCTGCGGGCCTGTCTGGACCTGTGGCGCGGCCCGGTCATGGCCGGAGCGGGCGGTTCGGTGATCTCCGCGGCCTCCGCCGCCCTCGAGGAACGGCACATGGCCGTCGCCGAGCAGTACTTCGAGCTACAGCTGGAACTCGGCCAGTCCACCGAACTCGTCGGACCTCTACGCGAGTTGGTCACCGCGCACCCGCTGCGGGAGACCCTGCGCGGGCGGCTGATGCTCGCCCTGTACCGAGGGGGCCGGCAGGCCGAGGCGCTGGAGGAGTTCGGCCGGGTGCGCGAGCTGCTCGTCGAGGAGCTGGGCATCGACCCGGGCGCCGAACTGACCCGGCTGTACGAGGCCATCCTGCGCGACAGCCCCGAGGTGGCGCCCCGGGTGCCGCAGTCCGTGGCCGACCGTGCCGCCCTGCTGGTCCCGGCCCCCCTCGACCGGCCGTCCGAGACCGACCCGGCGCCCTGCACTCTGCCCTACGACCTGCCGGACTTCACCGGCCGGGACGAGGAGCTGGCCCGGCTGCTGGAGGTGGGCCGGGCCCCGGCCTGCGGATGCGGCCGGATCGTCGGCGTGGACGGCATGGGCGGCAGCGGCAAGACCACCCTGGCCGTGCACGCCGCCCACCTGCTCGCGCCGGACTACCCCGACGGGCAGCTCTTCGTCGACCTGCGCGGATTCAGCCCCGGCGAGAAGGCGCAGGAGCCGGGTGCGGTCCTGCACTCCCTGCTGCGTACCGTCGGCATCCCGGACGACCGGATACCTGACGACCTGGAGCGGCGCACCACCCTGTGGCGAACCGTTTCCGCCCAGCGGAAGCTCCTGCTCCTGCTCGACAACGCCGCCGACGCCGCCCAGGTACGGCCGCTGCTGCCCGCCTCGGAGGACTGCCTGGCCATCCTCACCGGCCGGGTCCGCATGCTCGAACTCGACGGTGCCGAGTGGCTCCCGCTCGGCCTGCTCTCGGCCGAAGACAGCACCACCCTGCTCACCCGGATGCTCGGCGCCGACCGCACCTCCGCCGAACCCCAGGCCGTCGACCAGCTCGCCCGGCTGTGCTGCGGCCTGCCCCTCGCCCTGCGCATCACCACCGCCCGGCTGCGCAACCGCCCCCGCTGGACCATCCAGTACCTGGTCGACCGGCTCGCCGACGAGACCCGGCGGCTGCGGGAGATGAGCGCCGGTGAACGCAGCGTCGAGGCCACACTCCGGCTGTCGTACCAGGGGATGGAGGAGGACCGGCGCGTCGCGTTCCGGCTGCTCGGCCTCCATCCCGGCAGCGCCATCGACGTCCACTCGGCCGCCGCGCTGCTCGGCACCGACGTCCACGACGCCGAGGACGTCCTGGAGCACCTGCTCGACGCGCATCTGCTGGAGCAGCATGAGGCGGGGCTGTACGGGTTCCACGATCTGGTGCGGACGTATGCGATGAGTGTGCGGGAGGCGGAGGACGACGAGGGGAGCGCGGTCGAGCGGCTGGTGTCGTACTACACGCTGGCCACGGACCGGGCCTGCGAGGTGCTCTTCCCCGGCCGCGAGCGCTTCGTCGAGCCGCCCGAGCAGGACCCGCCCGAACTGCCCCGGCTGGACGGGGACGAGCGGGCGCTGCGCTGGTTCGACAGGGAACACGAGGCGCTGCTCGCGCTCGTCGCGCAGGCCGGCGCCCAGGGTCTGCACCGCTCCGCCGCGCTGCTCGCCCGCAACGTGCTCTTCTACCTGGACCTGCGGGGCCACTACGAGGAGTTCCGGGTGGTCGGTCGCATCGGCGTCGATGCCTGCCGACAGCTCGGCGACCCGACGCTGCTCGGCGTCTGCCTGGGCAACCTGGCCGTGGCCCACTGGTGGTTCGGCGACTTTCAGGATGGGATCACCACCGCCCAGGAGGCCCTGGAGTTGGCCGCCATCGACGATCGCCGAGGCGAGGCGATGTGCATCGACGTGCTCGGCATGCTGCACGGTGCGATAGGCAACTTCGACGATGCGCGCATGTACCTGATCCAAGGCATCGCTCTGCACCGGGAGTTGGGCTCGCCTCGGGCCGAGGCTGTGGCGCTGGCCAACCTCAGCACCGTGGAGACCTGGGCGGGCCGGTATGCCGAGGCGGCCCGGTGCGCGGCCCAGGCCACCGAGCTGAACCGGCGCCTCGGCGAGCGCAGCAACGAGATCTCCTCACTGACCTGGCTGGCACTGGCCCACCTGGGCACCGGCGAGGACGAGCGGGCGAGGGCCTGCCTCGCCCAAGCTCTCGAACTGTGCGACGAGTCCCGGAAACCGGCGAACGTAGCCGTCGTCCTCGCCCAGTGGGCGCGGGTCTGTCAGCGCCTCGGCGACATGCGTTCGGCCGCCGAACACGCCGAGCGCGCCATTGACCTGGTCTCCGCCGAGGGTACGGCCCTGCGCCAGGCGACCGTGGCGAACGTGGTGGGCCTGGTCCACCTGCGCAGCGGCGCACCCGAGCAGGCGATGGAACTGCATCGTCACGCCCACGATCTGGCCTCCCGCCTGGGCTATCGTTTCGAAACCGCCCGCGCCCTGCACGGCATGGCGGAGGCGGCGCAGGCGCTGGGCGACGAACCGATGGCACGTCGGTATCGGGTTGAGGCGGAGGAGCTGTACGACGCGATGCGAGTGACGGAGGAGGGGCGGCGTCTCTAGGCAACGGCCTTGTGGACGGCGGAAAGCACCGGGGCGGCTCGCATGAAGAACGGCACCGACGGGGCGTGAGCCCGGCCGGTGCCGTCGATGCTGCAGTGCGCGGATCGTCAGCGCCGTCAGTACTGGACGAGGCCGGGCGGGCGCTCGTCCGCCAGAGCCGGCCCCGACTGTCCCTGGCCCCCCGAAACGCCGGAGACGATGTGCACCAGCGCGTCCTGCACCCCGGTCGCCGGAACGGCCGCCGCAATGCCGAGCGTCAGTACCCCTGCGCCGGTGAGCGCGGTCAGAGCCGTCTTCGTACGCAGTGCGATGGTGCGCATAGGTTTATCCCCCAGGAAGAGACGGATCGTGATCCGGTCGCCGGGCTTCTCCCCGACGCCGCAACCGATGCTCGTGGCGAGCGATCCTGATGCCGTCCCCGCCGGTTCCCGGCACGGGGCGGGCTCCCGGTACTCCCGATTTCAACGGCCCTGGGGGCTCCTGGGGCCAGGGGCTCTACGCGGGCTTCCGGGCGAACAGGAAGGCCTGCGGGACCGATTCGCCGAGGTCGGTGTCGGGTTCGCGCACCGTGCGGGAGCCGAGCGCGAAACCGGCGGCCGTGAGCAGCTCCGCCAGGTGCTCGGGGCGGCGCCGGTGGAAGTCCAGCGCCACCGGGTGGCCCCAGGGGCGGTCGAGGCGGAGGGGTTGCTCCCCGGCCTGGAAGGCGAGCAGGAGGTGGCCGCCGGGGGACAGGACCCGGTGGAACTCGGCGAACAGCGCGGGCAGTTCGTCCACCGGGGTGTGGATGGTCGAGTACCAGGCGACGACACCGGCCAGGGCGCCGTCCGCGACGGGGAGGTCCAGCATGGAGCCCTGCTCGAAGCGCAGCCCGGGGTTCTCGCGACGGGCGATCGCGACCATGGACTCGGACAGGTCGAGCCCGAAGACGTCCAGGCCGAGGGAGGCGAGGTGCGCGGTGATCGGCCCGGGGCCGCAGCCGAGGTCGGCCACCGGCCCGCCGGCGCCCACGAGTTCGGCGTACGAGGCGAGCAGGGCGCGCTCCAGGGGCTTGGCGGTGTGCATGCCCCGGAAGTGCTCGGCGTAGTCGTCGGCGATGGTGTCGTAGAAGGTGCGGGTGGTGGCGAGGAAGTCGCGGCTGTCGGTCATGGGGAGGGACCGTAGCCGGGGCCACTGACAGGCCTCGGGCTAGGCCACCCCCGCCAGCCGCAGCACCGCTGTGGTCGCCGCCGCGCCGAGGACCACCACCGCGAACGGCGCCCGGCGCCACGCCAGGACTCCGCCGACCAGCACCCCGGCGGGGCGGGCCCAGCCCGCGAAGCCGCCGCCCTCGGTCAGGGCGCCCGTGGCCAGCAGGGCGACGAGCAGGACGATCGCGCCCGCGGACGCCAGCTCCTGCACCCGGGCCGGGACCGTCACCCGGCCGTGCAGCAGCGGGCCCACCAGGCGGAAGGCGTACGTGCCGACGGCCAGGGCCAGGATCATGGCGACCGTGGCGTTCATACGGCGGCCCCGGCGGGGCGGCGGTGCAAAAACAGCCCGGCCAGCGCGAGCAGCACCGGCACCCCGGCCGGCACGGCGGGCGTCACGGCCAGGGCCAGGGCGGCGCCGAGCAGGGCGCAGCGCCGTACCGTCGCGTCGGCGCGCAGGGCCGGCAGGACCAGGGCCACGAGGACGGCGGGGAAGGCCGCGTCCAGGCCGTAGCGGGCGGTGTCGCCCAGGGCGCGGCCGGCGAGGGCCCCGGCCAGTACGCCGACGTTCCACACGAGGAACAGGCCGATCCCGGAGATCCAGAACGCCCTGCGCCGCCGCTGCGGATCGGGCTGGGCGAGGGCGAAGGCCACCGTCTCGTCGGTGACCAGATGCGCACCGAGGAAACGGGTCGCGCGACCGGTACCGATGGTCTCGGCCACGGCCAGACTGAAGGCCGCCGTACGCGTGTTGAGCAGCAGACCGGTGGCCGCCGCGGCCAGCGGGCCGCCCCCGGCGAGAAGCACCGCGACCGCGCTGAACTGGGCCGATCCCGCGTACACCACCAGCGACATCAGCACCGGCACCCACACCGGCAGCCCGCCCGCGACGGAGATCGCGCCGAAGGAGACACCGACGATGCCGCTGGCCAGCCAGACGAGGGAGCTGTCCCGGACCAGCGAGCCGGCCTCGGGACTACGGAGGAGCCCGCTACCTCGGAGAGGTGAGCTTGTTCGGAGTAGCGAACGCATGTTTTCTACAATGAACAGCGAACGCCCTGTTCGTCAAGGCGAACGATCGTACCGATGGAGCGAACGACATGTCCGAGGCACCGTCCGGGCCGCCCGCCCGGCTCCCGCTGGAGTGGATCGCCGCGTCCCTCAGGCGTGAGCGCACCCGCACCGGGCTGTCCCTGTCCGAGCTGGCCAAGCGGGCCGGGATCGCGAAGTCCACGCTGTCCCAACTGGAGGCGGCGAGCGGGAATCCGAGCATGGAGACGATCTGGGCCCTGGCGGTGGCCCTCGGGGTGCCCTTCAGCGCCCTCGTGGAGCCGCCCACGCCCGCGATTCAGGTGATCCGGGCCGGCGCGGGACCCACCGTGCACTCCGAGCGGTCCAGCTATCTGGCGACGCTGCTGTCGGCGAGTCCGCCGGGCGCGCGCAGGGATATCTATTACGTCTGGCTGGAACCCGGGACCGTACGGGATTCCGATCCGCACATTCCGGGGACCACGGAGCACATCGTGGTCACGGAGGGGGGTGTCAGGGCCGGACCGCGCGGGGAGACGGTCGAACTGGCGCCCGGGGACTACATGTCCTACCGCGGGGATGTGCCGCACGCTTACGAAGCGCTCGCCGCCGGAACCAAGTTCGTACTGATCATGCAGCACATGTGAACCGGAAATGAACGGGAAAAGGCAGGAGCCCCGTCGCCGGAAGGCGCGGGGCTCCTTGGGTACTGCACTCAGGTTCTGCGGTCAGGCAGAGCTCAGACGGGGGTGACGTTCTCCGCCTGCGGACCCTTCGGGCCCTGGGTCACGTCGAAGGAGACCTGCTGGTTCTCCTCCAGGGAACGGAAACCCTGGGCGTTGATCGCGGAGTAGTGGACGAAGACGTCCGGGCCGCCGCCCTCCTGGGCGATGAAGCCAAAGCCCTTTTCGGCGTTGAACCACTTGACGGTTCCGGTAGCCATAAGCCCTCCTTGGGCTCAAAAGGGTTGCCCTGCTCCAGAACCTGCACGTGCGAAACGGTGCTGCACAACTGCATTCGTCTGAAAACGACGAGAGCCCGCGGTTACATGCTCCGCAGGCTCTGTACTGCAAGGGAAACCAAACTGCAACTTGCGGCGAGCCTAGCACGCGGGCAGCCGAAAGCAATAGAGGTCAAGATCACGTCACCCGAATGTTTGAACAGCCGGACGGGTGTGTTGACGGTGGGGCCGGTCTCAGCACGGTACAGCACGGGGTCTAGTCTCGCGATGTGGACAATTCTCGCACCCGGCCGCGCGTCGGCCACATCCAGTTCCTGAACTGCCTGCCCCTCTACTGGGGGCTCGCGAGAACCGGCACGCTCCTCGACTTCGAGCTGACCAAGGACACCCCGGAAAAGCTCAGCGAGCAGCTCGTGCGCGGCGACCTCGACATCGGGCCCGTCACCCTGGTCGAGTTCCTGCGCAACGCCGACGATCTGGTCGCCTTCCCGGACATCGCCGTCGGCTGCGACGGCCCGGTGATGTCCTGCGTGATCGTCTCGCAGGTTCCGCTCGACCGGCTGGACGGCGCCCGGGTCGCCCTCGGCTCGACCTCCCGCACCTCGGTCCGCCTCGCCCAGCTCCTGCTGGCCGAGCGGTACGGCGTGCGGCCCGACTACTACACCTGCCCGCCCGACCTCGGCCTGATGATGCAGGAGGCGGACGCCGCCGTCCTCATCGGCGACGCGGCCCTGCGCGCCAACCTGCACTACGGGCCCAAGCTCGGCCTGGACGTGTACGACCTCGGGGCGATGTGGAAGGAGTGGACCGGCCTGCCGTTCGTCTTCGCGGTCTGGGCGGCCCGACGCGACTACCTGGAGCGGGAGCCGGCCCTCACCCGCCAGGTCCACGAGGCCTTCCTCGCCTCCCGCAACCTCTCCCTGGAGGAGGTCGGCAAGGTCGCCGAACAGGCCTCGCGCTGGGAGGCCTTCGACGAGGCGACCCTGGAGCAGTACTTCACCACCCTCGACTTCAGCTTCGGCGAGTCGCAGCTGGCGGCGGTCGCCGAGTTCGCCCGCCGGGTGGGCCCGACGACCGGCTTCCCGGCGGACGTGAAGGTGGACCTGCTGCAGCCGTGATCGCCACGGCACCAAGCCCTGCCGTCAAACTCCCGTCGTCCGCCCGGAGGGCGGGACCGCTTCCATCCGCAGAGAGTCCTACGGCGCCCGAGTCGCCGCGGAGTTCGGAGTTCCGGCAGTGCTTTTCGACGTCACCCGCGGCGAACTCGGCGACATCTTCGGCGAGGACCGGCTGGCGACCCTGCCCGCCACCGCCTTCCCGCCCTCCACCGCGGACACCGAGGGCGCCCGCCTTCTGCAGACCGTCGGCGTCCCCCACCGGGACGCTCTGGCTGCGTGAGCCCGACGAGGACACCGGTCGGCTGCACCTCGTCCAGGACCTCGTCCACGTCGAGGACTTCGAGGACGCCGCGGAGGACGCGGGTGACTGGCCCGTCATCGGCTGGCTGCTCAACGCCCACCTCGCCCTCGACCCCGTGTCCGGCAAGGTGCACGCCTTCGACCCCGACGAGGAGACCGTGCGGGAACTCCACACGGACGTCTCCTCCCTCGTCCAGGTCACACTCCGGTTCCAGCGCCTGCTCGACGAGTTCACCTTCAGCGGCGACGACGGCGACGAGGAAGCCGACTTCGAGCGCCTGGACCGCGAGGTCGAGCGCATCCGTCAGGGGACGAGCGGCATCGACCCGCTCCCCTTCCAGGACGACGAGACCGTCTGGTCGGTGGTCGGCGAGGAGATCGCCGCGGGCCGGCGCTTCAAGGGAAACAGCCCGGGAGCCCGCTCGCTCTACGGGTGATCGCCGGCCGATGTCGCTGCCGCCAGGTGCGGCCCGAGGGCGTGCACGGCGTCGCGGGCAGGCGGGAGTTCGACGACAGGGCCTAGGCTGCGGGCAGTGAGGCGTTGCGGGGGAGAGGTGGACGCCATGGAGCCGCTCGGAGCCGACGAACCGGCCGCTGTCGGGCCCTACCGGCTGCTCGGCCGGCTCGGCTCCGGCGGTATGGGCCGGGTCTACCTGGGCCGCAGCGCGGGCGGCCGTACGGTCGCGGTGAAGATCGTGCATCCGCACTTCGCGCTGGACGAGGAGTTCCGGGCCCGCTTCCGGCGCGAGGTGGAGGCCGCCCGCCGGGTCGGCGGCGCCTGGACCGCGCCCGTCCTCGACGCGGACCCGGAGGCTGCCGTGCCCTGGGTCGCCACCGCCTACGCGGCCGGCCCCTCCCTCGCCGCGGCCGTCCGGGACGGCGGCGCGCTGCCTTCGCACACCGTACGGGCCCTGGGCGCGGGCCTCGCCGAGGCGCTGACGGCGGTGCACGAACTGGGCCTCGTCCACCGGGACGTGAAGCCCTCCAACGTCCTGCTGACCCTGGACGGCCCGCTGCTGATCGACTTCGGCATCGCGCGCGCCACGGACGGTACGGCGTCCCTGACGTCGACCGGCGTCTCCGTCGGCTCGCCCGGCTACATGTCCCCCGAGCAGATCCTCGGCAAGGGGGTCACGGGCGCGGCGGACGTCTTCTCCCTCGGCGCGGTCCTGGCGTACGCGGCGACCGGTGAGCCGCCCTTCCCCGGCGACTCCTCGGCCGCGCTGCTCTACAAGGTCGTCCACGAGGAACCGGAACTCGGGGACCTCACCGGCGAGTTGCGGGAGGCCGCGGCCGTCTGCCTGGCGAAGGACCCGACCGCCCGCCCGACCCCGGCCGAACTGGCCCGCAGGCTCGCACCCGAGGGCGCCGCCCGCCTGGTCACCGGCGGCTGGCTGCCGGGCGTGCTGGTGGAACAGGTCAGCCGCAGCGCCGTACACCTTCTGAACCTGGAGACGACAGAGTCGGCGCCGTCAGGTCCGGTGCGGTTCAGCAGCCCTTCGGTGGGCGGGGAATCCGGGGTGGTCGCGGGCGAGCCGGCGTCGGCCGCGGGGGAGTTCGGTCCGGCTCCGGTGATGACTCCTCCGGTGCCGTCCGAGGCTCCGGCCGTGCCGTCGCCGACTCCACCGCAGGACGCGGTGCCGGCTCCCGGGAAGGTCAGCGTCAGCGTGGCGGCGGACTCCGGGCCGGGAGAGAGCGGGCGCGGGCGGCGGGTGAGCTGCACCGTCGCGCTGGCCGTGGCGGGGGCGCTGGCCGCGACGGCCGTGGGGCTCGGGGCGCTGCTGCGGCCGTGGGCCGGCGGGGACAACGACACGGCGGGCAGTGCACCCGCCACCTCCGACTCCTCCTCAACGTCGGCACCCGCCAACGGCTACTCACAGGAGCCGAGCGCAGCCCCGGGCGCGATCCCGGCCCGCTACCTCGGCACCTGGGAGGGCCGGGCCACCGGACTCGGCGGCAGCCTGGACATGGGCACCTTCCGGATCACCGTCCACCAGGCCGCCGTAGGCAAGGAGTTGGGACGGCTCAAGCAGACCGACGCGATCGGCGCCGTCTGTACCGACATCCTCACCCTGAAGCAGGTCACGAAGAGCCGCATCGTGGCGACCTCGGTGGGCGCCACGGGCAACCACGTCGGCTGCGATCCCGCACCGCACCCGGTGGAGTTGATGCCGGTCGGCGACGACCTCCAGTACTCCGCGGAGAGCGCGGCCGAGGGCGACCCGGTGTCCCGGATGTCGAAGGTCGGCTAGGAGGTTCTCCCCCATGAGCATGGGCGCCTTGGTCCTCGTCGCCGCGCTGTGGGGCGTGGTGGCGGGCGCGCTGCTGCCCCGGGCCGCCTACCGCTTCGCCGCCCCGGATGAGGAGCCGTGGCGGGAGCGGTGTCCGGGCGGGCATCCGATCCGCGGGTGGCTCGGACGGGCGCGGTGCGGGGAGTGCGCGCAGCCGTCGTACCAGGCGGCCGCCGCCCTCACCACCGCCACCGCCCTCACCTGCGCCGCCCTCGCCGCCGCCACCGGCACCCGGCCCGAGCTGGCCGTCTGGCTGCTGCTCGCGCCGGTGTGGGTGCTGCTGGCCGCCGTCGACCTGCGGGTGCGGCGGCTGCCCGACCCGCTGACCCTGCCGCTCGCGGCCGCCGGGCTCGCCCTGCTCGGCCTCGTCGCGCTGCTGCCCGAGCACGCCGGCCACTGGCCCACCGCGCTGTACGGCGCCCTCGCGCTCGGCGGCGGCTACTACGTGCTCTGGCTCATCAACCCGGCCGGCATGGGCTTCGGCGACGTGAAACTGGCCCTCGGCATGGGCGCCGTCCTCGGCTGGTACGGCTGGCCGACGGTCCTGCTCGGCACCTTCGCCGGCTTCCTGCTCGGGGCGCTCTATGGCGGCGCACTCGTCGTCGCGCGCCGAGCGGGCCGCAAGACGGCGATCCCGTTCGGGCCCTTCCTCATCGCCGGAGCCTTCGCCGGGCTGCTGATCGGCGCGTACGCAGCCTGAACGCGGGCTGCGCAAACGCCTGGCGTAGGCTGGTTCGGTCCGTCCGCAACCCTTGACGAAAGGGACCCTGGTGACCGAGAAGGCCGACCTCCAGTCTGTCCTCGACCGTGCCGCTGCCGGTGGGCGGATCACCCCGGAAGAGGCGCTCGTCCTCTACCGCGACGCCCCGCTGCACGCGTTGGGCGCCGCCGCCGACGCCGTACGCCGCCGCAAGTACGCGGGCATCGAGCACATCGCGACGTACATCATCGAGCGCAACATCAACTACACGAACGTGTGCGTCACGGCGTGCAAGTTCTGCGCCTTCTACGCGGCCCCCAAGGACACCGCCAAGGGCTGGACCCGTGACCTCGACGACATCCTGCGCCGGTGCGCGGAGACGGTGGAGCTGGGCGGCACCCAGATCATGTTCCAGGGCGGCCACCACCCGGACTACGGCGTCGAGTACTACGAGAAGCACTTCAAGGCCATCAAGGACGCCTTCCCGCAGCTGGTGATCCACTCGCTGGGCGCCTCCGAGGTCGAGCACATGGCCCGGATCTCGGGCGTGTCGGTGGAAGAGGCCATCACCCGCATCCACGAGGCGGGTCTGGACTCCTTCGCGGGCGCCGGCGCCGAACTCCTCCCCGAGCGCCCCCGCAAGGCCATCGCGCCCCTCAAGGAGAGCGGCGAGCGCTGGCTGGAGATCATGGAGACCGCGCACAAGCTGGGCGTGGAGTCCACCTCCACCATGCTCATGGGCACGGGCGAGACGAACGCCGAGCGCATCGAGCACCTGCGCATGATCCGGGACGTACAGGACCGCACGGGCGGCTTCCGCGCCTTCATCCCGTACACCTACCAGCCCGAGAACAACCACCTGAAGGGCCGTACGCAGGCGACCCTCTTCGAGTACCTGCGGATGATCGCGATCGCCCGCCTGTTCATGGACAACATCCAGCACATCCAGGGGTCCTGGCTCACGACCGGCAAGGAGGTCGGCCAGCTGTCCCTGCATTACGGCGCGGACGACCTCGGCTCGATCATGCTGGAGGAGAACGTGGTCTCCTCGGCCGGCGCCAAGCACCGCTCCAACCGGCTCGAGATCATCGACCTCATCCGCAAGGCGGGCCGCGTCCCGGCCCAGCGCGCCACGACCTACGAGCACCTCGTCGTGCACGACGACCCGGCGAACGACCCCGTCGACGAGCGGGTGATGTCGCACATCTCGTCGACGGCGATCGAGGGCGGCACGGCGCACCCCGAGCTGAAGCTGCTGGCGTCCAACTGACCCTGCTGTGCTGACACTCCACCTCGCCGAGCGGTCTCCGGAGGCCGCTGTCCTGGTCGACGGGGCGTCCATCGCCGCCGTCGGCCCGTACGAGGAACTGGCCGCCGCCGAGCCCCGGGCGCGGGTCCGGCGCTGGCCCGGCATCCTCACCCCGGGACTGCTGAACCCGTACGGCCCGGAGCTGCTGGAGGCCACCTACCACCCCGACCCGCGCGAGGCCGATGTGCTCGGCACCGAGCCCATCGTCGGGGCGCGGGCGCGGGAGATCTTCCGTGCCGACCCCGCACGCCTCGGCGCGAGCGCGCGGCGCGGGGTGCAGCGGATGCTGGCGCACGGCACGGTGGCGGTCGCCGGGGAGCTGCGGTCGCGGGCCGCGGCCGACGCGGTGCGCAGGGCCGGGCTCGCGATGGGACAGCGGCCGGACCGACTGCCGGGCCCGGCGGCCCTGTCCCCGACCCCGCTGATCCTGCTGCCGAGGCTGGTGCCGGGCGGTCCCGCCCGATTCGCCGTGTTCGACGTCGCGGACCGGGCCGAACTGGTCCGGCGCGGCGCCGGGACCTGCGTGGCGACCGTGATCGGCGGGCGGCTGGTGTACCGCGGCCGCTGACCGGGCTCAACCGGAGAACCGCTCCCCGAACGCCCCCGAACTCTGGCTCACCCCACTGCAGTCGGTCGCCGCGTCGTCCTGATCGGACTCTCCGTCCGCGCACTGCCGGTCGCGGAAGCTCGACCACATCGACACCCAGGCGATCTCCTTCTCCTCGGCGAACTTCCGCACCTGCGCGGCGTCGGAGAGCGTGAACGTCTCCCCGTCCACGTCGTTGACGCCGATCATCGAGGTGAGCGCCATGCCCCGCCACGCGTCCGCGTCGGACAGCCCGAACACCTTCTTCAGCTGGGCGTGCGCGGCCTTGGCCGAGGTGAGGGCGTAGTCGCCCATGTCGCCGGTGTACGACTCGCCGTAGTTCATCGTCATGACGTTGACGGTGGAGACCTGGACGTCGTACGTGTTCGCGGACTCCAGCAGCGCGAGGCCGTCCGCGTCGAGCCCGGAGGGCATCACCGGGAGGGTGAAGGAGACCTCCACGTCGGGCCGCTCCCGCTGCAGTCGGGCTATCGCCTTCGAGCGCAGGGCGACCGAGCCGGAGTCGGTCAGCTCGTCGCCCTCGATGTCGAAGTCGGCCTGCGTGGAGCCGGCAGCGTCCAGCGCCTTCGCGTAGGCGGCCGCCAGTGCGGAGGCGCTGCCGCAGGTGGCGGCCAGCTCCTTGCCGGAGGCGCCGCCGAAGGAGACCCGGACCGTGGCGCCGTCCCGCTTCAGCCGTGAGATCCGGGACTTCACGGCGGAGTCGCCGATCGCCTCGGTGCCGTTCCACTTCGGCGTGCAGTCGCCGCCGCCCGAGATCACGAAGGCGAGGTTGTACGTCGCCGGGGATCCGGCGGAGTCGGTGGCGGAGGTCTCGGTGGCACTGACGTAGGGGGCGTAGTCGGGGGCGTAATCGGGGGCATAGGAGGCGTGGGCGGACGTGCTTCCGGTCTGAGCCGAGCACCCGGTCACAGCGACTGCAAACATGCAGGTGACCCCGGTGATCCACGTCAGGGAACTCCTCATCGCACACATACCCGCTCTCGTGATTCCTGTCTCAAGATGGAAACAGAATTGGTTTCCTGGAGGAGAATGTCTCACATCTTCATGCGGCCCACCTGGGCATCCTCAGGAAAAATACAGCTTGGCAGGTCTTTCATGGGTGGCTCACAAGAATCCATGAGAAAGGCCCACATAAAGGCTGCCTAATATCCGAGGAATGCATTCCGAACCCGCCATCGAAAGTCGCGCCGTCAGGCGTGGTCGCCGTCGCAAACATGGCAACGGGTCCGTCGAGGGGCCCGTGTTCGTTGACTCCAGCGGACGCCGCTCGAAGGTGCTGCGCCGGATCGGCCTGCTCATCGGCGTCGTCTGCCTCACGTACGCGGGCGTGCTCGGCGCCGCCTTCATGGGCTGGGGCAGCTCCCTCAGCCCGTCCTCGCTGCTTCCCTTCGGCGACGCCCAGGGCGGCCAGGGGCCGGGCGGCATCCGCCCGCAGGGCGGGATCGGCCGCCAGGCGGGCCTCCCGTCTCCCTCCGCATCCGTATCCGTGTCCCCGCCGGCATCTGCGTCCCCGTCCGTATCCGTGTCTCCGTCCGTATCCGCGTCCGTGTCCGTGTCCGCGGCCGGCAACTGACGGGGCGCAGGCGGCAGTCATGACCACTCCCACTCCCACGCCCTCCCCCCGCGGCCGCAGGCGCGCCCCGACCCGTATCGAGCGGGCGGCAGGAAAGGCGGCGGCGCTGCAGCGCCCGCGCGTCATCCTCGCCCTGCTGCTCCTGCTGGCACTGACCTGCGTGATGCTGCTCGACGGCTATCTGCGCGCCGAGGTCGGCGGCGACGAGCGTGTGCGCACCGGCGCAAGCTCCAGCAAGGTCCCCGACAAGGTCCTGAACGGCGGCCCGATCCTGACCTTCCGGGGCGGCCAGGCCACCACGGTCTCCGTCCCGTCCAAGACCATCGCGCTCACCTTCGACGACGGCCCGAACCCGACCTGGACCCCGCAGGTCCTCGCGATCCTGCGCAAGTACGACGTCCCCGGCACGTTCTTCCTGGTCGGCTCGATGGTGTCGCGCTACCCGGGCATCGTGAAGACGATGGTCCAGCAGGGCAACGAGGTCGGCATCCACACCTTCACGCACGTCGACCTGTCGTACCAGAGTGACGCCCGCGTCAGCCGCGAGATGGAGCAGACACAGCTCGCCCTCGCCGGGGCGGCGGGCATCACCACGACCCTGTTCCGCGCGCCCTACTCCTCCGAGACGGACGCCATCGACAACTACAGCTGGCCGGTCTACAAGAAGCTCGGACAGGACGGCTACACCAGCGTGTTCGTCGACACCGACAGCGACGACTGGAAGAAGCCGGGCGTCTCGAAGATCGTCAAGTGGGCCACGCCCAAGGGCACCAAGGGCGCCTCCGTCCTCTTCCACGACGCGGGCGGCGAACGCTCGCAGACGATCAAGGCACTTCCGCAGTACATCGAGATGATGAAGGCGAAGGGCTACACCTTCACCACCGTCAGCGGGGTCATCGAGAAGCAGCGGGCGACGGAGCGGAAACAGACCGAACGGGAACAGGCCCAGCAGGATCAGGCCCAGCAGGGCCAGGCCCAGCGGGAACAGACCGGGAACGCGGCCGCCGGCCTCCGGGGCACCACCGACGGCAACGGCACCGACCGTCTCCAGGCCGCCCACCGCAAGGCCACCGGCATCACCCTGTACGAGGGCAAGGCCCTCATCGCGGCCGTCGCCGTCGCCGAGTGGACCGTACCCGCGCTCTCGGTCGGGCTGGTCGTCGTGGGCGTGGCCGTCATGGGCCGCTTCGGGATGATGCTGATCCTGGCCCGCCGCCACTTCCGGCAGCGCAACAGACGCAGGTTCGCCTGGGGGCCGCCGGTCGCCGGTCCGGTGAGCGTGATCGTCCCGGCGTACAACGAGAAGGAGTGCATCGCCAACACCCTTGAGTCGCTGGCGCGGAGCACCCATCCGATCGAGATCATCGTGGTCGACGACGGCTCGACGGACGGCACGTCCGAGATCGCGCGCAGTGCGGCCGAGTCGCTCGGCATGTCGAACGTCCGGGTCATCCGCCAGGAGAACGCGGGCAAGCCGGCCGCCCTCAACAACGGCGTCCGCAGCGCCAGTCATGACATCGTCGTGATGATGGACGGCGACACGGTCTTCGAGCCGGACACCGTACGGCAGCTCGTGCAGCCCTTCGCCGACCCCGAGGTCGGCGCGGTCGCCGGCAACGCCAAGGTCGGCAACCGCGACACCGTCATCGGCGCCTGGCAGCACATCGAGTACGTGATGGGCTTCAATCTCGACCGGCGCATGTACGACCTGCTGCGCTGCATGCCGACGATCCCGGGCGCGATCGGCGCGTTCCGCCGCGAAGCCGTCCTCCAGGTCGGCGGCATGAGCGAGGACACCCTCGCCGAGGACACCGACATCACCATCGCCCTGCACCGCGCGGGCTGGCGGGTCGTCTACCAGGAGCACGCGCGCGCGTGGACCGAGGCACCGGGTTCGCTGAAGCAGCTCTGGTCCCAGCGCTACCGCTGGTCGTACGGCACGATGCAGGCCCTGTGGAAGCACCGCAAGTCGCTGACCGACAAGGGGCCTTCGGGCCGCTTCGGCCGGGTCGGCATGCCCCTGGTGGTGATCTTCCAGATCGTCACGCCGGTCTTCGCCCCGCTCATCGACGTCTTCACCGTCTATTCGATGATCTTCGTCGACTTCCGGGCGGCCCTGTACGCCTGGCTCGCGGTGCTGGGCATCCAGCTCCTCTGCGCGGCCTACGCCTTCCACCTCGACCGCGAGAAGTACCGCTACCTGCTGATGATGCCCCTGCAACAACTCGCCTACCGCCAGATGATGTACCTCGTCCTCATCCACTCCTGCATCACAGCCCTCACCGGGGGCCGCCTGCGCTGGCAGAAACTGAAGCGGACCGGCGAGGTCGGGACACCGGCGGGGGTGAGCTGAGGTGGGCTCCCATCGCCGAGGCGCGCCTGCTCCTGCTACCGCTGTGCCCACAACGCCGGGCGCCGCCTCAAACACCGCCCAGCTGGAGAAGCCCCAAAACCGCGACCGCTACTTCGACACCCTCAGAGCAGCGGCCCTCATCCGCGTGGTGACGTACCACACCTTCGGCTGGCCCTGGTGCGGCATGGTCTTCCCCTCGATGGGCATCATGTTCGCCCTCGCCGGCACCCTCATGGCGAAGTCCCTGGAACGCCCAGCCGCCAAGGTCCTGAAGAGCCGCCTGCGCCGCCTCCTGCCCCCCTTCTGGTTCTGGGGCCTCTTCGTAGTCCTCGCCATGCTGATCCACGACTGGATGCCCGGCTGGCAGATCGTCTACTGGATCGTGCCGCTCGGCGACCCCCCGGGCAACGCATGGGGCGAGCAGGCCTGGGACATCCTCTGGTACCTGCGCACGTACCTCTGGTTCGTCCTGCTCTCTCCCCTGCTGCTGCGGATCTTCCGGCTCGCCCCGGTCCCGGTCCTGCTGCTGTCCCTCACCCCGATCCTGGTGCTGAACTTCCTCTGGTCGGGCCCCGACAACCGCTTCGGCAGCGCCCTGTGGGACCTGTCGACGTACCTCTTCTGCTGGATCCTCGGCTTCGCCCACCGCGACGGCGTGCTCCAGCGGATGAAGCCGGCTCTCGTGGCCGTCCTCGCGCTCGCCGCGCTGGGGTACGGCGGCTGGTACGCCTTCTCGCACCAGGCGGACTTCGGCACGTACGACCTCGACGAGAACCCCCTCGCGCAGGCCTTCTGGTCGGCCGGCTTCGTGCTGCTGCTGATGTGGGCCAAGGCGTACTTCCGGATCGACTTCGGCTGGCTCACCCGCTTCCGCCGCCTCGACCGGACGGTCACCGTCTTCAACGCGCGCGCGGTGACGATCTACCTCTGGCACGAGATCGCGCTGATCCTGGCCGTGCCCCTGATCGACCAGTTCTGGAACGTGCCCGCCTTCGAGAAGTACCTGCCTCTCGACAGCCAGTGGTTCATGTTCGGCATCGGCTGGGTCCTGATCGCCGTTTTCGTCCTGGCGTGCGGCTGGGTGGAGGACGTGGCCGCGAAGCAGCAGCCGCGACTGATCCCGGGAGGCCGTGCTGCAAGAATGGGCGGGTGACCCGCGCTTCCCTGAACAAGCAGCCGCACGAAGTCGCCTCGATGTTCGACGACGTGGCGGAACGGTACGACCTGACGAACGACGTGCTGTCGCTCGGCCAGGACCGGCGCTGGCGCAAGGAGGTGGCGAAGGCGGTCGACGCGCGCCCCGCGCAGAAGATCCTCGACCTCGCGGCCGGTACGGCGACCTCCTCGCTGCCCTTCGCGCAGGCGGGCGCGTACGTGGTCCCCTGCGACTTCTCCCTGGGGATGCTCCAGGTCGGCAAGAAGAAGCACACCTGGCTGCCGTTCACGGCGGGCGACGCGACGCGGCTGCCGTTCAAGGACGACACCTTCGACGCCGTCACGATCTCCTTCGGGCTGCGCAACGTGCAGGACTTCGACGCGGCCCTGCGCGAGATGTACCGGGTGACCCGGCCCGGCGGCCGGGTGGTGATCTGCGAGTTCTCGCACCCGACGTGGGCGCCGTTCCGCACCGTCTACACCGAGTACCTGATGCGGGCCCTGCCGCCGGTCGCGCGCGCGGTGTCCTCGAACCCGGACGCGTACGTCTACCTCGCCGAGTCCATCCGTGCCTGGCCCGACCAGCCCGCCCTCGCCGAGCGGCTGCGCAAGGCGGGCTGGTCGAAGGTGGCCTGGCGCAACCTGACCGGCGGCGTGGTCGCGCTGCACCGGGGCTTCAAGGAGAGCTGAACTCCTTCAGGCCGGGGCCGGCGTCTCACCGGTTGATCGTCTCGAAGGCGTCTCCGGGCTCGCCCAGTTCGCGTTGCATTCCGCCTCTGGGCGGTCGTGGGATGCGTGGCTCGCGCACGCCCCCGCCGCCCTCACCCTCACCGAAGTCGAACCACACGTACACCATGGAGTCCGGCGGCACCTCGGCACCGGGCTGCGGATACTGGCGTACGACGTACTCGACGACGGTGTGGTGGAAGTCCGGGCGGTCCGGCGCATTGAGAAACAGACCCCGCGCCCGGGCCGTTTCGCGCGCGTCCATGGCCATGAGGCCGACCAGACGAGGAACGCGCACTTCGGGTGTTTTGGGTGTTATAGGCACAGATGTCACCCCCAGCGGTACTGGCAGGGTAACCCGGTCACGTGCCGCCGGGAAGCGTCATGTGGCTTTCTGTAACACTTGGTTACTTTGAGTCACAGATCAAGGCGGTAGCAGCGGCCCTCGCGCTCCGAGGACGGGGTCACGAACGTCTCCGTGAGCCGCATACCGAGCCGCCGGGTGACCGCGATGGAGCGTTCGTTGCGCGCGTCGACCATCGCCACCACATGCGGCACCCCCGCCGCCCGCAGTCGCTCCAGGGTGGCCTCGGCGGCCGCTGTGGCGTATCCCCGGCCCCAGTGCGCCCGGCCCAGCCGCCAGCCGATCTCGATCTCGCCCGACGGCCCCCACTCGTGCGGCCACGGCTGGGCCCCGGTGAAACCGACGACGTCACCGGAGTCGTCCAGCACCGACCACAGACAGAATCCCCGCTCCGCGTCGTGCCGGCGCTGGCGTGCGGTCAGCTCCTCGTAGACCGAGAGTTCGGCGGACCTGCCGCCGTGGAACTCCATGACCTCGGGGTCGGCGAAGACCCGGTGCCAGGCGAACGCGTCCTCGTCGGTGGGTACGCGCAGACTTACTGCGGGGAGAGCCTTGTTCACAGGGCAGCCCTTCAGCCGGGTGATCAATTCTGCTGAATAGACTGCCCATGTCCAGTGCCGGTCGGCACGCAGATTTTGAACCTTGGGGAGATCCCGCCGTGACCGAGCCCCTCTCCGACAACACCGCCGATGTGATCGTCGTGGGGGCGGGGCCAGCCGGCTCCACCACCGCGTACCACCTCGCCAAGGCCGGACTCGACGTCCTCCTGTTGGAGAAGACCGAGTTCCCCCGGGAGAAGGTCTGCGGCGACGGCCTCACCCCCCGCGCGGTCAAGCAGCTCGTGGCGATGGGCGTCGACATCTCCGAAGAGGCGGGCTGGCTGCGCAACAAGGGCCTGCGCATCATCGGCGGCGGCTCCCGTCTCCAGCTCGACTGGCCCGATCTCGCCTCCTTCCCCGACTACGGCCTCGTCCGCAAGCGCGACGACTTCGACGAGCAACTCGCCCGCCAGGCCCAGAAGGCGGGAGCGCGGCTGTACGAGCACTGCAACGTCAGCGGCCCCGTCATCGACGACCGCACCGGCCGTATCACGGGCGTGACCGCCAAGCTCGGCGAGGAGAAGCGCGAGGTCACCTTCCACGCGCCGCTCGTCGTCGCCGCCGACGGCAACTCCACCCGCCTGTCCCTGGCGATGGGCCTGCACCGCCGCGAGGACCGCCCGATGGGCGTCGCGGTGCGCACGTACTTCACCTCGCCGCGCCACGAGGACGACTACCTGGAGTCCTGGCTGGAGCTGTGGGACCGGCGCGGCGCCCAGGACCGCCTGCTGCCCGGCTACGGCTGGATCTTCGGCATGGGCGACGGCACCTCCAACGTGGGCCTCGGCGTGCTCAACACCTCGGCCGCCTTCAAGGAGCTGGACTGGCGCGAGATCCTCAAGGCCTGGTGCGCGTCCATGCCCGAGGACTGGGGCTACACCCCCGAGAACATGACCGGTCCGATCCGCGGCGCCGCCCTCCCCATGGCCTTCAACCGCCAGCCGCACTACACCAAGGGCCTGCTGCTCGTCGGCGACGCCGGCGGCCTGGTGAACCCCTTCAACGGCGAGGGCATCGCCTACGCCATGGAGTCCGGCCAGATCGCCGCCGACGTCATCGTCCAGGCCCACGCGCGGGCCACGCCCGCGCAGCGCGAGATCGCCCTGCGGCGCTACCCGCAGGTCCTCAAGGACACCTACGGCGGCTACTACACCCTCGGCCGCGCCTTCGTGAAGCTCATCGGCAACCCGAAGGTCATGCAGATCGCCGCCCAGCGCGGCCTCACCCACCCGGTGCTGATGAAGTTCACCCTCAAGCTCCTCGCGAACCTCACCGACCCCACGGGCGGCGACGCGATGGACCGCATCATCAACGGCCTGAGCAAGGTGGCTCCGAAGGCGTGATCAGGCGCGCGTGATGAGCCGCGCGTGATGAGCCGCGCGTGATCAGGCGCGCGTGATCAGGCGCTGAGGGCCGCAGCGTTGGCGGACCGGCGGGCGAACACCTCGTCCCGCCGGTCCGCCATCTGCCGCAGCGCGTCCTTTTTCTCCCGCTTGGAGAGCCGGTCCAGGTAGATGTAGCCGTTGGTGTGGTCGGTCTCGTGGGCGAGGCAGCGTGCGAAGTACCCCGTGCCCTCGACGACCAGGGGACGGCCGTCCTTGTCCTGCCCGCGCACGACGGCACGCTCGGGCCGAGGTACGGCCATCACGGCACCCGGTACCGACAGGCACCCCTCGCCCTCGTCGATCAGCCGCCTTCCGACCGGGGCGGACTCCAGCACCGGATTGACAATGTGCCCGACATGTCGGACTCCGTCATCATCGGGGCAGTCGTACACGAACAGGCGCAGATCGACCCCGACCTGATTCGCCGCCAGCCCCGCCCCCTCGGCGACATACATCGTGAGGAACATGTCGTCGATGAGCGCGGCGAGATCGGGCCCGAACTCCGTGACATCCCGGCACGGCTTGTGCAGGACCTCCTCGCCGACCTCGGTGATACGGCGCACCGCACCGCGCCCGGCCTCGGGGGCGAAACGCGGGTAGTGGTCGGCGGGACTGCCCTGGACGAACACACGTGGCATCGCTGTGTCTCCCTGTGTTTGTGAGGATGCTGTGGGTGACAGGGCTACGGGCTTCCGGCTTCCGGAGCCCCTCCCTACCCTCCGGTACTCATGACAACAGAACACGCGCAGCAGTCACAGGGGCACGCCACGCCCTCCCGGAGGCGCTTCCTGACGGCGGCGGGGGGAGCGGTCGCCGGGAGTGTCACCGGTGCTGCCGGCTTAGCAGCGGCCCCGACGGCGGCAGCGGCGCCCCGGGCGGCCGGAAAGCGCGTCGCCGTCCTCGGCGGCGGGGTCTCCGGCCTCAGCGCCGCCCACGAACTCGCCGAACGCGGCTACGCCGTCACCGTCTACGAGTACTACGACCACCTCGGCGGCAAGGCCCGCTCGATGGACGTCCCCGGCACCGGCACCGACGGCCGCAAACCGCTCCCCGGCGAACACGGCTTCCGCTTCTTCCCCGGCTTCTACCGGAACCTGCCGGACACGATGCGCCGCATCCCCGTCCCCGGCAACGCGAACGGCGTCCACGACAACCTCCGCAGCGGCACGGAGGCCCTGTTCGCCCGCGGCTCCGGCCGCCCTGACCTGCACTTCCCCCTGCGGCGGGTCACCACCCCGCCCGCACCCGGGGACATCACCCCGACCTGGCTCCGCGACCAGATCCTGTCCGTACTGGACCTCGGCACCCGCCTGCCGGCCCACGAGGCCGCCTACTTCGCCGACCGCCTCCTGGTCCACCTCACCAGCTGTGACGCCCGCCGCGAGGACCAGTGGGAGAAGACGGCCTGGTGGGACTTCATCCGGGCCGGCGAGATGAGCAGGGAGTACCAGGTCGTCCTCGGTATCGGCCAGACCCGCAACCTGGTGGCCACCCGCGCCGAGATCGCCTCCACCCGCACCGTCGGCCGGGTCATCATCGAGGCCCTGCTCCTGTGGGGTCTGCTCGGCGGCATGGACGGCGACGCCGACATCGACCGTGTCCTCAACGCCCCCACCAGCGAGGCCTGGATCGACCCCTGGGAGAGGCGCCTGCGCTCCCTCGGCGTCGAGTTCGTGCTCGGCACGCAGGTGCGTGAGGTGGTCCACGAGGGCGGCCGGGTGACCGGCGTCCGCGTCTCGGCCCGGGACGGCGGCCAGGAGCGCACGGTCACCGCCGACCACTACGTCTCCGCACTGCCCGTCGAACACGCCCGCGCGACCTGGGGCCGGTCCCTGCGCGCCGCCGACCCGCAGTTCGGCCGCTGCGACGCGCTGAAGACCGACTGGATGACCGGCGTCCAGTTCTATCTGCGCACGCCCACACCCGTCGTCCACGGGCACATCAACTGCCTCGACTCACCCTGGGCGGTGACGGGCATCGGCCAGGCCCAGTTCTGGGACGTACGGGACTTCTCGCGCGACTACGGGGACGGACAGGCCCACGACTGCCTGTCGGCGATCATCTCCGAGTGGGACAAGCCCGGCATTCTGTACGGCAAGACGGCCCGCGCCTGCACCAAGGAGGAGATCGTCGCCGAGCTGTGGGCCCAGCTGAAGGACGGGGTGAACGACTCCGGCAGGACGACACTCAGGGACGAGGACCGGCTCGGCTGGTTCATGGACCCCGCGGTGACCGGCCTGGGCGGCCCCGACCCGCAGAACCGGGAACAGCTCCTGATCCACCCCACGGGCACGCTCTACAACCGCCCGTCGGCGAAGACGGCGGTGCCCAACTTCTTCCTCGCCGGCGACTACGTCCGCACGGATGTCGACCTCGCGACGATGGAGGGCGCCAACGAATCCGCGCGACGGGCCGTCAACGCGCTCCTGGACGCGGACGGCTCGGGCAGCGAGCGCTGCCGGATCTGGGAACTGTTCAGCCCACCCGAGATGGAGCCGCTCAAACGCGTCGACGAGCTGCGCTACCGGCTGGGGCTGCCCAACACCTTCGACCTGGGATGAGCCCAATGAGCCCAATGGGGCGAACTTGCCCGGATCGACCCGGAAATGAGCGGTCGAGATGAGTTCGGGGTGAGTTCGGGGTGAGCCCGAAGGGCCGCTGCCCCCGAGCGGCTGCGGCCCTACGCGCGTGTGTGGCGTGCTGAGTGCTCAGAGCACCCGCACGGCGCCGGTCGGCGGGTCGTACGACAGCGGGTGCTCCCCGACGCCGCTGGACGGGTTCTGCGCGCCGACGAACATGCCGTCGCCCACGTACACCGCGACGTGGTACGCACTGCCCGCGCTGCCCCAGTACAGGATGTCGCCCGGCTGCAGGTTGCTCAGCGACACCTGGGTGCCGGCCGTCGACTGGTCCTGGGAGACGCGCGGCAGGCTGATGCCCACCTGCTTGAAGGCCGTCTGCACCAGACCGGAGCAGTCGTAGGCGGACGGGCCGGTGGCGCCGGAGACGTACGCCTTGCCGATCTGCGCCTTCACGAAGGCGACGACGGCCGCGGCCGAACCGGTGGCCGTGCCGGTGGAGGTGCTCGCCGTGGTGGAGAGCGTCGTCCGCTCAGCGTTGCGCGAGGCACGCTCGGCGGCGGCCTTGCGGGCGGCCTCCTGAGCCTTCTTCTTGGCCTCCGCGGCCTTCTGCTTGGCGTCCGCGAGGTCCGCCTTGGCCTGCTTCGCGGCGTTTGCGGCGGCCTGGTCACGCTCAGCCTGCAGCTGGTAGTTCGCGGCGGTCTGCTGCGTGGCGTCCGCGGACTGGGCGACCTGAGCGGCCAGGTCGGCCGTCAGGGTGGGCAGTTCGAGGGTCTGCGTCACCGGCTCGGCAGCGTTCGCCGAACCGGACGCCCCGGCGACTGCCAGGGTGCTGAGGACGCCACCGGCAACTCCGGCCCGCACGGCGATGGTCGACGCGCTGCGGCGGGGCTTCCGGTGGCTGCGTATGTGAGCGGTGTGGGACATGGGAATAACCGGTACCAGGGGCTCCTTCATATCTTCAAGAAACGTGTGCTGCGCCACAGTTGTTCAATCGAGACCTCAAAGCCCGGGCGTGTCGCTCTTTATTGACGCCGTAACGGACATTGCGGACGCCCGCGATCAAGCCCTTGATCACGGTCTTTGATCATTACGTCCGAATTGCCCCGCACCTACCACTGGTTCGGGTGGATGGCCAAGCCCGGTTCTCAGACCGCTCTCATGGATGTGGCGGAGGTCACGGAACGGTTACCGGAAGGGCGGCGTCACGCGCGGGCGGGACTTCGTGAACGTGTGCACGCATTCGCCGCGCGTCCACATCTCGCCTCGGCGCTCCCTCTGATGTGTGAACGCGGTCCTCTATCAGGACGCCGGGTCCAGCACCAATTTGCATGCAGCGGAACTCTCTTGATATGGAGACGCCCTTCGTGGCCTGCGATGACGAGCGAAAATGTCACTTCTGGTGATCACCTGAACGCTTCGCGTACGAAGATCACCCATCATCCGACTTCATGATCCTTCGTCAGGTGGTGGAGATCACAAAGCTTGTGTAATACCCCGTGTCGCAGATCACAGAGCGGCGGGCATAAGATGCGAGGCAGTTGGGCTTGTGACCTGCTTCACATGTTCTCGATCTTCGCCCGGGACGAGCGGGGCTCGTGGGACCGGTGAGGCGGGTGTGAGCCCAGTGCAACCGCCACCAGTCAGTGCCGACTGAGAGGAGCGAGGAGCGGTGAACGCGTATGCGCCCATCCTCGTACTGGGAGCCCTCGGGGCAGGCTTTGCGATCTTCTCCGTGGTCATGGCCACGCTGATCGGTCCGAAGCGGTACAACCGCGCCAAGCTCGAGGCCTACGAGTGCGGTATCGAGCCGACCCCCACGCCGGCCGGCGGCGGGCGCTTCCCCATCAAGTACTACCTGACGGCGATGCTCTTCATCGTCTTCGACATCGAGATCGTCTTCCTCTACCCCTGGGCCGTCACCTTCGACGCCCTGGGTGTTTTCGGGCTCGTGGAGATGCTGCTCTTCGTGCTCACCGTCTTCGTCGCGTACGCGTACGTATGGCGGCGCGGCGGCCTGGAATGGGACTGAGGGGCCTTTAGACATGGGACTCGAAGAAAAGCTGCCGAGCGGCTTCCTGCTGACCACCGTCGAGCAGGCCGCGGGCTGGGTGCGCAAGGCGTCCGTCTTCCCGGCCACCTTCGGCCTGGCCTGCTGCGCCATCGAGATGATGACCACCGGCGCCGGCCGCTACGACCTCGCGCGCTTCGGCATGGAGGTCTTCCGCGGCTCGCCGCGCCAGGCGGACCTGATGATCGTCGCCGGCCGGGTCAGCCAGAAGATGGCCCCGGTGCTCAGGCAGGTCTACGACCAGATGCCCAACCCGAAGTGGGTGATCTCCATGGGCGTCTGCGCCTCCTCGGGCGGCATGTTCAACAACTACGCGATCGTCCAGGGCGTCGACCACATCGTCCCCGTCGACATCTATCTCCCCGGCTGCCCGCCCCGGCCGGAGATGCTGTTGGACGCGATCCTCAAGCTCCACCACAAGATCCAGACCTCCAAGCTCGGCGTGAACGCCGAGGAGGCGGCCCGTGAGGCGGAGGAGGCGGCGCTCAAGGCCCTGCCCACGATCGAGATGAAGGGGCTGCTGCGGTGAGCGACGCGAACGGCACCCACGGCGCGAACGGGTCCGCGAACGGGGTGAACCCCGAGAAGGACCTCGCCGCCTCCAACCTCCCCGGCCAGCGCGGCCAGGGCGGCGAGGAGATCCGCGTCCAGCGCGGCATGTTCGGCGCCGCGAACGGCGGCGACACCTCCGGCTACGGCGGCCTGGTCCGCTCGGTCCGACTCCCGGGACCGGCGAACCGGCCCTACGGCGGCTGGTTCGACGAGGTCGCCGACGAGCTGGAGGGCGCCCTGGAGGAACAGGGACTCCTCCCCGAGAACGCCATCGAGAAGACCGTGGTCGACCGGGACGAGCTGACCTTCCACATCGAACGCGAACACCTGGTCCGCGTCGCCCGCACCCTGCGCGACGACCCGGCCCTGCGTTTCGAGCTGTGCACCGGCGTCAGCGGCGTCCACTACCCGAACGACCAGGGCCGCGAGCTGCACGCCGTCTACCACCTGCGCTCGATCACCCACAACCGGCTCGTCCGCCTCGAGGTCAGCGCCCCCGACAGCGACCGGCACATCCCGTCCCTGGTCTCCGTCTATCCGACCAACGACTGGCACGAGCGCGAGACCTACGACTTCTTCGGGATCGTCTTCGACGGTCACCCGGCCCTGACGCGGATCATGATGCCGGACGACTGGCAGGGCCATCCGCAGCGCAAGGACTACCCCCTCGGCGGCATCCCCGTCGAGTACAAGGGCGCCCAGATCCCGGCTCCGGACCAGCGGAGGTCGTACTCGTGAGCACGCAGTCAGCATCCGCGGACTCCGCCGCTTCGGCGCGCGAGACCACTGAGGGCACCGTATATACGGTCACCGGTGGCGACTGGGACGAGGTCGTCCAGTCCGCGGCCCGTGCCGACGACGAGCGCATCGTCGTCAACATGGGCCCCCAGCACCCCTCCACCCACGGGGTGCTCCGCCTGATCCTGGAGATCGAGGGCGAGACGGTCACCGAGGCCCGCTGCGGCATCGGCTACCTCCACACGGGCATCGAGAAGAACCTCGAATACCGCACGTGGACGCAGGGCACCACGTTCGTGACGCGCATGGACTACCTGACGTCCTTCTTCAACGAGACCGCCTACTGCCTCGCCGTCGAGAAGCTCCTCGGCATCGAGGACCAGATCACCGAGCGCGCCAAGATCATCCGGGTGCTCCTGATGGAGCTGAACCGGATGTCCTCCCACCTGGTGTGCATCGCCACCGGCGGCATGGAGCTGGGCGCCACCACGATCATGATCTACGGATTCCGTGATCGTGAAATGATTCTCGACATCTACGAGCTCATCACGGGCCTGCGCATGAACCACGCGTACATCCGGCCCGGCGGACTCGCCCAGGACCTGCCGCCCGGCGCGGTGGACCAGATCCGCGAGTTCGTGAAGAAGATGAAGAAGAACCTCCCGGAGTACGACAAGCTCGCCACCGGGAACCCCATCTTCAAGGCCCGTATGCAGGACATCGGCTACCTCGACCTGGCCGGCTGCATGTCCCTCGGCGCCACCGGCCCGATCCTGCGCTCCGCCGGCCTGCCGCACGACCTGCGCAAGGCACAGCCGTACTGCGACTACGAGACGTACGACTTCGACGTCCCGACCGCCGACAGCTGCGACGCCTACGGCCGCTTCCTGGTCCGCCTGGAGGAGATGCGCCAGTCGCTCAGGATCGTCGAGCAGTGCCTGGACCGGCTCCAGCCCGGCCCGGTCATGGTCTCCGACAAGAAGATCGCCTGGCCCGCCCAGCTCGCCCTGGGACCGGACGGACTGGGCAACTCCCTCGACCACATCAAGAAGATCATGGGCACCTCCATGGAGGCCCTGATCCACCACTTCAAGCTGGTCACCGAGGGCTTCCGCGTTCCGCCGGGACAGGCGTACGCGGCCGTCGAGTCGCCCAAGGGCGAACTCGGGGTGCACGCCGTCTCCGACGGCGGCACCCGTCCCTACCGGGTCCACTTCCGGGACCCGTCCTTCACCAACCTGCAGGCCATGGCGGCGATGTGCGAGGGCGGCCAGGTCGCCGACGTCATCGTCGCCGTCGCGTCCATCGACCCCGTGATGGGAGGCGTCGACCGGTGACCACCAGTTCCTCGGAGCGGGGCGTCAGCCTGGGCATGCCCGAACTGCCCGCACCCGCGTACCCGGACGACGTCCGGGCCCGGCTGGAGGCGGACGCGCGCGAGCTGATCGCGCGCTACCCGGACTCCCGGTCGGCCCTGCTGCCGCTGCTCCACCTCGTGCAGTCGGAGGAGGGCCATGTCACGCGCACCGGGATGCAGTTCTGCGCGGACATGCTGGACCTGACCACGGCCGAGGTCACCGCCGTCGCCACCTTCTACACCATGTACCGGCGCAAGCCGTCCGGTGACTACCAGGTGGGCGTGTGCACCAACACGCTGTGCGCGGTGATGGGCGGCGACGCGATCTTCGAGACCCTCCAGGAGCACCTGGGCGTCGGCAACGGTGAGACCACCGACGACGGCAAGGTCACCCTGGAGCACATCGAGTGCAACGCGGCCTGCGACTTCGCGCCGGTCGTGATGGTCAACTGGGAGTTCTTCGACAACCAGACCCCCGGCAGCGCCAAGCGTCTGGTCGACGACCTCCGTGCGGGACGGCCCGTGCAGCCCACGCGTGGGGCGCGGCTGTGCACTTTCAAGGAGACCGCCCGGATCCTGGCGGGCTTCCCCGACGAGCGGCCAGGGGCCGTCGAGGAGAGCGGCAGCGCGGGACCCGCCTCGCTGGTGGGCCTTCGCCTGGCAAGGGGAGAGGCCGCACCCGCGCGCGTGGTCCATCCGCGTGCCCAGGAGTCCCAGGACGCTCCGTCCGTGAGCCAGGCCGAGGAGGAGGGGGAGTGATGACCGTGACCGAACTCAAGGACACCAGCCCCGAGAAGCTGCTCGCACCCGTGCTGTCGGCCTTCTGGGACGAGGACCGGTCCTGGACTCTGGACGTCTACCGGAGGCACGAGGGGTACGAGGGGCTCCGCAAGGCGCTCGCCATGTCGCCGGACGACCTGATCGCGTACGTCAAGGACTCAGGTCTGCGCGGGCGTGGCGGCGCGGGATTCCCGACCGGAATGAAGTGGCAGTTCATTCCCCAGGGTGATGGAAAACCGCACTATCTAGTTGTCAACGCCGACGAATCGGAGCCCGGGACCTGCAAGGACATCCCGCTCCTCTTCGCGAACCCACATAGCCTCATCGAGGGCATTGTGATCGCGTGCTATGCCATCAGGTCGTCGCATGCCTTCATCTATCTGCGTGGTGAAGTCGTCCCTGTTCTGCGGCGGTTGCACGAGGCCGTGCGCGAGGCCTACGCGGCGGGCTACCTCGGCGAGAACATCCTGGGCAGCGGACTCGACCTCGAACTCACCGTGCACGCCGGCGCCGGCGCGTACATCTGCGGTGAGGAGACCGCACTGCTCGACTCGCTCGAAGGCCGCCGTGGTCAACCGCGGCTCCGTCCCCCCTTCCCTGCGGTGGAAGGCCTCTACGCCTGTCCGACTGTGGTGAATAACGTCGAATCGATCGCGTCAGTTCCCGCCATCCTGAAAAACGGAAAAGACTGGTTCAGGTCGATGGGCAGCGAGAAGTCGCCCGGCTTCACGCTCTACTCGCTCAGCGGCCACGTCGCGAGCCCCGGCCAGTACGAGGCGCCGCTCGGCATCACGCTCCGCCAGCTCCTCGACATGAGCGGCGGCATGCGGCCGGGGCATCGCCTCAAGTTCTGGACGCCGGGCGGATCCTCGACGCCGATGTTCACCGACGAGCACCTCGACGTCCCTCTTGATTACGAAGGAGTGGGCGCCGCGGGTTCCATGCTCGGCACGAAGGCCCTCCAGTGCTTCGACGAGACGACCTGCGTGGTGCGGGCGGTGACCCGCTGGACCGAGTTCTACGCGCATGAGTCCTGCGGCAAGTGCACACCGTGCCGTGAAGGGACCTACTGGCTGGTCCAGTTGCTGCGGGACATCGAGGCCGGCAAGGGAGTCATGTCCGACCTCGACAAGCTGAACGACATCGCCGACAACATCAACGGCAAGTCCTTCTGCGCTCTCGGCGACGGCGCGGCCTCACCGATCTTCTCCTCGTTGAAGTACTTCCGCGAGGAGTACGAGCAGCACATCACGGGCCGGGGCTGCCCCTTCGACCCGGCCAAGTCGACGGCCTGGGCGGACCGCCCGGAGGTGAACGCATGACCGTGACCACCAGTGCTCCCTCCGGAGGGGGGCAGGCGGCGGTCCCGCCGGAGGACCTCGTCACGCTGACGATCGACGGCGTGGAGATCAGCGTGCCCAAGGGCACCCTGGTCATCCGCGCCGCCGAGCAGCTCGGCATCGAGATCCCCCGCTTCTGCGACCACCCCCTCCTGGATCCGGCCGGTGCCTGCCGCCAGTGCATCGTCGAGGTCGAGGGCCAGCGCAAGCCGATGGCGTCCTGCACGATCACGTGCACGGACGGGATGGTGGTGAAGACGCACCTCACGTCCCCGGTGGCAGAGAAGGCCCAGCACGGTGTGATGGAGCTGCTGCTCATCAACCACCCGCTGGACTGCCCGGTCTGCGACAAGGGCGGCGAGTGCCCGCTGCAGAACCAGGCCATGTCGCACGGCAACGCGGAGTCCCGCTTCGAGGGCCGCAAGCGGACGTACGAGAAGCCCGTCCCGATCTCCACCCAGGTGCTGCTCGACCGCGAGCGGTGCGTGCTGTGCGCCCGCTGCACCCGCTTCTCCAACCAGATCGCGGGCGACCCGATGATCGAGCTGCTGGAGCGGGGCGCGCTCCAGCAGGTCGGCACCGGCGAGGGCGACCCCTTCGAGTCGTACTTCTCCGGCAACACCATCCAGATCTGCCCGGTCGGCGCGCTCACCTCCGCGGCCTATCGTTTCCGCTCCCGCCCCTTCGACCTCGTCTCCTCGCCGTCGGTGTGCGAGCACTGCTCCGGCGGCTGCGCCACCCGCACCGACCACCGGCGCGGCAAGGTCATGCGGCGGCTCGCCGCCAACGACCCCGAGGTCAACGAGGAGTGGATCTGCGACAAGGGACGCTTCGCGTTCCGGTACGCGCAGCTCAAGGACCGCTTCGACACCCCGCTCGTGCGCAACGCCGAGGGCTTCCTGGAGCCCGCCTCCTGGCCGGAGGCTCTGGAAGCGGCCGCGCGCGGTCTGGCCGCCGCCCGCTCCCGGGCCGGTGTCCTCACCGGCGGCCGACTGACCGTCGAGGACGCCTACGCGTACAGCAAGTTCGCGCGCGTGGCGCTCGACACGAACGACATCGACTTCCGCGCGCGCGTGCACAGCGGCGAGGAGGCCGACTTCCTGGCGGCCCAGGTGGCCGGCCGCGGCCGTGACCTCGACGGTACGGGCGTCACGTACAGCTCCCTGGAGAAGGCGCAGGCCGTCCTCCTCGTCGGGTTCGAGTCCGAGGAGGAGGCGCCCGGCGTCTTCCTGCGGCTCCGCAAGGCCTGGCGGCAGCACAAGCAGCAGGTGTTCGCGCTGGCCACACACGCCACCCGCGGCCTGGAGAAGGCGGGCGGCACGCTGTTGCCGGCCGCTCCCGGCACCGAGACCGAGTGGCTGGACGCCCTCGCGAGCGGTGTCGGCCTGGAGGAGCCCGGCGCGAAGGCCGCCGAGGCCCTGCGCACCGAGGGCGCGGTGATCGTCGTAGGAGAGCGGCTCGCCGCGGTGGCCGGGGGACTCACCGCCGCCGTACGCGCGTCCGCCGCCACCGGCGCGCAGCTGGTGTGGATCCCGCGCCGGGCGGGCGAGCGCGGCGCCGTCGAGGCGGGCGCGCTGCCGTCGCTGCTGCCGGGCGGCCGCCCGGCGACCGACCCGCGCGCGCGGGAGGAGGTCGCCGCCGCCTGGGGGCTCGCCGAACTGCCCCTGCGCTACGGCCGCGACACCCACCAGATCATCGAGGCCGCCGCCACCGGCGAACTGTCGGCCCTGGTGGTCGCCGGAGTCGAGGCCGCCGACCTGCCCGACCCGGCACGCGCGCGTGAGGCATTCGACAGCGTCGGCTTCCTGGTGTCGCTGGAGCTGCGGCCCAGCGAGGTCACCGAGCACGCCGACGTCGTCCTGCCGGTCGCCGCGGTCGCGGAGAAGGCGGGCACCTTCCTCAACTGGGAAGGCAGGGTCCGCTTCTTCGAGGCCGCCCTCAAGCCCGACCAGATGGCCCGCCGCCTCGCCCCGACCGACGCGCGCGTGCTGCAGATGCTGGCCGACGCCATGGATGTCCACCTGGGCCTGCCGGACCTGCGCACCGCGCGCGCGGAGATCGACCGGCTCGGCGCATGGGACGGCCCGCGCGCCTCCGAGCCCATGGAGACCGCGGGCGCGCTGCCCCGCCCCGCCGTGGGCGAGGCCGTGCTCGCCGGACACCGGCTGCTGCTCGACCACGGTGTCCTGCAGGAGGGCGACGAGGCGCTCGCCGGCACCCGGCACGCCGCACGCGCGCGCGTGTCGGCCGCGACGGCCGCCGAGGCCGGCGTCCAGAACGGCGAGCTCCTCGCCGTCACCGGGTCGGCCGGCACGGTCGAACTCCCCCTCCAGGTCACCGAGATGCCCGACCGGGTGGTCTGGCTCCCGCTGAACTCCGTCGGCTCGGGCGTCGCCTCCCACACCGGCGCGCAGCCCGGCTCCCTCGTCCGCATCGGCCCGGCGGCACTCGCCGACAAGGCCCCCAAGGAGGTGGAGGCATGAGCCCGTACCTCGCCGCTGAAGACCTCTCGATGTTCGGCCGCGACCCCTGGTGGCTGGTCGTCATCAAGGCGGTGTTCTGCTTCGCCTTCCTGATGGTGACCGTGCTGTTCTCCATCGTCTGGGAGCGCAAGGTCGTCGCCTGGATGCAACTGCGCATCGGCCCCAACCGGCACGGCCCCTGGGGCATGCTGCAGTCGCTCGCCGACGGCATCAAGCTGATGCTCAAGGAAGACGTCATCGTCAAGCGCGCGGACAAGGTGGTCTACGTCCTCGCGCCGATCGTCGCGGCCATCCCGGCCTTCATGGCGATCGCGGTGATCCCCTTCGGCCCGGCCGACGACGAGATCTCGATCTTCGGTACGCGCACCACGATGCAGCTCACCGACCTGCCGATCGCGATGCTCTACATCCTCGCGGTCGCCTCCGTCGGCATCTACGGCATCGTCCTGGCGGGTTGGAGTTCCGGATCCACCTACCCGCTCCTCGGCGGCCTGCGCTCCTGCGCGCAGATGATCTCCTACGAGATCGCCATGGGTGCCGCGTTCGCCTCCGTGTTCCTCTACTCGGGGTCGATGTCGACGTCGACGATCGTCGAGCAGCAGCACGACCGCTGGTACATCCTGCTGCTGCCGGTCTCCTTCATCCTCTACATCGTCACGATGGTCGGCGAGACCAACCGCGCCCCCTTCGACATGCCGGAGTCCGAGGGCGACCTGGTCGGCGGCTTCAACACCGAGTACTCCTCGATCAAGTTCGCGATGTTCATGCTCGCCGAGTACGTGAACATGGTGACGGTCTCGGCCGTCTCGGCCACCCTGTTCCTGGGCGGCTGGCGCGCCCCGTGGCCGATCAGCGGCTTCTGGGAGGGCGCGAACCACGGCTGGTGGCCGCTGCTCTGGTTCGTCATCAAGGTCCAGCTGCTGCTGTTCTTCTTCATCTGGCTGCGCGGCACGCTCCCGCGCGTCCGCTACGACCAGCTGATGAAGCTCGGCTGGAAGGTCCTCATCCCGGTCTCGGTGACCTGGCTGATGCTCGTCGCGACCGTGCGGGCCCTGCGCAACGAGAACTACGACTTCGCCGACATCGCCCTCTACGTCGGCGGCGGGGTCCTCACCCTGCTGCTGATCTCCTTCGTCGCCGACATGTTCCGCGAGAAGGCGAAGACGGCCGAGCAGCCCGCTGCCCAGCAGCCCGGATTCGACCCGATGGCGGGCGGATTCCCCGTACCGCCGCTGCCCGGACAGGAGCTGCCGCCGGTGCCGAGGCGCCGCCCGCGCCGCGACCGGGAGCTGATTGTCAGTGGCGGGTCGGACACTGTCAGTGACGGATCTTCGGATGGAAAGGAGGCGTCCGATGGCTGAGGAGCCCAAGGAGACCAAGCCCGGTTTCCAGAACCCCGTGGCCGGCTTCGGCGTGACCTTCAAGGCCATGTTCAAGAAGCGGCTGACGGAGCAGTACCCGGAGCAGAAGAAGACCACGGCTCCGCGGTTCCACGGACGGCACCAGCTCAACCGCCATCCGGACGGCCTGGAGAAGTGCGTCGGCTGCGAGCTGTGTGCCTGGGCCTGCCCCGCCGACGCCATCTACGTGGAGGGCGCCGACAACACCGACGAGGAGCGCTACTCCCCGGGCGAGCGGTACGGCCGCGTCTACCAGATCAACTACGCCCGCTGCATCCTGTGCGGGCTGTGCATCGAAGCGTGCCCCACGCGCGCGTTGACGATGACCAACGAGTTCGAACTGGCCGACTCCAGCCGCGCCAACCTCATCTACACCAAGGAGCAGCTGCTCGCCGGCCTCGAAGAGGGCATGGTCGACACGCCCCACTCGATCTTCCCCGGGACCGACGAGCAGGACTACTACCGGGGCCTGGTGACGGAGGCCGCGCCGGGGACCGTACGGCAGGTGGCCGTCTCCAAGGGCGAACAGCCTCAATCGGCAGGCCCTTCGGGCGCGACCGAGGACCAGGAGGTGGACGCATGAGCACGCAGCTCGCGGCCTACACGACCTCCACCGGTGAGGCCTTCCAGTTCTGGGTCCTCGGCACCGTCGCGGTGATCGGCGCCCTGTGCACCGTCTTCATGAAGAAGGCCGTGCACAGCGCGCTCTGCCTCGCCGGGACCATGATCATCTTGGCGATCTTCTACCTCGCCAACGGCGCCTACTTCCTCGGGATCGTGCAGATCGTCGTCTACACCGGCGCGATCATGATGCTGTTCCTCTTCGTGGTGATGCTCGTCGGCGTCACGGCCGCGGACTCGCTGAAGGAGACCATCAAGGGCCAGCGCTGGCTGGCCCTTGTGTGCGGGGTCGGCTTCGGCGTCCTGCTGTTCGCCGGCATCGGGAACGCCTCCCTGAAGGAGTTCGACGGTACCGGCCAGGCGAACGCGAACGGCAACGTGGAGGGCCTCGCCTCCCTCATCTTCACCAAGTACGTCTTCGCCTTCGAAATCACCGGCGCCCTGCTGATCACGGCCGCTGTCGGCGCCATGGTGCTCACCCACCGCGAGCGCACCGAGCGCGCCAGGACCCAGCGCGAGCTGGCCGAGCAGCGCGTCCGCGAGGGCAAGCACGTACCACCGCTGCCGGCCCCCGGTGTCTACGCCCGGCACAACGCCGTGGACATCGCGGGCCTGCTGCCCGACGGCACCCCGTCCGAGCTGACCGTCAACAAGACGCTGCGCGAGCGCGGCCAGATCCGTGACGTGTCGGCCGAGGCGCTGGGTGACCTGCGGGCTCTGGAACAGCGCTCCGAGGAGCGCCTGGAGCGGACCGAGATCGAGCCGACGACGTTCAAGCGGCCCGAGGAGGCGTCGAAGTGAACCCGGTCAACTACCTCTACCTCGCCGCCCTGTTGTTCACCATCGGCGCGACCGGGGTGCTGATCCGGCGCAACGCGATCGTCGTGTTCATGTGCATCGAGCTGATGCTCAACGCCTGCAACCTCGCGTTCGTCGTCTTCTCCCGGATGCACGGCAACCTCGACGGCCAGATCATCGCCTTCTTCACGATGGTCGTCGCCGCCGCGGAGGTCGTGGTGGGCCTCGCGATCATCGTGTCGCTGTTCCGTACCCGCCACTCGGCCTCGGTCGACGACGCCAGCCTGATGAAGCTGTAAGGGGTCGGAAGAATCGTGGAGAACCTGATCGCGCTGCTCATCGCGGCGCCCCTGCTCGGAGCGGCCGTCCTCCTGGTCGGCGGCCGGCGCCTCGACGCCGTCGGCCAATGGATCGGCACGCTCCTGTCGGCCGCCTCCTTCGTGTTCGGCCTGATCCTCTTCGCCGACCTGCTCGGCAAGAACGCCGAACACCGCACCCTGACCCAGCACCTGTGGACGTGGATCTCGGTCGGCAGCTTCCAGGCGGACGTCACCTTCCGCCTCGACCAGCTGTCCATGACGTTCGTGCTGCTGATCACGGGCGTCGGCTCGCTGATCCACCTGTACTCGGTCGGGTACATGGAGCACGACGAGCGTCGCCGCCGCTTCTTCGGCTACCTGAACCTGTTCCTCGCGGCGATGCTGCTGCTCGTCCTCGCCGACAACTACCTGCTGCTGTACGTCGGCTGGGAGGGCGTCGGCCTCGCGTCCTACCTGCTGATCGGCTTCTGGCAGCACAAGCCCAGCGCGGCCACGGCGGCGAAGAAGGCCTTCCTGGTCAACCGCGTCGGCGACATGGGCCTCTCGATCGCGATCATGCTGATGTTCACCACCTTCGGCAGCTTCGCCTTCGGCCCGGTCTTCAGCCACGCCGGTGACGCCTCCGAGGGCAAGCTCACGGCGATCGGCCTGATGCTGCTGCTCGCCGCCTGCGGCAAGTCGGCCCAGGTGCCGCTGCAGTCCTGGCTCGGGGACGCCATGGAGGGCCCGACCCCGGTGTCGGCCCTGATCCACGCCGCGACGATGGTGACCGCGGGTGTGTACCTGATCGTCCGCTCCGCGGCCATCTTCAACCTGGCTCCGGACGCCCAGCTGGCCGTCACCGTCGTCGGTGCGGTCACGCTCCTCTTCGGTGCGATCGTCGGTTGCGCGAAGGACGACATCAAGAAGGCGCTGGCCGGCTCGACCATGTCGCAGATCGGCTACATGATCCTCGCCGCCGGCCTCGGCCCCATCGGCTACGTCTTCGCGATCATGCACCTGGTGACGCACGGCTTCTTCAAGGCCGGGCTCTTCCTCGGCGCCGGTTCCGTCATGCACGGCATGAACGACGAGGTCGACATGCGCAGGTACGGCGGCCTCAGGAAGTACATGCCGGTCACCTTCATCACCTTCGGTCTCGGCTACCTCGCCATCATCGGCTTCCCGTTCCTGTCGGGCTTCTTCTCCAAGGACGCGATCATCGAGGCGGCCTTCGCCAAGGGGGGCACCCAGGGCTGGATCCTCGGCGGCGCGGCCCTGCTGGGCGCGGCCATCACCGCCTTCTACATGACGCGCGTGATGCTGATGACGTTCTTCGGCGAGAAGCGCTGGCAGCCGGACGAGAACGGCAACGAGCCGCACCCGCACGAGTCGCCCAAGGTCATGACGATCCCGATGGTCCTGCTCGCGTTCGGGTCGGTCTTCGCCGGTGGGCTGTTCAGCATCGGTGACCGCTTCCTGAACTGGCTGGAGCCGGTCACCGGCCACAGCGAGGGCCACTCGCCGATCAGCGCGGCGACGGTCACCGGCGCGACCATGGTGTGCCTGGTCATCGGCGTCGGCATCGCCTGGGCCCAGTACGGCCGCAAGCCCGTCCCGGCCGTCGCCCCGCGCGGATCGCTGCTCACCCGGGCCGCCCGGCGCGACCTGCTCCAGGACGACTTCAACCACGTCGTCCTGGTGCGCGGCGGAGAGCACCTCACGCGCTCCCTGGTGTACGTCGACCACACCCTGGTCGACGGCGTCGTCAACGGCACGGCGGCCGGCTTCGGCGGCCTGTCGGGCCGGCTGCGGCGGGTCCAGAACGGCTTCGCCCGCTCCTACGCGGTCTCGATGTTCGGCGGTGCGGCACTCCTGGTCGCCGCGACCCTGCTGATGAGGGCGGTCTGATACCGATGTCCTTTCCTCTACTGACAGCGACGGCGGCGCTCCCGGCCATCGGGGCCGTCGCCACGGCCGCCGTACCGGCCGCGCGCCGCACCGCCGCCAAGTGGCTGGCGCTGGGCGTCTCGCTCGGCACGCTCGCTCTGGCGATCACCGTCCTGGTCCGCTTCGACCCGGACGGCGCCCGCTACCAGCTCACCGAATCGCACGCCTGGATCAAGGACTTCGGGGTCCGCTACGAACTGGGCGTCGACGGCATCGCGGTGGCGCTCCTCGCGCTGACCGCCGTACTGATCCCGTTCGTGATCCTCGCCGGCTGGCACGACGCCGACCCGCTGGAGACCGGCAGCCGCCGCTGGCGGCCCACCCAGGGCTTCTTCGCGCTGATCCTGGCGGTCGAGGCGATGGTGATCATCTCCTTCGAGGCCACCGACGTCTTCCTCTTCTACATCTTCTTCGAAGCCATGCTCATCCCGATGTACTTCCTCATCGGCGGCTTCGGGGACCGTGCCCACGAGCACGGCGAGGAGGCGGCCTCCACGCAGCGGTCGTACGCGGCGGTGAAGTTCCTGCTCTACAACCTGGTCGGCGGCCTGATCATGCTGGCCGCGGTGATCGGCGTCTACGTGGTCGCGGGGAACTTCTCGCTCACGGAGATCGCGCAGGCGCGCGCGAACGGCTCGCTGCACATGGCGACGAACACCGAACGCTGGCTGTTCCTCGGCTTCTTCTTCGCCTTCGCGGTGAAGGCGCCGCTGTGGCCGCTGCACACCTGGCTGCCCAACGCCATGCAGGAGGCCACCGCTCCGGTCGCCGTCCTCATCACCGCGGTCGTCGACAAGGTGGGCACGTTCGCGATGCTCCGCTTCTGCCTCCAGCTGTTCCCGGAGGCCAGCAAGTGGGCGACGCCCGTCATCCTCGTACTGGCGCTGATCAGCATCGTCTACGGCGCTCTGCTCGCCGTCGGCCAGCGGGACATCAAGCGGCTGGTCGCCTACGCGTCGATCTCGCACTTCGGCTTCATCATCATGGGCATCTTCGCGATGACCAGCCAGGGCCAGTCCGGCGCCACGCTCTACATGGTCAACCACGGCATCTCCACGGCCGCGCTGATGCTGGTCGCCGGCTTCCTGATCTCCCGGCGCGGCTCGCGCCTCATCGCCGACTACGGCGGTGTGCAGAAGGTCGCCCCGGTGCTCGCCGGCACCTTCCTGATCGGCGGCCTCGCCACCCTCTCGCTCCCCGGACTCGCGCCGTTCGTGAGTGAGTTCCTGGTCCTGGTCGGCACGTTCGCGCGCTACCCGGCGATCGGCATCATCGCCACCTTCGGCATCGTGCTCGCCGCGCTCTACACCCTCGTGCTGTACCAGCGCACGATGACGGGCCCGGTCAAGCCCGAGGTCTCGGCGATGCCCGACCTCCGCGCGCGCGAGCTGGTGGTGGTCGCCCCGCTGATCGTGCTGCTGATCGTCCTGGGCGTCTACCCGAAGCCCGTCACGGACATCGTCAACCCGGCGGTCAAACAGACCATGTCCGACGTACACAAGACCGATCCCAAGCCCTCGGTGGAGGCGGCCAAGTGAGCGCAACAGCCGTCCACAGCCTGTGGACAACCGCGGCCGAGCCGATCTCGAAGATCCCCGCTCCGAAGATCGAGTACGGGCAATTGTCGCCGACCTTGATCGTCGTCGGCGCGGCGCTGGTCGGGGTGCTGGTCGAGGCGTTCGTCCCGCGCCGGTCCCGCTACTACGCGCAGGTGTTCGTGTCCGTCGTAGCCCTCTGCGCCGCGTTCGCCGCGGTGGTCGCGCTGGCGGCCGACGGGTACGGCACCACGAAGGCGCACATCGCGGCCATGGGAGCGATCGCGGTCGACGGGCCGTCCCTGTTCCTGCAGGGCACGATCCTGCTGGCCGGTCTGGTCGCCCTGTTCACCTTCGCCGAACGGCGCCTGGACCCGGCGGCGCACGGCAACCGGGTCGACTCGTTCGCGGCGCAGGCCGCGTCCGTGCCGGGCAGCGACAGCGAGAAGGCCGCGGTGAAGGCCGGGTTCACCACCACCGAGGTCTTCCCGCTGCTGCTCTTCGCGATCGCCGGCATGCTGATCTTCCCCTCGGCCAACGACCTGCTGACGCTGTTCGTGGCCCTGGAGGTCTTCTCCCTGCCGCTGTACCTGCTGTGCGCGCTGGCCCGCCGCAAGCGGCTGATGTCGCAGGAGGCCGCGGTCAAGTACTTCCTGCTCGGTGCGTTCGCCTCCGCGTTCACGCTGTTCGGCATCGCCCTGCTGTACGGCTACGCGGGCTCGGTGTCGTACGCGCGCATCGCGCAGGTCGTTGACGGCACGGTCACCAACGTCGACCCGGCGCTGGCCAACACCATGGGCAACGACGCGCTGCTGCTGCTCGGCAGCGCCCTGATCGTGATGGGCCTGCTCTTCAAGGTGGGCGCGGTGCCGTTCCACATGTGGACGCCCGACGTCTACCAGGGCGCGCCGACCCCGGTGACCGGCTTCATGGCGGCGGCGACGAAGGTGGCGGCGTTCGGCGCGCTGCTGCGGCTGCTGTACGTCGTCCTGCCCGGCATGCGCTGGGACTGGCGGCCGGTCATGTGGGCGGTGGCGATCATCACCATGCTGGGCGGTGCGATCGTCGCGATCACGCAGACCGACATCAAGCGGCTGCTGGCGTACTCGTCCATCGCGCACGCCGGATTCATCCTCGCGGGTGTCATCGCGACCTCGAAGGACGGCGTGTCGTCCGTCCTGTTCTACCTGGCCGGGTACTCGTTCGTGACGATCGGTGCCTTCGCGGTGGTCACGCTGGTGCGCGACGCGGGCGGCGAGGCGACCCACCTGTCCAAGTGGGCCGGGCTCGGCCGCCGGTCGCCGCTGGTGGCGGCCGTGTTCGCGGTGTTCCTGCTGGCCTTCGCCGGTATCCCGCTGACCTCCGGTTTCGCCGGGAAGTTCGCGGTGTTCAAGGCGGCGGCGGACGGCGGTGCGGCCCCTCTGGTCGTGGTCGGTGTGATCTCCTCGGCGATCGCCGCGTTCTTCTACATCCGGGTGATCGTGCTGATGTTCTTCAGCGAGCCGAGGCCCGAGGGCCCGACCGTGGCCGTGCCGTCGCCGCTGACCATGGCGGCGATCGGGGTGGGCGTGGCGGTCACGCTGGTGCTCGGTGTGGCGCCGCAGTACTTCCTGAACCTGGCGAGCCAGGCGGGAGTGTTCGTGCGCTGAGGCCTGCGCCACGGCCCTGCGGCCCCGGTTCCTCCGAGCGAGGAGCCGGGGCCGTCGCACGTCAGTGGCCCGACATGCCTGACATGCCCTGCATGGCGGGCTTGGTCGAGGCGGGGCACTTCACGTTCGGGTTCCACTGGAAGAAGAGACCGCGGGGGTTCTTCTTGTAGAGCCACACATGCAGGTCGTAGTGGGTGGGCATGCCCGGGTAGTGGCCGGCCATCGGGCCCTGGAAGTCCTGCCCGAACAGGCGGGGCCGCTTCATGTTCTTGCCGGTGACCGGCACCACCCACTCCACGCCGACGAGCCGGCGCCTGCCGTCGCCGGAGTTCTCGTAGAGCAGGCCGCCCGGCTTCTTCGGGTCGAGGGAGCCGAAGCGGGACTCGTTGAAGTAGTGGAAGCCCATGGCGCCCTGGGCGCGGGCCAGACACAGGTGCGGCTCGTAGCCGTCGGCGGTCGCGAGCGGCTCATAGCGGTACTGCGCCGTCGCCACGTATGCCGCGGTCAGCTGCGGGTCGGTGAAAAAGTCCTGGTCGGTGGCGTGGGCGGGCGAGGATGCGGGCACGGCGAGAGCCGAGACGAGGGCGAGGGCGGCTCCGGCGAGGCGAGCGATCATGAGGTGGGGCTCCTAGGGGCAGACGCGGATGGATCGGGGTGCGAAGCGTGATCCGGCGGCGTGCGGGCCTCCTCCAGGCCCGCTCCAGCAGCCTGTCCCCGAGCGAGGGAGTCGGCCATCCAGAGGCGCCCAATGGGTTGAGCGGTGGCCTTTCGACAGCACCCGATGGGTTGAGCGGTGGCCATTCGGCCGTACCCGATGGGTTGGGCGGTGGCTTTTCGGCAGTGCCTGATGGGGTGCGGGGCGGCTGTCCGGAAACAGTCGATGGGTTGATATGACAAGTCACCCGCACCTGTGGACAACTTCCGGCACTGTCGGCGCGGGGACCTATCGTGGACGCAGTGGTCGAGGGACGACGCACGGGGGACCGACACGGGGGACAGGACGATGGGCGCGACGGGCGGGATCAGCGAGATGCCACAGATGACCGAGGGGCCGGGCGCGGCCGCGAGCGAGGCGCTGGCCACGCTGCACCGGGTCTTCGGGTACGAGGCCTTCCGAGGTGAGCAGGAAGAGATCATCGAGCATGTGGTGGCGGGCGGAGACGCCCTCGTCCTCATGCCGACCGGTGGCGGCAAGTCGCTGTGCTACCAGATCCCGGCCCTGGTCAGACCCGGTACGGGCGTGGTGATCTCGCCGCTGATCGCGCTGATGCAGGACCAGGTGGACGCCCTGCGTGCCCTAGGCGTGCGGGCCGGCTTCATCAACTCCACGCAGGACTTCGGCGAGCGGCGCATGGTCGAGGCCGAGTTCCTCGCCGGCGAGCTGGACCTGCTGTACCTGGCCCCGGAGCGGCTGCGGGTCGAGGCCACGCTCGACCTGCTCTCCCGTGGCAAGATCTCCGTCTTCGCGATCGACGAGGCGCACTGTGTGTCCCAGTGGGGCCACGACTTCCGCCCCGACTACCTGGCCCTCTCCCTGCTCGGCGAGCGCTGGCCGGACGTCCCGCGGATCGCCCTCACGGCCACGGCCACGCACGCCACCCACCAGGAGATCACCCAGCGGCTGGACCTGCCGAGGGCCCGCCACTTCGTCGCCAGCTTCGACCGGCCCAACATCCAGTACCGGATCGTGCCCAAGGCCGACCCCAGGAAGCAGCTCCTCTCCTTCCTCCGGGAGGAACACGCGGGTGACGCGGGCATCGTGTACTGCCTCTCCCGAAACTCGGTGGAGCGGACGGCCGAGTTCCTGAGCAGCAACGGCGTCGAGGCGGTGCCCTACCACGCGGGCCTGGACGCGGGCACGCGCGCGGCCCATCAGTCCCGCTTCCTGCGCGAGGACGGCCTGGTCGTGGTCGCGACCATCGCCTTCGGCATGGGCATCGACAAGCCGGACGTGCGCTTCGTCGCCCACCTGGACCTGCCCAAGTCGATCGAGGGTTACTACCAGGAGACGGGCCGCGCGGGCCGCGACGGCGTCTCCTCCACCGCCTGGATGGCCTATGGCCTCAACGACGTCATACAGCAGCGCAAGCTGATCCAGTCCGGCGAGGGCGACGAGGCGTTCCGCCGCCGGGCCTCCGCCCACCTCGACGCCATGCTCGCCCTGTGCGAGACCGCCCAGTGCCGGCGCGGCCAGCTGCTGGCGTACTTCGGCCAGGATCCCTCCGCCGCGGGGTGCGGCAACTGCGACACCTGCCTGACCCCGCCGGAGACCTGGGACGGCACGGTCGCCGCGCAGAAGGTGCTGTCGACGGTGGTACGGCTGCAGCGGGAGCGCGGGCAGAAGTTCGGCGCCGTCCAGATCGTCGACATCCTGCTCGGCAAGCGCACCGGCAAGGTGATCCAGTTCGACCACGACCAGCTGTCCGTGTTCGGCATCGGCCAGGATCTCGTCGAGGCCGAGTGGCGGGGCGTCATCCGGCAGCTGCTGGCCCAGGGGTTGCTCGCGGTCGAGGGGGAGTACGGCACGCTGGTGCTCACTGAGGCGAGCGGCTCGGTGCTTCGGCGGGAGCGGGAGGTGCCGCTGCGCATGGAGCCGAAGAAGCCGGCCGCCTCCCGGTCCGGTGCGGGTTCCTCCTCCGGCCGGGGCGACCGCAAGGCCAAGGCTGCCGCGACCGAGCTGCCCGATGTGCTGCTCCCCGCCTTCGAGGCCCTGCGCGCCTGGCGCGCCGAACAGGCCCGGGAGCAGGGCGTCCCGGCGTACGTCATCTTCCACGACGCCACCCTGCGGGAGATCGTCACCCGTTGGCCCGGCTCGGTGCGGGAGCTGGGCACGGTGAGCGGGGTCGGCGAGAAGAAGCTGGCCACGTACGGGGAGGGCGTGCTCGAGGTGCTCAACTCCCTGGACGCTCCCGGCGCGGCGGCCGCTGCCGCACCGGCAGGCGGTGCCGTGCCCGCGCCCGGTGAGTCTCCCGAGGACCTGTGGCCCGAGCCGGGGGACGAGCCGGAGCCGGACGACTGGATATAGGGCGTCACAGGCCCTTGGAGACGCTTCTTCTCCTGGGGCGCCGTGCCTTCACCTTGGGCATTCCGTCTGAGGCGATGCCGGGGATCGTCACAGCCCTCGCGCCGCGTACGCCCTGACGTCCGCGTCCGAGTCGGTCATGGCTGTGGCCAGGGCCGCGCGGGCCTGCTCGGTGGCGTTGTGCCGGGTCAGGGCCAGAACCGCCGCCTTGCGTACGTCCGCGTTCGGGTCGGCCAGGGCCTCGGCGAGGGCGGGGACGGCGGAGTCGGCGGGCGCGACCGACAGCGCGGTGGCGGCCCCGGAGCGGACCTGCCAGGCCGGGTCGGCCAGGGCGGCCACGGCACGGGCGGCGAGCGGTGCCGGGCAGCCGGCGGTGGCCAGCGCGCCCAGCGCGGAACCGCGCACCAGCGGGTCGGTGTCCTCGGTGAGCCGGTCCAGGGTGCCGGTGAGCAGCTCCCGGGTCTGCGGGTCCAGGGGCGCCGGGCTGACCGCGGCCAGCGCCTTGGCCACCGTGACGCGAACCTCCCGGGAGGGATCGTTCGCGGCGCCCGCCAGCGGTTCGGCCGCATCGACCGAGACGAGGGCGCGCACGGCCTCGATGCGGACGGAGATGTCGGGGTCGTCCAGCGCGGCGGCGAACACGGCGGCTTCGCCCAGCCGCAGGGCGCGCAGGACGTCGAGGGCGGCGGCGCGGACCAGGGGGTCGGCCTCGGCAAGCGCGCCGGTGAGCGCGGTGGCCAGGGCGGGTTCGGACGGCAGGGTCTCGACGAGCTCACGCAGTGAGGCCGCGGCGGCCGCGCGGACCTCGGAGTCGGGGTCGGCGAGGGCACCGGCCAGGGCCTGCCCGGTGCCGGGCGGCACGGTCTCGGTGAGGACCGAGACGGCCGTACGGCGGACCGCGGGATCGGGGTCGGACAAGTAGGGCTTCAGAGAGGCGAGTTCGGGTCCCTCCTCGGCCAGCTCCAGCAGCTCCAGGAGCCGGGGCGAGGCGGTGCCCGGCGCGCCGCTCGGGTCCACGGGCCCGGTGGCGCGGGTGGATGCCGGTCCGCTGGCGACCGGTGCCACATCGCGCGGGCCGGCCGTGGCGACGTCCTCGGGCCGGACCTCGCCCAGCTGCCGGGACGGACCGCCGGCCGGGGCGAAACCCTCGACCGGGACCAGATAGGGAGCCACGGGACGGGCCGTGAACTCCATCGCACCAGAGGGGGACTTGTGCAGATCGAGGTGGTGGAACCAGGAGGCGTCGTCGCGCCGGGGGTGGTCGATGCGGTCGTGATAGAGCCCCCAGCGGGACTCGGTACGGGCGAGGGAGGCACGGGCGGCCATCTCCGCGCAGTCGCGGATGAAGGTGACCTCGGCGCAGCGCATCAGCTCGTGCGGGGTTCGGGCGCCCATCGCGGCGACATCGGCGCGCATCCGCTCGAAGGCCTCCAGGGCGAGGGAGAGACGGGCGCCGGACTTGGGCGGTGCCACGTAGTCGTTCACGAAGCGGCGCAGCTTGTACTCGACCTGGGTCTGCGGCGGGCCGTCAGGGTTGCGCAGCGGGCGGTAGATCAGCTCGTGCGCCTCGCGCACCTGGTCCGCGGGAAGCTCTCCCTCGTACGCCGTGTACTGGGCGGCGTCCGCACCCGCGAGGTCGCCGAAGACGAAGGCGCCGATCATGTAGTTGTGCGGGACGCAGGCGAGGTCGCCGGCGGCGTACAGGCGGGGGACGGTCGTACGGGCGTGGTCGTCGACGCGGACGCCGGAGGCGGAGTGGCCGCCGCACAGGCCGATCTCGGAGATGTGCATCTCGACGTCGTGGGTGCGGTAGTCGTGCCCGCGGCCGGCGTGGAAGGTGCCGCGGGTGGGCCGCTCGGTGGAGTGCAGGATGGACTCCAGGGCGGAGATCGACTCCTCGGGAAGATGGCTCAGCTTCAGGTAGACCGGGCCGCGGTCGCTGGCGACCTCCGCCGCGAATTCCGCCATCATCTGCCCGGACCAGTAGTCGGAGTCGACGAACCGCTCGCCGTGCCGGTTGACCTGGTAGCCGCCGAAGGGGTTGGCGACGTAGGCGCAGGCCGGACCGTTGTAGTCCTTGATCAGCGGGTTGATCTGGAAGCACTCGATACCGGTCAGCTCGGCGCCCGCGTGATAGGCCATGGCGTAGCCGTCGCCGGCGTTGGTGGGGTTCTCGTAGGTGCCGTAGAGGTAGCCGGAGGCGGGCAGGCCGAGGCGGCCGCAGGCGCCGGTGGCGAGGATCACCGCGCCCGCGCGGACGGTGACGAAGGCGCCGGTGCGGGTGTGGAAGCCGACGGCGCCCACGGCCCGCCCGTCGTCCGGCGCGGTCAGCACACGGACCGGCATCAACCGGTTCTCGATGCGGATCCGCTCCCGCATCTCCCGCCGCCGCAACTGCCGGTACAGGACCTTCTTGACGTCCTTGCCCTCCGGCATCGGCAGCACGTACGAGCCGGAGCGGTGGACCTGACGGACCGCGTAGTCCCCGTGCTCGTCCTTCTCGAACTTGACGCCGTACGACTCCAGCCGCTGGACCATTGCGAAGCCACGGGTGGCGGTCTGGCGGACGGTGGACTGGTCGACGATGCCGTCGTTGGCGCGGGTGATCTCGGCGACGTAGTCGTCGGGCTCGGCGCGCCCGGGGACGACCGCGTTGTTGACGCCGTCCATGCCCATGGCGAGCGCGCCGGAGTGGCGGACGTGAGCCTTCTCCAGGAGCAGGACGTCCGCGCCGCGCTCGGCGGCGGTCAGGGCGGCCATGGTGCCGGCGGTGCCGCCGCCGATGACGAGGACGTCGCAGATCAGCTCCTCGGCGTCGGTGACTGCGGGGATCTCCAGATGGGTCTGCGCGGGGGCGTTGGCGGGGGTGGTCACCGGGGTGCCTTTCAGGTGCCGAGCGAGGAGAGGACGGCGCGGCGCAGGGCCGCGCGGGCCGGGTCGTCGAGGGCGCCGCGGTCACGCGGACGCGGTACGTCGCGTACGGAGGCCACGCGGCCGGCCCCGAGGAGGGCGACGCGGTCGCCGAGGAAGAGCGCCTCGTCCACGTCGTGCGTGACGAAGACGACGGTCGCGCCCGAGCCGCGCAACACTTCAACCAGCAGGTCCTGCATGCCGGAGCGGGTCTGGGCGTCGAGGGCGCCGAAAGGCTCGTCCATGAGGACCGCGCGCGGGCTGTCGGCCAACGCGCGGGCCAACTGGGCGCGCTGGCGCTGCCCGCCGGAGACGCGGTGCGGCAACTGCCCCGCCTGTGCGCTGAGTCCGACGCGCCCGAGCCAGGACTCGGCCCGGGAACGCCGTTCGGCGCGCGGTACGCCGCCGATGGCCAGGGGGAGTTCGACGTTTCCGCGCAGGGTGCGCCAGGGCAGCAGCGCGTCCTCCTGGAAGACCAGCGCACGGTCGGCGGACGGCCCGGTCAGCGGGCTGCCGTCCTGCTCCACCGCTCCGGCCAGCGGTGACAGCAGCCCGGCGAGCGTGCGCAGCAGTGTCGACTTGCCGCAGCCGGAGGGGCCGACGACGGTGAGGATCTCGCCGGGCGCGACGTCCAGGTCGACGTCGTGCAGGACCGGGGCGTCCGGCCGGCCCAGGACGGCGGCACGGAAGGTGAGCCGGGTGCCGTGCACGTCCTCCCGTGACGTCGCGGCCGGTGCGGCGACGGTCTCGACCGTCTCAGACGAGGTGCTCATCCCGCGCCTCCTGCTCGGTTTCGTCGTGGTCCTGGTGCTGGGCCTCGGGCTGGTTCTCGGCGTTGCGCTCGGCCTTCACGGCGACCGGGGCGGCGAGTGGGGGCACTGCAGTGCGGGGCCGGCCGCCGGGCACGTACGAGGTGCGGGGCAGCCAGCGGGTCAGACGGCGGCCGAGGAGTTCCACGGCCGTGGAGGTGACCCAGCCGAGGACGCCGATCGTGACCATGCCGACGAAGACGCCCGGGTAGTTCACGACCGTGTAGTCCTGCCAGGTGCGGTAACCGACGCCGTACTGGCCGGAGATCATCTCGGCGGAGATCACACAGATCCACGAGACGCCGATGCCGACCGACAGTCCGCCGAAGATGCCGGGCAGCGCGCCCGGCAGCACGACGGAGCCGAGGATCCGCAGCCGGCCGCCGCCCAGGGTGCGCACCGCCTCCTCCCAGACGGGGGTGAGCGCCCGGACCGCGTGCCGGGTGGAGACCAGCACGGGGAAGAAGGCGGCGGTGCAGGTGATGAAGACGATGCCCTGTTCGTTCGAGGGGAAGAGGAGGATGGCGACGGGGACAAGAGCGATGGCCGGGATCGGGCGGACGACTTCCAGGACCGGACCGAGCAGGTCCTCGGCGAGGCGCGAGCGGGCCACGAGCACGCCCGTCGCCACGCCGAGGACGGCCGCCAGCGCGAAGCCGGTGAGGATCCGGGTGAGGCTGTCGGTGAGGTCGGTCCAGTAGTCGGCCCCGGAGAGCCGGTCGGCGAAGGCCCGGGCCACGTCGGTGACCGTCGGGAACTGCGAGAAGCGCAGCCACAGGTCGACGTCCACGCTGGTCAGCAGCTGCCAGAGCCCGAGGGCGGTGGCCAGGGACGCCGCCCGCAGCGCATACCGGGCGAGCGGCCGCCGGGTCATGAGGACCGTCCGAGCGCGTCGGTGTACGAGACGGTACGGGCGCCGCCGTGTGCCGCGATGTACGCCTGCGCGGTCGCCGGGGCCACGAAGGGCAGCAGCTGGTCGCCGTCGGCCACCCAGACCGCCTTGTCGGCGAACCAGAGGGTGCCGGTGGTGGCGTCGGGGACGTAGGCAGCGCGGACGCCGCCCCGATGCCCGGCCAGGTAGGCCAGCAGCTCCTTCGGCGACTTGAACGAGACGGTCTTCTCGCTGCCCTTGGGCCATACCTCGCTCGCGGCCGGTGCCGGTGTGGCGGTGAGCCGCTCGGCGTAGGAGGCGCCGAGTGCCTTCTTCACGTACCGGTCGTCGATGAAGGAGTCCACGTCTATGTCGCCGGTGAGCTTGGCGGCCTTGAGGACGGAGACGTCCTGCTTCAGCGCGGAGACGAGCTGGGGTTTGACGGCCGGGTCGAAGGTGGCGATGCCGTGGGCGCCGTTGTAGAGGTAGACGACCTCGGCGGGCAGACCGGTGGCCTCGGCGACCCTCTCCGCGGCGGTTACCGGGTGGTCGTCGAGATAGTCCGTGGCCTGCGCCTGGGCCTTCAGGAAGGCCTCCAGAACGGCCGGGTGCTGCTTGGCGAAGTCCTCGCGGGCGGTGACGCCGTGGAAGGTGGGGAGGTTCAGTTGCGCGCCGTCGTACAGGGCCTTCGCCTTGCCCTGGTAGGCGAGCAGGCCCGGCCAGGCGACGAACTGCGACAGCGCGTCCACGCTGCCCGCGGAGAGGGCCGAAGCGCCTACGGCAGGCTGCTGGTTGAGCTTCGAGACACCGGTGTTCGGGTCGATGCCGGCACGTTGGAGGGCCCGTACGAGGGTGCCGTCGGCGGCGGAGCCGATGCTCGTGGAGACCTTCTTGCCCTTGAGGTCCTGCAGTGAGGCGAGCTTGGAGTCCGGGGCGGTGACGACGGTGTTGAGGCCGCCGCGCAGGTTGTAGCCGGTGACCGACACCAGGTGGGTGGGACGGCCGAGTTGTTTGCCGCGGGCCGCGTTCAGCAGCAGGGGGAAGTCGCCCATCGACCCGATGTCGATCTTCCCTGCGGTCATCTGGGCGGTGATCGGGGCGCCGGTGGCGTAGTCCTGCCAGTCGACCTTGTAGGTGTGGCCGTCGTGCAGGGAGTTCAGCTGCTTCTCGAAGTAGCCCAGCGAGCGGAGCAGGGTTCCTGCGGTGACCGTGTTGATGGTCTTGGACTGGTAGCCGACGGTCACGGTGACCGTGGAGCCGCTGCCCGCCTCGGCGCTGCCGCCGCAGGCGGACAGGGGGAGGAGGAGCGCGGCGGCGGACAGGGCGACTGCCTTGCGGTTCATGGTGGTTCGGCCTCTCGCCGGAGCGGGTCGGAAAGGTCAGCGGAGCAGGTAGGGCATGTTGACCGTGACAGCTCCGGTGGGACAGCGCGCCGCGCACGGGCCGCAGTACCAGCACTCGTCGACATGCATGTACGCCTTGCCGCTGCTCTCGTCGATGGCGAGGGAGTCCAGCGGGCACATGTCCACGCAGAGCGTGCAGCCGTCGATGCATTTCGACTCGTCGATGGTCACGGGCACGTCGGCCCGCTGGGGCGCCAAAGGCATGGCTGTCTCCAGAAAACGGGTCAGGCAGGGTGATTACAGCGACCGGTGGAGCAGGCCGCTCATGGTGATGCGGTCGCCGCGGAAGCGGATGAACTCCAGGTCGACGGGGCGGCCGTCGGCGAGGTGCGTGAGGCGTTCCAGCATCAGTACGGCGGCACCGCGCGGGGCCTGGAGCACGGCGGCGGAGTGGGCGTCCGCGTTCACCGCCTCCAGGGTGATCTCGGCGTGGCCGAGCCGCTGGCCGGTGATGGCTTCCAGCAGGCGGAAGACATCGGTGTTCTCCAGGTCGGCGCCGAGCAGGGAGGTGCCGACGTCGAGCGGGATGTAGGTGAGGTCGAGGGAGAGCGGGAGGCCGTTCAGGCGGCGCAGGCGTTCGATGTAGAGGACGTCGGCGCCGGCCGGGACGCGGAGGCGTTCGGCCACCGGGGCGGGCGCGGGGGCGGGGCCCATGGTGCGGACCTCGTTGGTGACGCGGCCGTGTTCGCGGAGGGTTTCCGCGAGGCCCATCAGACGGTCGAGCCCGTGCGGGTACTTCTGGGCGACGACGACGGTCCCGACTCCCGGCAGCCGATCCACCAGGCCTTCCGCCCGGAGCAGGTCCAGGGCCTGGCGGACGGTGTTGCGGGAGGCGCGGTAGTCGGTGGCGAGGGTGGACTCGTGGGGGAGGGTGCCGTCCTCGAAGGCGCCGGTGAGGAGCTGGTGGCGCAGGAGGTCGGCGAGCTGCCGGGCCCGGTCCGCGCGCAGCCGGCGACGCATCCGGTGGGCGGCGACGGTGGTCGCGGCGCCCTGACCGGCGTGGTCTCGGGGGCGGTCGGTGGGTGGCATGGCTGGAACCATACCGACGAGGTAGGGAATGGGGTGTTTCTGGAGTGTTGCGCCAGGTGAAGGGGCGTTGGACAGGTCGCTGAGCTGGGGTTTTGCCCGAGGGCAGGGAAGATCTGCCACTCGGGTCGGCTGCTCGGTCCACGTGGGGACGGCAGCCCCAGCGAGATCAGGACAGTGCCGTCAGCCCCGGAGCGAACGTGATCAGCAGTGGCAGCAGCGGGACCAGTGCCGCCACCGTCGTCGTCAGTGCCCGGTGCCGGCGGAGCAGGCGCGGTGGGGGCGCCAGGAGGCGGTCCACGCGTTCGCCCAGGAGGCGGCGGCTGGAGGCGCAGGACAGGACGCCGCGGTGCTGGTTCAGCTCGATCAGGGCCAGGGCGGTGGTGAGGTGGCCGCAGCGGCGGGACGCTGTGTCGTCGGCGGCCAGTTCGACCAGCCGGTGCGTCTGGTCGCAGAAGTGGGCGAAGAGCGGGATGCGCGGGAAGCCCGTGGCGAGCGCGGTGGACAGGTGGAGCAGCCAGTCGTGGTGGGCGCGCGCGTGGCCGCGCTCGTGGGTGAGGACCGCGTCCAGCTGATGGTCGGTGAGGCGGTGCAGCGCCCCGGTGGTCACGACCAGCTGGGCCGGGTGGCCCGGCATCCACCAGGCGTCCGGGTACTCGTCCTCCAGCACCAGCATCGGTCCGCGTGCCTCAGGAAGTCCGCCGGGCAGGTCGGGTGCGCGTTCGCGCAGGTGCGCCCGGGTTTGGCCACGGCGGCGGCGGGCCTCGGCGATCTCCCGGGCGAGCATCGCCGTCGTCCAGGCGGCACCGCAGGCCAGCAGCAGGGTGAGGGCGACGGCCCAGACCGGGGCGGTGGAGAGGTCGTACGCGGCGGTGACGGCGGGCGGCGCGGGGGCGAAGACATGGTCGCGGACGGTGTGGAAGACGGCCGCCGCACCCAGCACGAGTGCGGTCAGACAGCACAGCAGGACCGTGGCGACCAGGCACTGCCACACCCACAGCGCGACCACGGGATCCCGCTCGGGCCAGGCGGCCCGGGTCAGCGCGCGCGGCGCCGGTACGGCGGCCGTCAGGGCGACGACGCTCAGCAGGAGCAGGCAGACGGTCATGCCGGGGCTCCGGTTCCTGGTCGGAGAGGTGTACGGGCGCGGGTGGTGCGGGGCGGTACGCCTGGGCGCATCGCGTGCGTATCCCCGCCAGTATGACGGTGCGACGCGGCACGAGGCAGATGTCGACCGCGATCCGGCCGCCCTCCTTCGAGTCCGGCTCCGCCGGGCTCCGGGCTAGGTGGTCCTCCCTCTCTCTACGCCCGCAGTGCCCGTCGCACCGCCTCCAGCACCTCTTCCTCCCCGAACCCCAGAGCCCGCGCCCGCGCAACGAAATCCCCGGTCACCTGGGCGAGTTCCGCCGTTTCGCGGCGGCGCGCCCCCGGCGGCAGCGGAGCCACCCGTGTCCCCGCGCCACGCCGGGTCAGGATCAGGGAAGCGGCCTCCAGCTCGCGGTAGGCGCGGGCGACCGTGCCGGCTGCCAGGCCCAGGTCGGCCGCCAGCTGCCGTACGGTCGGCAGGCGTTCGCCCTCCGGCAGGCGGCCCGTCGTGATCAGGGCGGCGAGTTGGGCGCGGATCTGTTCGTACGGCGGGACGGGGCTCGTCGTGTCGACCCGTACGGCCGCCCCGCTCACCCGCGCACCCCCGGCGTCGTCCGGCCCGGCGCTGCCGCCCGAGCCGGGTGATCCTGCCGGTCCGCCGGGCGCTGCCTCGCCGCCCGGGGCGAGCAGATGGTGAGGAGCATCCATGGCCCGGTCACCAGCGAGACCAGCGCCAGCGGCAACAGCACCACGGCCCCCGCAGTCCCCACGGTCCCGTCGCACGACAAGCTCAGCAGCGAGGCCGACGCCGTCGTGGCCGCGCCCAGCAGGGAGATCGAGACGACGAGCCCCCATGCCGCGACGATCGCCAGGGTGCGGTCGCGGCGGGACTGTTCGTCGCCGGGCCGGGTGGCGATCCGCCGGAGCGACCAGCCGCAGGCCACCGTGGCGACAGCGAGGGAGGCCAGCATCGGGAGGCCGTAGTACAGCCCCGGCCAGGGGCCGTGCGACTGGGTCATGCCCTGGCAGCTCAGGGTGAGTGAGCGGCCCGCCCGGCCCAGGTCGTCCGGTGAGGCCACCGCGCCCGCGACCGTCAGCAGCACCACCAGTGCGCCTGCGAGGACGAGCAGCAGCCGGGTCATCCGGGGCGGTACGTAGTCGCGGACCCGGCGTGGCGCGAGCCCGGCCGTGCGGACGGCACCCCGGGCCGGCGGGGTCAGCGCGTCGCCCACCAGGACGCCGGCCACCGCGCACAGGCCGAACGCCGGGATGGCGTACAGCACCCCTTCACCGTGGTCGAGCGTGGACAGCGGCCACGCCGCGAGCGCGCCCGCCGCCAGCCCCGTCCAGCGGGCATGGCGGTCGACCGGCGCCCGGGACGCGGTGGCTGCTGTGGTCGTGTCGAGATCAGTCATGGAAGTCCCCCGTGACAGCGTGACTTGTACTCACCGCTTGTATCAAGCGGTGAGTACAAGATGCTGGCCGCGAGGGACTTGTGTCAACTCCTTGCTACAAGAGGTCGCTCACCCCGACACGACGCGCCCGCTGACCTCCCCCAGCCCGACCCGGCCTCCGTCCGCCCCCGGCGCCCATGCCGACAGCGTCACGATGTCGCCGTCCTCCAGGAACGTCCGCTTGCCGTCCGGGAGTTCGAGCGGGTCGCGGCCGTTCCAGGTCAGCTCCAGCAGCGAGCCGCGCTGGTTCTCCGCGGGGCCGCTCACCGTGCCCGAGCCGTACAGGTCGCCGGTGCGCAGGGAAGCCCCGTTCACCGTCATATGGGCGAGTTGCTGGGCCGCGGTCCAGTACATGCTGGAGAACGGCGGCTCGGACACCACATGGCCGTTGATCGCGACGGAGATCCGCAGGTCGTAGCCGCCGGGCTCGATCTCCGGCGCCGAGTCGTCCAGGTACGGCAGCAGCGGGTGTGTGCGCTCCGGCGGCGCCACGCGCGCGTGCTCCAGCGCTTCCAGGGGGGTGATCCACGCCGACACCGAGGTCGCGAAGGACTTGCCGAGGAACGGGCCGAGCGGGACGTACTCCCAGGCCTGGATGTCCCGCGCCGACCAGTCGTTCAGCAGGCACAGCCCGAAGACGTGCTCCCGGAAGTCGCCGAGCGCGACCGGTGTGCCCTGCTCGGAGGGCGCGCCCACCACGAAGCCGACCTCGGCCTCGATGTCCAGCCGGATCGAGGGGCCGAAGACGGGTGCCGGGTCGCCGGGGCCCTTGCGCTGCCCGGACGGCCGTACGACCTCCGTGCCCGACACCACCACCGTGCCGGAGCGGCCGTGGTAGCCGATCGGCAGGTGCTTCCAGTTGGGGGTCAGGGAGTCCTCGGCGTCCGGGCGGAAGATCTGGCCGACGTTCCGGGCGTGGTTCTCGGAGGCGTAGAAGTCGACGTAGTCCGCGACCTCGAAGGGCAGATGGAGGGTCACCGACGACAGGGGGTGGAACAGCGGTTCGATCGCCGACCGGTGCGAGGGCACCGTCACCCATGCCGTCAGCGCGCGCCGCACGTCCGACCAGGCCGTGCGCCCGGCGGCCAGCAGGGGGGTGAGGGTGGGCTGCGCGAGCAGGGAGACGTACGGCGAACCGAGGGCGGCGGCCGCGGCGCCCGCGTCGAGGACGTGGTCACCGAGCCGGACGCCGACCCTCCGCTCCGTGCTGCCGGAGGGCGAGAACACGCCATAGGGAAGGTTGTGCGGACCGAAGGGGTCGCCCTCGGGGACGTCGAAGGGGGGCATGGGGTACTGCCTCGCTCTCATCCGGGCCGTGCATGGCGGTGTGTTCCATGTGGTCGCGGCACACGTTACGGCCGAGTTGCGTGTCTTGGGCAGGGCACCCAAGGGGTGCCCGGAAGGTTGCTTGAAAGGTCGCTCGAAAGGTTGCTCGGACAGTGTCTAAAGAGTTCGCAATGTCCGAATAGCCCTTGTGGGAGGCGGCAATTCCGGCTTAGCGTCCTTTGGGGGACACGGACGGGGTGGGTCCGGTCCGTAGGGGGGACACGTGGGGGGACCCGTGGCCGGAGACGCCGTCAGCATGCCCGTCGAGGCGGACCGTGACGTGCCGGGCCTGATCGTCAAGTTCGGCGACTATCCGCTGCACCACGGCGGTGTCGGCGCGATCCGCAGCCTGGGCCGCCTGGGCGTCCCCATGTATGCGATCACGGAGGATCCCTACACACCCGCGGCCGCCTCCCGCTATCTCAAACGGGCGTTCGTGTGGCCGACGACCGGCGCCGAGGAGCCGGGCCATCTGGTCGAGGGCCTGCTGCGCATCGGCCGCCGGATCGGCCGTCAGACCGTCCTGATCCCCACGGACGAGGAGGCCGCCGTCCTGATCGCCGAGCACCAGGACGACCTGGCCGGTCCCTTTCTCTTCCCGCGTGTCGACCCCGCGCTGCCACGCCGGCTGGCCAGCAAACAGGGCCTGCACGAGCTGTGCGTGGAACACGGCGTCGCGAGCCCGTCGGCCGCGTTCCCGGAGTCGTACGACGAGATCGTCGCCTTCGCCGACACGGCCCGCTTCCCGGTGGTGGCCAAGAACCGCGAGGCGTTCGTACGGCGCAGCCGGCCCGCCGTCAACGGCACCACGAGGATCGCCACCCGCGAGGGCCTGCTCACCCTCGCCCGGGACTGGGGCGAGCCACCCGGAGTGATCCTCCAGGAGTACCTGCCGAGGGAGGAGGCCGAGGACTGGATCGTGCACGCCTGCTTCGACGCCGACTCCAACCCGCTCGCGCTCTTCACCGGCGTCAAGGTCCGCTCCTGGCCGCCGCACGCGGGCATGACGGCGAACGCGTACGTCGTCGACAACCCGGAACTCGCCGACCTCGCCGCACGTTTCATCAAACAGCTCGGCTTCACCGGCATCATCGACCTCGACCTGCGCTTCGACCGGCGCGACGGACAGTACAAGCTCCTCGACTTCAACCCGCGCATGGGAGCCCAGTTCCGGCTCTTCGAGAACGAGTCGGGCGTGGACGTCGTACGCGCGATGCACCTGAATCTGACCGGCCGTGCCGTACCGGAGGGGGAACAGCGCGCCGGTCACCGTTTCATCGTGGAGAACATCGACCTGCCCGCCCTCCTCGCCTACCGCCGCAGCGGCTATACGACGCCGCACGCGCCGGCGAAGGCGAGCGGGACGGAGCTGGCCTGGCTCGCGGGTGACGACCCCATGCCGTTCCTCACGATGCTCGCCCGCTTCGTGCGCCCGGGCGCGAAGCACCTCTATCAGCTGTGGCGCACCAACCGCCGCGGCAGCATCACCACTCCCGCCACGAAGTAGGCAAGGCCACGAAGGTGGCGTACCGCGTCCTGGGGAGGGACTTCGTGATTCGACCGGTTGCAGTCATCGGGGCCGGGCCGTACGGCCTGTCCACCGCCGCCCATCTGCGGGCGCGCGGCATCCCCGTCCGCGTCTTCGGCGACCCCATGGTCAGCTGGCGCGACCACATGCCCGAGGGCATGCTCCTCAAGTCGACCCCCGCCGCCTCCAACCTCGACTGCCCGCAGCCCGGCCACACCCTCGCCGACTACTGCGACGCCGCGGGCATCCGCCGGCTGGTGACCGACGAGGACATCATTCCGGTGGAGACCTTCATCGCCTACGGCGAGTGGTTCCAGGAGAAGCTGCTGCCCGGCCTGGAGCAGGTCCGGGTCGTCTCCGTGGACCGCGACAAGACCGGCGGGTTCGAACTCAAGCTGGACTCGGGCGAGTTGTTCACCGCGCGCGCGGTCGTGGTCGCCACCGGCCTGTCCGGGCTCGCGCACCTCCCGGCCGAGCTGGTGGCAGCGGCGACCGACGGTCCGGCACCCACGGGTCCGGTCTCCCACAGCTCCCAGCACCACGACCTCGCCCGCTTCGCCGGCAAGGAGCTGATCGTCGTCGGCGCCGGCCAGTCCGCGCTGGAGACGGCGGCCCTCGCGGCCGAGGCCGGCGCCCAGGTGCGCGTGGTCTCACGCGGCCGCGGCCGGGTCGCCTTCGGCGCCCCGCCCTGGGACCAGCCGAGGCTGCGCCCCGAGTCCCCCTTCGGCCGTGCCTGGTCCCTGTGGGCGCTCAGCTACTACCCCCAGCCGTACCGCTTCCTGCCCGCCCGGACCCGCCACTACCTGGTCCGCCGGGTCCTCGGCCCGCTCGGCGCCTGGTGGCTGCGTGACCGCTTCGAGGGCAAGGTCCAGGTCCACGAGGTCGAGCGGGTGGTGGGCGCCGAGGCCCCGGACGGCAGCCCGGTCCTCACCGTCAGCACCCACGGCACACGCACCGAGCGGCTCTCGGCCGACCACGTCATCGCGGCCACCGGCTACCGCGTGGACATCGCCGCGATGGACTTCCTCGGCCATGAACTGCGCACCCGGCTGGCGGTGAGCCGGGGCACGCCCAGGCTCGGACCCGGCTACGTCTCCTCCGTCCCCGGTCTGTACTTCACCGGCCTTCCGGCGGCGTCCTCGTACGGTCCGGTGATGCGCTTCGTCTGCGGCACGGAGTTCGCCTCGCCGCGCCTGGCCAGGCACCTGGCGGCGGCACACGGCTGAGCTGCCCGGACGCTTCCTGCGCCTCCTCGGCCGCCCCCTGCCCGAAGGGACTCCTCGGGCGGGTCGGCGGCCGCGCGTGTGTGCAGGCAGCCGGCGGGCCGGCCCCCCCCACACACACGGAGTGCTCCCACAGCAGCGGGTGCGCCGAAAAACGGCGCCGCAGCCGGCCGAGCGTATGACGAGGCTCGCCGACCGCTCCGAGGAGTCGGTGCCGGACGCGCTGTGGGACGGTGGCCGACCACTTCGACGAGAAGCAGCTCTCCGCACTGCTCCTCAGCATCTCGCTCACCAACATGTTCAACCGCGTGAACACCACCATCAGGGAGCCCGCAGGCACCACTTGGGGCTGAGGAGCACACAAGTCCAGGAACATCAGGGTGAGTCGGCGGGGCGCGCTGTCCGTATTCTCTGATCATGGCCGCACCCCCCGCATATGCACTGATCGCCACCGACCTGGACGGGACGTTGCTGCGCGACGACGACACCGTCTCCGACCGGTCGCGCGCCGCACTCGAGCGGGCGGCGCGGGCCGGTGCCCGGCATCTGGTGGTGACGGGCCGCCCGGCCCCCCGGGTACGGCCCCTCCTGGAGGGCCTCGGCAGCACGGGGCTCGCGGTGTGCGGGCAGGGCGCGCAGGTCTACGACGCCGGCGCCGACCGTCTGCTGTGGTCGGTCCGGCTGGACCGGGAACTGGCCGAGACCGCGCTCGGCAAGATCGAGGCCGAGGTGGGGCAGGTCTACGCGGCCGTCGACCAGGACGGCGTGGACGGGCTCACCCTGATCGAGCCGGGGTATCTGATGCCGCACCCGACCCTGCCCGCGGTGCGGGTCGGGCGGCGCGACGATCTGTGGTGCGAGCCCATCAGCAAGGTGCTGCTGCGCCACCACACGCTGTCCGACGACGAGTTGGCCGCGATCGCGCGCTCGGTGGTGGGCTCGCTGGCGACGGTCACGATGTCGGGGCCGGGGACCGTGGAGCTGCAGCCGTGCGGCATCACCAAGGCGACGGGGCTGGCGCTGGCCGCCGAGCACCTGGGGATCGCCGCCGACCGGGCCCTCGCGTTCGGCGACATGCCCAACGACATCCCCATGTTCGACTGGGCCGCGCGCGGTGTCGCCATGGCCAACGCCCACCCCGAACTCAAGGCCGTTGCCGATGAGATCACCACGTCGAACGAGGACGACGGCATCGCCGTCGTCCTCGAAAGACTGTTCCCGACCGACTGACCGGGATATCAGTAGGGCCTGCCGCCGGGGCCGGTCAGTAGGCGCCGAAGACGTTGTCGATCGACCCGTAGCGCGCGGCCGCGTAGTTGCAGGCGGCCGTGATGTTCGCGACCGGGTCGTAGATGTCGTAGGACGTTCCGGCCACGTGGTACGCGTTGAACGTCGGGTCGATGACCTGGAGCAGGCCCTTGGACGGGATGCCCTTGGCCGCGTTGGAGTCCCAGAGGTTGATGGCCGCCGGGTTGCCCGAGGACTCGCGGATGACGTTGCGGTAGATGCCGTTGTACGTCCCCGGGATGCCCTTCTGGGCCATGATCGCGAGCGACTCGCGGATCCAGCCGTCGAGGGTGTTCGGGTACCCGGCGAGCGTGGTGGACGGCGTGGCGGCCGTGGGGGTGGCGGCGGAGGCACTGGTCGCGCCGATGAGCGGGAGGGCGAGCACGGCGGCGCCGGTGCCGATGACGGCGAACTTGCGGACGAGGCGGTTGGTGCGGGTGCGGCGGGGCTGAGCGGCAGCAGGCATGGGGACGTTCCTCTCCGTCGCCTGCGAGGTGAGCTGTCGGGTTCGGGCGGGGAGGTGCCCGGCCGTGCCCCTGGGGGGAGGCACGACTTCACCCCTAGCCGTCCCGGTGCGACATGCGTCGTCCGGTCCGGCGGCTTACCTGGGTCCCCCGCTCCTGCCGTACGAATGAGTTCGTCGATGGGTGGTGTCAGACGCGGCAGGATTCGGCGTTCGTCTGACTGGCCCGGAAGCTATGCGACAGCACATGTCCGGAACAAGCACTGGATTCACCCAAAGTCGCAGTTGACCTTGATCTGTTCCGAATGGGGCACTTGATCCTTTGCGGTTGCCAACGCTCAACTGGCCGATGCGGCAAGGGGAGAACGGGGGTGGTGCCGATTGGCCGATTCACGGGCCCGCGTGACCCAATTCACGAAATGGCAAAGAGTACCAAATCAGACATGGGGGATTCGGGAGATTCGCCGGGCGTGGTGCAAAAGGAGTACTCCACCCGCCGTGCGGTTCGCGACAAATCGGGCGAGATCCTGTTAAGTCATTGTGTACCCATACTTATCAGATGATCAAGAACATACCGGCCGTGATCCGATACCGCCCGGGCTGGACCGGTGGGCGCTATCGGTGATCGAAACAGGACCGGATACGCTGACTTGAGTGATGGCAACGACCTATCGACAAACCGTGTAATCGCCAGCAGACACCAGCAGACAGGAGACCCCTCGTGACCGTCGTCGGGCCGTTCGGGCTGAGCGTGCGGGACCAGGCTCTGGAAGCCGATGTCCAGGCCGGATTGGCGGCTGTCGAGGAAGGCTTGCTCGAAGCCACCAAGAGCGAGGTCCCGTTCATCACGGAGGCCGCGCAGCACCTCGTACGGGCCGGTGGGAAGCGGTTCAGGCCGCTGCTCGTGATGCTCGCGGCGCAGTTCGGCGACCCGTACGCGCCGGGCGTCGTGCCGTCGGCCGTCGTCGTGGAGCTGACCCACCTGGCCACGCTGTACCACGACGACGTCATGGACGAGGCGTCCGTGCGGCGTGGTGTGGACAGCGCCAACACCCGCTGGGGCAACTCGGTCGCGGTCCTCACCGGCGACTTCCTCTTCGCCCGCGCCTCCCAGATCCTCGCCGACCTCGGCCCCGAGGCGGTCCGGGTGCAGGCCCTCGCGTTCGAGCGGCTGGTCACCGGGCAGATCCTGGAGACCGCGGGCCCCTCGGACGGCCGTGACCCGGTCGACCACTACCTGGACGTGCTCGGCGGCAAGACGGGCTCCCTGGTGGCCGTGTCGTGCCGGTTCGGCGCGATGATGTCGGGCGCCGACGAGACGGTCGTCGACGTGCTCACCCAGTACGGCGAACGGCTCGGGGTCGCCTTCCAGCTCGCGGACGACGTCCTGGACATCGCCTCCGACTCGCACGAGTCCGGGAAGACCCCCGGGACCGACCTGCGCGAGGGCATCCCGACGCTGCCCGTGCTCCGGCTGCGCGAGCGGGCCGCCCGCCTCGGCCTGGCCGAGGACGTCGCGCTGTGCGAGCTGCTGGACTCCGACCTCAGCGACGACACCCGGCACGCCGAGGCGCTGGTCGCGCTGCGCGCGCACCCCGCGCTGGAGCAGGCCCGCCGGGACACCGTCCGGTACGCGGAGGAGGCGCGGGCGGCGCTGGCCCCGCTGCCGGAGTGCGACGCCAAGGCGGCGCTGCTCGAGCTGTGCGACGCGGTGGTGCACCGGGCCGGCTAGTCGGCCGTTCACCTGGCATGAGGGCGGTGTCTCCCGCCCGACCCCTACGGGTCGGGGGAGGCGCCGCCCCTTCGTGTCATACCCCAGGCGTACACGGAGTTGGCTCCGTGGTCTGACGCTTCCTCACGGCCGATTTGGTCAGATGGAAACCACGGAAATCACCACTCCTCACCGATTCGGGTGAGAATGGCGGCTCAGGTGGACCAGTGTGGGGACAGCCGCCGCCGACGACGGAGGTAAGGCACAGATGGCACCGTACGAATCCGACGAGGCAACGGGCGCCGGGCAGGACGAGGACCTGCACTCCGGACGCCGCAAGGCCGCCCGGTACGTGGTCCCGGTCGCGGTGGTGGGGGTGGCGGCGGCCACGATCGGGCTGGTCCCGGCGCTCGCCGATTCCGGTTCCCCCGATCTGCCGAAGATCAGCGCGCAGCAGCTCATCGAGAAGATCGCCAAGTCGGACGTGCAGCAGCTGTCCGGCACGGTGAAGGTCAGCACCGACCTCGGCCTGCCGGACCTCGGCGGCCTGGAGAGCAGCCTGGCGTCCGGGGCGGCCCAGGGCGGCGACGGCTCCTCCGCCGACCCGACGTCCAAGCTCACCGAGCTGGTCTCCGGCACGCACACCCTGCGCGTGGCGACCGACGGCCCGGACCGGCAGAAGCTGTCGCTGCTGGAGAGCGGCGCCGAGTACAGCCTCATCCACGACGGCAAGAACGTCTGGGGCTACGACAGCAAGAGCAACGAGGTCTTCCACGGCACCGCCGCCGACTCCGGCAAGAAGCACCGGGCCGAGCCGCCGGCCACGCCCAAGGGCTTCGCCGACGAGGCCCTGAAGTCGGTCGACGACACCACGTCCGTGACCGTCGACGGCACCGCCCAGGTCGCCGGACGCGACGCCTACAAGCTGCTGATCAAGCCCAAGCAGTCCGGCACCACGGTCGGCGCCATCAGCATCGCCGTGGACGCGAAGACCGGCATGCCGCTCAAGTTCACGCTCACCCCGAAGAGCGGCGGGGCCGCCGTGCTCGACGCGGGCTTCACCCAGGTCTCCTTCGCCAAGCCGGCCGGCTCCACCTTCGACTTCACCCCGCCCAAGGGCGCGAAGGTCACCGAGGAGAAGAAGGACGAGTCCCGGGCGCCCGAGCACGCCCCGAAGTCCGGTGAGGACTTCGCCCAGGGCCTGGAAGGGGCCAATGTGCTCGGCAAGGGCTGGACGTCCATCGCCACCTTCGACACCGGCGCCAAGGGCGGCCTGCCGTCCGGCTCCGAGGGCGGCGCCTTCGGCGGCTTCCTCGGCTCGCTCGGCGACCACGTCTCCGGGAAGTTCGGCAAGGGCACGGTCTTCTCCACCCGCCTGGTCAACGCCCTGATCACCGACGACGGCAAGGTGTACGCCGGAGCGGTCACCAAGGACACGCTGGTGAAGGCGGCGAACGAAGGGAAGTAACCCTTCCTGGGCCCGGGACGGGACGCTGCCTGGGCCCGGGACCCTTCCTGGGCACGGGGCACGACGAATCGAGGGAGCCGATGGACGAACCGTCCGCCACGGAGCAGGACTCGGGGGACGCGCCGGCGCACGTCATCGCCACGCGCGGCCTCACCAAGCGCTACCGCGGCGGACAGCTCGCCGTCGACGGTCTCGATCTGACCGTCCCGGCGGGCAGCGTCTTCGGCTTCCTCGGCCCGAACGGCTCGGGCAAGACCACCACCATCCGCATGCTGATGGGCCTGATCGAGCCGACCTCGGGCACGGCCCGCGTCCTGGGTCGCCCCATGCCCCGGGCCACCCGCGCCGTCCTCCCGCAGGTCGGCGCGCTGATCGAGGGCCCCGCCCTGTACGGCTTCCTCTCCGGACGGGACAACCTGCTGCGCTACGACGCCGCCGACCCGACCGCCGACCCGCGCACCCGGCGCGCCCGCGTCGCGGCCGCCCTGGACCGGGTGGGTCTCACGGCCGCCGCCGGCAAGAAGGCCAGGGCGTACTCGCTCGGCATGAAGCAGCGCCTGGGCCTGGCCGCGGCCCTGCTCCAGCCGCGCAGACTGCTGGTGCTGGACGAGCCCACCAACGGCCTCGACCCGCAGGGCATGCGGGAAATCCGCGCCCTGATCCGGGAGTTGGCCTCCGACGGCACGACCGTCTTCCTCTCCTCCCACCTCCTCGACGAGATCGAGCAGGTGTGCACACACGCGGCGGTGATGGCACAGGGCCGCCTGATCACCCAGGGCGCGGTGGCCGACCTGGCGGCCGGGGCGCGCGGCCGGCTGGTGGTGACCACACCGGATGCGGGCGAGGCGGCCCGGGTGCTGAAGGAACAGGGCGTCGGGGACGTCACGGTGGACGGCGACCGGGTGACCGGCGAGCCGCCCGCCCAGGACCTCGCCGAGGTGAACGCGGCCCTGGTCACCGCCGGCGTCCGGGTCCGGGGCTTCACGCTCGAACGGGCCTCCCTGGAGGACGCGTTCGTGGCACTGACGGGGGAGGGATTCGATGTCGCGGGCTGAGGCACTCCAGGCACCGGCCGCACCGGACGCAGCGGCCGGCCCCGGCCGTCCGAACCCCCTGTGGACCTTCGGGCTGCTGCGCAGCGAGCTGGTCACCACCGTCCGCCGCTGGCGCACGCTCGCGCTGCTCGGGGTGCTGGCGGCGGTGCCGGTGCTGGTCGGGATCGCGGTGAAGATCGAGACGAGGGGCGGCTCGACGGCGGGCCCGAGCGGCGGCGACGGGCCGGCGTTCATCGCGCAGATCACCAACAACGGCCTGTTCCTGGTGTTCACGGCACTGGCCGCGACCCTGCCGTTCTTCCTGCCGATGGCGGTCGGCGTGATCGCGGGCGACGCGATCGCCGGCGAGGCCGGCGCCGGCACCCTGCGCTATCTGCTGGTCGCCCCGGCCGGCCGCACCCGCCTGCTGCTCACCAAGTACACGACGGTCATGGCCTTCTGCGTGCTGGCCACCCTGGTCGTGGCCGTCTCCGCACTGATCGTCGGCGCGCTGCTGTTCCCGCTCGGCGACCTCACCACCATCTCCGGCACCCGGATCAGCTTCGCCGAGGGCCTGGGCCGGGCGCTGCTGATCGCGCTGGTCGTCGCCGCCTCACTGGTCGGCATCGCGGCCCTCGGCCTGTTCGTGTCGACGCTGACCAACAGTGGCATCGCGGCGATGGCGACCACCGTGGGCCTGCTCATCACCGTCCAGATCCTCGACCAGATACCCCAGCTGCACGCGCTGCAGCCGTACTTCTTCTCCCACTACTGGCTGTCCTTCGCCGATCTGATGCGCGACCCCGTCTACTGGGACGACCTGGTCAGGAACCTCGGCCTCCAGGCGCTGTACGCGGCCGTGTTCGGCTCGGCGGCCTGGGCGCGGTTCACGACGAAGGACATCAGCGCGTAGCGGACGCGCCGTCAGCCGGCCGCGACCTCGTGCGGGAAGCGGGCGAGGGGCGCCTCCTGCGCGAAGAACGTCTTGGCGCGCGCGAGCGCCTCGGTGTCCTTCCGTACGTCCCCGGGCGCGCTGCCGTTGCCCAGCAGCACCCCGCCGAAGCGCATCCCCATGTAGGCGGCCGAGTTGTTGAGGGTGCCGACGAGCGGGTCGGCGACCGACGGCTCCCGGTCCGCGTGCGCCGCGACACCCCACAGCGTGCGTCCGGCCAGGGTGGCCTTGAAGTCGAGGCCGGGGGTGCGCAGCCAGCCCGACCAGTAGTCCAGGTAGCGCTTGGTGAGGCCGGACACCGAGTACCAGTACAGCGGCGAGGCGATCACGATGTCCGTGGCCGCGAGCGTGGCGTCCAGCAGCAGGCCGGTCTCGGTGTCCGAGGGCGCCCGTACGTGGTTGCTGTCGTGCCGCAGGTCCACGAAGTCGGGCAGCGGATGCTCGGCGAGGCGGATCCACTGCTGCTCGACGTCACCGGGCAGCTGCGCGGCGGCCTCGCGGGCCAGCAGTTCGGTGTTGCCGTCGAGGCGGGCACTGCCCAGGACGAACAGGAAGCGGCGGCTCATGGGTCCCCCAGAGTGAGCGATGTCGTTCATGCCATTCCGTGAATATCGGCGTCTGCATTTTATGCACACGCAAGCAGTTTGGTTCAAGGGGTGCGGCTGGTGCGAGGCTGTGACGTCGTGGTGACGCGGGAACCGGGCTGAGCCGACAGACTGGTTGGCAGGACGCGTACGACCGGATCGTGACGCCGGGGGAGTGAGGGAACCGATGTCTCGACTCAGCTTCGAGAAGAAGCGGGTGCAGCAGCCCGTGGCACACCCTGCCGTGGTGCAGGTGCGGGTGTCCGGCGCGGGCAGTGCCTCGGCGGGCGGGACGGCGGTCGTCGCGGCACCGGGCGAGGAGATCCAGCAGGCTGTGCTGAACCACCTCCAGCGCCTGGCCATCAGCCTGGGCGCCCCCATACGGGCGACGATCCACGACGACCGTGCCGGCTGCGTGGTCCCTCTCGAAGTCTCCGCGGACGGTTCCAGCAGGGTGGCGGGAGACCCCGTACGGGTCGCTCCGCGGGGCGCGCGGCCGGTCTCCCCGGTCACGCCGGGTATGGTGCAGGCGCCCACCGGGCAGTTCGGCCCGCCGCCCGTCATGGACGCACCCCTGGCTCGGACTGCCGTACCGGAGGCCGCGGACGAACGCCCGGCTCAGGCTGCCGTACCGGAGGCCGCGGACGCGCGCCCCGCCTCCGCCGCCGTACCCGAGCCCGCCCCGAAGCCCGACCCCGCACCCGCACTCACCCCCGAGCCTGCCCCCCTGTTCGACCCCGAGCCCGCCCCGGCCTCGTCCCCCACCCCCACCCCCGCGCGCGGTTTCGACGCCGTGGCCGAAGAGGTGCTCGGGGACGAGCCCGTGACCGAGACCGCGGAGGGGGCCGAGTTGCTGACCGAGCCGATGGCGCGGATCAACGAGGCTGTCCGGGACGGTCGTATCGACGCCGCGGCGGAACTCGCCGAACGCACGGTCGTCGAGGCCACCGGGGTGCTGGGCCCCCACCACGCCGAGGTGCTGCACCTGCGCGAACTGACCGCCTACATCGCCTACCTGGCGGGTGACCCGGTCCGCTCCTTCCACCTCTCCCTGGACCTCGCCCGGCTCCGCCGGCAGGCCGCGGACGCGGAGGCTGCCTACGGCAACGTACGGAGCGCGGCCACCGCCTGGCGGGCGGTGCGCGATCCGGAGGAGGGCCTGCGGATGGGCCGCGACCTGATCGACCTGTGGACGGACCTCATGGCGGAGCCGGGACCCGCGGCCGAGGACCCGCAGCCCCTGGAGTCGGCCCGTGCCCGCATGGTCCGGCTGACCGACCGTGCGGCCAAGGCGGCGCAGGCGTAACCGGCCCGCACGCCCCCGCCCGGCTACTGCACGCAGAACTCGTTGCCCTCCGGGTCCGCCATCACCGTCCACTCACCGGCGGGCTCCTTCACCTCGCGCAGGACCCGCGCGCCGAGGGCCTCCAGTCGGGCCACCTCGTCCGCGCGCCGCCCGGCGCCGGGGTGCAGGTCGAGGTGGAGCCGGTTCTTGACGGTCTTCGCCTCCGGGACGCGCTGGAACAGCAGCCGCCGCCCCAGGCCGGTGCCGGAGTCCGGGTCGTAGGGGTCGTCGGGGTGCCGTACGGCGATCAGGTCACGGAAGGCGGGGCGGCCGTGGTGGTCGAGGGTGGCCTGTTCGGGCAACGCGCCGAGGGACAGCAGCCGTTCGACGAGCGCGCTGTTGTCCTCGGCCGTGTAGTGCAGCGCGGCGGCCCAGAAGTCGGCCTGTGCGTGCGGGTCGGCCGCGTCGATGACGAGCTTCCAGTGCAGTGGTGCGGGCGTCTGTGTCGACATGGGCACCACTTATAGCGCCCGCCACTGACACCCGGCCCCCCCATCATGCGGCCCGCCACTGACACCCGACCCTCCGTCAGGCGTCCAGCCCCGTCAGGCGTCCACCGGAGCGGAGCTGGTCGTCTCGGTGCGGGGCGGTACGACCATCGTCCTCGGCCTCCGCGCGGCGCGCAGCGCGTCCGAGGTGAGCAGGACCAGCGCCAGCCAGACCAGCCCAAAGCCGGCCCAGCGCGCGGCGGGCATGGCCTCGTGGAAGTAGAGGACGCCGAGCAGGAACTGGAACACGGGGGCCAGGTACTGCAGCAGCCCCAGCGTGGACAGCGGCACGCGGATTGCGGCCGCGCCGAAGCAGACCAGCGGCAGCGCGGTGACGATGCCGGTCGAGGCGAGCAGGGCCGTGTGCCCCGCGCCCTCGCTCGCGAAGGTGGAGCCGCCGTGTGCGGTGAGCCAGAGCAGATAGCCGAGCGCGGGCAGGAACTGGATCGCGGTCTCGGCGGCCAGCGACTCGATGCCGCCGAGGGCGACCTTCTTCTTCACCAGCCCGTAGGTGGCGAACGAGAAGGCGAGACAGAGAGAGATCCACGGCGGACGGCCGTAGCCGACGGCCAGCACGACGACGGCGGCGACGCCGACCCCGACCGCCGCCCACTGCACGGGCCGCAGCCGTTCCTTCAGGATCAGCACACCCATCGCGATGGTCACCAGCGGGTTGATGAAGTACCCGAGGGACGTCTCGACCACGTGACCGGCGTTCACGGCCCAGATGTAGACGCCCCAGTTCACGGTGATGAAGGCCGCCGCGAGCGCTATGAGGCCGAGCCGCCGCGGCTGCCGCAGCAGCTCCCCGGCCCAGGCCCAGCGCCGCAGGACGAGCAGGGCGACGGCGACGAAGAGGAGGGACCACACCATGCGGTGGGCCAGGATCTCCAGGGCTTCGGCGGGCTTCAGCAGCGGCCAGAACAGGGGGACCAGCCCCCACATGCCGTACGCGGCGAAGCCGTTCAGCAGGCCTGCCCGGTGCTCTCCCTTGGTCGTCCCGGCCACGGGCCCCTCCTTCTCGCCTCACTCACGCACGCGAGAACGAAGGTAGCGCCGAGCACCCCTGCCTGTCATGCCCGTATCGGCATACGGTCATGACAGGCGAGGGTGGAGGTGCCGAAGGGCCAGGGGCGGGGAGTCTCAGCCCTTGAGTGCGGCGGCGACCGCCTCGGCCAGCGGCGTGGTCGGGCGGCCGGCCAGGCGGGACAGGTCGCCGGAGGAGACGACCAGCTCGCCCTTCTCGATCGACGCGTCCACGCCCACGAAGATCTCGACGAGGGGCGCGGGCAGCCCGGCGCCCGCCAGAATGCCCTTCAGGACCTCGTCGGTGACGGCGTTGTAGGCGATCTCCTTGCCGGTCTGCCGGCTCAGCTCGGCCGCGTACTCGGCGAAGCTCCACGCCGCGTCGCCGCCCAGCTCGTACGTGGTGTTCTCGTGGCCCTCGCCGGTCAGCACGGCGGCCGCGGCGGCCGCGTAGTCGGCGCGGGAGGCCGAGGAGACCCGGCCCTCGCCGGCCGCCGCGACGACCGCGTCGTGCTCCAGCACCGGGGCCAGGTTCTCGGTGTAGTTCTCGTGGTACCAGCCGTTGCGCAGCAGGCTGTAGGGCAGACCGGAGGCGAGCAGCGCCTCCTCGGTGGCCCGGTGGTCGTCGGCGAGCGCGGCCTTGAGGCTGCCCGGGGCGCTGGTGTACGCGAGCAGCGCCACGCCGGCCGCCTTGGCGGCGTCGATGACGACCTGGTGCTGCTGCACCCGGCCCTTGTCGAACTCGTTGCCGGAGATCAGCAGGACCTTGTCACCGGCCGCGAACAGGCCGTCGAAGGTCTCGGGCGTGTTGTAGTCGGCGACGGCGAGCTTCACCCCGCGGGCCGCGAAGTCGGCGGCCTTCGCCTCGTCGCGCACGACGGCGGTGATCTGCTCGGCCGGAACCTTCTCCAGCAGCTGCTCCACGACGTGACGGCCGAGGTGTCCGGTGGCTCCGGTGACGACGATGCTCATGGTTCAGAACTCCTTGTGGGGTGCCTATGGCACTCACCCTAGGAGGTGCACTAACCGAGCGAAAGTACCCACTTTGAAGTAAGGTACTGGCATGGCAGTAAGTAATGCGCGTGCGCGCACCGGAGCCGAAGCCGAGGCCATGTGCCCCTACCGGCTCGTCCTGGAGCACGTCACCAGCCGCTGGGGCGTGCTCGTCCTGATCGAGCTGATGGAGGGCTCGCGGCGGTTCAGTGAGCTGCGGCGGGCGATCGACCAGGTGGGCCGTATCAGCGAGAAGATGCTCACCCAGACCCTCCAGACGCTGGAGCGCGACGGCCTGGTCCACCGGGACGCCAAGCCGGTCATCCCGCCCCGCGTCGACTACTCGCTCACCGACCTCGGCCGTGAGGCGGCGCAGCAGGTGCGGTCCCTGGCGCAGTGGACGCACGACCGCATGGGTGAGGTGGAGAAGGCCCGCCAGGCCTACGACGAGGCCCGGGAACTCCGCTCCCGGGCCTCGTGATCGAAAAGCGGCGGAATCAGCCGACGACCGTCCAGGTGTCCCCGCCGGCCAGCAGCGTGGCCAGGTCGCCCTTGCCGTGCTGCTCGATGGCCGTGTCCATCTGCTCGGACATCTGCACGTCGTAGACCGGCCGCTCGACGGAGCGGAACACACCGATGGGGGTGTGGTGCAGCGTGTCGGGGTCGGCCAGCCGGGAGAGGGCGAAGGCGGTGGTGGGGGACGCGGACTTCGCGTCGTGCACCAGGATGTCCGCCTCGTTCTCCGGGGTCACCGTCACCACCTTCAGATCGCCGGTCTGCCGGTCCCGTACGACACCGTGCGCGCCGTCGGCGCCGAACCGGATCGGCTGCCCGTGCTCCAGGCGGATCAGCGCCTCCTCGGCCTGCTGCTTGTCCTTGAGGGCGTCGAAGGCGCCGTCGTTGAAGATGTTGCAGTTCTGGTAGATCTCGATCAGCGCCGTGCCCGGGTGGTCGGCGGCCGCGCGCAGTACCTCGGTCAGGTGCTTGCGGTCGGAGTCGATCGTGCGCGCGACGAAGGACGCCTCCGCGCCGATCGCCAGCGACACCGGGTTGAACGGCGCGTCCAGCGAGCCCATCGGCGTCGACTTGGTGATCTTGCCGACCTCGGAGGTCGGGCTGTACTGGCCCTTGGTCAGGCCGTAGATCCGGTTGTTGAACAGCAGGATCTTGAGGTTGACGTTGCGGCGCAGGGCGTGGATCAGGTGGTTGCCGCCGATGGACAGGGCGTCGCCGTCGCCGGTGACCACCCACACGCTCAGGTCGCGGCGGGAGGACGCCAGACCCGTCGCGATGGCCGGGGCGCGGCCGTGGATGGAGTGCATCCCGTAGGTGTTCATGTAGTACGGGAAGCGGGAGGAGCAGCCGATGCCCGAGACGAAGACGATGTTCTCCTTCGCCAGGCCCAGCTCCGGCATGAACCCCTGGACGGCGGCCAGGATCGCGTAGTCACCGCAGCCCGGGCACCAGCGCACCTCCTGGTCGGACTTGAAGTCCTTCATCGACTGCTTGGCCTCGGCCTTGGGGACCAGCTGCAGCAGCCCGTTGCTGGCGTCAGTCATCGATGGCCTCCTTCAACGCGGCGGCGAGCTGTTCCGCCTTGAACGGCATGCCGTTGACCTGGTTGTACGAGTGGGCGTCGACCAGGTACCTCGACCGGATCAGGGTGGCGAGCTGCCCGAGGTTCATCTCGGGGATCACCACCTTGTCGTACGACGTGACCACCGCTTCGAGATTGCGCGGGAACGGGTTGAGGTGGCGCAGATGGGCCTGGGCGATCGACTCGCCGGCCTTGCGCAGCCGCCGTACCGCGGCCGTGATCGGCCCGTACGTCGAGCCCCAGCCCAGCACCAGCGTCTTCGCTCCGTGCGGGTCGTCGACCTCGATGTCCGGGACGTCGATGCCGTCGATCTTGGCCTGGCGGGTGCGGACCATGAACTCGTGGTTGGCCGGGTCGTAGGAGATGTTGCCCGTGCCGTCCTGCTTCTCGATGCCGCCGATGCGGTGCTCCAGGCCCGGCGTGCCCGGAACGGCCCACGGGCGGGCCAGCGTCTGCGGGTCCCGCTTGTACGGCCAGAAGACCTCGGTGCCGTCCTCCAACGTGTGGTTCGGGCCGGACGCGAACTGCACGCGCAGGTCCGGCAGCTCGTCCAGGTCCGGGATCCGCCACGGTTCGGAGCCGTTGGCCAGATAGCCGTCGGAGAGCAGGAAGACCGGGGTGCGGTAGGTCAGCGCGATCCGGGCGGCCTCCAGGGCCGCGTCGAAGCAGTCGCCCGGGGTCTTCGGGGCGATGATCGGGACCGGGGCCTCGCCGTTGCGGCCGAACATCGCCTGCAGCAGGTCCGCCTGCTCGGTCTTGGTCGGCAGGCCGGTGGAGGGGCCGCCGCGCTGGATGTCCACGATCAGCAGCGGCAGCTCCAGGGAGACGGCCAGGCCGATCGTCTCGCTCTTGAGCGACACACCGGGCCCGCTCGTCGTCGTCACCGCGAGCGAGCCCCCGAAGGCCGCCCCCAGCGACGCGCCGATGCCGGCGATCTCGTCCTCCGCCTGGAAGGTCCGCACGCCGAAGTTCTTGTGCTTGCTCAGCTCGTGCAGGATGTCCGACGCCGGCGTGATCGGGTACGAGCCCAGGAACAGCGGCAGATCCGCCTGCTGCGACGCCGTGATCAGGCCGTAGGCCAGGGCCAGGTTGCCGGAGATGTTGCGGTAGGTACCGACCGGGAAGGCCTCGGTGGCCGGGGCGACCTCGTAGGAGACCGCGAAGTCCTCGGTCGTATCGCCGAAGTTCACGCCCGCCCGGAACGCGGCGATGTTGGCGGCCGCGATGTCGGGCCTCTTGGCGAACTTGGTCCGCAGGAACTTCTCGGTGCCCTCGGTGGGCCGGTGGTACATCCAGCTCAGCAGGCCGAGGGCGAACATGTTCTTGCTCCGCTCGGCCTCCTTGCGGGAGAGGTCGAACTCCTTCAGCGCCTCGACGGTGAGCGTGGTCAGCGGCACCGGATGCAGGCTGTAGCCGTCCAGCGAGCCGTCCTCCAGCGGGGAGGCGGTGTAGCCGACCTTCTGCAGGGCACGCTTGGTGAACTCGTCCGTGTTGACGATGATCTCGGCGCCGCGCGGCAGGTCGCCGATGTTGGCCTTCAGGGCGGCCGGGTTCATCGCGACCAGCACGTTCGGCGCGTCGCCCGGGGTCAGGATGTCGTGGTCGGCGAAGTGGAGCTGGAACGACGAGACGCCGGGCAGGGTGCCGGCGGGCGCACGGATCTCGGCGGGGAAGTTCGGCAGGGTGGAGAGGTCGTTGCCGAAGGACGCGGTCTCCGAGGTGAACCGGTCACCGGTGAGCTGCATGCCGTCACCCGAGTCCCCCGCGAACCGGATGATCACCCGATCCAGGCGCCGCACGTCCTTGGCTCCGCCCGGTTTGCGCTGCTCTCCCACGACGGTTCCGTCGGCCTGCTCCGCTGGGCTGCTGACCTGGCTGGTCACTGAACTGGACCTCCTTCGAGGCGGCTGTTCCGGGGATGGTCGTCCCAGGGACCATCCCGGTATCAACCCTACGTCGGTTAGGGTCGCCTTCCCGTGGCCATCCGCGGACGGGTGGCTTTTCGAGACGGCTGGTCGCGCTGACTTCTCATGCTTTCCCGCATCGCTGGAGCATCGATCAAGACGCTTCCCGCGCGTTCCTCGGTTGTCTCCCGCTCTCTCCTGCGGCCTCCCGGATGTCCGGCATCCACAGAAGCCGGACGGACTGACACGCTGCTGACACAGTGTCGGCCCGTTACGAGTTCAGGTACGTCAGAACGGCCAGAACACGCCGGTGGTCGCCGTCGCTCTGGGACAGCCCGAGCTTCAGGAAGATGTTGCTGACGTGCTTCTCCACGGCCCCGTCGCTGACCACCAGCTGCCGGGCGATGGCCGAGTTCGTCCGCCCCTCCGCCATCAGCCCCAGCACCTCGCGCTCGCGCGGGGTGAGCCCGGCCAGCACGTCCTGCTTGCGGCTGCGGCCGAGCAGCTGCGCGACCACCTCCGGGTCCAGCGCCGTGCCGCCGTCGGCCACCCGCACCACCGCGTCCACGAACTCCCGCACCTCGGCGACCCGGTCCTTGAGCAGATAGCCCACGCCCCGGCTGGAACCGGCCAGCAGTTCGGTGGCGTAGCGCTCCTCCACGTACTGCGACAGCACCAGCACCCCGAGCCCGGGGTGCGCCTTGCGCAGCCGTACGGCCGCCCGCACGCCCTCGTCGGTGTGCGTCGGCGGCATCCGTACGTCCGCCACCACCACGTCCGGCAGCGTGCCCTGTGCGTCCAGGTCGGCGATGGTCTTGATCAGCGCCTCCGCGTCCCCGACGCCTGCCACGACATCGTGCCCGCGGTCGGTCAGCAACCGGGTCAGGCCCTCCCGAAGCAGCACCGAGTCCTCGGCGATGACCACCCGCACCCTGTCCTCCACGATCTCCCGGCCCCCCACAGCCCGACCTTCCGACGACGTCCTTCACGGAGGTCCAGCATTCCAGCATTCGGGCCGTCGTGCGCGGGAGCTGGGGAATCACAGGGGTGGCGTAGGGGGCCTACCTCGGTGGACGTGCGCCCTCAGGACCGCCAGGGCAGCTCGGCGATCACCCGGGTGGGGCCGCCCGCCGGCGAGTCCACCACCAGGACTCCGTCCACCGCGTCCAGGCGGCCGGCCAGGCCCGCCAGGCCCGAGCCCCGGGAGGCGTCCGCGCCGCCCACCCCGTCGTCCATGACCTGGAGCATCAGCCGGTCCTCCGCCTGCCACACGTCGACCGAGGCGGAGCGCGCCCGGCTGTGCTTGCTGATGTTCTGCAGCAGCTCGGAGACGGTGAAGTAGGCGATGCCCTCGATGGCCGCGGCCGGCCGGGCCGGCAGGTCGACCTCCACCCGCACCGGGACCGTACAGCGGGAGGCGACCGAGGAGAGGGCCGCGTCCAGGCCGCGGTCGGTCAGCACGGCCGGATGGATCCCGCGCGCGAGGTCGCGCAGCTCCTGCAGGGCGGTCTTCACCTCGCCGTGGGCCTCATCCACCATCCGGGCCGCCGCCTGCGGATCCTCCCGCAGCTTCTCCTTGGCCAGGCCCAGATCCATGGCCAGGCTCACCAGCCGAGCCTGCGCCCCGTCGTGCAGGTCCCGCTCGATACGGCGCAGATCGGCGGCGGCCGTGTCCACCACGACCCCGCGGTCCGACTCCAGCTCCACGACCCGCGCCGACAGCCGCGACGGCCCGAGCAGCCCGCGCACCAGCAGTCCGTCCACCGTGGTCAGCCCCCGTACGATCCACGGCGTGGCCAGCGTGAACAGCAGACCGACCAGCGCGGTCACGGTGATCTCGAACGGGTTGTCGAGATACACCCTGTGGTGCTCGTCGCCGTACAGCTGAAGGCCCCCCTGGCCGGCGTACATCGGGAACACCCAGAACCACAGCGGGTACGTCAGCAGCGCCCAGCCGTACGCCCAGAAGTTCACCGCCACGACGAACGAGAACAGCGACCAGGGGAACTGCAGCAGCGCGTACAGCAGATGCCGCCACGACGTGCCGCTCTTCAGCACCGCGCCCATCCACGCGAACCCGCCCGGCCGACGCATCCGCAGCGGTTCCGGGTCGGCCACCTCCAGGCGCAGCAGCGCACGCGCGCGCGTGCGTTCCAGCGCGCCGAAGCCCCGGCAGCTCGCGAGCGCCGCCGCCAGCACCGGGATGCCGAGGAAGGTCACCAGCAGGCCCGCGCCGAGCGCCACCATGGTGACCGTCCAGCTGAACAGCACGACCGCGATCGGCAGGCTCAGCAGCACGTAGCCGAACTCGCGCCAGCTGCGCGCCTCGAACGGTGCCCGCAGCGCGGCGGGCAGCCGGTGGCGCCGCTCGCCGGGCGAGACGTACCCCTGTCGTCCGTACTCCGTGGCCATCGGTGTCGTCCCGTTCTCCTCGTCCTGGCGGCGTGCTGCCGTGTCTTCCAGCCTGGTGCGCCGCGACTTCGCGGGCCATGGAGGCCGTCGGCCTCTTGGGGCGGGGGTTTTCCCCACCCCTGCGGGTGTGCAAAGGGTCCGGAGGGCGTGCGGGGCCCGGCTACTCCTGGCGGTCACGCCAGGGCAGCTCCGCCGTGACCACCGTCGGGCCACCGGCCGGTGAGTCGACCACGAACAGGCCGTCCACCGCGCCCAGCCGCTCCGCCAGGCCCCGCATCCCGCTGCCGCCCTCCAGGCTGGCGCCGCCGCGGCCGTCGTCCCGGACCTGGATGAGCAGCCGGTCGTCCGAGCGCCACACGTCCACCGAGGCCGAGCGCGCCCCGCTGTGCTTGCTGATGTTCTGCAGCAGCTCGGAGACGGTGAAGTAGGCGATGCCCTCGATGGCCGCCGCCGGCCGGGCCGGCAGGTCCGCCGTCACCTTCACCGGGACCGTGCACCGCGAGGCGACCGAGGAGAGGGCCGCGTCCAGGCCCCGGTCGGTCAGCACGGCCGGATGGATCCCGCGCGCGAGGTCGCGCAGTTCCTGCAGCGCGAGCTTCACCTCGCCGTGCGCCTCCGCGACCATCGCGGCAGCCGTGTCCGGGTCCTCCAGCAGCTTCTCCTTGGCCAGGCCGAGCCCCATGGCCAGGTTCACCAGCCGGGCCTGCGCCCCGTCGTGCAGATCCCGCTCGATACGGCGCAGATCGGCGGCCGCCGTGTCGACCACGATCCCGCGGTCCGACTCCAGCTCGGCGATACGGCGTTCCAGCTCGTCGGAGGGTGACAGCAGTCCGCGCACCATCGCCCGGTCCACGTTGGCCAGGCCCCGCGTGATGAACGGCAGCACAGGCCACAGCACGAACAGCGAAGTCAGCACGAGGGCGAAGGTGAGGATCCCCCAGGGCAGCCGGATGAGGTCGTACAGCAGCGTCCGCCAGCCCACCGGGTCCTTCAGCGCCAGCCACAGCCGCTGCATCGGCCCGCCGCCCCGGGCGATCGGCAGCGGCGTCGGCTCCTCGATCCGCACCCCGAGCAGCGCCCGGGACCGGATCCGCTCCAGCTTGCCCAGTTGCCGGGCGCCCAGCAGGCAGACGGCCAGCAGCGGAAGCCCGATCACTGTGAGGGTGAGGACTCCGCTGACGAACACCACGGTGAACACGTAGGTGAAGCCGAGCAGCGACACCGGCAGGTTCAACAGGAGATGCGCGATCTCCTTCCAGGTGTGCGCGTCGAGGGCGAACCGAGCCGGAGGCAGACGGTCGGGGCCGTCGGCACGGTCGGCCCGGTCGGCGGCGGTGGTGGGAGCGGTCATACCGGTCAGCCTGCCGTGCCCGGCACCCCTTGCGCCATGCGGTCCACCGCCCCTGTGCCCGGGGGAAAACCCCACCCTCCGCACCCTCCCCACGTCTCATGGTGTGACGGGCTGCTTACCGTGTCTTTATCAGGGCCTAGACTCCCGTGCGTACAGATCCTCGAATCACGATGCATCACAGGGTTCACCAAGTCACGAGGTCAGGGAGCGAGGGCGGACGGTGCGGGAGACGTTGGGCAACTCGACGATCGCCGCGGCGGACGTCGCGGGCGGCTACTTCCGGTCCTACTCGGTCGTGGGAGTGCTCGCCCTCATCGGCGTGCTCTTCGTCGCGGTCGCGTTCGGCGCCGGCCGGCTGCTGCGCCCGGTCGTGCCCACCCCCGAGAAACTCCTGACCTACGAGTGCGGCGTCGACCCGGTGGGCGAGGGCTGGGCCCACACCCAGGTCCGCTACTACGTCTACGCCTTCCTCTACGTGATCTTCGCGGTCGACTCGATCTTCCTGTTCCCGTGGGCGACGGTCTTCGCCGCCCCCGGCTACGGCGCGACAACCCTGGTGGAGATGTTCATCTTCCTCGGCTTCCTCGCCGTGGGCCTGCTGTACGCCTACAAGAAGGGGGTTCTGACATGGGCGTGAACCCGTCCGGTGACGTGAACCCGTCTGCTGCGGAGCCTCTCCTGCTTCCCGAGCCGAAGCGGCTGGGCGCGCTCGCCCGGCTCGCCCCCGAGCCCATGAAGGTGGTCCTGAACTGGGGCCGCCGCTACTCGCTGTGGGTGTTCAACTTCGGCCTCGCCTGCTGCGCGATCGAGTTCATCGCCGCGTCCATGGCCCGGCACGACTTCATCCGGCTGGGCGTGATCCCGTTCGCGCCCGGGCCGCGCCAGGCCGACCTGATGGTGGTGTCGGGCACGGTCACGGACAAGATGGCCCCGGCCGTGAAGCGCCTGTACGAGCAGATGCCGGAACCCAAGTACGTCATCTCCTTCGGCGCCTGCTCCAACTGCGGCGGCCCGTACTGGGACTCCTACTCCGTTACCAAGGGCGTCGACCAGATCATCCCGGTCGACGTGTACGTGCCCGGCTGCCCGCCGCGCCCCGAGGCGCTGCTCCAGGGCATCCTCAAGCTCCAGGAGAAGATCGCCCGCGAGTCGCTGGAGGAGCGCTACGGGACTGCCCGGCCCTCCGCCGCCGCCCTGCAGAGCGGTCTGGTGAAGCCCCCGGCGCCCGCCCTGGAAGGGGACGCGCGATGAGCACGGCCGGCTGGCTGCCCGCCCCCGCCGAGGAACTCTTCGGTACGGAGGCCACGGCCGAGGAGTCGTACGAGGTCCTGACGGTGGACGTCCCGCCGTCCTCCTGGCTCACCGCCCTGGAGACGGCCCGTACGACCCTGTCCTGCACCTACTTCGACTGGCTGAGCGCCGTCGACGAACCGGGCACGGGCTTCCGCGTCTGTGCCCACGTCGTCGCCCTCGCGCCGGTCCGCCGCCTGATCCTGCGTACGACGGTCCCGCACGACGCGCCGACCCTGCCCTCCGCCGTCGGCGTCTACGCGGGCGCGGCCTGGCACGAGCGCGAGACCCACGAGATGTTCGGGGTCGACTTCGAGGGCCACCCGGGCCTGGAGCACCTCCTCCTCCCGGAGACCTTCGAGGGCCACCCCCTGCGCAAGGACTTCGTCCTCGCCGCCCGCGTGGCCAAGGCCTGGCCCGGCGCCAAGGAGCCGGGCGAGTCCGAGCACGGCGGCCCCAAGCGCCGCCAGATGCTGCCACCGGGCGTCCCGGACCCGAACGAATGGGGCCCGCTGAAGGGCCAACTGCCGCCTGCCCCGGCACGCCCGGCCCGCGCGGCGGGGGAGCGGCCGGCACGTGCGGCGGGGGAGCGGCCGGTACGTGCGGCCGGGGAACGCGCCGCAGCCGGCGAGCGTCCGGTACGACGGACTCGTACGGCGGCGGAGGGCTCGGCGAGCCAGGCTGCCGGAGAGGCCGCCGCCGAGGCTGCTGCCCGGCCGCCGCGTCGGACGCGCAGCGCGAGCGAGGGTTCGGTGAGCCAGGCGGCGGCGGAGGCCGCTGCCGAAGCCCCGTCGGCACCTGAGCCCGGCTCGGCACCGGCAGGTACGCGCCGCGCCCGCAGCGCCTCGGCGGGCTCGGCCTCGCAGCGCCCTCCGCACAGCTCGGACGCCCCGTGGCACCACGCGCGCCCGGCGTTCGACGAGCAGCAGACACCGGAGCAGGCACGGGAGCCCGAGCAGGCACCGGAGGAGACCCAAGCTGCCGAGCCGCAGCCGGAAGCCCCCGAGGCAACCGAAGGCAAGGACAACACCACCCCCGACGACTCCACAGGAGGCCCGCAGTGAACGGCGCGCTGGACGTCGCCCTGCGACTCGTGGCCGTGTTCGTCGTCTTCCTGACCTTCCCCCTCATCGTCGGCCAGACCGAGCACAAGGTGATGGCCCACATGCAGGGCCGGCTCGGCCCGATGTACGCGGGTGGCTTCCACGGCTGGGCCCAGCTCATCGCCGACGGCGTGAAGTTCGCGCAGAAGGAGGACGTGGTCCCGGCGGGAGCCGACCGCCGGGTCTTCCAGCTGGCCCCCGCCGTGGCCCTGCTGCCGTACCTGCTCGTGCTGGTCGCCATCCCGATCGGGCCGAGCGAAGGAGCCGTCGGCCAGGTCCTGGACGCGGGCGTCTTCTTCGTGCTTGCGGTGATGGGCGTCGGCGTCCTCGGCTCGCTCATGGCCGGCTGGGCCAGCGCGAACAAGTTCTCCCTGCTCGGCGGCCTGCGCACGGCCGCCCAGCTGCTCGCCTACGAACTCCCGATGCTGCTCGCCGCGGCCTCCGTCGCCATGGCGGCCGGAACCGTCTCCCTGCCGGGCATCCTGCACGCCTTCCACTGGTGGTGGCTGCCCTGGCAGATCGTGGGCGCGGTCGTGTTCTTCGTGGCAGGCCTCGCCGAACTGCAGCGCCCGCCCTTCGACATGCCCGTCGCCGACTCGGAGATCATCTTCGGCGCGTACACCGAGTACACCGGCCTGCGCTTCGCGCTGTTCCTGCTCGCCGAGTACGCCGGAATCATCGTCCTGTGCGGTCTGACCACCGTCCTCTTCCTGGGCGGCTGGCACGGCCCCTGGGGCGCCGACGGCCTGGGCTGGCTGTGGACCCTGCTGAAGACCGCGCTCCTCGCCTTCGTCGTCATCTGGCTCCGCGTGACCTACCCCCGCCTGCGCGAGGACCAGCTCCAGAAGCTCTCCTGGACCCTCCTCGTCCCCCTCTCCCTCGCCCAGATCGCCCTCACCGGCATCGTCAAGGTGGTGATCTCGTAATGGCCCCCATTCCTGGCTCCGGCCTAGCCAAGGGCCTGGCCGTCACCCTCCGCACGATGACGCGGAAGCACGTCACCGAGCAGTACCCGGACACCCAGCCCGAGCTGCCACCCCGCACCCGCGGTGTGATCGGCCTGTTCGAGGAGAACTGCACGGTCTGCATGCTGTGCGCCCGCGAGTGCCCCGACTGGTGCATCTACATCGACTCCCACAAGGAGACGGTCCCGCCGGCCGCCCCCGGCGGACGCGAGCGCAGCCGCAACGTCCTCGACCGATTCGCCATCGACTTCTCCCTGTGCATGTACTGCGGTATCTGCATCGAGGTCTGTCCTTTCGACGCCCTGTTCTGGTCCCCGGAGTTCGAGTACGCCGAGACCGACATCCGCGAACTCACCCACGAGCGCGACAAGCTCCGCGAGTGGATGTGGACCGTCCCGGCCCCGCCCGCCCTGGACCCCAGCGCGGAGGAGCCGAAGGAACTCGCGGCCGCCCGCAAGACCGCCGAGAAACTGGCCGCCGCACAGGCCGAACCACAGGAGGGGGAGTCGTGAGCCTCGCCGCAGCCCCGCACGGCTTCCTGTCCCCGACCGGTGTCGAGATCGCGTTCCTGCTCGTCGGCCTGGTCACCTTCGGCGCGGCCCTGGTCACCGTCACCACCCGGCAGCTGGTGCACGCCGCCCTGTGGCTGGTGGTCACGCTCGGCGGCCTCGCCGTCGAGTACCTCCTGCTCACCGCCGAGTTCATCGCCTGGGTGCAGGTCCTCATCTACGTCGGTTCCGTCGTCGTCCTCCTCCTGTTCGGTCTGATGCTCACCAGGGCCCCCATCGGCCGCTCCCCGGACGCCGACTCCGGCAACCGCTGGGCCGCCCTCGCCGTCGCCCTGGCCGCCGCCGTCGCCCTGGTGTGGGTGGTCGTCGACGCGTTCCGCACGACCTGGATGGACCTGAGCGGCCCGGCCGCCGGCAGCACCCGCGTCACCGGCGAGAGCCTCTTCCAGAACTGGGTGCTGCCCTTCGAGGCCCTCTCCGTCCTCCTCCTCGCGGCCCTGGTCGGCGCGATCGTCCTGTCCCGCAAGGCGAAGGCGGAGGAGGCCTCCGGCGCACCGGACACGGCCCCGGGCACGGCCTCCGGCACCCCGGCCACCCCCGTGGCCGCCACCGGCGAGAAGGAAGGCGCCCGCTGATGCACCTCGCCTATCCCGCCGTCCTCTCCGCCCTCCTCTTCTGCACGGGCCTGTACGGCGTCCTCGCCCGCCGCAACGCGATCCTGGTCCTGATGTCGGTCGAGCTGATGCTCAACGCCGTCAACCTCAACCTGGTCGCCTTCGACGTCTGGCTCAGCCGCGCCGCCGAGGAGACCCTGCACTCCGGGCAGGCGCTGACCCTGTTCACCATCGCCATCGCCGCCGCCGAGATCGGCATCGGCCTGGCGATCGTGCTCGCCGTGTACCGCAACCGCGGCACCTCCGACATCGACAAGCTCCGCGACACCGCCGAGGGCCCCGAGACCGAAGGCCCTGACACCTCCGCGGCCGAGAAGGCTGAGGCCACCGCGTGACCACCACCTCCCTCGCCGTCCTCGTCCCCCTCCTGCCGTTCCTGGGCGCCGCGGCCGGCCTGCTGCTGGGCCGCACCGCCCCCGGTTTCGTCCGCCCGCTCGCCGTACTGCCGGCCCTGGCCGCGCTGGTGCTGGCCGCGCTGGTCGCCGTACGACAGGGCGGTGGCCCGCCCATCGTGGCCCACACCGAGCTGACCCCGACCGGTTCGGTGCCGATCGAGCTGGCCCTGGACATCGACGGCTTCGCCGCGCTCGTCGCCGTCCTGGTCGCCTTCGTCGCGAGCTGCGTGCAGATCTACTCGACGGGCTACCTGCGCGACGACCCGCGCTACCCCTCGTACGCGGCTCTCGTCTCCCTGTTCACCTCCGCGATGCTCCTCGTCGTCTACTCCGGCGACCTGATCGTGCTGCTGGTCGGCTGGGAAGTCATGGGCATCTGCTCCTACTTCCTGGTCGGCCACTACTGGGAGACCCCCGAGGCCCGCGCCGCCTCACTGAAGGCCTTCCTGGTCACCAAGCTCGGTGACGTGCCGTTCCTCATCGGCCTGTTCGCCCTGGGCACGGACGCCGGCTCGTTCCAGATCACCCGCGTCCTGGGGGCCGCGGCGAGCGGCGGCATCGACCACCCGACCCTGATCGCCCTGCTGCTGCTCGCGGGCGTGGCCGGCAAGTCGGCGCAGTTCCCGCTGCACACCTGGCTCCCCGACGCGATGGCCGGCCCGACACCGGTCTCGGCGCTGATCCACGCCGCGACGATGGTCGCCGCCGGTGTCTACTTCGTCGCCCGTCTCCTTCCGGTGTTCGAGGCGTCCCAGGCCGCGATGGTGGTCCTCGCCGTGATGGCCGCCGTCACGATGACCGGCTCCGGCCTCGCCGCGCTCGCCCAGGACGACATCAAGCGCGTCCTCGCCTACTCGACGATCGGCCAGCTCGGCTACATGACCGGCGCCCTCGCCGTCGGCGACCGCGGTGCCGCCGTCTTCCACCTCCTGTCCCACGGCGCCTTCAAGGCACTGCTGTTCCTCGCGGCCGGCGTGATCATCCACGCCGCCGGCACCAACTCGCTCGCCGCCATGTCCCGCATGAGCCACCTGCGCGACCGCGTCCCGGACGCGTACTGGACGATGACCGTGGCGCTCCTCGCGCTCGCCGCGATCCCTCCCTTCAGCGGCTTCTTCTCCAAGGAGTCCGTCCTCGGCGCCGCCGAGGACGTGGCCACCGGCCACACCGATCACGCCCCCGGCGCGGCGGGCTGGATCGTCCTCGTAGCCGGTCTGCTGGCGGCCTTGCTCACCGCCGCCTACGCCACCCGCCTGTGGCTGCTGGCCTTCCGCGGCAAGGGCGCCGAAGCCCCCGACCACGGCCGCCAGCCGCTCACGATGACCGTCGTGCTGTGGGTCCTCGCCGTGCCGTCTCTCGCCTTCGGCGGGCTCGCCTACCGCTCGCTGCCCGGCTGGTTCGACGGCCGCGACCTGACCCCGACGCTCCTCACCTCCGTCCTCGGCACCGGCCTCGCCCTGGTCGGCGGGCTCCTCACCTACGGCACCTGGCAGCGCACCAGCGCGCTCGCCGCCCGCGTCCCGGCAGCGCCCGCACCCTCCTTCGAGTGGGAACACCTCCAGGGCGAGGCAGCCGCGCACCCGGAGGGCGACGCGAGCCTGGTCGAGGCCCACGCCCTCGCCGACCACGAGCCTGCCTACCGCGACCTCGCCCACGCGCCCGACCCCGGACGGCTGCTGCTCGGCCCGCTGTACCGGCACGCGGCCGCCGGCTTCCACCTGGACGCCGTGTACTCCGTGCTGTTCGTCCGCCCGGTCCAGGCCGGAGCGAGCCTCGTGCGGTTCCTCGACCGCGAGGTCGTCGAGACCTACGTAGGCGGCGCGGCCGCGCTGCCCCGGCTGCTCGGGGCCGCCGTGCGGCGCGCGCAGACCGGCAATGTGCAGACCTATGTGAGCGCGCTGCTCGCCGGTGCCGTCGTCCTGACGGTGACCGTCCTCCTCGTCGCCACGGGAGCGTGAGCAGGCGTGATCGATATCAACGAGTCCGTGATGCAGTTCCTTCTGGCATTCGTCGTCGTCGGCCCGCTCCTCGGCGCCGTCGCCGCTCTGCTGCCGGCCCCGCCCGGGCTGAAGGGGAAGTCGCCCGAGCAGGCCGTGCTGCGGCACGGCGTGACCGTGACCGGCGCGATCCTCATCGCCGCGATCGTCCTCGCGCTCGGCTTCGACCACGACCAACCGTCGAAGATGCAGGCCACGACCGACATCAGCTGGATCCCCGCACTCGACGTGCGGATCCACCTCGGCATCGACGGCATCTCCCTCCCCCTTCTGGTCCTGACCGCGCTGCTGACCTTCCTCTGCGCGCTCTACTCGTACTTCAAGATGCCCTCGGGCCCGTCCCCGAAGGCGTTCGTCGCGCTGGTGCTCCTGCTCGAGTCCGGCACCCTCGCGACCTTCGCCGTCCTCGACCTGCTGCTGTTCTTCCTCGCGTTCGAGATGGTGCTCATCCCGATGTACTTCCTCATCGCCCGCTGGGGCGGCGAGGGCCGGACCCGGGCCGCGTGGAAGTTCATCCTGTTCACGCTGCTCGGCTCCGTCGTCATGCTGCTCGGCCTGCTCCTGATCGGAATCAAGGCGGGCACGTTCGACATGGTGGCACTCGCCACTGACAACGGCCGGTCGCTCACCACATCCGTGCAGGTCATCGCCGTTCTGGCGATCGGGATCGGGCTCGCGGTCAAGACGCCGATGTGGCCGTTGCACAGCTGGCTGCCCGACGCCCACACCGCCGCCCCGACCGTCGGCTCGGTCCTGCTGGCCGGCGTCCTGCTGAAGATGGGTACGTACGGGTTCGTCCGAATCCTGCTGCCGATCGCACCGGACGGCTTCCACACCTTCGCGCCCTACCTCGCCGCGTTCGCCGTGGTCGGGATCATCTACGGGTCCCTGGCCTGCCTGGCCCTCGCCAAGCAGGGCGCGAAGGGCGACCTGAAGCGGCTGATCGCCTACTCCTCCGTCGGCCACATGGGCTTCGTCCTGCTGGGCATCGCCACCATGACCCCGACCGGCGTGAACGGCGCCCTCTTCGCCAACATCGCCCACGGCCTCATCACCGGCCTGCTGTTCTTCCTGGTCGGCGCGCTGAAGGACCGCACCGGCAGCACCGACCTCGACACCCTTGCCGAGGAGACCGGCGCCGCCCTGTACGGCAAGGCCCCGCGCCTCGGCGGACTGCTCGCCTTCGGCGCCGTCGCCTCGCTCGGCCTGCCCGGACTCGCCGGGTTCTGGGGCGAGATGCTGGCCCTGTTCGGCGCGTTCAACCCGGCCGCCGACCTCAGTCGGCCCGCGTTCCTCACCTTCATGGCGATCGGCGCGTTCGGCACCCTGCTGACGGCCGCGTACATGCTGATCGTGGTCCGCCGGGTCTGCATGGGCGCCACACCGCAGGACATGCCGAAGCTCGCGGACGTCCACGGCTACGAGTTCGCGGCCTGGACCCCGCTCGTCGCCCTCACCGTCGTCGCCGGACTGTGGCCGAGGGTCCTGCTCGGCCTGACCGACCCGGCCGTGCAGCAGCTCCTGGCAGGAGGCACCCGATGAGCGCCCTGGCCCAGCCGCTGGCCCAGTCCGCGGTCCAGTCCGTCGACTGGCTCGCGATCGCGCCGCCCACCATCGCCGCGGTGGTCGGGCTCGCCGTCCTCGTCGCCGACCTGTTCGTCCCCGAGACGCGCAAGCCCCTCCTCGGCTGGGCCTCCATCGCGGGCCTCGCCGTCGCCACGCTGATGCTGCTGCCGCTGCTGGACGGCGACCGCAGCACCTTCTGCCTGACCGGCCACGCGCGCGTGTGCAGCTACACCGCCGACCACTTCACCCTCGTCATCCAGTTCCTCGCCTTCGGCGGCGCCCTGCTGGCCGCCCTGATGTCGGTGACGAACCTCAAGGACGAGCAGCGGCGCGTCCCGGCGGGGGAGTTCTGGTTCCTGCTGCTGTCCTCCGCGGCCGGCGCCGCCCTGCTGCCCGCCTCCCGTGACCTGGCCACGCTGATCGTCGCCCTGGAGGTCGCCTCCCTGCCCGCCTTCGCCCTCGTCGGCATCCGGCACGGCGACAAGCGGTCCTCCGAGGCGGCCCTGAAGTTCTTCCTGTCCTCGGTCACCGCCACCGCGGTCAGCCTGATGGGCATCAGCTTCGTCTACGCCTCCACCGGCACCCTCTATCTCACCCAGATCGCCCAGCGGATCCAGCACGTCGACGGGCAGCTCCACACCCTCGCCCAGACCGGCGTCGTCCTCACCCTCGTCGGCTTCGCCTTCAAGACGGCCGCGGTCCCGTTCCACTTCTGGGTGCCCGACACCTATGTGGGCGCGCCGCTGCCCGTCGCCGCCTATCTGTCGGTCGTCGGCAAGGCGGTCGGCTTCTCCGGCCTGATCCTCGTCACCGTCGTCGCCCTCCCGTCGTACGCCGACGTCTGGGGGCCCGCGCTCGCCGCGCTGGCCGCGCTCACCATGACCGTCGGCAACGTCGGCGCCCTGCGCCAGCAGGCCACGCGCGCGTACAGCGCCGTACGACTGCTCGCCTGGTCCTCGGTCGGCCAGGCCGGCTACCTCCTGGTGCCGATCGCCGCCGCCGGGTACGTCAAGGACGGCCAGAAGGCGATCGGTTCCACGGTCGCGTACGCCCTGATGTACGGCGCCGTGAACCTCGGCGCCTTCGCGGTGGCCGCTCTGGTGGGCCGTACGAAGTCCCTGAACCGGATCAGCGACTACCGGGGCCTGTACGCGTCCAACCCGGCCGCCGCCTTTCTCCTGGCGTTCTTCCTGCTGTGCCTCGCCGGGCTGCCGCCGGGCATCATCGGCCTGTTCGCCAAGGTCACCGTGTTCTCGGCGGCCGTCGACGCGGGTCTGGGCTGGCTGGCCGTGGTCATGGCCGTCAACGTGGTGATTGCCCTCTTCTACTACCTCCAGTGGACGGCCCTGCTGTTCCGCGCCCCCGAGGGCGCCCCCGCCCGGCACCGGGTTCCGGCCCCCCTCACCGCCGCGCTCGCCCTCACCGGAGTCCTCGGCGTGGTCCTCTCCGGCGCACCCCAGCTGGTCCTGCGCTTCGCGGCCACCGGACTGTTCTGAGGACGCGCGCCACGCGCGCGTGGGGCGCCTGTGCTCCCACGCGCGCGGAGGAGCGCAAGAGGCGCGCGTAGGTACGTAAGAGCACGTCACCCGTACGGCCGAGGCGCGCCGACGCACGCACAAGGGAACTCGGGGGCGCCGCCTGGCGTTGACCAGAGCGGGAGGGTCCACTGGACCAAAGGGTTCCCCTGCTGCACGACTTGGAGGGCGTACCGTGCACCGCCGGCACAACGGGCTAAGGACGGCAGTACTCCTCGGGGGACTGTCCGCACTCATCATCGTCATCGGCAGCTTCTTCGGCCGTACGGGCCTGATCGTGGCGGTCCTGGTCGCGCTGGGCACCAACGCCTACGCGTACTGGAACAGCGACAAGCTGGCGCTCCGCGCGATGCGCGCCCGCCCGGTGAGCGAGTTCGAGGCCCCCGCGCTGTACCGGATGGTCCGCGAGCTGTCCACGCAGGCCCGCCAGCCCATGCCCCGCCTGTACATCTCCCCGACGGAGGCACCGAACGCCTTCGCGACGGGCCGCAACCCGCGCAACGCGGCCGTGTGCTGCACCGAGGGCATCCTGCGCCTGCTCGACGAGCGCGAGCTGCGCGGCGTCATCGGCCACGAGCTGAGCCATGTCTACAACCGCGACATCCTGATCTCCTCCGTGGCCGGTGCTCTCGCCTCGGTGATCATGTTCCTGGTCAACTTCGCCTGGCTGATCCCGGTCGGCCGCTCGGACGACGACGACGGCCCGGGCCTGCTCGGCCTGCTGTTGATCATGATCCTGGGCCCCATCGCCGCCAGCATCATCCAGCTCGCCATCAGCCGTTCCAGGGAGTACGAGGCGGACGCGTCGGGCGCCCACCTCACCGGCGACCCGCTGGCCCTCGCCAGCGCCCTGCGCAAGCTGGAGACCGGCACCCAGCAGCTTCCGCTGCCCCCCGAGCCCCGGATCGAGACCGCGAGCCACATGATGATCGCGAACCCCTTCCGCGCGGGTCAGGGACTGTCCAAGATGTTCTCCACGCACCCGCCGATGGCGGAGCGCATCGCCCGGCTCGAGAAGATGGCAGGTCGCAACCAGTGAAGACCGTCCTGAACGTCATTTGGCTCGTCCTGAGCGGCTTCTGGCTGTTCCTCGGCTACCTGCTCGCAGGTGTGATCCTCTGCATCACGATCATCGGCATCCCGTTCGGCATCGCCGCCTTCCGGATCGGCGTCTACGCCCTGTGGCCGTTCGGGTACACCACGGTCGAGCGCCGGGACGCGGGCGCGCCCTCGTGCATCGGCAACGTGCTGTGGCTGATCCTGGCCGGCTGGTGGCTGGCCCTCGCCCACATCACCACCGGCATCGCCCTGTGCCTGACGATCATCGGCATCCCGTTCGGCATCGCCAACTTCAAGATGATCCCGGTCTCCCTGCTGCCGCTGGGCCGCGAGATCGTCCGCACGGACCAGCCCTTCGCGGCCCGCTGACCCAGGGCCTGCCGGAGCCTGTCGAAAGGCCCTACCGCCCCGCCCACCACCGCCGTACGCCATAGGCCACCACGCCGACGGCCAGCACACCCGCCCCGACGGCGACCGCGACCGCCGGGAGTGCGAACGCCAGCGTCGCGCAGCCCAGCAGCCCCACGGCCGGTACGACCCGTGCCGGCAGGGCCGGGCTCAGCGTCCAGGCGGAGGCGTTGGCCACGGCGTAGTACGCCAGCACGCCGAACGAGGAGAAGCCGATCGCGCCGCGCACGTCCACCGTCGCGGCCAGCACGGCGACCACCGCGCCCACGGCCAGTTCCGCCCGGTGCGGGACCTGGAACCGCGGATGCACGGCGGCCAGCGCGCCGGGCAGATGGTGGTCGCGGGCCATGGCGAGCGTCGTGCGGGACACCCCGAGGATCAGCGCGAGCAGCGACCCCAGCGCGGCCACGGCGGCCCCCACCCGCACCACGGGCGCGAGACCCGGCACCCCGGCCGCCCGCACCGCTTCGGCCAGCGGAGCCGCCGCGTTTCCCAGCCGGTCCGCACCGAGGACGGCGAGCACGGCCACCGCCACGCCCACGTACACGACCAGCGCGATCCCGAGCGCCAGTGGAATGGCGCGCGGAATGGTGCGCGCGGGATCCCGCACCTCCTCGCCCAGGGTCGCGATCCGCGCGTACCCGGCGAACGCGAAGAACAGCAGACCGGCCGCCTGCAGCACCCCGCCCACACCGGACGACACCCCGATACCGAGGCGCCCGGCGTCAGCCTCCTCGGAGGTCAGGCACACGACCACCACACACACAAGGACCGCCAGCACCACGGCCACGATCATCCGCGTCAGCCACGCCGACTTCTGGATGCCCCCGTAGTTCACCGCGGTCAGGGCCACCACGGCCGCCACCGCCACTGCGTGCGCCTGCCCCGGCCACACGTACGACCCCACGGTGAGCGCCATGGCCGCGCAGGAGGCCGTCTTGCCGACCACGAACGCCCAGCCTGCGAGATACCCCCAGAACGGCCCCAGCCGCTCCCTGCCGTACACGTACGTCCCGCCCGACGCCGGATAGCGGGCGGCCAGGCGGGCCGAGGACATGGCGTTGCAGTAGGCCACCACGGCCGCCGCGGCCAGCCCGAGCAACAGCCCCGGCCCGGCGGCGCGCGCGGCCGGGCCCAGGGCGGAGAAGACGCCGGCCCCGACCATCGAGCCGAGGCCGACGACCACGGCGTCCCGCACGCCCAGGGTGCGGCGCAGGCCGGTGCCGGAAGGTGTCATGCGCCGCACCCTACTGATCGCCGCAACCGGGTGGTGGACCCGTGACGTCCTCTTCATCGACACAGCACGAACACGCGCGCGACGGACAGCCGATCCTCACCGGATTCTCAAGGACCGGACAGTGCGGACACAGCGCGGAAGGGCAGGTTCACGGCATGAGCATCATCGGTTGGATCATCCTGGGGCTTCTGGCCGGAGCCATCGCCAAGTTCCTGCTGCCGGGCCGCGACCCGGGCGGCTTCATCGGTACGACCCTCATCGGCATCGCGGGCGCCTTCATCGGCGGCTGGATCTCGGCCCGCTGGCTGGACCACCCGATCAGCAAGCACTTCTACGACGGCGCGACCTGGGCCGCCGCGATAGGCGGCTCGCTCGTCCTGCTGATCCTCTACCGCGTCCTGTTCGGCAACTCGCGCGACTGACGCGACTGAGGGGCGTACACGGCACGCGCAGGAAGGGGGGCACCGGCCGGTGCCCCCCTTCCTGCTGATCTCCTGCCCGCGTCCTACCGGTAGTTCACGAACTGCAGCGCGAAGTCGAAGTCCTTGCCCTTGAGCAGCGCGATCACGGTCTGCAGGTCGTCGCGGCTCTTGGAGGTGACCCGCAGCTCCTCGCCCTGCACCTGGGCCTTCACGCCCTTCGGGCCCTCGTCGCGGATGATCTTCGCCACCTTCTTCGCGTTCTCCTGGGTGATGCCCTCCTGGATCGACGCGAAGATCTTGTACTCCTTGCCGGAGAGCTGGGGCTCGCCCGCGTCCAGCGCCTTGAGCGAGATGCCGCGCTTGATCAGCTTGGACTGGAAGACGTCGAGGACAGCGTTGACCCGGTCCTCGGAGTTCGCCTCCATGAGGATCTTGTCACCGGACCACGAGATCGAGGCACCCACGCCCTTGAAGTCGTAGCGCTGCGAGATCTCCTTGGCGGCCTGGTTGAGGGCGTTGTCGACCTCCTGCCGCTCGACCTTCGAGACGATGTCGAAACTGGAGTCGGCCATGTCCTGTGGCTCCTTGTATCGGGGTGCGTATCGGGTGCGTGGCGGCGGCCGCCGAGCCCGGTGTGGCACCGGGCCGCATCCGCACCAGCCTAGCCACCCCGCGACCTGAGGGACGCAGATCAACTGGGTGGCGAAGCACCCCTCTGCATCGGGTATTGTTTACGTCGTTGCCAGGGAGCACCGCCGAAAAGCGGTTCGAACGGCAGCAACCCCGGCGGTGTGCCCGAGCGGCCAAAGGGAGCAGACTGTAAATCTGCCGGCTCAGCCTTCCCAGGTTCGAATCCTGGCGCCGCCACACTGGGGATGACCCCCTCCAACTGCGGAAACGCAGAGTGGAGGGGGTCTCTTCGTTTGCAACGGGCACACTGGCGGCATGGCCTCCCGTCGCAGAACCTGTCCTGTGTGCCGTCGCGAGATCGCCGTCGTCGCGGGGCGCTTCGCGCGGCACGATCCGCCCGGGGCGCGGGATGGCGGGGAACTCGTCTCGTGCTCCGGGTCCCGGCAGCAGGCCCAACTCGGGGCGGTCCAGCCGGCGTTGGACGGGTACGCCGTGCCGGACTTTCCCGGGCAGCTGCCTCTCTTCTGACGGGTGAACGGCCGACGGCCGGCCTCAGTTCCCCGCGACCGACTTCACCGCCACCGACACCGGCGTCGACCCGCCGATCAGCTCCAGCGTCAGGCCGGCCGTCGCCGAGGTGTCCACCAACTCCGCCAGCACGGCCGCCACGTCGTCCCGGGGGATCGCGCCGCGCCCGGTCTGGGCCTCCAGGCGGACCAGGCCGGTGCCCGCGTCGTTCGTCAGCGCGCCGGGGCGCAGGATCGTCCAGTCGAGGGCGTCCTGACGCGTGACGTAAGCGTCGGCCGCGCCCTTGGCACGCAGGTACACGTCGAAGACGTCGTCGCCCTCGTGCGCGGGGTCCGCGCCCATCGAGGAGACCACCACGAAACGGCGTACGCCCGCGCGTACGGCCGCGTCCGCGAACAGCACCGCGGCACCCTTGTCCACCGTGTCCTTGCGGGCCGTCCCGCTGCCCGGGCCCGCGCCCGCCGCGAAGACCGCCGCGTCCGCGCCCTGCAGATGCGCCGAGACCTCCTCGACCGAGGCCGACTCCAGGTCGAGCAGGACCGGTTCGGCGCCGGCCGCCCGCAGATCGTCGCCCTGCTCCGCGTTGCGGATGATCCCCGCGACCTCGTCCCCGCGCGCGGAGAGCAGTTGCTCCAGCCGCAGCGCGATCTGACCATGACCACCAGCGATGACAATGCGCATGACTCCGACCGTACGCCCGAAGAGGCGCGTCCGCCGCACGGGTTCACGCCGGGGCGCGCCGTGGCTCAGGGGCGCCTCGGCGCATGGTCAGGGGCACGCAGCGGCTGGAGGGCGCCTGGGCGCATGGTCCCGGCGTGAAGCCCGGAACACCCGCCCCCCGACGCGAACGCCAGCCGCCGAACGGGAAGGCCGGTTCCCGACGGGAAGGCCAGCCCCTGACACGAACGCGAGCCCCATAGGGCGAACGCCGGCCCCTGACGCGGCGAGCCCCGTCAGGCGAACGCCAGGCCCCTGAACGCGAACACGCGCCCCGAACGCGAACGAGCGCGCCGGAAGCGACAAGCACCCCCTCACGACAACTCCGTCCGCCCCTGCCGCGGCAGCCCCAGTTCCGCCGCTGCCGCCGAGGAGTTGCAGTACTCGCGCACCGCGCTCGTGCGTGCCACCACCCGCCCCCGGTGCACCACGATCCGGCTGTAGGCGAGGGAGAGGGCGCCGGAGAGGCGGTCGCCGCGTACCGCGAGGAGTTCGGCGGGAAAGCCGGCCTCCACGCGGACCTCGGGCAGGCCCAGGACCGCGCGGGCCGAGGCGCTCACCGCGTCGTAGGCGTCCTCGGGGCGCAGGCCGTGGGCGGAGGCGAGGAGGTAGGCGGCCTCCAGGGGGTCGCCGCGGCCGACGGGGTTCGAGACGTCCCGCAGGGCACCGCTGCCGGCCGCCACCCGCACCCCGGCCGCGCGCAGCAGCCGTACCGGGGCCGTGCCCCGCCGGTCCGCGCCCCCGCAACCGCCCTGGGGCAGGCACACCACCGCCACGCCGGCCGCCGCGAGCTGGTCCGCGAGCCGGGAGGCGGCCTCGGTGTTCAGGCGTGCGAGACCGGCGCACGGGCCGATCGTCACGCCGGGGCGCAGACCACCCGCCATGGCCGCGAGCCGGGACAGCCGGGCCGGGTCGGCCGCGTCCGAGTGCAGGTCCACCGGGCAGCCGTGCTCCGAGGCCACCTCCAGCACGGCCTCCACGTAACCCGTGGGATCCGGGTCCAGGTCCGGGCAGCCGCCCACCACCGAGGCGCCCATCTTCAGCGCGTCCCGCAGTATCGCGAGCCCCTCGGCCCCGGCCACCCCGGTCAGCAGACGCGGCATCGCCACCGTGGTCAGTTCCGCGAGCCCCCGCAGGGAGCGCCGTGCCTGCAGTACGGCGCCGAGTGCGCCCAGGCCCTGGACGTCGCCCACGCGCACGTGCGCGCGTACCGCCGTCGCCCCGTGGCCGAGTTGGAGCAGTGCCGCCTCTGTCGCCCGGCGCTGGACGTCCTCGGGGGCGTACGAGACCGGTCCCGGCTGCTCGGCGGAGAGCGCGGTGTCGCTGTGGGCGTGCGGTTCGGCCGGGGCCGCGAGGAGCAGGTAGCCGCCGAGGTCCACGCGCGCGGCGCCCTTCCGGCCCGGCCCCGGCGTCAGGCTGCCGGCCGTGCCGACCGCCTCGATGCGCCCGCCGCCCAGCCGTACGTCCACGGTCCGGCCGTCGGTGAGCCGCGCCCCGCACAGCAACAGGGCGGCCGGGTCGGGCTGTCCGGAGGGCCCGGACGGGTTCGACGACGAGGGCGGCTGCGGCTGACTGTCGGGCATCGGACTCCAGGGGTCGGACCGGGGGCTCGGGGCAGGGCCGCGTGCGGGGCCCAAGGCCGCGACGGACCCCGGGACCCAAGATCACGCAGAGTGAGTCGAGCCTAGGGTGGCGAGCGGTGCGGGGCGCGGAGGAGCGCAATAGTCGTACCGGTGTGGCCCGCCTCTCACGGTCGCCACAAGGGGACTTGTGAGGCTTCCGGGGCTCCGGGAACGGCCCGGGAACGGCCCGCGTACGGGCCTGTGGCGGGCGGCCGGATACGGATTTGGGTGAACGGCGGCGGACCGTGTAATGTCTTCATCGCTCGCCCCAATAGCTCAGTCGGCAGAGCGTCTCCATGGTAAGGAGAAGGTCAACGGTTCGATTCCGTTTTGGGGCTCTGGTGTGAGAGGTTCCGCCGCGAGGCGGGGCCGATCTCATCAAAGCGGTGTAGCTCAGTCGGTAGAGCAAGCGGCTCATAATCGCTGTGTCACCGGTTCAAGTCCGGTCACCGCTACTGACAGTAGCCGATTGTGGGGTCGGTCCTTCGATCGGCTACTCTTTCTTGCGTTAAACCATTCCCATCCGTTCGTCAAGGAGCACTCACGTGGCTGCCACCGACGTCCGCCCGAAGATCACGCTGGCCTGCGTGGAGTGCAAGGAGCGGAACTACATCACCAAGAAGAACCGGCGTAACAACCCGGACCGTCTTGAGATGAAGAAGCACTGCCCGCGTTGCAACGCGCACACCGCGCACCGCGAGACGCGATAAATCAGGCTCGTACGTAAGGCCGCCCCCACTAGCAGGGGGGCGGCCTTACGTCGTTTCACACGCTGCCGAGACCAGGAGGTGCCGGGCCATGGCGCTCGACCAGTCCTTCGTGGGGCGGACCTATCCGCCCACCGAGCCCTACGAGGTGGGCCGGGAGAAGATCCGTGAGTTCGCCGAGGCGGTCGGGGAGGCCAACCCCGTGTACACGGACCCGGAGGCCGCCAAGGCGTTCGGTCACCCCGATGTGATCGCCCCGCCGACCTTCGTGTTCGCGATCACGTACCGGGCCGCCGGCGAGGTCGTCCAGGACCCGCAGCTCGGTCTCGACTTCAGCCGCGTGGTGCACGGCAGCCAGAAGTTCGCCTACACCCGCCCGGTGCGTGTCGGTGACCGGCTCTCGGTCACCTCCACCATCGAGGGGATCAAGTCCCTCGCGGGCAACGACGTGCTGGACATCCGTGGCGAGGTGCACGACGAGGCGGGCGAGCACGTGGTGACCGCCTGGACCAAGCTCGTGGCCCGTGCGGCCGAGGAGGCGTGAGGCAGCGATGACCGCGAAGATCGCGTACGACGACGTCGAGGTCGGCACGGAACTGCCGGCGCAGACCTTCTCTGTGGACCGCGCCACACTGGTGCGGTACGCGGGTGCCTCCGGGGACTTCAACCCGATCCACTGGAACGAGAAGTTCGCCAAGGAGGTGGGTCTGCCGGACGTCATCGCGCACGGCATGTTCACCATGGCCGAGGCGATCCGCGTGGTCACCGACTGGACCGGCGACCCGGGCGCGGTCGTGGAGTACGGCGTCCGCTTCACCAAGCCGGTCGTCGTGCCGAACGACGACAAGGGCGCGGTGATCGAGGTCAGCGGCAAGGTCGCGGCCAAGCTCGACGACAACACGGTGCGCGTGGACCTGACCGCGACGAGCGAGGGCGAGAAGGTGCTGGGCATGTCCCGGGCGGTCGTGCGACTGGCCTGACGGCCCGCACGAAACGCCGAGCCAAGAAGTGCTGAGGTAAGGGGCGTCCGCCACTGCGGGGCGCCCCTTACTTGTGCCTCCCCTTCGGAACGCGTGCCCCCGCTCGGGAAGACCCTCGCAGCGCTGTCCGTGCCGTCTCGTAGTCTTGGGCGCGTGCAGGAACTCCACGACGCCCCCCTCGCCCCGCTGACCACCTTCCGGCTGGGCGGCCCCGCCACCCGGCTGATCACCGCGACGACCGACGCCGAGGTGATCGCCGCCGTCCGTGACGCCGACGACACCGGGACGCCGCTGCTGGTCATCGGCGGCGGATCCAACCTGGTCATCGGCGACAAGGGCTTCGACGGCACCGCCCTGCGCATCGCCACGACCGGTGTCGAACTGCGTGGCACCACGCTGGAGCTGGCGGCCGGCGAGATCTGGACCGACGCCGTCGCCCGCACCGTCGAGGCCGGGCTCGCCGGGATCGAGTGCCTGGCCGGGATCCCGGGCTCCGCGGGCGCCACCCCGATCCAGAACGTGGGCGCCTACGGCCAGGAGGTCTCCTCGACGATCACCGAGGTGATCGCGTACGACCGCCGGGCCGGCCGGACCGTCACGCTGACGAACGAGGAGTGCGCCTTCTCATACCGGCACAGCCGCTTCAAGGCCGACCCCGAGCGCTATGTGGTGCTGCGCGTCCGCTTCGAGCTGGAGGACGCGGACGGGCTGTCGGCGCCGGTCAAGTACGCCGAGGCGGCCCGGGCGCTCGGTGTGGAGCCGGGGGAGAGGGTGCCGCTCGCCGCGGCCCGCGAGACCGTGCTGAAGCTGCGTGCCGGCAAGGGCATGGTCCTCGACCCCGAGGACCACGACACCTGGTCCGCCGGGTCCTTCTTCACCAACCCGATCCTCACCGAGACGCAGTTCGCTGCGTTCCACGCGCGCGTGCGGGAGCGCCTGGGCGAGGGTGTCGAGCCGCCCGCGTACCCGTCGGGGGAGGGCCGTACCAAGACCTCGGCCGCCTGGCTGATCGACAAGGCGGGCTTCACCAAGGGCTACGGCAGCGGACCCGCCCGTATCTCCACCAAGCACACGCTCGCCCTCACCAACCGGGGCGGCGCCACCACCGAGGACCTGCTGGCCCTGGCCCGCGAGGTCGTAGCCGGGGTCCGCGAGGCCTTCGGGATCACGCTGGTCAACGAGCCGGTGACCGTCGGCGTGAGCCTCTAGGCACAGAAGCCGAAGAGGCGGATGCAGCCGGAGAGGCTCAGTACGCCACCCCCACCCCCTGCTTCACCGTCCCCATGTCGTCGATCATCGACAGCATCGCGTGGGCGACGTCCGCGCGCGCGATGAAGCGGCCCTTGGGCGGGAAGCCGCCGACGACCGTGCGGTAGCGGCCGGTGAGCGGCTTGTCCTGCAGGCGCGGCGGCCGTACCGACGTCCAGTCCGTGCCGCTGCGCGCCAGTTCGGCCTCCATCTCGCGCAGGTCGGCGTAGACGTCCTTCAGGACCGCCGAGACCAGCCCTCGCATCCCGCGGTCCAGGAAGCCGTCGTTCTCCGGCTCCGGTCCGACCGGGCCGGCGCTGACCACCAGCAGCCGCCGTACCCCCTCGGCCTCCATGGCCCCGAGCACCGTACGGGTGAGCCGGGCTGCCACCCCCGCGTCCCTGCGGCTGCGTGCGCCGAGGCCCGACAGGACCGCGTCCCGGCCGGCGACGGCGGCGCGCAGCTCCTGCGGGTCGGTGAGGTCTGCGCGGAACACCTCCAGGGCGTTCCCCGTGACGTCCAGCCGGGTCGGGTCGCGGACGACGGCGGTCACCTGGTGGCCTGCGCCGAGCGCTTGGCGGACGATCTCGCGGCCGATCCCGCCGGTGGCGCCGAAAACGGTGAGTTTCATGGGGACTCCCGTACTCCAGTGAGGTGGGTGAGCGTTCACTCACCCAGGTTTCTTCTAGAGTGAGTAAGCACTCACCCACCCGTCAAGCCCCGATTGGACGTCCCATGGAGACGAAGCCGGCGCGCGTCCGCATCCTCGACGCCGCTCACGAGCTGATGCTCACCGTCGGACTCGCCCGCGCCACCACCAAGGAGATCGCCAGGGCGGCCGGCTGCTCCGAGGCTGCGCTCTACAAGTACTTCGACAGCAAAGAGGAGCTGTTCGTCCGCGTGCTGGCCGAGCGCCTGCCCCGGCTCACCCCGCTGCTGAGCGGCCTCGTGGCGGAACCGGGCCAGGGCACCCTGGAGGAGAACCTCACCGAGATCGCCCGCCAGGCGGCCCTCTTCTACGAGCAGAGCTTCCCGATCGCCGCCTCTCTGTACGCCGAGACGCAGCTCAAGCGGCGGCACTACGAGGCGCTGCGGAAGATCGGCTCCGGGCCGCACACGCCGATCGAGAGCCTGGACGCCTATCTGCGCGCCGAGCAGGCCGCCGGCCGCGTCCGCGCCGAGGCCGACACCTTCGCGGCCGCCTCGCTCCTCCTCGGCGCCTGCGCCCAGCGTGCCTTCGCCTACGACGCCACGGAGAGCGGCGAAGGACCGCCCGTGGACGCGTTCGCCACCCGGCTCGCCCGCACCCTGCTGGGCGGCGTGGCCGCGGAAAACCCCGTTGCGGACGACGGCGGCCGGTCGCGACCCTGATGCCATGACCGAACCCGACGCCATGAGCGAATCCGACGGTATGACGCATCGCACATGCGGCTGAAACTGCGAGAGTTCCGGTTCAGGACCGGGCCGCACGAACACCGCGTGGTCCAGCCCTGGCAGCCCCTGCGCCACACGTCACTGCGCGACCCGGCGCCGTACGGCGTCCTGACCGGCGACCACGACGGGCTCAACCGGCTGGCCGGCCTGTTCTCCTTCGCCGCCTACTCGCGGCACACCGTCGTCCACGTTCCGCTGCGCGACACCGTCACCGCGCACCACGGAGGCTGCGGCGACCTGGTCGACCTGGTCCTGGTCCACCACACCTACGGGCTGCGGCCCAGCCAGTGGCCCGAGCTGCGCCGCAGGCTGGGCGGAGGCACCCCACTCACCGTCCGCACCGACGAGGCGCGCACCGCGCGGGACGCGGCCGCCTGGGAGCGACGCCGCGACGACAGTGGCTTCCGGGACGAGCTGCGTCACACCACACACGCGCGGACGTTCTTCCTCATCGGCAGCCGTGACGTCTTCGCCGACACGGCCATGTCATGCGCGTCCGCGGCCGGCTGGGGCCCGCGCCAGAAGCGGATCGTGAAGGGCGGCTCCGCCCTCATGGGCTGCGTCCGCGGCCTGCAGTCCGAGGCGGACCCGTGGCGGAGCCCCGAGGTGATGATCTGCTTCCAGGCGTATCCGCCCTACGCCCACTTCAGACGGCCGGGCGAGTCAGCCAGTCGTCCACGCCGGCCAGCAGCCGTGCTTTGACGTCCTCCGGCGCCGCGGAGCCCCGCACCGACTGCCGGGCCAGCTCCGCCAGCTCCGCGTCCGTGAAGCCGTGGTGCTGGCGGGCGATCTCGTACTGGGCGGCCAGCCGGGACCCGAACAGCAGCGGGTCGTCGGCGCCGAGGGCCATCGGGACGCCCGCCTCGAAGAGCGTGCGCAGCGGCACGTCCTCCGGCTTCTCGTAGACACCGAGCGCCACGTTCGAGGCCGGGCACACCTCGCAGGTCACCTCCCGGTCGGCCAGCCGCTTCAGCAGCCGCGGGTCCTCCGCCGCGCGCACGCCGTGCCCGATCCGCGAGGCATGCAGGTCGTCCAGGCAGTCGCGCACCGACGCCGGGCCGGTCAGCTCGCCGCCGTGCGGAGCCGACAGCAGGCCGCCCTCGCGTGCGATGGCGAACGCGCGGTCGAAGTCCCGCGCCATGCCCCGCCGCTCGTCGTTGGACAGCCCGAAGCCGACCACACCCCGGTCGGCGTACCGCACCGCGAGCCGGGCCAGCGTGCGCGCGTCCAGGGGGTGCTTCATACGGTTCGCCGCCACCAGGACCCGCATCCCGAGCCCGGTCTCCCGCACCGTCGTGTCCACCGCGTCCAGGATGACCTCCAGGGCCGGGAGCAGACCGCCCAGCCGGGGCGCGTACGACGTCGGGTCCACCTGGATCTCCAGCCAGCCCGAGCCGTCCTTCAGGTCCTCCTCGGCGGCCTCCCGGACCAGCCGCTGGATGTCCTCCGGCTCCCGGAGGCAGGAGCGCGCCGCGTCGTACAGCCGCTGGAAGCGGAACCATCCGCGCTCGTCCGTGGCGCGCAGCTTCGGCGGCTCGCCGCTGGTCAGTGCCTCGGTCAGCGTCTCGGGCAGGCGCACGCCGTACTTGTCGGCCAGCTCCAGGACGGTCCCCGGCCGCATCGAGCCGGTGAAGTGCAGGTGCAGATGGGCTTTCGGCAGCTCAGAGAGATCACGTACACGCTCCATCCCAGGATCCTGCCGTACGTCCCGGTCGCGCCGGTAGCTCTTTCCCCGAACGTGGTCTTGCTCGCACATGCGAACGGGCCGCCTCCCCGGAGGGAAACGGCCCGCACGCGCGCGTGAGGCGCAAAGGACCTCAGTCCCGCGCCTCCGCCAGCAGCTTCTGCATCCGGCTCACGCCCTCGACGAGGTCCTCGTCACCGAGCGCGTACGACAGCCGCAGGTAGCCCGGCGTGCCGAAGGCCTCGCCCGGGACGACCGCGACCTCGGCCTCCTCCAGGATCAGCGCGGCCAGCTCGACGCTGTCCTGCGGGCGCTTGCCGCGGATCTCCTTGCCGAGCAGGCCCTTGACCGACGGGTAGGCGTAGAACGCGCCCTCGGGCTCGGGGCAGAGCACGCCGTCGATCTCGTTGAGCATCCGCACGATCGTCTTGCGGCGCCGGTCGAAGGCCTCGCGCATCTTCGCCACGGCCTCCAGGTCGCCGGAGACGGCGGCCAGGGCGGCCACCTGGGCCACGTTGGAGACGTTCGAGGTGGCGTGCGACTGCAGGTTCGTCGCGGCCTTGACGACGTCCTTCGGGCCGATGACCCAGCCCACCCGCCAGCCGGTCATGGCGTACGTCTTCGCCACACCGTTGACCACGATGCACTTGTCGCGCAGCTCGGGCAGGAGCGCCGGCAGCGAGGTGAACTTCGCGTCGCCGTAGACGAGGTGCTCGTAGATCTCGTCCGTGAGGACCCACAGGCCGTGCTCGACGGCCCAGCGGCCGATCGCCTCGGCCTCCTCCTGGCTGTAGACCGCGCCGGTCGGGTTCGACGGGGAGACGAAGAGCACCACCTTCGTCTTCTCCGTGCGGGCCGCCTCCAGCTGCTCCACGCTCACCCGGTAGCCGGTCGTCTCGTCGGCGACGACCTCCACCGGCACGCCGCCGGCCAGGCGGATCGACTCCGGGTACGTCGTCCAGTACGGCGCCGGGACGATGACCTCGTCGCCCGGGTCGAGGATCGCGGCGAAGGCCTCGTAGATGGCCTGCTTGCCGCCGTTGGTGACCAGGATCTGGGCCGGGTCGACCTCGTAGCCCGAGTCGCGCAGCGTCTTCGCGGCGATCGCGGCCTTCAGCTCGGGCAGGCCGCCGGCCGGGGTGTAGCGGTGGTACTTCGGGTTCTTGCAGGCCTCGATCGCGGCTTCGACGATGTAGTCCGGGGTCGGGAAGTCGGGCTCACCGGCGCCGAAGCCGATCACCGGACGCCCGGCGGCCTTCAGGGCCTTGGCCTTGGCGTCCACGGCGAGGGTGGCGGACTCGGAGATCGCGCCGACTCGGGCGGAGACCCGGCGCTCGGTGGGAGGGATTGCAGCGCTCATGGGGCCCATCGTTTCAGACCGGAAACACCCCCGGCACGCGGGTTTCACGGACTGAACAACAAGGGGTCGGGACGTGAACAGGGATCCGAATCCGGCCCCCGGCCAGGACGATCTTCGGTCCCGTGACTCCGGACAGGCACTTTCTGTTCGACGCCGGGCCGCGGACCACGTACACTCTCACCTCGTTGGCCTTCAGCAGCCGCTCCACAACCGGTGCACACCGAGCACACGGCCGGATGCGGTACGTTGGGGGACACACAAAGGGTCGTAGCTCAATTGGTAGAGCACCGGTCTCCAAAACCGGCGGTTGGGGGTTCAAGTCCCTCCGGCCCTGCTACACACACCGCCAGGATGTGTGCACATGTACGTACAGCGATGCACCGCCGTGCGGCTCAGACCGGGCGCGGCACGGCCACGACCCGGAATCAGGTGAGGACGAATGACGGACGCCGTGGGCTCCATCGACACGCCTGATGCTCAGGACGAAGCGCTGGAGACCAAGAAGAAGGCCCGCAAGGGCGGCAAGCGCGCCAAGAAGGGCCCGCTGAAGCGCCTCGCCATCTTCTACCGCCAGGTCGTCGCGGAACTCCGCAAGGTCGTCTGGCCGACGCGTAACCAGCTGACGTCGTACACCACCGTGGTGATCTTCTTCGTCACGATCATGATCGCCCTGGTGACCGTGATTGACTATGGGCTCAACCACGCGGCCAAGTACGTCTTCGGCTGAGCCAAGAGCGAAGGGCGCCGTGGTACCGGCGCCCGTTTTCGCATGTTCCACCCCTATGTATCCAGGAAGAAGCAGCCATCGTGTCTGACCCGAACCTGAACGACGCCATCGAGCCGGACGAGACGGTGGACGACGAGCTCGACATCGTCGAGGGCGCGGACGAGCAGGACGAGTTCGAGGCTGCCGAGGCCGAGGCTGGCGAGCCGGCCGAGGAGGCCGCGCTGCACGTCGAGGACGAGGCCGAGGAAGCGGCCGAGACCGAAGAAGAGATCGAGGAAGAGGTCGAGGAAGAGGTCGAGGCGGAGGCCGCCGCCCCGGTCGACCCCGTCGAGGCTCTGCGCGAGGAGCTGCGGTCCCTGCCCGGCGAGTGGTACGTCATCCACACGTACGCCGGCTACGAGAACCGCGTGAAGACGAACCTGGAGCAGCGTGCCGTCTCGCTGAACGTCGAGGACTACATCTTCCAGGCCGAGGTGCCGCAGGAAGAGGTCGTCCAGATCAAGAACGGCGACCGCAAGACGATCAAGCAGAACAAGCTGCCGGGTTACGTCCTGGTCCGCATGGACCTGACCAACGAGTCCTGGGGCGTCGTCCGCAACACCCCCGGCGTCACCGGCTTCGTGGGCAACGCCTACGACCCCTACCCGCTGACCCTGGACGAGATCGTCAAGATGCTCGCCCCGGAGGCGGAGGAGAAGGCCGCCCGTGAGGCCGCCGAGGCCGAGGGTAAGCCCGCCCCGCAGCGCAAGGTCGAGGTCCAGGTGCTGGACTTCGAGGTCGGCGACTCGGTCACCGTCACCGACGGCCCGTTCGCCACGCTCCAGGCGACCATCAACGAGATCAACCCCGACTCGAAGAAGGTCAAGGGCCTGGTGGAGATCTTCGGCCGCGAGACGCCGGTCGAGCTCTCCTTCGACCAGATCCAGAAGAACTAGTTCATCAGGAAGCGGGTTCCCAAGAACCAGCTCCTTCTGGACGAACCGCTTCCGCGCAGGTCAGGCAGGCTGCTACAGCCGGTCTGACCTGCTCGGTTTTTGGCCGCGCATCCATACCCGTTATCGTTGTGCGGTATGCCTACGTCCGGGTGGTCCCCGCGCGCGGGCATGGACCCGAATTGAAAGGACCCGGAGAGCTATGCCTCCCAAGAAGAAGAAGGTCACGGGGCTCATCAAGCTCCAGATCAACGCCGGTGCGGCGAACCCGGCCCCGCCGGTCGGCCCCGCGCTCGGTCAGCACGGCGTCAACATCATGGAGTTCTGCAAGGCCTACAACGCCGCGACCGAGTCGCAGCGTGGCTGGGTCATCCCGGTGGAGATCACGGTCTACGAGGACCGTTCCTTCACCTTCGTCACCAAGACGCCGCCGGCCGCGAAGATGATCCTCAAGGCCGCGGGTGTCGAGAAGGGCTCCGGCGAGCCGCACAAGACCAAGGTCGCCAAGATCACCGAGGCGCAGGTCCGCGAGATCGCCCAGACCAAGCTGCCCGACCTCAACGCCAACGACCTGGACGCCGCGTCGAAGATCATCGCCGGCACCGCCCGTTCCATGGGCATCACGGTCGAGGGCTGACCCCCACCTTCGTAGAACCACCGTGGTAGGGCCTGCTCGGCCCGTACACCACGACTCCTCTCAGAACACACAGGAGCAGTTGTGAGCAAGCGCAGCAAGGCTCTCCGCGCTGCGGACGCCAAGATCGACCGGGAGAAGCTGTACGCCCCGCTCGAGGCCGTCCGTCTCGCCAAGGAGACCTCCACGACCAAGTTCGACGGCACTGTCGAGGTCGCCTTCCGTCTGGGTGTCGACCCGCGCAAGGCCGACCAGATGGTCCGTGGCACCGTGAACCTCCCGCACGGCACCGGTAAGACCGCCCGGGTCCTGGTCTTCGCGACCGGTGACCGTGCCGAGGCCGCGCGTGCCGCGGGCGCCGACATCGTCGGCTCCGACGAGCTGATCGACGAGGTGTCGAAGGGTCGTCTGGACTTCGACGCCGTCGTCGCCACCCCGGACCTCATGGGCAAGGTCGGCCGCCTCGGCCGCGTGCTCGGTCCGCGTGGTCTGATGCCGAACCCGAAGACCGGCACCGTCACCCCCGACGTGGTCAAGGCCGTCAACGACATCAAGGGCGGCAAGATCGAGTTCCGCGTCGACAAGCACTCGAACCTGCACTTCATCATCGGCAAGGCGTCCTTCGACGACACCAAGCTGGTGGAGAACTACGGCGCCGCGCTGGAGGAGATCCTCCGTCTGAAGCCGTCCGCCGCCAAGGGTCGCTACATCAAGAAGGCCGCCATCACCACCACGATGGGCCCCGGCATCCCGGTCGACCCGAACCGCACCCGTAACCTCCTCGTCGAGGAGGACCCGGCCGCCGTCTGAGCCCCGCGCTCACCTAGGTAGCCGCGTCAGGTACGCGTAAGCAGAGGGCGGGCCCTGGAACCTACGAGGTTCGGGGCCCGTCCTTTCTTTGTGCGACTTTTCGTACGACTGTCAGTGGCCTGCGTTACGTTGCAGGCACAGGACTCGCATAGGGGTGGGACTACATGAAGAGCACGACCGTACGCCGGGTGACCCTTTCCGTCGCGCTGGTGACCGCGCTGACCGGCGTGGCCGCCTGCGGCTCCGAATCCGGGAAGGGCGACAAGTCGGTCGGCAAGAGCGTCACGCATGTCAGCCCCCTCGCCGCCCTGCGCTCCGCCGAGAAGTCCACGGACAAGGCCGAGTCCGCCAAGGTCCGCTCCAGCACGACCCTCGGCGACACCATGTCGATGACCGCCAACGGCGCCCTCGCCTGGGGCGACGGCCTCAAGGGCAACCTCACCATCACGTACACCGGCGGCAAGATGGCCGACGCGATGCGCAAGGCCGGCACCACGTCGATGGAGGCCCGCTATCTGCCGGACGCCTACTACGCGAAGATGAGCGAGAAGTTCGCCGCGCAGTTCGGCGGCAAGCACTGGATCAAGTACGCGTACGACGACCTCGCCAAACTCGGCGGCAGCTCCGGCGCGTACCTCAAGGACCAGATGCAGAACACCACGCCGAACCAGTCGGTGAAGCTGCTGCTGGCCTCCGGTGACGTGAAGAAGGTCGGCCAGGAGAAGGTCTCCGGCGTCGACGCCACGCACTACTCGGGCACGGTCAACGTCGCCGGCCTCGCCGACAAGAACAGCAACCTCACCGCCGACCAGCTGGCCGGCCTGAAGAAGCAGCTCAGCCAGGCGGGCGTCACCACGGAGACCATCGACATCTGGGTCGACGGCCAGGACCTGCTGGTCAAGAAGGTCGAGAAGGCGGACATGGCGACCGGCACCATGATCAGCACGGCCTACTACAGCGACTACGGCGTGAAGGTCGCCGCCGAGGCGCCCCCGGCTTCCGACACCAAGGACTTCACGGAGCTGATGAAGGCCGGCGGTCCCGGGACCGTCTCGGGCAGCAGCACCACCAGCGCCTCCTGAGTCCGGCACGCAGAAGGACCGGGGCGGCTCCGTAGAGCCCGATTTGCTCGACAGCGCCCCGGTCCCGTACTCTCCTACAGAAGCCAAAGACCGCTGGTCGTTGCCGCGCGCTCGAACGAGGGTGCGGTGGCCGAAGGATCCGCTGCAAAGTGGACGACCCGCGCAGGTGACTGTGGAAGTACTCCCGGGGCACACGTTCACTCGTGTGCGGCCGGTCGAGTCCGCCCCGAGCGCCTGCGCCGGGGCGTTTCGTTTTCCCCAGTCCTCCTTCGGGTCCGCGCGGTCAGAATCACCCGGAAGGAGGCCGAGGCTCTATGGCGAGGCCCGACAAGGCTGCCGCGGTTGCCGAGCTGACGGACAAGTTCCGCAGCTCCAACGCCGCCGTGCTGACCGAGTACCGCGGTCTCACCGTGGCGCAGCTCAAGACGCTGCGCCGGTCGCTCGGTGAGAACGCCCAGTACGCCGTGGTGAAGAACACGCTGACCAAGATTGCGGCCAACGAGGCCGGGATCACGCTGGACGACCAGCTCTTCGCTGGTCCGACGGCCGTCGCCTTCGTCACCGGTGACCCGGTGGAGTCGGCGAAGGGTCTCCGTGACTTCGCCAAGGACAACCCGAATCTCATCATCAAGGGCGGTGTCCTTGACGGCAAGGCGCTGTCCGCCGATGAGATCAAGAAGCTTGCGGACCTCGAGTCCCGCGAGGTTCTGCTCTCCAAGCTGGCGGGTGCCTTCAAGGGCAAGCAGTCCCAGGCTGCTCAGCTCTTCCAGGCGCTTCCCTCGAAGCTCGTCCGCACCGTGGACGCTCTTCGCGCCAAGCAGGACGAGCAGGGCGGTGCCGAGTAATTCGGCTCGCTTTCTGACCTTGGCCGCCTAGGCGGCACGGGTCGCAGCGGGCCGACGTACGCCCGCCTCACCCAGTACATCCGGCACCAGCCGAATTAGTGGAAGGATCGCCCATCATGGCGAAGCTCAGCCAGGAAGACCTGCTCGCCCAGTTCGAGGAGATGACCCTCATCGAGCTCTCCGAGTTCGTGAAGGCCTTCGAGGAGAAGTTCGACGTCACCGCCGCCGCCGCGGTCGCCGTCGCGGGCCCGGCCGGCCCGGCCGCCGCCGCCCCGGTCGAGGAGGAGAAGGACGAGTTCGACGTCATCCTCACCGGTGCCGGCGACAAGAAGATCCAGGTCATCAAGGTCGTGCGTGAGCTGACCTCCCTGGGTCTGAAGGAGGCCAAGGACCTCGTGGACGGCGCTCCGAAGCCGGTCCTCGAGAAGGTCGCCAAGGACGCCGCCGAGAAGGCTGCCGAGTCCCTCAAGGGCGCCGGCGCCTCCGTCGAGGTCAAGTAAGACCTCTCGGAGTCTCCGCGACTCTCTCCGCGCGCTGAGTACGGCCTCCTAGGGCTGTAACGCGAACGCACCGAAGAGCGATCATCCATCCGGGTGGTCGCTCTTCGGCGTATCCGGAGGTGCGACCGCGGTTGCCTTGCACTCGTGACGGCGAGGGGTATGGTGATCTTCGTCGTGTCTCCGGACGGTCCCGTTTGGGCTGGGGGGCCTTGACGAACCGCACGCAGCGCGCAATTCTCAGGACGCGTCGTCACAAGGATCCGAATCCGAGGCATGGATCGACGACGAAGAGGGCAGTATCAACGTGCGTTGAGGGCAGACATGCCGAGGGCGTTGACGAGGGTGTTGAGAACAACGAGGGTCTCGCAGAACCCGCACTGGACATCAGTGTGCCAAGTGGCTACACTGACCCTTTGCGCTGCCTGTTAGCTGTCCCCTGCCCGTCACCAGGGGTCTGACCTCACTCGAACGCCGATGACCGAAGCCCCCCCGACCTGGGGTTTCCGTCTCTGTGTGTGGGAGAGGGGCCGGCACGCGCGTAGTGAGTCCGAGCCCTCGGAAGGACCCCCTCTTGGCCGCCTCGCGCAACGCCTCGACCGCGAATACGAACAACGGCGCCAGCACCGCCCCGCTGCGCATCTCCTTTGCAAAGATCAAGGAGCCTCTCGAGGTTCCGAACCTGCTCGCGCTGCAGACCGAGAGCTTCGACTGGCTGCTCGGCAACACCGCCTGGCAGAGTCGGGTCGAGGAGGCTCTTGAGAACGGTCAGGACGTCCCCACCAAGTCCGGTCTGGAGGAGATCTTCGAGGAGATCTCCCCGATCGAGGACTTCTCCGGGTCGATGTCCCTGACGTTCCGGGACCACCGCTTCGAGCCGCCGAAGAACTCCATCGACGAGTGCAAGGAGCGCGACTTCACGTACGCGGCTCCGCTCTTCGTCACCGCGGAGTTCACCAACAACGAGACCGGTGAGATCAAGTCCCAGACCGTCTTCATGGGCGACTTCCCGCTCATGACGAACAAGGGCACTTTCGTCATCAACGGCACCGAGCGTGTCGTGGTGTCGCAGCTGGTCCGTTCCCCCGGTGTCTACTTCGACTCCTCCATCGACAAGACGTCCGACAAGGACATCTTCTCGGCCAAGATCATCCCGTCCCGGGGTGCCTGGCTGGAGATGGAGATCGACAAGCGCGACATGGTCGGTGTCCGTATCGACCGCAAGCGCAAGCAGTCCGTGACCGTCCTCCTGAAGGCGCTCGGCTGGACCACCGAGCAGATCCTCGAGGAGTTCGGCGAGTACGAGTCCATGCGCGCCACCCTGGAGAAGGACCACACCCAGGGCCAGGACGACGCGCTGCTCGACATCTACCGCAAGCTGCGTCCGGGCGAGCCCCCCACGCGTGAGGCCGCGCAGACGCTTCTGGAGAACCTGTACTTCAACCCGAAGCGCTACGACCTGGCCAAGGTCGGCCGCTACAAGGTCAACAAGAAGCTGGGTGCGGACGCTCCGCTCGACGCGGGTGTCCTGACCGTCGAGGACGTCATCTCGACGATCAAGTACCTGGTACAGCTGCACGCCGGTGAGACCGAGACGACCCTCGACAACGGCCAGACGATCGTTGTCGAGACGGACGACATCGACCACTTCGGCAACCGTCGCCTGCGCAGCGTCGGCGAGCTGATCCAGAACCAGGTCCGTACGGGTCTCGCCCGTATGGAGCGTGTCGTGCGCGAGCGCATGACCACCCAGGACGTCGAGGCGATCACGCCGCAGACCCTGATCAACATCCGGCCGGTCGTCGCCTCCATCAAGGAGTTCTTCGGCACCAGCCAGCTGTCCCAGTTCATGGACCAGAACAACCCGCTGTCGGGTCTCACCCACAAGCGCCGTCTGTCGGCTCTTGGCCCGGGTGGTCTCTCCCGTGAGCGGGCCGGCTTCGAGGTCCGTGACGTGCACCCGTCGCACTACGGCCGCATGTGCCCGATCGAGACCCCTGAAGGCCCGAACATCGGTCTGATCGGCTCGCTCGCCTCGTACGGCCGGGTCAACGCGTTCGGTTTCGTCGAGACCCCGTACCGCAAGGTGAACGACGGCCAGGTCACCGACGAGGTCGACTACCTGACCGCCGACGAGGAGGACCGCTTCGTCATCGCGCAGGCCAACGCCACGCTCAACGACGAACTCCGGTTCGCCGAGGCGCGTGTCCTGGTCCGCCGTCGTGGCGGCGAGGTCGACTACGTCAGCCCCGAGGACGTCGACTACATGGACGTCTCGCCGCGCCAGATGGTGTCGGTCGCGACGGCCATGATCCCCTTCCTCGAGCACGACGACGCCAACCGTGCCCTCATGGGCGCGAACATGATGCGTCAGGCCGTGCCGCTGATTAAGTCCGAGGCCCCGCTCGTCGGCACCGGCATGGAGTACCGCTCCGCCGTCGACGCCGGCGACGTGGTCAAGGCCGAGAAGGCGGGTGTGGTCCAGGAGGTCTCCGCGGACTACATCACCACGGCCAACGACGACGGCACGTACATCACGTACCGCCTGGCCAAGTTCGCCCGGTCCAACCAGGGCACCTCGGTCAACCAGAAGGTCGTCGTCAACGAGGGCGACCGGATCATCGAGGGCCAGGTCCTCGCCGACGGTCCGGCCACCGAGAACGGTGAGATGGCCCTCGGCAAGAACCTGCTCGTGGCGTTCATGCCGTGGGAGGGTCACAACTACGAGGACGCGATCATCCTGTCGCAGCGCCTCGTGCAGGACGACGTCCTCTCCTCGATCCACATCGAGGAGCACGAGGTCGACGCCCGTGACACCAAGCTCGGCCCCGAGGAGATCACCCGGGACATCCCGAACGTCTCCGAGGAGGTCCTCGCCGACCTCGACGAGCGCGGCATCATCCGGATCGGTGCCGAGGTCATCGCCGGCGACATCCTCGTCGGCAAGGTGACCCCGAAGGGTGAGACCGAGCTGACCCCCGAGGAGCGCCTGCTGCGCGCGATCTTCGGTGAGAAGGCCCGTGAGGTCCGTGACACCTCGCTGAAGGTGCCGCACGGCGAGACCGGCAAGGTCATCGGCGTGCGCGTCTTCGACCGCGAGGAGGGCGACGAGCTTCCCCCCGGTGTGAACCAGCTGGTGCGCGTGTACGTGGCGCAGAAGCGCAAGATCACCGACGGTGACAAGCTCGCCGGCCGTCACGGCAACAAGGGTGTCATCTCGAAGATCCTGCCCATCGAGGACATGCCGTTCCTCGAGGACGGAACTCCGGTCGACATCATTCTCAACCCGCTCGGTGTCCCGTCCCGAATGAACCCGGGACAGGTCCTGGAGATCCACCTCGGCTGGCTCGCCAGCCGCGGCTGGGACGTCTCCGGCCTCGCGGACGAGTGGGCCCAGCGCCTGCAGGTCATCGGCGCCGACCAGGTCGCCCCCGGCACCAACGTCGCCACCCCGGTGTTCGACGGTGCGCGCGAGGACGAGCTGGCGGGTCTGCTGCAGCACACCATCCCGAACCGCGACGGCGAGCGCATGGTGCTCCCGACCGGTAAGGCGCGGCTGTTCGACGGCCGTAGCGGTGAGCCGTTCCCGGACCCGATCTCGGTCGGCTACATGTACATCCTGAAGCTGCACCACCTGGTCGACGACAAGCTGCACGCCCGCTCGACCGGTCCGTACTCGATGATCACCCAGCAGCCGCTGGGTGGTAAGGCGCAGTTCGGTGGTCAGCGCTTCGGTGAGATGGAGGTGTGGGCCCTCGAGGCCTACGGCGCCGCGTACGCCCTCCAGGAGCTGCTGACGATCAAGTCCGACGACGTCACCGGCCGCGTGAAGGTCTACGAGGCCATCGTCAAGGGCGAGAACATCCCCGAGCCCGGCATCCCCGAGTCCTTCAAGGTGCTCATCAAGGAGATGCAGTCGCTCTGCCTGAACGTGGAGGTGCTGTCCAGCGACGGTATGTCCATCGAGATGCGTGACACCGACGAGGATGTCTTCCGCGCTGCGGAGGAGCTCGGTATCGACCTGTCCCGGCGCGAGCCGAGCAGCGTCGAAGAGGTCTGACGGGAGTCCGGCGGGGCCCTCACCCACAGGGCCCCGCCGACCCCCAGGCCCCCGTTTCAGACCACAGACTTACGACCCTGAGAGGGATTGACGCATAGTGCTCGACGTCAACTTCTTCGACGAGCTCCGGATCGGCCTGGCCACCGCTGACGACATCCGTCAGTGGAGCCACGGTGAGGTCAAGAAGCCCGAGACCATCAACTACCGCACCCTCAAGCCCGAGAAGGACGGACTCTTCTGCGAGAAGATCTTCGGTCCGACCCGGGACTGGGAGTGCTACTGCGGCAAGTACAAGCGCGTCCGCTTCAAGGGCATCATCTGTGAGCGCTGTGGCGTCGAGGTCACGCGCGCCAAGGTGCGCCGTGAGCGGATGGGCCACATCGAGCTGGCCGCGCCCGTCACGCACATCTGGTACTTCAAGGGTGTTCCTTCGCGCCTCGGCTACCTGCTGGACCTGGCGCCGAAGGACCTCGAGAAGGTCATCTACTTCGCGGCGTACATGATCACGTACGTCGACGAGGAGCGTCGTACCCGCGACCTGCCCTCCCTGGAGGCGCACGTCTCGGTCGAGCGCCAGCAGATCGAGAACCGTCGCGACGCCGACCTCGAGGCCCGTGCCAAGAAGCTCGAGGCCGACCTGGGCGAGCTGGAGGCCGAGGGTGCCAAGGCCGACGTGCGCCGCAAGGTGCGCGAGGGTGCCGAGCGTGAGATGAAGCAGCTGCGCGACCGTGCGCAGCGCGAGATCGACCGCCTCGACGAGGTGTGGAACCGGTTCAAGAACCTCAAGGTCCAGGACCTCGAGGGCGACGAGCTGCTCTACCGCGAGCTGCGTGACCGCTTCGGCACGTACTTCGACGGCTCGATGGGTGCCGCGGCGCTGCAGAAGCGCCTGGAGTCCTTCGACCTCGAGGAGGAGGCCGAGCGTCTCCGCGAGATCATCCGCACCGGCAAGGGCCAGAAGAAGACCCGTGCCCTCAAGCGGCTGAAGGTCGTCTCCGCGTTCCTGCAGACGTCCAACAGCCCCAAGGGCATGGTCCTGGACTGCGTCCCGGTCATCCCGCCGGACCTGCGTCCGATGGTGCAGCTGGACGGTGGCCGCTTCGCGACCTCCGACCTGAACGACCTGTACCGCCGTGTCATCAACCGCAACAACCGCCTGAAGCGCCTTCTCGACCTCGGTGCGCCCGAGATCATCGTGAACAACGAGAAGCGCATGCTCCAGGAGGCCGTCGACGCGCTCTTCGACAACGGCCGTCGTGGTCGCCCGGTCACGGGCCCCGGCAACCGTCCGCTGAAGTCGCTGTCCGACATGCTCAAGGGCAAGCAGGGTCGCTTCCGTCAGAACCTGCTCGGCAAGCGAGTCGACTACTCGGCGCGTTCCGTCATCGTCGTCGGCCCGCAGCTGAAGCTGCACCAGTGCGGTCTGCCCAAGGCCATGGCGCTGGAGCTCTTCAAGCCGTTCGTGATGAAGCGCCTGGTCGACCTGAACCACGCGCAGAACATCAAGAGCGCCAAGCGCATGGTGGAGCGCGGCCGCACCGTCGTGTACGACGTCCTCGAAGAGGTCATCGCCGAGCACCCGGTGCTGCTGAACCGTGCTCCCACCCTGCACCGCCTCGGCATCCAGGCCTTCGAGCCGCAGCTGGTCGAGGGCAAGGCCATCCAGATCCACCCGCTCGTCTGCACCGCGTTCAACGCGGACTTCGACGGTGACCAGATGGCCGTGCACCTGCCGCTGTCCGCGGAGGCGCAGGCCGAGGCCCGCATCCTGATGCTGTCCTCGAACAACATCCTCAAGCCGGCCGACGGCCGTCCGGTGACGATGCCGACCCAGGACATGGTCCTCGGTCTGTTCTTCCTCACCACCGACGGCGAGCTGCGTGACACCAAGGGCGAGGGCCGGTCCTTCGGCTCCACGGCCGAGGCGATCATGGCGTTCGACGCCGGCGAGCTCGCGCTCCAGTCCGCGGTCGACATCCGCTTCCCGGTGGGCACCATCCCGCCGCGCGGCTGGACCCCGCCGGCGCGCGAGGAGGGCGAGCCCGAGTGGCAGCAGGGTGACACCTTCCGCCTGCGGACGACCCTGGGCCGTGCGCTCTTCAACGAGCTGCTGCCCGAGGACTACCCGTTCGTCGACTACTCGGTGGGCAAGAAGCAGCTCTCCGAGATCGTCAACGACCTCGCCGAGCGCTACCCCAAGGTCATCGTGGCGGCGACGCTCGACAACCTGAAGGCGGCCGGCTTCTACTGGGCGACCCGTTCCGGTGTCACCGTGGCCATCTCCGACGTCGTCGTTCCCGAGGCGAAGAAGGAGATCGTCCGCGGCTACGAGGCGCAGGACGAGAAGGTCCAGAAGCAGTACGAGCGCGGTCTGATCACCAAGGAAGAGCGCACTCAGGAGCTCATCGCGATCTGGACCAAGGCGACCAACGAGGTCGCCGAGGCGATGAACGCGAACTTCCCCAAGACGAACCCCATCTTCATGATGGTTGACTCGGGTGCCCGAGGAAACATGATGCAGATGCGGCAGATCGCCGGTATGCGTGGTCTGGTGTCGAACGCGAAGAACGAGACCATCCCGCGTCCGATCAAGGCCTCGTTCCGTGAGGGTCTGTCCGTGCTGGAGTACTTCATCTCCACGCACGGTGCCCGTAAGGGTCTGGCGGACACCGCCCTGCGTACCGCCGACTCGGGTTACCTGACCCGTCGTCTGGTGGACGTCTCGCAGGACGTCATCATCCGCGAGGAGGACTGCGGCACCGAGCGCGGTCTGAAGCTGCGGATCGCCTCGCGCGGCGCCGACGGCGTGCTCCGCAAGGCGGACGACGTCGAGACCAGCGTCTACGCCCGCATGCTCGCCGAGGACGTCGTCATCGACGGCAAGGTGATCGCGCCGGCCAACGTGGACCTGGGCGACGTGCTCATCGACCAGCTGGTGCACCACGGCATCGAGGAGGTCAAGACCCGCTCGATCCTGACCTGCGAGTCGCACGTCGGCACCTGCGCGATGTGCTACGGCCGTTCGCTGGCCACCGGCAAGCTGGTCGACATCGGTGAGGCGGTCGGCATCATCGCCGCCCAGTCCATCGGTGAGCCCGGTACCCAGCTGACGATGCGTACCTTCCACACCGGTGGTGTGGCCGGTGACGACATCACCCAGGGTCTGCCCCGTGTCGTCGAGCTCTTCGAGGCCCGTACCCCGAAGGGTGTCGCCCCGATCTCCGAGGCCAACGGCCGCATCCGGATCGAGGAGACCGAGAAGACCAAGAAGATCGTCGTCACCCCGGACGACGGCAGCGACGAGACGGCGTTCCCGATCTCGAAGCGTGCCAAGGTCCTGGTCCGCGAGGGCGACCACGTCGAGGTGGGCCAGCAGCTCACCGTGGGTGCCACCAACCCGCACGACGTGCTGCGCATCCTGGGTCAGCGTGCCGTCCAGGTCCACCTGGTCGGCGAGGTCCAGAAGGTCTACAACTCGCAGGGTGTGTCGATCCACGACAAGCACATCGAGATCATCATCCGGCAGATGCTCCGCCGCGTGACGATCATCGAGTCCGGCGACGCCGAGCTGCTGCCCGGCGAGCTGGTCGAGCGCTCGAAGTTCGAGACCGAGAACCGTCGTGTGGTCCAGGAGGGCGGTCACCCGGCCTCCGGTCGTCCGCAGCTGATGGGTATCACCAAGGCCTCGCTGGCGACGGAGTCCTGGCTGTCGGCCGCCTCCTTCCAGGAGACGACCCGAGTCCTGACGGATGCGGCGATCAACGCCAAGTCCGACAGCCTCATCGGCCTCAAGGAGAACGTCATCATCGGTAAGCTCATCCCGGCCGGTACGGGTCTGTCCCGCTACCGCAACATCCGGGTCGAGCCGACCGAGGAGGCCAAGGCCGCGATGTACTCGGCCGTCGGCTACGACGACATCGACTACTCGCCGTTCGGCACCGGCTCCGGCCAGGCCGTTCCGCTGGAGGACTACGACTACGGTCCGTACAACCAGTAAGCGAGCAGCATGAAGGGCGGCCACTCCGTTTCGGGGTGGCCGCCCTTCGGCGTTGCGGCAGGCGAGAAGCGGGTGGAGGGGGGCTACGGCGCGCGTACAGCGGGGGAACGCCGTCCTGGAGGCGCCGGCCGTTCCGGGGCCCGTGCGGCCGCTGTGGGCATCCCGGTCGTCGATTCGAAGATCACGTAGCGTACAGCGGCTTGACATTCCCCGCAGCGCGAGGCCGTTGGGTTCCATTTGTTTTGACCGCAGCGAATGAGGTAGGTACGCTCAGACCTTGTGCCTGGGGTGTGCCCTGGCTCTCGTGCGTGCCTTCAACCGCATCGCGAGCCGACACCGGCCACCGTAATCTGCGCCCTTTTCGCCTTGCGGCAAAGGTCCGCGAGATTCGACACACCCGACCGCGTGGGTCGGCGACGTTCCAGGTTAGCTGTACCTATCGGCACACAGAAACCGGAGAAGTAGTGCCTACGATCCAGCAGCTGGTCCGCAAGGGCCGGCAGGACAAGGTCGAGAAGAACAAGACGCCCGCACTCGAGGGTTCCCCTCAGCGTCGTGGCGTCTGCACGCGTGTGTTCACGACCACCCCGAAGAAGCCGAACTCGGCCCTGCGTAAGGTCGCGCGTGTGCGTCTGACCAGCGGCATCGAGGTCACCGCTTACATTCCGGGTGAGGGACACAACCTGCAGGAGCACTCCATCGTGCTCGTGCGCGGCGGCCGTGTGAAGGACCTGCCGGGTGTTCGCTACAAGATCATCCGTGGCTCCCTCGACACCCAGGGTGTCAAGAACCGCAAGCAGGCCCGTTCCCGCTACGGCGCCAAGAAGGAGAAGTAAGAATGCCTCGTAAGGGCCCCGCCCCGAAGCGCCCGGTCATCATCGACCCGGTCTACGGTTCTCCTCTGGTCACGTCGCTCATCAACAAGGTGCTGCTGAACGGCAAGCGCTCCACCGCCGAGCGCATCGTCTACGGCGCCATGGAGGGCCTGCGTGAGAAGACGGGCAACGACCCGATCATCACGCTGAAGCGCGCGCTGGAGAACATCAAGCCGACCCTCGAGGTCAAGTCCCGCCGTGTCGGTGGTGCGACGTACCAGGTTCCGATCGAGGTCAAGCCCGGTCGCGCCAACACGCTCGCGCTGCGCTGGCTGGTCGGTTACTCCCGCGCCCGTCGCGAGAAGACCATGACCGAGCGTCTGCTCAACGAGCTTCTCGACGCTTCGAACGGCCTCGGTGCGGCCGTCAAGAAGCGCGAGGACACGCACAAGATGGCCGAGTCCAACAAGGCCTTCGCGCACTACCGCTGGTAGTCGCTACCCACATCGAGACCGAGAGAAGACTGAAGCCTTATGGCTACCACTTCACTTGACCTGGCCAAGGTCCGCAACATCGGGATCATGGCCCACATCGACGCGGGCAAGACGACCACCACCGAGCGGATCCTGTTCTACACCGGTGTGTCTTACAAGATCGGTGAGGTCCACGACGGCGCTGCCACCATGGACTGGATGGAGCAGGAGCAGGAGCGTGGCATCACGATCACCTCTGCTGCCACCACCTGCCACTGGCCGCTGGAAGACGTCGACCACACCATCAACATCATCGACACCCCGGGCCACGTCGACTTCACCGTCGAGGTGGAGCGCTCCCTGCGCGTGCTCGACGGTGCCGTGACGGTGTTCGACGGCGTCGCCGGCGTTGAGCCGCAGTCCGAGACGGTGTGGCGTCAGGCGGACCGCTACGGCGTTCCGCGTATCTGCTTCGTCAACAAGCTCGACCGCACGGGCGCCGAGTTCCACCGCTGTGTGGACATGATCTCGGACCGCCTGGGCGCGCAGCCGATCGTCATGCAGCTCCCGATCGGTGCCGAGGCCGACTTCAAGGGCGTCGTCGACCTCGTGACGATGAAGGCCCTGGTCTGGTCCGCCGAGGCCACCAAGGGTGAGATGTACGACGTCGTCGACATCCCGGCCACGCACACCGAGGCTGCCGAGGAGTACCGCGGCAAGCTGATCGAGGCCGTCGCCGAGAACGACGAAGAGATCATGGAGCTGTACCTGGAGGGCGAAGAGCCTTCCGTGGAGCAGCTGTACGCCGCGATCCGTCGTATCACCATCGCGTCCGGCAAGTCCAAGGACACCACGGTCACCCCGGTGTTCTGCGGTACCGCGTTCAAGAACAAGGGCGTTCAGCCCCTGCTCGACGCGGTCGTGCGCTACCTGCCTTCCCCGGTCGACATCGAGGCCATCGAGGGCCACGACGTCAAGGACCCGGAGACGGTCGTCAAGCGCAAGCCGTCCGACGACGAGCCGCTGTCGGCGCTGGCGTTCAAGATCATGAGCGACCCGCACCTCGGCAAGCTCACCTTCGTCCGGGTTTACTCGGGCCGCCTGGAGTCCGGCTCTTCGGTGCTGAACTCCGTCAAGGGCAAGAAGGAGCGCATCGGCAAGATCTACCGCATGCACGCCAACAAGCGTGAGGAGATCGAGTCGGTGGGCGCCGGCGACATCGTCGCCGTCATGGGCCTGAAGCAGACCACCACCGGTGAGACGCTGTCCGACGACAAGAACCCGGTCATCCTGGAGTCCATGGACTTCCCGGCGCCGGTCATCCAGGTCGCCATCGAGCCCAAGTCGAAGGGCGACCAGGAGAAGCTGGGCGTCGCGATCCAGCGCCTGGCCGAGGAGGACCCGTCCTTCCAGGTCCACTCGGACGAGGAGACCGGCCAGACCATCATCGGTGGTATGGGCGAGCTGCACCTCGAGGTGCTGGTCGACCGTATGCGCCGTGAGTTCAAGGTCGAGGCCAACGTCGGCAAGCCGCAGGTCGCGTACCGCGAGACGATCCGCAAGGCCGTCGAGCGCGTGGACTACACCCACAAGAAGCAGACCGGTGGTACCGGTCAGTTCGCCAAGGTGCAGATCGCGATCGAGCCCATCGAGGGCGGCGACGCCTCGTACGAGTTCGTGAACAAGGTGACCGGTGGCCGTATCCCGAAGGAGTACATCCCTTCGGTGGACGCCGGTGCGCAGGAGGCCATGCAGTTCGGCATCCTCGCCGGTTACGAGATGACCGGCGTGCGCGTCATCCTCATCGACGGTGGCTACCACGAGGTGGACTCCTCCGAGCTCGCCTTCAAGATCGCCGGTTCGCAGGCCTTCAAGGAGGCCGCGCGCAAGGCCAGCCCCGTGCTGCTCGAGCCGATGATGGCCGTCGAGGTCACCACGCCCGAGGACTACATGGGTGAGGTCATCGGCGACATCAACTCCCGCCGTGGCCAGATCCAGGCCATGGAGGAGCGGGCCGGTGCCCGCGTCGTGAAGGGTCTCGTGCCCCTCTCGGAGATGTTCGGCTACGTCGGCGACCTGCGCAGCAAGACGTCCGGCCGTGCGAGCTACTCCATGCAGTTCGACTCCTACGCCGAGGTTCCGCGGAACGTCGCCGAGGAGATCATCGCGAAGGCCAAGGGCGAGTAACGCTCAGCGTTCCCACGCCTTAGGCTTGACTCCGGAGCCTCACGGGGCAAACAGCCGCAAACACGGATGTTTGCCCCGGGTTCCGGGCCATTACAGCAAAGATCACCTGGCGCCGATGAAGTAAGGCGTACAGAACCACTCCACAGGAGGACCCCAGTGGCGAAGGCGAAGTTCGAGCGGACTAAGCCGCACGTCAACATCGGCACCATCGGTCACATCGACCACGGTAAGACGACCCTCACGGCCGCCATTACCAAGGTGCTGCACGACGCGTACCCGGACCTGAACGAGGCCACCCCGTTCGACAACATCGACAAGGCGCCCGAAGAGCGTCAGCGCGGTATCACCATCTCCATCGCGCACGTCGAGTACCAGACCGAGGCGCGTCACTACGCCCACGTCGACTGCCCGGGTCACGCGGACTACATCAAGAACATGATCACCGGTGCCGCGCAGATGGACGGCGCGATCCTCGTGGTCGCCGCCACCGACGGCCCGATGCCGCAGACCAAGGAGCACGTGCTCCTGGCCCGCCAGGTCGGCGTTCCGTACATCGTCGTCGCCCTGAACAAGGCCGACATGGTGGACGACGAGGAGATCCTGGAGCTCGTCGAGCTCGAGGTCCGTGAGCTCCTCTCCGAGTACGAGTTCCCGGGCGACGACCTGCCGGTCGTCAAGGTCTCGGCGCTCAAGGCCCTCGAGGGTGACCCGGAGTACGTCCAGACCGTCCTCGACCTGATGAAGGCCGTCGACGAGTCCATCCCGGAGCCCGAGCGTGACGTCGACAAGCCGTTCCTGATGCCGATCGAGGACGTCTTCACGATCACCGGTCGTGGCACCGTCGTCACCGGTCGTATCGAGCGCGGTATCCTCAAGGTCAACGAGACCGTCGACATCATCGGCATCAAGACCGAGAAGACCACCACCACGGTCACCGGTATCGAGATGTTCCGCAAGCTGCTCGACGAGGGCCAGGCCGGTGAGAACGTCGGTCTGCTGCTCCGCGGCATCAAGCGCGAGGACGTCGAGCGCGGCCAGGTCATCATCAAGCCGGGCTCGGTCACCCCGCACACCGAGTTCGAGGCGCAGGCCTACATCCTGTCCAAGGACGAGGGTGGCCGCCACACGCCGTTCTTCAACAACTACCGTCCGCAGTTCTACTTCCGTACGACGGACGTGACCGGCGTGGTGACCCTCCCCGAGGGCACCGAGATGGTCATGCCGGGTGACAACACCGAGATGTCGGTGCAGCTCATCCAGCCCATCGCCATGGAAGAGGGCCTGAAGTTCGCCATCCGTGAGGGTGGCCGGACCGTGGGCGCCGGCCAGGTCACCAAGATCACCAAGTGATCTGAACTGACCAGGACCGGGTCTTCGACCTGGTAGCTGTCGGAGGGGCCCGTACGACTTCGGTCGTACGGGCCCCTCTGCTGTTCGAAACTATTCGGCGCCGACGACCGGTTCCGCACGTGCGTCGACGCCCTCCAGAATTTGTCATGCCGCTGACCAAATTCGGGTGGAGGGGTGGGGCATGTCTGTCCGTCGCAGGACTGTGCTGGGTGCAGGGCTCACCGTCGTGCCGGCGCTGACGTCGGGAGTCGCATGGGCCGGGGGTGAGGGTGACGTCCTGCGGGTGACGGACCCGGGGTCGTACGTCTCCTTCACGGGCGGCGCGTTCTCGCTCGCGGGCGCCCCCGTGGTCGTGAGCGCCGGGGATCACCCCGGAGTCGTACGGGTGGCAGGGGACCTCAGGGACGACATCGAGCGGGTGATGGGCGTACGGCCAGGCTCGACGATCGCCCGCTTCCCGGTGCTGGTCGGCACGATCGGCCGCAGTCCGCTGATCGACGGGTTGATCGACAGCGGCAAGCTGGACGTGACCGGGGTGCGGGGCCGCTGGGAGACCTCGCTGCAGACGGTCGTGGACCACCCGATGCCCGGGGTGGAGCGGGCCTTCGTCATCGCGGGCAGCGACCCGCGGGGCACGATCTTCGGGGCGTACGACGTCTCGTACGGCATTGGTGTCTCGCCCTGGTACTGGTGGGACGACGTGCCGCCGGTGCACCGCGACGAGGTGTGGGTGCGCGCGGGCCGGTTCACCCAGGGCACCCCGGCGGTGAAGTACCGGGGCATCTTCGTCAACGACGAGAACCCGGCGCTGGGGGCGTGGGCGCCGGCGCACTTCGGGCCGGGGAAGGCGGCGGGGTACCCGGGCGGCTTCAACGCGGACTTCTACGCGCGGGTCTTCGAGGTCCTGCTGCGGCTGAAGGGGAACTACCTGTGGCCGGCGGTGTGGGGCCGGGCCTTCGCGGAGGACGATCCGGAGAACCACCGGCGTGCCTCCGAGTACGGCATTGTCATGGGCACGTCTCATGAGGCGCCGATGATGAGGGGGATCGAGGAGTGGAACCGGCATGCGACGGCCGGTCGCGACCCCTACGGGGGCACGGGGGAGTGGTCGTACCGCCGTAACGCAGAGGCGATCCGCGCGTACTGGCGGGCCGGGATCCAGCGGATGGTGGACCAGGGCTTCGAGGGCGTGGTGACCCTCGGCATGCGCGGGAACGGCGACACCAGCCTCCCCGACGGCGACGGCATCGAGCTGATGCAGGAGATCATCGCGGCGCAGCGGCAGATCATCGAGGAGGTCACGGGGAAGCCGGCCGCCGAGACCCCGCAGGTGTGGACGCTGTACAAGGAGGTGCAGCGGTACTGGGACCGGGGGCTGAGAGCGCCGGACGACGTGACGGTGGTCCTGACGGACGACAACTGGGGCAACATCCGCAGACACCCGGCCGAGGCCCGGCCCGGCGGCTACGGCCTCTACTACCACTTCGACTACGTGGGCGTCGGCCGCAACTACAAGTGGGTCGACACGGCCAACCTGCGCAACGTCTGGGACCAGCTCCACCAGGCGCACGCGTACGGCAACCACGGACTGTGGGTGGCGAACGTCGGAGACCTGAAGGGCAACGAGGTCCCCACGGAGTTCTTCCTGAACTACGCCTGGAACCCCTCGGGTTGGCCGCTGGAGCGGCTGGGGGAGTGGGAGCGGAGATACGCGCGCCAGAACTTCGGACCGGGCCCGGGGCAGGCGGCGGAGATCGCCTCGATCCTGGCGGCCTACGGGAGTCTGCAGGCCCGCCGCAAGCCGGAGCTGCTGAACCGCCGGATCACACTGGCCGACGGCAAGGTGGTGTACGACGACCAGCAGTCCCCGTACTACTTCGGGCACCGGGAGCTGGAGCGGGTGACGCGGGAGTGGCAAGAGCTGGGCCGGCGGGCGGACCGTCTCGCGCGGCGGCTGCCGGCCCCGGTGCAGGACGCGTGGTTCGAACTCGTCGGCTACGAGGTGACGGCGACCGCGAACCTGTACGCCCTCCGTGAGGCGGAGTTCACGAACCTCCTCTACGCGAGGCAGGGCAGAGCCGCGACGAACGACCGCGCGGCGGAGGCCGAGGCGGCCCTGGCGAAGGACTTCGCACTCGCGGACCGCTTCAACTCCACGGTGGCGAACGGCAAATGGCGGGGCTTCCAGACGCAGCCGCACATCGACTACGGGGATGTGGACAGATACGGCCCCAACGCGGGCTGGCAGCAGCCGGAGAAGGACAACGTGGCACTGCCCGACGTGCTCTTCCCGGCGGTGCGGCGCATCGAGGTGCCGGAGGCGGCGGAGCTGGGGGTGTCCGTCGACGGCTCCGAGGATGCGGGGGAGTGGTGGCCCGGGGGTGGTGCGGTTCGTGAGGCATCGCTCGCTGAGTTCAGCCCGTACCAGACGCGCCCGCAGCAGTACGTGGAGATCTTCAACCGGGGCCGTACGCCCTTCGAGTACCGGGTGGAGTGCTCGGTGCCCTGGCTGCTGGTGGACCGTCCGCGGGGCAGGGTGGAACAGCAGGTCCGGCTGGAGGTCCGGGTGGACTGGTCGCGGGCACCGGCCGGCCGCTCGGAAGGGGCGCTGACGGTGAGCGGGGCAGGGACGTCGGTGCGGGTGGGATGCACGGCGGTGAACCCGCCCCGGCGGGGCCTGCGGGGGTTCGTGGAGGCGGGCGGGTACGTGGCGGTGGACGCGGAGCACTACGACCGCGCGGTCGGGGAGTGGCGCCGTCTGGACGGCATCGGCCGTACCGGGGCCGGGATGACGCCGTGGCCGGTGACCGGTCCCCGCCGGACGCCCGGGGGCTCCTCGGCTCCTCGGCTGGAGTACGAGGTGAGTCTGCTGTCGGAGCCGGCGGGTGAGGTGACGGTCTGGGCGTACGTCTCCCCGCGGAACCCGGCCCTGCCGACGGGAGGCCTGCGCTATGCGGTGTCGTTCGACGATGCTGCTCCCCGGTCGGTGGACATCACCGCGGGTGCCGACGACGGGCTGATGAACATGACCTGGGCGCGGAACACCTCGGACAACGTCAACGCGACGGCCACGAAACACTCCGTGACGAAGATCGGCGTCCACCGGTTGAAGTTCTGGATGGTGGATCCCACGGTGGTGCTGCAACGGCTCGTGATCGACACGGGAGGGCTGCCTGCGCTGTACCTGGGTCCGCTGGAGAGTCGACGGCTGTAGTCACGGGCTGTGGTACGGCGTTACGGCGAGGGGTGGACGGTGGGCGGCGGTCTGGTCGGTGGCCATGGGCCGAAGGGGCTGGCGTCCTCGCCCGCCGAGAAGCGGGCGGCGGCCAAGGCGATCCAGGACCACATCGAGTCGCAGACCCGTAAAGCCGGGGCCCGGGCGGACGAGGAGACCGCGGCGGCGGTCAAGGCGTTCGGCGCGCGCGACGGGGACGGCTGGCTGACCTCGGCGGCGCTGCGGAAGGCCCACGAGACGTGGGGCGGCCAGGTGAAGAACCTGATGGACCGGCTGGGCGCGGAGAAGGACGCGCTGGGCAGTACGAACACGGTACTGACGAGCACGGACCTGGCCGTGGGGTCGACGGTGCGGCAGATGTCGGCGCTGGACCGGTACTGACGGGGAGCGACCGGGGATGCCGACGTACCACGAGATCATGAGCACCGACCTCTCCGCGCTCACCACCGCGGCGGAGCGCTGGGAGGGGATGGCGGGCGAGTTCGCCGAGCAGGAGAGGGCGTACCACCGAGAGGTGTACGGCATCACGGTGGGGCCTGCCTGGACGGGCATGAGCGCGGAGGCGGCGCACGGACGCTTCGACGTCACGCTCAAGGAGTTCCAGTACGCGCAGACGGAGGCGAAGGCGATCGCCTCCCTGCTGCGGGACGCGCATGACCAGTTCGTGCAGCTGAAGGGGGGGTTGGCGGCGGCGCGGCGGGAGGCTGTGGCGGCGGGGATGCGGGTCTCGGAGCGGGGCCTGGTCAGCGCGGACGCGGACGGGGAGCACCACGAGTCGGCCGTACGGTCCTGGCAGGACCGCATCGACAAGGCCGTACGTGACGTGACCGACGCGGACGCCGGCGTCCGGCTCGCCCTGACGGCGGCGGTCGTCGACTCGGACCCGCTGGTCGGGGGCCGGGGCTTCAACGGCAGGGCGATGGGGGACGTCGAGAAGTACGAGGCGCTGGAGGCGGAGGGGGCACTGGAGAAACTGACCGCCGGCCGGCCTCTCTCACCTCGCGAACTGACGGAACTGCAGCGGCTGCTCCGCGACAACTCCGGCGACGAGGTGTTCTCCCGCACTCTGCTGGACGACCTGGGCGCGGCGGGCACGATCAGACTGACGAACGAGCTGAACGACCTGATCCATGTGCGGGGCGGGTCCGGTGTGGGTGCGTACGCGTCGATCGAGACGGGGCTGGCGGATGCGTTGGCGACGGCGACGCGGGACACGGAGTCGTCCTGGTACCAGCGCTGGCGCGCGGCGATGCGACATGCCGGCGTCGGGCATTACGCCACGGATGCGCAGGGGGAGCGGCTGGACAAGGCGGTGGGGTATCAGTCGTTGGTGACGCTGATGGGGCGGGGGCATGGGTATGCGCCGGAGATGCTGGAGGATCTGACCGACGACATGATCGCGGCGGAGCGGAGGGAGCCTGGGATCTGGCGGTTGAAGGCGGAGTACAGCGGTCGGCGTGGTGGCTGGTTCGCCAATGATCCGGTGGACGGGGTGCTGGGCATCATGAGCCGTGATCCCCATGCGGCAGCGGATTACCTTGGCTCCGATGGCCGCATGAGGTACCTCATGAAAGAGCGGGACTGGAACGTCGTCCTTCATGAGCACGAGGGCGCCAAGGTCGGCACGTACGCGGCCGGCCTGGACGGAGACGATCGCGCGGGCTTCGGGGCGGCTCTTCAGGCGGCGGCGACGGGGATCGACCCGTCCGACAAACATGCCCACTACGTCGCCCACAGCAAGCAGAACGACGCGATCTTCAGGTCGGCGGTGGGGTACCTGGCCGACAGCGGCGACAAATTCCCACCGTCCCTGCGACAGCCGTTGGCCCACATCCTCGTCAACCATGGCGGCACTGTGCATGCCTCGATGAGCGAGGTCGACATCTCGAGGTCGCCGCTGAAGCAGGACCAACTCTTCGAGGTCGTGAAGCAGGTGTCGAAGGACAAGGACGCTTACGGAACGCTGAACGGGGGGTTGAACCAGGCGATTGTCTCGCAGATCCACGAGGACCACTCGAAGTCCACGGAGTCCCTCATCCGCGCCGGGCGGAGCGTCGGCTTCCTGGAGGAGGCGCGGATCCAGGCTCAGGGAGATCCGAAAACCGCGGAATTCGAGAGCAAGCCGCTGTTCGATAAGGCCATCGGCTACATTCCGATCGTCAGTGGCGATGTTCAGGAAGGATTCGACTATGTCACGGACAAGTGGCTGCAGGACGAACAGCAGAGGTTGGACGACCAGCAGAACGACGACAACGTCGCGAGTTACCAGAACAGGAATGGTCAACTGACTGCGCTCGCCCAGGAATGGAATAGAGTCCACGGCTCGGGGAGCGAGCCGCCCTATATTCGGCAGGATCTTGTGGAGAAGTCCGCGGAAGCCGGCATCGCCCACGGTCGGGGTGTGTCCGGAGAGGTCGACAAGTGACACGTCTTCTCAAGATCGGTCTGCCTGCAGTGGCGCTGGCCTTGGCGGTCGGGTCTGGCGTTTGGTACGGGAACCTAAACGACGACGGCAAGCCACCAGCGTCGCTGTGTGGCACCAAGGTCAGCCCGATTCTCTCCGAGCGGCTCCTGCAACCGGGCGGCAAGGTGACCGAGCGCAACCGGGTTGATCGCCGCAAGCCGCAGCCGTCCTCCTGGTGCCAAGTCCTCGTGGACGGCGAGAGTGCCCTCGCGATGAGGTTCGCTTGGCACCCTGATGCGGTGGACCCCTACGAGGTTGCGCAGTCCGGCGACTCGGTTTCAAACATGGCAGCGCCCGCTCGACTCGAAGGCGACTACAGGGCGGCTGTCGGAAACAACGGCGCAATTTTCACTGTGCAGTGCAGAACTGATATCGGTTCCTATTTCACCCTCACGCTCCTGCTGCAAAACAGCAACCCAGTCGACCGCGCTCACCGCAAGGACATCGAGAAGTTCATGCGCGCCTACTTCCCCGCCACGCTGAAAACTCTCGGCTGCGCCTGAGTCGTTCTTCTTCATTTGAGTGGTCAATGGCGGCTCACTGGCAAGTCGGCAGCCGTTAAGCGGCCAGTGAGCCTCTCCTCGCGGCCCGACACGGTCAGCTCGTACGCCGCTCCCTCCTCGGGGGAGCCCCGCGTTGTCGGTGGCCGTGACGGTGTACGTGTGCGAACCACTGTCTGCCTCGAAGGAGATCGTCTGGGCCCCGCCGGTTGCGGTGGCCTCGGCGACGGGATCCGACTCCATGCCGTAGTCGTCGGCTCAGTCAGTTTCCGTGACCTCGATCCGCGCCCCCCGCTCGGCCGCAGTAGGTGTAGTAGCCGAGGTCGCCGCAGACGAACGAGCCGGTGCCGGACGGACACGAGTGCCAGCGGTGGCAGCCGTCGCTGGAAACAGGCCGAGCCGGAGTACGGCCGCGCCGACGCCGATCCCGGCACGCGGCGGTCGATGGCCGGATCTGCGCAGCACTGATGACATGTGCGAGCCCCCAACCCCCGAGCCCATCCCCATACGCTCCGTGTGCAACAGGTCGCACAGCGTAGAGCAGGGATGGGGGGAAGGTCTCCGGCACGGCCGCGGTCCCCCCGAAGGGGACCTGTGTTTGACCTACGTCACCCTGGGGGTATTCTCTCCCGCTCGATTAGCCAGCCCCCGGCCCCATATGGCAGACTGTCGGAGTTGCTCGGTCGAGTGTTGATGCTGCGCGCCTCCCGCCGGGAGGACCGGAAGCGAGTCCCACAGTACTCGTCGCCCTAACTGCCTGCGGGCAGCACTGGGGCGGACGTACGGGAATCTTCCGGGAAGTGTGGTGCGGCACCGGCTAGGCGCCCGGTGGGCCTTCCGCCCTCGGCTTGCGGTTCCGGAAGGGCCGTGTGCATTCCCCGCAGGGATGTTCGAACAAGGGACATCTGTGTCAGCGGGAGCGCGACACGCCCGACCGCGTGGGTCGGAGGACGGGAAGACGGAACGCCGGGTTCCGGAGCGTTGAAGAGACAGGACTACGGAGTAGCCATGGCGGGACAGAAGATCCGCATCCGGCTCAAGGCCTACGACCACGAGGTCATCGACTCCTCGGCGAAGAAGATCGTCGAGACGGTGACCCGCACTGGTGCGTCGGTCGCGGGCCCGGTGCCGCTGCCCACTGAGAAGAACGTGTACTGCGTCATCAAGTCGCCGCACAAGTACAAGGACTCGCGCGAGCACTTCGAGATGCGCACGCACAAGCGCCTGATCGACATTCTCGACCCCACCCCCAAGACCGTTGACTCTCTGATGCGACTCGACCTCCCGGCCGGTGTCGACATCGAGATCAAGCTCTGAGGGTCGGTGAGCTGAGAATGGCTAAGCAGATCAAGGGCATCCTGGGCGAGAAGCTCGGCATGACGCAGGTGTGGGACGAGAACAACCGCGTTGTTCCGGTCACCGTCGTCAAGGCCGGCCCCAACGTCGTCACCCAGGTCCGTACGAACGATGTCGACGGCTACGAGTCCGTCCAGATCGCTTTCGGCGAGATCGACCCGCGCAAGGTGAACAAGCCCCTCAAGGGCCACTTCGCCAAGGCCGACGTCACCCCGCGTCGTCACCTCGTCGAGATCCGCACCGCGGACGCCTCCGAGTACACGCTGGGCCAGGAGATCTCCGCGGAGGTCTTCGAGGCCGGCGTGAAGGTCGACGTGACCGGCAAGAGCAAGGGCAAGGGCTTCGCCGGTGTCATGAAGCGTCACAACTTCAAGGGCCTCGGCGCCGGACACGGCACCCAGCGCAAGCACCGCTCGCCCGGTTCCATCGGTGGCTGCGCCACCCCGGGCCGCGTGTTCAAGGGCCTCCGCATGGCGGGTCGCATGGGCAACGAGCGGGTCACCACCCAGAACCTGACCGTCCACGCCGTTGACGCGGAGAAGGGTCTGCTGCTCATCAAGGGCGCGGTTCCCGGTCCGAACGGCGGCCTCGTCCTGGTCCGCACCGCGGCCAAGGGGGCCTGAGGTAACCGATGAGCACTGTTGACATCCTTTCGCCGGCGGGCGAGAAGGCCGGTTCCGTCGAGCTCCCCGCGGAGATCTTCGACGTGGAGAAGATCAGCATTCCGCTGATCCACCAGGTCGTCGTCGCGCAGCTGGCCGCTGCCCGTCAGGGCACGCACAAGACCAAGACCCGTGGCGAAGTCCGTGGTGGTGGCAAGAAGCCGTACCGCCAGAAGGGCACCGGCCGCGCCCGTCAGGGCTCGACCCGCGCGCCGCAGTTCGCCGGTGGTGGCGTCGTGCACGGTCCCGTGCCGCGTGACTACTCGCAGCGCACCCCGAAGAAGATGAAGGCCGCGGCCCTGCGCCACGCCCTCACCGACCGGGCGCGTCACAACCGCATCCACGTCGTCTCCGGCGTGGTCGAGGGTGCGAACCCGTCCACCAAGGCCGCGAAGAGCCTGTTCGGCAAGATCTCGGAGCGCAAGAACCTGCTCCTGATCGTCGAGCGCGCCGACGAGGCCGCGTGGCTGTCCGCCCGCAACCTGCCCCAGGTCCACATCCTGGAGCCGGGCCAGCTGAACACGTACGACGTTCTCGTCTCGGACGACGTGGTCTTCACCCAGGCCGCTTTCGAGTCCTTCGTGTCTGGCCCCAAGGCCGCTGACACCGAAGGGAGCGAGGCCTGATGGCTACGCGTCACCCGAGCATTGCCTCCAAGGCTGCGAAGGCCGCCAAGGCCGCGCGCATCGCCAAGGCGCGTCGCCACGCCGCCGAGGGCAAGAACACCGTCGAGACCCCGCTGAGCAAGTCCTTCACGGACCCCCGTGACGTGCTGCTCAAGCCGGTCGTCTCGGAGAAGAGCTACGCGCTCCTCGACGAGAACAAGTACACGTTCGTCGTCGCCCCGGGCGCTAACAAGACCCAGATCAAGCAGGCCGTCCAGGCGGTCTTCGACGTCAAGGTCACCGGGGTCAACACGATCAACCGCCAGGGCAAGCGCAAGCGCACGAAGACCGGTTTCGGTCAGCGTGCCGGCAGCAAGCGCGCGATCGTGACCCTCGCCGAGGGCGACCGTATCGACATCTTCGGCGGTCCGACCGCCTAAGGGCGGTCCGGATCGTCCGATATCGGACGAGGACTGAGAAATGGGAATCCGCAAGTACAAGCCGACTACGCCGGGCCGTCGTGGCGCCAGCGTCGCCGACTTCGTCGAGGTCACGCGGTCCACGCCGGAGAAGTCGCTGGTCCGCCCTCTGCACAGCAAGGGCGGCCGTAACAACGCCGGTCGTGTGACCGTTCGCCACCAGGGTGGCGGACACAAGCGCGCCTACCGAGTGATCGACTTCCGTCGTCACGACAAGGACGGCGTGCCGGCGAAGGTCGCGCACATCGAGTACGACCCCAACCGCACCGCGCGCATCGCGCTGCTGCACTACGCCGACGGCGAGAAGCGCTACATCCTCGCCCCGCGCAACCTGCAGCAGGGTGACCGCATCGAGAACGGTCCTGGGGCCGACATCAAGCCGGGCAACAACCTGGCCCTCCGCAACATCCCGGTCGGTACCACGATCCACGCGATCGAGCTCCGTCCCGGTGGCGGTGCCAAGTTCGCCCGCTCCGCCGGTGCCTCCGTGCAGCTGCTCGCGAAGGAGGGCACCTACGCCCACCTGCGCATGCCGTCCGGCGAGGTCCGCCTGGTCGACGTCCGCTGCCGCGCCACCATCGGTGAGGTCGGCAACGCCGAGCAGAGCAACATCAACTGGGGTAAGGCCGGCCGTAAGCGGTGGCTGGGCGTTCGCCCGACCGTCCGTGGTGTCGTGATGAACCCGGTTGACCACCCGCACGGTGGTGGTGAGGGCCGGACCTCCGGTGGTCGCCACCCTGTGTCCCCGTGGGGCAAGAAGGAAGGCCGTACTCGTTCGCCCAAGAAGGCGTCGAACAAGTACATCGTCCGCCGCCGCAAGACGAACAAGAAGCGCTAAGGACGGGTTGAGATGCCGCGTAGCTTGAAGAAGGGGCCCTTCGTCGACGACCACCTGATCAAGAAGGTGGATGTCCAGAACGAAGCCGGCACCAAGAACGTCATCAAGACCTGGTCCCGTCGCTCGATGATCGTCCCGGCCATGCTCGGCCACACGATCGCGGTGCACAACGGCAAGACCCACATCCCGGTGTTCGTCACCGAGTCGATGGTCGGCCACAAGCTCGGCGAGTTCTCGCCGACCCGCACCTTCCGGGGCCACGTCAAGGACGACCGGAAGTCGAAGCGCCGCTAGTAGCGGATCGCATTCAGACACGTAAGAAACTGAAGGGACAACCATGGAAGCCAGGGCCCAGGCGCGGTACATCCGCGTCACGCCCATGAAGGCCCGCCGCGTGGTGGACCTCATCCGTGGCATGGACGCCACGGAGGCCCAGGCCGTCCTGCGATTCGCTCCGCAGGCAGCCTCCGTGCCGGTCGGCAAGGTGCTCGACAGCGCCATTGCCAACGCCGCGCACAACTACGACCACACGGACGCCTCCTCGCTGGTCATCAGCGAGGCGTACGTCGACGAGGGCCCGACCCTGAAGCGGTTCCGTCCGCGTGCCCAGGGCCGTGCCTACCGGATCCGCAAGCGGACCAGCCACATCACCGTGGTCGTCAGCAGCAAGGAAGGAACCCGGTAATGGGCCAGAAGGTAAACCCGCACGGGTTCCGGCTCGGTGTCACCACGGACTTCAAGTCCCGGTGGTACGCCGACAAGCTGTACAAGGACTACGTCAAGGAAGACGTCGCCATCCGTCGGATGATGACGTCCGGCATGGAGCGCGCCGGTATCTCGAAGGTTGAGATCGAGCGCACCCGTGACCGCGTGCGGGTGGACATCCACACCGCTCGTCCGGGCATCGTCATCGGCCGCCGTGGCGCCGAGGCCGACCGCATCCGCGGCGACCTCGAGAAGCTCACGGGCAAGCAGGTCCAGCTGAACATCCTCGAGGTCAAGAACCCCGAGACGGACGCTCAGCTGGTTGCTCAGGCCGTTGCCGAGCAGCTCTCCTCCCGCGTCTCCTTCCGCCGCGCCATGCGTAAGAGCATGCAGTCGGCGATGAAGGCCGGCGCCAAGGGCATCAAGATCCAGTGCGGTGGCCGCCTCGGCGGCGCCGAGATGTCCCGCTCGGAGTTCTACCGCGAGGGCCGTGTGCCCCTGCACACGCTCCGTGCGAACGTGGACTACGGCTTCTTCGAGGCCAAGACGACCTTCGGCCGCATCGGTGTGAAGGTCTGGATCTACAAGGGCGACGTCAAGAACATCGCCGAGGTCCGCGCCGAGAACGCTGCCGCCCGTGCGGGTAACCGCCCGGCTCGCGGTGGCGGTGCCGACCGCCCGGCCCGTGGTGGCCGTGGTGGCGAGCGGCGCGGTCGCAAGCCGCAGCAGGCTGCTGGCGCCGAGGCCCCCAAGGCCGAGGCTCCCGCGTCCGCTCCGGCTGAGAGCACCGGAACGGAGGCCTGACCGACATGCTGATCCCCCGTAGGGTCAAGCACCGCAAGCAGCACCACCCGAAGCGCAGCGGCGCTGCCAAGGGTGGCACGACGGTTGCGTTCGGCGAGTACGGCATCCAGGCGCTCACCCCGGCGTACGTGACGAACCGTCAGATCGAGGCCGCTCGTATCGCCATGACGCGTCACATCAAGCGTGGTGGCAAGGTCTGGATCAACATCTACCCGGACCGTCCCCTCACCAAGAAGCCTGCCGAGACCCGCATGGGTTCCGGTAAGGGTTCGCCGGAGTGGTGGATCGCCAACGTCAAGCCCGGACGCGTGATGTTCGAGCTGTCGTACCCCAACGAGAAGATCGCCCGTGAGGCGCTGACTCGTGCGGCCCACAAGCTGCCGATGAAGTGCCGGATCGTCAAGCGCGAGGCAGGTGAAGCGTGATGTCGGCCGGTACCAAGGCGTCCGAGCTGCGCGAGCTGGGCAACGAGGAGCTTCTGGGCAAGCTCCGCGAGGCCAAGGAAGAGCTGTTCAACCTCCGCTTCCAGGCGGCGACGGGTCAGCTCGAGAACCACGGTCGGCTCAAGGCCGTCCGTAAGGACATCGCGCGGATCTACACCCTGATGCGTGAGCGCGAGCTGGGCATCGAGACGGTGGAGAGCGCCTGATGAGCGAGAGCAACGTGACTGAGAACACCGAGGCGCGCGGTTTCCGCAAGACCCGTGAGGGTCTCGTCGTCAGCGACAAGATGGACAAGACCGTCGTCGTCGCTGTCGAGGACCGCGTCAAGCACGCGCTGTACGGCAAGGTCATCCGCCGTACGAACAAGCTCAAGGCGCACGACGAGCAGAACGCTGCGGGCGTCGGCGACCGCGTCCTCCTCATGGAGACCCGGCCGCTGTCCGCGACGAAGCGCTGGCGCGTCGTCGAGATCCTCGAGAAGGCCAAGTAATTTCCTGCGGGGCTAACCCCGCAGGTCAGTTCCGCCAGGCTCCGGGGGCCGCTGAGAAGCGGCCCCCGGGGAACCGGCAGACGATCAGGAGATAGACGTGATCCAGCAGGAGTCGCGACTGCGCGTCGCCGACAACACTGGTGCGAAGGAAATCCTTTGCATCCGTGTGCTCGGTGGCTCCGGTCGCCGCTACGCGGGCATCGGTGACGTCATCGTCGCCACCGTCAAGGACGCGATCCCCGGTGGCAACGTGAAGAAGGGTGACGTCGTCAAGGCGGTCATCGTTCGCACCGTCAAGGAGCGCCGCCGTCCGGACGGCTCGTACATCCGCTTCGACGAGAACGCCGCCGTCATTCTGAAGAACGACGGCGACCCTCGCGGCACCCGCATCTTCGGCCCGGTCGGCCGTGAGCTGCGCGAGAAGAAGTTCATGAAGATCATCTCGCTCGCGCCGGAGGTGCTGTAAGCATGAAGATCAAGAAGGGCGACCTGGTCCAGGTCATCACCGGCAAGGACAAGGGCAAGCAGGGCAAGGTCATTGCCGCTTACCCGCGCGAGGAGCGCGTCCTGGTCGAGGGTGTCAACCGGGTCAAGAAGCACACCAAGGCCGGCCCGACCGCCAGCGGTTCGCAGGCCGGCGGCATCGTCACGACCGAGGCGCCGATCCACGTCTCCAACGTCCAGCTGGTCGTTGAGAAGGACGGCAACAAGGTCGTCACGCGTGTCGGTTACCGCTTCGACGACGAGGGCAACAAGATCCGCGTTGCCAAGCGGACGGGTGAGGACATCTGATGGCTACCACCACCACTCCGCGTCTGAAGCAGAAGTACCGCGAGGAGATCGCGGGCAAGCTGCGTGACGAGTTCAAGTACGAGAACGTCATGCAGATCCCCGGCCTCGTCAAGATCGTGGTCAACATGGGTGTGGGCGACGCCGCCCGCGACTCCAAGCTGATCGAGGGCGCGATCCGCGACCTCACCACGATCACCGGCCAGAAGCCGCAGGTCACCAAGGCCCGCAAGTCCATCGCGCAGTTCAAGCTGCGTGAGGGCCAGCCGATCGGTGCCCACGTCACGCTTCGTGGCGACCGCATGTGGGAGTTCCTGGACCGCACCCTGTCGCTCGCGCTGCCGCGCATCCGCGACTTCCGCGGCCTGTCCCCCAAGCAGTTCGACGGCCGTGGCAACTACACCTTCGGTCTCACGGAGCAGGTCATGTTCCACGAGATCGACCAGGACAAGATCGACCGTACCCGGGGCATGGACATCACCGTGGTCACCACGGCGACCAACGACGCTGAGGGCCGCGCGCTCCTTCGTCACCTCGGCTTCCCGTTCAAGGAGGCGTGAGCGAGATGGCGAAGAAGGCTCTGATTGCCAAGGCTGCTCGCAAGCCCAAGTTCGGTGTGCGTGGCTACACGCGCTGCCAGCGCTGCGGCCGTCCGCACTCCGTGTACCGCAAGTTCGGCCTCTGCCGCGTGTGCCTTCGTGAGATGGCTCACCGTGGCGAGCTGCCGGGCGTGACCAAGAGCTCCTGGTAATCCCCGCTTTTTAGGGATTCCTGAAGCTCTCGGTAAGCATCTGGGTCGGCAGGGGCCCTTCTCCGCATGCCGTAGGCTTGCGGGGTTGGGCGTCTGCCGCGCCCGTACGACTTACTACGCCGTAGGTCCACCGCGCCGCACCCGTCCCGTCTCGGATCGGGGAGAGGGATGGCGCACCAGGAAACCCCGGCGAGAGAGGCCGAAGGCCAATTCATGACCATGACTGATCCGATCGCAGACATGCTTACGCGTCTGCGGAACGCGAACTCGGCATACCACGACTCCGTGACGATGCCGGCATCGAAGATCAAGTCTCACATCGCGGAGATCCTCCAGCAGGAGGGCTTCATCACGGGCTGGCGCGTCGAGGATGCCGAGGTCGGCAAGAACCTCGTCCTCGAGCTGAAGTTCGGCCCGAACCGTGAGCGCTCCATCGCGGGCATCAAGCGGATCTCCAAGCCCGGTCTCCGGGTGTACGCGAAGTCCACCTCCCTGCCCAAGGTGCTGGGCGGCCTCGGCGTGGCGATCATCTCCACGTCGCACGGGCTCCTCACCGACAAGCAGGCCGGCAAGAAGGGCGTAGGCGGAGAAGTCCTCGCCTACGTCTGGTAACGGAAGGGAACGGAGGAAACAGCTATGTCGCGTATTGGCAAGCTCCCCATCACGGTTCCCGCCGGCGTGGACGTCACCATCGACGGCAGCACGGTCGCGGTCAAGGGCCCCAAGGGCGAGCTGACCCACACCATCGTCGCGCCGATCGAGATCGTCAAGAACGAGGACGGCACCCTCCAGGTGACCCGCCCCAACGACGAGCGTCAGAACAAGGCCCTGCACGGCCTGTCCCGCACGCTGGTGGCGAACATGATCACCGGCGTGACCCAGGGTTACGTGAAGAAGCTCGAGATCAGTGGTGTCGGTTACCGCGTGACCGCCAAGGGTTCGAACCTGGAGTTCGCTCTGGGCTACAGCCACCCGATCGTCGTCGAGGCCCCCGAGGGCATCACCTTCAAGGTGGAGGCCCCCACCCGGTTCTCGGTCGAGGGCATCGACAAGCAGAAGGTCGGCGAGGTTGCGGCCAACATCCGCAAGCTGCGCAAGCCCGACCCGTACAAGGCCAAGGGCGTCAAGTACGAGGGCGAAGTCATCCGCCGCAAGGTCGGAAAGGCGGGTAAGTAAGCCATGGCATACGGGCAGAAGATCCTGAAGGGCGACGCCTACAAGCGCGCCGCGATCAAGCGCCGTCACATCCGGATTCGCAAGAACCTTTCCGGTACGGCGGAGCGTCCCCGTCTGGTCGTTACCCGCTCCAACCGCCACATCGTGGCGCAGGTGATCGACGACCTCAAGGGCCACACCCTGGCGTCCGCGTCCACCCTGGACGCGTCCGTGCGTGGTGGCGAGGGCGACAAGTCCGCGCAGGCCAAGCAGGTCGGCGCCCTGGTCGCCGAGCGTGCCAAGGCCGCCGGTGTCGAGGCTGTCGTGTTCGACCGTGGTGGCAACCAGTACGCCGGGCGCATCGCCGCCCTGGCGGACGCCGCCCGCGAAGCCGGGCTCAAGTTCTGAGCCTGCCGTAGCTAGCGGAAACAGAGAGAGGTAATTCCAATGGCTGGACCCCAGCGCCGCGGTGGCGGTGCCGGTGGCGGCGAGCGGCGGGACCGGAAGGGCCGTGACGGCGGCGCTGCTGCCGCCGAGAAGACCGCGTACGTTGAGCGCGTTGTCGCGATCAACCGCGTCGCCAAGGTTGTGAAGGGTGGTCGTCGCTTCAGCTTCACCGCGCTGGTCGTGGTGGGCGACGGTGACGGCACCGTGGGTGTCGGTTACGGCAAGGCCAAGGAGGTGCCGGCCGCCATCGCCAAGGGTGTTGAGGAGGCCAAGAAGCACTTCTTCAAGGTCCCCCGTATCCAGGGCACCATCCCCCACCCCATCCAGGGTGAGAAGGCTGCCGGCGTCGTGCTGCTCAAGCCCGCGTCCCCGGGTACCGGTGTTATCGCCGGTGGTCCGGTGCGTGCCGTGCTCGAGTGCGCCGGTATCCACGACATCCTGTCGAAGTCGCTCGGCTCCGACAACGCGATCAACATCGTGCACGCGACCGTGGAGGCCCTGAAGGGCCTGCAGCGTCCCGAGGAGGTCGCGGCCCGCCGTGGTCTGCCGCTCGAGGACGTCGCTCCCGCGGCTCTGCTGCGTGCGCGTGCCGGGGCGGGTGCGTGATGGCTCAGCTGAAGATCACGCAGGTCAAGTCCTACATCGGCAGCAAGCAGAACCACCGCGACACCCTGCGCTCCCTTGGTCTCAAGGGCATCAACACGCAGGTCGTCAAGGAGGACCGCCCCGAGTTCCGCGGCATGGTGCACACCGTCCGCCACCTCGTGACGGTCGAGGAGGTCGACTGATCATGGCGGAGCAGAACCCGCTCAAGATCCACAACCTCCGTCCCGCCCCGGGCGCCAAGACCGCCAAGACCCGTGTCGGTCGTGGTGAGGCGTCGAAGGGTAAGACGGCCGGTCGTGGTACCAAGGGTACGAAGGCCCGTTACCAGGTTCCGGAGCGCTTCGAGGGTGGCCAGATGCCGCTCCACATGCGCCTCCCGAAGCTGAAGGGCTTCAAGAACCCGTTCAAGACCGAGTACCAGGTCGTGAACCTCGACAAGCTGGCCGCGCTCTACCCTGAGGGTGGAGAGGTCACCGTCGAGGGCCTCGTGGCCAAGGGTGCCGTTCGCAAGAACAGCCTCGTCAAGGTCCTCGGCCAGGGCGAGGTCTCCGTGGCGCTGCAGGTGACGGTCGACGCCGTCTCCGGCTCCGCCAAGGAGAAGATCACCGCCGCAGGCGGTACGGTCACCGAGCTCATCTGAGCTTGAGGACGTAAAGCGATCCCGACCGGGGGTACCTCACACCGAGGTATCCCCGGTCGGTCGTTCCAAGGGGGGCAGTGTCGCCGGTAAGGTGGCCTGCACTGTTCGTTTTCTGTATCCGTCGAACCTCAAGACCGTCACCCTTGACGCAGTTGCGCGGGGGTCGCAGGAGGCACCGTGCTCACCGCGTTCGCCCGGGCGTTCAGGACGCCCGACCTGCGCAAGAAGCTGCTGTTCACGCTGGCCATCATCGTGGTCTATCGGGTCGGTACCCACGTCCCGATCCCGGGCGTCAACTACAAGGCCGTCCAGCAGTGCATGGACGAGGCGTCCGCCAACCAGGGCCTCTTCGGACTGGTCAACATGTTCAGCGGTGGCGCACTGCTCCAGATCACGATCTTCGCGCTCGGGATCATGCCGTACATCACGGCGAGCATCATCCTTCAGCTGCTGACCGTGGTCATCCCGCGTCTGGAAGCCCTGAAGAAGGAGGGCCAGGCGGGTACGGCGAAGATCACCCAGTACACCCGGTACCTGACGGTGGCGCTGGCCATCCTGCAGGGCACGGGTCTGGTGGCCACCGCCCGCAGTGGTGCGCTGTTCAACGGCTGTCAGGTCGCCAACTCGATCGTCCCGGACCAGGCGATCTTCACCACCATCACCATGGTCATCTGCATGACCGCCGGTACGGCCGTCGTGATGTGGCTCGGTGAGCTGATCACCGACCGCGGCATCGGCAACGGCATGTCGATCCTGATGTTCATCTCGATCGCGGCCACGTTCCCGTCCGCGCTGTGGGCCATCAAGAAGCAGGGCACCCTGGCCGGCGGCTGGATCGAGTTCGGCACGGTCATCCTGGTCGGCCTGGTCATGGTCGCGCTCGTCGTCTTCGTGGAGCAGGCCCAGCGCCGCATCCCGGTGCAGTACGCGAAGCGCATGATCGGACGTCGTTCCTACGGTGGTACGTCCACGTACATCCCGCTCAAGGTGAACCAGGCGGGTGTGATTCCCGTCATCTTCGCCTCGTCGCTGCTCTACATCCCGGCGCTGGTCGCGCAGTTCTCGGGGAGCAACTCGAGCTGGAAGCAGTGGATCCAGAACAACCTGACCAAGGGCGACCACCCGATTTACATCACTCTGTACTTCTTGCTCATCGTTTTCTTCGCGTTCTTCTACGTGGCGATCTCCTTCAACCCCGAGGAAGTCGCCGACAACATGAAGAAGTATGGTGGCTTCATCCCGGGCATCCGGGCTGGCCGACCGACCGCTGAGTACCTGAGCTACGTGCTCAACCGGATCACCTGGCCGGGTTCGCTGTATCTGGGTCTGATCGCTCTCGTGCCAACAATGGCGTTGGTCGGGTTCAATGCCTCGAACAACTTCCCCTTCGGCGGTACCAGCATCCTGATCATCGTGGGTGTCGGTCTCGAGACGGTGAAGCAGATCGAGAGCCAGCTCCAGCAGCGCAATTACGAAGGGTTCCTCCGCTGATGCGTATCGTCCTCGTCGGGCCGCCCGGTGCCGGTAAGGGAACGCAAGCCGTCCGGCTCGCAGAGAAGCTGGCCATCCCGCACATCTCCACCGGCGACCTGTTCCGGGCCAACATCAGCCAGCAGACCGAGCTGGGCAAGCTCGCGAAGTCCTACATGGACGCCGGCAACCTCGTACCCGACGAGGTCACCATCGCGATGGCCAAGGACCGGATGGAGCAGCCCGACGCGGAGAACGGCTTCCTGCTGGACGGCTTCCCGCGCAACGTCTCGCAGGCCGAGGCGCTGGACCGGCTGCTGGACGAAGAGAGCATCAAGCTGGACGCCGTCCTGGACCTGGAGGTCCCGGAGGAGGAGGTCGTCAAGCGGATCGCCGGCCGGCGCATCTGCCGCAACGACTCGTCCCACGTCTTCCACGTGACGTACAGCCCGCCGAAGCAGGCGGGTGTGTGCGACGTCTGCGGCGGTGAGCTGTACCAGCGCGACGACGACTCCGAGGAGACCGTCCGCACGCGGCTGGAGGTCTACCACACGCAGACCGAGCCGATCATCGACTACTACAAGGCGCAGGGCCTGGTCGTGACGATCTCCTCCCTGGGTCCGGTGGACGAGATCACGCAGCGGGCGCTGGAGGCGCTCAAGCGCGAGAAGGCCGAGAACAAGTAGATCGCGGTTCTTCCGGCCGCGGTGCCCTGCCCGGGCGCCGCGGCCGTAGTGTTGTGTAGGTAAACCAGTCGACCTGAGTGACGGAGAGCGCAGGCCCCCCATGGTGCAGATCAAGACGCCCGAGCAGATCGCCAAGATGCGTGCGGCGGGCCTGGTCGTCGCCGCGATCCACGCGGCCACCCGGGAGGCGGCGGTGCCGGGCGCGAGCACCAAGGACCTGGACGAGGTCGCCCGCAAGGTGCTCGCCGAGCACGGCGCCAAGTCGAACTTCCTCGGCTACGGCGGCTTCCCCGCGACGATCTGCACCTCGGTCAACGACGTCGTGGTCCACGGCATCCCCTCCGACGAGGTCGTCCTGAAGGACGGCGACGTCATCTCCATCGACTGCGGCGCGATCGTCGACGGCTGGCACGGCGACGCCGCGTACACCGCCTTCGTGGGCTCCGGTCACGCTCCGGAGCTGATCGAACTCTCCCGGGTGACCGAGGAGTCGATGTGGGCCGGCATCGCGGCCATGAAGCAGGGCAACCGCCTGGTCGACGTCTCCCGGGCCATCGAGACGTACATCCGCCGCCAGCCGAAGCCCGGCGGCGGCCGTTACGGCATCATCGAGGACTACGGCGGCCACGGCATCGGCACCGAGATGCACATGGACCCGCACCTGCTGAACTACGTGGACCGCCGCCGCGGCAAGGGCCCCAAGCTGGTGCCCGGCTTCTGCCTCGCGATCGAGCCGATGGTCTCCCTCGGCACCCCGCGCACCGAGGTCCTCGAGGACGACTGGACGGTCATCACCACGGACGGCACGTGGTCGTCCCACTGGGAACACTCGGTCGCGCTGACCGCGGAGGGGCCGCTGGTCCTGACCGCCCCGGACGGTGGCAAGGCGAAGCTGGCGGAGTACGGCATCACCGCCGCTCCTGATCCGCTGGCGTAAGCGCCGTACGCCTACTGCCTGTGGTGGGTTGCTCGCCGTGCGCGAGTGCGGGTGCGGCCGTGCCCACCCGTTCCGCCCCTGCGGAACGACTGCCCACAGCCGCGGCGCGGACGGTCGGCATAGCGATCTCCGCTGCGGGGCAGACTCCCTCGATTCGTGTTTCCGGGTGCGCTGACGTAGACTGACTCGTCGGCTCTCGTGTACCCGCATGTCCGCATGCGCTCGCAACTTGTCCCACGGGGCAAGCGAGAGAGTCGATCAAGGTAGTCGATTCGAAGGGCGAAGCGTGGCCAAGAAGCAAGGTGCCATCGAGATCGAGGGCACTGTCGTCGAGTCTCTGCCGAACGCCATGTTCAAGGTCGAGCTCCAGAACGGCCACCAGGTCCTGGCACACATCAGCGGCAAGATGCGTATGCACTACATCCGCATCCTCCCTGACGACCGGGTCGTGGTGGAGCTGTCTCCGTACGACCTGACGCGTGGCCGGATCGTCTACCGCTACAAGTAGATCTTGCCCGCATCCCGTTCCGGCGGGGTGGTGGCACTGACCCGGAGAACCTCAATCCCATGAAGGTCAAGCCGAGCGTCAAGAAGATCTGCGACAAGTGCAGGGTGATCCGCCGTCACGGTCGGGTCATGGTCATCTGCGAGAACCCGCGCCACAAGCAGCGCCAGGGCTGACGCACGACCGATCCCTCTGCATCCATCGCAGAGATTCGCGCGACGCAAGCTGAATATGTTCATACGCAGGTCCCGAGCCCACGGTGGCTCGACACCCCCGGTTCGGAGGCCGGGGACCCAGTCCGTACCTCGTACGGCGGCTGGGAGTCGGTCCTGCGGAAGACCTCCGAAGATCAACTGGAGCCATTGAATGGCACGCGTTTCCGGTGTTGACATCCCGCGCGAAAAGCGCGTGGAGGTCGCCCTCACCTACGTGTTCGGCATTGGCCGGACCCTTTCGCAGCAGACGCTGGCGGAGACGGGCATCGACCCGAACACCCGTGTTCGTGACCTGACCGAAGAGCAGCTGGTCGCGATCCGCGAGTACGTCGACAACAACATCAAGACCGAGGGTGACCTCCGTCGCGAGATCCAGGCCGACATCCGCCGCAAGGTCGAGATCGGCTGCTACCAGGGTCTGCGGCACCGCCGCGGCCTGCCCGTCCGCGGTCAGCGCACCAGCACCAACGCCCGTACCCGCAAGGGCCCGCGTCGCGCCATCGCCGGCAAGAAGAAGCCGGGCAAGAAGTAGTCCGCAGCGGACCTCAGTCCACGGTCTTCGCTGTAGGACCGACCACCTCCCGTAGGAGTTAGTAGATGCCCCCCAAGGGACGTCAGGGCGCTGCCAAGAAGGTGCGCCGCAAGGAAAAGAAGAACGTCGCTCACGGCCACGCGCACATCAAGAGCACGTTCAACAACACGATCGTGTCCATCACGGACCCGTCGGGCAACGTGATCTCCTGGGCCTCCGCCGGCCACGTCGGCTTCAAGGGCTCCCGGAAGTCCACGCCGTTCGCCGCGCAGATGGCCGCCGAGTCGGCTGCCCGCCGCGCCCAGGAGCACGGCATGCGCAAGGTCGACGTGTTCGTCAAGGGCCCGGGCTCCGGTCGTGAGACCGCGATCCGCTCCCTGCAGGCCACGGGCCTCGAGGTCGGCTCCATCCAGGACGTCACCCCGACCCCGCACAACGGCTGCCGCCCGCCGAAGCGCCGCCGCGTCTGACGCACGGCTGCTTCCAGCAGGCTTTGGTTCCGGGCGGTACGGCTCCTTCGGGTCGTGCCGCCCGTACCCTTGCAGTACCCGCGCTTTTCATGGGTGCGGTTTCCGTCGGGCGTCAAATAGCGGGCGTCCACGAAAGAAGGATCTGATCCACACATGCTGATCGCTCAGCGTCCCTCGTTGACCGAAGAGGTCGTCGACGAGTTCCGCTCCCGGTTCGTGATCGAGCCGCTGGAGCCGGGCTTCGGCTACACCCTCGGCAACTCCCTCCGCCGTACCCTCCTGTCGTCGATCCCCGGCGCTGCTGTCACCAGCATCCGCATCGACGGCGTCCTGCACGAGTTCACCACCGTGCCGGGCGTCAAGGAGGACGTCACCGACCTGATCCTCAACATCAAGCAGCTGGTCGTCTCCTCGGAGCACGACGAGCCGGTCGTGATGTACCTGCGCAAGCAGGGTCCGGGTCTGGTCACCGCCGCCGACATCGCGCCCCCGGCCGGTGTCGAGGTGCACAACCCCGACCTCGTCCTCGCCACGCTCAACGGCAAGGGCAAGCTGGAGATGGAGCTGACCGTCGAGCGCGGTCGCGGTTACGTCTCCGCCGTGCAGAACAAGCAGGTGGGCCAGGAGATCGGCCGTATCCCGGTCGACTCCATCTACTCGCCGGTTCTCAAGGTCACGTACAAGGTCGAGGCCACGCGTGTCGAGCAGCGCACCGACTTCGACAAGCTGATCGTCGACGTCGAGACCAAGCAGGCGATGCGTCCCCGTGACGCCATGGCCTCCGCCGGTAAGACCCTGGTCGAGCTGTTCGGTCTCGCCCGCGAGCTGAACATCGACGCCGAGGGCATCGACATGGGCCCGTCCCCCACGGACGCCGCCCTTGCCGCCGACCTGGCGCTGCCGATCGAGGAGCTGGAGCTCACGGTCCGCTCCTACAACTGCCTCAAGCGTGAGGGCATCCACTCCGTGGGTGAGCTGGTCGCGCGCTCCGAGGCCGACCTCCTGGACATCCGCAACTTCGGTGCGAAGTCCATCGACGAGGTCAAGGCGAAGCTGGCCGGCATGGGCCTGGCCCTCAAGGACAGCCCGCCCGGATTCGACCCGACCGCCGCTGCCGACGCCTTCGGCGCCGACGACGACGCGGACGCGGGCTTCGTGGAGACCGAGCAGTACTGATCTCCACCACCTCCGGGGTTCGCGCAAGCGGACCCCGGATCTCCGACAGGCAACCGCCTGCTCGGATACTGACCTCGGTACCTGACACGGCCGGGGCAGACACACAGGAGAAGAACAATGCCGAAGCCCACCAAGGGTGCCCGTCTGGGCGGCAGCGCCGCGCACGAGAAGCTGCTCCTCGCGAACCTGGCGAAGAGCCTCTTCGAGCACGGCCGTATCACCACCACCGAGGCGAAGGCCCGCCGCCTGCGCCCGTACGCCGAGCGTCTGGTCACCAAGGCGAAGAAGGGCGACCTTCACAACCGCCGTCAGGTGCTCCAGGTCATCACGGACAAGAGCATCGTCCACACGCTCTTCACCGAGATCGCCCCGCGCTACGAGAACCGTCCGGGTGGTTACACCCGCATCACCAAGATCGGTAACCGCCGTGGCGACAACGCGCCCATGGCCGTCATCGAGCTGGTCGAGGCGCTGACGGTTGCCCAGCAGGCGACCGGTGAGGCCGAGGCCGCCACCAAGCGTGCGGTCAAGGAGGCCGAGGAGGCCAAGGCTGCCGAGACCACCGAGGCTCCGGCCGAGGAGGCCGCTGCCGAGGAGTCCAAGGACGCCTGAGGCTCTGCCTGACGCTGGAAGCGGGTCCGCCCTTCGGGGCGGGCCCGCTTTCGCGTTCTTCCCCACGTTTTTTGCAGGGGCGCGGCCCTGAGAGGATTCCTACGTGAGTGACGAAGTACAGCCCGGGTACGTCCGTGTCCGCCTCGACATCTCCTACGACGGCACCGACTTCCACGGCTGGGCCAAGCAGGCCGGCGGCAAGCGGACCGTGCAGGGGGAGATCGAGGACGCCCTGCGGACGGTGACGCGGTCGCGGGAGACGTACGAGCTGACCGTGGCCGGGCGGACCGATGCCGGGGTGCACGCGCGCGGCCAGGTGGCGCACGTGGACCTGCCCGAGGAGGTCTGGCGTGAGCACAACCAGAAGCTGCTCAAGCGCCTCGCCGGGCGCTTGTCGAGGGACGTGCGGGTCTGGGCCCTCAGGCCGGCGCCGAGCGGCTTCAACGCCCGTTTCTCCGCCGTCTGGCGCCGGTACGCCTACCGGGTCACCGACAACCCCGGTGGTGTCGACCCGATTCTCCGCAACCACGTCCTCTGGCACGACTGGCCGCTCGACGTGGACACCATGAACGAGGCCGCGCGGGCGCTGCTCGGCGAGCACGACTTCGCCGCGTACTGCAAGCGGCGTGAGGGTGCGACCACGATCCGTACGCTCCAGGAGCTGAGCCTGGTCAAGGGTGCGGACGGGATCATCACCGCGACCGTGCGGGCCGACGCGTTCTGCCACAACATGGTGCGCTCGCTGATCGGCGCGCTGCTGTTCGTAGGGGACGGCCACCGCGGCCCGGAGTGGCCCGGGAAGGTGCTGGCCGCGGGTGTCCGGGACTCCGCCGTGCACGTCGTACGACCGCACGGGCTGACCCTGGAGGAGGTCGGTTACCCCGCCGACGAGCTGCTGGCCGCCCGGAACAAGGAGGCCAGGAACAAGCGCTCGCTTCCGTCGGCGGGGTGCTGCTGAGACCTACCGGTTCGCTGCGGCCGAGGCCTGGGCCTCGCCGCGGCGGTAGATCTGCCGGAAGGTGAACTCCTGCAGGTCGTCGCTGACGGAGAAGGCCTGGGTGTCCTTCTTGGTGACGTTCTTGCCGTTGGTGAAGCCGGTGATCGTGAAGTAGGCGTAGCGGCCGACGGTGTTGCGGGTCGAGAAGCAGACCGCGCCGTCGCAGAAGGGCTTGACGCCCTTGCCGGCCAGCGAGCGCACGATGCTCCGGTTGTCGGTCTGGGCCTTGGCCTTGGCCGCCTGGGCCTGGGTGTCGAAGACGGCGACGCCGACGGTGATCGCGATGCCCGGCTTGGTGTAGCTGGTGCGGATCAGGCGGGTGCAGCCGTTCGCGGTGAGGATCTTGGGCAGGGTCGCGTCGGCGGCGGAGGCACAGTTCTTCGTGTCCGCGGTGGCGCCCTTCTTGTACACCGTGCTGCCCATGGTCAGCTGCGTCCCCGGGAACAGCGTCTCGGGGCTCAGCGGCGCGGTGTCCTTCTTCACGCTGGATATGAAGTCCTTCGGGTCCAGCGGAGGCGGGGCGCTGGTGGGGGCGAAGGACGGCGCCGTCGCCGAGCCGCTCGGCAGCGAGGCGCTGGCGGGCAGGTTGGTGGGGTTGCCCGAGGCGTCGTTGTCGCTGTTCGCGGAGACGACGGCCATCGCGACGGCGGTGCCGACCGCGATCGTCGCGAGCGCGCCGCCGCCGATGAACAGCACTCTGCGGCGCTTGTTCCGCGTCTCCGATGCCTCGGCGAGCGCGGCCCAGTCCGGAGTCCCGTCGTCACCGCCGCTGCTCCAGGGCTGCTGGGAATTCGGTTTCCAGGGATCCCACTGAGACTGGGGTCCCCCCTGCCCGTAACTCATGGGGCGCATCTTAGACGGGGGCCGGGGGGTGCTGGAGCGCGTCGGTCGGCATGCCTCGTTTGTCCCTCGACATGAGGGGGAAGAGCCTCGTTTTGACCCTGCCGGGGGCGCCCAGGTATTCTGCTTCTTCGTTGTGTATTGGCTTGCTCATTCTCACGGGACGGGCCCTTACACCGGTCCACCGGGCCGATGACCAGCGATCAGCACGCGGTTTGCGTCACCGCGGTGCGGTCAGGGCTGTCGTGATCGTTTCGGTGACCTGTTCAGGACCATTCACTCGAAGCGAAGGCTACGAACCGTGCGTACGTACAGCCCCAAGCCCGGCGATGTGACGCGCCAGTGGCACGTCATCGACGCTCAGGACGTTGTCCTGGGTCGTCTCGCCAGCACCGCCGCCTCCATCCTGCGGGGCAAGCACAAGCCGATCTACGCGCCCCACGTCGACACCGGTGACTTCGTCATCATCATCAACGCCGACAAGGTGCACCTGTCCGGCAACAAGCGGACCCAGAAGATGGCGTACCGCCACTCCGGCTACCCGGGTGGTCTGCGCTCCGTCCGCTACGACGAGCTGCTCGACAAGAACCCCGAGAAGGCCATCGAGAAGGCCGTCAAGGGCATGCTCCCCAAGAACACGCTGGGCCGTCAGATGCTCTCGAAGCTGAAGGTCTACAAGGGTGACCAGCACCCGCACGCTGCCCAGCAGCCGGTGCCGTTCGAGATCACCCAGGTCGCGCAGTAAGTCCGGCCACCCCCTAAGACTGAAGAGAATCTGAGGAGAATCGTGGCCGAGACCACTGCCGAGCAGCCGCTCGAAGAGACCGAGCTCGTCGACATCGACAGCTACACCACCGAGTCCGAGGTCCCCGTCGAGGGTGAGTACACCTCGGAGTCCCTGGCTTCCCGCTTCGGCGAGCCCCAGCCGGCCGCCGGCCTGGGTCGTCGCAAGAACGCCATCGCCCGCGTCCGGATCGTTCCGGGCACCGGCAAGTGGAAGATCAACGGTCGCACCCTCGAGGACTACTTCCCGAACAAGGTGCACCAGCAGGAAGTCAACGAGCCCTTCAAGGTGCTCGAGCTCGACGGCCGTTACGACGTCATCGCCCGCATCGCGGGTGGCGGTGTCTCCGGTCAGGCCGGTGCGCTCCGTCTCGGTGTCGCCCGTGCGCTGAACGAGGCCGACGTCGACAACAACCGCGGCCCGCTCAAGAAGGCCGGCTTCCTCAAGCGCGACGACCGTGCGGTCGAGCGCAAGAAGGCCGGTCTGAAGAAGGCCCGCAAGGCCCCGCAGTACAGCAAGCGCTAATCAGCAGCTGCCTGCTCGTACTCCGAACGCCCCGGCGGCACGCCACATGTGCCGTCGGGGCGTTCGTTTATCCCAGCCCAGGGCGTATAACGACACAAGACGCTCAAAGGCTGGTGTGATCGGATCTTCAGCCGCCTGCCATCATTCCCGGCAGCAATGACGCTTCCTCTGGAGGACAAGTGGGACGACTCTTCGGCACGGACGGCGTGCGCGGTGTCGCCAACGCGGACCTGACGGCCGAGATGGCGCTCGCCCTGTCCGTGGCGGCGGCGCATGTGCTGGCCGAGGCGGGCACCTTCGAGGGCCACAGGCCGACGGCGGTGGTCGGACGGGACCCGCGTGCGTCCGGGGAGTTCCTGCAGGCGGCCGTGGTCGCGGGCCTGGCCAGCGCGGGCGTGGACGTGCTGACCGTGGGCGTCCTGCCGACGCCGGCGGTGGCGTACCTGACCGGCGCGCTCGGCGCCGACCTGGGCGTGATGCTCTCCGCCAGCCACAACGCCATGCCGGACAACGGCATCAAGTTCTTCGCCCGCGGTGGTCACAAACTCGCCGACGAGCTCGAGGACAAGATCGAGGCCGTGTACGAGTCCCACCGCCACGGCGAGCCCTGGGAGCGGCCCACCGGTGCCGGGGTCGGGCGTGTGCGGTCGTACGACGAGGGCTTCGAGCAGTACATCGCCCATCTGCTGGCGGCGCTGCCGAACCGTCTCGACGGGCTGAAGATCGTCCTGGACGAGGCGCACGGCGCGGCCGCGGGGGTCTCGCCGGAGGTGTTCTCGCGGGCCGGCGCCCAGGTCGTCACGATCGGTGCCGAGCCGGACGGGCTCAACATCAACGACGGCTGCGGCTCCACCCACCTGGACAAGCTGAAGGCCGCCGTGATCGAGCACGGTGCGGCCTTCGGTATCGCGCACGACGGTGACGCCGACCGCTGCCTGGCCGTGGACCACACCGGCGAGGAGGTGGACGGCGACCAGATCCTGGCCGTGCTCGCGCTGGCGCTGCGGGAGCGCTCCGAGCTGCGCTCCGACACCGTGGTCGCGACCGTGATGTCCAACCTGGGCTTCAAGCTGGCGATGGAGCGGGCGGGGATCCGGCTGGTGCAGACCGCCGTGGGCGACCGGTACGTGCTGGAGGAGATGAAGCAGCACGGGTACGCCCTGGGCGGTGAGCAGTCCGGGCACGTGATCATCCTCGACCACGCGACCACCGGTGACGGCACGCTGACCGGGCTGCTGCTGGCGGCGCGGGTGGCGGAGACGGGTCGTTCGCTGCGGGAGCTGGCCGCGGTCATGGAGCGGCTGCCGCAGGTCCTCATCAACGTGCCGGATGTGGACAAGTCCCGGGTGAAGACGTCCGCCGACCTGGCCGCCGCCGTCACCGAGGCGGAGCGGGAGCTGGGGTCGACCGGGCGGGTGCTGCTGCGTTCCTCGGGTACGGAGCCGCTGGTGCGCGTGATGGTCGAGGCGGCGGATATCGACCAGGCCCGGTCGGTGGCCGGGCGGCTGGCCGACGCCGTGAAGTCCGCCCTCGGTTAGAGCGCCGCCCTCTGTTCCCTCTGTTCCCTGTGTCTGGCCCAGAACCACTTCTGGGCCAGCAGGGTGAGGGTGCCCGCGAGGACGATGCCCAGCAGGTTCAGCAGGAGCTGGACCGTCGAGCCGGCCGTCTGTTCCGTGTCGCCGTAGGCGAGGGCGACGGCCGCGTTGGCGGCGGCCGGGACCGTCGTCACCGAGATGGCCACGCCCACCAGCGCGCCCGACTTGGCGGAGGTCAGGGACAGCGTGCCGGCGATGCCGGCCAGGACCGCGACGATGAACGAGAAGGCGTCGGGGGCGTACACGAACGCGGTGTTGGGGCGCTTGCCCTCCAGGTCGGACCGGTGGAACAGCCCGAGGGCGTCCATGAACAGGCTGAAGCCGACCGTCACCGCCATCGCCACCGCGAAGCCCACGAGCAGCGCGGTCAGGGAGCGCAGCGCGAGGCGTGGGTGGCGCTGCACCAGGGCCGTGGAGATGCCGGCCAGCGGACCGAACTCCGGCCCCACCGCCATCGCGCCCACGATCAGGATCGCGTTGTCCAGCACCACACCGCAGGCGGCGATCATCGTGGCCAGTGTGATGAAGGCGACGTAGGTGTACGACAGGGTCGACTCCTCGTGGGTCGCGTCGGTCAGCCCCTCCCACAGGACCGCGTCCGCGCCCTCGCCCGGCGCCTCGTCCTCCGCCTTGTCGGCCCGCCGGGACAGCGAGAGGTCGATGTTCTCCACGGCGATCGAACCGGTCTCGTCCAGGCCCAGCCGCCGCAGTCCGGCGATGAGTTCGTCGCCCGCCTCGCGGGCGACGTCGCACATCACCACGTCGCCGACGGGGTTGCGGGCAGCGCCCGGTACGACGACGAGGTGTGCGGTGCCGACCGTGTTCTCGATCAGCCGCACCACCTCGTCGGTCGTCTCGGACGGGGTGATCAGGCGCAGATGCAGCATGGCGCCTTTTTAACAGGCCCTCCTACAGCTTGCGGAGGCGGAGGCGTTGCACCTTGTGGTCCGGGCCCTTGCGCACCACCAGGGTGGCGCGGCCGCGGGTGGGGGCGATGTTCTCCACCAGGTTGGGCTTGTTGATCGTCCGCCACTGGGTGCGGGCGTAGTCGAGGGCCTCCTCCTCGGAGACCTGGGTGTACTTGCGGAAGTACGAGGACGGGTCCTGGAAGGCGGTCTGGCGCAGCTTCTTGAAGCGGTTGAGGTACCAGCTCTCGACGTCGTCGGCGTTCGCGTCGACGTACACGCTGAAGTCGAAGTAGTCGGCGAGGCCGACGCGGGTGCGGCCGTCCTTGCCGGGGAGGGCGGGCTGAAGGACGTTCAGGCCCTCGACGATCAGGATGTCGGGCCGGCGTACGACGAGCTTCTCGTCCGGGACGATGTCGTAGATGAGGTGGGAGTAAACGGGTGCGGTGACCTCGTCCTTTCCGGCCTTGATGTCGGCGACGAACCGGGTCAGTGCCCGGCGGTCGTACGACTCGGGGAATCCTTTCCGCGACATCAGTCCGCGGGCCTGGAGCTCCTTGGTCGGCAGCAGGAAGCCGTCGGTTGTGACCCGCTCCACGCGCGGGTGCTCGGGCCAACGGGACAGGAGGGCCTGGAGCAGACGGGCCACGGTCGACTTGCCGCACGCCACGGATCCGGCGATCCCTATCACGAAGGGCGTGCCGGACTGGGAGCCCTGCTCGCCCAGGAACGTGTTCAAGGCGCTTCTGAGCCCGTCCGTGGCGCCGACGTAGAGGTTGAGAAGGCGGGAGAGCGGGAGATAGATGTCCCGCACCTCGTCGAGGTCGATGACGTCGCCGAGGCCGCGCACCTTCTCGACCTCTTCGGCGGTGAGCGGCAGCGGAGTCTTGTCGCGCAGCGCGCTCCACTCGGAACGGGTGAGGTCGACGTAGGGAGTCGCCTCCGGCCTGGGCCGGTGGGCGCTCCGGGGCATCGAGGAGACCGGTGAGATCACAGTCCATTGTTAACGGAGTTTGAACGGGACTGCGGGGTGGGGTGCGTCACGTAGCGTTGTGCGGCCTACCGGGTGAGTGCGGACGGCTCGTTGAGGCGGGTCAGTTTCCGTGGGTTGCGCACCACGTAGATGCGGGTGATCCGCCCGTTCTCCACCGTGAGGCTCACCGTGGACGGCTCGCCGTCGAAGTCGAGCCGGCCCGCGGGAGCGCCGTTGAGCCACACCGCCGTCGTCTCGAACGCGGCCACCTTCCGGTGCGCGCCCGCGAGCACCTGCGCCACGAGTTCGACCCCGTGGAGGGGAGCCAGTGCGGCGGCCACGAGCCCGCCCCCGTCGGTGATCAGGACCACGTCCGGCGCCATGACCTCCATCAGCTCCTTGAGCTGTCCGGTGCGCAACGCGGCCAGGAACCGGTCCACCACCGCCTGCTGCTCCGACCGGCCCACCTCCACCCGCGGCCGCCGGGCCGCCACGTGCTCGCGGGCCCGGCGCGCGATCTGCCGCACCGCGGCCGCGGACTTCCCGACGGCCTCGGCGATCTCGCCGTACGACAGCTCGAAGACCTCGCGGAGCACGAAGACCGCCCGCTCGGTCGGCGCGAGTGTCTCCAGCACGGTGAGCATCGCGATCGAGACGCTCTCCGCGAGTTCGACGTCCTCGGCGACATCGGGGCTGGTCAGCAGCGGTTCCGGCAGCCACTCGCCCACGTAGTCCTCGCGGCTGCGCGACAACGTGCGCAGCCGGTTGAGCGCCTGCCGGGTGACGGTCCGGACGAGGTACGACCGCGGGTCACGCACCTGTGTGTGGTCGACGTCGGCCCACCGCAGCCAGGACTCCTGCAGCACGTCCTCCGCGTCGGCCGCCGACCCGAGCATCTCGTAGGCGACGGTGAACAACAGGCCGCGATGGGCGACGAACGGGTCCTCGGTCATGCGCCGGAGTTCGCGGATCGCGCGGCCAGGGGGATCTCGCACGCGTCGGAGTAGCCCTGCGACGTGATCCCGTGCGCCGTGTTGGTCCTGGTAGCGAAGTTGGCGAAGGCGATGAACACGGTCAGCTCGACCAGCGCCGCCGGGCCGAGCCGGTCCAGCAGGCTCGCCGACTGCTCGTCGGTGACGGTCGTCGGCGTGTTCGTCATGGCCTCGGCGTACTCCATCACGTCCCGCTCCAGCGGCGTGAACACGTCCGACTCCCGCCAGCGCGGCACCTGGCTCGCCTTGGGCAGGTCCAGGTGCTGGTTCTGCGCCTGGAAGTAGCCGATGTCGAGGCACCAGCTGCAGCCGACCTGCGCCGCGACGGCCATGTGCGCGAACGACTTGAGGCTCGCGTCGGCCGCGTCCCACTCGGCCACCCTGGCCCCGAACTCCAGGTTGGCCAGGGCGAGGGCGGGGTTGTTGAACGCCACCTCGACGGGCTCGGGCACGGCACCGAGCTGCTTGATCATGTTCTCCTTCAGCTCGGTGGGAAGCTCGGCCTTCGGAATACGCGGTGTCATGCGGTTCTCCTTGTCCGGTGGCCTGTCGGCCTGTCTGACATGAAGACACCGCCGGGCCAGCGTGTGTGACACCCGCCGAGTTGATGATCCGGGGCGTCGTAGAGCTTCGTACCCCGGTGGGAATTTCCGAATTCGGGCAAGCGGAGGGCGGTTTCGAGGGGCGTTGGATCGTAGGCTGCCGCTCATGTGCGGAATCGTGGGTTATGTGGGGTCGCAGTCGGCGCTCGAGGTCGTGATGGCCGGGCTGAAGCGGCTGGAGTACCGGGGTTACGACTCGGCAGGCGTCGCCGTGCTGGCGGACGGCGGGCTGGCCGCGGCGAAGAAGGCCGGGAAACTGGTCAACCTGGAGAAGGAACTGGTCGACCGGCCGCTGCCGGCGGGCTCGACCGGCATCGGCCACACCCGCTGGGCCACCCACGGCGGCCCGACGGACGCGAACGCGCATCCGCACCTCGACAACGCCGGCCGGGTGGCGGTCGTCCACAACGGCATCATCGAGAACTTCGCGGTGCTGCGGGCGGAACTGGCCGAGCGTGGTCACGAGTTGTCGTCCGAGACGGACACCGAGGTGGTCGCGCACCTGCTGGCGGAGGAGTACTCGTCCTGCGCCGACCTCGCCGAGTCCATGCGGCTGGTCTGCCGCCGCCTGGAGGGCGCGTTCACGCTGGTCGCCGTGCACGCCGACGAGCCCGACGTGGTCGTGGGCGCGCGCCGGAACTCCCCGCTCGTGGTGGGCGTGGGCGAGGGCGAGGCGTTCCTCGCCTCCGACGTCGCCGCGTTCATCGCCCACACCCGCTCGGCGATCGAGCTGGGCCAGGACCAGGTGGTCGAGCTGCGCCGGGACGGCGTGACGGTGACCGGCTTCGACGGCCGCGAGGCGGACGTGCGGTCCTACCACGTGGACTGGGACGCCTCGGCCGCCGAGAAGGGTGGCTACGACTACTTCATGCTCAAGGAGATCGCGGAGCAGCCCAAGGCTGTCGCCGACACGCTTCTCGGCCGCATCGACGCGGCCGGCTCCCTGACCCTGGACGAGGTCCGGATCTCGCCGTCCGAGCTGCGCGAGGTCGACAAGGTCGTCATCGTCGCCTGCGGTACGGCCTTCCACGCCGGCCTGATCGCCAAGTACGCCATCGAGCACTGGACGCGGATCCCGTGCGAGGTTGAACTGGCCAGCGAGTTCCGCTACCGAGACCCGATCCTCGACGGCCGCTCCCTGGTGATCGCCATCTCCCAGTCCGGCGAGACCATGGACACCCTGATGGCGCTACGGCACGCGCGCGAACAGGGCTCGAAGGTCCTGGCCATCTGCAACACCAACGGCTCGACGATCCCTCGCGAGTCGGATGCGGTGCTGTACACGCATGCGGGGCCCGAGGTGGCGGTTGCCTCCACGAAGGCCTTCCTGACGCAGCTGGTGGCCTGTTACCTGGTCGCTCTGTACCTGGGGCAGGTGCGGGGCACCAAGTGGGGCGACGAGATCCGTGCGGTGATCCGGGACCTGTCGCAGATCTCGGGTGAGGTCGAGCGGGTCCTGGACACGATGGAGCCGGTACGGGCGCTCGCCCGGTCCCTGGCCGACAAGAACACGGTGCTGTTCCTGGGGCGGCACGTGGGGTATCCGGTCGCGCTGGAGGGAGCCCTCAAGCTCAAGGAACTCGCCTACATGCACGCCGAGGGCTTCGCTGCGGGCGAGCTGAAGCATGGTCCTATCGCGCTGATCGAGGAGGACGTGCCGGTGGTCGTGGTCGTGCCGTCGCCTCGCGGCCGGTCCGTCCTCCACGACAAGATCGTCTCCAACATCCAGGAGATCCGGGCGCGTGGGGCGCGGACGATCGTGATCGCGGAGGAGGGGGATGAGGCGGTGGTTCCGTACGCCGACCATCTGATCTGGATCCCGGCGACTCCGACCCTGCTGCAGCCGATGGTGGCGACGGTGCCGTTGCAGGTCTTCGCGTGCGAGTTGGCTACCGCCCGGGGCAACGAGGTGGATCAGCCGCGGAATCTGGCGAAGTCGGTGACGGTGGAGTGAGGCGCTGAGGATCACCGGCGGTCGGTCCAGCCGGTCGTGGACACCACCTCGTGTGCGATGTCCACGACCGACCTGCCGTCCGTCGCGATCCGCAAAGCGTCCGCAGCGGCCTCCTGGTCCAGCAGACGGGCCTTACGGGCACTGCCTGCCAGCTCACTCTCCAGCTCCGACCCGAGTTCCCGGCGCACCAGCCGCTCGTGGGCCGTGGCATCGGTGGCCGTGAGCAGCACCCTTACGATCCTCACCCCGCTCCCCATGGCCCGCTCGAACATGCCGGTTACCTCTGGCAGCACGCTGAGGGTGTTCGTGTAGATCAGCCTGCGGTAGCCGCGCCGGGAGTAGTTCGACCACACCGCGGTGAGATTGCTTTCGGTGATCTCCGAGCGGTGAGGGTCTCCCTCGGGGGCCGGGTGCACCGACCCCATGAAGTCACCGTCGATGACGGCGTGGGGGACAGTGGCGGAGCGCAGCAAGGCCGAGACTTCCCAGGCCACGGTTGTCTTGCCGACGCCGGCTCGTCCTCCGATGAGGAGTAATTCTGCCACTCAGGTGCCTTTCAGGGCGTTGATGAAGGGGGTGAATGCTTCGGCCGGGAAGGTGAGGGTTGCGTTGGCCGGGGCCTTTGAGTCGCGGACGGCGGTGTGGGTGGGGGAGGTTGCGATCTCCACGCACTCGTTGCCGTCGCCCTCGCCCGAGTAGGACGACTTTCGCCAGTTGTCCATAGGGTGCCTCACAGGTCGTTTGTCAGCCGGTGGATGAAGTCACGGGACTGGTCCGGTTCGAGTGATACTGCCTCCACCGTACGGAAGCGCGTTCGATAAGTGTTCAGCTGGGCCTCGGAATCGATAAGGATTGAGCCGTGAGGCGCGTCCCGTACCACTGTGTCCAGCTTGGGCAGGGGTCCACCCACGTACGTCATCGTGCTTGAGGCTGTGGCGAATCCGTCCAGGTCAAAGGGGATGACGCGCAAGGTGATGTGGTCCGCTTCGGAGAGCTCAAGAAGCCGGATGAGTTGAGCCTTTGAGGTGGCGCGGTCGCTGACTCTGATCCGAAGTGCCGCCTCGTGGATCACCGCTTCGTACGGGATGGTGAACTCCTGGCGCTCCTTTCGGTGCTGGATGCGCAACTCAAGTTCTTCGCCGGTCAGTTCCGGCAGCCTGGACGAGAAGACGGCACGCGAGTAGTCCTCCGTCTGCAGTAGGCCGGGCACGTACAGGATTGCCACGTGACGTAGGAACCGGGCGTGGTGCTCCAACTCGGAGAGGTCCAGGAACGACGTGGGCAGTTGGCTCCGGTACTCCTCCCACCAGCCGCGCGTCCGATCCGTGGCCATCGCGACCAGGGCGTCGATGAACTCCTCGTGAGTACAGGCGTAGTGGGAGGCGAGGCGGCGGAGTCGCTGCTCGCTCACGCCCGCGAGCGCGGACTCGATATGGGTGATCTGGGCGGGGCCCACGCCGAGCAACGCGGCTGCCTGGCGGGAGTTGAGACCCGCAGCCTCGCGAAGTCTGCGCAGTTCAGTTGCCAGCCGCATCTGGCGTGCCGTTGGTTCGCGCCTCTTCACCATCGACTGGTCCTCCTAACGCCCCTGTAGGTGCGACTCGTTCGGCGTCAGATTACGCGACCGGCTTGCTGCGTCCCTAGATTTAGATCTACCGTCGGTGACGTAACGCACACACAGCGAGACGGAGTTGTCGCATGCCCGAAACCTGGGACTACACCCTCTACATCCCCAACGACCTCAGAGCCGTCACCGTCTGCCGCCGCACCCTGCGTCTGATCCTCACCCTCCACGGCCTGATCGGACTCGTGGACACAGCGGAGCTGCTCGCCACCGAGCTGGTCTCCAACGCCGTACGCCACACCAAGGGGCCCGCTGCCCTCAGGGTCCGCCGCTCCCCGGAGGGGGTGGTCTGGATCGGGGCCTGGGACACGGATCCCGCGCCGCCGGAACCGCCACGGCCGTTGACGCTGGTGGGTGAGGTGGAGGAGGGGCGAGGGCTGGGCCTGGTCAAGGCTTGTGCGGACTACTGGGGCTGGCAGCCGTCGGCCAGGTTCGGCAACCGGGGCAAGTACGTGTGGTGTGAGCTGGGGGCGTGAGCCGTTCTACGCCGGACGCATGATGTGTCGGCGACGGCACAAACGCTCCGGCTCCACGGGCTCGTAGCTTCGAGATCCATGCACACGAGCCAGGAGGCACCATGGCGGGCAAGAACACGGGCGTCCCGATCGAGGAGCATCCGCTGCTGCGGAACCTGCGCAGGCATGGGACGACGGCCAGGGTCTTCTTCGGGTACGTCGGGTCCACGGACGGCAACGAACACGTCGAGCTGTACCCGAGCCTCTACGACCTGTCCCAGAGCATCAGGATCCCCAGGGCGGACATCCTCCACGCGGAGGAGGCTCCCGCACAGGTCATGCCGTTCGGCGGCACGGTGCTCTGGGTGCGGGCGGACGCCACCCTCGTGCGGCGCCGGGAGGAGAACGTCGCCGACGTCCACGGCACGCCCACACCATCCGCGGAGTCCGGACGCCTGCGTATCGGGAGACGCGCCCGGCTGCGCATGGAGCGCGCGGACGACTGGGACCCCAATTGCACGAGCTGCCATTCGCCCTGCAGTACCTGCCACACCGACTGCAGCATCTGCGTGTCGACCTGTCAGGTGCAGTTGCCGCAGGTGCAGGCGCTCCGGGCGGAATAGGGAGCGGCAATGAGTCTCCAGGCCATCGATCGCAGCGCGGCCGTCGACTGGAGCGCGGCCGTCGACCATGCGGCGCCGTATCTCATCGAGAAGCTCCTCAAGGAACGGGTAGTCGACGAGGCCGCCGAGGCGGAACTTCTGTTCCGCGAGGTCAAGCGGTACTTCGTGATGGCGCACGAGGACCCCGGCCGGTCCTGGCAGATGCACTCGCTGCGGGTCGACGAGGTGTGGCACCAGTTCATCCTGTTCACCACGGAGTACGAGGCCTACTGCCGGCGGTTCTTCGGCCGGTACGTCCACCATGCCCCCAGCAACGCGCCCGTCCCGGACACGGCGGTGCCTCGCCCGAAGCCGTCGTTCCACGAGTTCAGGGCCTACTACGAGCGCCTGTTCGGCGAGGCCCTGCCCGACGTCTGGTACGACGCCCGGACGCTGACCCCGCGCCGTCGGCTCGTGAACGAGCAGGCGGGGCAGCAGCGGATCCGGGTGGAAGGGGACGAGACCCGGCTGATCGCGCCCGACGGTGAGGTCCTGGTCAGCGTCAACCGGCTGGCCGCCGAGGCGTTGGCGTTCATCGCCCGCACCGGCGCCTTCTACGTGCGCGAGCTGCCGGGCGGGCTGACGGACGCCGAAAAGGTGGAACTCGCGGCGGCCCTGGTGGAGGACAAGGTTCTCCGAGCCAGCGGATGACCCCGCACGGGCCGCGGTCCGGCCGCACGTCGTCGTACGCCGCGCTCCGCCCGGACCGCGGCCCGAGCTCGCTCGTCCTGGACGCTCTCGACCTGCTGAGGCGGGGGCACGGGCGGGCCCTGGACATCGGTGCTGGGCCGCTGAGCGACACCCGCCACCTGCTGCAGGCGGGCTTCGACGTCGACGCCGTCGACCCGGACGCGGTGACCCTCCGGTACGCCGAGCGGCTGGGCGACCCCCGGCTGACCGTGATCCCCCGCGACATCCGCGAGGCCGACATCCCGGCGGGCCGGTACGACCTGGTACTCGCCGTCCACGTACTGCCGTTCCTGCCGCGGCGGGACCTGCCGGGTGTCGTAGCGGCGATCCGGACCGGACTGACCGAAGACGGCCTGTTCTGTTGTACCTTCTTCGGCGTCAACGACTCCTGGGCCCGGTGGGGCCGGCCCCTGACCTTCCTGACCCGGGCCGAGGTGCACGGACTGTGCACCGGCCTGCGGGCGGTGGCCGTCACCGAGCGCGAGTACGACGGCCACGACGCCCACGGCAGGCCGAAGCACTGGCACATCGTGCGGGCGATCCTGCGGCGGGTCGCACCGTAGGGTGCTCACCATGAGCATCATCGGGGTCGGAATCGACGTCGCCGAGATCGATCGGTTCCGGGCGTCGCTGGATCGGACGCCTGGGCTGGCCGATCGGCTGTTCGTCGAGCGTGAGTTGTTGCTGCCCAGCGGGGAACGCAGGGGCATCGCGTCGCTCGCGGCGCGGTTCGCGGCCAAGGAGGCGCTGGCCAAGGCGCTGGGTGCGCCGCCCGGGCTGCACTGGACCGATGCCGAGGTGTTCGTCGAGGACAGCGGGCAGCCCCGGCTGCGGGTGAAGGGGACCGTGGCCGCGCGGGCGGCGGAACTCGGGGTGCGGTCCTGGCATGTGTCGCTCAGCCATGACGCGGGGATCGCGTCGGCCGTGGTGGTCGCCGAGGGGTGATGCCCCGGGTGTGACGGCCGGGGTTTCCGGGGGAGACTCGATGCCATGCGTACTGCGTACAGCGTGGAGACGGTGAGGGCGGCCGAGCGGGAGTTGATGGCGCGGCTTCCGGAGGGTGCGCTGATGCAGCGGGCCGCCGCGGGGCTGGCCGCTGCCTGCGCGGACCTGCTCGGGCGGGTGTACGGCAGCCGGGTGGTGCTGCTCGTCGGGAGCGGGGACAACGGCGGCGACGCCCTGTACGCGGGGGCGCGGCTGGCGCGACGCGGGGCCGGGGTCACGGCCGTACTGCTGGCGAAGCCCGAGCGGACCCATGCCGAGGGGCTCGCGGCGCTGCTCCGGGCGGGTGGGTGTGTCGCGGCCGACGGCGCTGCCGAAGAGGCCGTCGAGCGGGCCGACCTCGTCGTGGACGGCATCGTCGGGATCGGGGGCAAGGGCGGGCTGCGGCCGGACGCGGAGGCGCTGGCCGGTGTCGTCGAGCGGTCGCGGGCCGCTGTCGTCGCAGTGGATCTGCCGAGTGGGGTCGAGGCGGACACGGGGGAAGTGCGGGGCGCGGCGCTGCGGGCCGACCTCACCGTCACCTTCGGGACGCACAAGCCGGGGCTGCTGATCGACCCCGCGCGCGAGTACGCCGGGTCGGTGCGGCTGATCGACATCGGGCTCGACCTGCCGCCGGACGCCGAGCTGGAGGCGTTGCAGCACGCGGATGTGGCACGGCTGTTGCCGGTGCCCGCGGCGGAGAGCGACAAGTACCGGCGGGGGGTGGTCGGGATCGCCGCGGGGTCCGCGCGGTATCCGGGAGCCGCGGTGCTCGCCGTCTCCGGGGCGCTGCGGGGTGGGGCGGGGGCCGTACGGTACGTCGGTCCTGCGGCGGAGGCGGTCATCGCTCGGTTCCCGGAGACGCTCGTGTCCGACCAGGGGCCTGCCAAGGCCGGGCGGGTGCAGGCCTGGGTGGCCGGGCCGGGGGCCGGGGACGATGCGGCGACCGTGGCGGAGGTGCTGACCGCCGATGTGCCGGTGCTGCTCGACGCGGACGGGCTGCGGCTGGCCGGGCGGAACGCCGTGGCCGGGCGTACGGCGCCGACGCTGATGACTCCGCATGCCGGGGAGGCGGCGGCGTTGCTCGGGGTGCCGCGGGAGGAGGTCGAGGGGGCTCGGCTGGCTGCGGTGCGGGAGTTGGCGGCGGTGTATCGGGCGACCGTGCTTTTGAAGGGGTCGACGACGTTGGTCGCGGACTCCGGGGGTGGGGCTGTGCGGGTGAACGCCACGGGGACGGGGTGGCTGGCTACGGCCGGGAGCGGGGACGTGTTGTCGGGGCTGGCCGGGTCTTTGCTGGCGGCGGGGTTGTCCGCGTTGGACGCGGGGAGTGTGGCGGCGTATCTGCATGGGCTGGCGGGGCGGTTCGCGGCTGACGGGGCGCCGGTCGGGGCACATGACGTCGCGGAGCGCATTCCGGAGGCGTGGCGGGACGTACGGGGTTGACCTGTTGCCCGGAGTGGGGGCTGAGCGGGGGTGGGTCGCGCAGCCCGGCGCTGACGGGGTGCCGCTGCGCCCACCCGTGCCGCCCCAAGCGGCACGACTGCCCGCAGTTACGGACGGTGTCATGGTGGTCGACGGGGCTGCAATTCCCCAGGGGCGCGGGGAACTGCGCGACCAGCCCCTACTCACCCGCAGCCATCCACGCAGCCGCTGCAGGGTGGGCACCGCCCCAGCGGCACGACTGCCCGCAGTTACGTAGCTACGCGGGTGTCAGCCCTTCAAGTAGGCCAACACCGCCAACACCCGCCGATTCGCCTCCGGCGACTGCTCTATCTCCAGCTTGCTGAAGATCGACGCGATGTGTTTCGCCACCGCGCTCTCGCTGATGTGGAGGGCGTCGGCGATGGCCGTGTTGGAGCGGCCCTCGGCCATGAGGGTGAGGACCTCGTGCTCGCGGGGGGTCAGGGAGTCGGTCCGGCCCCGCTTCTCGCTGCGGGTCAGGAGCTTGGCGATGACCTGGGGGTCCATCACCGTGCCGCCGGCGGCGACCGTGTGCAGGGCGTCGATGAACTGGGCGGTGTGGGTGACGCGGTCCTTGAGGAGGTAGCCGACCGCGCCCTCTCCGGAGGCGAGGAGTTCATGGGCGTAGAGCTGGTCGACGTACTGGGAGAGGATCAGGACCGGCAGCCGGGGGCGGGTGCGGCGGGCCTCCAGGGCCGCCTGCAGCCCCTCGTCCGTGTGCGTCGGCGGCAGGCGGATGTCGATCACGGCGACGTCCAGGTCCGTCTCGCGCAGGGCCCGTACCAGCGCGGGGCCGTTGTCGACCGAGGCCACGACCTCGCAGCCGTGCTCGCGCAGGGTGCGGGTCAGGCCGTCGCGGAGGAGGAAGAGGTCTTCGGCGAGGACGACGCGCACGGGATCTCCAGGGTCGCGGTGGTCGGTCCGCCCGGCGGGCTGTGCAGGGCGAGGGTGCCGTCGAAGGTATCCAACCGGCGTCGTATGCCCGGGAGTCCGGTCCCGGAGGACGGGTCGGCGCCGCCGTGGCCGTCGTCTGTCACGCTCACCCGTAGGTGCGTGGCGTTGTGGGTGAGGGTGATGTCGACCCGGGTCGCCGCCGCGTGCTTCGCCGCGTTCGTGAGGAGTTCGGACACCGCGAAGTAGGCCGCCGATTCGACGGGTGCGGGGAGGCGGGCCGGTGGCAGATCCACCGTCACCTCGACGTCCAGGTGGCTGTCCAGGGCCAGGGAGCGGACCGCGTCGGCGAGGCCCCGGTCCGTCAGGATCGGCGGGTGGATGCCGTGGACGAGGTCGCGCAGGTCCTGCAACGCCCGTGCGGAGGTGGCGCGGACGTCCAGGAGGAGGGTGCGGGCGGCCTCGGGGTCGGTGCCCAGCAGGCGGGTCGCCTCGTCCAGGGTGAGGCCCAGGGCCACCAGGCGGGCCTGGGCGCCGTCGTGCAGGTCCCGTTCGATACGGGTCAGTTCGGCCGCGTGCACGTCCAGGGCGGTGGCCCGGGTGTCCGCCAGCCGGGCCACGCGGCGGGTCAGTTCGGTGGTGCGCGGGGCGGAGAGCAGGCGGTGGGTGAGGCGGGCGTGCAGGGTCGCCATGACCGGCGCCAGGCGCAGGCCCGTGGTGATGAGGACCAGGCCGAGGAGCAGGGCCGTGAGCATGCCGGCCGTGGAGGTGACCGGTACGAAGGCGTACCAGTTGCCGTCGCCCAGCCGGCGCCAGACGAAGGGCTGGACCAGCGCGCCGAACGCCCCGTACTCGACCAGCGCGAGCGGAACCGCCGCCAGCACCCCGCCCGTCCACGGCTCCAGCCAGGCCCAGCGCAGGTCGTGCCAGAAGCCGTCGTCCCCGAGGATCGCGGCACTGCCGCGGCGGGCCGACGTACCGCGGGGGAGCGGGTCGGGCGGGCTGAGGGGGCGGCCGGTCCAGCGGGCCGCGCGGGCCCGGTACCGGTCGGACACCCGGCGCAGCAGCCCGGCGGCCGCGGGCAGCACCCGGAAGCCGATCCCGAGCGGCAGCAGCGTCAACGCGCCGCCGGCCAACAGCCCGGCCCCGACCACCAGAAACCCGGCCAGCCCGACCAGCTGACACCGCCCGAGCGCGACCCAGTCCGCGCGCCGGAAACCCCCCACCCCATGCCCCCTCACCCCACGGCCGCCGGGATCGTAACCCCGCGCCTGAGCCCCACCCACGCCACCGCCGTCACCGCGCAGGCCAGCCCGAACAGGACCATCGGCACCGCCCTGCCCGTCTCCTCGTCCATGAACAGCAGCATTCCGAGGTTGACCAGGGCGTGGAAGCCGCCCGCGAGCAGCAGGCGCAGGCGTCCCCCGACTCCCTCCAGGGCCAGGCCCAGCACGACGGACATCGCGATCGTGGCGAGTAGGAACCCCACCGCGTAGGCCGGGCTCCGGGCCAGCACCTGGACGTGCCACAGGCCCCACACCGCCCCGACCGCCGCCGACGCGGTGAGCGGTCCGAAGCGGGTGCGCAGCAGGGGCTGCAGGAAGCAGCGCCAGCCGATCTCCTCGCCGCAGGCGCCGACCAGTTGGGCGAGGGCGATGAGGAGGAAGGGGTGGTGCAGGCCGCGGGGGTCGGTGGCGTGGGTGGTGTGGGTGAGGAGGGCGTACGGGCCTGCCGAGAGGAGGATGATCAGTGCGGGTGTGGCGAGCAGCTTCCGCCACGGGGCGGGCGGGTGCGCCGGGGGACCGGCGAGTAGTTCGCGCGTCAGGGACGGCCACAGCAGCGCCGCCGCGGCCACGCCCAACGCCGGGCCGAACTGGGTCAGTTGGACGACCTCCGTGGGTATCCCGGTGGCCGGTTGCAGCGCTCCCAGCGCTCCGGCCGCCACGAAGGCGACCACCAGATAGACCCCTGCCTGTGCTTTCCACCACTGTCTCGTCTGCATGGCCTCGACGATGCCGGGGCGGCGGCGCGTGCGGACTGCACCTGCCTGCCGAATCGGGCTGTACCCAGGTCCACCCCCCGGGTGACCCGTCCGCGCGGCATCCGGGTGGCCTTCCACCGCGGCGGCCCGGGACCTGGCACTGCACCTGGGGCCCGCGCGGTCCTCTGAGACACTGGGGGCGCCATGAGTGAGACTGCAGCTGTGCCGACCGCGCCCCTGCGCGCCCGGGCCGAGATCGATCTGGCCGCCCTGCGCGCCAATGTGCGGGCCCTGCGCGCCCGGGCGAAGGGCGCCGCCCTGATGGCCGTCGTCAAGTCCGACGCCTACGGCCACGGGGCCGTGCCGTGCGCCCGCGCGGCCGTCGAGGCGGGGGCCACCTGGCTCGGCACGGCCACGCCCGAGGAGGCCCTCGCGCTGCGCGCCGCCGGTCTGGACACCCGCGTCCTGTGCTGGCTGTGGGTGCCGGGCGGACCCTGGCGGGAGGCCATCGAGGCGGACATCGACGTCGCGCTCAGCGGGATGTGGGCGCTGCGCGAGGTGACGGAGGCCGCCCGGCAGGCGGGCCGGCCCGCACGGGTGCAGCTGAAGGCCGACACCGGGCTCGGGCGCAACGGCTGCCAGCCCGCCGACTGGCCCGAGCTGGTCGCCGAGGCCCTGCGCGCCGAGCGCGAGGGACTGGTCCGGGTCACCGGTCTGTGGTCCCACTTCGCGTGCGCCGACGAACCCGGGCACCCGTCCATCGCCGCCCAGCTCACCCGGTTCCGGGAGATGGTGGCGTACGCCGAGGAACAGGGCGTACGCCCCGAGGTGCGGCACCTCGCCAACTCCCCGGCCACGCTGACCCTCCCGGAGACCCACTTCGACCTGGTCCGTCCGGGTATCGCCATGTACGGCGTCTCGCCCAGCCCGGAGATCGGCACCCCGGCCGACTTCGGCCTGCGGCCGGTGATGACGCTCAGCGCGTCACTGGCGCTGGTCAAGCACGTGCCCGGCGGACACGGCGTCAGTTACGGCCACCACTACGTCACCCCCGGCGAGACCACCCTCGGCCTCGTCCCCGTCGGCTACGCGGACGGCATCCCCCGGCACGCCTCCGGCACCGGCCCGGTGCTGGTCGACGGCAAGTGGCGGACCGTCGCCGGACGGGTCGCGATGGACCAGTTCGTGGTCGACCTCGGCGGGGACGAGCCCCCGGTGGGCGCGGAGGCCGTGCTGTTCGGGCCCGGCGACCGGGGTGAGCCGACCGCCGAGGACTGGGCGCAGGCCTGCGGCACGATCGCGTACGAAATCGTCACCCGGATCGGAACGCGCGTTCCTCGCGTCTATGTGAACGGGGAAGAAGAGGGGTAACCCCTTCGGAGACGGGCGCACGCGCCCGGTTACTCCCGTCCTGACCCGTACCACGCACCACCCCTGCACCACACCAGCCCCACCGGCACCATCTGTTTCATCCACCCAGCGAACTGCAGTACGGCGAAGAGGAGCGGTACGTGAGCGAGAGCAGTGCGGAGGCCGTGGCGGACGTCGTCGCCTCGGCGGCCGCCGCCGCCTCCGCCGCGGAGGCGGCCGGCAGCTGGCGCAGGGCGACCGGCATCGCCGGTGCCGCGATAGGCGTGCTCGCCGCGGGCGCGGCCGCCGGTGTGGCCATCGAGCGGATGACCGTCGGCCGCGGGATGCGCCGCAAGGCCCGGCTCGCGCTGGACTCGGCGGGCCCCTACGGCACCCTGCGCGGCACCCCCGGCAAGGCGCACGCCGACGACGGCACCGAGCTGTACTACGAGGTCGACGACGTCGACCCCGACCCCGGCCCGAACGTCTCCCCGCGCCGCCGCCGGCTCTTCGGCCGCAAGGCACCCGCCCCGGTCACCGTCGTCTTCAGCCACGGCTACTGCCTCAACCAGGACTCCTGGCACTTCCAGCGCGCCGCCCTGCGCGGGGTCGTCCGGACCGTCCACTGGGACCAGCGCAGCCACGGGCGGTCCGGGCGGGGCGTGGCCCAGACCCAGGACGGCGTGCCCGTCACCATCGACCAGCTCGGCCGCGATCTGAAGGCGGTCCTCGACGCGGCCGTACCGGACGGGCCGATCGTGCTGGTCGGCCACTCCATGGGCGGGATGACGATGATGGCGCTGGCCGCCCAGTACCCGGAGCTGATCCGGGACCGGGTGGTCGCCACCGCCTTCGTCGGCACGTCGTCCGGACGGCTCGGCGAGGTCAACTTCGGGCTGCCGCTGGCCGGCGTCAACGCGGTGCGCCGGATCCTCCCCGGAGTGCTGAAGGCGCTCGGGCAGCAGGCGGAGCTGGTGGAGAAGGGCCGCCGGGCCACCGCCGATCTGTTCGCCGGGATCATCAAGCGGTACTCGTTCGCGACCCGGGACGTCGACCCGGCCGTGGAGCGGTTCGCCGAACGGATGATCGAGTCCACGCCGATCGACGTGGTCGCCGAGTTCTACCCGGCCTTCACCGACCACGACAAGACCGAGGCGCTCGCCTGCTTCCGGGACTTCCCGGTGCTCGTGCTGGCCGGGGTGCAGGACCTGGTCACGCCCAGCGAGCACAGCGAGGTCATCGCCGACCTGCTCCCGGACGCCGAGCTGGTGCTGGTGCCGGACGCGGGGCACCTGGTCATGCTGGAACACCCGGAAGTGGTCACCGACCGGCTCGCCGACCTGCTCACCCGCGCGGGTGCCGTGCCCGCAGGGGCTACCGTAAGTGGCTATGGAAGCACCAGCAGCACCGCACAACCCCGCTGAGACCCGGCTGACCGTCACCTCTCCCGAGCAGATGCGGGAGCTGGGCCGCCGACTGGCCAAGCTGCTGCGCGCGGGCGACCTGGTGATGCTCACCGGGGAGCTGGGCGCGGGCAAGACGACGCTGACCCGCGGGCTGGGCGAGGGAATGGGCGTCCGTGGCGCGGTCACCTCGCCGACCTTCGTGATCGCCCGGGTGCACCCCTCCCTCGGCGACGGCCCCCCGCTCGTCCACGTCGACGCCTACCGGCTCGGCGGCGGCCTCGACGAGATGGAGGACCTGGACCTCGACGTCTCCCTGACCGACTCGGTGATCGTCGTGGAGTGGGGCGAGGGCAAGGTCGAGGAGCTGACCGAGGACCGGTTGCAGGTCGTCATCCACCGCGCCGTCGGAGACACCACGGACGAGGTACGGCACGTGACGGTGACCGGGCTCGGGGAGCGGTGGGCCGAGGCCGGCCTGGACACGCTGGACGCCTGATCCGCCGTACTTTCCGACAAGCCGTCGGCAACATGTTGCGCCGGGCGTCCCGGGCGTGGTCACATGGTATCCAGCCAGTGGTTAGGTGTACCTAACTACGCCCGCCCCCGCACGTCAGGAGGCGTCCATGCCCGCTTCTCGACCCACGGCGCAACCGGCCGGGCCGCTCGTGGTCTCCGGGGTGTCCATGCACGACCTGCTGGCGTCGTGCGCGGCCGCGGCCACCATCTCCCGACCACCACGGCAGCCGGAGCCCGAGAAGACCGAGCAGGCCGGGCGGGCCGAGCGGGAGCAGGGGCACCGCCGGGCCGCGTAGCCGCGGCTAGCGGATGACGACGACCGGTACGCCGATCGTCGCGAACCTCCACATCGCGTCGCCGTCCTCGCGCCACTCCCGGATACCGCCCGTCTTCACGCCCTCGGTGGTCATCCCCGCGCCGCTGCCCACCGCCGCGCTGAAGCCGATCACCACCCCGTCCACGCTGGTGAAGCGCACCACGTGCTCGATGGGAACGCCGTCCGTCCCGGTGACCGCGTTGGAGCGGGACGTGACCCAGTACCGGCCCACCGGCGGGTCGACCGCGCCGGGGTGCACCCCGAAGCTGCGCTGCACCACGTTCCTCTCGTCGACCAGCCAGACCCGGTCGTCGTCCACCGAGTACACGACCCGTTCACCCGTACCGGAGTCGCCCGGCAGGGCGCCCGGGTTGCGCAGGTCGCGCGGCGCCTTGCTGGCGCTCGCCGAGGGCGACGCCCCCGCGCCGGCTCCGCCGGCCAGGCTCGCCGGTACGGTCGCCTGCGCCTGGTAGGCGAGGAAGCCGACGGCTCCGAGGGCCGCCGCGGTGAGGCCGGCCACGATCCCCGAGCTGGTCCCTGCCACGTCCGTCCACCTCTGCCTCGCGCCATATGTCGTACTTCGTACAGACCGTAGCAGTCAGTCACCGTCTGCCCCGGACGGCGATGCGGGCGGCGCGGGCGCCGTAGGCTGTTCGCGTGCTCTTGCTCGCTCTGGATACCGCCACCCCCGCCGTCACCGTCGCACTGCACGACGGGACGGACGTCATCGCGTCGTCGAGTCAGGTGGACGCGCGCCGGCACGGGGAGCTGCTGCTGCCGGCCGTCGACCGTGTGCTCGCCGAGGCGGGGCTCAAGCTGGAGGCCGTCACCGGGGTCGTCGTCGGCACCGGCCCCGGCCCCTACACCGGCCTGCGCGTCGGCCTGATGACCGCCGACACCTTCGGCCTCGCGCTCGGCGTCCCCGTGTACGGCCTGTGCACGCTGGACGGGCTCGCCTACGCCGCCGACATCGAGAAGGGCCCCTTCGTCGTGGCGACCGACGCCCGGCGCAAGGAGGTCTACTGGGCGACGTACGCCGACTCCCGCACCCGCCTGACCGGCCCGGCCGTCGACCGCCCCGCCGACATCGCCGAGCAGGTCGCCGGGCTCCCCGCGGTCGGCGCGGGCGCGCTGCTCTACCCGGACACGTTCCCGAGCGCCCACGAGCCCGAGCACGTGTCCGCCGCCGCCCTCGCCGCGCTGGCCGCCGAGAAGCTGGCCGCGGGCGAGGAGCTTCCGGCCCCGCGCCCGCTGTACCTGCGCCGTCCCGACGCCCAGGTCCCCAAGAACTACAAGGTGGTCACCCCCAAGTGACCGGACAGTTGCGCGAGATGCGCTGGTGGGACATCGACCCCGTCCTCGAACTGGAGAAGGACCTCTTCCCCGAGGACGCGTGGTCCCGCGGCATGTTCTGGTCCGAGCTGGCCCACTCCCGGGGCTCCGAGGCGACCCGGCGCTACCTCGTGGCCGAGGACGCCGGCCGCATCGTCGGCTACGCGGGCCTGGCCTCCTCCGGCGAGCTGGCCGACGTCCAGACCATCGCCGTGGCCCGGGACCAGCAGGGCACCGGCCTCGGCGCCCTGCTGCTCACCGAGCTGCTGAAGGCCGCCACCGCCTTCGAGTGCTCCGAGGTCATGCTGGAGTGCCGGGTCGACAACGTCCGCGCCCAGAAGCTCTACGAGCGCTTCGGCTTCGAGCCCATCGGCTTCAGACGCGGCTACTACCAGCCGGGCAACGTGGACGCCCTGGTGATGCGCCTGACCACGGAATCCAACAGCGGCTCCGCCGCGGGTTCATCCTCCGTACAAGGAACCGAGACCAATGACTGACGAACCTCTCGTCCTCGGCATCGAGACCTCCTGCGACGAGACCGGCGTCGGCATCGTCCGCGGCACCACCCTGCTGGCCGACGCGATCGCCTCCAGCGTCGACGAGCACGCCCGCTTCGGCGGTGTCGTACCCGAGGTGGCGTCCCGGGCCCACCTGGAGGCGATGGTCCCGACCATCGACCGCGCGCTCAAGGAGGCGGGCGTCTCCGCCAAGGACCTGGACGGCATCGCGGTCACCGCGGGCCCCGGCCTCGCCGGCGCCCTGCTGGTCGGCGTCTCGGCCGCCAAGGCGTACGCCTACGCGCTCGGCAAGCCCCTCTACGGCGTCAACCACCTCGCCTCCCACATCTGCGTGGACCAGCTGGAGCACGGCCCGCTGCCCGAGCCGACCATGGCCCTGCTGGTGTCCGGCGGCCACTCCTCCCTGCTGCTGTCCGAGGACATCACCTCCGACGTCCGCCCGATGGGCTCCACCATCGACGACGCGGCCGGCGAGGCCTTCGACAAGATCGCCCGCGTGCTGAACCTGGGCTTCCCCGGCGGCCCGGTCATCGACCGCTACGCCCGCGAGGGCGACCCGGAGGCGATCGCCTTCCCGCGCGGCCTGACCGGCCCGCGCGACGCGGCGTACGACTTCTCATTCTCCGGCCTGAAGACGGCCGTGGCCCGCTGGATCGAGGCCAAGCGCGCCGCTGGCGAGGAGGTCCCGGTCCGTGACGTGGCCGCCTCCTTCCAGGAGGCCGTGGTGGACGTCCTCACCCGCAAGGCCGTCCGCGCCTGCAAGGACGAGGGCGTCGACCATCTGATGATCGGCGGCGGTGTCGCCGCCAACTCCCGGCTGCGCGCCCTCGCGCTGGAGCGCTGCGAGGCCGCCGGCATCCGGTTGCGCGTCCCGCGCCCCAAGCTGTGCACGGACAACGGCGCGATGGTCGCGGCCCTCGGCGCCGAGATGGTCGCCCGTAACCGGGCCGCCTCCAGCTGGGACCTGTCCGCCGACTCCTCCCTGCCGGTGACGGACCCGCACGTCCCGGGCCACGACCATGTGCACGAGGTCAGCAAGGAGAACCTGTACTCGTGACGGTCGCCCTGATGTGGGAGGCCCGGGCCGCCGAGGGCCGGGGCGGGGAACTCCTCGCCTGGGTGCGGGCACAGGGGCTCGCCCGGGAGCCGGTACGGCGGGAGACCTTCCGCGCCCCGCAGGACCGGGTGCTCGTCATCACCTGGTGGGACGCGCCGTACGACGCCTCGCTGCCCGAACTTCCCGAGCCGGACGCCGAGTTGGTGACCCGGGCGGTGCACCGCTGGCGGTTCGAGCAGCTGAGTTGACGTACCGGCCCGCACATCGGCTATGATCATCACACAGCGAACGGCCGGAAATCCGGTACGAACGCAGTGCGTTGGTGGTCCAAGGAAAGACGCCCCGCTTCCTGCGGGGAAATGCAGGTGCAAGGCCTGCCCGGCGCTCCATGAACACCCCGCCCCCGGTTCTCCGGGGGCGGGGTGTTTTCCGTTACCGGCGGCCGGCCTTGTCGAGGCTGACCGCGTGCGCTTCTGGGCCTTCGAGCGCGGCCGTCCCGGCCTTCCGCTCCTGCAGGTGCGCGTACGCCATCAGGCCGAACAGGAGCGCGAGCAGCACCGCCGACGAACCGGCCGTACCGAGGTCCAGGCCGCCCTTGGCGACCGGCTTGGTGAGGAAGTCGCCCGCCGTGGCGCCCAGCGGGCGGGTCAGGACGAAGGCGATCCAGAAGAGCAGGACGTTCGGGACGGCCGGCACCTTCATCAGCGCGAGCAGCACCAGCAGCAGGCCGGTCACCAGGGCCGCGCCGCCCAGGTAGCCGAGGCCCGAACTGTCGGAGAGGAAGTCGCCCATCGAGGTGCCGAGCGTGTTGGAGACCAGGATGGCCGACCAGAACAGGGCCTCGCCCTTGAAGGAGACGATCTCGGTGATCTGGAAGGTCATCCCGCTCAGCTTCCAGCCGAGGAAGATCAGCAGCAGGATCGAGACCAGGATCGCCGCGCCCTCCGGGTAGCCGAGGCCGAGGCCCTGCGGGCCCCAGCCCAGCTTCGTGGCGCCGCCCGAGAGGTACTTGGCGCTGGCGTCCCGGTTCATGAAGTCGGACATCGTGGTGCCGGCCATGGAGGTCGACAGGATCACGGTCCAGTAGAAGAACGGGTTGTAGTGGGACGAGCGCAGCTGGATCACCAGCGTCACCACGAAGACCAGGAACAGGGCGATGGTGGTGAGGAAATAGCCGAGCTTCAGCGTCTGCGCGAACAGATCGCCCGCCGTCTCGCCCAGGGTCGTCGCGGCGATCTTCATGATCCAGAACGCCAGCGTGACCTCGGGCAGCTTCTTCATCACGGACTTCGTCGTCGTCAAGGGTGCTCCTGTCGGGGTGGGGGGTGATCAACTTCGGCCCGACCCTGCCAGGCGCAACCTGAACCCGTCCTGAACGCCGTGTCAGAGGTCTTGCGGAACCGGGTTCCTTGTGGTTCCGCTGTGGCTCAATACGTCCCCTCGCCCCCTTCCGCTCAATCAGTTCCCTCGGACACCTCCACCTCGCAGCGCAGCCGCCGATCCGCCCCGACCACCCGTACCGGCCCCGTCAGCCGCAGCCGCGCCGTGTGCCGTACCTCGGCGCTCGACGGGCCGAGGCGCAGCTCCAGCGCCCCCGGCTCCACCACCCGCGCGCCCGTGCGGTCGGTGAAGGACGACAGGTCCGGGTGGAAGCGGAAGGTCACCCGGCGGGCCTCGCCCGGGGTCAGTTCCACCCGCTGGTAGCCGATGAGCCGGACGTCCGGGCGGGTCACCGACGCCACCGGATCGTGCAGATACAGCTGGACGACCTCCGCGCCCGCGCGCTCGCCCGTGTTGCGGACGGTCAGCGAGAGGTCGTACGAGCCGTCCGTGCCGATCTCGGTGACATCGTTGCCCGTGTGGTCCTGCCAGGTGAACGAGGTGTACGAGCGGCCGTGGCCGAAGGGGTACAGCGGGGTCGGGTCCAGGCTGCTGACCTCACCGGCCAGGCCCAGCGGGGGCTGGAGGTAGGTCCAGGGCTGTCCGCCGGGCATGCGCGGGACGCTCACCGGGAGGCGGCCGGAGGGGTTCACGCGGCCGGACAGGACCCCGGCGAGTGCCGGGCCGCCCTCCTCGCCGGGGAAGAAGGCCTGCACGACCGCGCCGAGCCGGCCGTGCCAGCGGCCCAGGGCGTAGGGGCGGCCGGTCAGGAGGACCAGGATCACCGGGACGCCCGTGGTGAGCAGTGCGTCCAGCAACTCCGCCTGTACGCCGGGAAGTCGGAGGTCCGCCACATCGCAGCCCTCGCCCGAGGTGCCCCGGCCGAACAGGCCCGCGCGGTCGCCGAGGACCGCCACGCACACGTCCGCCTCGGCCGCCCGGGCGACCGCCTCCGCGAAGCCGGCGGTGTCCGGGTCCGAGACCCCGCAGCCCTCGGCGAACGTGACCTTGGCGTCCGGGAGTTCGGCGCGCAGGGAGTCCAGGACGGTCGGGATGGAGAGGCCGAGGGGGACCTCGGGGTGGTGGGCGAGGACGTGGGACGGGAAGGAGTAGCAGCCGAGCATCGCGAGCGCGTCCGCCGCGCGGGGGCCCACGACTGCGACCCGGGTGTCGGGGGCCAGGGGGAGCAGCCCGTCGGGGTTGTCCAGCAGGACCACCGACTCCTCCGCCAGCCGGCGGGCCAGCGCCCGGTTGCCCGCCGAATCGAGGTCGACGGGGCCCTCCGGTTCCGGTCGCCAGTCCTCGTCCAGCAGGCCCAGTTCGCACTTCTGGAGCAGGACGCGGCGGGCCGCCCGGTCCACCAGGGACTCCGGGACACGGCCCGCTCGTACGGCGGTCACCAGCGGGGTGCCGTAGCACTTCAGGGTCGGCAGCTCGACGTCGATGCCCGCCGCGAGGGCCAGGTGTGCCGCGCCCGCCTCGTCACCGGCGACCCGGTGCTGGGTCTGCAGGAAGCCGATGCCGAAGTAGTCGGCGACCACCGTGCCGGTGAAGCCCCACTCGTCGCGCAGCAGGTGGCTCAGCAGGCCAGGGTCGGCGGAGACCGGCACGCCGTCGGTCTCGGTGTACGCGGCCATCACCGAGCGCGCCCCGCCTTCGCGCAGCGCCATCTCGAACGGCGGCAGGGTCACGTCCGCGAACTCCCGCACCCCCGCCCGGACGGGCGCGAGGTTGCGGGCGCCGGCCGAGGACGCGTACCCGGCGAAGTGCTTGAGCGTGGCGACGATCCCGGCCGACTCCAGACCGCGCACATAGGCCGCGCCGACCGTGCCGACCAGGTACGGGTCCTCGCCGATCGTCTCCTCCACCCGGCCCCAGCGCGGGTCGCGGACCACGTCCAGGACGGGGGCGAGGCCCTGGTGGACGCCGACCGAGCGCAGATCGCGCCCGATGTGCCGGCCCAACTGCTCGACCAGCGCCGGGTCGAAGGACGCGCCCCAGGCCAGCGGCACCGGGTAGGCCGTCGCGCCCCAGGCCGTGAAGCCCGCCAGGCACTCCTCGTGGGCGAGGGCCGGAATGCCGAAGCGGCCCGCCGCCGCGATCCTCCGCTGGGCGCGGGCCAGGGCCTGGGCGCCGAGCGCCGGGTCCACGGGGGCGGTGCCGAAGGAGCGGGTCAGCTGGCCGAGGCCCCGGGTGATCAGCTCGTCCCAGTCGTACTCGGCGGTCATCTCGCGCTGCAGCGGGGCGACTCCGTCGCCGTCCGTGGCGGCGCCCACCCACACGCCGTACAGCTGGGCGGTCTTCTCCTCCAGGGTCATCCGGGAGAGCAGGTCGTCGACGCGGTCGGCGGCGGGCAGGGCGGGGTCGCGCCAAGGAGCGGTGGTCATGGAACTCCCGTCGGATGGGTCGGGATGCTCGTCAGAGGGGCTCGTCGATGCTGCGAATGTTTCGGACAATACATCGAATGTTCCGGGAACCTATGGCGAGCGAAGGCCTTCGTCAAGAGGGTCCGCAGGGATACGATCGCGGGCATGAAGCCTTCGAAGCCCGTAGAAACGCAGACGGCGACCCTCGCCGAAATCGCCCGGGAAGCGGGGGTGTCCGCTCCGACTGTTTCGAAGGTCCTCAACGGCCGTGCCGACGTCGCCCCGGCGACCCGCACCCGGGTCGAGGAGCTGCTGCGCGCCTACGGCTACCGGCGCCGCCGTGCCGAGGCCTCCCGTTCGCCCCTGATCGACCTGGTCTTCCACGAGCTGGAGAGCGCCTGGGCGATGGAGGTCATCCGGGGCGTGGAGAACGTGGCCCGGGACGCGGGCCTGAGTGTCGTGCTGTCCGAGTCCGCCGGGCGCCTCACCCCGGGCCGGACCTGGGCCGACCAGGTCGCCGCCCGCCGCCCGCACGGGGTGATCCTCGTGCTGTCCGGCCTGGACGAGTCCCAGCGGGCGCTGCTGACCAGCCGTTCCATCCCGTTCGTGGTGATGGACCCGGCCGGCGACCCCGGCCCGGACGTCCCCTCGATCGGCGCCACCAACTGGCAGGGCGGCCTCGCCGCCACCCGGCACCTGGTGGAGCTGGGCCACACCCGGATCGGCGCGATCAGCGGCCCCTCCCGGATGATGTGCAGCCGCGCCCGCCTCGACGGCTACCGCGCCGCCCTGGAGACCGCCGGACTCCCGGTCGACCCGGGCCTGGTCAGGACCGGCGACTTCCACCACGACTCCGGCTACCGCCTGGGCCTGGAGCTGCTGCGCGGCCCCGACCGGCCCACCGCCGTCTTCGCGGGCAACGACCTGCAGGCGCTGGGGCTGTACGAGGCCGCGCGCGAACTGGGGCTGCGCATCCCGGAGGACCTGAGCGTGGTCGGCTTCGACGATCTGCCGGTGGCCCGCTGGGTGGGCCCGCCGCTGACGACCGTACGGCAGCCGCTGACGGAGATGGCCGAGGCCGCCGCCCGGCTGGTGCTGGACCTGGGCCGCGCGGACGACGAGCGGGCGGCGACCCGGGTGGAGCTGGCGACCAGCCTCGTGGTGCGGTCCAGCACGGCAGCGCCGGGTGTGGCCGGAAGTTGACGTATTGACGGGTGGGAGGTGCGCCCCCACACTCCTCCGAAGTCAATCGGTTGCACGACCGAAACTTTCGGAGGCACCCGCAATGAGATCCTCCAGAACCCCTTCGAGGGCCTGCCTGGCCGCCCTGGTCACGGCTGTCGGCCTGTTCGCCGCCGGCACCGGCACCGCGCACGCCGCCGACACCCCCTTGCGCGACCTCGCGGCCGCGAAGGGCAAGGTCATCGGTACGGCGGTCACCGGCTCCAAGCTCACCGGGACGTACGGCGACATCGCCGGGGCCCAGTTCAGCTCGCTGACCCCGGGCAACGCCATGAAGTGGGGCACGGTCGAGCCCACCCAGGGCAGCTTCAACTGGAGCGAGGCCGACCAGATCGTGGCCTTCGCCCAGGCCCACAACCAGCAGGTGCGCGGCCACACCCTGGTCTGGCACAGCCAGAACCCGAGCTGGCTGACCAACGGCAGCTGGACCTCGGCCCAGCTCGGCAGCCTGCTGCAGAACCACATCAGCACCGAGGTCGGCCGCTACAAGGGCAAGATCGCCGCCTGGGACGTGGTCAACGAGCCGTTCAACGAGGACGGCACCTACCGCTCCACCCTCTGGTACAACGGCCTCGGCTCCGGCTATGTCGCCAGCGCCCTGACCTGGGCCCACGCGGCCGACCCGGACGCCAAGCTGTACATCAACGACTACAACGTCGAGGGCGTGAACGCGAAGTCCACCGCCCTGTACAACCTGGTCAAGTCCCTCAAGCAGCAGGGCGTTCCGATCGACGGCGTCGGCCTGCAGGCCCATCTGATCCTCGGCCAGGTGCCGGCCACGCTCCAGCAGAACATCCAGCGCTTCGCCGACCTCGGCGTGGACGTGGCCATCACCGAGCTGGACGTACGGATGGCGCTGCCCGCCGACAGCACGAAACTCGCCCAGCAGGCCGCCGACTTCAAGTCCGTGGTGGCCGCCTGCGCGGCCGTGGCCCGCTGCGTCAACGTCACCGTGTGGGGCTTCACCGACTCCGACTCCTGGGTGCCGAGCACGTTCCCCGGGTACGGGGCGGCGACGCCGTACGACGAGAACTACGCGCCGAAACCGGCCTACCACGGCATCGCCGAGGCCCTCGGCGGCTCCACCACCACCCCGCCCCCGACCGGCGCCTGCACCGCGGCCTACAGCGTGACCAGCCAGTGGAACACCGGCTTCACGGGGCAGGTCACGATCTCCTGCTCCGGGGCCTCGCTGTCCTCGTGGAAGGCGAACTGGACGTTCGGCGCGGGCCAGCAGATCACGCAGGCCTGGAACGCCACGTGCGCCCAGTCGGGCGCGGCGGTGTCCTGCGCGAACGCCTCGTACAACGGCTCTGTGCCGGACGGCGGTTCGGTGACGTTCGGTTTCAACGCGTCGTGGAGCGGGAGCAACCCGCTGCCCACGGTGACGTTGGGATGAGAATTTCCCAAGAAAACGGGTTCTCACGGCTTCCGCTAACAGTCCCCTAATAATTCGGACTTACGTTCCTGCCCGTGACGCGACAAGAGGAGCAGGGCGACGCGGGCAGACGGGTGGGCCGGCGGTCGAGAGCGCTGAAGGCCGTCGGCCTCACTCTGGCGGGATTCCTGGTGCTGGGCGTGGCCGCGGCCGGCTACGCGTACTGGCACCTCAACAACAACATCAAGAGCGTCGACATCAACAGCGCGCTCGGCGACAACCGCCCGGCGGAGGCGGTGACCACCCCGGCCGCGACCGCCTCGGCCGACGCCTCCCCGCTGCCCACCGGCGCCCTGAACATCCTGGTCCTCGGCTCCGACTCGCGCAGCGGCAAGGCCAACCAGGAGCTGGGCGGCGGCGACAGCTCCGGCGCCCGCTCCGACACCGCGATGGTGGTGCACATCGACGCCGGCCGGACGAAGGCGACCGTCGTCAGTATCCCGCGCGACACCCTCGTCACCCGCCCGTCCTGCCCGCTGTCCTCCGGCGGCTCCACGGCGGTGGCGTACAGCGCGATGTTCAACAGCGCCTACTCGGTGGGTGGTCCGGTGTGCGCGGTCAAGACCGTCGAGTCGATCACCGGCGTCCGCATGGACCACTACCTGGAGATCGACTTCTCCGGCTTCGCCAAGCTGGTCGACGCGCTCGGCGGGGTCACGGTCACCACCGACCAGGACATCGACGACGACAGAAGCCATCTGCACCTCAAGGCCGGCACCCACCACCTGGACGGCACCCAGGCCCTGGCCCTCGCCCGCACCCGGCACGGCATAGGCGACGGCAGCGACCTCGGCCGCATAGGCCTCCAGCAGAAGCTGGTGAAGGCCCTGCTGGAGCAGATGGCCGACACCGACCTCCTCGCCGACCCGACCAAGCTCTACCAGGTCGCCGACGCGGTGACCGCCAGCCTCACCACGGACACCGGCCTGGACTCCCTCGGTGAACTGATGAAGCTCGGCCAGAGCCTGAAGGGCCTCACCGCCGACCGGGTGAAGACGGTGATGATGCCGGTCGTCACGGCACCCTCCGACGCCAACCGGGTGGTGGCGAAGGAACCGGCGGCGAGCGAACTGTGGGCGTCGCTGCGCTGAGCGGCACCACCGGCAGTACAACCATGGGGGTGGCCGGTGAGTCTCCTGCGGTGACCAAGTCGCCGTACATCTGGGGGTTTTCCGGTGTTCTCGTTGCGTTCGCACGCCCGTTGGGCGCTTCCGCTGGCCCTGGGCCTCACCGCCCTCGGGGCCGCCGTACCGCAGGCGTCCGCGACGAAGACGGCCGCGCCCGTCCGCGACGACTTCAACGGCGACGGCTACCCCGACCTCGCCGTCGGCGCCCCGCAGGCCACGATCGGGGGCAAGGCCAGGGCGGGCTACGTGACCGTGATGTACGGCGGCCCGCACGGCCTGTCCACCAGCCACCGCACGATCATCAGCCGTGCCACGTCCGGCATCCCGGGCAGCCCGGCCAAGGGCGGGGTCTTCGGCTTCCAGCTGTCCAAGGGCGACCTGGACGGCGACGGGTACGCGGACCTGGTCGTCGGCTCCACGTCCGGTGACGCGGTCGTGGTGTGGGGCGGGCCACGCGGACTGTCCGGCGGTACGTCGGTCCCCGCCGCCGACACCCAGACCGGCGACTTCGACGGCGACGGGCGGCTGGACCTGGCCCTGTTCCGCACGACCTTCTCCGGCGGCGACGACCCGGCCGGCACCACCGCCACCCTCTGGAAGGGCCCGCTCAAGCGCACCGGCACCCCGGCCGCCAAGACCCCCCTGGACCCCGGCCACCTCCAGTACATCGACATCCAGGACGGCGCCACCGGCGACCTCAACGGCGACGGCCGCGACGACCTCGCGCTCACCTCGTACTGCGGCGACGGAAGCCACTGCACCGACGTGTACCTCAGCACCCCCTCGGGCTTCGCCCCGTCCGTCGACTTCCCCGGGGACCGCGCGGCGGCCATCGGGGACGTCAACGGCGACGGCGTCGACGACCTCGTCATCGGCCGCGCCGAGGACGAGGAGATCTGGGTGGCGTACGGCTCGGCCGCGGGCCTGGGCGCCCCGGACACCTGGAAGTCGTACACGCAGAACACCCCCGGCGTCCCGGGCGCCCTGGAGGAGAACGACATGTTCGGCCGCTCGGTCGCCGTCGGCGACATCACCGGCGACGGCATCGACGACGTGGCGGTCGGCGTGCCCGGCGAGAACCAGGACGAGGGCGTGGTCGACGTGCTGCGCGGCAGCCGCTCCGGCCTGACCGGCACCGGCGCGCAGGCCTTCACCCAGAACACCAAGGGCGTCCCCGGCACCGCCGAGGTCAACGACGCCTTCGGCTACACGGTCGGCCTGGTCGACATCGACGGCAACGGACACGCCGACCTGGCCGCCTCCGCGCCGAACGAGGACGCGGGCAACGGCGCGGTCTGGGTCCTGCGCGGCCGCCCCACGGGCGTGGTCACGGACGCGGCCCTCGTCTTCGGCGGCAAGGCGGTCGCAGCGCCGTACACGAAGGCGGGATTCGGGTCCGAGCTGAAGTAGCGGCGCCGCACGCCCCCGGAAAAAATTTCTTCGAGGAATTTCCGGGAGCGTGTCGATCCGGGTGTCTCCCGATCGACGCATGGGTGAGCGGCGGGGACGGACCCCGCCGCACCGACCGAAGGAGTCACCATGCCCCGCTATCTGTCGCTCGTGCGCATCGACGAGGCCTCCGCCCCCGCCGAGGGCCCCAGCGAGGAGCTGATGCAGCGGATGGGCCGGCTGATCGAGGAGGTCACCAAGGCCGGGGTCATGCTCGACACCGCCGGCCTGACCCCCTCCGCCCAGGGCACCACCGCGCGCTGGGAGGGCGGGAAGATCTCCGTCACCGACGGGCCCTTCACCGAGTCCAAGGAGGTCGTCGGCGGCTACGCGATCATGCAGTGCAAGGACATGGCCGAGGCCCTGGAGTGGACCAAGCGGTTCCTCCAGGTCCACGAGGAGTTCTGGACCGTCACCTGCGAGGTGCGGGAGATCGCCGAGGGCTGAGCGGTCCTTGGCCCAGGGCCGTCCGGGGGTGTTGCATGGTGGGCTGTGGAAGCACAGCCCACCGCGGCACAGCCCACCGCGGCACAGCCCACCGCGGCACAGCCGACCGCGGCGCACACGATCGAGACCGTCTTCCGGCTGGAGTCCCCCCGGGTCGTCGCCGGCGTCGCCCGGATCGTGCGGGACGTCGGCATCGCCGAGGAACTGGCGCAGGACGCGCTGGTCGCGGCGCTGGAGCGGTGGCCCAGGGACGGTGTGCCCGACAACCCCGGCGCCTGGCTCATGGCCACCGCGCGGCACCGCGCCGTCGACCTGGTCCGGCGCCGCGAGACCTACGCCCGCAAGCTCGCCGAGATCGGCCGGGACCTGGAGACCACGGCCCCGGCGTCGTACGACGAGCCCGCCGACCCGGACGACATCGACGACGACCTGCTGCGGCTGGTCTTCACCACCTGCCATCCGGTGCTGTCCCCGGAAGCCCGCACCGCGCTCACCCTGCGCCTGCTCGGCGGCCTGACCACGGCCGAGATCGCCCGGGCCTACCTGGTCCCGGAGCCGACGATCGCCCAGCGCATCGTCCGGGCGAAAAAGACGCTCGCCACGAAGAACGTCGCCTTCGAGGTGCCGTACGGCCCCGACCGCGAGGCCCGCCTCGGCTCCGTCCTGGACGTCATCTACCTGATCTTCAACGAGGGATACGCGGCCACCGCCGGGGACGACCTGCTGCGCCCCGGCCTGTGCGAGGACGCCCTGCGCCTGGCCCGGGTGCTCTCGGCCCTGATGCCCAAGGAGCCCGAGGTGCACGCCCTGACCTCGCTCCTGGAGTTCCAGGCCTCCCGCACCGCCGCCCGCACCGGCCCCGACGGCACACCGGTGCTCCTGAAGGACCAGAACCGCCGCCGCTGGAACCGCATGCTCGTCGCCCGCGGCATCCGGGCCCTCGACCGCGCCGACGCCACCGCCACCGGCGCCCCCGGCCGCTACGCCCTCCAGGCCGCCATCGCCGCCTGCCACGCGCACGCGTACTCCTACGAGGAGACCGACTGGCGGACCATCGCCACCCTGTACGGCCTGCTCGCCTCCCGCGCCCCGTCCCCGGTCGTCGAGCTGAACCGCGCCGTCGCCGTGTCGATGGCCGAGGGCCCGGCCGAGGGTCTGAAGCTGGTCGACGCCCTGACCGCCGAACCCGCCCTGCGCGACTACCACCTGCTGCCCAGCGTGCGCGGCGACCTGCTGGCGCGGCTGGGGCGCACCGCCGAGGCGCGCGAGGAGTTCGCACGGGCAGCGGGGCTGGCGCGCAACGAGAGCGAGCGCCGGCTGTTGCGGGCGAAACTGCGTTCCCTTCCTGGTCAGTGAGGGTTTACAGCGGCTGTGCGGGGGCGCCGATCAGCATGGTCGGGGCCCCCGCGACCCGGGTCAGGAACACGGTCGCCGCGTGGGGTCCCTGCGGCTTGACCTTCCGGCGCAGTTCCTCCGGTTCCACCGCCGACCCCCGCTTCTTCACGGTCAGCGTGCCGACCTCCCGCTCCCGCAGCAGGGCCTTCAACTTCTTGACGTTGAAGGGGAGTCGGTCGGTGATCTCGTAGGCCGAGGCGTAGGGCGTCGGGCGCAGTTCGTCGGACGTGACGTACGCGATGGTCTCGTCGACCAGGCCGCCGCCGACCTCCTCGGCCACCTCCGCGACCAGATGGGCACGGATGACGGCGCCGTCGGGCTCGTACAAGTACCTTCCGACCGGGCGTACCCGGGGATCGGGCAGCCCCCGGCCGAGCAGCGTGCGCGGGCCGGGCAGCAGCGTGGCCCGCACGCTTCCCGGCGTCCCGGCCCCGAACCACAGCACCGCCTCTTTCACGTCCCCACCGTCCGAGATCCACTCGGCCTCGGCCTCGGCGGGAATCGCCTCGTGCGGGATGCCGGGGGCGATCTTCAGGGCGGCGCGGGGAGCGGCGAGGGCCGTGGCGACCGCCCAGGACAGGGGCGGTGAGTAGGCCTCCGGGTCGAAGATCCTGCCCCGCCCGCCCCGGCGCGCCGGGTCCACGAACACGGCGTCGTAGCCCGCCGTGTCCACCTCCGTGACGTCCGCCTCCCGCACCTCGATCAGCCCGGCGAGCCCCAGCGCCTCGGCGTTCGCCCGGGCCGCGGCCGCCGTCAGCGGATCCCGGTCCACGGCCAGCACCCGGATCCCGGCCCGGGCCAGCGCGATCGCGTCGCCGCCGATCCCGCAGCACAGGTCGGCGACCGAGGTCACGCCCAGCTCCCGCATACGGCCCGCCCGGTACGCCGCCACGCTCGCCCGGGTCGACTGCTCGACCCCGTTCGGCGTGAAGTACATCCGCCGCGCGTCCTCGGCCCCGAACTTCGCCACCGCCCGCTGCCGCAGCCGGGCCTGCCCCAGCGCCGCCGACACCAGTTCGGCGGGGTGCTCGCGGCGCAGCCGGGTGGCGACGGCCAGCTCCTGTGCGGGGTCGGTGTCGCGCACCTCGTCGAGGAGGGCGCGGCCTTCGGGGGTGAGGAGAAGGGCGAGGTCGTTCACCGGGTCATTGTGGGCCAGTCGGTGGATGGTGCGCCTCCGGCGGCGGTGTCGGACCGGGTTCGGGGCCCGGGGCTGGAAGGATCCGACGCCATGCGAGTAGTAGTACAAAATGACAAAAGTCGGGCACGGCTTCCGAAGCTCGCCCTCCGCTGCGCGGCAGCCGCGCTGGCCTCCACCGCCCTTCTCTCCGGCTGTGCCGCCCTCGGCTCGGACCCCGGAGCCCAGGGCGCCCCCGGCCAGGGCGGCCACGGCGGCCACGGCGGGCCGGTGGACCCGCAGGCCCGCCTCGCCGCCGAACATGCCCGCCTGGTCGCCGCCGCCCGGCACTGGAACCTCGACGAGGTCCCGCTGAGACCCCCTGCGCCACCGGCGAGGAAGCCGAAGATCACCGCGCGCGACGGCTTCGAGGTGGACGGCCAGGAGGAGGAGAACCTGCCGCCGGTCTTCACCACCGTCCCCACCAGGCAGAAGGTCGTCTTCCTCACCATCGACGACGGCGCCGAGAAGGACCCGGCGTTCCTGCGCATGATGAGCGACCTGAAGATCCCCTACACGGCCTTCCTCAGCAACTACCTCGTCAAGGACGACTACGGCTACTTCCGCCGGATGCAGTCCGAGGGGCACACCCTCAACAACCACACCCTCACCCACCCCTACCTGCCCGGACTCTCCTACGAGGAGCAGAAGGACGAGATCTGCGGCATGCAGGCCGTCATGAAGCGGCGGTTCGGCAAGGCACCGACCGTCTTCCGCCCGCCCTACGGCAACTACAACGGCGACACCCTGCGCGCCGCCAAGTCCTGCGGGATCAAGTACGCGCCGATCTGGGACGAGGAGGTCTTCGTCGACCACTGGGAGTACCGCGAGGACGACAAGAACCTGCACCCCGGCGACATCGTGCTCACCCACTTCCGCGGCCGCGAAGACTGGGACGGCACGATGGTCGACGACATGCGCCGCTTCCTGAACAAGGTCACGCGCGAGGGGTACGCCGTGGCACGCCTGGAGGACTACCTGTGAGGCGCCGGGCGCGACCGGGGCGCGGTCCGGGAGGGGTACGGGCCGGGCTGGCCGCCGTACTCGCCTCGGCCCTCCTCCTCACCGGCTGCGCCCAGTCGGTCGACCCCATCGAACGCCTCGGCAAACGCGCGGCCCAAGGCGTACGGCAGCCGAGCCCGGCCGGCAGCCAGGCGTACCGCCGCTGGGGCTTGGCCGCCCCGCTCGCCGCCCCGCCCCGCCACCCGGCCCGCCACCCGACGGCCCACCGGGCGGGCGCCTTCCCGCCCCGGGTCGTGGACCACGTCGCCACCACCGACAAGGTCGTCTTCCTCACCTACGACGACGGCGCCGAACGCGACCCGCGCTTCGTCGACATGGTCCGCGACCTCCGGCTGCCGGTCAGCTTCTTCCTCACCGACAGCGTCGTCGGCCCCGGCTACGGCCACTTCGCCCGCCTGCGCGCCGTCGGCGCCGACATCGAGAACCACACCCTCGACCACCCGGCGATGCCCGGACTGCCGTACGCCGGCCAGCGCGCCGAGATCTGCGGCCAGCAGGACAAACTCAGGTCCCGCTTCGGCATCCGCCCCCGCCTCTTCCGCCCGCCCTACGGCACGTACGACACCACCACCCTGCGCGCGGCCGCCGACTGCGGCATCTCCACACTCGTCCTGTGGCGCGCCGCCATGACCTCCGACGGCATCGCCTACGCCCACGGAGAGCGCCACCTGCGCCCGGGCGACATCGTCCTGGTCGGCCCCGACGAGGCCACCGGCCCCACCCTGAAGGAACGCACGGCGCGCCTGCTGCGCCGCGTCCAGGCAAGGGGACTTACGGTGGGCCGCCTTGAGGACTACCTGTAACGGTTCTTCGGCAACGGTTCTTTTCAGCGCCGTCCGCGTCAACCAGCCCGTCCGGCGTTTGAGGACGAGGCCGTTCAGGCCGATTTCTCCGCCGACGCGCCGCAGGCGTTGGCACTCCGCTTGACCGAGTGCTAATCACGGTCATAGTCTCGGCTCTGGCACTCGGCAGATGAGAGTGCCAAATACGCGACGGGCAGGTCCGGCACCCGCGACGACGGATCCACCTGGTCGCCACCTCAGACAGTTAACCCCGTGAGATCTCCGAAGGGGGAGGTCGGATCGTGACGACCACCAGCTCCAAGGTTGCCATCAAGCCGCTCGAGGACCGCATCGTGGTCCAGCCGCTCGACGCCGAGCAGACCACCGCCTCTGGCCTGGTCATCCCGGACACCGCGAAGGAGAAGCCCCAGGAGGGCGCTGTCCTCGCCGTGGGCCCGGGTCGCTTCGAGAACGGCGAGCGCCTTCCGCTCGACGTCAAGGTCGGCGACATCGTCCTGTACAGCAAGTACGGCGGCACCGAGGTGAAGTACAACGGCGAGGAGTACCTCGTCCTCTCGGCTCGCGACGTCCTCGCGATCATCGAGAAGTAATCACCTCGAGCACTCAGTTGCTCCCAGCTGCGCCCCTGGCCCCCGCGACCATCTGAGAAGCCGGGCGCCCGGGGCGCAGTTCTTTTTTCACCCACAGATTTCGAGAGGGCTCCCGCTGTCATGGCGAAGATCCTGAAGTTCGACGAGGACGCCCGTCGCGCCCTCGAGCGCGGCGTCAACAAGCTGGCCGACACGGTGAAGGTGACGATCGGCCCCAAGGGCCGCAACGTCGTCATCGACAAGAAGTTCGGCGCCCCCACCATCACCAACGACGGTGTCACGATCGCCCGTGAGATCGAGGTCGAGGACCCGTACGAGAACCTCGGCGCCCAGCTGGTGAAGGAGGTGGCGACCAAGACCAACGACATCGCTGGTGACGGCACCACCACCGCCACCGTGCTCGCCCAGGCGCTGGTCCGCGAGGGCCTGAAGAACGTCGCCGCCGGTGCCTCCCCGGCCGCCCTGAAGAAGGGCATCGACGCGGCCGTCGCCGCCGTCTCCGAGGACCTCCTCGCCTCGGCCCGCCCGATCGAGGAGAAGTCCGACATCGCCGCCGTCGCCGCGCTGTCCGCCCAGGACCAGCAGGTCGGCGAGCTGATCGCCGAGGCGATGGACAAGGTCGGCAAGGACGGTGTCATCACCGTCGAGGAGTCCAACACCTTCGGTCTGGAGCTGGACTTCACCGAGGGCATGGCCTTCGACAAGGGCTACCTGTCGCCGTACTTCGTGACGGACCAGGAGCGCATGGAGGCCGTCCTGGAGGACCCGTACATCCTCATCAACCAGGGCAAGATCTCCTCCATCCAGGACCTGCTGCCGCTGCTGGAGAAGGTCATCCAGTCGGGTGCCTCCAAGCCGCTGCTGATCATCGCCGAGGACCTCGAGGGCGAGGCCCTGTCGACCCTGGTCGTCAACAAGATCCGCGGCACCTTCAACGCGGTCGCGGTCAAGGCCCCCGGCTTCGGTGACCGCCGCAAGGCGATGCTGGAGGACATGGCGGTCCTCACCGGCGCCACGGTCATCTCCGAGGAGGTCGGCCTCAAGCTCGACCAGGCCGGCCTGGACGTGCTGGGCTCCGCCCGCCGCGTGACGGTCACCAAGGACGACACGACCATCGTCGACGGTGCCGGCGACACCTCGGCCGTCCACGGCCGCGTCGCCCAGATCAAGGCCGAGATCGAGAACACCGACTCCGACTGGGACCGCGAGAAGCTCCAGGAGCGCCTTGCGAAGCTGGCCGGCGGCGTGTGCGTGATCAAGGTCGGCGCCGCCACCGAGGTGGAGCTGAAGGAGAAGAAGCACCGTCTGGAGGACGCCATCTCCGCGACCCGCGCCGCGGTCGAGGAGGGCATCGTCTCCGGTGGTGGCTCCGCGCTGGTCCACGCCGTCAAGGTCCTGGAGGGCAACCTCGGCAAGACCGGCGACGAGGCCACGGGTGTCGCGGTCGTCCGCCGCGCCGCCGTCGAGCCGCTGCGCTGGATCGCCGAGAACGCCGGCCTCGAGGGCTACGTCATCGTCTCCAAGGTGGCGGAGCTGGAGAAGGGCAACGGCTACAACGCCGCCTCCGGCGAGTACGGCGACCTGGTCAAGGCCGGCGTCATCGACCCGGTCAAGGTCACCCGCTCCGCCCTGGAGAACGCCGCCTCCATCGCCTCCCTGCTGCTCACGACCGAGACCCTGGTCGTCGAGAAGAAGGAAGAGGAGCCGGCCGAGGCGGGCCACGGCCACGGTCACGGCCACTCCCACTGAGGCACCTCAGCACTGAGGCCCGGCACCCCCTCGGGGTGCCGGGCCTTCGCGTTCCGTCCTAGGTCTCCAGCGCGTCCAGCGCGCCCAACTGCCCCAGCAGCCCGAGCCGGTCGTACTGCCACCAGCCCTCGAGGATCTTGCCGTCGCGGTCGAACCGGAAGACGGTCGTCCCGGTCATCGACACCTGGCGGCCGGTGTTGGGCAGGCCCATGAACTCGTCCTTCTGGATGCCGTTCCAGCTCCAGCGGGTGCAGACCCGGTCCACCTGGGTGATCTGGTCCTCGATGGTGAACGTGAAGTCGAAGGCGCGCCGCCACATCTCGATCTCACGCCGCATGTTGTCCAGCCCGAGCGTGTCCTGCTCATTGGCCGGATCGTGGTCGTGGTAGTGCTCCGCGATCAGGTCGTTCAGCGCGGGCAACGGCCCCTGGAGCGCGACGGTGTCGAAGAACCGGCGCGCCTGGGCCGCGTACAACGGCTCGTCACGCACCACGTCCAGGTCCGTGAACGTCGGCATCTCGTCGCACAGGGCGACCAGCTCCCGGTAGATCCGGTCGGTCTCCGGCAGGTTCGAGTTCCGCATCGCCTCCTCGTACGACGGGAACTCCACGATCTCGATGACGTGCGACGCGTCCGATCGGTCCTTGCCGACCACCGCGTGCGTCGCGGTCCGCTTCCCCTTGGTCTGTTCGACCCACTGGTCCATCAGCCGGTTCATCTCGTCGAGCCGGCTGGTCCTGCAATCGATGAGCTGTACGAACGTCATGGCGCCGCCTCCCGGCCCCCTGGGTCCGGATCCGTCAGGCCCATTTTCCCACCGGAACGCGGACGCCACCCGTCCTACTGGGGCCCGTACTTGCGGCCCGTCTTCGAGCTGATGCCGCCCATCAGCCCGCGCGGGGCGACCTTCACCAGTCCCATCAGCGCCTTGTACCGGGGGTCCGGGATGGACAGCGTCTTCCCGCGCGCGAGGTCGGCCAGGGCCGCCGCGACCAGCTTGTCCGCGTCCAGCCACATCCAGCCCGGGATGTTGTCCGTGCCCATCCCGGCCCGCTCGTGGAACTCGGTGCGCACGAAGCCGGGGCACAGCGCCATCAGCCGCACGCCGCTGCCCGCCAGGTCCTTCGCCGCGCCCTGGGTGAACTGCACGACCCAGGCCTTCGAGGCGCCGTAGGTGCCCCGGGGCACGAAGGCCGCCACCGAGGCGACGTTCACCACCCCGCCGCGCCCGCGCTCCCGCATCGCCTCGGACGCCGCCGACGTCAGCCGCAGCACCGCCTCGCAGTGCACCTTGAGCATCCGCAGCTCGTCGGCCATGGACACTTCGAGATAGCGGCCCTTGTTGCCGAAGCCGGCGTTGTTGATCAGCAGGTCGACCGGGTTCTTCCGGTCGCCGAGCCGGTCGGCCACCGCCTCGATACCCTTGTCCTCGGCGAGGTCGGCGCTCAGCACCTCGGCCTCGATGCCGTGCCGGTCGTGCAGCTCGGTCGCCTGCTCGCGCAGCCGTCTGCCGTCCCGGGCCACCAGGACGAGGTCATGCCCGTCAGCCGCCAGCCGCCGCGCGAACGCGGCACCGATTCCCGCGGTCGATCCCGTAATCAGAGCCGTTGTCATGGCCCAAGGGTAGTGACCCGGACCGACACAGTCCGCTGACGGTGACGGCTCTTCAGCGGTCCTGTCCGGCGACGTACTTGCGGGCCGTGGCCAGCGTCTCGGAGTGCAGCGCCTCGCCCGCCACTAGCAGCTGCGGCAGCAGCTCCCGCTCGGTGGTGACCGCGCGGAACTGCATGGCCACCGTCACCGAGTGGTCCGGCCGGTGCACGATCTCGATCGGATCGCCCGCCCGGATCTCACCCGGTTCGATCACCCGCAGGTAGGCACCCGTCGCGCCCTTCTGGGTGAACCTCTTCACCCAGCCCCGCTCGCCCAAATGGCCCTGGAACGTACGGCACGGGATCCGCCCCGACGTCACCTCCAGCACCACCTCGGACCCGATCCGCCAGCGCTCGCCGATCAGCGCCCCGGACACGTCCAGACCCTCCGTCGTGAGGTTCTCGCCGAAGCAGCCATCGGCCAACGGCCTGTCCAGCTCCCGCTCCCAGTCGTCGAGGTCCTCGCGCGCGAAGGCGTACACCGCCTGGTCGTAGCCGCCGTGGTGGCGCAGCTCGCACACCGCGTCCCCGGCCAGCCCGCTCCCGCCGACCCCCTTGGGCCCGGGAGCCGCCACCCGCACCGGCCCGTCCGCCGGCCGCTTGTCGATGCCGGTCACACCCTCCGCCTGGTCCGTGTACGGCACCGGCTGCGGGCTGCCCAGATTGACCGAGAGAAGCTTCATGCTCCGACGGTACGGGACCGCACCCCAAAGCGTCGACGCAATATGCGGCGCCAGGTCCAAGTCAGGCTTATGCTCGGGGGGTGATCGAGGCCCGTCATCTCCGCGTCCTGCGCGCCGTCGCCACCACCGGATCCTTCTCGGCGGCCGGGCGCGAGCTGGGCTGCACCCAGCCCGCCGTCAGTCAGCAGATGAAGGCACTCGAAACCTCGGTCGGCACCCCGCTGCTGGTCCGCAGCGGCCGCGAGATGCGCCTGACCCAGGCCGGCGAGGCCCTGGTCCGGCACGCCTCCGGGATCCTCGCCGGGCTCACCGCTGCCGAGGAGGAGGTCGCCGCCATCGCGGGCCTGAGGGCCGGCCGGGTCCGGCTGGTCTCCTTCCCGAGCGGCAGCTCCACCCTGGTCCCCACCGCCCTGGCCGCCCTGCGCGCCGCCCACCCCGGCACCCGCGTCTCCCTGGAGGAGGCCGAGCCCCCGAAGTCCGTCGAACTGCTGCGCGAGGGCGACTGCGACCTGGCGCTCGCTTTCCGTTACGAGGGAGCCGCGGTCGCCGAGGAGTGGGACGACCTCGTCGTACGGCCCCTGCTGACCGACCGTCTGGTCGCCCTGGTGCCCGAACGGCACCGGCTCGCGCGCGCGGAGTCCGTCGCCATCGGGGAGTTGGCCCGGGAGCCCTGGATCGCGGGCTGCCCGCGCTGCCGCGGCCAGCTGGTGCAGGTGTGCGAGAGCGCCGGCTTCACGCCCCGCATCGACTTCGCCACCGACGACTATCCGGCGGTGGTCGGCCTGGTCGGCGCGGGCCTCGGCGTCGCCGTGCTGCCGCAGCTCGCGGTGGAGTCGGTACGGCCCCGGGGAGTGCGCACGGTGGCGCTGGAACCCGCGGTACGACGGCAGATCGTCGCTCTCACCCTGCCCGACCTGGCCCAGGTGCCGGCCGTGGCGGCGACGCTGGAGCAACTGGCCCGGGCGGCCGGGCGGCAGTAACGCCGGTGACGGGCTCCTCTCAAGGGGCACGGGCACACGTACGTGTGCCCGGGTGCGCAGCTATTCGCATATTCGTAGTTACTGCAGAAACGTTCCTTCAGGCGTGCGGTGCGGTGCCCCCGCTGGTGGTCGATGCCGACACCAGGCGGTTGCGCGCCCGCCCCATCAACTCTTCGCGCTCGTCCTCGGTCAGGCCGCCCCAGACGCCGTACGGCTCGCGCACCGCCAGCGCGTGCGCCGCGCACTCCGCACGGACCGGGCACCTCATGCAGACCTCCTTGGCCGAGTTCTCGCGAGCGCTCCGAGCCGCCCCGCGCTCGCCCTCCGGGTGGAAGAAGAGCGAGCTGTCCACCCCGCGGCAGGCAGCGAGCAACTGCCAGTCCCACAGGTCCGCGTTCGGTCCGGGAAGGCGGGAGAAATCTGCCATTACGTGACCCCTTGTAGCCGTGCTGGGCGGATACGGTGCCATCGACCGTACATCTCCGGTCTAAGGAGATGAAAATATGACTCATTGCGAATCTAGCTCCAGACACTGAGAAACGGGAGCAAAAACGGCTAAATGGGGCATAGGTTGTGATGAAAAGTTGAGGGTCCGTTGGGCATGTCTGCACCGTGTCGACGCCCTCACGTAGAGTGCCGAAGACGGCACGCAGCCCCGTAACTCTTTCGAGTGACCGTCGTTGAGAGTGCGGAGGCGGTTGAAAACACAAGCGCTCGGGCAGGCGTCCGAGACGGTCGACCGCACAGGTGACGATTCCGTACCAGCCTGGAGGCTCAAGGTGACGCGCATCAGCTGCGGAGGGCGGTCATGACATCCGTCCTCGTCTGCGACGACTCCCCGCTTGCCCGAGAGGCGCTCCGCCGCGCGGTCGCGACCGTGCCCGGCGTCGAGCGCGTGACGACGGCGGCCAACGGCGAGGAAGTCCTCCGCCGCTGGGGCGCCGACCGCTCCGATCTCATCCTGATGGACGTGCGCATGCCCGGCCTGGGCGGCGTCGAGACCGTGCGCCGGCTGCTGTCCGCCGACCCGGGCGCGCGCATCATCATGCTGACCGTCGCCGAGGACCTGGACGGAGTGGCCCTCGCGGTCGCCGCCGGCGCCCGGGGCTACCTGCACAAGGACGCCTCGCGCGCGGAGCTGCGGGCCACGGTCACGCAGGCCCTCGCCGACCCGACCTGGCGTCTCGCCCCCCGCCGCCTCCGCTCGGCCGAGATGGGCGCCGCGCCCACCCTCACCGCGCGCGAGATCCAGGTGCTGGAGGGCATGAGTCACGGCCGCTCCAACGCCGAGATCGGCCGCGAGCTGTTCCTCTCCGAGGACACGGTCAAGACCCACGCCCGCCGCCTCTTCAAGAAGCTCGGCGCCTCGGACCGCGCCCACGCGGTGGCCCTGGGCTTCCGCTGGGGCCTGGTCCGCTAGCACCCGCACTGGGAGAGCCGGCCGCAGGCACGCAGCCTCCGGCCCGGCTCACCAGTGGTGGCTGCCCATGGGCGGGTCGAGGTGGGGTGAGTGGTGGATCCGTCCCGCCCGGAATCCTGGGTCACCTGTCTGACCTGCTGCTTTGCTCTGCACCCGCGGGGACGGATCCACCACTCGTCCTCGTGCGGGGGTCACCGGAGTGCGCGCGGTGCTCGTTTCGGCGCGGATGCCGCATCCTTGAGATGTGGAGTCTCTCGGGGACAAGTCGGTCGAGCGGAAGGGGAGGGCGCAGGGGATGAGTGCCGGCGCACCTGCTCATAACGCTTCGGTGCACAACCACGAGCACGATGCGACGGACCGGACGGCCGCAGTGCACCATGGACCGATGCGCGACGACGAGGCGGGCACGGCCCCAGGGGCGATCGGTGCGCTCGTGCATCGTGCCGTCGACGGGGACGAGCAGGCCACGCACGATCTGCTCGCCCATGTGCACCCCTTGGCGCTGCGCTACTGCCGGACCCGGCTGTCCCGGCTCCCCGGCGACGCTCGCCACTTCGTGGAGGACCTGGCCCAGGAGGTCTGCGTCGCCGTCCTCCTCGCCCTGCCGCGCTACCGCGACACCGGCCGCCCGTTCGAGGCCTTCGTCTTCGCCATCGCCTCGCACAAGGTCGCCGACCTCCAGCGCGCCGCGATGCGCCACCCGGGCTCCACGGCCGTCCCCTCGGACGAGATGCCGGAGCGGCCCGACGACTCCCTCGGCCCCGAGGAGCGCGCCCTGCTCAGCAGCGACGCCGAGTGGGCCAAGAAGCTGCTGGCCAATCTCCCGGAGAACCAGCGCGAGCTGCTCCTGCTGCGTATCGCCGTGGGCTTGACCGCGGAGGAGACCGGGCAGATGTTGGGAATGTCACCCGGCGCCGTACGGGTGGCCCAGCATCGGGCGCTGAGCCGTCTGCGCGCGCTCGCCGAGCAGTAACTGCCCTGGGCGGAGCCTCGGTAGCTCCCTCTCTTGAACAGGCGCGCGTTCGTTTCCGTACGAACATACGAAGCCTGAAGTCACTCCGGACCGTGGAATTTGCTAGCCGTGCTTCCCGTTAGCATGGACATCCGCACCGATCAAGGCCATTTGGGGAAGGTGTCATGACTGCAAACGTCGACGGAGTGCCCGGAAAATTCGCGACACTCGGGCTGACCTACGACGACGTGCTGCTGCTGCCGGGCGCATCCGAGGTGCTCCCCAACGCGGTCGACACCTCGTCCCGCATCTCCCGCAATGTTCGGGTCAACATCCCGCTGCTGTCGGCGGCGATGGACAAGGTGACCGAGTCCCGCATGGCGATCGCGATGGCCCGGCTGGGCGGCGTCGGCGTGCTGCACCGCAACCTCTCCGTCGAGGACCAGGTCAACCAGGTCGACCTGGTGAAGCGGTCCGAGTCCGGCATGGTCACCGACCCGATCACGGTGCACCCGGAGGCCACGCTCGCCGAGGCGGACGCCCTGTGCGCCAAGTTCCGCATCAGCGGTGTCCCGGTCACCGACCCGGCCGGCAAGCTGCTGGGCATCGTCACCAACCGCGACATGGCCTTCGAGAGCGACCGCACGCGTCAGGTGCGCGAGGTCATGACCCCGATGCCGCTGGTCACCGGCAAGGTCGGCATCTCCGGGCCCGAGGCCATGGAGCTGCTGCGCAAGCACAAGATCGAGAAGCTTCCGCTGGTCGACGACGCGGGCGTCCTCAAGGGCCTGATCACGGTCAAGGACTTCGTCAAGGCCGAGAAGTACCCCAACGCCGCCAAGGACGCCGAGGGCCGCCTGCTCGTCGGTGCCGCCGTCGGCGCCAGCCCCGAGGCGCTGGAGCGTGCCCAGGCGCTCGCCGAGGCCGGTGTGGACTTCCTGGTCGTCGACACCTCGCACGGCCACAACAGCAACGCGCTCAGCTGGATGTCGAAGATCAAGTCCAGCGTGAACGTCGACGTGATCGGCGGCAACGTCGCCACCCGCGACGGCGCCCAGGCGCTCATCGACGCCGGTGTCGACGGCATCAAGGTGGGCGTCGGCCCGGGCTCGATCTGTACCACCCGCGTGGTCGCCGGCATCGGCGTCCCGCAGGTCACCGCCATCTACGAGGCCTCCCTCGCCGCCCGTCCGGCGGGCATCCCGCTGATCGGCGACGGTGGTCTGCAGTACTCCGGCGACATCGGCAAGGCGCTCGCCGCCGGTGCGGACACGGTCATGCTGGGCAGCCTCCTCGCCGGCTGCGAGGAGTCGCCGGGCGAGCTGCTGTTCATCAACGGCAAGCAGTTCAAGTCGTACCGCGGCATGGGCTCGCTCGGCGCCATGCAGTCCCGTGGCCAGGGCAGGTCGTACTCGAAGGACCGCTACTTCCAGGCCGAGGTGGCGTCCGACGACAAGCTCGTGCCCGAGGGCGTCGAGGGCCAGGTGCCCTACCGCGGCCCGCTCTCCAACGTGCTGCACCAGCTCGTCGGCGGCCTGCGCCAGACCATGGGCTACGTGGGCGCCGCCACCATCGAGGAGATGGAGTCCAAGGGCCGCTTCGTGCGGATCACCTCGGCGGGCCTGAAGGAGAGCCACCCGCACGACATCCAGATGACGGTCGAGGCGCCGAACTACAGCAGGCAGAAGTGACGCACACGCGCGCGTGAGGGCCGTACAGGCCGTGCAAGGGCGGTCCCGGAGCATCCGGGGCCGCCCTTGTCGTACCTGTCGGCGATACTGGAAGACGCTGCAATGCATCAGGGAAAGGCCAAGACGTGACTGAGATCGAGATCGGGCGCGGCAAGCGCGGCCGCCGGGCGTACGCCTTCGACGACATCGCCGTCGTCCCCAGCCGCCGTACGCGGGACCCGAAGGAGGTCTCGATCGCCTGGCAGATCGACGCCTACCGCTTCGAGCTGCCCTTCCTGGCCGCCCCCATGGACTCGGTCGTCTCCCCGGCCACCGCGATCCGTATCGGCGAGCTGGGCGGCCTCGGCGTGCTGAACCTCGAGGGCCTGTGGACGCGGTACGAGGACCCGCAGCCGCTGCTCGACGAGATCACCGAGCTGCCGTCCGAGGCGGCCACCCGGCGCCTCCAGGAGATCTACTCCGCCCCCATCAAGGAGGAGCTGATCGGCGCCCGCATCAAGGAGGTGCGCGACTCCGGCGTGGTCACGGCGGCCGCGCTCTCCCCGCAGCGCACCGCCCAGTTCTCCAAGGCGGTCGTGGACGCGGGCGTGGACATCTTCGTCATCCGCGGTACGACGGTCTCGGCGGAGCACGTCTCCGGTTCGCACGAGCCGCTGAACCTGAAGCAGTTCATCTACGAGCTGGACGTCCCGGTGATCGTCGGCGGCTGCGCCACCTACACCGCGGCCCTGCACCTGATGCGCACCGGCGCGGCCGGTGTCCTGGTCGGCTTCGGCGGCGGCGCCGCGCACACCACGCGCAACGTGCTCGGCATCCAGGTCCCGATGGCCACCGCGGTCGCCGACGTGGCCGCGGCCCGCCGCGACTACATGGACGAGTCCGGCGGCCGGTACGTGCACGTGATCGCGGACGGCGGTGTCGGCTGGTCCGGCGACCTCCCGAAGGCCATCGCCTGCGGCGCCGACTCGGTGATGATGGGCTCCCCGCTGGCCCGCGCCACGGACGCCCCCGGCAAGGGCCACCACTGGGGCATGGAGGCGGTCAACGAGGAGCTGCCCCGCGGCAAGAAGGTCGACCTCGGCACGGTCGGCACGATCGAGGAGATCCTCACGGGCCCGTCCCACACCCCGGACGGCTCCATGAACTTCTTCGGCGCCCTGCGACGGGCCATGGCCACGACCGGCTACAGCGAGCTGAAGGAGTTCCAGCGGGTGGAGGTCACGGTGGCGGACTCGCAGCATCGGCGGTAGTCCACGCGGCGTCATTCAGGGGCTCGGACCTGCGCGGTCCGGGCCCCTTCGCATGTCCAAGTGGCCCTGGCGGGGCGTGTATTGCACTTGAGGGGCGCATGGTTGCTTTTGGGGCGAATATGCCCTGAACGGACGTATCGAGGCGATAGTGTCCGTGGACGGCGACCCAGTTCACTGGGGCGCCCCCTTCCAAGGACAAGGTTCCGGACCCCGGCCCTCGGGGCCCGGCCCGAAACCCAAGCGGACCGCCCACCGGGTCTCTGGGCGGCATCGTGGAAGGGGGCGCGCCCATGGGCCGTCACCGCAAGCCCACCCGATGGGACCGGATCCGTCTGCGGATGGTGAAGTGCCGGAGGAGGTGGATCTTGTGGAAGTACGGAAAGTGAGCGGCCGCCCCTACATGAACTAGGGGCGGACACTCGATCACTTTCCAGGAGCCTGCCGCAGTACCCGCTGCGGTGGGCTCCACCTGCTCCCAAGGTACCGGCGCCGAGTGCCCTATGCCACCAACCCCGGAGGCTCACGCACCTCACGCGCCCCCCTTCACAACCGATGCGCCGCCCCCGTAGGCGTAGCCCCCCGCGTGTCCAGCAGCAGCTGGGCCTTCACCGACAGCCCCTGCAGGTCGTACGTCCGGTGCTGCTGGAGCAGGATCGTCAGGTCCGCGTCGGCTGCCGCTTCGTACAGCGAGTCCGCGCGGGGGACGGGGCGGTCCAGGACGCTCCACGAGGGCACGTACGGGTCGTGGTAGCTGACCGAGGCGCCCAGCCTCAGCAGGCGGACGGCGATCTCCTCGGCGGGTGTGCCCTGGAGGTCGGCGAGGTCGGGCTTGTAGGTGACGCCGAGCAGGAGCACGCGGGCGCCGCGCGCGGACTTGCCGTGCTCGTTGAGGAGCGTGGCGGCGCGCTGGATGACGTACCGGGGCATGCGGTGGTTGACCTGCTGGGCCAGCTCCACCATGCGCAGTGTGCGGCTCGCGTGGCCGGTGAGGTCCTGCGGGACGCTGTGCCCGCCGACGCCGGGGCCCGGCCGGAACGCCTGGAAGCCGAACGGCTTGGTCTCCGCGCAGCGGATGACGTCCCACAGGTCGACGCCCAGCTCGTGGCAGAGGACGGCCATCTCGTTGACGAGCGCGATGTTGACGTGCCGGTAGTTGGTCTCCAGCAGCTGCACGGCCTCCGCCTCACGCAGCCCGCGCGCGCGTACCACCTTGTCGGTGAGCCGGTTGTAGAAGGCCGCGGCCGACTCGGTGCAGGCGGGGGTGAGGCCCCCGATGACCTTGGGCGTGCCGGCGGGGGTGTGGTCGCGGTTTCCGGGGTCGACGCGGCTCGGCGAGTAGGCGAGGTGGAAGTCGCGGCCGGCGCGCAGTCCGGAGCCCTCCTCCAGCAGGGGGCGCAGGAACTGCTCGGTGGTCCCGGGGAGGACGGGCGACTCCAGGATGACCGTGGTGTGCGGGCGCAGCCGCTCGGCCAGGGTACGGGCGGCCGCCTCCACCTGGCCGAGGTCGACCCCGCCGTCGGCGCCGCGCGGGGTGGGTGCGCAGATCACGGCGGTGCGCACCCGGCCGAGCTGGGCCGGGTCGGTGCCGGGCCGGAAGCCCGCCGCGTGCATCCGCCGCAGCTCGGCCGGGCTGAGCGAACCCGCCTCGGGGCCGGTGGCGTACCCGATGGTCGGGATGCCCGCGGCGACGGCGGCCTGGGCGAGCGGCAGACCGTAGGGACCGAGTCCGATGACGGCGAGATCTGCGGGCATGGCGTGGCCCGTCCTTCCCAATAACCGAAGCGGGACAGATGCGCAACCGCTGTGGACAGCCAGAACGAGCGCACTGTCACACTAGGAGTAAATATGACCGTTATGTGGGATTGTGTTCGTGTGTCTTCCGGGGGTTGCGTTCGTGTTGTCCACAGGTTGGGAGCCTGTGGTGGCTGAAGTCGGGCAAGCCGGTCAGAATTTGGGCATGAGGAGGGGATGAACCGGGCTTCGCCCTCCGGGTGCGGCCGACGCGAGCGAGTTGTGCGACAGCGGGAGGCAGCGGTGAGGACAGCGACACTGGGTCCGGCGCAGCGCGCCGAGGCACTGGCGGCGATGGCGGAGCGCGAGCTGGACGTGCTGGTGGTCGGCGGTGGAGTGGTCGGCGCCGGCACCGCACTGGACGCCGCGACCCGCGGCCTGTCCACCGGCCTGGTCGAGGCCCGCGACTGGGCCTCCGGCACCTCCAGCAGATCCAGCAAGCTCATCCACGGCGGCCTGCGCTATCTGGAGATGCTCGACTTCGCCCTGGTCCGCGAGGCCCTGAAGGAGCGCGGCCTGCTCCTGGAGCGGCTCGCCCCGCACCTGGTCAAACCGGTGGCCTTCCTCTATCCGCTGCAGCACAAGGGCTGGGAGCGCCTGTACGCGGGCTCGGGCGTGGCCCTGTACGACGGGATGTCCATGGCCCGCGGGCATGGCCGGGGCCTGCCCCTGCACCGCCACCTGACCCGCCGTCACGCCCTCCGTGTCGCCCCGTGCCTGAAGAAGGACGCCCTGGTCGGCGCCCTGCAGTACTACGACGCCCAGATGGACGACGCCCGGTACGTGGCGACCCTGGTGCGCACGGCGGCGTCGTACGGCGCGAAGGTGGCCAACCGGGCGCGCGTGACCGGGTTCCTGCGCGAGGGCGAGCGAGTCGTCGGCGCCCGGGTGCAGGACGTCGAGGGCGGCGGGGAGTACGAGATCCACGCCCAGCAGATCGTCAACGCCACCGGTGTGTGGACCGACGACACGCAGGCCATGGTGGGGGAGCGCGGCCAGTTCCACGTCCGCGCCTCCAAGGGCATCCACCTGGTCGTGCCCAAGGACCGCATCCACTCCACCACCGGTCTGATCCTGCGCACCGAGAAGTCGGTCCTGTTCGTCATCCCCTGGGGCCGGCACTGGATCGTCGGCACCACCGACACCGGCTGGGACCTCGACAAGGCTCACCCGGCGGCCTCCAGCGCCGACATCGACTACCTGCTGGAGCACGTCAACTCGGTGCTCGCCGTCCCGCTCAGCCGTGACGACGTGCAGGGGGTGTACGCGGGCCTGCGTCCGCTGCTGGCCGGCGAGTCCGACGCCACCAGCAAGCTGTCCCGCGAGCACACCGTGGCCCATCCGGCGCCGGGTCTCGTGGTCGTGGCGGGCGGCAAGTACACGACGTACCGGGTGATGGCGAAGGACGCCGTCGACGAGGCGGTGCACGGTCTCGACATGCGCGTCGCCGACTGTGTCACCGAGGAGATCCCGCTGCTGGGAGCGGAGGGCTACCGGGCGATGTGGAACGCGCGGGCGCGGATCGCGGCTCGCACCGGACTGCACGTGGTCCGGGTGGAACACCTGCTGAACCGGTACGGCTCGATGGCCGAGGAGATCCTGGACCTCATCGCCGCCGACCCCGCCCTGGGCGAGCCGCTGCAGGCCGCCGACGACTATCTGCGCGCCGAGGTCGTGTACGCCGCCTCGCACGAGGGCGCCCGGCACCTGGACGATGTGCTCACCCGCCGCACCCGAATCTCGATCGAGACCTTCGACCGGGGCACCCGCAGCGCCCGCGAGGCCGCCGAGCTGATGGCGCCCGTGCTCGGCTGGGACAAGGACCAGATCGAGCGCGAGGTGGAGCACTACGAGAAGCGGGTCGAGGCCGAGCGGGAGTCCCAGCTCCAGCCGGACGACCAGACGGCGGACGCGGCACGGCTGGGGGCGCCGGACATCGTGCCGCTGAGCTGAGGCGGGCTCGCCTCGGGCTTTCACTCGAACGAGTGTCGTGAACCGGGATCTTCGTTCGGAACCGGTGCGTTCTACCAGGTGCGAGGGCAGAACTCGGCGGCGAGCAAGGCCGGTTCGAGGCGGGGATCTGCGATCGCGTCCGTGTTCACGCGGAAGGTGAGGACACGACGGCCGTCGACGGTGGCTGCGGTGCGCACGTAGCTCCCGGATATCCGGCCGTTGTGCCCCCACACCGTGATGCCGCACGGGAGTTTTGCCGGAAAGATCCCCATGCCGTACGAGCCATGCGCGGCACGGGTGTTGAGCATCTCGCGCAGCCAGTGCGAGGGCAGCAGCCGACCGCCGAGCAGGGCCGCGTAGAAGCGGTCGAGGTCGGCCAGTGTGGTCACCAGCTCACCCGCCGCGCCGGCCACGCGCGGGTCGAGCCGGGTGACGTCGGAGCCGTCCGCGGCGTAGGCGCGGCCGTGCGGCAGCGGAAGCGAGCCGCGGGATCCGGGAAGGGAGGTGCCCGTAAGGCCGAGTGGAGCGATGACCCGGCGCCGGACCTCGGTGGCGTACGAGTGGCCGGTGACCTGCCGGACGACCATGCCGAGCAGGACGTAGTTGGTGCTGGAGTAGACGTAGCGGCCCGGGTGGGTCGGAGGGAGGGTGAGGGCGATGCGCACGGCCTGAAGCGGGGTCAGGGGGACGGACCCCCGGGTGGCCCGGGTGAAGTCGGCGAGCCCGCTGGTGTGGGTCAGCAGGGCGCGCAGGGTGATGTGCCGTCCGTCGGTGCCGCGTCCGCGCAGCAGTTGCGGCAGGTGCCGCTCCACCGTGTCGGACAGGGAGAGCCTGTGTTCCGCCGCCAGTTGCAGCACGACCGTGGCGATGAAGGTCTTGGTGATGCTGCCGGCGCGGAAGTGGTCGGCGGGCGCCATGCCCGGACCGGCGGCGGTGTAGCGGGAGTGGTTCCCGTCCCGGGTCAGCAGGGCCGCGGCGGGCGCCCTGCCCCGGGTGACCAGCAGCGGGAGGACCGTGTCCGTGGCGGCGGCCGCGGAGTCGGCGCCGGCGGTGGTGGGGGCGAGCAGCAGGGCCAGGAGCACCGGTATGGACAGGACTGTCCGAAGCGTCGGCATCCGGGCTCCCTTCTTCTCGGGTCCATCATCCCGCTATGCGGAACTCTGGCTTCAGCGGGTCTTCCTGTGCGCGGGGCCCGGGGCGGGGTCAGGGGCACCCTGGGCGTCGGCCGCTTGTCGGGTGAGGGACAATGGAGGCTCTGTCAGGGCGGGTTGCATGAGGGGACGCATGTCGGAGGCGGAGCGGGCGGGGACATCTCGTCAGGAGACTCGTCAGGACAAGAGCGAGCGTCGTCTCCTCGCCGGGCGGTACCGGCTGGGAGAGGTGCTGGGCCGCGGCGGCATGGGCACGGTGTGGCGCGCCGAGGACGAGACCCTGGGCCGGACGGTCGCCGTCAAGGAGCTGCGGTTCCCGTCGAACATCGACGAGGAGGAGAAGCGGCGCCTGATCACGCGCACCCTGCGCGAGGCCAAGGCGATCGCCCGGATCCGCAACAACAGCGCGGTGACGGTCTTCGACGTGGTCGAAGAGGACGACCGGCCGTGGATCGTCATGGAGTTGGTCGAGGGCAAGTCCCTCGCCGAGGTCATCCGCGAGGACGGCCTGCTGGAGCCCAGGCGCGCCGCCGAGGTCGGGCTGGCCATCCTCGACGTGCTGCGCTCGGCGCACCGCGAGGGCATCCTGCACCGTGACGTGAAGCCGTCCAACGTGCTCATCGCCGAGGACGGCCGGGTCGTGCTCACCGACTTCGGTATCGCGCAGGTCGAGGGCGACCCGTCCATCACCTCCACCGGCATGCTCGTCGGCGCCCCCTCCTACATCTCCCCGGAGCGCGCCCGCGGGCACAAGCCGGGGCCCGCGGCCGACCTGTGGTCGCTGGGCGGCCTGCTGTACGCGTCGGTCGAGGGACTGCCGCCGTACGACAAGGGGTCGGCGATCGCCACGCTGACCGCGGTGATGACCGAGCCCCTGGAGGAGCCCAAGAACGCGGGTCCGCTCAGGGACGTCATCTACGGCCTGCTCACCAAGGACCCGGCCCAGCGGCTCGACGACGCCGGTGCCCGGGCCATGCTCAACACGGTGATCCATGCGCCGGAGCCGGAGTCGATGGACGCCACGCGGGTGGTTCCGCTGCCGGCGCAGCCCGGCGGACCCGAGGGCAAGCGGGGCGAGGAGGCCGGGGAGAAGCTGCGCGGGGCGCTGCGTTCGGTCCGCAAGGCGGCCGGGGCGGCCGGCTCGTCGGCGTCCGTGCGTCCGAAGAGCGGTGGCGGTACGAGGGCGCCGGGTGCGGGTGGCGCGTCGGCCGCGGGGAGCGGTTCGGGTTCCTCCGGGGCGGCGGGCGCCGGGAGGCCCGGGCGGCCGGCCGGTCCGGCCCAGAGTTCCGCCGTCGGGCCGAACTCCAGCGCGAACAAGCCGAGTTCGGGGTGGCCCGTGGTGCCGCCGCCGGACCTGGACCTGCCGCCGCGGCCGGTGCCGAGGGCGCCGCTCACCGACGTGGTGCCCAAGCGGACGCTGGTGATCATCGCGGTGGTGGTCGCACTCGCGGTGATCGGCACCGTGCTGGCCATCGCGCTCAACGGGGGCGACAGCAAGAGCGACAACGGTGCCAAGGCCCCGGCGAAGGCCAGTGCCTCCACCAAGCAGGACAAGGGCACGGGCAGCAAGGAGACCACCGACAGCGGCGCTCGGACGGACGGGAACACCTCGGCGTCCGCCACCACCGGTGCGGCGACGGAGGCCAGCGCGAGCCCGTCCGGCGGCGACAACTCCGGTTCGTCCGGCTCGAAGAGCGGCGGGAGCGCACCGGTGGAGTCGACCCGTAAGGGTGCCCAGGGGTACTCGATCGGGCTGCCCAAGGGGTGGAAGTACCGGTCCACCGGCGATGCCGGGGACCGCTACACCGGGCCGAACGGGCAGAAGCTGCTCGTCGGCTGGACCAGCACGCCCAAGGACGACCCGGTGGCGGACTGGAAGAACCAGGAGCGGTACATGTTCCGCTCCCAGTACCGGAAGATCCGCATAGAGCAGGTGGACTACCGCGGCTGGAACACGGCCGACTGGGAGTTCACCTATGTGGAGGGTGGTACCAAGTACCGGTCGATCGACCGGGGGTTCGTGGTGAACGGCCATCTCGGTTACGGGCTGATGTACACGGCGAAGGCCGCGGAGTGGAACAGCGGGCTGCGCAAGGACACCTGGAAGACGCTGACGACGTCCTTCGAGCCCAAGTCGTGATGTGAACGAGCCCTGTTTGGGGCCGTGAGAATCCGTCATCCCCTCAATGCGGGTTGCCTCCGGCACGTATCGTGAATGGTTGCGGACCGTACGGAGCCGGGTTGTGGATGCGCAACGGGCCGTATGGGAACGGATGTGAACGACCAGGCGGCCGGGGGAGGCAACGTGGACGACTACGCAGGCCGGGTGCTCGCCGACCGCTACCGCCTGCCGCTGCCGCCCTCCGACGAGTACGAACTGACCGAGACCCGGGCCTTCGACACCTACAGCGGCCAGGAGGTGCTGGTCCGTCAGGTGCCGTTGCCGGAGGTCGTCGAGGCCGAGGTGCTCGACGCGGAAGGGCTGCCCGAGGGGTTCACCGCCCGGGAGCGCGAGGGGCGTCGCACCCCGGCGGCCCGGACCGCCACCCGCCGCCCCTCGGATCCGGCGGTGCGGCGCGCCGTCGAGGCTGCGCAGGCGGCGGCGAGCATCCCCGACCATCCGCGGCTGGACCAGGTCTTCGACGTGTTCGCCGAGGGCGGCTCACTGTGGATAGTGAGCGAGTGGGTGGCCGCACGTCCGCTGTCCGCGCTGCTGGCCGAGCAGCCGCTGACGCCGTACCGGGCGGCCGAGGTCGCCTCCGACGTCCTCATGGCGCTGCGTGTCCTGCACGGCCACGGCTGGGTGCACCGCAACATCACCGCCCGCACGGTCCTCGTCTGCGACGACGGCCGCGTGATGCTGACCGGCCTCGCGGTCGGCGCGGCGGAGGAGGCACTGTGCGGGTACGACCCGGTGCCGGTTCAGAACGGGCAGGAGGACCGGGAAGGGGCGGCGGGGGCCATCGGGCCGGGCGGCCCGGCCGGTGACGGCGCCGGCAGGGGCGGGCCGAGTCTGCACGGGCAAGGGCCGGGTGGTCAGGGGCTCGGTGGCTCCGGCGGGCGGGGTGCCGCGGGTGGCGGTGTTCCGGCCGGTGCGGTGAGTGGCCCGGCTGACGGTGCCGGACCCGCGCCGTCCCCCGACGCGGATCCCGAGGCCGCGCGGCGGGCCGCGATCCAGGCGCGGGCGGCCGGTGGGTTGCCGGTGCCGGGCGTGAACGGGGCTTCCGGCGGGGCCACCGTCCCCGGGCCGCCGGCCAGACGGGCCCTGGAGAGCGGCGACGACATCCGTGCCGCGCGGGCCGGGGCCATCGCCGCCTACCGTGCGGGGACCCGGGCCGCGGCCCGGGTGCAGGAAGCCCAGCAGAACGGCCGCGCCGCCCTGCCCGCGGCCCGCCCGCCCGCCGAGGGCGAGGCCGGGGCCAACGGCTCGGCGCAGCCGCCGTACTCCTCCGGCCAGGCCGCCTCGCCGCCCGGCCGCATCGCCGACCCCTACGGGGTGCAGGGCGCGACCTCCTGGCACGGCGCCGCACCGCGCACCGGTCCCGCAGGCACTCCGGCCTCGCCGACCACACCGGGCGGCGACGCACAGCGACCGGTCCTGCCTCCCGGGGAACGGCGCCCTGGCGCGGCACCCGGCGCGGGCCACCTGCCCGTACCCGGCCAGGCGTCGGCCGGCGTGCCGCGCGGTTCCGGCACTCCCGCTCCCGGCCAGGCACCCGCCCCGGCGACCGGTGCCTCCCGTTGGGACGACCCTGACGGCGGTGCCGTACGCGGTGGCCTCGCCCCCTCCGCAGACGTGCCCCCGGCCACCAGCGCCTCCCGCTGGGGCGACCCCGGCGGCGGTGCCGTACGGCGTGGTCCCGCCACCGCGCTCGCCGCTGAGCGGGCCCGGCAGGTGCGGATGACCGTGGTGGGGCCGGTGACCGAGCGGTGGGCGCCGGAGCAGGCCGGGCCCGTGCATGAGAACTGGCAGCTGGCGGCGCCGATCGGGGCCGCCACCGACCTGTGGGCTCTCGGGGCGTTGCTGTTCCGGGCCGTGCAGGGGCATGCGCCCTACCCCGAGGAGTCCACGGCCGAGCTGGTGCAGCTGGTGTGCGCGGAGCCGCCTGCCTTCGCCGAGGAGTGCGGGCCGCTGCGCCCGGTCGTGGAGTCGCTGCTGCGCCAGGACCCCACCGACCGGCTGGACTTCGAGGAGCTGAGCGGCTGGCTGCGCTCGCTGGTGCGCTCCGCGCCCGAGCCGGACGCCGGCACCCATGTCGTACCCGTCCCGCCCGCCGACCCGAGCCGGCTGCCGATCGTCCGGCGCCGTGGTGAGCTGGTGCGGCGGCGGCGCGCCGGGATGCCCGCGCCTCATCCGCACGGCAGACACAAGCGGGCCCGGCAGGAGGCGGCCCGTTCCCCGCGCAGCCTCGGCCGGACGCTGCTGCTGGTGATACTGCTCCTGCTGGCCGGCGCGGTGGCGTACGCGATGCTGTTCATGCCGAAGCAGGGGGAGAGCGGCGCGGCGGGCAGCAGCCGTACCGGCAGCGCCGGGCAGGCGAGCCCCGCGCCCTCCCGCAGCCCGCAGCCGTCTTCCGGGCAGTCCGCGGACGGCGGTCCCTCGGCGTCCGCGCCCGCCACCGAGACACAGACCGGCGGCGACCCCTCCGTCGCCGACGGGTTCACCCTGCGGACCGACCCGGACGGCTTCCAGATCGCCGTCGCCAAGGGCTGGGACCGTACGCCGAAGAACGGCAGCGGCCAGGTGGTCTACTCGCACGGGAACTTCGAACTGCTCGTCGTACCGGGCCGGGACAGTGCCTCGGCCTACGGCAGCGATCCGATGGTCTACCAGCGGGACAAGGAGCGCGAACTGCAGCCGTACCGGGACTCCAGCTGGGCCACGGCCACCGGCCTGAGAACCATCGAGGTGGGCGGACGGACCATGGCCGAGGGCCAGTTCACCTGGACCGACGGGCAGGGGCGCGACCTGTATGTGCGCAACATGGCGATCCTGCTGAACGGCCGCTACCACCTCGTCCAGGTCCGGGGTCCGGAGGCCGAGCGGGACGAGGTCACGCGGCTGTACGAGCAAGCTACCGCGACGTACCGCTACACGGGTTGAGCGCCCCGTATACCGGTTGAGCGGCCGAGGATTCGGTTCCCGTTCGCGAGGAGAAGCGACAACCGTCACAGTGCGGTTTCCTTGGCCCCCCGCTTGTTCCCAGAGTGCGGACCGGTCCTTAGTCTGACCCTGTCAAGAGCATTGCGGGGCAACGTGAATCAGATGCAGGGCCTGCTCATAGCGGGCCGCTACCGGCTTGCCGATTCCATCGGCAGCGGCGGCATGGGCCGGGTGTGGCGCGCCCACGACGAGGTGCTGCACCGGACGGTGGCCGTCAAGGAGTTGACCGCCGCGCTCTACGTCTCCGAGAGCGACCAGGCCGTTCTGCTCGCCCGCACCCGGGCCGAGGCCCGCGCCGCCGCGCGCATCAACCACTCCGCCGTCGTCACCGTTCATGACGTGCTCGAACACGACGGCCGCCCGTGGATCGTGATGGAGCTGGTCGAGGGCAGCTCGCTGGCCGACGCGGTCAAGGACCGCGGCCGCCTCGACGCGCGCGAGGCCGCCCGGATCGGCCTGTGGGTGCTGCGGGCGCTGCGCGCCGCGCACTCCGCCGGCGTGCTGCACCGGGACGTCAAGCCCGGCAACGTGCTGCTCGGCCTGGACGGCAGGGTGCTGCTCACCGACTTCGGCATCGCCCAGATCGAGGGCGACACCACCATCACCCGCACCGGAGAGGTCGTCGGCTCGGTCGACTACCTCGCGCCCGAGCGGGTGCGCGGCCACGACCCCGGCCCGTCCTCGGACCTGTGGGCGCTCGGCGCCACGCTGTACACGGCGGTCGAGGGCCGCTCGCCGTTCCGCCGTACCTCGCCGCTGAGCACCATGCAGGCGGTCGTCGAGGAGGCGGCGGAGGAGCCCCGCCACGCGGGTGCGCTCGGCCCCGTCATCACCGCACTGCTGCGCAAGGAGCCGGCCCAACGGCCGAGCGCGGAGGAGGCGGAGCAGATGCTCGCCGAGGCGGTGGAGGGCCGCCGACCGAGCGCCGCGCAGGCGTTCGTGCCGACCCAGGGGCGGGGCATGGACACCGGCGGTTCCTACGCCGGCGGGTCGTACACCGGTGGGTCCCACACCAGCGGGCCGTACGGCGGTGGGTCGTACACCTCCGGGTCGTACACCTCGGGAGCGGGTGCCTCCGGGGCAGGCATCCCCGGAGCAGGCTCCTCCGGCGCGGATGGCTCCGGGCCGGGTGCCGCAGGGCATTCCGTCACCGGTCCGACGGCGGTGGGCCCGCACGGGATGCCTCCGACCGTGGTGGGACCCGGCGCACCGGCCCGCCCCCGCCCCCGGCGCCGCCTGCGCACGCTCGCGCTGGTCGTCGCCGTCGCGGCCGTGCTCGGCGGCGGTGCCGCGGTGGGCTTCCGGCAGTGGAGCGCGATGCAGCAGGAGGACACCGACACGGGCGGGGCGACCCCGGCGCCGGCGACCTCGGCCACGAGCAGCCCGGGCCCGGAGGGTGCCGTCCCCGGCAACTGGGTGCGGTACGACGACCCGGTGGGCTTCAGCCTCTACCTGCCCAAGGGCTGGAAGCGCACGGTGTACAGCAACAAGGGCAGCCTCAAGCAGATCGACTACTCGCCCGACCACGGCGTCCACTTCGTACGCATCGCCATGGACACCGACCCGGACTTCGCCGACGCCTACCAGCATCAGAAGGACCTGGAGCAGCAGCTCCAGCGGCTGGTCGACTACAAGCTCGTGACCATGGAGGAGAACACCTACCGCGACCGCAAGGGCTCGGTGTGGGAGTACACGTGGACCGCGTTGAAGAAGGACTGGCCCCACGTGGCCGGACCGCGACGCGCCATCGAGGAGACGTACTACTCGCGCGAGGGCGTCGAGTACGCCCTCTACGTGTCGTCGACCGCCGGCGACTGGGGGACGGCGAGCAAGCAGTTCAGGTGGCTCCTGCAGGGCTGGCAGCCGAACTCCGGCTGAGTGCCCCAGGCTTGGCCGATGACCGCCCCGGAGGGCGTGGGTCCGGTGCGGCATGATGGGGCTCATGGGATCCGAGGGGGACGACTTCCGTGTGATCGCGGGCCGGTACCGCCTTCTGGCGCGGATCGGGCGTGGCGGTATGGGCGTCGTCTGGCGGGCGAGCGACGAGGTGCTGGGCCGCCTGGTGGCGGTCAAGGAGCTGGCCCCGGACGACTCCCTCACGGACGACGACGCCCGTCGCCGCAGGGAGCGCACCTTCCGCGAGGCGCGGGCGGTGGCGCAGTTGCGGCACCCGCACATCATCGTCGTGCACGACGTGGTCGAGCAGGACGAACGGCCGTACATCGTCATGGAGTTGATCGACGGCGGCTCGCTCGCGGACCGCATCGCCACCAGCGGCCCGGTCGCCGCAGCGGAGGCCGCCCGGATCGGCATCGACCTGCTGAGCGCGCTGCGCACCGCGCACGCGGCCGGGGTGCTGCACCGGGACATCAAACCGGCGAACGTGCTGGTCGAGTCCGGCACCGACCGGGTCGTGCTCACCGACTTCGGCATCGCCCAGGTAGCGGGCGCGACCACGCTCACCGAGACCGGCTCCTTCGTCGGCTCGCCCGAGTACACCGCGCCCGAGCGGATGTCCGGCGTCCGTACCGGGCCGGAGTCCGACCTGTGGTCGGTGGGCGCGCTGCTGTGCACGGTGCTCAGCGGTGAGTCGCCGTTCCGGCGCGACTCGCTCGGCGGCATCCTGCACGCCGTCGTCGCCGCCGACATCCGGCCACCCGCGCAGGCCGAGCCGCTGCTGCCCGTCGTACTCGGCCTGCTGGAGCGCGACCCCGACCGGCGGCTGGACGCGGCGGAGGCCGAGCGGATGCTGCGGACGTTCCTGGAGACGGGGCGCACCCCGGCCGCGCCGGGCAGCAGCACACCGCGCCCGGTCCGCACGCACCGGACCGGTGACTCCAGAAGCCGTACCCCCGCGATCCCCTACACGCCGACCGAGCACGACGTGCCGCGTGGCTCGCTCACCCCGCCCGCGCCCACCGCCGAACAGCCGCCGGCCACCCGCCAGTCCGCGCGCGGAGCGCTGGTCGCCGCGCTGCTCGTGGCCGCGGTGGCCGGGGCGGGCGTCTCGGCCGCGGCGCTGCTGCTGAAGCAGGGCGGCGACGGAGGCGGCGGCACACCGAGCGGTACGGCGAGCAGCCCGGCGACGCCGACGAGCAACTCCCCGTCCACCGGCGCCCCGAAGTCCCCGACGCCGACCGCGAGCAGCGCACCGGCGGCCTCCACCACCCGTACCGCACCCTCCGGTTACCGCACCGCCCGGGACCCGGCCGGTTTCTCCCTCGCCGTACCGCAGGACTTCACCCGCGAACGCCAGGGCGAGCGGGTCTTCTACCTCTCCCCGGAGCAGACCTTCCGCCTCGGCATCAAGGTCGCCCCGCCCGAAACGGGCGGCCCCGCCGCGGTGATGAGCCGGGCGGCGGCCGACGGGCCCAGCACCAACCCCGGTTACCACGACGGCCGGATCACCGAGACCACGCACGCCGGACACCCCGCCGCGCTCTGGGAGTTCAGCTGGAACGGCTTCAGTGCCGCGGAGGGCCCGCGCCACACCTACGACCTGTGCTGGGAGGAGAGCGGCCGGATGTACGACGTGTGGGTGTCGGCGCCGGTCGGGAAGGTCAAGGAGGCCCGGGAGTACTTCGACGTGGCCGTGGACACCTTCTCGGTCACGGCTTCGTGACCGGTTGGCCTTCCCTGTGGCTGGGAACGCACATGGCGCGATATGGATGAACCATGAGCAGCGACGGGGGAGCCGGCCGTACGGCCGACGACACGACGAGTTTTGTTCTGCAACCGCCGAGACCGAACCCGGACCCACAGCCCGCGGTGGTGCCCGCCCAGGGCGCCGGGCGGCTGATCGCCGGGCGCTACCGGCTGCTCGCCAAGCTCGGCCACGGCGGGATGGGCACCGTGTGGCGGGCCAAGGACGAGATGGTGGACCGCGAGGTCGCGGTCAAGGAGCCCCGGATACCGGACCACCTTCCCGAGCGTGAACAGGCCAACGCCTTCGAGCGGATGCGCCGCGAGGCGCGCGCGGCGGCCCGGCTCGACCATCCCGCGGTGGTGGGCGTGTACGACGTCGCGGTCGTCGACGGCCGCCCGTGGATCGTGATGGAGCTGGTGCACGGACGCTCGCTGGGCGGCGCGCTCCAGGAGGGCACGCTGGACGTGCGCGAGGCGGCCCGGATCGGTCTGCAGGTGCTCGGCGCGCTGGAGGCGGCGCACGCGGCGGGTGTCCTGCACCGGGACGTGAAACCGGACAACGTGCTGCTGGGCCGGTACGACCGGGTCGTCCTCACGGACTTCGGCATCGCGCAGATCGAGGGCGAGACCAGCCTGACCGACACCGGCGGCTTCGTCGGCTCTCCCGAGTACATCGCGCCGGAACGCGTCCTGGGGCAGCGCCCCGGCCCGGCGAGCGACCTGTGGTCCCTGGGCGTGGTCCTGTACACGGCCACCGAGGGCGTCTCCCCGTTCCGCCGCAGCAACACCCCGGCCACCCTCCAGTCCGTCCTCAACGCCGCGCCGGCCGCGCCCGCCGCCGCGCGGGGCCCGCTGGCCGAGGCCATCAACGGCCTGCTCCAAAAGGACCCCGCGCACCGCCCGACGGCGGCGCGGGTCCGCGCCCTGCTGCAGGCGGCCGCCGACCCGCCGACGCCGGAACCCACCCAGCACGTGCGGGTCACCGCGCCCGCCGCCCGCTCCCGGCGGCTCGGCCGGAAGGTCTGGCTGGGCGTGGGCGCCGCCGTGGTCGCGGCCGCGGCGGCCGGATACCTCGTCCTCGCCGACCCCTTCGCCGGCCCGCTGCCCGACGGCTGGGCGAAGCGGACGGACGCCGAGCTGGGGGTCACCCTCGCCGTCCCCGCGACCTACCAGGTGGGCCGCCCGGACAAGGACGCCACCGACAAGACATGGGTGTCGTACACGGACTGGAGCGGCGGCATCTCGATCGTCCTGGACCTGACCCGGAAGGCGGACGACTCCCTGAACGAGATCAAGAGCAACGCGGTGGCCCAGATGCGGGCCGACGACGAGAAGTTCAAGAACGAGGGCGACTACGACCTCGACATGGCCAAGGGCGCGCGGACGCACCCGGACGACGACGCCACGTACCGCGGCAGGCAGGCCGCCACGAACACCGTCGCCTTCACGACCGACGACAGCCAGGACCCGCGCCCCCGGGAGATCCAGATCTTCTACTACCGCACCAAGGCCGGCGACCTGTACCGGCTCACCGTCGGCTACCCGGGCAAGGGCGACTTCACCGCCCGGGGCCGGGAGGTGGCGAAGGCGGCGATCGCGAACCTGGACCTCACGAAGCCGTGAGGGCGGGCCCGTCGGCCCGGACCCGCTCCCGGTACCGCCCCGGTGTGGTGCCGAACTCCCGGCTGAACGCGTGCGAGAGGGCGTACGGACTGCCGTAGCCGGTCTCCCGGGCCACCGTCGCCAGGGGCACGTCCGAGTCGCGCAGGCGGGTCGCCGCCAGGGTCAGCCGCCACCAGGTGAGGTACGCCATCGGCGGGCGGCCGACCAGGGACGTGAAGCGGCGGGACAGGGTGGCGCGGGAGACGCCCGCCTCCGAGGCCAGCCGGTCGGCCGTCCAGGCGGCAGCCGGATCGGAGTGCAGGGCCCGCAGCGCGGCCGTCGCCACCGGGTCGTTCAGCACCGCCGGCCACGCGCCCGTCTCCGCCCGGGCCATCCAGGCGCGGACCATGTAGATCAGCAGAAGGTCCAGCAGACTCGGCAGGGCCAGGCAGGCGCCCGGCCGGCGCTCGTCCAGCTCCCGCGCCAACAGGTCGACGGCGGTACGCAGTTCGGGTTGGTCGCCGACCCGGTGCGGCAGGTGCACCACCTGCGGCAGCTCCGCCAGCAGCGGGTGGGTGCGACTGCGGTCGAGACGGTACTTGCCGCACAGCAGCTCGACGCCGGGGCCGGACCCGGGAAGCCGTACGTCCGTGTCCCGCACCTCCTCGAACGGCACCGCCCGCCGCAGCTCGGCGGCGCCCGCCGCCCGGTCCGCCAGCACGTGTCCCGCCCCGTGCGGCAGCAGCACCACGTCCCCCGTGCCCAGGGGCACCGGGTCGCCGCCCCCGTCCGGCACGAGCCGGCACGCGCCGCTCAGGACGACATGGAAGCCCGCCCCCTCGTACGGCGCGAGCCGGACGCTCCAGCTGCCGTGCACCCGCAGCCGGTTCGAGGACGGCCGGCCGGCCCGGACCGCCGAGATCGCATCGCTCACCACATCCATGAGACAACAGCGTATTGGACAGAGCCGAACGAGCATTGGGACGTTCAATCCCGACTCCTAGGGTCATCGGTATGGCTGATGACAATGTGCAGAGCTTCAGGGTCGGCGACGTCGAGGTGCTCCGTATCGTCGAGTGGCGGGGGCCGTACGTGCCCGCCGGAGCCCTCGTCCCGGACTGCGGCCCCGAGGTGTGGAGCGCCCACGAGGAGGAACTCGTCCCCGACCACCGCGAGCCCGGTGGCGACCGTGCCGTGGTGGCGCTCCAGACCTGGGTGGTGCGCTCCGGCGGGCGCACGGTGCTGGTCGACACCGGTGTCGGCAACGGCCGCGAGCGTCCCGGCAATCCCCTCTTCCACCAGCGGGAGGGGGACTTCCTGGACCGCCTGGAGCGGGCCGGGATCCGTCCGCAGGACGTCGACGTCGTCGTCAACACGCATCTGCACGGCGACCATGTCGGCTGGAACACCCGCAACGCCGACGGTGTGTGGGTACCGTCCTTCCCCGGCGCCCGGTACCTCCTGCCGGCCGCCGACGACCACCACTTCGGGCCCGAGGGCGGCTACGCGGGCGGCGTGCGCGTGGACGACCGGCTCGTCTACGAGGACAGCGTCGCGCCCGTGCACCGGGCCGGGCAGGCCGTGGTGTGGGACGGCGAGTACCGCATCGACGAGCATCTCGTCCTGGAGGCCGCCCCCGGTCACACCCCGGGATCCTCCGTGCTGCGCCTCGCCTCGCGCGGCGAGCGGGCCGTGTTCGTCGGCGACCTGCTGCACAGCCCGGTGCAGATCCTGCACCCCGAGTGCAGCAGCTGCTTCTGCCTCGACCCACGGCAGGCGGCCGCGACCCGGCTCCGGGTGCTCGAACGCGCCGCCGACGAGCGGGCGTTGGTCGTCCCCGCGCACTTCGGTGGCGCTGGTGCCGTCGAAGTACGCAAGGAGAAAGGGGGGTTCGCGCTGAACCGGTGGGCCGTCTGACCGCCCGCTTCGACAAGGGCATGGTGCGCACGGTACTCATGTGACATGACTGGAGACGGCGAACGCTCGCCCGACGAACAGTTGATCGGTGGGCGCTACCGGCTCCTGGAGCGCCTCGGCGCCGGACCGTCCGGGACCGTCTGGCGGGCGCGCGACGAGCAGGAGCAGCGGGACGTCGCCGTCAAGGAGCCCGTCCTGCCCGGGGATCCGGCGGACGACGAGCAGAGCCGGCGGCTCGCACACCGCCTCTGCACGGAGGCCCGGGCCGCCGCCCGGGTACGGCATCCCTCGGCCGTCACCCTGTACGACGTCGTCACCGAGGACGGACTCCCCTGGATCGTCATGGAGTTGATCCAGGGCGAGTCGCTGCGGGAGGCCGTCCGGCGCGGGCCCCTGGAGCCCGCCGAGGCCGCCCGGGTCGGGCTCGCCGTCCTCGGGGCGCTCCGGGCGGCGCACGCCGTCGGGATCGTGCACCGGGACATCAAGCCCGCCAACGTCCTGATCGAGTCCGGCACCGGACGGGTCGTCGTCACCGACTTCGGCATCGGGGACGGGCACGTGGCGGAAGCGCCCGCCGAGTTCGTCGCGCCGGAGCGGGCGTCGGGACGCGGTGCCGGCCCCGCCTCCGACCTGTGGTCCCTCGGGTCACTGCTCGCCACGGCCGTCGAGGGCGGGGACGCCGGCCCGCTGGGCCCGCTGCTCACCCGGCTGCACGCGCCGGAGCCGGAGGCGCGGCCGGGGGCGGAGGAGGTGGCGGCGGTGCTGGAGGTGTGTGGGGGTCTGGTCCCGGCGGGGGAGACGACACCCGAGCCCGAGCCGCAGCCCCGGCCTGCGCCTCCCGCTCCGGCCCCCACCCCTGTCCCCACCCCCGACCCCCGCCGCCGTACCCCCCTCGCCGCCCTCGGTCTCCTCCTCGCGAAAAAACCCGGGGCCGAGTGATCGTCATCCGACAACGCCCTGATCAGCGCATTCGCTGCCAGTGATCACTGGCGTTGTGTGTGCAGTCGGTGAATCCCCGTTACCGACGGGTACCCAAAGCCTCCGCCGCGGCATACCCTGCGCCTCATGACGGACTCGCAGGCCCCGGACATCACCGGTACCAACCCCCTCGCGCCCGCCCCCGAGGGCGCCCGCACCGCCGCCGACGTGGTCACCCCGGAGCTGGTGGCCCAGCTGACCAAGGGCGTGGCCGGCTCCGGCCGTACCGCCAACCACACCCCGTTCACCGGCGAGAAGCTGGCCGACCTGCCCGAGTCCACGCCCGAGGACGTGCTCAAGGCCTTCCAGGCCGCCCGCGCCGCACAGGCGGTGTGGGAGAGGACACCGGTGCGGCAGCGGGCCGCCGTGCTGCTCCGCTTCCACGACCTGGTGCTGGAACGGCAGGCAGAGGTCCTCGACCTGATCCAGCTGGAGACCGGCAAGGCCCGCCTGCACGCCCACGAGGAGGTCCAGGCCGTCGCGGTGGCCGCCCGTCACTACGGCCGCAAGGCCCCCGCCTACCTGCGGCCCAAGCGGCACGCCGGCGCGATGCCGACCCTGACGAAGGTCACCGAACTCCGCCACCCGCGCGGGGTCGTCGGCCAGATCGCCCCCTGGAACTACCCCCTGGAGCTGTCGGTCGGCGACGCGCTGCCCGCCTTCGTCGCGGGCAACGCGGTCGTGATGAAGCCCGACACCGAGACCTGCCTCACCGCCCTGTGGGCCCGTGACCTGCTCATCGAGGCCGGACTGCCCGCCGACGTCTTCCAGGTCGTGCTCGGCGAGGGCCCGGTCGTCGGCCCGGAGGTCGTCCGGCACGCCGACTACGTCTCCTTCACCGGCTCCACCCGCACCGGCCGCGAGGTCGCCCAGGGCGCCGCCGCCCGCCTGGTCGGCGTCTCCCTCGAACTCGGCGGCAAGAACGCCATGCTGGTGCTCGACGACGCCGACATCGAGAAGGCGGCCGCCGGCGCCGTACGCGCCTGCTTCTCCTCCGCCGGCCAACTCTGCATCTCCATCGAGCGGTTGTACGTCCACGAGTCCGTCGCCGACGCCTTCCTGGAGCGCTTCGCCGCCCGCACCAGGGCCATGCGGCTCGGCAACTCCCTCGCCTACGGCGCCGACATGGGCTCGCTGGTCGGGGAACGGCAGCTGAAGACCGTCGAACGGCACGTGGAGGAGGCCGTCACCAAGGGCGCGAAGGTGGTCTCGGGCGGTGTGGCCCGCCCGGACATCGGCCCGTACTTCTTCGAGCCGACCATCCTCGACGACGTCGAGGACTCCATGGCCGTGTGCGAGGAGGAGACCTTCGGTCCCGTCGTCTCCATCTACCGCTTCAAGACCGACGACGAGGCGGTCGAGCGCGCCAACTCCACGCCGTACGGCCTGAACGCGTCCGTGTGGACCAGGAGCGCCCGCCGCGGCCAGGACATCGCCTCCCGGCTGCGCACCGGCACCGTCAACGTCAACGAGGGCTACGCGCCCGCCTACGGCAGCGTCCAGTCCCCGATGGGCGGCATGAAGGACTCCGGCCTCGGCCGCCGCCACGGCTCCGAGGGCATCCTCAAGTACACGGAGGCCCAGACGGTGGCCGAGCAGCGGCTGCTGCCGATGGCGCCGTCGCTGGGCATGGACGACGAGAAGTACGCCGCCTTCATGAGCCGCAGTCTCAAGCTGATGAAGGCATTCCGTTTCCGCTAGACCACCCCGTTCTCAACGAGGAGAGCACGTGTCGCAGGAGAAGTCTGTCCAGACCCGGGACGAGGACGGGTACGACTACGACGTCATCGTGATCGGTTCGGGGTTCGGCGGCTCGGTGTCCGCCCTGCGCCTCACCGAGAAGGGATACAAGGTAGGCGTCCTGGAAGCCGGCCGCCGCTTCGCCCGCGACACGCTCCCCAAGAACTCCTGGGACCTGAAGAACTACCTCTGGGCCCCCAAGCTCGGTATGTACGGCATCCAGCGCATCCACCTGCTGGGCAACGTCATGGTCCTGGCCGGCGCAGGCGTCGGCGGCGGTTCGCTCAACTACGCCAACACCCTCTACGTACCGCCGAAGGCCTTCTTCGACGACCCGCAGTGGAAGGACATCACCGACTGGCAGGAGGAGCTGAAGCCGTACTACGACCAGGCGCAGCGCATGCTCGGCGTCCGGCTCAACCCCACCATGACCCCCTCCGACGTGCACCTGAAGGCGGCGGCACAGCGGATGGGCGTCGGCGACACCTTCCACCTCGCGCCGGTCGGCGTGTTCTTCGGCGACGGCAAGGACGCCGACGGGACGGCGAAGGCGCAGCCGGGCGGGCAGGTGGCCGACCCGTACTTCGGCGGGGCCGGCCCGTCCCGCAAGGCCTGCACCGAGTGCGGTGAGTGCATGACCGGCTGCCGGCACGGCGCGAAGAACACCCTGAACGAGAACTACCTGTACCTCGCCGAGAAGGCGGGCGCGGTGGTGCACCCCATGACGACGGTCGTGTCCGTCACGGACGACTCGCGGGGCGGGTACGCGGTGGCGACGCTGCCGACGGACGACAAGAAGAAGGGCAAGGGGCGGATCCTCACTGCGCGGAGGGTCGTGATCGCGGCCGGCACGTACGGCACCCAGACCCTGCTGCACCGCATGAAGGCCGGCGGCCAGCTGCCCCACCTCTCCGCCCGCCTCGGCGACCTGACCCGCACCAACTCCGAGGCGCTGGTCGGCGCGCAGACGGACAACCGCCGCTACCGCAAGGCCACCGGCGAACCGAAGGCCGACTTCACGCGCGGGGTCGCCATCACGTCCTCCGTCCACCCCGACGAGAACACCCACATCGAGCCCGTCCGCTACGGCAAGGGCTCCAACTCGATGGGCGGCCTGTCGATCCTCCAGGTCCCCTACGCCGAGGGCTCCTCGCGCGCCCTGGCCTGGCTGGCGAACGCGGCCCGCCACCCCCTGCTGGTCGCCCGCTCCCTGTCCAACCGGCGCTGGTCGGAGCGGACCATCATCGGCCTGGTGATGCAGTCCCTGGACAACTCGCTGACGACGTACCTCAAGCCCGGCGGCGTCGGCAAGGGCCTGCTCACCGCCCGGCAGGGCCACGGCGCGCCGAACCCCAAGCAGATCAAGGCCGCCTCGGAGGCCGCCTCGGCCCTCGCCGCCGAGATCAACGGCTTCGCGGGCAGCAACGTCGGCGAGCTGATGGGCACCCCGCTGACCGCGCACTTCCTGGGCGGCTGCCCCATCGGCGACTCCGCGGAGACCGGCGTGATCGACCCGTACCACCGGCTCTACGGCCACCCCGGCATCTCGGTCGTGGACGGCGCCGCGGTCTCCGCGAACCTGGGCGTGAACCCGTCGCTGACGATCACCGCGCAGGCCGAGCGGGCCATGTCGTACTGGCCGAACAAGGGCGAGGAGGATCCGCGTCCGGCGCCGGGAGCGGCGTACGAACGCCTGAAGCCGGTGGAACCCCGGCAGCCGGCGGTCCCCGCGGACGCCTTCGGCGCGCTGAAGCTGCCGTTCCTGGGGATCCCGGCGGTGCCGCCGAAGAAGTAGCCGGACCGGAGGAGCAGCCGGAGCGAAGAAGTGCCGAGGGACCTGCATCCCCCTCCGAACGCAGGTCCCTCGCTTCTTACCGTCTTCTTGATCCGGCAGCAGGTTTGATCAGCGAGGGGCCTGAACGGTTGCGTCGCCTCACGTGATTTTCATGTGACGCGAGTCACGCGTGATGGGCATGATGAAGGGCCCCGCGGGACTCGGTCCGCGGGGCCCTTCATTCGTCAGCACCGACGTCAGGGCAGCGCCGGTGCCTGGAGGCGGCGCCGGGGGGTTGCGCCGCCTGTTGTGTGATGTGGTCTCGACCTCCGGCGAACAAGCCGGGGTAGGACAATGCCGTTGTCTGCGAGGGGACTTGGGGCTTTCTACGCATCGTGCGGGATGAGCGAGGCATCCGCAACCGTTTGACCCGGCACTGGTGCATTTTTGCAATTTTCCGCCGGTCGGCCCCGGGCGTCCCCGGAGCCGACCGTTCTCTTGGGTGACCGGGCTGCTGTCCCCTGCCGTCCGGTCACTTCCCTGGAGCGAGGTCCCACGGCGCACGGCACGACCCGTACGCCTCATCGCTCCAGCGAGCCACGCGTGGTTCTGTCGGGCCCGCCCCTGGCTGGCACGGACATCGGGATCAACGAAGCGGTCCGCGGGCCGGTCACGCGCCGTACGGGTGAGAGCGGGACCGAACTCAGATGCGACCCCGGCACAGCTCCAGCAGGGTCATCGCGAGGGCGGTGCCCGGCTTGCCGAGGGCCTCGCGGTAGCGGCCGAGGATCTCCATCTCGCGGGAGAGGTTCACCCGCCGGCCGCCGGAGGCGATCCGGGCCTCCTGGACGACGGTGGACACGGCCATCCGCTCCTGGATGAGCCCGATGATCCGGTCGTCGAGCGCGTCGATGCGCTCACGGGCGTCGGCGATGGTCTGTTCCGCGGTGACGGTGGTCATGTCGGGGCTCCTGGAGAAGTGGAGGCCCCGGAACGACAGAACCCGGAAAACGACAGGCGCCCCGGGCCTTGTCGGCCCGGGGCGCCTGGGAAGTCGCTTGGCGGTTTGCTCAAGCAGCACGACCATGGCAGCCGGCGGGCCGGGTGCCATAGGTAAACAGGAAGGTCGTCTGCGTGAGCATGGGGTCAGTATGCCACGGGCCACGCCTGTGCCGGTCGGGCCTCCATGCCCACCCCGTTAGAATCGGAAGCACAGACCCCCGCCCGACCACCAGAAGGCACCCCGTGTCACCAGCGACTCAGTCTGCCGCCACCCCCGACACCGTCCTGGTCGTCGACTTCGGCGCGCAGTACGCCCAGCTCATCGCCCGTCGCGTCCGCGAGGCGCGGGTCTACAGCGAGATCGTGCCGAGCACCATGCCGGTCGAGGAGATGCTCGCCAAGAACCCTGCGGCGATCATCCTCTCCGGCGGCCCCTCGTCCGTGTACGAGGAGGGCGCCCCCCGCCTCGGCCGCGAGCTGTTCGAGGCCGGCGTCCCCGTCTTCGGCATGTGCTACGGCTTCCAGCTGATGGCGCAGGTCCTCGGCGGCACCGTCGACAACACCGGTTCCCGCGAGTACGGCCGTACCGACCTGCACGTCTCCCGCGCGTCCTCCACCCTCTTCGAGGGCACCCCGGACGAGCAGCACGTGTGGATGTCGCACGGCGACGCCTGCTCCGCCGCCCCCGAGGGCTTCACCGTCACCGCGTCCACGGACGTCGTCCCGGTCGCCGCCTTCGAGAACGACGAGAAGAAGCTCTACGGCGTCCAGTACCACCCCGAGGTCATGCACTCCACGCACGGCCAGCAGGTGCTGGAGCACTTCCTGTACCGCGGCGCGGGCCTGACCCCGTCCTGGACCACGGGCAACGTGATCGAGGAGCAGGTCGCCGCGATCCGCGAGCAGGTCGGCGACAAGCGCGCGATCTGCGGTCTGTCCGGCGGCGTGGACTCCGCCGTCGCCGCCGCCCTCGTCGCGCGGGCCATCGGCGACCAGCTGACCTGCGTGTACGTCGACCACGGTCTGATGCGCAAGGGCGAGACCGAGCAGGTCGAGAAGGACTTCGTGGCCGCGACCGGCGTCAAGCTGGTCGTCGTGGACGCCGAGGAGCGCTTCCTGACCGCGCTCAAGGGAGTCTCCGAGCCCGAGGAGAAGCGGAAGATCATCGGCCGCGAGTTCATCCGCGTCTTCGAGCAGGCGCAGGCCGAGATCATCGCCGACGCGGGCCCGGCGGTCGAGTTCCTGGTCCAGGGCACCCTGTACCCGGACGTCGTGGAGTCCGGCGGCGGCACCGGCACGGCGAACATCAAGTCGCACCACAACGTCGGCGGCCTCCCCGAGGACCTCGAGTTCCAGCTCATCGAGCCGCTGCGCAAGCTGTTCAAGGACGAGGTCCGGATGGTCGGCCAGGAGCTGGGCCTGCCGGAGGAGATCGTCCAGCGCCAGCCGTTCCCGGGCCCGGGTCTCGGCATCCGCATCGTCGGCGAGGTGACGAAGGAGCGTCTGGACCTGCTCCGCGAAGCCGACGCGATCGCCCGCGAGGAGCTGACCGCGGCCGGCCTCGACCGGGACATCTGGCAGTGCCCGGTGGTCCTGCTCGCGGACGTCCGCTCGGTCGGCGTCCAGGGCGACGGCCGCACCTACGGCCACCCGATCGTCCTGCGCCCGGTCTCCTCCGAGGACGCCATGACCGCCGACTGGTCGCGTCTGCCGTACGACGTTCTCGCCCGCATCTCGACCCGGATCACCAACGAGGTCCGGGACGTCAACCGGGTCGTCCTCGACGTGACCTCGAAGCCGCCGGGCACCATCGAGTGGGAGTAGTCCCTACCGTCGCCTGAGAGTGCGCACCGGCTCTCCGGGCTTCCAGACCTGGGCGACCAGGTACGTCTCGTCCTCGACGTAGGTCCGCACGACCTCCGTCAACTCGGTGCGGAAGAGGTGGAACGGCTGCGGCGGTTCCACCTCTTCGACGTAGGCCGCCCTGGCCGCGCCGTCCTCGACCTCGAACGCCCGGCCGCTGATCCGCACGTCCCCGCTGCCCATGTCGGCGCCCGGATTCGCCTGGAGCGCGAAGCGCGGATCGCGCAGCAGGTCGAGGGCCTTGAGGGAGTTCGGCATCATGCCGAGCCACAGCTCTCCGCCCAGGAAACGGACCTCCAGGCCGGACGTGCGGGGGGACCCGTCCCGGCGCAGGGTCGCCAGGACGTGGTGCCGGTGGGCGCCGAAACGCTCCTCGGAGAGCGCTGCCAGTTCGGGTGCGGTGGTGGTGAGGGCTGCCCAGTTCATACGTGCCAGATCCATACGCGCCAGTCTCACCGGTAAACCGGACATCCTCTGTCGTGTATTCGCTGCGTACGTCATCTTTACAAAACAGCTCTGCCCTTTTGCGCTGACCGGCGGTAACTTCCGGCCCGTACAGCAATTCCCACGCTGGAGGACCTATGCACGGGCCCACCCCGCCCCTGCCGCTGCCCACCGACCAGCTGCAGTTCGCCATGCCGCCGATGCACGACTCGGTCGAGGACGAGCGCCGGCACCGCAAGGAGCGGCTCGCCGGCGCCCTGCGGATCTTCGGGCGCGCCGGATTCGAGGACGGAGTGTCGGGGCACATCACCGCGCGCGACCCCGAGTTCAGCGACTGCTTCTGGGTCAACCCGTTCGGGATGCCGTTCAAGCACGTCACCGTCAGCGACCTGGTCCTCGCCAACCAGGACGGACAGGTCGTCGAGGGCCGCTACCACGTCAACCAGGCCGCGTTCACCGTGCACGCCCAGGTCCACGCCGCCCGCCCCGACGTCGTCGCCGTCGCCCACTGCCACTCCGTGCACGGCCGGGCCGTCGCCGCGCTCGGCGACCTCATCGACCCGATCACCCAGGAGAGCTGCGCCTTCTACGAGGACGTGGCGCTCTACGACGCCTACACCGGCGTCACCGTCGACGCCGAGGAAGGCCGCCGTATCGCCGCCGCCCTCGGCTCCCGCAAGGCCCTCGTGATGCGCAACCACGGGCTGCTGACCGTCGGGGACTCGGTGGACGCGGCGGCCTGGTGGTTCATGTCGCTGGAGCGGTCGTGCCAGGTGCAGCTGATGGCGAAGGCGGCAGGCCGGCCGGTCCTCATCGACCACAAGCAGGCCGTCGCCACCCGCGAACAGCTCGGCGGCGACCTGGTGGCCTGGATCAACTACCAGCCGCTGTGGCAGGACATCAGCCGCAGCGAACCGGACCTGCTCAGCTAGGAGCCCCGCAGGACGGCGGCTGGAAGCCCCGCAGGACGGCGGCCTTCGTCCGCGCGAACTCCTCGTCCGTGAGCACCCCGTCGCGGTGCAGCTCGCCCAGCTCCCGCAGCCGGCGCAGCAGTACGTCGTGGTGGTGGTCGGCCTGCGCCGGCACGGCGGCCGGCGGCCGGCCCCGGTCCGCGGGCGCGCCGCCGGTGCGGGTCGAGGGATGCGGCAGCCGCGCGGTGACGGCCGCCGCGACCAGCGCGGTCAGCAGATCGCGCCGGACGCTGCCCCACAGGTCGAGGGTGTAGGGGTCCCGCTCGGGCGGCAGCTTGGAGAACGCCGTCTCCCGGGTCACGAACCGGAGGAAGCCGTCCTCGTAGCCGGAGTTGGGCAGCCACTCGACCTGGACCAGGTCGCCGAGGCCGATGATCCGAGGGCCGGTCGCGCGTTTGACCCGGTCGGAGGTGTCGGCCCAGTCGATGCGCACCTGCGTGCCGTCGAAGGAGACCGTGCCGTCGGAGGAGCGCACCGAGACCGGCACCGGCGGCCCCGGCAGCAGATAGGCCGCCGTGGGCTCCTTGGGGACCTGGTCGAGCAGCAGCGCGTGCCGGATCTCCTCGGCGACGAACTCGGCCACCCCGCCGCGGTCCGCGTCCACGGTCAGCCGGTAGGGGTCGGCCGCTTCCGGCAGCCGCCCGCCCGTGGCCTGCAGCAGCGGATCGGCGCCCTCGCGCAGCCGCATCCGGAGCCGGCCCCGCTTGCGCTGGGGTTCGTAGCCGACGCCGGACACCGCTTCCAGCGGTACGGCGATCTCCCCGTACGTCTGCCGGAACAGCGGCACGGAACGGTGGAGTCCGGGGGTGATCCGGATCGTACTGCCGTCGAACGCCCAGGTGCCGTCCCGCTGGATGATCTCGGCCATGGGGAGATTCTCGCAGCCGGGTCAACACGGTGGCCCGAACTTCACCCGCCGGGACCCGGACCGACGGGCCCCGACGGCCCTGCGTAGGGCACAATTCGCTCTCGACACTGGGGAGTTGCACGGCGGCGGAACGGCCCGCAGAGGGGCCCGCCGGCCGTGTCTCGGGCCGAGGGGAAGGCGGGCGTCGGGCGTGGCGGTGCAGGAGGCGAGACAGGGCGCGGCAACGGGTGCCGTCGGGGCGCACGCAGGCGGCTGCACCTGCGGGGACTGTCCGCACGGGGCCCGTGAGGGACACCGGCGGGCGGTCGCCGCGTTCCTGCGCGCGCGGGACGAGTTCGCGGCCGGGCAGGGCCTGCCGGCGGGCGTGGCGCACTCGGCCTCCGCCTCCCGCCAGTGGGTCTCAGCGGAGCTGACCCAGCAGGCGGAGGCCGTCGCCGAGCGGGGCCGGTCGGAGGGTGAGGCCTGGCTCGCCCGGCTGTGGCTGCGCATGGCGTGCGTGGTGTGGGGCGGGGTCGTCGCCCTGCTGCTCGCCGAGTCGCTCACCGCGGTCGGCGCGGGCTGGACCAGCGCGCGGACCGCCGCACTGCTCGCCGCGTTCGTCGTCGCGGGGGCGCTGACCGCCGCCTCCTGGTTCCACCGGGCGCGTGGCGGGGCGCTGGCCCCGGTGATCGGCGAGGACAACCGGATGTCCACCTCCCGTACGGTGGCCGCCTGTTGGGTGCTGTTCGTCGCCTACGCGGTGCTGCTGCTGGCGGGCCGCCTGGCCGCCGCCTCCGACCACGCCGAACGCGACGCGCTGATCGCCGGCCTCGACCTCGCGCGCGGGGCGGGCGTGGTGACCGTCCTCGCCGTGGTGTGCGGCATCGCCGTGCTGGTCCGCCGGGTGGTCGGCCTGCGCATCCTCGGTCTGCGGCTGCAGAAGGTACCGGCCCACCGGCCGCGCGCCGCCGACCTGCTCACCGACGACTCCGGCCGGGGCGCCTTCGCCGACATCCAGTACGTCGTCATCAGCGCCGTCGCCCTGTCGTTCGCCGCGGTACGGCTGGCCCGCCGCCCCGACCAGCTGCCCGACCTGCCCTGGGGCCTCGCGGTCGTGGTGCTGATCTCGGCCGCGACCTACCTGGCCGGCAAGTACGCCGAGGGCGGCCGTCCGGTGATCCTCTCCGTCGTCCGTGCCCGTGAGCCCGGCGACCTGGACGGGCCGATCCGCACCGGCGACGACATCGAGATCCGCGGCACCGGCTTCGTCCCGCCCGGCGCCCAGAGCGCCGACCGTCTCTCCCGGATGGTCGTGCGCATCGGCGCGGTCGACGTCCACGTCCCGCTGGTCCCCGTCAGCGGCGGGTTCCGCAACCCCACGGACACCGTCCTGACCGTCCCGGTACCGGCCGAGGTGGAGCCCGGCTCGGTGGAGGTGCAGGTGGTCACCGCGGCGGGGGTGGCGACCAACCGGTGCATAGTCCAGGTGACGGACTGAGCCGGACCCCGAGCCGCCGCCCGCTCTCCCGCCCCTCCCCCGCACGCGGACCCGAAATCCGGAAAAACGTCCGGGAGAGGATTGAACCGGACCCGTTCGTCGTACGTATCGTCGAGTGAGGGGTTCGGCCCGGCGGGTGAGAGGCGGCTAACAGCGATGACTCACGGCATGCGGACGGACACACATACGTCCTACCTGAACCGCGGCGGCGACTGGCGGGACACTGCCACCCGCTACGCCCTCCTTCCGCTCCGTATCTTCCTCGGCGTCACCTTCATCTACGCCGGCCTGGACAAACTCACCGACAGCGCCTTCCTGAAGTCCGGCGGTGCCGGATCGGTCGGGGACACGATGCGCGCCGCCCGCGACTCCGCCGCCATCCCCGCCCTGATCGACATGGCCCTGAAGAATCCGGTCGGCTTCGGCTACGCCATCGCCTTCGGCGAGCTGGCCGTCGGTATCGGCACCCTGCTCGGCCTGCTGGGCCGGCTGGCCGCCCTCGGCGGCGCGCTGATCTCGCTCAGCCTGTGGCTGACCGTCAGCTGGGCCACGTCGCCCTACTACTACGGCAACGACCTCGCCTACCTGATGGCCTGGCTGCCCCTCGTCCTCGCCGGAGCGCCCTACCTCTCCCTGGACGCGGTCTGGCGCCGCCGTCGACGGCAACGCACGGGCGGCTACCGCTAGCCGCTCTCGGCGCCGCCGCGCCGTCTGCGTATGCCCCGGGTCACGGCCGCCGTGACACCGGCCAGGCAGAGGCCGCCCGTGACCAGCGGGATGGCCGCGAACCAGGGGGTGCTCCACAGGCCGGCCGCGTCACCGGCGTAGACGACCCCTGCGGCGGTGAGGAAGAGACCGGCGACCAGCTTCCCGGGCTGGAACTCATGACGCAGCACGGCTGACCTCCACCTCTCCGACGCCCACCCGCAGTCCTAGCCGCAGCGTCCCGGCGTCCTTGCCGCCCTTGACCGGCGACAGCGTCACGTCCTTGCGTCTGCCGGGCTCCACGTCCACGTCCTTGCTGTTCCGGCCGGGCAACCGGATGTCGCCCACCCCCACGTCGATGCTCAGCTTCACGGTCGCGTCCGCCGGCACGATCACCTTCAGCTGCCCCGCTCCCACCTCGGCGTCCGTGGCCACGGTCTGCCCCTTCGCCGGGTGCACGCGGCTCAGGTCCAGGGTGCCGACGCCGGTGCCGAGGTCGTAGGCCGACCGCACGTCCGCCGTCGCGGCCGGCTTCCAGGACATTTCCCTCCAGTGGGTCGTGATGTCCTTGGGCAGGGCCGTGGCCCCCGCGAGCAGCGCCGCCGTGACGATCGCCAGGAACACCGACCCGGCCCCCGTCCGCCCCAGGAAGGCGCTGAGCGTGATGCCCAGGCCGAAGACCACGAGCGCGCAGGCCAGGCCGGCCTGCAGGCTGGTGCCCAGCGGGTGCGTGTCCCAGGTCAGCCCCGTGCCCAGGCCCCCGGCCAGCAGGGCGAGCAGGAATATCCAGCCGCCGATCCAGCGCGGGCCGCGTGGTCTCTCGGGCACGGTGCGCGGCGGGTGCGTCGAGCCGTGGTGGGTCCAGGGGCTGGCGATGCCGACGTCCACGGACGGGACGAGGTCCCGGTCGCGGGTGTCGCCGGGACCCCACAGATAGCCGGTGCCGCCGACATGGGTGCCGTCCTTGACGATCGGGTCCCGCCACCAGGACGGGTAGGTGGTGACGACCGGCGGCGCCTGGGCCTCCGGAGGGGCGTCGGCGGCGGCCTGCGCGGCGAGCGGGTCGGGGTCGGCGGCGCCGCGCCGCCGCGACCAGTACCCGGCGCCGGCCAGCAGGAGGGAGAGGACCACGGCGAAGGTCAGCACCCCGCCGTTCTTCAGCATGGTCAGGAAGATCCCGCAGCCGACCAGGGCGAACAGCACGGCGGCCAGCGCTTGGCCGTCGACCCGGCCCGTCAGCAGCTTGCGGACCTCGTTCTCCTCTTCCTCCTCGTACGGCACCAGCAGCCAGGCGAAGCCGTAGAAGATGAGGCCGATGCCGCCGGTCGCGGCCAGCACGGCCAGGGTGATCCGGAAGATCACCGGGTCCATGTCCGTCTTCCGCCCGAGCCCGGCGCACACTCCGGCGATCATCTTGTGCCGTCGGTCGCGCCGGAACCGGAGGACACCGTCGGTGATCCCCTGCTCCCCGGTGGTCTCCTGCTCCCGCGTCGCTCCTGTCCCCTCCCTCTCTCCTGCCGTTCCCGTCTGTCCCGTCGCGGCGGGCGCGGCATCCGGCGGTCCGTTGCCCGGGGCCGGGCTCGGGCCGGGGCCGGGTCCCGGACCCGTCGCGGCGTGCTCGTGATCCGTCATGCGTCCATGGTGACGGCCCGGCCGCCGCCACGGCAGTCGGGATGACCCTGGGCGAACCCTGAGATCGGCCCTGAGACGCGGCGGGGAGGCGTTCGATGCCCCGTCGGGGGCCCGGTCGGGGGCCGTTTCGAACGGCCCGCTCGAAGATCAGGGGAGTCTAGGGGTGGACCCTGATGCCCCGCACCCGCGGCCATGTGACCATCGATGGCATGCCGGAAGCCGCAGCCTCGCCTCTCGACGACCCGCGGCCGCCGCGCAAGCTCTACCGCAGCAGCGACGGCCGCTGGCTCGGCGGAGTGGCGCGGGGCCTCGCGGGGCACCTCGGGCTGCCCGTGATCTGGGTCCGACTCGCCTTCGTCGGCCTGTTCATGGCGAACGGACTCGGCGCGCTGCTGTACGCCGCGTTCTGGTTCTTCGTGCCGCTCGGCGTCGGCGGCGTCGGCGACCAGAAACCGCAGTCGCTGGTGGGCACCGCGACCGCACCGGACGGCCGCCGCAGACTGCTGGCCCGCAAGCCGGACAAGGGTCAGATCGTCGCGCTGCTCCTCATGGTCATCGTGTCCATGGTCTTCCTGGGCAGCATCAACCTGACCAGCGCGGCCAAGGCGTATCTGCTGCCCTCCGTCCTGGTCGCGGCCGGTGTCGCCCTCGTCTGGCGCCAGGCGGACAACGCCCGCCGCGCCCGCTGGGTCGAGGTCGGCAGCCGCCGCCGCACCCTCACCCTGCTGCGCGCGGGCGCCGGCGTCCTGCTGGTCACCGCCGGCGTCTCCGCCGTCTTCGTCATGCAGGGCTCGGCCGCCCATCTCGGTGCGGTGCTCCAGGCCGCGCTCGTCGTCCTCGTCGGTATCACGCTGCTGGCCGGCCCCTATCTGGTCCGCATGACCCAGGACCTGTCCGAGGAACGCCTGATGCGCATCCGCGCCCAGGAGCGCGCCGAGGTCGCGGCCCACGTCCACGACTCCGTGCTGCACACCCTCACCCTGATCCAGCGCAACGCCGACAACGCCGGCGAGGTCCGTCGCCTGGCCCGCGCCCAGGAGCGGGACCTGCGCACCTGGCTGTACAAGCCGGAGGGCACCGGCAAGGACGAGGCCGACGAGCCGGACACGGTCGCCGAGGCGGTCCGGCGCAACGCGGCCGAGGTAGAGGACAAGCACGGCGTGCCCATCGAGGTGGTCGTGGTCGGCGACTGCCCGCTGGACGAGAGGACCGGCGCACAGATGCAGGCCGCGCGCGAGGCGATGGTCAACGCCGCCAAGTACGGTGGCGAGGGCGGTGCCGTACAGGTCTACGCCGAAGTCGAGGGAAGGACGGTCTTCGTGTCCGTCCGCGACCGCGGCCCGGGCTTCGACCTCGACTCGATACCCGCCGACCGCATGGGCGTTAGAGAATCGATCATCGGCCGCATGGAGCGCCACGGCGGCACGGCCCGGCTGCGGGCGGTGCCGGGCGGCGGCACGGAGGTCGAGCTGGAGATGGAGAGGGCGGAGAAGACGTCATGAGCGACGCGACCGAGGCGAACGGTACGGCGGGAGCGGCGGAGCCGCCCGGGTCTGGCCCCGCCGGGAAGCGGCATGTGCGCGTGGTGCTCGTCGACGACCACCGCATGTTCCGCACCGGCGTGCAGGCCGAGATCGGGCAGACCGCCGAGACCGGTGTGGAGGTGGTCGGCGAGGCGGCGGACGTCGACCAGGCGGTCACGGTCATCACCGCGACCCGGCCCGAGGTGGTCCTCCTGGATGTCCACCTGCCGGGCGGCGGCGGGGTCGAAGTGCTGCGCCGGTGCGCCGGGTTGATGGCGGACGCCGAGCAGCCGGTGCGCTTCCTCGCGCTGTCCGTGTCGGACGCCGCGGAGGACGTGATCGGTGTGATCCGCGGCGGCGCCCGCGGCTATGTCACCAAGACCATCACCGGCACCGACCTGGTCGACTCGATCTTCCGGGTCCAGGAGGGCGACGCCGTCTTCTCCCCCCGCCTGGCCGGGTTCGTCCTGGACGCCTTCGCCTCCACCGACGCCCCGCCGGTCGACGAGGACCTGGACCGCCTCACCCAGCGCGAGCGGGAGGTGCTGCGCCTGATCGCCCGGGGCTACGCCTACAAGGAGATCGCCAAGCAGCTCTTCATCTCGGTGAAGACGGTCGAGTCCCATGTCTCGGCGGTCCTGCGCAAGCTCCAGCTGTCCAACCGCCACGAGCTGACCCGCTGGGCCACGGCACGACGACTGGTCTGACCCCTGCCGGGCAGCCGCCCTCACGCCACCCGCGTGGCCCCCGCGAACGGCATCTGGTCGATGGGGGCCAGACGGACCGGCGCCGACGGGTTCGGGGCGTGGATCATCCGGCCGTTGCCGACGTAGATGCCCACGTGGCTGATGCCGGAGTAGAAGAACACCAGGTCGCCGGGCTGGAGTTCCGAGCGGGAGACCCGCCGGCCCGCGTTGATCTGGGTGTAGGTGGTGCGGGGCAGGGAGACGCCGGCGGAGCGGTAGGCGGCCTGGACCAGGCCCGAGCAGTCGAAGGCGTCCGGGCCGGTCGCGCCCCACACATAGGGGCTGCCGAGCTTCTGGTAGGCGTAGGCGACGGCCGCCGCCGCGCGGGTGCCGGGGGCGGCGGTGGAGCCCGCCTGCTCCAGGTCGGCCCGGGCGTCCGAGGCCGAGCGTGAGGCGCGCCCCGGCGCGGTGCCGTCGCCGGTGGCCTGCGCCCGCTGCGCCGGAGTGAGCCGCGCCAGCAGGCTGCGCGCCTCGGCCAGCTTCCCGGTGATGGTCTTCTTCTGCCGCTTCAGCTCCGCCTGCCGAGACCGCAGCGACTTCAGCTCGATCCGGGCGGCGCCGCGCAACTGCTCGATCTCCCGCAGCTGTTGACGTACCCGAGTCACCGCCCCGGCCTGCCGCTCGCCGGCCCGCTCGGCGAACGTGGCCCCGTCCAGGTACTGGTCGGGGTCGCTGGACAGGGCGAGCTGCCAGGCGGGGTCGATGCCGCCCTCGCGGTACTGCGCCGCCGCGTACGAACCCAGCGCCTCCCGGGCCGAGTTCAGCTTGTCCTGCTTGCGGGCGGTCTCGTCCCGCAGCGAGTTCAGCCGCCGCTGGGTCGTATCCGCCTGCTCCTTCGCGCCGTTGTACTTCTCGGTGGCGGTCTCCGCCTCCTGGTACAGCTTGTCCACCTTGGCCTTCACCTGGGTCGGTGTCAGCTGCGGCTCGGCGTTGCCGGTCCCGTCGAAGGCGGTCGCGGTGGCCGCGCCCGCCAGAGCGAGGGTGGCGGCCGTGCGGGCCGTGTTTCTGCCGAGCGAGCGCTGTCGGGGCTTTCGGTGCGCTGCCACCTGGACCGTCACGTCCTTCCGTAGGACTCCTGCGACCGGACGAGCGGTGTGCCCGGCGGCGGCCCGCACAGGGGAAGCGGGCCGTCGCCGGACCTTTCTCGGCGGTGGTGCCCGACTGCCGCCCCTGGCCCGGGCGGCGGTGGGGAGCCGGTCACCTGGGGGAGGACGCTAAACCCGAGTGTGACGGTCAGGTAACGCGGAGTACGGAACTGGCTTCGAGCGATCGCCGCGTGACCGTATGTGACCGTATTGCCGGGCTGGAGACGTCGTCTTCACGCAGCGTGGTGACCGATGCGCGGAATGCGGGGCACGCGGGAGTCATGGGGTGCTATGGCGCGCATATATGCAAGGTCCACGGATGCTCCGGGTGGGCCCGGTGACAGAGGGCTGTGGAGCCCCTGATTAGGCTCCGGGCTCATGGACGTACTCATCCATCTCTTCGTCGGCCTGCACATCATCGGCATCGCCGCGCTGCTCGGCGGTTTCCTCACCCAGATGAAGGCGATGGGCCAGGGAACGGCCCGCTTCGTCCCCGGGATGCTGCACGGCGCGTTCACCATGCTGGTCACCGGTGTGGCCCTGGTCGGCCTCAACCAGGCCGACGGCCACCACGTCAACACCTTCAAGATCGGCGTGAAGCTGGCCCTGCTGATCGTGATCCTCGGGCTGGTGTACGTGAAGCGCGACGAGGAGACGGTGGACAAGAGCCTGTTCGGGCTGGTCGGCGCGCTGACCGTCGCGAACATCTTCATCGCCGTGCTGTGGACGTGACGCTCAGCGCCGTCCGGTGATCCCGGTGCGGGCCTTGAGGGCCGCGCCGGCCGCGACCGCGAGCCACGCCGCCACCGTCACCCACACCAGCACCCGCCCCGGCCCGTTCAGCCACCCGATGTCCACGGCGGCCGCGACCGACAGCGTGGCCACCCCGGTCATCCCCATGGGGAACACCGTCGCCCACCGCCGCATGTCGTAGTGCAGCCGGGGCCGGGCCACCTCGGCGACCAGCAGGATCACGCACCAGGCCAGATCCAGGACGAGCAGCGCCACCGTCACGTTCCGCAGCACGCCCCGGTCGTCGTCGTTCCACAGGTACAGCCGCACACTGTCGGCGGAGAGCAGCCTCGACCCGGCCAGCGCCGAGATGGCGAGCGCCCCGCCCGCGATCCACTGGTCCCCGGCCCCCTCGACGATCTGCCGCGGATCGAAGTGCCGCAGGGCGAGGCCGTAGAGCACCAGGCCCAGCCAGAACAGCACCAGAGCGGCGTGCGCGAGCCATGCCGCCGTCTCGACCGCGGCCAGCGTGGCCGCCAGCACCGCCGGCGCCTGTGTGGCCACACAACACAGGAACACCGCTCCCGGCATGTGTCGCTTCCAGTGCCGCATGACGAGGTACAGCAGCAGCGGCCAGAGCACCACGGCCAGCGCCAGCGCCGCCTCGGCCAGGGTCTGCCGGCCGAGCGCCGAGAACCGGGTGCCGAGCACGGCCGTGGCGGCGACCGCGGTGAGCGCGCCCGGGCTGTGCGCCTCGGCCATCCAGCGCTCCCGCTGTGCCACCAGCCGTACGACGAAGTCGGCGGCCAGCGCCGCCCAGGCGACGCAGGCCAGCCACAGGAAGACCCGGGACACCGTCTCGTCGCCCGTCAGATGCAGGCCCACCGACACGACGGCGGTCGCCATGACGGCGGCCCCCGCCGCCGGCGGATGCCCCGCCCACCACGCACGCAGAGCTGAGATGCCGGGCATGCGCCCGATGCTAGGCAGCCACGCGGGCGCAGCACGGAGGGCACGCGCGCGCGTGGGGCTCGAAAACCTCGAAAAGGGGACGGTCAGACTGCGGAAAGGGGACGGTCGGGCCGGAAGAAAGGGACGCTCAGGCGGGTCGGACCACGCTGTGGATGATCGATTCGCCGGCGTAGTAGATCGACTCCTCACGGACGTACGCGCCGGGCTTGGGGGCGTGGATCATCATGCCGTTGCCTATGTAGATGCCGACGTGGCTGATGTCGTCGTAGAAGAAGATCAGGTCGCCCGGCTTCGCGTCGGCGAGGGAGACCGTGGTTCCCACGTCGACCTGGTCGTAGGTGGTGCGCGGGAGCGTGACGCCGGCGGCCTTCCAGGCGGCCTGGGTGAGACCGGAGCAGTCGTACGAGCCGGGTCCGGTGGCGCCCCACACGTACGGCTTTCCGATCTGGGCGCGCGCGAAGGAGATCGCCTTCTCGGCCTTGGTGGCGTACGTCCCGCCGGACGTCGACGAGCCGCCGGACGTGGACGAGCCGCCCGACGACGAACCGCTGTCCTGCTGGGCCTGCGCCTGCGCCTCTGCCGCCTGCTGCTTCGCCAGCTCCGCGGCCTTCCGCGCGGCCTCCTGCTGCTTCTGCCGCTCGATCGCCGCCAGCCGGGCCTTCTCCTCGGCCGTCAGCTGGGACAGCAGTGTGCGCGCGGAGGCGAGTTTCTTCTGGACGGTGGCCTTGGCGGTCTGCAGTTCGTTCTGCGACTCGGACAGCGTCTGGAGGCTCTTGGCGGCCTCCTGCCGCTTCTTCATGGTCGCGGCCTGCTCGGTGACGTAGTCGTCGACGGCGCTCTTCTGCCGCGAGGTCAGCCGGTTCATCAGCTGGCTCTCGTCGAAGTAGTCCTGGGGACTGTCCGCGAGCAGGAAGGTGGCGGTGTCGGGTGTACTGGCCCCGGTGCGGTACTGGGCGGCGGCGAACGAGCCCAGCTCCTCGCGGGCCTTGTTCAGCCGGGCGGTCCGCCGGGCGACCTCCTCGCGCAGGGAGTCGATGTGGTTGCGCTGCTTGCCGGTCTGCTCCTTGGCGGCGTTGTACTTCTCGGTCGCCGACTCCGCCTGGCGGTAGAGGTCGTCGACCTTCTTCTCGACCTCCTCCAGGCTCGGCTTCCCATCGGCCGGGGGAGCGGCGTCGGCCGTCTGGGACAGCACGGCCACGGAGGTGAGGGCGGCGGTGGCGAGGACGGGGGTGCGGAGACCTGCTCCGCGGGTGCCCGCGGGGCGCGGCTTGCGGTGCGACGCCAAGGGAGGCGACTCCTTCCATGTGCCGCCTACCGGGTTAGCTGTCGGGTTCGGGCGGTCGGAAGGTTTGCCCTACGGCTCTCGTCCCGGGCGGGACGTGTGCCGATTCACCCCAAGGTTCGGTGGGTCCCCGGCTCCGGGCGCCGTGCAGGGGCGCGCCGGACTCGGCGGAGGCCGCGCGGCTCGGCGACGTTCGCCGGAAGGGGGCGTGCGGCCCGATCGGCAACCTAGCCAACTGGTGTGACTCGTGTGAAGGTTGGTGCACTATATGTCCGATACATTTTCGTGACCTGGAGGTGGGACCGCTCCCGTGTCACGGGGCGATTCCGCTGCGTGAGGGGCTGTTGGCGTCCAGGTCGCGCTCGTCCGCCCCTCCCGGAAACCGGCCATGGTTTCCGGGACGGCGACCGGTTGTCGGTGCGGCACCCTAGACTCGGAGAGCGATGAGCAGCCTCTTTGACGACAGCTTCCTGGCGGACCTCCAGACCCCTCGCGGGCACGAGGAGGAGCCCCCGCCGCCGCCCGAGGACGATCACGCTCCGGAGCCGCTTCCGGACGATCTGTTCGGCGGGAAGTTCGACGCGCCGCCGGACCGGGACGCGTACTACCGCGACGGCGCCCCGCGCCCGGCGCTCGACGCGGCCGCGCTCCTGGAGGGGCTGAACGAGAACCAGCGCGCCGCGGTCGCCCACGCCGGCTCCCCGCTGCTCATCGTCGCCGGCGCCGGCTCCGGCAAGACCCGCGTGCTCACCCACCGCATCGCCCACCTGCTCGCCGAGCGGCAGGTGCACCCGGGCCAGATCCTCGCCATCACCTTCACCAACAAGGCCGCGGGCGAGATGAAGGAGCGCGTCGAGCAGCTCGTCGGCCCGCGCGCGAACGCGATGTGGGTCATGACCTTCCACAGCGCGTGCGTACGGATCCTGCGCCGCGAGTCGAAGAGGCTCGGCTTCACGTCGAGCTTCTCCATCTACGACGCCGCCGACAGCAAGCGCCTGATGGCTCTGGTCTGCCGCGACCTGGACCTCGACCCCAAGCGCTTCCCGCCCAAGTCCTTCAGCGCCAAGATCAGCAACCTCAAGAACGAGCTGATCGACGAGGAGGACTTCGCCGCCCAGGCCACCGACGGCTTCGAGAAGACCCTCGCCCAGGCCTACGCGCTCTACCAGTCACGGCTGCGCGAGGCCAACGCGCTCGACTTCGACGACCTGATCATGACGACGGTCAACCTGCTGCGCGCCTTCCCGGACGTCGCCGAGCACTACCGCCGCCGCTTCCGGCACGTCCTGGTCGACGAGTACCAGGACACCAACCACGCCCAGTACGCCCTGGTGCGCGAGCTGGTCGGCACCGGCGCACGCGCCGACGAATCCGACGTACCGCCCGGCGAGGCCGACCTCCCGCCCGCCGAACTGTGCGTCGTGGGTGACGCGGACCAGTCGATCTACGCCTTCCGCGGCGCGACCATCCGCAACATCCTCCAGTTCGAGGAGGACTACCCGAACGCGACGACGATCCTGCTGGAGCAGAACTACCGCTCCACGCAGACGATCCTGTCCGCCGCCAACGCGGTCATCGAGCGCAACGAGTCCCGCCGCCCGAAGAACCTGTGGACCAACGCCGGTCAGGGCGCCGGGATCACCGGCTACGTCGCCGACACCGAGCACGACGAGGCCCAGTTCGTCGCCGACGAGATAGACCGTCTCACCGACGCGGGCGAGGCGAAGGCCGGGGACGTCGCCGTCTTCTACCGCACCAACGCGCAGTCCCGTGTCTTCGAAGAGGTCTTCATCCGCGTCGGCCTGCCCTACAAGGTCGTCGGCGGCGTCCGCTTCTACGAGCGCAAGGAGGTCCGGGACGTCCTGGCCTACCTGCGTGTCCTCGCCAACCCCGAGGACTCGGTGCCGCTGCGCCGCATCCTCAACGTCCCCAAGCGGGGCATCGGCGAGCGTGCCGAGGCGATGATCGACGCGCTCTCCCAGCGCGAGAAGATCAGCTTCCCCCAGGCGCTGAAGCGCGTGGACGAGGCGTACGGCATGGCCGCGCGGTCGACGAACGCCGTCAAGCGGTTCAACGTGCTGATGGAGGACCTCCGCACGATCGTCGAGTCCGGCGCCGGACCGGCCACGGTCCTGGAGGCCATACTCGAACGCACCGGCTACCTGGCCGAGTTGCAGGCCTCGACCGACCCGCAGGACGAGACCCGCATCGAGAACCTCCAGGAACTCGCGGCCGTGGCCCTGGAGTTCGAGCAGGAACGTGCCGAAGGCGAGGCCGGCACGCTCGCCGACTTCCTGGAGCAGGTGGCGCTGGTCGCCGACTCCGACCAGATCCCCGACGAGGACGAGGCAGGCTCCGGCGTCATCACCCTGATGACCCTGCACACCGCCAAGGGCCTGGAGTTCCCGGTCGTCTTCCTGACCGGCATGGAGGACGGCGTCTTCCCGCACATGCGCGCCCTCGGCCAGACCAAGGAGCTGGAGGAGGAGCGGCGCCTGGCGTACGTCGGCATCACGCGCGCGCGAGAGCGGCTCTACCTCACCCGGTCGGCGATGCGCAGCGCCTGGGGGCAGCCGTCGTACAACCCGCCCTCCCGCTTCCTGGAGGAGATCCCGCCCGCCCATGTGGAGTGGAAGCGGACGGGGGCTGCCGCGCCGGTGTCCTCCGGGCCGGCCTCCGGGATCGCGGCCTCGCTCTCCTCGTCCCGCTCCCGCTCGTCGGCGGCGGGCGCGTCCGGGTTCGCCACCCGGCGGGCCTCCGAGAAGCCGGTGGCGTCCCTGGCCGTCGGCGACCGGGTCACCCACGACCAGTTCGGGCTCGGCACGGTCGTCGCGGTGTCGGGCGTGGAGGACAAGGCCCAGGCGACGATCGACTTCGGGGACGGAAAGCCGAAGCGGCTGCTGCTGCGGTACGCGCCGGTGGAGAAGCTGTAGCCGGACGAAAAAAGCCCCGCCGATCCGGCGGGGCTCATGTCGTGGGGCTCAGGTCGGGTCCAGTCCGTGGCTGCGCAGCCACGGCAGCGGGTCTATGGCCGCTCCGCCCGCCGGCCGTACCTCGAAGTGCAGGTGCGGGCCGGTGGAGTTGCCCGAGTTGCCGGAGTAGGCGACCGGCTGGCCGGCCTTGACGGTCGTACCGGAGGCGACGCGGTAGCTGGAGAGGTGGCAGTACCAGGTCTCCGTGCCGTCCTTCGCCGTCACGATCATCATGTTGCCGTAGGCGCTGTTCCACTTGGTGGAGACGACGCCGTCGGTGGCGGCCATCACCGTGGTGCCGTAGGAGACCGGGAAGTCGATGCCCGTGTGCACGGACATCCAGTTCACACCGGCCTGGCCGAAGTAGGCGCTGAGCCCCCGCTGCATGACCGGCAGCGCGAACTTGGGACGCAGCCGCTCTTTGAGCGCGGCCTCCGCGGCGGCCTTCTTCTGCTGCAGCTCCTGCTGCGCCTTGAGGTCGATGCGCTCCTGCGTCCGGCTGGCCCGGTCGGCGAAGTCGTCGGCGCCGGCGGAGAGGGTCCGCAGCTGGGAGTCCAGCTTGCTGTTGGCGACGGACGGCTTCACCGCGTGCGCGTCCGAGGCGGAGGCGGTGGTGTCCTTGCCGCCGTCGCTCAGGCCGCCGACGGAGGCGGCGGCGATCCCCGCGACCCCCATCACACAGGCCGAGGGCACGGCGACGGTCAGCAGCGCGGAGCGCTTGGGGGGCGTACGGCGCCGGGAACGCGCCGCACTGCGGGAGCCCGCACGGGGCGCCGGGACCGGGGTGGCCTCTTCCTGGTCGTCGAGCAGGGACGGTACGGCGGGCAGCTCGCCCGTCGCGCCCAACTCGCCGTTCGCGTCGGGTGTTTCGGTGAAATCGCCGATTTCGCCGTGCTCGCCCGGTTCGCCGTAGGGGGCGTCCTCGTACGACAACTGCTCGAAGGCGCCGGTCGCCTGCACGTCGCCGACCTGCTCGAACGTGGCCGTGGCCTGCTGGTCGAACGGTTCGGCAAGCTGCTCGTGCGGCACGGCCGCGTTGTCGGAGTTCCACTGCGTGGCGTCGTACGCGCCCGTGTCGAACGCCTGGGTGCCCCACTCCCACTGCTGGGTGGGGTCGGCGCCGGCGGACCGGTCGGGCTGGAGCCAGGCGCTCGCGTCCCACTGCCCGCTGATGTCGTTCCCGGTGGACTGCGCGGGGACCGACCAGGCGGTGGTGTCGTACACGCCCGAGTCGTAGGCGGCGTGGTGCTGGGCCGCGTACGGGTCCTGGTTCAGGGGCTGGTGGGTGCCGGTCTGCCACTGTGTGGTGTCGTAGGCGCCGGTGTGCTGCTCGTGGCCCGGGAGGCTGCCGAAGAGCGGGTCGGTGGCGAAGGCTCCGGTGCCGGTGGCGCCGCCCGCAAAACCGGTGGCGTCGTAGCCGCCGTACGTGGTGAGGTCGTCGTACTGGGCTTCCTGGGCCCCGTAGTGCGCGTAGTGCGCGGCGGAGGCGTCGGAAGCCGGGGCCGGGGTGGTCATGATCCCCGACGGGTGACGGTCGTTCACCAACTTCTCTTTCGCCTCGACAACAGGGGCTGCCAGAGCAGTGCGGCGACTGTACCCGGCGGTACGTGGGCGCGACAATCTTCGGCTGGTTTCGCGTTGGCCGGAAACGGGCAATCGGCCGTGTTTTGGCGGACGACGGACACGAGTTTGGCCTTGTGTTCGAAGAGTGTTCGATGTCAGGTGACCGTGCGTCACCTGTGGACCGGCTGTCGGGCCGCCGTCAGGCCACTGTCAGGCCGCCGCTGAGCGGTTCCTCGGGGAGGGTGTTGTCGAGGGCCTCGCGTATCCCGGCCGCCACCGCGGGGTGCACCGGCAGTGCGAGATGCCCGATCCCGGTCACCCGGACGTTCAGGGCGTCCAGGTCGGGGTGGTCGATGCAGGCCGTCTCCGGCGGATCCATCACGGAGTCGAGGTCGCTCCAGAAGCTGACGAACCGTGTCCGGCAGCCCGGCGCGGGCCGGGTCAGCTCCTCGATCACCTCGGAGCCGGGCCGCATCTGGCGCACGATCGGATGGGCGTTGGCCAGCGGTACGGCCCTGGTGCCGGAGTGCGGGGTGCCCAGGGTGACCAGCGTGCGCACCCGCAGGTCGCCGCCCAGGCACTGGACGTAATAACGGGCGATCAGGCCGCCGAGGCTGTGCCCCACGATGTCGACCTGGCCGCTCCCGGTGCGGTCGCAGATCTCCTCGATGTGCCGCCCCAGCAGCTCGGCCGCGATGCGTATGTCGCAGGTCAACGGAGAGTAGTTGAGCGATTCGACGCGCTGCCTTCCGTTCCGGGCGAGGTTGCGGCGCAGCAGGACGAAGACCGAGCGGTTGTCGATGAAGCCGTGCAGCAGGACGACCGGTGGTCCGGGCCGGCCGGGCAGCCGGGTGGCGCCGTCCTGGGCGGGGAGTACGGGGGAGCGGTGCTCCTGGGTGAGGCCGGTCGGATACAGCAGCAGGTGACCGGCCAGGATCGCGGCCTCGAGCGCGGTCGCCTTGAGGAGAGTCACGGACAGCTCGGCCAGATCGACCAGTCTGCCGGGCCACAGGCGCCGGCAGAGCGGGAGGAAGAGTGGCAGTACCCCGGTGACCTTCATGGGCCGACCTCCTGTCGGCGCACGGGGAGACGGCTCGATCCCCCGTACGCCCTCATGTCCCACCGTGTGATTTCCCCCTCGCTCCGCACCGTAAAACCGCCGGTTGCGGGATGCTGGAGATAACGTTCGTTCACTTCCCGACGGGTGGCGGAACGTGCCAGATATGCGGTACTTGTCGGTACGGACGGAAGCGGTCGCTTCCACGGTCGCTTGATGGAGGCAGTGATGGGTGTGGCAGCCGGTCCGATCCGCGTGGTGGTCGCCAAGCCGGGGCTCGACGGCCACGATCGCGGTGCCAAGGTCATCGCGCGGGCGCTGCGCGACGCCGGTATGGAGGTCATCTACACCGGCCTTCACCAGACGCCGGAACAGATCGTCGACACCGCCATCCAGGAGGACGCCGACGCGATCGGCCTGTCCATCCTCTCGGGCGCCCACAACACCCTCTTCGCCGCCGTCATCGACCTCCTCAAGGAGCGTGAGGCCGAGGACATCCTCGTCTTCGGCGGCGGCATCATCCCGGAGGAGGACATTCCGCCGCTGAAGGAGAAGGGCGTCGCGGCCATCTTCACCCCGGGCGCGACGACCACGGCGATCGTGGAGTGGGTACGGGAGAACGCGGGTCAGTCGGCTGCCTCCGGGGGCTGAGTCCCCGCGCCGGACGGGCTGGTCTCGCTCAACTCCGTGGCCATCGCCGCCCGCAACCGCAACGTGCTCACCAGGCGCTGGAACGCCTCCGCCCAGTAGCCCCCGGCCCCGGGCGACGCGTCCTCGCGCTCGTCCGGTATCGCCAGCAGGCCGTCCAGGCGCGCCGCCTCGGCCGGGTCCAGGCAGCGCTCGGCCAGGCCCATCACCCCGCTGAAGCTCCAGGGGTAACTGCCCGCGTCCCGGGCGATGTCGAGGGCGTCCACCACGGCCCGGCCGAGCGGGGCGGCCCAGGGGATCCCGCACACCCCGAGCAGCTGGAACGCCTCCGACAGGCCATGGGTCGCGATGAATCCCGCCACCCACTCGGCCCGTTCCCCATCCTGCAGCGCGGCCAGCAGCTTCGCCCGCTCCGCGAGCGACACCGCCCCGGGCCCGCCGGCCTCCGGGGCCGAGGGGACGCCGAGCAGCGCCCTCGACCACGCGGCGTCCCGCTGCCGCACCGCCGCCCGGCACCAGGCCGCGTGCAGTTCGCCCTGCCAGCCGTCGGCCACCGGCAGCGCCACGATCTGCTCCGGAGTACGTCCGCCCAGCCGCCCCGGCCACGTGCCGAGCGGTGCCGCCTCCACCAACTGGCCCAGCCACCAAGACCGTTCGCCTCTGCCCGCGGGAGGTCTGGCCACCACGCCGTCCCGCTCCATGCCCCGGTCGCACTCCGGGGGCGCCTCCACGACGATCGTGGGCGAGTCCCCCGTGCGGTCGACGGCCACGCAGGCCGTGGCCCGCACCGCCATCCGCGCGGCGAGCGCCGAGCCCGGCAGCGCGGACAGCAGCTCCGCCGCCGTCGCCCGGACGTTGCGGCTGCGGTCGCCCAGGGCCTGCTCCAGGAACGGCTCGTCCTCGGCGGACAGGCCCGTGCGCAGCGCGTCGAGGAACATCAGCCGGTCCTCGGCCCGTTCCGTCGCCCAGGTCGCGGTCAGCAGCTCCCGGGCGGGGGCCGGCGTATGGGCGCGCAGGGCGGACAGCAGGGCGACCCGCTCGGCGAACAGGCCCTCCTGCCACAGCCGTTGCACCGCCTCGCCGTCCTCGGAGTCGGGCAGCGCCGCTCCGCCGCCCGGTGCCGAGCGCAGGGCGAACCGCCAGTCCGAGTTGAGCCGGGCCAGCCACAGCGCCCGCGGCCCAGCGAACTCCAGCGCGGCCGGCCGCAGGTCCGTACGGCCCCGGGCGGCGTCCAGCAGCGCGGGCAGTGCCTGCGGGGGTGCCGCGTACCCGTGGGCGTTGGCCGCCGCGAGCCACTGCGGGAGCAGCTCCATGAGGTCCGGTGAGCTGCCCCGCCGGCCACCGCCTCCCCCGCCGGAACGGTCGGCCAGCAGCAGCGCCAGCCTGCGCGCGGCGGCGGCGGGCAGCGCCGGACGCGTGTCCTCGGGAGCGGGTACCGGCCGCCGCGCGGCCGCCGCGGGCCGCAGCCCCGCCCGCCGCCGCAGGGTGACCACGGCGGCGGCGTCCAGCAGGGCCACGGGTGCTTCCCGCCCGGGCACCGCCGCCGCCGGAGGGCGCCGGTCGGTGCCGAGGAGGGCGCTGGTGACGAGGTCTTCCCAGGAGGGTGGGGCCAGGGCCAGGGCCAGGGCCTGACCGGTCGGCTCGGTTGAGGATCCGTTCATCACGTTCCCTTCTCTTCGTGTCCCTCGGTGGTCGGGCCGGTCAGCACAGCGTCACCGGGGCGCCCGGGCCCTCGGGCCATGCCGTCAGCGGGGTGAAACCGCGGTGGCCGCACTCGCCGAAGACCTTGACGGGGGCGCCGCCGGAGAGGGCGACCAGGCGCCACAGACCCGGGCGGGAGCGGGCGGACGGGGTGAGCGGGAGTGCCGAGTCCGCTTCGGCGTCGGCCAGTTGCCAGGCGCCCGGTTCCGAGTCCGGCGTCGGTATGACGCGGTCCAGCGTGACCGGGACCGAGTCCAGCCAGGGGTCCTCGCGCAGGGCGTCGCCGTAGCGGGCCGCCGCCTGGGCCGTGGTCACGCCCGGCGGGCGCAGCGCGGCGGGCGCGGGCGGGGCGTGCTGCTCGCCCAGGGCCGCCCGCACCTGTCCGGCGCCGGGGAACACGGACAGCTCGGCCTCCAGCGCCAGACCGACCGGCAGTGACAGCTCCGGTGCCCGGCCGGCCGCGCCGTAGGAGAGGAGCAGCCGGGTGTGGCCCGACTCGGCGCCGTGCAGCCAGATCCGGCGCGTCGTCAGTTTCGGGTCGACCGTGTCGTACTGGGCGAGGACCAGCCAGCGGTCGCGCACCGGCGGGCCGTCCGCCGCGGCGGGCAGGCCGAGCCGGGAGCGGACGGTGGCCGCGAGGGCGTCCGGCAGCCGGTCACGGCGCAGCCAGCCCTGGTCGAGGAGGTGCAGCAGGGCGCACTCCTCCAGCAGGCGGGCCGGCCAGCCCGGGCCGGATGCGGGTATCGCCCCCAACTCCCGCACCCGAGACGCCAGTCCGGGGGCCTGTGCGTCGACCATGCGGGCCGCTGTCTCGTCCCACAGCCCGTACCCCTCCTGTTCCGCCGAGGCCAGGCCGCCGCGCAGCAGGTCGGCGAGGCGCTGCTCCAGCTCCGTCGTGCCCGCCGTGACCCGCTCGGCCCGGCGCTCCGCCCGGCGCCGCGCCGCCTCCGGATCAGCGGAGCCGGGTGCGGAACTCCCGCCGCCCTCCGCCCGTTTGCTCTCCGTACGCTTGCGTCTGCCCGAGAGCCACTGCTCGGCCCACTCCGGCGGCTCGGCCACGGCCGGCACCGCGCCGTCCCCCTCCGCCCACAGCAGCAACAGCCCGAGCGCGTGCTTGCACGGAAACTTCCGGCTCGGGCAACTGCACTTGTACGCGGGCCCGGCCGCGTCCGCGAGGTCCACCACCGTCTGGTACGGCCTGCTGCCACTGCCCTTGCACAGCCCCCACACCGTCCCCTCTCCGCTGCCCGACTCGGACCACGGCCCGGCCGTACCCAGCTTGCTTCCCGCTTTGCGTGACGCGGCGTCAGGCGCCAGTGCCAGCACCTGCTCCGCGGTCCAGCGCACCCCCTGCTCAGTCATGCCACCGACGGTAGATCCCCCCACTGACAATCGGCCCTGCGAGCGTATTTGTGCAGGTCACGGCGATTGTCAGTGGCGTGGTGCACGGTGGATGCCAGACCGAACCGGCCGAGCTGGAGGGGGCCTCAGCCATGACTGTGTCCGTGGAACCGACGTCCGTCGAAGCGAGTGGGAGCAAGGATCCGCAGGCGTTGCGACCGCACGCCGAGCACGCCTTCGCCGCCGAACTCACCGCGCTGGCCGCCCAGGACGACCGTCCGCGCCCGGCCCGCTGGAAACTGTCGCCGTGGGCGGTGGCGACCTATCTGCTCGGCGGCACCCTGCCGGACGGCACGGTGATCACACCGAAGTACGTGGGCCCGCGCCGTATCGTCGAGGTCGCCGTCACCACCCTCGCCACCGACCGCGCCCTGCTGCTGCTCGGCGTGCCCGGCACGGCGAAGACCTGGGTGTCGGAGCACCTGGCGGCCGCCGTCAGCGGCGACTCGACGCTGCTGGTGCAGGGCACGGCCGGCACGCCTGAGGAGGCGATCCGCTACGGCTGGAACTACGCGCAGCTGCTCACGCACGGCCCCAGCCGCGACGCCCTCGTGCCCAGCCCCGTCATGCGGGCCATGTCCGAGGGCATGACGGCCCGGGTGGAGGAGCTGACCCGCATCCCGGCCGACGTACAGGACACGCTGATCACGATCCTGTCCGAGAAGACCCTGCCGATACCGGAGCTGGGCCAGGAGGTGCAGGCGGTCCGCGGCTTCAACCTCATCGCCACCGCCAACGACCGCGACCGCGGCGTCAACGACCTCTCCAGCGCGCTGCGCCGCCGCTTCAACACCGTGGTGCTGCCGCTGCCGGAGAGCGCCGACGCCGAGGTCGACATCGTCTCGCGCCGCGTCGAGCAGATCGGCCGCTCTCTCGACCTGCCCGCCGTGCCCGACGGCGTCGAGGAGATCCACCGGGTCGTGACGGTCTTCCGCGAACTGCGCGACGGGATCACCGCCGACGGCCGGACGAAGCTGAAGTCGCCGAGCGGCACGCTGTCCACCGCCGAGGCGATCTCCGTCGTCACCAACGGTCTCGCTCTGGCAGCCCACTTCGGTGACGGCGTGCTGCGCCCGGGCGACGTCGCCGCCGGCATCCTCGGTGCCGTTGTCCGCGACCCGGCGGCCGACCGTGTCATCTGGCAGGAGTACCTGGAGACGGTCGTCCGCGAGCGCGACGGCTGGAAGGACTTCTACCGGGCCTGCCGGGAGGTGAGCGTATGAGCGACGACACCACATGGGGCAAGGCCCATGCCTCGGGGCCGCTGCTGCTCGGCGTGCGGCACCACGGGCCCGGCTCCGCGCGCGCGGTGCGCGCAGCCCTGGAGGCCGCCCGGCCCGGCGTCGTACTGATCGAGGGGCCGCCCGAGGCCGACGCGCTGATCCCGCTCGCCGCCGACCCGGACATGCGGCCCCCGGTCGCCCTGCTCGGCCACGCCGTGGACGAGCCCGGCCGCTCGGCGTTCTGGCCGCTGGCCGAGTTCAGCCCCGAGTGGGTGGCGATCCGCTGGGCCCTCGAACAGGGCGTCCCGGCCCGCTTCATCGACCTGCCCGCCACACACACGCTGGCGTGGGACACCGAGCCGGAGGCGCCGTCCGACGAGGACGACGAGGACGGCGCGGACGACGAGGACGCCCCGGACACCGAGGGCGAGCCGGGCGCTGTGCGGGACCTGCGCGTCGACCCCCTCGCCGTGCTCGCCGAGACCGCCGGGTACGACGATCCCGAGCGCTGGTGGGAGGACGTCGTCGAGCACCGTGGCCCGGGGCGGCGGGACCCGTTCGCGCCGTTCGCCGCGCTGGAGGAGGCCATGACGGCGCTGCGGGAGCGGTACGGCGTCGGCGGGCGGCCCCGCGACCTGGTGCGGGAGGCCCACATGAGGCTCCAGGTGCGGGCCGCCCGCAAGGAGTTCGGGGACGCGGTGGCCGTGGTGTGCGGGGCGTGGCACGTGCCCGCGCTGCGGGAGAAGGCCGCCGTCACGGCGGACCGGGCGCTGCTGAAGGGGCTGCCCAAGGTCAAGGCGGACCTCACCTGGGTGCCGTGGACGCACCGCAGGCTGGCCCGGTCGAGCGGGTACGGCGCCGGCATCGACTCGCCGGGCTGGTACGGGCACCTGTTCCGGGCGCCGGACCGGCCGGTCGAGCGGTGGCTGACCAAGGTGGCGGGGCTGCTGCGCGAGGAGGACCGGATCGTCTCCTCCGCGCACGTCATCGAGGCGGTGCGGCTCGCCGAGACGCTCGCGGCCATGCGCGGCCGTCCGCTGCCCGGCCTGAGCGAGACCACCGACGCCGTGCGCGCGGTGATGTGCGACGGCTCGGACGTGCCGCTGGCGCTGGTGCACGACCGGCTGGTGGTCGGGGACGTGCTGGGGGAGGTGCCGGAGGCGGCGCCCGCGGTGCCCTTGCAGCGCGACCTGGCCCGGGAGCAGCGCCGGCTGCGGATCAAACCGGAGGCGCTGGAGCGCGAGCTGGAACTGGACCTGCGCAAGGAGACCGACGCCGGCCGCAGCAGACTTCTGCACCGGTTGCGGCTGCTCGGCGTCGGCTGGGGCGAGCCTGCCGTGTCGCGGGGGAGTACGGGCACCTTCCGGGAGACCTGGCGGCTGCGCTGGGAGCCGGAGTTGTCGGTGCGGGTCGCCGAGGCGGGGGTGTGGGGGACGACCGTGCTCGCCGCGGCCACGGCCAGGGCCGAGGCGGACGCGGTCGGCGCGGGCGCCCTCGCCGAGGTCACCGCGCTCGCTGAACAGTGCCTGCTCGCCGGGCTGCCGGACGCGCTGCCCCTGGTGATGCGGGTGCTCGCCGACCGGGCGGCCCTCGACACGGACGTCGGCCACCTCGCCCAGGCGCTGCCCGCGCTGGTCCGCTCCCTGCGCTACGGCGATGTGCGCGGCACCGACACCGGCGCGCTGGCCGGTGTCGCGGCCGGCCTCGCCGAGCGGGTCTTCGTCGGCCTCCCGCCGGCCTGCGCCGCCCTGGACACAGACGCGGCGGAGGAGATGCGCGGCCATGTCGACGCCGTGCACGGTGCCGTGGGCCTCCTGGCGGAGACCCTGATCGGCACGTCGGACACCGGCCAGCGGGACCTGCGCGGCCGCTGGCGCTCCGTGCTGCGGACCCTGGCCCTGCGGGACACCGTGCCCGGTGTCCTACGGGGGCGGGCCGTGCGGCTGCTGCTGGACGACGGCGAGCTGGGGCCCGAGGAGGCGGCCCGGCTGATGGGTCTGGTGCTCTCGCCGGGGACACCGCCCGCCGACGCGGCCGCCTGGATCGAGGGCTTCGTCGGCGGCGGGGGCGGCATGCTGCTGGTGCACGACGAGCGGCTGCTCGGGCTGGTCGACACCTGGCTGACCGGGGTGCCCGCGGAGGCGTTCACGGACGTACTGCCGCTGCTGCGGCGCACGTTCTCGGCGTACGAGCCGGGCGTGCGCAGAACCCTCGGCGAACTGGTGCGGCGCGGGCCCGGAAAGAACACCGGCCCGACGACCCCGGCGGCCGGGCTGCCCGGCTTCGCCGCCGAACCGGACACCGGGCGCGCCGACGCCGTGCTGCCGGTGGTGCGGCTGCTGCTCGGCCTGGACGAGGTGCGGGAACACGAGGCAACTCACGACAACAGCCTTACGGGGGTGGGCGCATGACGACCGAGACAACACCTGCCGAGACCGGCGACCCCGCGCACGAGCGGCTGCGGCGCTGGCGGCTGGTGCTCGGCGGCGACCAGGCCGACGGCACCGGATGCGCCCTGTCCGGCCGGGACGCGGCGATGGACGGAACGCTCACCGCGCTGTACGGCAAGGGGGACAGACCGCAGACCGGGCGGGACCGTTCGGCGGGGCTCGGTGCCTCGGCGCCGTCCGTGGCGCGCTGGCTCGGGGACATCCGCACCTACTTCCCCTCCTCCGTCGTCCAGGTCATGCAGCGCGACGCCATCGACCGGCTCGGGCTGGCCGCGCTGCTGCTGGAGCCGGAGATGCTGGAGGCGGTGGAGGCCGACGTGCACCTGGTCGGCACGCTGCTCTCGCTCAACAAGGCGATGCCGGAGACGACGAAGGAGACGGCACGGGCGGTCGTGCGCAAGGTGGTCGAGGACCTGGAGAAGCGGCTCGCCACCCGCACCCGGGCCACCCTCACCGGCGCCCTGGACCGCAGCGCGCGCATCAGCCGGCCGCGCCACCACGACATCGACTGGAACCGCACCATCGCGGCCAACCTCAAGCACTACCTGCCCGAGTACCGCACGATCGTGCCGGAGCGGCTCATCGGGTACGGGCGGGCCGCGCAGTCCGTGAAGAAGGAGGTCATCCTCTGCATCGACCAGTCGGGGTCGATGGCGGCGTCCGTGGTCTACGCGTCCGTGTTCGGGGCGGTGCTCGCCTCCATGCGGTCGATCAGCACCCGGCTGGTCGTCTTCGACACGGCGGTCGTGGATCTCACCGACCAGCTGGACGACCCGGTCGACGTCCTCTTCGGCACCCAGCTCGGCGGCGGCACGGACATCAACCGGGCGCTGGCCTACTGCCAGTCGCAGATCACCCGGCCCGCCGAGACGGTGGTCGTGCTGATCAGCGACCTCTACGAGGGCGGCATCCGCAACGAGATGCTCAAGCGGGTCGCGGCCATGAAGGCGTCCGGGGTGCAGTTCGTGGCCCTGCTCGCGCTGTCGGACGAGGGAGCGCCCGCCTACGACCGTGAGCACGCGGCCGCGCTCGGGGCGCTCGGCGCACCGGCCTTCGCCTGCACGCCGGACCTGTTCCCGGAGGTGATGGCGGCGGCGATCGAGAAGCGCCCGCTGCCCATACCGGACACCGCGTGACGCCGGGCGAGAAAAGGGACATGACTACCCATCGGTAATAGGGGGTTGCGTCACCTCGGGCCGACCGTGCGAGGATCGATGTCGCCGCCTCCCCCGCCGTGCCGACCGGAAGCCTCTCCTCTTGACCTTGCCAGCCGCTGTGTTCGGTACCGCTGTGCGCGTGCTGCGTACGGCGGCCGGGCGGCGTGCGCTGCAACTGGCGATGCTGGTCGGCGGGTTGTTCCTGCTCGGGTTCCTCTGCGGGGAGCAGGCCCACGCGGCCGACGGGACGCCGGTGGCTCCGGTGCCCTCGCTGACCTCGGTACGCCCGGTGGGCGGGCAGCACGAGGACGCGGTACGAACCGTCACCGAACGGGTCGTCACGGACCGGGTTGTCACGGACCGGGTTGTCACTCCCGTACGGAAGGTCGTGCAGACGGCCTCCCACGCCTTTGAGGGGACGCGGGCCGAGGCGCCCGCGCTGCCCACCACGTCCGCCGTGCCCTCCATGCCGCTGCCGAAGCTGCCGAAGCTCCCGGAGGTCTCCGAGGAACTGCCGGTGCATCCGCTGCCCGCGCCGGTCACCCCGGAACCCAGGGCGGACCGGCCCGGCAGCTCGGCACCGGCGGCGGACCAGGGCGACCGAGCCCGCACCGAAGCCCGTACCGCCGTATCCGCACGGCCGCCGGCCGCCGTGTACGGGCCGGACTTCGCGCCGCCCGCCCACGTTCTCCGGGCCCCGGCGCAGCTCCCCGTGCATCGCGCCGCATCAGCCGTCGACGCCCCCGCCCAGCCCGCGCCCACCGGGGACCCGGACGGCGTGCTCGGCAAGCAGGCGGCCGACGGCACCGCATCCCGCCACGGTGACGCGTATGCCGTCACCCTCGACGGCCGGGCGCCCCTGCGGCTGCTGCCCGGCACCGCCGCGCGCGTCGACGCGCCCGGGACCCGGGAACGGCACCGGGACATCCCGGTCTTCCCCGGCTAGGCCAAGGGCCGACCTCCCCGCCACGGACCTGTCGCGCGGGGGCGGAACAGGTCTGCCCGCTCCGCCGGACCCGCCGGTCTCCCCGGCGCCTCCGGACGGAATCCCCTAGCCGTTTCCGAAGGACTTGACGCACGCATGAACAAGAACATCCGCCGCTCGATCGTGATAGCCGCCGGAGTCACCGGCGCCTGGGCCCTCGGCTCCGCCGTGGCCAGCGCCGACGAGCTGTCCACCCCGGCGGTGTCCGTACCCGACACCGACAGCACCACCGGCACCCTCACCGACACCGTCGACGGTGTCCTCACCGGCGTCCACGACACCGTCTCCGACGTGACCGGCACGGCCACCGCGGCCGTCTCCGGCACGGCGGCCCACGCGCAGCAGCAGACCGGGACCGTCACCAGCACCGCCGACCAGGCCCGTCGGTACGTCGACGCGAAGGTTCCGGCCGCGAAGATCAGGGGCGGCCAGGCCATCAACGGCGCCCGGTCCGCCCGCGCCGCCCAGGCGCAGACCGAGGCGCACGCGCAGACGGCGGGCGCCCAGGTCACCGGCCGGGCCACCGCCGAGGCCGCGACGGCGACCCGCACGGCCACCCATCTGTCCACGCCCACCGCGCCCTCTGCTCCGTCCACCCCCTCCCCGCAGGACGCGATCGACTACCTCTTCGGCCCCCTCTCCTCCTTCGCCCCCGAGCTGGAGCAGGCCCTGGCGGCCGCCCAGACCAAGCTGCAGGCCACCCAGGCCGCCGCGCGCCTGCGGGCCGCGGGGGTCGAGGGCGCCGTACGGACGACGGCACAGCAGACCGTGGCCGGGGCGCAGGGCCGTACCGCCGGTGCGGCCGCCCTCGCGGGCGGCGAGGCGGCTCGGGCGACCGGCGCCGCCGAGGCGAGCGTCGCCGCCGTGCCCGCGCACGTCACCGGAACGGTCTCCGGTGTCGAGCAGCGGGTCGTCGGCACGGTGCGGGCCGTGCCGGGCACCGTCGCACCCGTCGTGGACGAGACGACCGCCGCCGCCGTCCCGCCGGTGGCCTCCGCCGCCGTGGCCGGGGTGCGGCCGGTCGCCGACCAGGCGGTGGCGGGCGTCCTGCCGACCGCCGGGCACGCGGTCACCGGTGTCCACGGCACCGCCTCGGGCACGGTGACGGGCGTCCAGGGGACCGCCACCGGCACGGTGACGGGTGTCCTGCCCACCGCCGGGTACGCGGTGGCGGGCGTGCAGGGCACCGCCACGAGCGCCGTGACGGGCGTCCTGCCCACCGCCGGGTACACCGTCGCGGGCGTGCAGGGCACCGCCTCGGGTGCCGTGGCGGGCGTCCTGCCCACGGCCGGGTACGCGGTGGCAGGTGCGCAGGGCACCGCCACCAGCGCCGCGACGGGCGCGCAGGCAACCGCCACGAGCACCGTCGCGGGCGTGCGGCACACGGTCACGGACGCCGTGGCCCAGGTGCACGGACTCGCGACGGGCGCCGTGGGCGACGTGTACGGGGTCGGCACGGGTGCCGTGGGCGACGTACACGGACTCGCGACGGGCGCAGCAGGCAACGTCTACGGCGTTGCCACGGGTGCCGTGGGTGACGTGCACGGCGTCGCGACGGGCGCCGTGGGTGACGTGTACGGGGTCGGCACGGGCGCCGGAGCCGACGTGCACGGCGTCGCCATGGGCGCGGGAGCCGACGTGCACGGGGTCGGGACGGGCGCGGTCGCCGGTGTGCACGGCGTCGCCACCGGTGCGCTCGCCGACGGGCTGCCCCTCGCCGGCGGGGTCCTCGCGGACGTGCCGCCGTACGCCACCGGGCTGGCCGGCCAGGTGGCCCACGACGCCGTGGACGCCGTGCTGCCGCCCGTCGCCGGGACCGCCGTGCACGGGGTCGCGCCCGTCGCCGGGCAGGCCGTGGCGGACGCGGGGACGCTCGCGTACGGCGTGGTGGGCGACGTGCGGCCCTTCGCCGGCGGTGTCGCGGGCGCCGTACCGCCGCTCGCCCACGGGGTCACCGGGCAGACCGGTGCCTTCGCGGAGGGGGTGACCGGGCAGGTGCCGCCGTTCGCGGCCGGAGTCACCGGGGCCGTCCAGCCCCTCGTGGACACGGTCACCGGGACCGTGTCGCCGGTCGTGGACGGTGTCGGCGGCAGCGCGAGCGGGCTGGCGTACGGCGTGGCGGGCGAGGCCGGTCCCTACGCGGGCGGTGTCGTCGGCGCGACCGCGCCCCTCACGCAGCAGGTCGGGCCGTTCGCGCAGGACCTCGCCGGGACCGCGCAGGCCACCGGCGGTCCGCTGGCCGGGCACGCGGTCGCCGGGGCCGAGGGCGTCGCCCAGTCCGTCGCCCCGGGTTACGCCCAGGGTTACGTCCAGGGTCTGGCGTACACCCACGGCGTGCAGTAGGGCTGAGCGCCCGAGCAGCTCCGCGGGGGCCGGCGGACCCGGACGGCCGAACGCCGACGGCCCGTCCGGCCGCACCCCCGCGGTAGGGGGCGGGTGGTCCCCATTGGGGTGGGGATCAACCGCCCCGGGCCTTTCGGGGCCCGTCCAGAGGCCTCACCGGGTCAACCCCAGCCCGGTGAGGCCTCGCACATCACCCCGATCGCGGCACGCCGTGTCAGGAATACCGGCATCATGTGACAGGTATCACCGCTCAGGTGTGACCCTCGATTTAGGGAGCCCCCGCAAGCGGCGATAACCTGCGAGACGGACATGCCGCGCGCTCGGACACCGTGTGCGCTTCCCTAGTGACAGCGGACGTCACGTTGCCCTTCGCGGCACGCCCACGCATCCAACGAACCGCGAGATCACTGATAGGGACGGAAGCGCGTGGACCTGTTCGAGTACCAGGCGAGGGACCTCTTCGCCAAGCACGATGTACCGGTGCTGGCCGGTGAAGTCATCGACACGCCTGAGGCGGCGCGCGAGATCACCGAGCGGCTGGGCGGCAAGTCGGTCGTCAAGGCGCAGGTGAAGGTCGGTGGTCGCGGCAAGGCCGGTGGCGTCAAGCTGGCCGCCTCCGCGGACGAGGCCGTCGCCCGGGCGACGGACATCCTCGGCATGGACATCAAGGGCCACACGGTCCACAAGGTGATGATCGCCGAGACGGCTCCGGAGATCCTCGAGGAGTACTACGTCTCCTTCCTCCTCGACCGTGCCAACCGGACCTTCCTCTCCATCGCCTCCGTCGAGGGCGGCATGGAGATCGAGGAGGTGGCGGCCACCCGTCCGGAGGCCGTCGCCCAGACGCCGATCAACCCGATCGACGGCGTGGACGAGGCCAAGGCCCGCGAGATCGTCGCGGCCGCCAAGTTCCCGGCCGAGGTCGCGGACAAGGTCGCCAACGTCCTCGTCAAGCTGTGGGACACCTTCATCAAGTCGGACGCCCTCCTCGTCGAGGTCAACCCGCTCGCGAAGGTCGCCTCCGGTGAGGTCATCGCCCTCGACGGCAAGGTGTCGCTCGACGAGAACGCCGAGTTCCGCCACCCCGAGTACGAGGAGCTCCACGACAAGGACGCCGCCAACCCGCTCGAGGCGGCCGCCAAGGCGAAGGGCCTCAACTACGTCAAGCTCGACGGCGAGGTCGGCATCATCGGCAACGGCGCGGGTCTCGTCATGAGCACCCTGGACGTCGTCGCGTACGCCGGTGAGAACCACGGTGGCGTCAAGCCCGCCAACTTCCTGGACATCGGCGGTGGCGCCTCCGCCCAGGTCATGGCGAACGGCCTGGAGATCATCCTGGGCGACCCGGACGTCAAGTCCGTGTTCGTCAACGTCTTCGGTGGCATCACCGCGTGTGACGAGGTCGCCAACGGCATCGTGCAGGCCCTGAAGCTCCTCGAGGACCGCGGCGAGAAGGTCGAGAAGCCGCTCGTCGTCCGCCTCGACGGCAACAACGCCGAGCTGGGCCGCAAGATCCTCACCGACGCCAACCACCCGCTGGTGCAGCGCGTCGACACCATGGACGGCGCGGCCGACAAGGCCGCCGAGCTGGCCGCCGCCAAGTAAGCACAAGGACGAGGACTCACACCACCATGGCTATCTGGCTCAACAAGGACAGCAAGGTCATCGTCCAGGGCATGACCGGCGCCACGGGCATGAAGCACACCAAGCTCATGCTGGGTGACGGCACCCACGTCGTCGGCGGCGTGAACCCGCGCAAGGCGGGTCAGACCGTGGACTTCGACGGCACCGAGGTACCCGTGTTCGGCACGGTCGCCGAGGCCATCGAGAAGACCGGCGCCAACGTCTCCGTCATCTTCGTGCCGGAGAAGTTCACCAAGGACGCGGTCGACGAGGCCATCGACGCCGAGATCCCGCTGGCCGTCGTGATCACCGAGGGCATCGCCGTGCACGACACGGCCGCCTTCTGGGCGTACGCCGGCAAGAAGGGCAACAAGACCCGCATCATCGGCCCGAACTGCCCCGGCATCATCACCCCGGGTCAGTCGAACGTCGGCATCATCCCGGGCGACATCACCAAGCCGGGCCGCATCGGCCTGGTCTCGAAGTCCGGCACGCTGACGTACCAGATGATGTACGAGCTGCGTGACATCGGCTTCTCGACGGCCGTCGGCATCGGTGGCGACCCGATCATCGGCACCACCCACATCGACGCCCTGGCCGCCTTCCAGGACGACCCCGACACCGACCTGATCGTCATGATCGGTGAGATCGGTGGCGACGCCGAGGAGCGCGCGGCCGCGTTCATCAAGGAGAACGTGACCAAGCCGGTCGTCGGCTACGTCGCGGGCTTCACCGCGCCCGAGGGCAAGACGATGGGCCACGCCGGTGCCATCGTCTCCGGTTCGTCCGGCACCGCCCAGGCGAAGAAGGAGGCCCTCGAGGCCGCGGGCGTCAAGGTCGGCAAGACCCCGACCGAGACGGCGAAGCTCGCTCGGGAGATCCTGAGCGCCTGAGCTTCTTGGCCGAACGCCGGCAGGCCCGTCCCGTTGTCCGGGGCGGGCCTGCCGACGTTTCGCCTGCTCGGCCCTGCGGCGAGTCAGTGCCTCAGCGTGCCGCCGGCATCAACCGTTCCGGGCCGCTCGACGTCTCGCCGTGCAGCTTGGCGCGCAGGACCAGTTCCTCCTGGGACAGCGGACCCATGACCCCCGCCGGCGGAACCCCGCGCACCGCCTGCGCCGGAGCGATCGGCGGCTCGTAGTGCGTGGGTGCCGTCCGCAGTGTCAGCGTCGTCGCGCTGATGATCGTGACCGTGAAGGCGATGGCCGCCCGTGTCCAGAACACGTTCCGGCGTTCGCCGACCGTCCGCACCGCGGGCGGCTTCGCGGCACGCAGATGCTCCTTGGAGGCCAGTTCCAGCAGCCGCCGGTGCAGTGCGGCGGGGTCGGCCAGTTCCGGAAGCAGCGCGGCCACCTCCGCCCGGGCGCGGGTCAGCCGGCCGGCGGTGGCCGGGGTGCTCGCCTCCGTCTCCGCCGCCGTCTCCGGCAGGTCGAGGCCGACGCCGTCGTACAGGATGAGCGTGCGCCGGTACGACGGCGGGAGCTTCAGCAGGGCGGACAGCAGCGTGCGGTCGGCCGGGTCGGCGGGCGGGGGCTCGGGGTGCCGGTAGCGCGGGCGGAAGGAGTGCCAGGGGGAGAGGGCGTACTCGTAGGCCATCGCCCGGACCCAGCCGCCCGGGTCCCGGTCCTGGGCCACCTCCGGCCAGCGTTGCCAGGCGAGTTGGAAGGCCCGCTCCACGGCCTCCCGGGCCAGCTCCCGGCGTCCGGTGAGCAGGTACGTCTGGCGTACGAGTGCGGGGGCGCAGAACGCGTAGAGCGCGTCGAAGGTCTGAGCGGGCGTCAGGGCGGTTGGCTGCTCGCTGATCTGGCTCTTCGTCACAGAACACCCTTTCGTACGAAAAAGCACATAAACATATATTGAGCGACACATCGGCGGTTCGCCCGTTACGACGGAAAAGCGCGTGTCGTTGGGAGCATGGCGGGCGTGACCCTCATGACCGCTCGCCGACCGTCGCTGTCGCTCCTGCTGAACGGGATGCGCGACCGATCGCCCGGGCTGGGCGCGAGCCTGCTGGGCGGTGCGGTCGCCGCCGGGCTCGGGCTCGGCTCGCTCGCCGTGCTCGTCCTGGGGCTGTGGATCAGCTCGCCGTACCCCGACAGTGGGCCGGGCGGCGCGCTGCGCATCGCCGCCGCGCTGTGGCTGCTGGCGCACGGCGTCGAACTGGTCCGCACCGACACGCTCTCCGGCGTGCCGCTGCCGGTCGGAGTGACCCCGTTGCTGCTGCTCGCGCTGCCGGTGTGGCTGCTGTACCGGGCGGCGCGGGACGCGACGGACGCGTCCGCCGAACCCGACGCCCCGCCACCGGTCCCGGCGCACACGGCGTGGACGGGGGTGGTCCTCGGCTACCTCGGCGTCGGCGCCGCGGCCGCGCTGTACTGCTCCGGCGGCGAACTGCGGCCCGTGTGGGGCTGGGTGACGGCATGTCTGCCGCTCGTCGCGGCGAGCGCGGCGGGGGCCGGGGTGTGGTCGGCGCACGGCCGCCCGCGCGAGCCCGTGCTCGGCCTGCTGCTGACGCTGCCGGGGCCGGTGCGGCGGCTGCTGTTCGGGTCGGACGCGCGGGCGCGGGTGGGTACGGCCGTACGGGCCGCGGGGGCCGGGACGGCGGTGCTCTTCGGGGGCGGGTCGCTGCTGCTCGGCGTCTCGCTGGTCCTGCACGGCGCGGCCGCGCGGGCGTCCTTCCTGCAGCTGACGGAGGGCTGGACCGGCCGGTTCGCCGTCCTGCTCCTCGGCATCGGGCTCATCCCCAACGCGGCGGTGTGGTCGGCGTCCTACGCTCTCGGCCCCGGCTTCGCCCTCGGTACCGGGCACCTGGTGCACCCTCTCGCCTCCGACCCCGCCCCGCTGCTGCCCCCGTTCCCCCTGCTCGCCGCGGTACCGGACGCGGGCGCCGGTACGACGCTGAACTGGACGGCGGGACTGGTGCCGGTGGCGGCCGGGGTGACGGTCGGCTGGTTCGTGGCGCGGGGGGCCGCGGGGCGCGTGACGCAGGAGGCGCAGGAGGCCCAGCAGGAGCCGAGGGCGCCCTGGTCGGCCGGGCGGACCGTCGGGGTGCTCGTCCTGGCCGCGCTCCTCTGTGCGGCGATCCTCGCCCTGCTCGCCGCGCTGTCCGGCGGCCCGCTGGGCGTGGCCGCACTGGCCCGCTTCGGCCCGCTGTGGTGGCAGAGCGGGGGAGCGGCCGCGCTCTGGCTCACGGTGGTCGGAATGCCGGTGACGCTGACGGCACGGGCATGGCGGCTGCGGGGCCGGCGGGCCCGGGGCGCGGTGCCGGCACAGGGGACGGAACCGGGGAGCAAGCGGCCGGCGGAGGCGGGGAAGGGGGCGGTGGCGAAGAAGACGGTGGCGGAAGCGGCGAAGGGGGCGACCGGGGAGGCCACGGTGGAAGCGGCGAAGGGGGCGGCCAAGGACGCCACGAAGGAGGCTACGAAGCCGGTGGCCAAGGAGGCCGCGAAGGACTCCCCGCAGGCCGCCGCGAAGGATCAGGCGAAGGAAACGCGGGCCCAGGCAGCCAAGGCGGCGAAAACCCCAACCCGCCGCGAAGAACCCCCGGCCAAGCCCACAGTCAACCCCCCGACCGCCCTCACCGCCCCCGACGAGGACGAGCGCTACGAGGTCCTGCCCGCCCCCGACCCGTTCCCCTCGGCCTGGCACGACGACGTCGCCCGCGCCACCCGCTGGGCAGCCCTGCGAGCAGCATCGACGCCCCTGGACTCACCCGACTCGTCCCTCATCGACGAGCCCGCCGCACCCAGCTGGCCGCCCCTGCGCGAGCCCTCGCCCCCGCCGGCCGGCCACTCACCCGTACCGGAGCCCTCGCCCCTCACGGACGCCCTTCACCAGCCCACCGAACCCTCGCGAACCGATCCCCCCGACTCGGAAGCACCCCGCTGAGCCCGCAGCCCTAGCTGTTCCCGACCCCCAGCACCCCCCGCAGCTCCTGCGGCAGAAGCTGCTGGCAGGACTGCTTGGCCTCATGGGTGAGGGCGTCGTCGACGCAGGTGTAGTAGTCGCGGTAGACCAGCTGCACCGCGAAGGTCGTGGCCACCAGGGCGAGGGCCAGGGAGGCCGTGACCAGGCCGCCGATCGCCGCCGTGGTCTGCGGGCGGGGGCCCGGGGCGGGCGCCGGGGTGTCGGGGTCGGGGGTGCGGGGCTTGGCGCGCAGGGCGCTGATGCCCCAGTACAGGGCCAGCGCGCCCAGCAGCAGGGCCACGTACGGCCAGCTGAAGAGGGCGAAGAAGACGGCCCATATGCCGGACAGGAGTGCGTAGCGCGCGCGGCGCTGGGCCGGGTCCGTCGGGTCCCAGCGCAGGTTGGGGCCGGTCGGGCCGCCCGGGCCCTCGGGGCCGCCGCCGGGCCGCTCGCCGAAGCCGCCGGGGGAGCGGCCGGGCTGCCGGTCGCTCCACTGGGTGCCCCGGGAGGAACCGCCCCCGGAGCCCGAGGACCCCTCGGGGCGACGCGGCTGCCACGGCCGGTCCGGGGAGCCCTCCGGCGGCGGCGCGAACGGGTTGTCGTCCTGCTGCTCACCGCCGCGCTCGTCGCCGTCCCGCCCGCCCTGGGGCGCCTGGGGCGGCGAGGCCGGCCGCTCCCGCAGCAGCACGGCACCCCACTCGCCTCCCTGGGCCGGGCTCGGGGGGAACGTGAGGAGTCGCAGGCTGCGATCGGGCATCAAAAGAGCGTCTTCCCCTAGGCGAATACGGCAGTCCGACGTGAGCTTCCACCTGGTGAACGCACCGCACGGCGACCGCGTTCCCGAGGCTGCTCCTTCGTGATTCCTTCCGAACGCTACCTTCCGGCCACGCACCCGTCCCGAGGGGGCCTTCCGGAGTGCCGGTATCGTTGCTGACGGTCGGCCGCTTCGTAGACTTCCCCGTATCCGGGGGCGCGAAGCATTCGTACGACTGTACAAACGCCGGCCGGACACAACGCTTCCCCGAGAAAGGGCCCCACCGTGGCCGCCACCTCCGCTGGCCAAGCGGTCAAGCGCCTTGTCGTGCTGGTCTCCGGATCCGGCACCAACCTGCAGGCGCTCCTGGACGAGATCGAGCGCGCCGGAGCCGAGTCGTACGGCGCTCGGATCGTCGCCGTCGGGGCCGACCGCGGCGGCATCGAGGGGCTCGCCCGCGCCGAGCGGGCCGGGCTGCCGACCTTCGTGTGCCGGGTGAAGGACTTCGAGACGCGGGAGGAGTGGGACGCCGCCCTGGCCGAGGCCGTGGCCGCGCACGAACCCGACCTCGTGGTCTCGGCCGGGTTCATGAAGATCGTCGGGAAGGAATTCCTCGCGCGGTTCGGCGGGCGGTTCGTCAACACGCACCCCGCCCTGCTGCCCAGTTTTCCCGGGGCCCACGGCGCGCGGGACGCGCTCGCGTACGGCGTCAAGGTCACCGGCTGCACCGTCCACTTCGTCGACGACGGCGTCGACACCGGGCCGATCATCGCTCAGGGCGTGGTCGAGGTCCGGGACGAGGACGACGAGAGCGCGCTGCACGAGCGCATCAAGGAAGTCGAGCGAAGGCTGCTCGTCGAGGTCGTGGGGCGGCTCGCCCGCCACGGCTATCGCATTGAGGGACGAAAGGTAGTTATCCAGTGACCGCCACCGCCGAGAGCACCAAGCGGCCCATTCGCCGGGCGCTCGTCAGCGTCTACGACAAGACCGGGCTCGAAGACCTCGCGCGCGGGCTGCACGAGGCCGGTGTCGAGCTGGTCTCCACCGGCTCCACGGCCGGCCGTATCGCCGCCGCCGGTGTCCCCGTGACCAAGGTCGAGGAGCTGACCGGCTTCCCCGAGTGCCTGGACGGCCGGGTCAAGACCCTGCACCCCCGGGTGCACGCGGGCATCCTCGCCGACCTGCGTCTGGACAGCCACCGCGAGCAGCTCGCCGAGCTGGGTGTCGAGCCGTTCGACCTGGTCGTGGTCAACCTCTACCCGTTCCGGGAGACCGTCGCCTCCGGCGCCTCGCCCGACGAGTGCGTCGAGCAGATCGACATCGGCGGCCCGTCGATGGTCCGCGCCGCCGCCAAGAACCACCCCTCCGTCGCCGTGGTCACCAGCCCGGAGCGGTACGCCGACGTCCTCGGCGCCGTCGCGGCCGGCGGCTTCGACCTCGCCACCCGCAAGCGGCTCGCCGCCGAGGCCTTCCAGCACACGGCCGCCTACGACGTGGCCGTGGCCTCCTGGTTCGCGTCCGCGTACGCGCCCGTCGACGACTCCCCGTTCCCGGACTTCCTGGGCGCCACCTGGGAGCGCGAGAACACCCTGCGCTACGGCGAGAACCCGCACCAGCCCGCCGCCCTGTACGTCGACGCCGCCGGCGCCGGTCTCGCCCAGGCCGAGCAGCTGCACGGCAAGGAGATGTCGTACAACAACTACACGGACACGGACGCCGCCCGCCGTGCCGCGTACGACCACGACGAGCCGTGCGTCGCGATCATCAAGCACGCCAACCCCTGCGGCATCGCGGTCGGCGCGGACGTCGCCGAGGCGCACCGCAAGGCGCACGCCTGCGACCCGCTGTCCGCGTTCGGCGGCGTCATCGCCGTGAACCGCCCGGTCAGCAAGGAGATGGCCGAGCAGGTCGCGGAGATCTTCACCGAGGTCATCGTCGCGCCGGACTACGAGGAGGGGGCCCTGGAGGCCCTCGCCACGAAGAAGAACATCCGCGTGCTGAAGGCCCCGAACGGCCCGGCCGACCCGGTCGAGGTCAAGGCGATCGACGGCGGCGTGCTGCTGCAGGAGACCGACCGGCTCCAGGCCGACGGCGACGACCCGGCCAACTGGACCCTGGCCAGCGGCGAGCCGCTCGGCGAGCAGGAGCTGGCCGAGCTGTCCTTCGCCTGGAAGGCCTGCCGGGCGGTGAAGTCCAACGCGATCCTGCTCGCCAAGGACGGCGCCTCGGTCGGCGTCGGCATGGGCCAGGTCAACCGCGTCGACTCCTGCAAGCTGGCGGTCGAGCGGGCGGGCGAGGAGCGGGCCCGTGGCTCCTACGCGGCCTCCGACGCCTTCTTCCCCTTCCCCGACGGCCCCGAGATCCTCATCAACGCGGGCGTCCGGGCGATCGTCCAGCCGGGCGGCTCGATCCGTGACGAACTCGTCGTGGAGGCCGCCAAGGCGGCGGGCGTGACCATGTACTTCACGGGCACGCGCCACTTCTTCCACTGAGCCCACAGGGCTGAAGCAAGCGGCCTCCGGCTCCCCTCGCGGGGGGCCGGAGGCCGCTTTCCGTTCAGGCGCTCAGCTCAGTTGGAGCGGATGACGATCGAGCCGCACACCTTGTCGGCGAACGTCTGACGCTTGGCGTCCCAGGCCGGCCACAGGTAGCCGAGGTAGCAGGGCAGGCCGTCCAGGATGTGGGCCAGCTGGCGCACGAACGCCATGCCACCGCCGAGCGGCTGCCCGGTCTCCTCCTTGAGCGTGCGGATGCCCAGCGCCTTCTTGCCGACCGTCTGGCCGGTCTTGCCCTCCATGATGATCTGCCAGACGAACAGGCCGATCAGGGCGAGGAAGCCGATGATCGCGAGGATCGGGGCGTTCTTGGCGCCCGCGACGGCGATGCCGTACGGCACCGCGTACAGCAGGCTGTCGAGCAGCCGGGCGAGGAAGCGCTGGCCCCAGTTCGCGTACGTCGGCTGCATGCCGTAGCCGGGCTGCTGCGGGTAGCCGGGGTATCCGCCCTGCGGCGCCTGCGGGTAGCCGTAGCCCTGCTGCGGCGGGACGCCCTGCGGGGCCTGCGGGTAGCCGGGCTGCTGCGGGTAGCCGTAGCCCTGCTGGGGATCCTGCGGCTGTCCGTAAGGGTTGTTGGGCGAGCCGAAACTCATGGCGGATTTCCTCCGTTGACACTGCGGGGACGACGCGGAAGGAACGGAGGAACGTCAGGATCTGAGCGGCTTGCCCCCCAACCGGACCGCGATACTGCGCCGCTCATGCTCGTAGGAAAGGCCGATTGTTGTCCAGCCGGATTCGCAAGGTGTTGTGCAAGTGCAACATCATCGATCAAGGAGAGGGCGCGGGGGACCGCCCCGGGCGGACCCGGATTGGAACCGGGAGCCGGTCATCCGCGAGGATGGTGTCATGACCGCCCAGATTCTCGATGGCAAGGCCACCGCAGCCGCGATCAAGTCCGATCTGACCGCCCGCGTGGCGGCGCTGAAGGAGAAGGGTGTCACGCCCGGCCTCGGCACGATCCTGGTCGGGGACGACCCCGGCAGCCAGAAGTACGTCGCCGGCAAGCACCGCGACTGCGCCCAGGTCGGCATCGCCTCCATCCAGCGCGAGCTGCCCGCCACGGCCACCCAGGAGGAGATCGAGGCGGTCGTCCGCGAGCTGAACGAGGACCCGGCCTGCACCGGCTACATCGTGCAACTCCCGCTGCCCAAGGGCATCGACGAGAACCGCATCCTGGAGATGATGGACCCGGCCAAGGACGCGGACGGCCTGCACCCGATGAACCTCGGCCGCCTCGTGCTGAACGAGCCGGCGCCGCTGCCCTGCACCCCCAACGGCATCCTGACCCTGCTGCGCCGCCACGGCGTCGAGATCAAGGGCGCCGAGGTCGTGGTCGTCGGCCGGGGCGTGACCATCGGCCGCCCGATGCCGCTGCTGCTCACCCGCCGCAGCGAGAACGCCACCGTGACCCAGTGCCACACCGGCACCCGTGACCTGTCCGCCCACCTCAAGCGGGCCGACATCATCATCGCCGCGGCCGGCTTCCCGCACCTGATCCGCGCCGAGGACGTCAAGCCGGGCGCGGCCGTCCTGGACGTCGGCGTCTCCCGGAACGCCGAGGGCAAGATCGTCGGTGACGTCCACCCGGACGTGGCCGAGGTGGCCGCCTGGATCTCCCCGAACCCGGGCGGCGTGGGCCCCATGACCCGTGCGGAGCTGCTGGTCAACGTGGTCGAGGCGGCGGAGCGCAGTGCCGGCTGAGGACACCCGCCCCGGCGCCGGGCCGGCCGCCCCCGACAGCGGCGGGCAGCCGCAGCGGCCCACGCGCCGCTTCCCGCGGTTCACCAAGGACACCGCGCGCCCCGAGGGCGGCGGCCGGACCGCCCGGGGCGACGCCCCGGCGCCCGCCCGGCAGTGGCCCATGCTCGTCATGCTGTCCACGGTCGCGCTCGGCCTGCTGCTGTGCGCGCTCGACCTGTTCCGTGTGGGCACCCTGCTGATCGGGGCCGCCCTGCTGGCCGGCGCGGTCCTGCGCTGGATACTGCCGAGTGTCGGCATGCTCGCCGTCCGCTCGCGCTTCACGGACATCGTGACCTACGGGATATTGGGCCTCGCGATCGTCCTGCTCGCGATGATGGCCCAGCCCAATCCGTGGCTGCAGATCCCCTTCCTGAAGGACACGCTGCACTTCACGCTGACCACCAAGTAGCGCCGCCCGCGCGGCGGATGATCTCGGGGCCTGTCCAACAGGCCGACAGCCCCAGGAACGGCGGCCCGCCCCCTCCCCCGAGCAAGGACGAGCCGCCGTCCGGATCCAGCCTTCCCCCCATGAACTGCCTGCTCAACGGCTGTCCGTGTGCTGTGGCACGGAGGTGACCGTTCCGCTACGGTGTCCGCGCCCTGCCACATGTGTGCCTGCCGTGTCGATGTGTTGACAGTTCGGGGATACCTTTCGAAGGTGCCGTAGAACCGGGCTAACGTGTCCAAGGTGTCCAATCGGGACGGTCCGGTGGACTGTGGGGCGGTCGGCGTGCGACGGTGCACAACCGGCGGGGGCGATGCTCCTGTGCGCCCCCACTCCGGGAACTGGGATCCTTAGTCAGCGCATCCCTGTGGGTAGCCAGAGGGGGCCGCGCCGGGGGGACCGGACCGGCGCGAGGGTCACGTGCGGGGAACGGCGCGGGGAACCAACAGCACCAACCGGGGGGAAAAGAGGGGGGAAGCAATGCCTCGTTGGAAAGCCTTGCCGGACGAGCTGGATCCGCAGATCAAGGAGTTCACGAGCCAGGTGCGGCGGCTCGTGGACCGCAGCGGCCTGAGCATCGCGGCGCTGGCCGACCGGACCGGCTACAGCAAGACGTCCTGGGAGCGTTACCTGGGCGGCCGGCTGCTCGCGCCCAAGGGCGCGATCGTCGCGCTCGCCGAGGTCACCGGCACCAACCCGGTCCATCTCACCACCATGTGGGAGCTGGCCGAACGCGCCTGGAGCCGGGCGGAGATGCGGCATGACCGGACCATGGAGCAGATTCGTATCGCCCAGGCGCGCGCCGCGCTCGGGGAGTTCGGGGCGGCCGAGGCCGAGGCCGCCGAGGGCGCGAGCGGCACCAAGACGGCCCGCAGAGGCGCCGGCACCACCGCGATCCCGGGCATCGCCGGCCCGGCGGGCGTCTCACCGACGATCCCGCCGCAGCCGACGGCGTCCGACGCCGACGGGCGGGAGAACGCGGACCGCGGCGCGGCGTCCGAGGTCAACTCCTGGGGGCTGGCGGGCTATGAGGGCCCGTCGAAGACGAGCCGCCGTGCCGGTGCCGGTGCCGGTGTTGGCGCTGGTGCCGGTGCGCGGCCCGAGTCCCCGGCGGACGGTCCGGGCTGGACCCCGGGCACCCCGAACCCGTACGACGGGCAGCCGCAGGCGGCGCGGCCCGCGGGCGGCACCTCAGCCAAGGGGCGCAAGGGGCGGCTGACGATGTTCCTCGCGGGCCTCGTCGGTGTCCTCGTCGTCGTCGCGGCCGTCTACTTCTTCACCGACCTGGGCGGCCGTGCCAAGCACGAGGGTGCTGCCAAGTTGCCGTCCCCGACCGCCAGCAGCAACCCCAGCCTGCCCGTCGGGGTCAAGTGCAGCGGCGCCGCCTGCAACGGCAAGGACGCGGAGGCGATGGGCTGCAGCGGAGACCTGGTGACCACCGCCAAGACCGCCACCGTCGGCACCACCACCCTGGAGGTCCGCTACAGCAAGACCTGCGGCACCGCCTGGGGACGGATCACCGGCGCCGCCCAGGGCGACCGGGTCCAGCTCTCCGCGGGCAAGCTCCGCCAGACGGGGGACATCACCGCCACCGGGGACACCATCGCCTACACGCCGATGGTCGCCGTGAAGGACGCGGCCGAGGCCAAGGCCTGCGCGACCCTCGCCTCCGGGCGGACGGGGTGCACGAAGTAGGACGTCAGGGGCCGTCCGGCGGTCCTCGGACGAGGGGGGCGAACCAATTCGGGTGGAATTCCGGGGACGGAGGCATGGCTCGCCGGATCCTGGGCACGCGAACGGTACCCCCACGGGAGTCCGGTCAGCCGGTACCCCCCAACGGCGGCCGTCCTCCCTCCTCTCCCGGACGGGCGGCCGCCACTTCTTGAATCACGAGTCCGACTTGTGGGCTGAGCCACATGACCCCCCGGACGTCTCGCATGCCGGATGCGCGATAGCCTGACCGCTGGATTCTCTTGACGCCAAGAGATCGATCATCCGCAGGGGCGGTGACGCCCCACCGCCAGCTGTCATACGGAGAACGCCATGACCCGCACTCCCGTGAACGTCACCGTCACCGGCGCGGCCGGCCAGATCGGTTACGCCCTGCTCTTCCGCATCGCCTCCGGCCAGCTGCTCGGCGCGGACGTGCCGGTCAAGCTGCGCCTCCTGGAGATCACCCCGGCGCTGAAGGCCGCCGAGGGCACGGCCATGGAGCTGGACGACTGCGCGTTCCCGCTCCTGCAGGGCATCGACATCACGGACGACCCGAACGTCGCCTTCGACGGCACCAACGTAGCCCTCCTCGTCGGCGCCCGCCCCCGCACCAAGGGCATGGAGCGCGGCGACCTGCTCTCCGCCAACGGTGGCATCTTCAAGCCGCAGGGCAAGGCCATCAACGACAACGCCGCGGACGACATCAAGGTCCTCGTCGTCGGCAACCCGGCCAACACCAACGCGCTCATCGCGCAGGCGGCCGCGCCGGACGTCCCGGCCGAGCGCTTCACCGCGATGACCCGCCTCGACCACAACCGCGCGCTGACCCAGCTCGCGAAGAAGACGGGCTCGACGGTCGCCGACATCAAGCGCCTGACCATCTGGGGCAACCACTCCGCCACCCAGTACCCGGACATCTTCCACGCCACGGTCGCCGGCAAGAACGCCGCCGAGGTCGTGAGCGACGAGAAGTGGCTGGCCGAGGACTTCATCCCGACCGTCGCCAAGCGCGGTGCCGCGATCATCGAGGCCCGTGGCGCCTCGTCGGCCGCCTCCGCCGCCAACGCCGCCATCGACCACGTCTACACCTGGGTCAACGGCACCGCCGAGGGCGACTGGACCTCCATGGGTATCCCGTCGGACGGCTCCTACGGCGTCCCGGAGGGCCTGATCTCCTCCTTCCCGGTCACCACCAAGGACGGCAAGTACGAGATCGTCCAGGGCCTGGACATCAACGAGTTCTCCCGCGCCCGCATCGACGCCTCCGTCAAGGAGCTGGAGGAGGAGCGCGACGCGGTCCGCTCCCTGGGTCTCATCTGAGGCCGCACCCGGCTGCCTCCGGCGATGCGCCGCGAGCCTGTGCGGGCCCTGTTCCGGTTTCGTCCGGAGCGGGGCCCGCGCCCGTTTTCGCCGCTACTGTCAAAAGCAGTACAGGGAAGGGTGATTCGGGGGGTTCGTGATGAGCGGCTGGAACGGATCGAACGGCTGGAACGGCCCGGAGGGTTACGGCGCGGAGGGTTCCGGTCCGGACCACGGGCCCGGGGCCGAGCGCGCACCCGGCGAGGAGAGAGGCCGGGCGGCCTGGACCGCCGACCAACCGCCCACCCCGCCGCCGTGGGCTTCGGCCCAGACCCAGTCGGCCCCGCTCCCGCCGCCTCCGCCCTGGGCGTCCGCGGAGACCAGCACGGGCCCGGTCCCGCCGCCGCCCGGTTCCGCCGACGGCCGCCCCGCGGACACCCCGCCTCCGCCGCAGCCCTGGCCTGTCACCCCCACCCAGGCCGACGGCCCGGTCCCTTCGCCGTCGTACGGCGCCGCGCCTCGCCGCGTCCACGGCGGCCGTCTGCTCGCCCTGGTCGTCGCCATGGCCCTGGTCGGCGGCGGCGCCGGCTTCGGCGTCTGGTACCTAGGCCGGGACCGGGCCGGCAGCGGCACCCCGTCGGCATCCGCTCCGGCCGCCGGGGTCACGGTCTCCGCCTCGAAGGCCTCGACGCCTGCCGCGCCCGAGGCGCCCGGCCCGACGCCCCCGTCCGCATCGACGGAGCCCCCCGCCGGCTACCGCCTCGCCCACGACCCCGTCGGCTACACCCTCGCCGTCCCCGAGGGCTGGACCCGGCGGCAGAAGCAGGGCGAGAAGGCGACCGTGGTGTTCTACGACTCCCCGTCCGACGGCCGTCAGTTGCAGCTCTTCGAGCTGGCCGAGTCCACCGTGACCGAGTCCCTGGACCTCGCCGAGAACGACCCGGGCTACGGCTACTCCCGCCAGCCCGGCTACCGGGCCCTCGCCCGCCGCTCCGGAGCCACCTGGGCCGAGCTGTCGTACCGCTACGACGACCCGGACAAGGGCCCCCGCCGGGTCGTCGACCACCGCTTCCGCGCGACCGACGGCACGCTGTACGCGATCCGCGCCAGCGGCCCGGAGAGCCTGTCCGACGGCCTGGTCCGCGGGCCGCTCACGACGGCGCTGGCTTCCTTCTGCCCGACGGGTGGGTCTTGCGCGTAGGGCCGACAGGGGCCTGGGGCCGCGGTCACTCCATTCCGCGCTTGCCCGGCGCCCAGAACGGCTTGGTGAGGACCGACCGCCGGTCCCATCCCGCCTCCCGGACGAGCACCCGCCGCACCTCCTGCACGGTCCGCGCCTCCCCGGCGACGTACGCGATGCCACCCGGCTCGGGGGCGAGCCTTCGTACCGCCTCCGGCAGCGAGGTGTCGCCGCGCAGGGACCAGTTCAGGCGCCCGGCGTGGCGCAGCGGCAGGCGGTCCGCCGCCGTCCCCGTCTCGACGCACCCCGAGATACGCGCCTGTTCGGGCAGCGCCGCGAGCATGGCCCCGAAGGCGACGGACGCCGTCTCCTCGCCGACGAAGACATGGTGTGCGGCCTCGGCACGCAGCACGAACGATCCCTCCGGTCTGCCCAGCCGCACCTCGTCGCCCACCCCGGCGGTCCGTCCCCAGCGGGCGCCAGGCCCTGCTTCCGGATGGTCCAGGACGCACAACTCGACGGCACCGGCGGGCTCGTGGCGCCACACCGAGTAGGTGCGCCGGGTCAGCCCGGAGCCGACCAGGACCCGCACCTGCTGGCCGGGCCGCACCTCCAGCCCGGCCAGCGCGTCGCCCTCGATGCGCAGGCGTCGCATGCGCGCGGCGATCGGTTCGGTCTCGGTGACGGTGCCCCGGAGCATCAGCAGGTCGAGGACGGGGTTCAGCAGGGCCGGCACGGACGGCTCCTCGGTGTCGTGGCGAGCGGGGGAGGGGGCAACCCGGTGGTCTGCGGCGGGCGTTGGGCGTCAGGGGCGCGCCGATCGCGACAGTACGCGTTCCGGTCCGGACGCGATAGTGCGTGACCCGGTCCGGCCGCCGTAGCCGACGACCACCAGCGCCGTCGCCGCCAGCACCACCAGGGCGACCGTGCGCAGGGCCGGGCCCATGCCGTGGACGAGGTCGGGGTGGGCGGACAGGACGGTGCCGGTGACGGCGACGCCGAGGGCCGCGCCGGTCTCGCGGGCGGTGGTGCCCAGGCCCGAGCCGAGGCCCGCCTGATGGGCGGGGAGCGAGGTGACGACGCCGAGGGTCAGGGCGGGCATGGACAGACCGGTGCCGGCCGAGACGACCAGCAGCCAGCCGGCGTAGGCCCAGTAGGGGGTGTGCGCGTCGGCCGTGGAGACGCCGAGCAGGCCCAGGCCGATCAGGGCGAGGCCGGTGCCGATGACCGCGCGCGGGTGGGCCGCCCAGCGGTTGGCCAGCCGCTGGGCGGCCGCCATCCCGACGGGCAGCGGCAGGATCGCGACACCGGTGAGGGCCGCCCCGAAGCCCTTCACGTCCTGCAGGTACTGCGAGTTGACGAAGAAGAGCGCGAACAGACCGAAGAAGCCGGTGGCCGTGCCGAGGGAGGCGGCGCGCAGGCGGGAGGAGGCGAAGACGCGCGGGTCGAACAGCGGGGCCGCCGAGCGGAGGGCGTGCAGGGTGAACGTGGCGATCAGCAGGGCGCCCGCGGCGAAGGAGCCGAGGATGCGGGCGGAGGTCCAGCCGTAGGCCGGGCCCTCGATGATGCCGAACAGGACCGCGACCAGGCCCGCGGTGAGCAGCAGGGTGCCGAGCGGGTCGGGGTTGCTGCCGGGGGACCGTTCGGTGCGCGGGGTGGTGACGGCGACGGCGGCGGCGAGCACTGCGGCGAGCGGGACCATGGCCGCGAACAGGGCACGCCAGGAAAGGAACTGGCCGGCCAGGCCGCCGCCCAGGTTGCCCGCCGCCCCGCCCAGGCCGATCGACAGGGTCCAGGCGGCCAGCGAGCGGGCCCGGTGCTCGGGCGCGGACAGCTGCATCAGGATCGACAGGGTGGCGGGGGTGATCAGGGCCGCTCCGGCGCCGGACAGACCCCGCCCCGCGATCAGCACGGCCGGGCCGGTCGCCAGCGCGCTGGTGGCGGCGCCCACCGCGAAGAGGCCGAGCCCGGCGAGCAGCGCGCCCTTGCGACCGTGCCGGTCACCGAGCGCGCCGGCCGGGACGAGGAGCCCGGCGAAGACGATGACGTACGCGTCGACCGTCCACAGGATCTCGCTGTGCGAGGGATGCAGGCCGGACGAACTCAGCTGTGGGATCAGCAGGTTGATGGCGGCGACCATGCTCTGCGCGACCAGGACGCAGGCGCACAGCGCGAGCAGGGTGGGGCGTTTCAGGGCGTGCGAGGGCACGGCTCCTCCCGGGAGCTAGGGCGGGTGGTGAGGGATGCCCTGTCACCGTAGGCTCGCCCCTGACCTGCTTTCCAGTGCAACCTTTGCAAGGGACACTTGCGCATGACGCAATCCGCGGACCTGGACCTGAACCTGCTGGTCGCGCTGGACGTTCTGCTGGAGGAGCAGAGCGTGCAGGGCGCCGCCCGGCGGCTGCACCTGTCCGAACCGGCGATGAGCCGCACCCTCGGCCGGATCCGCAAGGCCCTCGGTGATCCGGTCCTCGTCCGGGCCGGGCGTCGGATGGTGCCGACCCCGCACGCGCTCGCCGTGCGGGCCGAGGTGAGCGCGGTGGTGGAGCGGGCCCGCGCGCTGTTCCGGCCCGGCCGGGACGCCGACCTGCGCACCGTCACCCGTACCTTCACGATCATCGGCCACGATGCGATCGCCGCCGCCCACGGTGCCACCCTGTTCGCCCGTGCCGCCGAGGAGGCCCCCGGCATCCGCCTCCGCTTCCTGTCCGAGAGCCATGTGGACGCGCCGGTCCTGCGCCAGGGCACCGCCGATCTGGAGGTCGGCGTGATCGACACGGCCGCGCCCGAGGTGCACGTCGAGACGGTGTACGAGGACCGCATGCTGGGTGTCGTACGAGCCGGACATCCGCTGCTCGCCGGCGAGTTGACGCCCGAGCGGTTCGCCACCGAGGCCGGCCATCTCAACGTCTCCCGGCGTGGCAGGCTGTACGGACCGGTCGACGAGGCGCTGGCCGAACTCGGCCTGGAACGCCGGGTGGTGGGCAGCGTCGGCACCTTCCCGGCCTCGCTCTTCGTGCTGCGCGAGACCGACCTGGTCGGGCTGGTCAGCTCCTGGGGGTGTCCGCCGGCCGCCGCCCTCGGCCTGGTCACCTTCGAGGTGCCGCTCCCGCTCCCGCCGCTCCCGGTGGGGCTGGCCTGGCACCCCCGCCACGACGCCGACCCGGCCCACGCCTGGCTGCGCGGCTGTGTAGGGGAGCTGATGCGACGGTCGGCCGGTCACCAGCCGACGGTTCAGGTGCTCCGCAGATCCCCCAGCTGGGACACGTCCACCGACTCCTTCGCGGAGGGGGTGGCGGACGGTACGGGCTCGCCGTAGTCCGAGAACGTGATCGTCAGGTCGGTGCCGTCGCCCTTCTGGGTGCCCTCGACCAGCAGGTGCGGTGAGTCCGCCGTGACGTAGAGGGTGACCGGCTTGCCGTCCTCCTCGCCCTTCAGCGGGATCACCGGTATGCCCTCGACCGTGGTCCTGTCGCCTCGCGTCAGCGGCTTCTCGGGGGACGAGTCGGGGGTCAGCTCCTTCTGGAAGGCCTTCAGGTCGCAGGCGTCGGCCCAGTTCTTGAGCACGCTGTCGTGGGTGGTGCCGTGGATGTAGCGGTCCTTGAGGAGTGCGGCCGCCGCGGTGCCCTGGACGCCCGGAAGCTCGGCCTTCCAGTACGTGCTGTCGCCCTTCAGCCACACCTCGTCACCCTGTTTGATGATCGCGAGGCTGCCGCCGTGCGCGCCCATCCGCACCGTGCCGACGCAGTTGCCGTCCCGGTCCAGGGACAGGTCCATCGACGCCAGCTCCCCCTTCTTCGCGGCCGCGGTCCGGTCCGTCCACGTCATGTGGAGGGACTGGGTGTGGAGCAGATGGTCCTCCGCCTCCCGGGCCAGTTCACGGGCGCTCGGATCGCCGGTGTCGTCCGCGCCGGCCGCCGTCACCAGGGCGGGGGAGAGGAGCAAGGTCACGCTTGCCGCCGCACAGATCAGTGGCCGTCCGGCCATCGCGGCACCTCCGTGATCGCCGCAAGCTCCCTTCTCCAGCCTACTTTTGTCCCTTTTCGCCCGCATTTTCAGTGACGCGGCACACTATCGGACATCGATTGCGCATGCGATCGGACGGGCGGGGCAGGCGGTGACGGTCCCTGACTGTGACACGACTGTGACACAGGGGCACTGAACAGGAACGGAAGGCAATACCGATCATGGCGGACATTACGGAACGACAGGCCCGGGCGACCATCCACGCGGGCGGCCAGTGGCTGGAAGCCGGCTCCGGCGCGACGCGCGAGATCCTCGACCCCGCGGACGCCCGGACGTTCGCCGTGGTCGCGGAGGGCGACGAGAAGGACGCGGAGCGCGCGGTGACCGCCGCCCGGCAGGCGTTCGACCACGGCCCCTGGCCGGGCACCCCCGTCGCCGAGCGCGCGGCCCTGCTGCGCCGCGTCGCCGACCTCCTCGTGCGCGATCGCGAAGAACTCGGCCTGCTGGAGAGCCGGGACGCGGGCAAGACCGCCGAGGAGGGCCGCATCGACATCGACTGTGTCGCCGACGCCTTCCGCTACTTCGCCGACCTGGTCGCCGCCGAGGCCCCCGGCCGGGTGGTCGACGCGGGCTCGCCCGACATCCACAGCGTGGTCGTGCACGAGCCCGTCGGCGTGTGCGCGCTGATCACGCCCTGGAACTATCCCCTGCTCCAGGCCAGTTGGAAGATCGCCCCGGCGCTCGCCGCCGGCAACACCTTCGTGATCAAGCCCAGTGAGATCACCCCGATGACGACCGTCGCGCTGATCGAGCTGCTGGCCGAGGCCGGCCTGCCCGCCGGAGTCGCCAACCTGGTCACCGGACCCGGCCACACCGTCGGCGCCCGCCTCGCCGAGCACCCCGACGTCGACCTGGTCTCCTTCACCGGCGGCCTGGTCAGCGGCACCAAGGTCGCCCAGGCCGCGGCGCCCACCGTGAAGAAGGTCGCCCTCGAACTCGGCGGCAAGAACCCCAACGTGGTCTTCGCCGACGCCTGCGCCACCGAGGAGGGCTTCGACACCGCCGTCGACCAGGCCCTCAACGCCGCCTTCATCCACAGCGGCCAGGTCTGCTCGGCCGGCGCCCGCCTCATCGTCGAGGAGTCCGTCCGGGACCGCTTCGTCACCGAACTCGCCCGCCGCGCCGAGAAGATCAGGCTCGGCCGCGGCACCGAGGACGGCGTCGAGTGCGGCCCGCTCGTCTCCGCGCAGCAGCGCGCCAAGGTAGAGGCGTACGTCGCCTCCGCCCTGGCCGAGGGCGCGGTGCTGCGCTCGGGCGGCAAGCGGCCCTCGCCCGCTCCGGAACGCCCCGAGTCCGGCTACTTCTACGAGCCCACCGTCCTCGACCACTGCCATCGCGAGATGAGGGTCGTACGCGAGGAGGTCTTCGGCCCGGTCCTCACCGTCGAGACCTTCCGCACGGAGGAGGAGGCGGTGTCCCTCGCCAACGACACCGAGTACGGCCTCGCGGGCGCCGTCTGGACCGCCGACGCCGGCCGCGCTCGGCGGGTCGCGGGCCGGCTGCGCCACGGCACCGTCTGGATCAACGACTTCCACCCCTACCTGCCGCAGGCGGAGTGGGGCGGCTTCGGCAGGAGCGGCACGGGCCGCGAGCTGGGGCCGGCCGGTCTCGCCGAGTACCGCGAGACCAAGCACGTGTACCAGAACCTCGCGCCGAAGCCGGTGCGCTGGTTCGCCGGCTGAGCCCCCCACCCCACGCAAGCCGCAAGCCCCACCTGGAGTAAGTCCCACCATGTCCCACACCCCCCACCTCTACGACTACGTCGTCATCGGCGGCGGCACCGCGGGCTCCGTCATCGCCTCCCGCCTCACCGAGAACCCCGACGTCACCGTCGCCGTCATCGAGGGCGGCCCCAGCGACGTCGGCCGCGACGACGTGCTGACCCTGCGCCGCTGGATGGGCCTGCTCGGCGGCGACCTCGACTACGACTACCCGACCACCGAACAGCCCCGCGGCAACTCCCACATCCGGCACAGCCGGGCCCGCGTCCTCGGCGGCTGCTCCTCCCACAACACCCTGATCTCCTTCAAGCCGCTCCCGTCCGACTGGGACGAGTGGGAGGCGGCCGGCGCCAAGGGCTGGGGTGCCGTCCCCATGGAGGCCTACTTCGCCCGCCTCCTCAACAACATCGTCTCCGTGGACGAGAAGGACCGGAACGCCATCGCCCGCGACTTCGTGGACGCCGCCCAGCAGGCGCTCGGGGTCCCCCGCGTCGAGGGCTTCAACCGCAAGCCGTTCACCGAGGGCGCCGGCTTCTTCGACCTCGCCTACCACCCCGAGAACAACAAGCGCTCCTCCGCCTCGGTGGCGTACCTGCACCCGGTGATGGACGAGCGCCCGAACCTCCACCTCTTCCTGGAGACCTGGGCGCACAGGCTGGAGCTGAACGGCACCCGCGCCGAGGGCGTCCACGTGCGCACCAAGGACGGCGAGGAGCTGCTGATCCGGGCCCGGGGCGAGGTCCTGCTGTGCGCGGGCGCCGTCGACTCGCCCCGCCTGCTCCTGCACTCGGGCATCGGCCCCCGTGAGGACCTGGAGGCGCTCGGCATCCCCGTCGTGCAGGACCTGCCGGGCGTCGGCGAGAACCTGCTCGACCACCCCGAGTCGGTCATCGTCTGGGAGACCCACGGACCGATCCCGGAGAACTCCGCGATGGACTCCGACGCGGGCCTGTTCGTGCGCCGGGACCCCGAACACCCGGGCCCGGACCTGATGTTCCACTTCTACCAGATCCCGTTCACGGACAATCCGGAGCGCTTCGGCTACGAACGCCCTTCGTACGGCGTCTCGATGACCCCCAACATCCCCAAGCCGAAGAGCCGCGGCCGCCTGTACCTGACCAGCGCGGACCCCTCCGTGAAGCCCGCCCTCGACTTCCGGTACTTCACCGACGAGGACGACTATGACGCCCGGACCCTGGTCGACGGCATCCGCATCGCCCGCGAGATCGCCAAGGCCGAGCCGCTGGCGGGCTGGCTGAAGCGGGAGGTGTGCCCCGGCCCCGGCGTCACCGGCGACGAGGAGCTGAGCGAGTACGCCCGCAAGGTCGCCCACACCGTGTACCACCCGGCGGGCACCTGCAAGATGGGCGCCGCTGACGACCAACTAGCCGTGGTGGACCCGGAGTTGAAGATCCGTGGTCTCGACGGCATTCGCATAGCCGACGCCTCCGTCTTCCCGACCATGACCGCCGTGAACCCGATGATCGGGGTGCTCATGGTCGGGGAGAAGGCCGTCGACCTGATCGGAGGTGGTGCGTGATGAGTACGACTACGACTACGACACCGAACACGCCGGTGTTCTCGGTGGACGGCCTGTGGAAGGTCTTCGGCCCGAAGGCGGACCGGATCCCGGCCGACGCCGAACTCGCCGCGCTGGACCCCGCCGACCTGCGCTCCCGCACCGGTTGCACGGCCGCCGTCCGGGACGTCTCCTTCGACGTCCGCAAGGGCGAGGTCTTCGTGGTGATGGGCCTCTCCGGCTCCGGCAAGTCCACCCTCGTCCGCTGCCTGACCCGGCTGATCGAGCCGACGGCGGGCACGATCTCCATCGACGGCGAGGACGTCCGCGCCATGGACAAGGCCCGCCTGCGCGAACTGCGGCGGCACCGCGCCGCGATGGTCTTCCAGCACTTCGGCCTGCTCCCGCACCGCACGGTCCTCGACAACGTGGCCTACGGCCTGGAGATCCAGGGCGTCGGCAAGTCCGAACGGCGCGAGCGGGCCGCCGAGTTCGTCACCAAGGTCGGCCTGGAGGGCATGGAGAAGCGCCGCCCCGGCCAGCTCTCCGGCGGCCAGCGCCAGCGCGTCGGACTCGCCCGCGCACTCGCCGTCGACCCCGAGGTGCTGCTGTTCGACGAGCCCTTCAGCGCCCTGGACCCCCTCATCCGCCGCGACATGCAGGACGAGGTGGCCCGGCTGCACCGCGAGGAGGGCCGCACGATGGTCTTCATCACCCACGACCTCAGCGAGGCGCTGAAGCTCGGCGACCGCATCGCCCTGATGCGCGACGGCCGCGTGGTCCAGCTCGGCACCCCGGAGGAGATCGTCTCCTCCCCGGCCGACGACTACGTCCGCGAGTTCGTCCGCGACGTCCCCCGCGAACAGGTCGTCACCTGCCGTACCGCCATGCGCCCCGCGTCCCCGCAGGACCCGGCCAACGGCCCCGCGGTCCGCCCGGACGCCCCGGTGGCAGAGGCGATCGAGGCAGTGGCCCGAGCGGGCGCTCCGGCCCGGGTGATGGACGAGGGGAAGTGCGTGGGGGTGGTCGACCACGCGCAGCTGCTCGACGTGGTCGCAGGCGTTGCTGCGAGCACCGGCGCCGCCGAAGCCGCGGACAGCCATGCCGCCGCAGCTGCGGGCAGTCGTGCCGCTGGGGCGGCACGGGTGGGCGCAGCGGCACCCCGCAAGCGCGGGCAAGCGACCCCACCCCCGCCCCGCACCAGCCCGGAGGACGTCTGATGGCAACGCTCACCGTCCCGACCTCCCGCACGGCGATCCCCGGCATCCTGAGAAACCGAGCCGCAGCCAAGCTCCTCGCGCTGGCCGCGGTCGCCGCGGTCCTCGTCCCCCTGGCCAACAGCCACTGGGGCAGCAACACCTGGCCCCACACCCTCACCGTCGACCTCTCCCACCCCCTCGCCACCGCCAGCAATTGGGTGATCGACAACAGGGACACCCACCCCCTGTTCCTCTACGGCTTCGGCTACGTCAGCAACGCCGTCGTACTGGCCGTACGCGCCGTCTACCTCACCCTCCTCGCCGCGGGCTGGACCGGCGTCACCGCCTTCGGAGCCCTGGTCGCCTGGCGGGTCGCCGGTGTCCGCCTGGCCGCCGGCACGGCGATCGCGTTCCTGACCTGCGGAGCCCTCGGCATGTGGGTGCCGACCATGCAGACCCTCGCGCTCATGGTCGTGGCGGTCCTCACCTCCGTGGCCGTAGGAGCGCTCCTCGGCCTGGCCGCCGGTCTCTCCGACCGCCTGGACCGGGCCCTGCGCCCGGTCCTGGACACCATGCAGGTGCTCCCCGCGTTCGCATACCTCCTCCCCGTCGTCCTGGTCTTCGGCATCGGCGTCCCCGCGGCCGTCCTCGCCACCGTCGTCTACGCCGCCCCGCCGATGGCCCGCCTCACCGCGCTGGGCCTGCGCGGCGCCGACCCCGAAGTCCTGGAGGCCGTGGAGTCGCTCGGCGCCACCGCCCGCCAGCGGCTGCTGACCGCTCGCATCCCGCTGGCCCGCAAGGAACTCCTGCTCGGCCTGAACCAGACGATCATGATGGCGCTGTCCATGGCCGTCATCGCCTCCGTCATCGGCGCGGGCGGCCTCGGCGACCGCGTCTACCAGGCCCTCGCCTCGGTCGACGTGGGCGCGGCCCTCGCGGCCGGCATCCCGATCGTGCTGCTGGCGGTGGTCCTGGACCGTGTTACCGCGGCCGCGGGAGAAGGCGGCGCCCAGCCTCGTACCATCGGCTGGCCGTACGTCCTCGCCATCACCGTGGCCGTCGCCCTGGCCACCCGCCTCCTCGGCACCCTCGACTGGCCCTCCGGCTGGACCCTGCACATCGCCGAACCGGTCAACCGCGCCGTCGACTGGATGACCGCCCACCTCTACTCCGGCGTCCCGGTCGTCGGCGGCACCGCCGACTGGGCGGGCCACTTCACCACCTGGATCCTGGACCCCGTCCGCGGCGGCCTGCAGTGGCTGCCCTGGTGGTCGGTGCTGCTCCTCGTCGCCGCGCTGGCCTGGCTGATCGGCACCTGGCGCACCGCGCTGACCGCCGTCCTCGCCATGGCCGCGATCGGCGTGCTCGGGGTCTGGGAGCCGTCCCTCGACACGCTCTCCCAGGTCCTTGCGGCCGTCGCCGTCACCCTCGTCCTCGGCTTCGCGGCCGGTGTCGCGGCCGCCCGCAGCGACCGCGTCGAACGGGCGCTGCGCCCGGTCCTGGACGTCTGCCAGACCATGCCGCAGTTCGTGTACCTGATCCCGGTCGTCGCCCTGTTCGGCGTCGGCCGCGCGCCCGCCGTCGCCGCGGCCGTCGTGTACGCCCTCCCGGCCGTCGTCCGGATCACCGCGCAGGGCCTGCGCCAGGTCGACCCGGCCGCGCTGGAGTCGGCGCGTTCGCTCGGCGCGACCGGCCGCCAGCAGCTGTGGCAGATCCAGCTCCCGCTCGCCCGGCGGTCGTTGCTGCTCGCCGCCAACCAGGGCGTGGTCCTGGTCCTCGCCGTCGTCATCATCGGCGGCCTGGTCGGCGGTGGCGCCCTCGGCTACGACGTCGCTTTCGGCCTCGCCCAGGGCGACCTGGCGACCGGCCTGGTCGCCGGTGCGGCCATCGTCTGCCTGGGCCTGATGCTCGACCGGGTGACCCAGCCGACCGAGCGCCGCGCGAGGAAGGGAGCCTGACATGCGCATTCGTACGATCTTCACGGTGGCCGCCGGTGTGTCCGCGCTGGCGCTGCTGACCGGCTGCGGCGCCGCCGACATGACCAAGCAGGCCTCGCCGTTCGCGAACGCCCAGGGCGCGAAGACGGTCACCCTGTCCGTGCAGTCCTGGGTGGGCGCGCAGTCCAACGTGGCCGTCGCCCAGTACCTCCTCGAACACAAGCTGGGCTACCGCGTCGACACCGTCCAGGTGGACGAGGTGCCCGCGTGGGACGCGCTCAGCCAGGGCCGGGTCGACGCCATCCTGGAGGACTGGGGCCACCCGGACCAGGAGAAGCGGTACGTCACCGACAAGAAGACGATCGCCCGCGCCGGCGACCTCGGGGTGACCGGACACATCGGCTGGTTCGTCCCGACGTACCTCGCCCAGCAGCACCCGGACATCACCGACTGGCGGAACCTGAACAAGTACGCCTCGCTCTTCCGCACCGCGGAGAGCGGCGGCAAGGGCCAGCTGATGGACGGCTCCCCGTCCTACGTCACCAACGACAAGGCCCTGGTGAACAACCTGAAGCTGGACTACCAGGTCGTCTTCGCCGGTTCCGAGGCGGCCCAGATCACCCAGATGAAACAGTTCGCCAAGGAGAAGAAACCCTTCCTGACCTACTGGTACTCACCCCAATGGCTGTTCAAGAAGGTCCCCATGACGGAGGTGAAGCTGCCGCCGTACAAGGAGGGCTGCGACGCCGACGCGGCCAAGGTCGCCTGCGCGTATCCGCACACCCCGCTGCAGAAGTACCTCAACGCCGACTTCGCGAAGTCCGGCGGCGAGGCGGCGGCCTTCCTGAAGAAGTTCAAGTGGACGACCGAGGACCAGAACGAGGTCTCCCTGATGATCGCCGACCAGAAGCTGTCGCCCGAGGAGGCGGCGAAGAAGTGGGTGGACAGCCACCCCTCCGAGTGGAAGAAGTGGCTGCCGTCAACTACCCATCGCTAAAGCGATGGGCTTGCACAACGGGCATCACTGGCGGTGATGCTGCGTTTGCGTCCAGCCCCACCCTGGCGCGTGCGATCCGGTGGTGGGGCAGGGGCCGTTGACTGGGCCCCGCGTCGCCACAACTCCCAGGCGCGCGTCAGTGCTCAAGGATGGGGGCCGTGCGTGCCCGTGCTTCCAGCCCGTCCCAGAGGCCGGGCGCGGACTCCAAGCAGTCGGGCCGCTGTCAGCAGGGCTGTGGCGAACAGCAGGGGGCCGATGGTCTGAGAGACCTGCTGATGGACAGCGCCGATCACTGCGTCGACGATCTGGACCGCGCCGTTCAGCGCGAGTAGCAGGCCAAGGGAACGCCAGGCGCGTATGGCCAGCAGCCAGACCATTCCGCCGAGCAGGACGATGCTGCGGGCCGCCATATAGGCGGCATACGTCCTGGGCGCGACCTGGTCGCCTCCAGGCACCAGCCCGCCTGGGTCGACCAGGCTGGACACCGTGAAGTAGCCGGACGTGACCACAGTGAGGAGCGCGACAAGCCCGCCGAATCGACGGGCATTTACTGAGGGAACCATATCGTTCGGGTACCGAATCATATGGCTAGGCTAACGTTGACGATGTGGCAGCGGAAGAGTCTTTGACCGACACGGTGGGTTTCTTGTTGGGCAAGCTGGGTCAACAGGCGAACGTGCGGTTCGCGGACCGGCTGGCCCCGCTCGGGCTGCGCCCCCGGCACTGCGCCGTCCTGGAACTCCTGTCCGGCGGGCCGCGGGCGCAGCTCGAACTGGCCAAGGCCGTCGGCGTGACCGCGAGCGTGGTCGTCGACATGCTCGATGAGCTTGAGCAACTCGATGCCGTGCGACGGGTACGCGATACCGCAGACCGCCGGCGTCAGCTCATCGAACTGACGCCGACCGGCCGCGAGCTGCGACATCAGACGCTCTCACTGGCGCGGCAGAACGATGAGGAACTGCTGAGCGCGATCAGCCCCGCCGAAGCAGCGGCCCTGCTCCACACCCTTGGCCGGATCGCCGCCGCGACGGGCCTCATCGCGAAGTGACTCACCAGGCAAGCGGGTCAGCGACGACATCACCGTCACGATCCGCAGCCTGATCCGCCCAACCATCATCCGCCGCTGGGCAAACAACCCCCAACGGCACCGCTGACGATCGCCTATCTGCTCAAGCTCTTATGCGGAAAGGTTCTTGGTGATCTCCCGCAGCGCCGCCGTGGCCCGCCGCTGGAGCCCCGGCCCGAACGTGACGCGGGTGGCTCCGAGTTCGCCGAGCACGGCGGGCGAGGGGCCCTCGCCGTCCAGCCGGGCCACCATGTTCAGCGGGCCCTGGATCCCGGCCCGCAGCAGGGGCAGTACGTCCACCGGGGCGAGGATCGGATACACGCAGTCCGCGCCCGCGGCCACGTACAACGCGGCCCGCTCGATGGCCCGTTCGGGATCGCCGTCGCCGTGCAGGAACGTGTCCACGCGGGCGTTGACGAAGAGCCGGTCGGCGGCGGCCGAGCGGACCTCGGCGAGGTACTCGGCGTGCTCGTGCGGGTCCTTGAGGACACCCCCGTTGGAGTCCTCAAGGTTGCACCCCACGGCACCCGCCTCCAGCAGCCGCTCCACCAGCTCCTTCGGCGCGAGCCCGTACCCGCCCTCGACGTCCGCCGAGACCGGCACGTCCACCGCCCGCACGATCCGGGCCACCGCCGCGAACATCTCGTCGGCCGGGGTCTCCCCGTCCTCGTACCCGAGCGAGGCGGCCACCCCCGCACTCGGTGTGGCCAGCGCCGGGAACCCGCTCTCGACGCACACCCGGGCACTCGCCGCGTCCCAGGGGCCCGGCAGGACCAGTGGATCGCCCTGGGCGCGCTTGCGGTGCAGGGTGCGGAACACGTCCACCTTGTTCACGGCTGGTACCCCCCTGGCGGGACACGGCGGCTGACCATCAGGCGGTTCCAGCCGTTGATGACGGTGATCAGGCCGATGAGATGGGCGAGTTCGGCCTCGCCGAAGTGCTTGGCGGCGGTGTCGTACACCTCGTCCGGTACGAAGCCTCCCCCAGACTTCGTCCGGGAGGTGCCCCCAGTCAGCACGGTGACCGCCTCGGTCAGCGCCAGCGCGGCCCGCTCCCGCTCGCTGTAGAGGTCCTCGGCCTCCTCCCAGGCGTTGAGCAGATGGATGCGGTCGTCCGACTCCGCCGCGCTCAGCGCCGACATGGCCAGGCCGACCTCGCGGTCCAGCAGCTGCGTACGGCTCACTTGTACTGCCCCGGCCGGTAGTGGCCCGGGGTCATCCGGGTGGTCACGCCGAACCGGTTCCACGCGTTGATCACCGTGATCGCGGCGATCAGCTGGGCCAGCTCCGCCTCCTCGAAGTGCTGGGCGGCCCGGTCGTACACCTCGTCCGGCACGAAGCCGTCGGTCAGCACGGTGACCGCTTCGGTCAGCTCGATCGCCGCCAGCTCCTTCTCGGTGTAGAAGTGCCGCGACTCCTCCCACGCGCTGAGCTGCACGATCCGCTCGACGCTCTCGCCGGCCGCGAGCGCGTCCTTGGTGTGCATGTCGAGGCAGAACGCGCAGTGGTTGATCTGCGAGGCGCGGATCTTCACCAGCTCGTACAGCGTGGGGTCCAGGCCCTGCTTGGCGGCCGAGTCCAGGCGGACCATCGCCTTGTAGACCTCGGGAGAGTGCTTGGCCCACTGCATCCTGGGGGCGTGTTCGGTGGCGTACTCGACGGTTTCCTCTGCGGTGCTCATGGCTTCGACCCTAGGAGCGAGGAAGCCCAGGAGTATGGTCCATTTCCATGGCGAATCCTTGGGCCACTCTGGGCGTCGACCTGCACCTCGAACCCGCCGGATCCAGCGGGCTGCGCCGCGGCCTGACCGACGCGCTCCGGGACGCGGTGCGCACCGGCCGCCTCGCCCCCGGCACCCGGCTGCCCTCCTCCCGCACCCTCGCCGCCGACCTGGGCATCGCCCGCAACACCGTCGCCGAGGCCTACGCCGACCTGGTCGCCGAGGGCTGGCTCACCGCGCGACAGGGCTCCGGCACCAGCGTCGCGGAGCGGGCCGTCGTCCCGCCCGCGGACACCGCACAACCCCGGCGCCGCGACCCCGGCCGCCCCGCCTACAGCCTCATCCCCGGCACCCCCGACCTCGCCGCCTTCCCGCGCACCGAGTGGCTCAAGGCCGCCCGCCGCGCACTGGCGACCGCCCCCTTCGACGCCCTCGGCTACGGCGACCCGCTCGGCCGCCCCGAACTCCGCACCGCCCTCGCCACCTACCTCGCCCGCGCCCGCGGCGTCCGTACCACCCCCGACACGGTCATGATCACCGCAGGCATCTCCCACGCCCTGCGCATCCTCGGCTCGGTGCTGCGCACGCGCGGGGTGCGCACCATCGCGGTGGAGTCGTACGGCCTCGCCGTCCACTGGGACCTCCTGCGCACCGCGGGCCTGGCGACCCCCGCCCTCCCCTACGACGAACTCGGCACGGACACGGCCGGGTTGGGCGACGGCGGAGCGGTCCTCCTCACCCCCGCCCACCAGTTCCCGATGGGCATGCCCCTGCACCCCGACCGGCGCACCGCCGTCGTGGAGTGGGCGCGCCGCACCGGCGGGCTGGTCCTGGAGGACGACTACGACGGCGAGTTCCGCTACGACCGCCAGCCCGTCGGCGCCCTCCAGGGACTCGACCCCGACCGCGTCGTCTACCTCGGCACCGCCAGCAAGTCCCTCGCCCCCGGCCTCCGCCTCGGCTGGATGGTGCTGCCACCGTCCCTGGTGGAGGAGGCGGCCGCGGCCAAGGGCCGCATCGACACCTGCGGAGTGCTGGACCAGCTGACCCTGGCCGAGTTCATGGTGTCCGGCGCCTACGACCGCCACGTACGCTCCGCCCGCCTGCGCTACCGCCGCCGCCGCGACGCCCTCGCCACCGCCGTCGCCCACCGCGCCCCCGAGGTCCGCGTCACCGGCATCGCGGCCGGCCTCCACGCGGTCCTGCGCCTGCCGTCCGGCACCGAACAGTCGGTGATCCAGGCGGCGACCTGGCAGGGCCTGGCCCTGCACGGGCTCTCCTTCCACCGCCACGAGCAGGCGCTCGCCGAGCCGCTGGACGCGCTGGTGGTGGGGTACGGGACACCGCCGGAGAGTGCTTGGGCGGGGGCGTTGGAGGCGTTGTGCAGGGTGTTGCCGTAGGACAGGCTGCTTCAGGCTTCCTCAGCCACCGGCGCCTCCCCGAACCGCGCCAGCGCCAACGCCCCCGCCACCGCCACCGCGAACCCGAGCGCGGCCAGCCAGGTCAGCCCCTCCCGCGTCCGGTCGCCGAGCCAGATCACGCCGATGGCCGCCGGGCCGATCGTCTCGCCGATCACCATGCCCGCCGTCGCCGTCGTCACCGAGCCGCGCTGGAGGGCGGAGGTCAGCAGGATGAAGGCGGCGGCCCCGCCGATGAGGAGGGCGTAGGCCGCCGGGTTGGTGAGCAGGTCGGCCGGGTGCAGTGAGTCGATCAGGCGGACCGACACCTCGACCACGCCGAAGCCGAATCCCGCCCCGAGCCCCAGCACCAGCGCCCGCATGCGCCCGGACAGCCGGCCGCCCAGCAGCGCGAGTACCAGCATGGCGAGCGCCGTCGCGAGCATGGCCCACTTCAGGGTCTCCGACCCGGCCACCTCCCCTTCCGGCCCGGCTGCCAGGCCCAGCATCGCGAGCCCGGCGCACACCACGCCCACCGCACCCCACTCCGTGCCGCTGAGCCGTACCCGCAGCAGGCGTGCCGCGACCACCGCCGTCACCGCCAGACTCGACGCCAGTGCCGCGCTCACCGCGTAGATCGGGATCGAGCGCAGCGCCGCGATCTGGAACAGGAAGCCAAGACCGTCCAGCGCAAGACCCGCCAAGTACCGCCACTGCCTGAGGGCCCGCAGCAGCAGCGCGGCCTCGCCGCCTCCGCCTTCACCGGCCTCCCGTGCGGCGACCGCCTGCAGCACCGTCGCCGTACCGAAGCAGACCGCAGCGGCCAGGGCACACACCATTCCAAAGAGCACGAAGTGACTCTAGGGGAGGGGGGAAGCGGCGACCCGCCTCGGTGCCCGTTCTCACCAGTCTCTAGGCTGACCGCCGAAAACAGGCCAGCCAGCCGACGGGGGAGACCGCAGCATGGACACCGTACGCCGACGCCTTCGCTCCGGGACCGTCCTGCTCGGTGGCATGGGCCTGCTCGCGACCGCCCTGACCGCCTGCTCCTCCGCCCCGGACAAGCGCTGCGTCGACCGCGACAGCTACCGGCTGGCCAAGGGCTACAAGGTCGTCTCCGACAAGAACTGCAAGGCCACCAAGGTCTCCGTGAACGGCGCCTGGTACTACGGCGGCAAGAAGAAGGGCTCCTGGGTCGACGGGGGCTCCTTCACCAAGCCCAGCAAGGGCTCGGGCTCGGGTGGCTCCTCGCACAGCGGTGTGCACCGCGGCGGCTTCGGCGGCGGCCACGGCAGCTCCGGCGGCTGACCGGGAGACCCGGAAGACCCAGAAGACCCAGAAGACACGGACGTCGCATGGAACGCCGTACCACCACCCCCCGTCCCGGCTGGCAGCAGACCGTCGAGGAGCAGGGGCTCGTCTACCCGCTCACCCGCCACCCCGACGGCTCGCTGCGCCCCTACTGGGACGAGAGCGCCTACTACGTCTTCAGCCTGGAGGAGGTCGAGGCACTGGAGGAGACCGTCGAGGAACTGCACGCCATGTGCCTGGCCGCCGCCGAGCACATCGTGGCCGGGGGCCGCCTCGCCGACCTCGGCATCACCGACCCGCGCGTCGCCGCCGCCGTCACCGAGGCCTGGCAGCGCCGCGCCGAACTCCCCTCCGTCTACGGCCGCTTCGACCTCCGCTACGACGGCACAGGACCGGCGAAACTCCTGGAGTACAACGCCGACACCCCGACCTCACTGGTCGAGGCCGCCTCCCCCCAGTGGTTCTGGATGGAGGAACGCTTCCCCGGCGCCGACCAGTGGAACTCCCTGCACGAGCGCCTGGTCGACGCCTGGCGCGGGCAGGCCGCGCTGCTCCCGCCGGGCAGCCCCCTGCACTTCGCGCACTCCTCCGCCGACGAACTCGGCGAGGACCTGATGACGGTCGCCTACCTGAAGGAGACCGCCGAACAGGCCGGCCTCGCCACCGACTGGATCTCCATGGAGGAGATCGGCTGGGACACCCTCTCCGGCCGCTTCGTGGACCACGGGCTCCGGTTCATCCGCAGCATCTTCAAGCTCTACCCGTGGGAGTGGCTCACCACCGACGCCTTCGCCGGGCACGTCCTCGACACCCTCGACAACGGCGGCGGCACCGGCACCACCCTGTGGATCGAACCCGCCTGGAAGATGCTCCTGAGCAACAAGGCCCTCCTGGCGATCCTCTGGGAGCTGTACCCCGGCCACCCGAACCTCCTGCCCGCCTACCTGGACGGCCCGCGCGAGCTGGCCACCCACCAGGGCTACGTCGCCAAGCCGCTGCTCGGCCGGGAGGGCGAGGGCGTCACCGTGCACGAGCCCGGCACGCCCGTCGCCCCGCGCGAAGAGCCGTGCTGCTACCAGCAGTTGGCCCCGCTGCCCGCCTTCGACGGCAACCACGTCGTGCTCGGCGCCTGGGTCGTCCGGGACGAACCGGCGGGCCTTGGCATCCGCGAGTCCTCGGGCCTGATCACCGACGGGTACGCCCGCTTCCTGCCGCACGTGATCCTCTAGCCCTCCAGCACGGCCGAGAGCTGGGCGAGGCCCCAGTCCAGGTCCTCCTTGCTGATCACCAGCGGTGGCGCGATCCGGATCGTCACACCGTGGGTGTCCTTCACCAGGACACCCCGGTCCATGAGCCGCTCGGACACCTGCCGGCCCGTCCCGAGCCTCGGCGCGATGTCGACCCCGGCCCACAGTCCGCGCCCGCGCACCGCCGTCACCTTGCCGGTGCCGAGCAGGGCGGCCAGCTCCCGGTGCAGATGATCGCCCAGCTCGGCGGCCCGCGCCTGGTACTCGCCCGTCCGCAGCATCCTGATCACCTCCAGCGCCACCGCACACGCCAGGGGGTTCCCGCCGAACGTCGATCCGTGCTCACCCGGCCGGAACACCCCGAGCACCTCGGTGCTCGACACCACCGCCGACACCGGCACGATCCCGCCGCCCAGCGCCTTCCCCAGCACGTACACATCCGGTGCGACCCCCTCGTGCTCGCACGCGAAGGTCCGCCCGGTCCGGCCCAGCCCCGACTGGATCTCGTCGGCGATGAACAGCACGTCCCGCTCCCGGGTCAGCTCCCGCACCGCCGGCAGATAACCGGCCGGCGGGACGATCACCCCCGACTCGCCCTGGATCGGTTCGAGCAGCACCGCGACCGTGTTCTCGGTGAGCGCCTCCCGCATCGCGGTCAGGTCGCCGTACGGCACGATCTGGAAGCCCGGCGTGTACGGCCCGAAGTCCGCCCGTGCCTCGGGGTCGGTGGAGAAGCTGATGACCGTCGTCGTACGGCCGTGGAAGTTGCCGCTCGCGACCACGATCTTCGCCATCTCGGCGGGCACCCCCTTGATCCGGTACCCCCACTTCCGGGCCGTCTTCACCGCGGTCTCCACCGCCTCGACGCCGGTGTTCATCGGCAGCACCATCTGCATACCGCACAGCGCGGCCAGCTCGGTGCAGAACGCGGCGAACCGGTCGTGGTGGAACGCCCGCGAGGTCAGCGTCACCCGCTCCAGCTGCGCCTTGGCCGCCTCCACCAGCCGCCGGTGGCCGTGCCCGAAGTTCAGCGCCGAGTACCCGGCCAGCAGGTCGAGGTAGCGCCGCCCCTCGACATCCGTCATCCAGGCCCCGTCCGCGGTGGCCACGACCACCGGCAGCGGGTGGTAGTTGTGCGCACTATGGGCGTCGGCGGCGGCGATGAGCGTCTCCGTAGCGTTCACGGGAACTCCAGAGGGCCAGAGAGTCGGGATGCATCCCCCTTCTTATCCTCGCTCGCATGGTGGACGCGGGACCTGCGCGATCCGACGCGCCCGGTAGGCTGATCAGCGGGCCGTGACTGGCGCGCTAGGGATGGGACCGACCATCGGGGAGCGGCCCGAGCGGTAAAACAGTGCCGTGCGCCTGGGCCGAACGTGAACGCTGTACACACGCCGTCCGGAGGTCCCCATGCCAGAGCAGCCCCTGTCGACCGAGTCCACCGCCTTCCGCGCCGCCCTCGACGTCATCCGTGCCGTCGAGCCGCGCGTCGCCGACGCCATCGGCCAGGAGGTCCACGACCAGCGCGAGATGCTCAAGCTGATCGCCTCCGAGAACTACGCCTCCCCGGCCACCCTGCTGGCGATGGGCAACTGGTTCAGCGACAAGTACGCCGAGGGCACCATCGGCCGCCGCTTCTACGCCGGCTGCCGCAACGTCGACACGGTGGAGTCCCTGGCCGCCGAGCACGCCAAGACCCTCTTCGGCGCCCGGCACGCCTACGTCCAGCCGCACTCCGGCATCGACGCCAACCTCGTCGCCTTCTGGGCCGTGCTCGCGGACCGCGTCGAGGTCCCGTTCCTGGAGAAGACCGGCGCCCGCCAGGTCAACGACCTCTCCGAGGCCGACTGGGCCGAGCTGCGCCAGGCCTTCGGCAACCAGCGCATGCTCGGCATGTCCCTGGACGCGGGCGGCCACCTCACCCACGGCTTCCGCCCGAACATCTCCGGCAAGATGTTCGACCAGCGCTCCTACGGCACCGACCCGGCCACGGGCCTGATCGACTACGAGGCCCTGCGCGCCCAGGCCCGCGAGTTCAAGCCGCTGATCATCGTCGCGGGCTACTCGGCGTACCCCCGTCTGGTGAACTTCCGCATCATGCGCGAGATCGCCGACGAGGTCGGCGCGACCCTCATGGTCGACATGGCCCACTTCGCGGGCCTGGTCGCCGGCAAGGTCCTGACCGGCGACTTCGACCCGGTCCCGCACGCCCAGATCGTCACCACGACGACCCACAAGTCGCTGCGCGGCCCGCGCGGCGGCATGGTCCTGTGCGACGACTCCCTGAAGGACCAGGTCGACCGCGGCTGCCCGATGGTGCTCGGCGGCCCGCTCCCGCACGTCATGGCCGCGAAGGCCGTCGCCCTGGCCGAGGCCCGTCAGCCCTCCTTCCAGGACTACGCCCAGCGCATCGTCGACAACTCCCGCGCCCTCGCCGAGGGCCTGATGAAGCGCGGCGCCACCCTGGTCACCGGCGGCACGGACAACCACCTCAACCTGATCGACGTGGCCACCTCCTACGGCCTCACCGGCCGCCAGGCCGAGGCCGCCCTGCTCGAGTCCGGCATCGTCACCAACCGCAACGCGATCCCGGCCGACCCGAACGGCGCCTGGTACACCTCCGGCATCCGCATCGGCACCCCCGCCCTGACCACCCGTGGTCTCGGCACGGCGGAGATGGACGAGGCGGCGGGCCTGATCGACCGCGTCCTGACGACGACGGAGCAGGGCACCACCAAGTCGGGCGCCCCGTCCAAGGCCGCCCACATCCTCGACGAGAAGATCGCGGAGGAGATCGCCCAGCGGGCCACGGACCTGGTCGCGGGCTTCCCGCTGTACCCGGAAGTCGACCTGGGCTGATCAACGCCTCAAGGGGCAGCCAACCTCAGGGGCGCGGGGAACTGCGCGACCAGCCCACCACGGTCCGCAGTTCCCCACGCACCGAACCCCCCGAGCTCTCTGCGACAATAAAAAACATGGCTTCCGCTGACCAACCTCGCGTGCTCTCCGGCATCCAGCCCACCGCCGGTTCGTTCCACTTGGGCAACTACCTCGGCGCCGTCCGCCAGTGGGTAGCCCTGCAGGAGTCCCACGACGCCTTCTACATGGTCGTCGACCTGCACGCGATCACGGTCCCGCAGGACCCGAAGGACCTGCGCGCCAACACCCGCCTGGCCGCGGCCCAGCTGCTGGCCGCGGGCCTGGACCCGGACCGCTGCACCCTCTTCGTGCAGAGCCACGTCCCCGAGCACGCCCAGCTCGCCTGGATCATGAACTGCCTCACCGGCTTCGGCGAGGCCAGCCGTATGACCCAGTTCAAGGACAAGTCGGCCAAGCAGGGCGCCGAGCGGGCCTCCGTCGGCCTGTTCACGTACCCGATCCTGCAGGTCGCCGACATCCTCCTCTACCAGGCCAACGAGGTGCCGGTCGGCGAGGACCAGCGCCAGCACATCGAGCTGACCCGCGACCTCGCCGAGCGTTTCAACGGCCGGTTCGGCGACACGTTCACGATCCCGTCGCCGTACATCCTCAAGGAGACGGCGAAGATCTACGACCTTCAGGACCCGTCGATCAAGATGAGCAAGTCGGCGTCCACGCCGAAGGGCCTGATCAACCTGCTCGACGAGCCGAAGGCGACCGCCAAGAAGGTCAAGAGCGCCGTCACCGACACCGACACCGTGATCCGCTACGACGCGGAGAACAAGCCGGGCGTGTCGAACCTCCTCACCATCTACTCCACGCTCACCGGCAGGTCGATCGCCGAGCTGGAGCAGGACTACGAGGGCAAGATGTACGGCGCGCTCAAGACGGACCTCGCCGATGTCATGGTCGAGTTCGTGACGCCGTTCCGGGAGCGCACGCAGCAGTACCTGGACGACTCCGAGACGCTCGACTCGATCCTCGCCAAGGGCGCGGAGAAGGCGCGCGCCGTCGCCGCCGAGACGCTTGCGCAGGCGTACGACCGGGTGGGTTTCCTGCCGGCGAAGCACTGAGAAGCACGGACCGGCGCTGCGGCGCACGACCGTACACACGTCCCACCGGGCAGAGCGCTGCACATCACTTCCGCTGCGCCTGCCCACAGGACATCCATGGCCGTACAGTCGATAGCCGACGGCCCGGACGGGGACGGCCGAGACGACATCACGCGACGACAGGAGACGACGTGGGGACCGTAACGATCGGCGTGTCGATCGCGGTCCCGGAGCCTCACGGCAGCCTGCTCCAGGAGCTGCGCGCGGGCTTCGGCGACGCCGCGGCTCACGGCATCCCCACCCACGTCACCCTGCTGCCGCCGACCGAGCTGGACGCGACCGACCTGCCGGCGGTCGAGGCGCACCTCACGCAGGTCGCGGCGGCCGCCCGGCCGTTCCCGATGCGGCTGTGCGGGACCGGCACCTTCCGTCCCCTGTCTCCGGTCGTCTATGTGCGGGTCGTACAGGGCGCCGAGACCTGCGCCTGGCTGCAGCAGCGGCTGCGGGACTCCTCGGGGCCGGTGGCGCGCGAGCTGCAGTTCCCGTACCACCCGCATGTCACGGTCGCGCACGGCATCGACGAGGCGGCGATGGACCGCGCCTTCGCCGAGCTGGCCGGCTTCGAGGCCGAGTGGCCGTGCACCGGGTTCGCGCTGTACGAGCAGGGCGCCGACGACGTGTGGCGCAAGCTGCGGGAGTACACGTTCGGAGGGTCCGTCGTGCCTCCACAAGCGCTCCGCGGGGTGGACCGGAGCAGCGCGGTCTCGTAGCGCCGGCAGTACGGCCGGGCTACAAGGGCAGCCTCCGGAACAGCGCCCGCGGCGCGTGCCGCAGGGCCGACATCACCAGGCGCAGCGCGCCCGGCACCCACACCGTCTCCGAGCGTCGGCGCAGACCCAGTTCGATGGCCGTGGCGACCGCCTCGGGGGTGGTGGTGAGCGGGGTCTCGGGCAGGCCGGTGGTCATCCTCGTGCGGACGAATCCGGGTCGTACGACCATGACGTGCACGCCGGTGCCGTGGAGCGCGTCGCCGAGGCCCTGGGCGAAGGCGTCGAGGCCGGCCTTGCTGGAGCCGTAGATGAAGTCGGCGCGGCGGGCCCGTTCGCCGGCGGCGGAGGAGAGGACCACCAGGGAGCCGCGGCCCTGGGTCTGGAGGGCGCGGGCGGCGACCAGGCCGGCCGACACGGCTCCGGTGTAGTTGGTCTGGGCGACCCGGACCGCGCGCAGCGGGTCGCGCTCGTCGTGGGCCTGGTCGCCGAGGATGCCGAAGGCGAGCAGCACCAGGTCGATGTGGCCCTCGGCGAAGACCTTGCCGAGGGCCGTCTCGTGGGACTCGGGGTCGAGGGCGTCGAAGGCGACGGTGCGGACGTCGGCGCCCAGGGCGCGCAGGTGCGCGGCCGCCTGGTCCAGGGCGGGGGAGGGGCGGCCGGCCAGCCAGACGGTGCGGGTGCGGCGGGCGATCAGGCGGCGGACCGTGGCCAGCGCGATCTCGGACGTGCCGCCGAGGACGAGCAGGGACTGGGGCAGATCGGTGGCGTCCTTCATGACAGCCGACCGTATCGCCCGTGTATGACCGTTCTGGTGGAGAAACGCGGTGTTGACGGCCACTCGGAGCGGGCACAGTCCGATCATGGACTGGCTGAAGAAGCTTCCCGGGATCGGGCCGATCGTCACCTGGCTGACGGCCACGCACGCGTGGCGGTCGTACGAGCGGCTGGACCGGGTGAAGTGGACCCGGCTGGCCGCCGCGATGACCTTCATCAGCTTCATCGCGCTGTTCCCGCTGCTGACGCTGATCGCCGCGATCGCCGCCGCCACGCTCAGCGAGTCGCAGCAGAAGGACCTCCAGCACAAGATCGCCGACCAGGTCCCCGGCATCGCCGACCAGCTGGACATCAACTCCCTGGTCCAGAACGCCGGTACGGTCGGCGTGATCGCCGGTGCCGTGCTGCTGTTCATCGGCATGGGCTGGGTCGGCCAGATGCGCGACTGCCTGCGCGTGGTGTGGGAGTTGCCCGACAGGGAGGGGAACCCGGTCCTGGCCAAGGTCAAGGACGCGGGCATCCTGGTCGGTCTCGGCGGAGCGCTCCTCGCCACGCTCGCCATCTCCACCGTCGCCTCCGCGCTGGTGGGCTGGACCACCGACCAGCTCGGCATCGAGCGGGCGGGCTGGGGCGCGGTCCTGCTGCGGATCGCGGCCTTCACCGTCGCCGTGCTCGCCGACTTCGTGGTCCTGCTCTACGTCCTGACCCTGCTGCCCGGTGTCGAGCCGCCGCGCCGCCGCCTGCTGGTGGCCGCGCTCATCGGCGCGGTCGGCTTCGAACTGCTGAAGGTGCTGCTCAGCGGCTATATCCAGGGAGTCGCCGCGAAGAGCATGTACGGCGCGTTCGGCGTCCCTGTGGCCCTGCTGCTGTGGATCAACTTCACCGCGAAACTCCTCCTGTTCTGCGCCGCCTGGACGGCGACGCCGAGCGAGGGGAACCGCGAGAACGGCGAGAACGGACGCGAGGGCGTCGTCAGGAACGCGTCCGACGGCGCATCAGGTCCGGCAGCGGCCAACGGCGGTTGACCAGGAACGCCCCGCCGCAGAGCAGCACCAGCAGCCCGCCGACGACGCCCAGGGCGATCCCGACGCCGCTGGAGCCGCCCCCTGCGGTGGCGCTGGCCACCGGCTTCGAGCCGGAGCCGCCGGTCTTCCCCGCCGTCCCGGCGGAGGCGGTGGCGCCGGGCGTGGCGGTGGACTGCGCGGCGCTCTTCGGCGGGACCAGCTCGCCCACCGGCTGGACCTTGCCGGCCGCCTGGAAGCCCCAGTCGAACAGCTTCGCGGTCTCCTTGTAGACCTCGTTGTGCTCGTGCTTCTCCGGGTTCATCACCGTGACCAGCAGCACCCTGCCGCCCCGCTCGGCGACACCGGTGAAGGTGGCGCCCGCGTTGGTGGTGTTGCCGTTCTTCACCCCGGCGATGCCCTGATAGACGGGCACGTCGGTGTCGCCGCTCAGCAGCCGGTTGGTGTTCCGGATCTCGCCGGAGCCGAACTTCGCGCTCACCGTCGAGCAGTAGTCGCGGAAGTCCTTCTTCTGCAGCCCGGAGCGGGCGAACAGCGTCAGGTCGTACGCCGACGACACCTGCCCCGGCGCGTCGTAGCCGTCCGGGCTGACCACGTGCGTGTCCAGGGCCTGCAGTTCGTCGGCGTGGTCCTGCATGTCCTTGACGGTCTGCGCGACGCCGCCGTTCATCGCGGATAGCACGTGCACGGCGTCGTTGCCCGAGCGCAGGAAGACGCCGAGCCACAGGTCGTGGACGCTGTAGGTGCGGCCCTCCTTTATCCCGACCACGCTGGAGCCGACGCCCATGCCGGCCAGGTCGTTCGGCATCACCTTGTGCTCGGTCGTCTTCGGGAACCTCGGCAGCACGGTGTCGGCGAACAGCATCTTCAGGGTGCTCGCCGGGGGCAGCCGCCAGTGCGCGTTGTGCGCGGCGAGGATGTCGCCGGACTCGGCGTCGGAGACGATCCAGGAGCGGGCGGTGAGGTCCTTGGGGAGCACGGGCACGCCGTCGGCGAGGTTCACCTGCGTCCCGGGCTGCCCCAGCCGGGCTCCGCCGACCAGCGACATCTGCGCCGGCGGCGTGGCCGTCGGGCTCGTCGAGGGGGTCGGGGCCGCGAGCGCGGCGGGCGCGGTGACGGACAGGGACAGCAGCGTGGCGGTGGTGACCAGCAGGGATCGCCTGACGGTCTTCTTCGGTGCGGGCACGGTCGGAAACGTACCTGGCACAGGCCGCGAAGTCCCGCCTCGCACCCCACCCCGGACACGGAGCCGGACACCGAACGGCGATACTGGTCCCATGCTGTGCTCATCCGGGGGGCAACCCCCGGACCCCCGGCCGCCTGCGGGTGCCCGGCGTTGCGTTGAAAGGTCAGTCCCTGTGAAGCTCAGCCGCCCCATCTCCTGGTTCCTGCTCGCCTTCGGGGTGTGGAGCTGGGTCATCTGGGTCACTTTCGTCAAGAACCTGGTCAAGGACAGCAGCGGACTCGCCTTCGACGACGGTCACCCGACCGCGTACTTCTGGGTGCACCTGCTGCTGGCGGTCGTTTCCTTCGTATTGGGGACGGTCATCGGGGTCATCGGGTTGCGCGGACTGCGCGCACTGCGCCGTTCGTCATAGCGGGGGATACGGCAGCGTGGTCCTCGTCCTCGTCCTTGTCGCGCTGATCGTCCTGGCCGTCCTGGCGCTGGGGCACTGGTACCTGTGGCGCCGCCTGGTCCGCGACACGACCCGCGGCCCGGGCCCCGCCCGCCGCGCCGGTACGGCGGTCTTCGTCGCCGGCCCGCTCCTGATGATCGCGGCCCTGGTCGCCGAACGCTCCGGCGCCCCCTTCTGGCTCCAGCGCACCCTCGCCTGGCCCGGCTTCCTGTGGATGGCACTGGCGCTGTACCTGCTGCTGGCGGTGGCGACGGGAGAGGTGATACGCCCACTTCTCAGCCGACCGAGACGGGTGGGCAGGGTGGGCAAGACGGGGGTCCAGGGGGCGGAGCCCCCTGGTACGCCCACCGAGGCACCGGGCACCCAGGAACCCACCCGGCGCCTCTTCGTGAGCCGCGTCGTCGCCGGCGCCGCAGCAGGCGCCGCCGTAGCGACCGTAGGCACCGGAACCTACGGAGTACTCCGCGGCCCACAGGTGAAGCGGATCACCGTCCCGCTCGCCAAGCTGCCACGCGCCGCGCACGGCTTCCGGATCGCCGTCGTCAGCGACATCCACCTGGGCCCCGTCCTGGGCCGGAGCTTCGCGCAGCGGGTCGTCGACACCGTCAACGCGACCCAGCCCGACCTGATCGCGGTCGTCGGCGATCTGGTGGACGGCAGCGTCAAGGACCTCGGCCCGGCCGCCGCACCCCTCGCCCAGCTCAGTGCCCGGCACGGTGCCTACTTCGTCACGGGCAACCACGAGTACTTCTCCGGCGCCGAACAGTGGGTCGCCGAGGTGCGCAGCCTCGGCCTGCACCCGCTGGAGAACGCCCGCACCGAGCTGCCGTACTTCGACCTGGCCGGGGTGAACGACCTCCAGGGCGAGAGCGAGGGCCAGGGCCCGGACTTCCAGAGGGCGCTCGGGGACCGGGACCCGGCCCGCGCGTGCGTGCTCCTCGCCCACCAGCCGGCGCAGATCCACGAGGCCGTCCGGCACGGAGTCGACCTCCAGCTCTCCGGCCACACCCACGGCGGCCAGCTCTGGCCCGGCAACCTCATCGCGGCCGCGGCCAATCCGACCGTGGCCGGTCTCGACCGGTACGGCGACACCCAGCTGTACGTCAGCCGGGGCGCGGGCGCCTGGGGACCGCCCACACGTGTGGGGGCACCGTCGGACGTGACGGTGATCGAACTGGCCGCCACGCGCGCGTGACCCGAACCCCCCTACGCCTGTGAAGACCCTGTGAAACCCGGCGGAAACAAACGCCTCGGTAAGTTCTTCCACAACTGGTCAGAAAGCCCTTCCCCCGGGTGAAAGTCCTGTGATTAGGTGAGCCCCGCCGCTTAGGGGAGTGGCGAAATTGTGCTGGCCAGGGGTAGGGCCCTGGAGGGCCTGGGGAGGGCACCACCATGCGATCTGTTCGCATGCGCATTCTCGTGACGCTGCTCGTACTCGCGGTCGTGGGAATCGGCGGCTGGCAGTTGCTGCCGTCGCAAACGGACCAGAACAAGACGATCACCGTCGGCACGACCGACGCCGTCACCTCACTGGACCCGGCCGGCGCGTACGACGCCGGTTCCTGGGCCTTGTTCAGCAATGTCTTCCAGACACTGCTCACCTTCGAGCCGGGCGGTGTCCAACCGGTCCCGGACGCGGCCAGGAGCTGCGACTTCGAGGGCACCGGGCTGAAGACGTACCAGTGCAGGCTGCGCGACGACATCACGTTCCCCAGCGGACGCAAGATGACCGCCGAGGACGTGAAGTACTCCTTCGAGCGGGTCAAGAAGATCAACGCGCCCGTCGGCCCGGCGTCGCTGTTCTCCACCCTCGGCTCGGTGACCGCCGACAACGCGACGACGGTCACCTTCCATCTGTCGTCCGCGGACGCCACCTTCCCGCTGAAGGTCGCCACGGGCGCCGGTTCGATCGTCGACAAGGACAAGTACCCGGCCACCGCCCTGCGCACCGACACCGGCGTCGACGGCACCGGCCCGTACACGCTGGCCTCGTACACGAAGGACAAGAAGGCCGTCCTCGACCCGTACGGGAGCTACAAGGGGTACCTCAGCGGCACCGGCCGCCCCATCGAGCTGCGCTACTACGCCGACTCCGCGCAGCTCAACAGCGCCTACCAGGACAAGCAGCTCGACGTCGCCACCCGGACCCTGCCGCCGAGCGTGCTCTCCCGGCTGAACCCGAGCGACCCGAACCAGCGCGTCAACGAGTCCGACAGCTCCGAGACCCACAACCTCTACCTCAACACCCGCGCCGGCTCGCCGCTGCACGACGTGCGGGTGCGCCGCGCCATGGCCTGGCTGGTCAACCGCGAGCGGCTGGCCGAAACGGTGTACGAGGGCACGGTCGACCCGCTCTACTCGCTGATCCCGACCGGCATCACCGGCCACACCACGTCCTTCTTCGACGACTACCCGACGCAGAGCACCCAGAAGGCCCGGCAGCTGCTCACCGAGGCCGGGGTGACCCTGCCGGTGCACTTCACCTTCGGCTACGGCAAGAACCGGGGCGCGGGCGAGCAGGAGGCCGCCGAGCTGAAGAAGGAGCTGGAGGCGAGCGGCCTGTTCAAGGTGGACGTCCAGGGATACGAGTGGACCGACTTCCAGAAGCGCTGGGCCGCCGGGAAGATGGACGCGTGGGCGGTCGGCTGGGTGGCCGACTACCCCGACGCGGACACCTTCGGCTCCCCGCTCGTCGGCACCGGTTCCACCATGAGCACCGGCTACAGCAACAAGGTCGTCGACCACCTCATCCTGGACAGCCAGCAGTACGCCGACCGCGCGCGGGCGGCCAACGACTTCCGTGACATCCAGAAGGACGTGGCGACCGACGTGCCGCTGATCCCGCTGTGGCAGCGCAAGGAGTACGTGGTCAGCACCGAGGACGTCGGCGGCAGCCAGTACCTCGACGACGGCACGGGCGTGTTCCGCCTGTGGCGTCTGCAGTGGATCTGATCAGTCCGTCTCGTCGCGTCGCGCCCTGGCCCCCGGGTCCGGCAGTGCCTTCGTCATCCCCGGCAGGAAGTCCGTGAACAGTTCGTGGACTTCCAGCACCAGGGGGCGCAGCACCCGGAAGCGGGCCAGGGCGACCCCGCGGGCGGTCAGCCGTGCGCCCCGGCGCGCCAGCCGGTAGCTGCGCTCCCGTCCCTCGGTGCGGTCGAACACCCAGTACAGGACCAGGCCCATCTGGGAGAGCCACATCAACTCCGGGAGCACCTCCCGGAGTTCGGGCGCCACCTTGGACTTGGAGCCGGCCAGCACCTCGCGGTGAACGCTGATGGCCTGCTCCCGGGCGTGCTCGCTCTCCGGTGAGAAGGGGCTGAGCGGGCTGTCGGGGTCGGCGGCGTTCTTGAAGAACTGCACCGCGAACTCGTGGTACGGCCTGGCGATGTCCAGCCATGCGGTCAGCACGCCCGCGAGCCGCGCCTCGAGATCGGTCTCCCGGTCCAGGACCTCCCGGACCGCCACCTGGTGCTCGGCGGCGATCCGGTCGTAGAAGCCCTGGATCAGGTGCTCCTTGCCCGCGAAGTAGTAGTAGGCGTTGCCGACGGAGACCCCGGCCTCCTTGGCGATGGCCCGCATGGTCGTCTTGTCGTAGCCGAGCTCCTGGAACATCCGCATCGCGGTCTCCAGGATCAGGGCGCGGGTCTGCTCGGACTTGCTCTGGGGGCCGGCCTCGGGGCCGTCGTTCTTCACGGGCACGGGACGAGCCTAACCAGTCGCGCAGGCACCGTCGGAACAGGACGGCCCCTGGTAACTCCAGCCGGTACGGGGGTGGTAGGCCCACCCGTCCGTGCGCCGGTAGCTCTGCCCGCCCCACAGCGCACCGCGCCACTTCGCGGCCGCCAGCGCCGCGCCCCGGGCCAGCTTGGCCCCGGCCGGGGTGCTCAGCTTGTGGGCGAGCGGGCGGTGCTCGCGCAGGGCCCACAGGACGACGATCCAGGCCCGGGAGGCCTGGTAGACCTGCCCGCTGTCGCCGATCACGGTGATCTCGTCCAGGGTGGCGGCGTGGTCGAGCCCCGGGTAGCGCCTGCGCGCCTCGGCCGACCCGGCCGGCACCAGCTCCAGCGGTACCAGCTGCGACTGTCGTACGAGCCAGTCCCGCAGGTGGGTGCAGAGAGCGCACTGGGCGTCGTACAGGACGGTGAGCCCGCGGACCGGGACGCCCGCGGCGCCCCGGTCCCCCGTGGTGGTCACGCTGGTCACGCCCCGACCGTCGGCGGCATCCAGCCCTGCGGGGGCACCGGAGGCTGCTGCTCGCGCTCCATGATCCCGCGCCGCCGGATCTTGTTGAGCACGTACACGTTGCCCAGGTGCATCACGCCGAGCACCAGCAGCACCACGCCGAGCTTCGTCGACAGGGCCTCGAAGATGCCGCGGGTGTCCTCGATCGTCTCGTCCCCGCTCAGGTACAGCGCCACGAAGCCGAGGTTGACGAGGTAGAAGCCGACCACGAGGAGGTGGTTGACGGCGTCCGCGAGCTTCTCGTTGCCGTGCAGCACGTCGCCGAGGAAGACCCGGCCGTTGCGGCTGAGCGTGCGCGCCACCCAGATGGTCAGACCGATGCTGACGACCAGATAGATGACGTAGGCGATGACGGTGCGGTCCATGCCCCACCCCTTCTTGAACGCGTTCAAAACGCTGACAGGTATGACTGTAGACCTGCTTTTGAACATGTTCAACTCAATAGGGGGGTGGGATCTCAGCCTCGGCGGCCCAGTGCCGGCCGCTTGGTGTAGTCGGTGAAACCGAGGACGTTTCCCCAGGGGTCGGCGATCTCGACGGTCCAGCCCGTGGCCACCGAGAACACCTCGTCCAGCGGCGGGATCCCGGCGGCGGCCAGCTCGCGCGCCGCGGCCCGCGCGTCCGGCACCTCCAGCCACAGGCGCGGCGAGGGCCAGGGCGGCGGCCGGTGGCCCAGCCCGTCCTCGACGCGCAGCAGGATCCCGGGCGTCTCGCCGCCGACCTTCAGCAGCGCGATCCCACCCTCGTCGAACCGGAACCCGACGGCGAACCCGGCCCGCTCATAGAACCCGACGGCCTCACCGAGGTCCCCGACGGGCAGCAGTACGTTGTCGAACCCGAGCAGCTCGTACGACTCATCGTCAGACATGTCGTCAGATTAGGGGGGAATCCCGACAAGATGCGAGGAGCCCCACCGAAGCGGATTCGGTGGGGCTCCTGGCGCTCGCTCAGGTGCGCCGGGAGCGGCCCGCTTCGAGGATCTCGGCGACGTCCAGGGTGACCATGGCGCCGAGGGAGTCGGGGAGGGTGACCATCTCGCCGGGGGCGTGGGGGCGGTGGTTCTCGTACTTGTCCCCGGCGGGGTCCGTGAGGACGTGGAGGCGCTGGTGCTTGCGGTCGACGATGACGTAGATCGGGACCTTCGCCTCCGCGTACGCGGCGACCTTGGTGCGCAGGTCGGTCCGGTAGTTGCTGGAGGTGACCTCCAGGACCAGGCGGAAGCAGACGGGGTCGTAGCAGTTGTTCTCGACGAAGTGTTCCTCGAGGTCGGCGTCCACGACGGCGAGGTCCGGAATCGCGTAATCCTCGCCCCCGGCGGGGAGCCACAGGCCGATGCCCTGGAGGACCTCGGTTTCTCCGTCGGCCGGCCCAGCAGCAATGAAGGGACGCATCAGCTGCGTCAGGGCGCGTGCGTGGGCGCCGTCCCGGGGCGGGGACACGATGATCTGGCCCCCGATGATCTCGACGCGGTAGCCCGGGTTGCGCTCCATGAGCCGGTTGGCTTCCGCGATCAGCGGACGGTCTCCAGAGGGCCGCTCGACGGCTGCAGCGGACATCACGTCCCTCTCGTGGGCTGGTGTCGGGACCATCATGGTAGGCGGACCATGCCCGTGCGTTCTGCGCGATCATGTTCACCCGATCGTGCTTCCGCACGCCAGAGGGCCCCGTCTCCAGCGGAAACGGGGCCCTCACCGACGTACGGATGCCGACGTCAGAAGCGGCGCGTGATCAGTGCCTTCTTCACCTCGGCGATCGCCTTCGTGACCTCGATACCGCGCGGGCAGGCGTCCGTGCAGTTGAAGGTCGTGCGGCAACGCCACACGCCGTCCTTGTCGTTGAGGATCTCCAGGCGCTGCTCGCCCGCCTCGTCACGGCTGTCGAAGATGAAGCGGTGGGCGTTCACGATCGCGGCCGGACCGAAGTACTGGCCGTCGTTCCAGAACACCGGGCAGGAGGACGTGCAGGCCGCGCAGAGGATGCACTTCGTCGTGTCGTCGAAGCGCTCGCGGTCCTCGGCGGACTGCAGCCGCTCGCGCGTGGGCTCGTTCGTGTCCTTGGTGATCAGGAACGGCATGACGTCCCGGTACGCCTGGAAGAACGGCTCCATGTCCACGACCAGGTCCTTCAGGACCGTGAGGCCCTTGATGGGCTCGACCGTGATCGGCTTCTCGGGGTTGATGTCCTTGATCAGCGTCTTGCACGCCAGGCGGTTCTTGCCGTTGATCCGCATGGCGTCCGAGCCGCAGATGCCGTGCGCGCAGGAGCGGCGGAAGGTGAGGGTGCCGTCGACGTCCCACTTGATCTTGTGGAGACCGTCGAGGACACGCTCCTTCGGGTCGATTTCCAGCTGGAAGTCTTCCCACGTCGCCTCGGCCGAGACCTCCGGGTTGAAGCGGCGGACCCGGAAGGTGACGGTGATGTAGGGAGAGGCCGCGGCCTCCGCCTCCACCTTGTCCAGAACAGGAGTTGCCATCAGTACTTACGCTCCATCGGCTGGTAGCGGGTCTGGACGACCGGCTTGTAGTCGAGACGGACGGACTCGGTGCCGTCGTCGCCCACCTCGCGGTACGCCATGGTGTGGCGCATGAAGTTGACGTCGTCGCGGTTCGGGTAGTCCTCGCGGTAGTGACCGCCGCGGGACTCCTTGCGGGCGAGCGCGGAGACCGCCATGACCTCGGCCAGCTCCAGCAGGTTGCCCAGCTCGATGGCCTCCAGCAGATCGGTGTTGAACCGCTTGCCCTTGTCCTGGATCGCCACGTTGTTGTAGCGCTCGCGCAGCTCGGCGATCTTCTCGACGGCCGTCTTGATCGTCTGCTCCGTGCGGAACACCATGACGTTGGCGTCCATGGTCTCCTGCAGCTCACGACGGATCGTGGCCACCCGCTCGTTGCCGGTGGAGTTGCGCAGCCGCTCGATCTGCTCGACGACGAAGGACTCCGGGTTCTCCGGCAGCTCGACGTACTCGGCCTTCGCCGAGTACTCGGCGGCGGCGATGCCCGCGCGGCGGCCGAAGACGTTGATGTCCAGCAGCGAGTTGGTGCCGAGACGGTTGGCGCCGTGCACGGACACACAGGCGACCTCGCCGGCCGCGTACAGACCCGGGACGACGGTGGTGTTGTCCGACAGGACCTCACCCTCGACGTTCGTCGGGATGCCGCCCATCGCGTAGTGGGCGGTGGGCTGGATCGGGATCGGGTCCGTGTAGGGCTCGATGCCGAGGTAGGTGCGCGCGAACTCCGTGATGTCCGGGAGCTTGGCGTCCAGCTGCTCCGGCGGGAGGTGCGTCAGGTCCAGGTAGACGTGGTCGCCCTCGGGACCGCAGCCGCGGCCCTCGCGGATCTCCGTGTAGATGGAGCGGGAGACGACGTCACGGGACGCGAGGTCCTTCATGACCGGCGCGTACTTCTCCATGAAGCGCTCGCCGTCCTTGTTGCGGAGGATGCCGCCCTCACCGCGGGCGCCCTCCGTCAGCAGGATGCCCATGCGCCAGATGCCGGTCGGGTGGAACTGGAAGAACTCCATGTCCTCCAGCGGCAGACCGCGGCGGTAGACGGCGGCCTGGCCGTCACCGGTCAGGGTGTGCGCGTTGGACGTCACCTTGAAGAACTTGCCGGTGCCGCCGGAGGCGTAGATGACCGCCTTCGCCTGGAAGATGTGGATCTCGCCGGTGGCCAGCTCGTAGGCCACCACACCGGCGGACTTCTTGACGCCGTCGACCTCGGTGATCAGCTGGTCCAGGACGTAGAACTCGTTGAAGAACTCCACGCCCTCCTTGACGCAGTTCTGGTACAGCGTCTGGAGGATCATGTGGCCGGTACGGTCGGCCGCGTAGCAGGAGCGGCGGACCGGGGCCTCGCCGTGGTTGCGGGAGTGACCGCCGAACCGGCGCTGGTCGATCGTCCCGTCGGGCGTCCGGTTGAACGGCAGGCCCATCTTCTCCAGGTCGAGGACGGCGTCGATGGCCTCCTTCGCCAGGATCTCGGCGGCGTCCTGGTCGACCAGGTAGTCACCGCCCTTGACCGTGTCGAAGGTGTGCCACTCCCAGTTGTCCTCCTCCACGTTGGCGAGCGCGGCGGCCATACCGCCCTGCGCGGCGCCCGTGTGGGAGCGGGTGGGGTAGAGCTTGGTCAGCACGGCGGTGCGGCTGCGCTTCGTCGACTCGATGGCGGCGCGCATACCGGCGCCGCCGGCGCCGACGATGACGGTGTCGTACTTGTGGATCTTCATGATTCTCGCAGCCCCGTGCCTAGCGGATGTTCGGGTCGAAGGTGAAGATCACCAGCGTGCCCAGCAGGATGGTGAACACCGTGGCGGTGTAGAGCAGGCCCTTCAGCCACAGCCGGGTGTTCGCGCGCTCCGCGTAGTCGTTGATGACCGTGCGCAGGCCGTTGGCGCCGTGCAGCATCGCCAGCCACAGCATCAGCAGGTCCCAGACCTGCCAGAACGGGGACGCCCAGCGGCCGGCCACGAAGGCGAAGCCGATCTTGGAGACGCCGCCGTCCAGCACCAGCTGGATCAGCAGGTGGCCGAGGACGAGGACGACCAGCACGACGCCGGACAGGCGCATGAACAGCCAGGCCGCCATCTCGAAGTTGCCCCGCGTGGACTTGGGGGTCTTCTTGGTCCGCTTGCGCGGCGCCTCGATGAGCGGGGCCGGGTTGTCGACGGTGTAGACGGGGGCGCCCTCGACGGGGCCGACGCCGGCTGCGGTGGTTTCAGTGGTCGACATCTGCGTCAGCTCCCGAACAGAACACGAGCGGCGTGGCCGAGGACGGGGTAGATCGCCCCGGCCATCAGGACGACCCAGATGCCGACGACGCTCCAGAGCATCTGCTTCTGGTAGCGCGGGCCCTTCGACCAGAAGTCGACGGCGATGACGCGCAGGCCGTTGAGCGCGTGGAAGAGGATGGCGGCGACGAGGCCGTACTCCAGCAGCGCGACGATCGGCGTCTTGTACGTGGCTACGACCTTGTCGTAGTCCTCGGGGGAGACACGGACAAGTGCGGTGTCCAGGACGTGAACGAACAGGAAGAAGAAGATGAGGACGCCGGTGACTCGGTGAGCCACCCAGGACCACATTCCTTCCCGGCCGCGGTACAGCGTTCCAGCCGGCACGGAAGAACCCTCCGGGAGCGGGGACTAGGGCCGCGCCGGCTTCGGTGTCGGTCGGGCCCGGCCGGGTACGGTCCACCGGCCCCCAGCATCGTATCCATGCGGTGCCGTGAGGCTTACGGGGGGCCTACCTGTGTGATCAAACTGGCATCGGATGGGCTATTGCCTTGCGGCTACTGGGGTGGCCTGTCCGGTTATTTGCCGGGTGCGGCGCCGTTGTGGTTGGTCGCGCCCCACGGCGGAGCCGCTGGTAGATGCAGCCCCGCGCCCCTGAGGAGTTGTCCCAGCCGTTGCCCTGCGAGGCGGCGGAGTTCGTCTGCTGCCAGTACCCGTTCTTCCTCGGGATCGTTTGCCAATCGTGATCGAATGCCTTCGAGGATGTGGTCGATGGCCTCGTTCGGGTGCGCATCGCCCAGGTAGATGACGAACGCGTGTCCGAATCGGGCTTCGTAGGCCGCGTGTGCCGCGCTCAGGGCCATGTGGGCGGCCGAGTAGGCGTCCTCGGGCAGATCGGGAAGGGACTCCCCGGCCAGCGCCTCGGCCAGATCCCCCGGCGACAGGTCGTACGCCGCCTCGTCCGCCGCCGCCAGGAGGGAGTCCAGGTCGGGGTAGGGGCGGTGGTCGGTCAGTCGGCGGGACCAGCGCAGGCTGCGGAGGCAGTGGAGGAGCAGGGCGCGGGCCTCGTCAGCCGGAGCGGCGTTGAAGGCGTCCAGCGGTTTGGGGAGATACGGGAGACGGTGCGCAGGCAGCGTGGGTCCTCGCGTCACATGTGGTGTGGCAGGGGATGCCGTGAAAGGTGTGTCGTCACGTTATCGAGAGTGGTCACTCTGTGTCCGTCGGATGCCCGAATTTCACTCGAACGGGAGAGTTTCAGAACGTCTCGGTGACGAATGAACCGCCGATCGGTCGTACGTTGGCTGAGTGAGCCAGCACAGGCGCCGGGCCTCGGCGCAGCAGGTGAGGCGGAAGCGAGCGGTGATAGCCACCGCGTTCGTGGGGACCGTGGCGCTCGGCGTGGGCGTCGGCGTGTGGGCCTCGGCGGACGGCGGCGGCGGGAAACCGGCCGGGAGTGCGGTGCGGGCGCCGTCGGAACGGGCCTCCGGTGCCGCGTCCAGTCGCGCCGCCACGCCGAGCAGTCCCACGCCCAGCCGGTCCTATCCGCTCTCCCAGGCGCCGCGCACCATACCCGCGGTGCGCTCCCACACCCCGGCGCGCGGCCCCGGCTGGCGGCCGCAGCGGGGCGAGCGGGTGGTGGTGAGCGATCCGGAGCTGGCCGACGAGGGGCGGCTGATAGCCGGTGAGCTGGGACTGGCGTACGCGGGGGAGAAGGACGACGTACGGGCCGGGGATCTGCGGCTGACCCTGGGCAGCGGGGGCGGCAACCCGGAGTCGTACACCATGACCGTGCGCGGCGGGCGGGTCGACATCAGCGGGCCGGCCGACGCGGGCGTCTTCTACGGCACCCGCACCCTCAAGCAGGAGGTCCACGGCGGCGGTACGGCGCCGGAGGGTGTCGTACGGGACGAGCCCGCGAAGCCGGCGCGCGGCTTCATGCTGGACATCGCGCGCAAGCCGTACACCGCGTCCTGGATCGAGGACCGGATACGCGAGCTGGGGGACCTGAAGTTCAACGAGCTGGGGCTGCACTTCTCCGACGACCAGGGCTTCCGGATCGAGTCCAGCAGCCATCCCGAGATCGTCTCCAAGGACCATCTGACCAAGGCGCAGGTCAAGCAGATCGTCGACCTGGCGGCCGCCCGGCACATCACCGTGGTGCCCGAGATCGACTCGCCCGGGCATCTGGGCGCGGTCATCGCCGCCCACCCCGACCTGCAGCTGCGCAACGTGAACGGGGTCGCGACGAGGGGCGCGATCGACATCTCCAAGGCCGCCTCCGCGAAGATCGTCGACGATCTGCTCAACGAGTACGCCGGGCTCTTCACCGGCAACCAGTGGCACCTCGGCGGCGACGAGTACCAGGCGCTGACCGTGGCGAACCCGCAGGCGTCGTATCCGCAGCTGGCGGCCGCCGCGCAGCAGAAGTTCGGCTCCGGCGCGACCGTCGCCGACCTCGCCACCGGCTGGCTGAACGACCGGGCCGCCACCGTGCGCGCCCACGACCGGACCATGCGGGCCTGGAACGACGGCTTCTTCCGCAACACCTCGGTGCAGCCCGCCAAGGATCTCCAGGTCGCCTACTGGACCGGCAAGGAGATCGGCGCCCGGCAGCCGGTGGAGTACCTGAGCGCGGGCCGCAAGGTGCTCAACTACAACGACGAGTTCCTGTACTACGTCCTCGGGCAGCCGCAGACCTTCGTCTATCCGACCGGGCAGCGCATCTACGAGCAGTGGAACCCGCGGGTGCTGCGCGGCACGACCGCCGTACCGGCGAGCTACGACGGGCAGATACTCGGCGGGTCCTTCGCGGTGTGGTCCGACTTCCCCAACGCCCAGACCGAGGCACAGGTCGCCGCCGGGATACGGATGCCGCTCAGGGCCACCGTGCAGAAGCTGTGGGACCCGGGTGCGCCCACTCTGTCCTGGGCGCAGTTCAGGCAACTGGCGGACCGGCTCGGCTGACCCGTTCGGGGTGGACGTACGGGGCCGATGAACCGTAGATTCCGCGTGCTGAAGCACATACAGGGGGACACGGGGGTCTCGGTTCATGTCTGTTCCACGCTTGCGTTCGCCGCTCGGGCTCGGCCGGGCCACCGTCGTGCTGCTCGGCCTGGTCGCCCTGACCGATCTGTTCGCCATCGGGGCCGGTTTCGGTGTGTACGGGGTGGCGGACGACCTCGCGAGGGGTTCCGGTGCCTTCGGCGCGGCTCTGACCGGGCGCGCCCACGACGCGGACACCCTGTACACGGCGTCCGGGGTGGCGCAGACGGCGATGTGGCTGGTCTGCGCTGTCGTGTTCCTCGTCTGGCTCTACCGGGTGCGGGTGAACGCCGAGGTGTTCCGCCCGGACGGCCACAGCAAGGCGCGCGCCTGGGTGATCGCCGGCTGGGTCGTGCCGCTGGCGAACTTCTGGTACCCGCGCCGGGTCGTCCTGGACGTCTGGGACGCGAGCGGCCCGGTCGGCGCCCGCCCGCGGCACGCGCTGGTCAACTTCTGGTGGGCGCTGTGGCTCGTGACCAGCCAGGTGGGCTGGCTCATGCAGCGGGCCTACGGTTCGGCGCACACCGCGGCCGACTTCCGGGAAGCGGCGCTGGAGGTGATGATCTCGGACGCCGTCGACATCGTGGCCGCCGGGCTCGCCGTCCTCGTCGTACTGCGGCTGACCCGCATGCAGCACCAGAAGGCCCTCGCCGGCCCGATGCTCGTCCCGGCTCTTGGCTGAAAACCCACTGATGTGACACTCTCTCGCCGTCGCACGCAGTAAGGGGAAGTGCGGGCTCCGTAAAGGCGGCGCCCTGGCGAGGGAGGCTTTCATGAGCCTGGTGGAACTGATCGCTCAGGCCGACGAACGCGGACTGGCTGCCAGTGGGCTGGCTTGTTTGGATCGGTGCGTCCCCCTGCTCGGGGGTGACGACGAGGTGTTGCGCCCGATGTGGGCGAGCATCGCCGACGGCTCCGAGTGGACCGCCGGCCTGGAGAAGGCGCGCGGCGCGCTCGGTCCGGCGCAGGCCGGCGAGGACGAGGCCGAGCATCTCGCCCACCGCATGCTGGACGCGGCCCCGGCCGAGCGCACCGCCGAGGCGATACGGGCCTGGGCCGACGCCTGCTCCGTCGCCTCCCTGCGCATCCACCGGCTCCTCGACCCGGCCGCGGGCGACAGCTCGTCGGCCGACGGCCTGGAGGCCGGGCGCGCGAGCGGCGTCGCCGCGGACGCGTCCCCGCTCGTCGCCGCCGAACTGCGCCGCCAGGTCGTCGTCCTGGAACTCCTCGCCGAGCACGGCACGAACGGGCTGCGCCGCGCCCTCGACGTCTCCGTCGAGGGCCGCCGGGTGCTGCAGGCGGTGGTGTCCCGCCGGGCCCGCAGCCGCGGCTGACCGGATTTCAAACCCCGCTTCTGGGGGAGTCCTGTGCCCGTCGTGCGGTGGCCGTGGGGCGGTCCTGCACCGGTTGCGGGAACGGCTCCGATCCGCGTGACGGATGCCCGGCCCGGCCCGCTTCTTCCTATGTGACAGCGCAGTACGTGACAGCACAGGAGACCCGGCCGCACGCCGCGGCGAAGCCCGTCCGGTGGGCGGCCGACGCGGTGGCGACCATGCGCGAGGGCGCGCGGGTGCGGCTCGACTACTCGGCGCAGAGCCTGTGGCGGGTAGACCGGATGATCGAGGAGATACGCCGCGAGGAACCGCCCTACGCGGCGGTCGAGAACGTGCTGCGCGGCTTCGGCGCCTACGCCGGCGAGGTCATCGTCCGCCAGACCGGCGCCGAGTGGTGGGCGACCGGCGGCGACCACTGGATCCGCACGCCCGACGGCAAGCTGTGGGACCCCCTGGAGGAGGCCCGCCGCTGCTTCGCGGGCAACGGCTCGCTTCGCCTGCTGTGCCGGGACGCGACCGCCTCCGTATGAACGCGCCCGGCCGGGCCCCCTCGCACGAGCGGGTCCCGGCCGGTGGAATCACGTGGTCGCTACGGCGCCAGGGTCGTGCCCAGCGCCCCGGCCGTCGGCGTCCCGAGGACCGCCTTGCTCAGCACCGTCGTCTGCGCGTAGCCCAGCCCGGTGCTGTTGCTCGGCAGGTACATCAGGATGCCGTCGCCGCCGTCCTCGCCCGCGACACCCAGCGTCAGATCGGCGCGGCCGTACCCGGACAGGTCGGTCAGCGACACCGACGAACCGAGCTGGTCGCCGGACTCGGTGGCGCCCGGGACACCGGAGGTGTCCTGCGAGACGGCGACCGCGCCGGAGCCGGTCAGGCCCGTGGAGCCGCCCTTGAGGAGGACCGCCGAGCCCGCGTTGGAGCGGTTCACGCCGTCGCGGGTGATGTCCTCGCCGGGGGCGCCCGCGAGCACGTCCGGGTAGCCGTCGCCGTCGTAGTCGCCGACCGAGACGGAGGCGCCGAGCGCGTCGCCGGACTCGTCGGCGCCGGGGACGCCGGAGGTGTCCTGGTGGACCGTGGTCAGGCCGGTGGTGGTGAACCCGGTCGCCGAGCCGCGCACCAGGGTGACCTGGCCGCCCGCCTTGCCGCCGGACTCGCTCGCGTACGGCTGCCCGATGACGACGTCGTCGTAGCCGTCGGCGTCCACATCGCCCGCGGCGATCGACCGGCCGCCCTTGACCGAGATGACCCCGGCCTTCGTCAGGCCCGTCGCCGAGCCCGCGAACCGGACCACGCGCCCGATGCCGCCCGCGTCCCGGTAGTTGAGGGCCACGTCGGCGTAGCCGTCCCGGTTGAAGTCGCCGGTCGCCGCGTCCAGGTGGGCCACCGCACCCGTGGCGGTGGTCAGCGTGCCGGACGACGTGGCGCCGCCGGTCAGCCGGACGTTCCAGGTGCCGCCCTTGCCGGTGCCGGCCGCGAACACGTCCGCCTTGCCGTCGCCGTTGAAGTCGCCGACCGTGACGGTGGAGCCGAGTCCCGCGCCCGCCGCCGTGACCCCGGACGTGGTGTACGAGAAGCCGGTGTTCAGGGCCGGGCCGTACAGGACCGTGACCTGGCCGCGGTCGGCGTTGCCGTTGGTGTCGTCCTCGCCGGGCGCGCCGATCGCGAGGTCGGCGTACCCGTCGCCGTTGACGTCGCCCCAGGCGGTCGAGGTGCCGAAGCCGTCACCCGACTCGGAGGTGCCGGGGACGCCCGGGCTGTTCTGGGTCAGTGTGACCTTCTTGGCCGTGACCGGGCCGTCGACCCCGCCCGGCACGACCGTCACCGAGTTCGCCTTCGGGGTGCCCGCCACCAGGTCGGGCAGGCCGTCCCGGTCGCGGTCCGAGGTGGGCAGGGCGTGCGAGATGCCGGGGGTCTTGGCGAGCGCGGCGATCAGGGACAGCTTCTTGTACAGGTTGTCGCCGGGGCAGGCGGTGGCGTTGGTGTCCCGGTGGCCGAACACCCGCGGCAGCGTGATCGACGTGCCCTTCGCGACCTTGTTGCCGTCGACGCCCGCGTCGCTGCCGGAGGTCAGCGTGACCTTGCCGGTCGGGTCGACGCCGTACATCCCGAACTTCCACGCCACGATCCGGGCGATGGAGTCCAGAGCCGCGCGACTGGGCTGCGCGCTCATGTAGTTGCCGATGTAGGAGATCCCGACCGTGTTGGTGTTGAACCCGATGTCGTGCGCGCCGACCACCGGCAGGTCCATCCCGCCGCTGCGGCCCTCGAAGATCTGGCCGCACCGGTCGACGACGAAGTTGTAGCCGATGTCGAAGTAGCCGCGGGAGAAGTGCTCCTGCTGGATGGTGCGCAGCCGGGCCCGCGAGTCGGCGCAGGACAGCTTGTTGTCGCTGTCGACGCCGGTGTGGTGGATGACGGCGGCTTTGATCTCGGTGCCGTAGCTCGGCGTGCCGTCGTAGTCGGTGGAGGCGCCCCACTCGGCCTGCGTGATGACCGGCGGCTTGGCGACCGTGGAGGGGCGCGCGGCCGGGACGGTGCTGGACGGGGAGGGGGAGACGGACGTGGAGGCGGACTCGGACACCGAGGGGGACGCGGAGTCCGACGCGGACTCGGATGCTGACGCGGACTCGGATGCTGACGCCGAGTCACTGGGCGCCGGGGAGTCCGTCGGTGACGACGAGTCCGACGCTGACGACGAGTCGGACGGCGCCGGAGTCGTCGTCTCCGCCGCGAACGCGGCCGGCTGCGCGCCGCCCGCCGGATCCGTGCCGGGGTCGAGCAGCTTGACGTCCAGGCCGGCCGGCAGTCCGGGAACCGGAGTGCCGTCGGCCTTCACCACCCGGACGGCGATGCCGTCCGCGTCGCCCGTCCACATCGACCCGGTGCCGCCGCGGGCGCGGGCCCGCGTGCCCTCGGTGCCGTCGGCCGAGAACGGGTCGTCGGGCAGCCGCTGCCAGCCCGACCACTCACCGGTCTCCCGCGAGCGGTAGCGGATCTCGGGCGTGCCCTTCAGCCCGGCGTGCTCGTCGTCCCAGGTGAGCAGGGCGGCGCTGAACCGCTCGGTGTCCCGCTTGGCCAGCCCCCGGTGCCCGCCGCCCTGGTCGGCCAGCTTCAGCGTGTGCACGGAGGCGCCGCGGCCCCCACCCTTGCCGTCGTGGTGCGCGCCCGGATCCGCGACCGCGTAGGTGACGACTCCGGCACCGCCCAGGACGACGGCTCCGAGTGTCAGCCACGCCCTCCGCTGGAGGCTGAGCGGTCTGTACGCATGGGTCCTGCGAGGACTCAAAATGTCCCACCCCTAGGAAATCAACACAGTGACACCACCTGTCACACAGGCGGTAGTTGTAAAGCGCACGGGGTACCCCGGACGTCACACAGGCGGGGCACTCACCCGGCCGGCGCGACAGCCCGGGCACTCACCCGGCGGCCCCCGACGGCTTCGGCGAGGCCAGCTCGGCCTGACAGGTGGCGCGGCCGAACCTGCCGTACGCGGAGGCGGTCTGGACGTGCTCGCCGCGCACGGCGAGCGAGCAGCTGGCCTGTCCGCCCTTCTCGCCGAGCGTGATCGAGACCAGCGGCGGCCTGCCGAGCGGCACCTGAACGGTCTTCTTCCACGGCAGCGCGACGGCACGGTCGACCGTCGCGGTCCCGCCCTCGCTCCGGCCCTGGTAGGCGATGTCGGCGGTGCCCTTCCCGGTGACCTCGTAGGTCACGGCTGCGGTCGGGACCGGGGGCTTGCCCGGCTTGTCGGCGGTGTCGAGCACGCCGTAGAGGACGAGCCCGCCGCAGACGGCCAGCAGGGCGCCGGCGATGAGGACGCCGGTGCGGTCCGGGCGGGTCGCACGCGCCGTGTCACCGGGTCCGGAATTCCCGCCGGTCTCCCCGGTCCCGGCCGTGTCCACCGCCATTTCCCGCTCTTCAGCGCCCATGAAAAGTCCCTTTTGAATCGGCCGTTCGGAATTCGCGGGCGTGCGCCGGAATTCTTGGATCCGGGCTCTTATACAGGACGGCGGACAAGGCGCGCCACCGAGTGGACAAACCGGGCGCCGATTTCCCGCGATGGGCGAACTGTCGGGATCTGTGAGGTCAATTGACACGCCCTCACCTGCGTGATTACAACCGCGGCGCCGCTACGTGCGGCCTGCCCGGCATGGGGTGAGCCACACGTTTCCGGTCGATGTTTACGACGTCAGACATGAGGAAAGGGTTGCAGTGAAACCCAGATTGGGCAGGCTAATTGCATGCCTGGTGGTGTCCGCGGTGGCAAGTACCGCGCTGCCACAGGCCGCATATGCGGCGTCCGATTCGCACGACGGTGACGGAAAAGGAATAGTCGATACCGTCAAGGGCTGGCTCGGCGCCGACGACGAGCATCCGCTCGCCAAGCCGCCGTCCCACGACGAGCTGGACGTGGCCGACCGGCAGAAGCTGCCGAAGGGCAGGAAGGCCCCGAAGGCCAAGCGGGTCAAGGAGCTGAAGAGCCGGCGCACCTCGACCGCGCGCTTCTGGCAGCTGTCCGACGGCCGGGTGCAGGCGGATCTGTCGGCCGTGCCGACCTCGTACCGCTCGGGCTCCGGCAAGAAGGCGGCCTGGAAGGCGATCGACACCGCCGTCCACGCGACGGACGCGAAGGGCTTCGACTTCGCCAACACCACCAACGAGGGCCGCAGCTGGTTCGGTTCGGACGCGGACCGACTGGTGCGCTTCCGGTCCCCCGACGGCCGCGCGGTCACGCTGGGCCTGCAGGGCGCGGACGGCTCTCTGAAGCCGGTGGCCAAGGGCTCGACGGTCACCTACAAGGACGCCGTGCACGGCGCGGACCTGGAGTACGGGGTGGGCCCCGGCCGGGTGAAGGAGAACATCACCCTCGCCCAACGCCCCACCGGTCCGCTGAAGTTCACGTTCACGCTGGACACCGACGGTCTGGTGCCGCGGGCCCGCAAGGACGGGTCGATCGCGCTGTACGGTGCGCTGCCGAACACCCCGGTGATGGTCATCCCGGCGCCGTACATGACGGACGCGAAGAAGGCGGACAAGTCCGTCTTCGGCAAGACCTACAGCACGAAGGTCACGCAGAAGCTCACGAAGGACGGCAAGTCCTGGAAGCTGACCGTGACCCCGGATACGAAGTGGCTGGCCTCGAAGGACCGCCAGTACCCGGTGGTGATCGACCCGACGATCACGATCGCGCCGTCGCCGACGGACTCGCAGGACACGATGGTCCTGTCCGACCAGCCGACGACGAACTTCAACACCTCCTGGAAGCTGTCGGTCGGCCGCACGGCCACCGGTACGGCCCGCTCCCTGATCAAGTTCCCGCTGAGCGAGATCCCCTCGGGCACGAAGATCGACTCGGCGCGTCTGGAGATGTACTTCGACAACGCCCACGACGGCGGCGGCACGAAGGTGCCGGTCGAGGTGCACCGGGCGACCGGAACCTGGGACGAGACGACGGCGAACTGGAACAACACCAGCTCGTCCGTCGGTGAGCTGTCCGGCACCAGCTACACGGTGGACGACGGCGACGCGGGCACCACGGCGGCCACCGGCTCCTGGCCGGCGACGACGTCCTCGCTCGGGCAGTACGGCATCGGCGGCGACTACCACTACAACAAGGACACGGTCGCCGGGGACACCTACACCTGGCAGCCGAACATCAAGGACGCGGGCACCTACCAGGTCGACGTGCACTACGTCGCGGCCACCGACCGTGCCACCAACGCCCCGTACACGGTGACGTCCAAGACCGGCTCCACCACCTACACGGTGAACCAGCAGTCCGGCACCAACGGTGTCTGGGCCCCGCTGGCGGGCGGCGCGCAGATCGACTTCGCGGCGGGCACGGCGGGCAAGGTCGTCCTCGGCGACGGCCCGGCGTCCGCGTCCACGGCCGTGATCGCGGACGCGGTCCGCCTCACCAACCCGGCGATGATCAACAAGGACATCGGCGAGTACAGCCAGTGGCACAAGTTCCCGGTGACCGACACGGTCCAGCAGTGGCTGGACGGCACCTCGGTCAACAACGGGTTCGTGCTGAAGGCCGCCGACGAGACGACGGCCGGCCCGGTGGGCGGTCCGCGCTACGAGGCCGGCGACGGCGACTACGGCGGCGAGACCTCCACGATCCCGCGGCTGACGGTGACGTACGGCAAGGTCGGCACCACGCTGAACTCGCCCACCGTGGTCCACGGCACCGGCCCGGAGCTGTCCTGGAAGGCGTACTCGAACACCACCGGTGATCCGAGCAACGACATCGTCGAGTACCAGCTGCACCGCTCCACGCAGCAGGCGTTCACCCCGTCCGCGGCCACGCTCGTCGCCCCGATCGACAAGTCGTCGACGGCGTACACGGATACCACCGCGACCCCGACGCCGGACTCCTCCTCGGTGGAGATCGGGCGGTCGTACTACTACCAGCTCGCGGTGAAGACGAAGGGCGGCCAGATCCTCGGCTCGCCCACCCGCATCGTCGGCGTGCCCAAGGCCGGCCGCACGATGAGCCTGATCCAGGGCACCGCGGGCAGCGTCACGGACACCACCCTGTCCTCCGCGACCCCGACCACCAACCTGGACACCATCAGCCGGGACGGCGTGGGCCAGAAGTGGCTGAGCGTGGGCAACAACACGCCCACGAACACCACCGAGAAGACCCGCGCGGTCATGAAGTTCCCGACCAGCGCGATCCCGACGACGGCCACGGTGCTGGAGTCCCGCCTCTTCATGTGGGGCGCGGAGACCACCACCAAGACCAACGGCGCGATCTACGAACTCCACGGCCTGAACAAGGACTTCACCGAGACCCAGGCCACCTGGAACAACGCCGCGACCGGCACGGCGTGGACGACGGCGGGCGGCGACTACTCGGCGACCGTCTCCGACACCGTCGCCACGGTCTCGGACGTCGGCCGCCACTGGTGGGACGCGACCTCCCTCACCCAGGGCTGGACCCGCACCCCGTCCTCCAACCACGGCGCCCTGATCAAGCTGAAGGACGAGACCTCCACGGGCCCGCAGGAGCAGACGATGTTCCTGGCCTCGGAGGCCGCCGACCCGCAGATCGGCCCGCTGCTGCGCGTCATCTACGTCGACTCCACCACGGACGACACGTACTACGCGCCGCAGACTCCGGCCCGTATGACCCCGAACTCGACGTACACGGTGGACTTCACGGTCACCAACACCACGTCGAGCGCGTGGGCGAGCGGTGAGCGGGTCCTGTCGTACACCTGGCAGCTCCCCGACGGCACGGACGCGACGACGGGCGGCAACCAGCTGTCCACGGCGATCCCCGCGCTGTCCCCGGGCCAGTCGACGACGATCCAGGCGCAGGTCAAGACGCCCATCAACTCGGACTCGGGCAGCAAGCGCACCAAGTACGTACTCGGCTGGGACGTCAAGAAGGTCTCCGACGGCAGCTGGCTGTCGGCGGGCACGGGTGGCATACCGCCGCTGAAGCAGAACGTGGCGGTGGAGGACCCCACCTCCAACGCGCTGGGCCTGGAGAAGTTCTACTCGTACACCGGCAAGAACACGGGCGCCGGCTCGACGGTGATGAACAATCTGTCCTCCGGCAACACAGTGTGGTCGTACAACGCGTTCACCAACCCGGGCCGGGGTCTGACGACGTTCGCGCGCTTCGCGTACAACTCGCTGGACACCGACAACACCACCGGTGGCGCGGGTGCGGGCTGGTCGGCGCAGCTGGGCGGGCCGATCCGGCTCGGTGCGGCGCTGGACTTCCACCCCAACCCGGTTCAGAACGCGTCGGAGATCCGTCTGCCGGACGGTGACGGCACCACGCACGTCTTCACCAAGCAGCCGGACGGTTCGTGGAAGGCCCCTGCGGGTGTCCACTACCGCATCACGATGAAGGCGGGCCTGGACTGCAACCCGGACAAGGACCCGGTGCCGGACGCCTGGACGCTGCTGCGTCCGGACGGCACGCGGTTCTACTTCGGCTGCGACGGCTACCTGACGTCTGTCGTCGACAAGAACGGCAACACGCAGACCTACACCTACGAGCAGCACAAGACCCAGGGCAAGGCGGCGAAGTTCCTCGCCTACGTCACCGACCCGGCGGGCCGGCAGTCCCTGACGCTCGACTACTACAAGAAGGGCGACGCGTCGTACGACTACATCGACGGCACGGGCGCCAAGGTCACGGGCACGAGCCTGACAGACCCGGACATCTACGACCACGTGAAGTCCATCACGGACATCTCGGGCCGTAAGGTCTCCTTCTACTACACGGTGCAGGGCCTGCTCGGTCGGTTCACCGACGGCGACGGCTCCGCCCAGCCGAAGGTCTTCAAGTTCACCTACGACGCCACGCAGGGCAACAAGAACGTCAAGCTGGTGACGGCCACCGACCCGCGCGGCCACGACACCAAGCTGGCGTACTACGCGCCGCAGAGCGGTGACGACCCGAAGTACCACTGGTGGACGAAGACGTTCACGGACCGTCTGAACGGTGACACCGGCTTCGCCTACGCGGTGGACACCGCGAACACGAAGTTCACCGACACCACGGTCACGGACGCCGAGACGCACTCCACCAAGTACGTCACGGACGACTTCGGCCGCCCGGTCCAGACGACCAACGCCAAGTCCCAGACGTCGAAGATGAGCTGGGACGCGGACAACAACGTCACGTATGTCGAGGAGGACAACGGCGCCAAGACCGCGTACTGCTACGACCAGAAGACGGGCTACCCGCTCTGGCAGCGCGACGCGGAGAACAACAAGGCCGGCGTGCCCGACCAGACGGCCACCTGTGTCTCGGACACCACCAAGTGGCCGGCGAACGCCGCGAAGTTCGAGTACCAGACCCGGGCGGACGGCTTCTCGGCGGACCTGTTCCGCAAGACGTCGCCCGAGGGGCGGGCCTGGCAGTTCGGGTATGACACCTTCGGGAACGTGACTGCGGTCACCGACCCGAAGGGTGTCGCGACCACGTCGGTGCCGGACGACTACACCACGAAGTACGAGTACGACGCCTACGGTGAGCTGACCAAGGCGACGGACGCCAACGGCAACCCGACGACGTACAGCGGCTTCGGGGACACCGGTTACCCGGACACGATCACCGACGCCAAGTCCAACGCGACGAAGTACGTCTACGACGAGCGGGGCCAGGTCACCCAGGTCACCGACGCCAACAACAAGGTGACCACGCAGACGTACGACACGTTCGGGCGTCCGCTGGTCAACACCGTGCCCAAGGAAACCGGCGTGGTGATCACCAGCCCGGCGCCGGTGTACGACGAGAACGACAACGTCACCAAGTCGACGGCACCCAACGGCGCGGTCTCGACAGCGGTGTACGACAACGCTGACGAGATCACGTCGGCGACGGGTCCGGCGAACAACCAGACCGCCCCGCGTACCTCGACGTACACGTACGACAAGGTCGGCAACGTCAAGACGACGACCGAGCCCAAGGGCACGGCGACGACGACGGACGCGACCGACTTCGTCACGACGAACACCTACAACGAGATCTACCAGCTCACGTCCGTGGTCAACGCGAACAGTGACAAGGTCTCCTACGAGTACGACAACGTCGGCAACGTCACCAAGGTCATCGACCCGAAGAAGAACGCGACGGCCGACACGACCGACTACACGACCAAGACCGACTACGACCTGGACCACCGGGCCACGGTCGTCACGGACGCGGCCGGCAAGACCACCAAGAAGGGCTACGACAAGGACGGCCTGGTCACCTCGGCCACGGACGCCGAGAACAACACGACCACGATCACGTACGACGAGCGTGGCAAGCAGACCGAGGTCAAGGTCCCGCACGAGGGCACCACGACACGCTCGACGAAGTACGAGTACGACCAGGTCGGCAACACCACCAAGGTGATCACCCCGAGGGCGGTCGCCGCGGGAACGACCACGGCGTTCACGGCGCGTACCGAGTACGACGCGTTGAACCGCCCGGTCAAGCAGTACCAGCCCTACGACCCGGCGGACTCGCGCTACAACGACCCGAACGTCTACACGGAGACGACCTACGACAAGGTGGGCCAGGTCTCGAAGACCTCGCTGCCGCCGTCGGACGGCGAGACGGTCCGCAACGACACCACCTACAGCTACTTCGACAACGGCTGGGCGAGGTCGTCCACGGATCCGTGGGACATCACCACGACCTACGACTACAACGAGATGGGTCAGCAGACCAAGCGGACCCTGACCTCGGCGGGCGGTTCCTCGGACCGCACGATGACCTGGGACTACTACGCCGACGGTGCCCTGAAGTCGCGCTCCGACGACGGCGTGCCGGCGGGCAAGTCGGTCGTCCTGGCCGACAACTCCGACACCCAGAACACCTCGAAGACCGGTACCTGGACGAAGGGAGACATCACCGGTCAGCAGGGCTACAACCACGAGACCCACGCGGCCGGCACCGGCACGGACGCCTACACGTGGACGCTCAACGTCCCCAAGGACGGCACGTACGCCGCGTACGTGAAGTTCCCGCAGGTGACGGGTGCCGCGACGACGGCGAAGTACACGGTGACGTACGACGGCGGCACGACCGACAAGACGATCGACCAGAACGCCACCGCCAACCAGGGCACCTGGGTCTCGCTGGGATCCTTCGCGTTCAAGCAGGGCAACGCGGCGAAGCTGCAGCTGTTCCAGAACAGCGGCGGCAAGGTCGTTGCCGATGGCGTGAAGCTCGTCCGTGACACCAGCGGCGACCCGGCCGACACGGAGAAGGACAACTTCGCCTACACCTACGACCTCAACGGCAACCTGACCAAGCTCGACGACACCTCGTCGACCGCGAAGATCGACGCGTACGCCATCACCTACACGGGCCTCAACCAGGTCCAGAAGGTGAGCGAGTCCCTGGCCGGCGTGGAGAAGAAGGCCACGTCGTACACGTACGACGCCGACGGCCAGACGGACACCATCACGCACCCGGACCAGTTCTCCAAGTACACGTACGACCTGCGTGAACTGGTGAAGACGGTCTCGGTCGGCAAGTCCGCCACGGACGCGTCGCCCAAGGTGTCCTCGTACACGTACACCGACCGCGCTCAGAAGCTCCAGGAGACCAAGGCCAACGGCAACACGGTCGACTACACGTACTACCTGGACGCGGCACTCAAGTCGACGACGGAGAAGAAGCCCAACGGCACCCTCGTCGACTCGCACACCTACGCCTACGACGCGAACGGCAACAAGTCGCAGGACGTGGCGAAGAAGATGAACGCCGACAACCACGCGGCGTACCTCGACTCCACCACGGACTACACCTACGACCCGGCTGACCGCCTCAAGCAGTCGGTCAAGACCGGCAACGGCGCGGGCTCCGAGACGTACGTCCACGACAACAACGCCAACGTCATCAGCCAGACCGTCAAGAACGTCACCACCAACTACAACTACGACCGCAACCGTCTGCTGAGCGCCACCACCGGCTCGTCTACGGCCAACTACAACTACGACCCGTTCGGCCGCCAGGAGTCCGTCACCTCGAACGGAAAGGTCATCGAGCGGAGCGTGTACGACGGCTTCGACCACGTCGTGGAGTCCCAGAAGGCGGACGACACGGGCGCGATGAAGTCCACCACGTACACCTTCGACCCGCTGGACCGCACCGCCTCGAAGACGGCGGCGGGCAAGACAACGGACTTCGAGTACCTGGGCCTCTCCTCGGAGGTCCTGGACGAGAAGGTCGCCGGCACGCTGACCAAGTCGTACCAGTACAGCCCGTGGGGCGAACGCCTGTCGCAGATCAAGCACAACAGCGACGGGACGACCGAGGACGGCTACTACGGCTACAACGGCCACAGTGACGTCGAGACCCTCACGGACAAGAACGGCGACACGAAGGCGACCTACGGCTACACCGCCTACGGCTCCGACGACACCTCCGACTTCACCGGCATCGACAAGCCTGACGCCGCAGACCCCACCAAGGAGGCGTACAACCCGTACCGGTTCAACGCCAAGCGCTGGGACGCCCAGTCCGGAACGTACGACATGGGCTTCCGCAACTACAGCCCGGGCCTGAACCGCTTCACCAGCCGGGACATGTACAACGGCGCCCTCGCCGACATGAACCTCGGCACCGACCCCTACACCGGCAACCGCTACGCCTTCGGCGGCGGCAACCCGATCAGCATGGTCGAGCTCGACGGCCATCTGTCCATCCCGGGCGTGATCAGCGACATCGGCAGCGCGCTGGAGGGCGGTGCCGAAGCGTTGGAAGGCGCCCTGTCGGGCGCCGCTGAGGCGACTGGCAGCGCTGCGGCGAGTGGGGGCAGCCTGCTGAGCAGGCTGTCTCCTTGGGGCATCGCGGCAACCGTCTTCGCGTGGGCATCCGCGCCCACGCCGACCGCACCCAACGGATACGAGTCGGATCCCGGTGAGAAGCCGGACTACAGCAAGGGGCTCCTCCTCAAGCCGGACTCCGAGAAGGAATGGCAGCCCGGCGACGCCCAGCGTCCGTTCGACCGGGGGGACTGCTCTCGCGGTACGAGCATGACCTACTACGCCCCGCTCGATCAGCAGGGGCGAGCCACTGGCGCGTTCGCCTGTCTCACCGCCGGTGGGTTCAACTACACCGACAAGAACGGGGACTCGGTGCTGAACGGACCGGACACGAAGATCATGGGTAGCAACGCACCGTGGCCGCCCTCGACCCCAGGGTTCTGGGACAGCGTCCCTCCGGGCTTCAAACTGGGGAACGACCCCACGATGAACCGCGGCCATCTGCTGGCGCGTCAGCTCGGCGGCAGCGGCACGGACCGGCGCAATCTCGTTCCGCTGTACCGGAATGCCAATTCCCCGGTCATGTCCGGGGCGGAGCAGAAGATCGCAGATTCGATTGCGGCGGGGAATACCGTCTACTATTCGTCGATTCCGATCTATGAAAACTCCACCAACCCGATTCCGTCGGGTGTTACAATGACGGCCTATACTTCGACAGGAGTCCAGATAGTCAACCAGACAATTCTGAACAAGCCCTGACGAAGTTGCAATCGGTCTATAAGGCCATGAAAGGCTTATGGGCTGCATAGCCAAGTCAGCCGCGCGGAGGGGTGCATATGGAATGGGTCGATCGTCTGGTGGCGGAGACCGGTTGGGACGCCGAGCCCGGCGAACCCGACTGGTCGGAAGCCGAACAGGCCCTGGGTGCCCCTCTGCCGGCCGACTTCAAGGAACTGCGTCGCCGTTTCTCCGAGTGGGGCGCTTTCTGTGACCATGTCATGCTGCTCAAGGCGCAGGGCGGGTCGGAATCTGTCCCCGCCAACCATGAGAAGTTGCTGAAAGCTGTCCGGGGGAACCCGGACAGTCGGCGGATGTTCGAGCCGTACGGAATCCTCGGGGCGGGCGAGGTGGAGAGCGGCAAGGGGTTGGTTCAGTGGGGCTATTCCTTCATCGAGGAGGAGTACTACTGGCTGGCCGATACCGCGACGGATCCCTCGACCTGGCCGATTGTGGCTCGCGTTGACCCGCTGGAACCGTTTCAGCGATTCGACATGACCGCCTCGGAATTCATCTACCGGGTGGTGGCGGACGCCGAGTTCTCGCCTTTCGGGATCGCGGGGTCTGTCGGGGAGCCTTACTACCGGACGTACTGAGCCACTTCGGCTGGGACGAGAGACTCGCCGTCCGCTACGAAGCAACCGCGCAGGTCGCAGCCATCAACGAATGGCTGTAACCAGCACATGACCAGCTAGGCCCACACCGCCTTGACCACGGCGTGGCCTGCTGCAGCCGCTCGCCCGTAGAACCCTTGCAGGTCCCTGTGATGGTCGAGGAACTCCTGCCTGGCCTCCGCCTCGTCTCGGCCGTAGCCGCCGAGCTTGGCGCCGGCGACGTTCCACAACTCGTCGAAAGAGACGTTCGCGAGGAAGCGTGCGGCCTGTGACACCCCAGGCCGCTCCAGAATCATCAGGGGCGGGTTGGAGGTGTCGGCCTCGGCGCTGTGTGCCACGGGGCGTCCGCCGTAAATCGGCAACGTCCAAGGTTTGTCGGTATCCACAGAGCGGGCATCGGCAGCGGCATAGAGGTCATTGACGGAGTGCCAGACCTTGTCGATGGAGTCGGCGATGCCCGCTGCGTACTCGTCGGGGTGGTTTTCCCAGGCCTCCCACATGAACGCCGCAAGCCAGGTGTGGTCGTCCCGGATCTCGGATTCCGCGACGGCGCGCAGGTGTAGGTGGATGCTCACGGCGACGAGTCCTCCCGTCCGTTCGGCTCGCCTGTCGGGCCGAACGGACGGAACCTACTCGACGGCACTGACGGCGAGACGTCCCGTCTCCTAGCCCGGAATCCCACCCGTACGCTCCCGGCAGGAAGACTTGAGGTGACTGACGACATGCTGAGGGTAGAAGAGCTGGAGGCCGCGCTGCCGTCGATGAGGCAGTGGCGTGTGCCAGGAGGGCGCGCTGTGGACTGGGCCGCCCTCGAGGCGGCTCTCGGGACGGCGCTGCCCTCGGACTTCCGCACGCTGGCGGAGGCGTATCCGGTCCTGGTCGTCGACGACTTCCTTATGGTGTCCGTTCCGACGCCCGGTAACGAGGCGTTGTGGGGATCCGCGTGCCGGGAGGACGAGATCCTTCAGGATCTGTACGAGATGGGCGACACCGAGGACTACGTTCCCTTCCCGCAGCCGGGAGGCCTGATCAGCTGGGCGGCGTCCAATTCGGGGGACTCCTTCTACTGGAGGACGAGCCCCGCGGACCCGGACGCATGGCCGGTGGTCGTCCGCGGAGACAACGGCGACTGGTCGGAGTTCCCGGTCGGTGCCGTGGCGTTCCTGGCCGGCGTGTACGGGCGCACCATCGACGTGCCGGGCATGCCCAAGAACTGGCCCAGCGACCACCCGGAGGTGCTGGGCCTGGACGACCGCATCGACTGATCGGCCGCTGAGTCCCAGCCACATGTGAAAGACGATCGCCCCCGGGATTCCCGGGGGCGATCGTCACGTTTTCCTCGGCATAGAGACAGCGGCAGCCCTCGCGATCTGGCTCCGGGCCTGATCAGGGCCAGTCCTCGGTGATGGGGTACATGTGAGCGTAGGGATCGGGCTCGCCTGTAGAAGGATCCAGTCCGGCCCTGAGCCGTCGATGTTGCTCTCGCCAGCTGACGAACGTGTCTGTCCGCTTCCAGAGCGACGCATCGCCGAGTGGGCAAGCGTCGAACTGACCCAGCATCATGCGGGTGATGAACTGGACCATGTTGCAGTCGAACAGGGCCCACGGCGATTCGCCCCACGAGCGGTGCCGGCGCCAGGCTATGACAGGCCACTTGTCCGGATCTGGGTCGTTCATGAGCCAAGCCATCTCGTTGGCGTTCATTCCAGAACCCCAGGGCAGGACGGCATCGGCACCCAGCGTCACGTCGGGGAATCCTGCGTCCTCCTCCCAGAGCCCACGCAGGCCGTCCGTCATGGCTCCGATGTGACACCCTTCCCACCCGCGCACATCACTCGGAAGTGGAGGCAGAATGACGAGCTCTCCGATATCGCCCACGCCGTATGTGTCCAGCAGAGCCTTGTAGTCACTCGGCAGCTTGGCGCCGAGCGCAACTTCGGCCCCAGCCCAGTCGATCTGCTCGCCGCCTGCGAAGTCTGCCGGCACGAGATCGAGCAGTACTGCGACGTCGGGATGAATGCCCATGGTGAAGCCCCTTGAGGTCAGTGGTCAGCAACCCTAGTTGTGTGGGCTGACACCGTTGCCCTGGGTAGCAGGTCCCCAAAGACCAGCCAACGTGTTCAACATGGGAAGCCAGGACTGTGACCACCGAACACAGCGGGTGATACGCCCGGTAGGGCGACCTCAGCAACCATCCCGGCCGGACCGGGCGAGCACGCCTCATATCCAAAGCGTGCTGCCCGTCCAACGCCGTGATCGGCCGGACAAGTCCTAGTCGGCGGTACGGGCCCCGTTCGCCCCGCTTCGTACGGCTGCTCGCCCTCCCCTCCGCAGCTCCTGTATAACCGGGCCTCCATCGAACTCGCCGTCCCTGTCGAAGGGTTGATTCGTGCTGCCCGGAACCGGAAAACCCCTCTGCCCGCATGGGCGCCCTGCCCTCGGTGTCGTGTTGGTCGCCGTTGCCGTGGCCGTGTCGTCCGGATGTTCGTCGCACGACGGCGAGCGGAAGCCCGCGGGTCGGCACACTTCCTCGAAGACCGCGCAGGCTCAACCCGAGCCGAAGGTCACGCCGAAGCCGGAGCCCAGGACCGCCGCGCAGTTCGTCGCCCGTGCCCGGGAGGCCATGGGGGCCGAGAAGGGGTGGACGTTCGCCCTGCGGGGCAGTGAGTCCGCCGTCATGCAGGGGCAGGCGCCGTCCGGGGCGACGTACGCCGCGACCGTGCACCGGACCACCGCCCCGGTCGCGCTCCGGCAGACCGGCACTGTGACCACCAGCAAGGGGGAGCGCGAGCCCGAGGTGGTGTACGTCGTCGGTGGCACGGGTTACGTCAAGAAGGGCGCCGAGGGGTGGAAGAAGGGGGCGCTCTCCGAGCCCGGCATCGCCAATGACGTCGAGGACCCCTTGGCCGAGCTGGACGCGTTCGCGGCGTACGCCAAGAGTGCGACGGTGAGTCGTACGGGGGCGGGCGTGCGGCTTCGGGTGCGTGCGTCCGGGTGGCAGTTGTCGGCTGCCCGCGACCGTCCCGCGCTCAAGCGGGCGGTGCGCGAAGTGGAGCCCGTGCTGGGGCAGTTGCGCAAGGCGGGGGTGACGGCGACCGACGGTCACATCACGCTCAGGAGCTTCGCCGAGACGTGGGATCTGGGCGACGGGGCGCAGGGGTACCGGGTCGTGGCACACCGGTACGCGTTCACGTTTCTCGTGCCGTTCCAGGGTGGGGACATCACGGTGAGTCAGGAGGTACGGGCCGACAACCGTGGCGTGTTCGACGGGAACGTGGCCCTGCCGTCCGGTGTGAAGTGACCTGTGCGACGCACGGCAGGGTAAGAAGGTTGTGCGTCTGGTGTGAGTTCCCGTGTGGTGATTGACACGTCTGTGACCCGTGATGTTGGAGAGGCGGATTCCGCTTGGTGGACGGGGGAACGGGGTCCTGCTCCCCTGATCCGAGCGAACGGGGAACGTTGTCATGGGTGGAGTGGATACACGACCGCGCGCGGGTGAGATGCGTGCGTGCGCGGCTGACTTCGTCGCTCGTGCCACTGCCCGCACCCGGCTGCCGCTGGACTACTCCGAGCGCAGTCTGCGGGTCGTGGACTTCCTGGTCGACGGGCTGCGCAAGGGCGGCGCCGACCGGGAGCGGGCGCGGGACGCGCTGTCCGGGCTGGGGGCGTACGTCGGTGAGGTGCTCGTGCGCCGCGCGGGGGCGGTGTGGGTGGACTTCGACGCCGACCAGCGCGCCTACTTCGGGCAGTCGACGGGCGTGCGCATGCCGGACGGGCGGGTGTGGAACCCGCTCGGCAAGGTGCTCAACCGTTTCGAAGCGGGCGGTCCGGAGGACTCGTTGCAGACCTTCTGGCTGAAGCTGCACGGGCGGGCGCGGCGGGAGCAGGCCGGCCGTCGTACCGGGTGAGCGGTTCGCGTGGAGAGTCCGGTTCGTCTCCTCGGTCGCCTCCGCGTTCACCGCTGCTGTATAACCGGCCCTCGTTCCGGTCGGCCGCCGTTTTCCGGCCGTTCCTTCACTTCCCGCTGCCCATCGAAGGGTCTCTTCGTGCTGCCCTCTTCGCGTTCCCGTGCCCGTACGTGCTTCGTCGTCGCGCCGGCCGTCGCCGGTGTCCTGCTGGCGGCGTCGGCCTGTGGAGGCCCAGGCGGGGAGGGGGGAGCCGAGCAGCAGGCCGGGGGCGGGTCCGACAGTGTCGCGGTCGGGGCGTCGCCGAGTGCCTCCTCGTCGTCATCGGCGTCGGCATCGGCGTCGTCCTCGCCTTCGAAGTCCGCGTCCGCCTCCGCTTCATCGAAGGCCAAGGACGACGGCGGCAAGGGCAACGCCTCCGCCTCGCCGAGTACGGCCCCGGGTACCGCCGTCACCCAGCAGGCCACCACCGCGCCGCCCGCCGCCTACGCCGCCCCGAACTTCCCCGTCCCCGCCTCCCCGGGCGACGCCACCCAGCTCATCACCGTGAAGGCGAGCGGCTCCTACGCCACCGTCACCGCCTGGGCCAAGGGCGCCTCGGGCTGGAAGGCGCAGTTCGGCACGAGTGCCGGCCGGGTCGGCTCCAACGGCGTCACGGACGGGGCGACGCGGCGGCAGGGGACGTACACCACGCCCTCCGGGACGTACACGCTCACCGAGGGCTTCGGGGTCGAGGCGGGCGGGACGAGCATGCCGTACCACGTCGTCAACAGCTCGGACTGGTGGGTGGAGGACCCCCAGTCCAAGTACTACAACTCGATGCACACCGCGGCGGGCGCCGACTTCCCGCTCACCGAGTCCGGCGACCGGGGCAGCGAGCATCTGATCAACTACCCGACCCAGTACGCCAAGGCGCTCGTCGTCAACTTCAACCGGTGGCCCGCCACGCCCGGTCGCGGCGCCGGCATCTTCCTGCACGTCAACGGGAAGGGGGCGACGGCTGGTTGTGTGTCCGTGCCGCGCGCCACGATGGACCGGATCATGGCCTGGATCCGGCCCGGCGCCCATCCCCGCATCGCCATCGGCTGACGACACGGGCACGGGCACGGCACGGGACGGGTGCGGACGACCCGGGAGCGCACCGGGAGCTGTGACACTTCTGTGAGGCCTGACGCTGATGACCTTGTAGGGCGTGGACACGGCCGGAGTGTGCCGCCCGACGGGGGACGCGCCACCCATGGTGGCTACACACTCGGTACGAACGAGGACAGTCTTTGGGCCAGGGAGGGGAGCCCCGTCGCCTGCAGGCGCAGGACGGGGAGCTGGGCGCGGCTGTCGCACGGGCCCAGGACGGTGACGAGAACGCTTTCGCGGTGGCCTACCGGATCGTGCAGCCGAGCCTGCTCGGCTATCTCCGCGGCCTCGTCGGCGAGGACGCGGAGGACGTGGCCTCCGACGCCTGGCTGGAGATAGCCCGCGACCTCGGCAGGTTCCGCGGCGACGGCGCCGGGTTCCGCGGCTGGAGCGCGACCATCGCCCGCCACCGGGCCCTGGACCACCTGCGCAGACAGCGGGTACGGCCCCGGGCGGCGGCGCTCGAACAGGACGTACTGGAGCTGCCCGGACCGCACAGCACGCACGACCAGGCGCTGGAGTCCCTCTCCACCGGGCGCGCCCTGGAACTGGTCCGGTCGCTGCCGCGCGACCAGGCCGAGGCCGTGCTGCTGCGGGTGGTCGTCGGCCTCGACGGACCCTCCGTCGCCCGCGTCCTCGGCAAGCGCCCCGGAGCGGTCCGCACGGCCGCGTACCGCGGGCTGAAATGGCTTGCCCGCCAGCTGGGCGTCCGGGACGCGGCGGACTCAGGTGTGACGGATGACGGCCCCCGGACGCTGGGGGAGTCGAAATGAACGCTGACGGCCACCAGCCGTATGGATTCTGCAGAAGCAGTGGGGCGAGGCCTCCGGCGGATCCGAGAGGCTGGGCGGGCCGCACTAGGAACAGGATCGGGTACGGACATGGGTGAACGGCACAGCGGCGACGAGCCCGGCCGCCGGCGCGGGCACCCTGGCGGCACCGTCCTCGGACCGGCACCGGCCGACCGGGACGGCCGGGACGCCGCGTTCGAGGCGCGGCTCGCCGCGGCGCTCCGCCGGGGCGCGGCCTCGGGCGGCATCGACCCCGAGGCCGAGCAGCGCGCCGTGGCCGCGTTCCGCGCCGCCCGGGACACCGGGGCGCACGCGTCGCGGACCCGGCGCCGGGACGACTGGCGGCCCCGGGAGGCGCGCGGCGCCCGGCTCTCACTGAAGGCCACGCTCTCCGTGTTTTTGGCGAGCGTCACGCTGGGCGGTGTCGCCTTCGCCGCGATCGACTCCGTCGGATCCGCGAAGGACGACGACGGGCGGCGGACGCGGCCCTCGTCGAGCGCCCCGGAACAGCCGAGCGCGCAGCCGACCGCTCCCGAGTCCGGAGCCCCTTCGACGCGCCCCGGCCACCCGGCCACCGCGAAGGACACCCTGGCCCACTGCCGCGCCTACGAGCAGATCAAGGACCGCGGCAAGGCCCTGGAGGCGACGGCCTGGCAGCGGCTCGTCACGGCCGCGGGCGGCGAGGAGAACGTCGCCGCCTACTGCTCCGAGCAGATCGCCCTCGCCGATGGCGCGAACAAGGGCAAGAGCGACAAGCCGCACAACAGCGGTAATGGGCACGGAAGTAGCGAAAGCGCTAAGAGCGGTAGCGGCGGCAAGGCGGACTCGAAGGCCGCCGGCTCCGCCAACTCCGGTAAGTCCGGCGGGAAGAAGTGACTCCGCTCACCCGCGGTCGAGCGTCAGGGCAACGGCCGGGGCCGCCACCCCCCACAGGAGAGGCCCCGGCCGTCGCGCTCACGGGCCGCTGTACGGCCCGTACTTCCTTCAGCGCCGAGAGTGCGTTTTCTGTCACACCTGGGCGTGTCACGAGTTAGTTGCATCTTCTACCGACCTGGACGGGGAACGGTTTCACGCCGTAACGTGCCTTTCGCGCCGACCGAAGCCAGGCGTAAAGGGAGTGCGGTGCTGGGGGACGACGCGGAGCTGACCACCGCGGTGCGTGCGGCACAGGACGGGGATGAGACCGCGTTCCGTACGGTGTACCGCGCGGTGCATCCGAGGCTGCTCGGATACGTACGCACACTCGTCGGCGACCCGGACGCCGAGGACGTCACGTCCGAGGCCTGGCTGCAGATAGCCCGGGACCTCGACCGGTTCAGCGGTGACGCGGACCGCTTCCGCGGCTGGGCCGCCCGGATCGCCCGCAACCGCGCCCTGGACCACATACGGATGCGCGGCCGCCGCCCCGCGATAGGCGGCGACGAGACGGAACTGACCGGCCGGGCCGCCGAGTCCGACACGGCCGGTGAGGCCATCGAGGCCCTGGCCACCGACAGCACCCTCTCGCTCATCGCCAGGCTCCCGCAGGACCAGGCCGAGGCGGTCGTGCTGCGCGTGGTGGTCGGCCTGGACGCCAAGTCCGCGGCCGAGACCCTCGGCAAGCGCGCGGGGGCCGTACGCACCGCCGCGCACCGCGGTCTGAAGCGGCTCGCGGAGCTGCTCGGCGACGATCCGGAATCGGCGGGCGTGCTCGACGCGCTGCCTCCCCAGCGAGAACCGCGCGGTCGTGCGGTGTCGTCCGCAACTGTGACGCATACGCGTGCGAGGACGCAGAAGGACATGTGATGGCCGACGAGCACAACAAGTGGCTTACCCGTGATACGGCGGAACGTCTGCTGCGCGGTGAGTCGCTGGAAGCCGTCGACGCCTCCTCCTCTGACCAGGCGGAACGGCTTGCGAAGGCGCTCGGCGCACTCTCCGCCGAGGCGGCTCCCGCGACCGGTGAACTCCCCGGCGAGCAGGCCGCGCTGGCCGCGTTCCGCAAGGTCCGCGAGGCGGCCGAGGCCGAGCGGACCGCCGCCGCGCTCGGCGACGGCACCCCCGGGCGCTCCGGCCTGTCCGCGCGCGGCTCCGACGCCGGCCTGGTCCGCATCGGCGTCCCGACCCGTACCGGAATCCGCGCCCGCCGGCCGCGCTGGGCCCGCCCGGTGCGCCTCGCGCTCGCCGCGGCGGTGGCCGCGGGCATGCTCGGCGGGGTCGCCATGGCCGCCGGCAGCGGAGTGCTGCCGATCCCGTTCCACGACGACCGCCCGGACCCCGCGGCCTCCGTCTCCGCCGCCCAGAGCCCGGGACAACCGCACACCTCGCCCACGCCGCAGTCCCCCCAGGGCATCCTCCCGAGCACGGACACGCCCGACGGCGGCACCAGCGGGTCCCTCGACCCCTCCGGCGGGGCCACCGCACCCGACCAGGGCACGGACCCGGGCACCACACCCGGCTCCGGCGACGCCTCCGGGAATCCCGGCACCTGGTGGCAGGTCGCCAGCGCGGCCTGCCGCGACCTGAAGGACGGCAAGGAGCTGGGCTCCGACCGCAGGCGGGCCCTGGAGGGCCTGGCGGGCGGCTCCTCGCGGGTGACCGCGTACTGCAAGTCCGTCCTCGCGGGCCAGTACAGCTCCGGCGGTACGGGCAAGGGCACCGGCGGCGACGAGGGCGGCAAGGGCAACGCGAACGGCGGCGGCGAAGGCAAGGGCAAGGACAAGGGCAAGGACAAGGGCGACGAGAACGGCCAGGGCGGTGACGACGACGGTCACCCGGGCCGGGGCCACGGCCACCGCCACGACCGCCAGGGCCGCGCCGCCAGCCCCGCACCCTCGGCCTTCGCACCCACGGGCGCGGACCGGAAGGCCACGGGTCCGGCGCCCACGCCGAGCCCGTCGTACACCACGCTCTGAGTTCCGCCCCGCCCCTGCCCCACCCCTATATCGCCTCTGACCTGCGATTTTGTCGGCCGCGAAAATTTTTCCGCCAAGGGTGTGACGTTTCCGGGCCCCGCGACGCAGTAATGAGTGAGCCGACTGGTCATCGGCCGTCGCACTGAGCCGGGGTTCCCCCCGTACCCGTGGCTCGTGCACCTGGCGCGGGCGGGACACGTTCCCCCGGTCCCGCCCGCGCCCCAAATCCTCACCAGTAGACGACGACCTTGTCGCCGATCCCCACCTGCGCGAACAGCCGCGCGATCGCCGCCTCGTCCCGCACGTTGACGCATCCGTGCGAACCACCCGCGTACCCGCGCGCCGCGAAGTCGTAGGAGTAGTGCACCGCCTGGCCGCCGCTGAAGAACATCGCGTACGGCATCGGGGAGTGGTAGAGCGTCGACACATGGTGCCGTGACTTCCAGTAGACGTGGAACACACCCTCGCGGGTGGGCGTGTACTGGGTGCCGAAGCGGACGGAGACCGTCTCGACCGTGCGCCCGTCGATCATCCAGCGCAGCGTCCGGCTGGTCTTGCTGATGCACAGCACCCGGCCGGTCAGACAGCGCGGGTCGGGCGCGGCGGCCGGCTGACCGCCCATCAGGTACAGCTCCCACTGGCCCGGCCGGTGCGTCATGGCCAGCAGCCGCTGCCAGGTGACGGTGTCCAGCTCACCGGTCCGCGGCAGCCCGCGCTTGCCCTGGAAGCCCCGGACGGCCTGCTCGGTCAGATCGTCGTAGGTCCCCGTCGGCCCGTCGAACAGCCAGGCGACCTGGCGGAGCCGGGCCTGCAGCTCGCGCACGCCCGGGCCGCTGTCCCCGCGCGACCACAGCACCCGTGGCGCGGGCCGGGCGGGCTGGGCGGCGGGCGTCCGCTCGGCCGTCCGGGTGGGGTCGGGGGCGGGGCTGGAGGGCAGCTGGACCCGCACCGGTGAGTGGTGCTTGCCGTCGGCGTCCGGAGGCTGCACGGTGCAGCCGCAGAGCGCGGCGAGGGCGGCGGCCGAGACGAGTAGAGCGGCTGGTCTCCCCGGGATCCTCATGCCGGGGATGCTTCCCCGCGTGACCGCCGCCGAACTACGGGGCATGGTGAGGGGGGATAAAACCTGGACAAAACGCGGATGAGACGTACTGCGGAGGCATCCATGGCGCGTGAGTCGGAGTCGGGACTGCCGATCGAGCCGGTCTACGGGCCGGCGGACCTGACCGGCTGGGACCCGGACACGAAGCTGGGCGAACCGGGGGCGTACCCGTACACCCGCGGGGTGTACCCGACCATGTACACCGGCCGCCCCTGGACCATGCGCCAGTACGCCGGCTTCGGCACGGCGGTGGAGTCCAACGCCCGCTACCGGCAGCTGATCACGCACGGCACCACCGGTCTGTCCGTCGCCTTCGACCTGCCCACCCAGATGGGCCACGACTCCGACGCACCCCTCGCGCACGGCGAGGTCGGCAAGGTGGGCGTGGCGATCGACTCCGTCGAGGACATGCGGGTGCTGTTCGACGGCATCCCGCTGGACCAGGTCTCGACCTCGATGACGATCAACGCCCCGGCGGCCCTGCTGCTGCTCCTCTACCAGCTGGTGGCGGAGGAGCAGGGGGTGAGGGCCGACCAGCTGACGGGCACCATCCAGAACGACGTCCTGAAGGAGTACATCGCGCGGGGGACGTACATCTTCCCGCCGAAGCCCTCCCTGCGCCTGACCGCCGACATCTTCAAGTACTGCACCGCCGAGATCCCGAAGTGGAACACGATCTCGATCTCCGGCTACCACATGGCGGAGGCGGGCGCCTCCCCCGCGCAGGAGATCGCCTTCACGCTCGCCGACGGCATCGAGTACGTCCGCACGGCGGTCGCTGCGGGCATGGACGTCGACGACTTCGCACCCCGCCTCTCCTTCTTCTTCGTGGCCCGTACGACGCTGCTGGAGGAGGTCGCCAAGTTCCGCGCGGCGCGCAGGATCTGGGCGCGGGTGATGAGGGAGGAGTTCGGGGCGAAGAACCCCAAGTCGCTGATGCTCCGCTTCCACACGCAGACGGCGGGTGTACAACTGACGGCCCAGCAGCCGGAGGTGAACCTGGTCCGGGTCGCCGTGCAGGCGCTGGCGGCGGTCCTCGGCGGCACCCAGTCCCTCCACACCAACTCCTTCGACGAGGCCATCGCTCTCCCGACGGACAAGGCGGCCCGGCTCGCCCTGCGCACCCAGCAGGTCCTTGCCTACGAGACCGACGTACCGGCGACGGTCGACCCCTTCGCGGGCTCCTACGCGGTCGAGAAGCTGACCGACGACGTAGAGACGGCCGCGCTGGACCTGATGCGGAGGGTCGAGGATCTCGGCGGCGCGGAGGCGGCGATCGAGCGGGGGTTCCAGAAGGCCGAGATCGAGCGGAACGCGTACCGCATCGCCCAGGAGACGGACTCCGGCGAGCGGGTGGTCGTGGGCGTCAACCGCTTCCAGCTGGCCGAGGAGGAGCCGTACGAGCCGCTCCGGGTGGACCCGGCCATCGAGGCACGGCAACGGGAGCGCTTGGCCAGGCTGCGCTCCGAGCGGGATCAGGGGGCGGTGGACTCGGCCCTGGCCGCGCTGAAGAAGGCGGCGGAGGGGGAGGAGAACGTGCTGTATCCGATGCGGGAGGCGTTGCGGGGGCGGGCGACTGTGGGGGAGGTGTGCAACGCGCTGCGGGAGGTTTGGGGGAGTTATGTGCCGACGGATGCGTTCTGAGCTGGGCGATTACTTCGTACGAGTGATCGGGGGCGGAATCCGCACACCCCCGGCTACGCTCGTGAAGAGTGGGCCCCGAAAAGGAGGACGCCATGGCCGTACTGCAGCAGGAGCTGACCCTGGGCGAGGCAGCCGACCAGCTTGCCCGTGCACTGCCTGGCCACCGCGTGGAGATTCTCCAGGGGAGGCTCATCGTGACACCGCCGCCGGACGGTTCGCATGCACTGTCGTTGACTTGGCTGGTCGAAGCATTCGGCGGAGCAGGAGCCCGGAAGGCAGGGCTTAGGTATGTGCAAGGCATCGGCCTGTGGCTGCCCGCCCTGCCGGACGACTTCGCGGTTCCGGACTTCTCGGTCGTGGACGAGGACTTCCGTGACGCTCACGTCCAGAAGAACTGCTATGCGCCGAACGTCTTCCGACTGGTCGTCGAGGTGACCTCGTCGAACTGGTCCGACGATCTCGGCCCCAAGGTCGAGTGCTACGCCCAGGCCGGCATCCCCGCCTACCTCATCGCCGACCGCAAGCACGACGAGGTCCTTCTCTACACCGACCCGGTCGATGGCAAGTACCCCGCCCCCGTCCGCTACAAGCGAGGTCAGACCGTGCTCGTCCCGGAGTCCGTCGGTCTCATGCTCGACCTCCCCGTGGACACCCTCCTGGACGGGGACGACTGACTGTCGTACCCCCATGCGACACTCCTTCTCATGTTCGGCGTCATCGATCTCCCCACCTATCTGGCCGGTCTTGTCCTGATCGTCCTGCTCCCCGGCCCCAACTCCCTGTACGTGCTCTCCGTCGCCGCCCGCCGCGGAGTCCGGGCCGGCTACACCGCCGCAGCCGGCGTCTGGTGCGGGGACACCGTGCTGATGACACTGTCCGCCGCCGGGGTCGCCTCGCTGCTCCAGGGCAACGCCGTGCTGTTCGGGATCGTGAAGTACGCCGGTGCCGGTTATCTGACCTGGCTGGCGATCGGGATGCTGCGGTCCGCGTGGGCGATGTGGCGGACCCGGCGGGAGAAGGCCGTGGAGGAGGCCGCGACCGTGGCCTCGGCCGAGGAGCAGCCCTTCCGGCGGGCCTTCGTCGTCAGCCTCTTCAACCCCAAGGCGATCCTCTTCTTCGTCGCCTTCTTCGTGCAGTTCGTGGACCCGGGGTACGCCTACCCGGCCCTCTCCTTCGTCGTCCTCGGCGCCTTCGCGCAGCTGGCCAGCTTCCTCTACCTCAGCGCGCTGATATTCGGCGGCACCCGCCTGGCCGCCGCCTTCCGCCGCCGCAAGCGCCTGTCGGCCACGGCCACCTCGGCGGCGGGCGCCCTGTTCCTCGGGTTCGCGGTGAAGCTGTCGCTGGCCAGCGCGTAGGTTCTAGCGGCAGCCGACCCGGTCGAGATACGCGGGCAGTCCGGCCGTCGAGTCGCCCGCCCAGCCGACGTATCCGTCCGGGCGGACCAGGAAGACACCGGGGCCGTACGACTCCGGGGCTGCCGGGAGGGCGCGGACCCCGGCAACGGGTGCCGTCGCGCCCAGCAGCGTCCAGTGCGGCCCCTGGAACGCGTCGAAGAGGCGTACGCCGTCCACCCTGCCGTCCGGTGCGCGGTCGCCTGCCCGTACCCCGGACGGGACGGCCCGGGTCTCCTCGCTGAGGGACGACTCCGGGTACCCGAGCCCGAGCTGCACCGTCGCCTTCCCGCGCTGCACCTCCCCGCGGTGCACGCCCGTGGACAGGCCCAGCATGGCGGCCGCGTTGGGGCGCCGCTCCTCCTCGTAGGTGTCGAGGAAGGCCTCCGGAGCCCCGCCGCGCAGCACCGCGCCCAGCTTCCAGCCCAGGTTGTACGCGTCCTGGACGCTGGTGTTCAGACCCTGCCCGCCCGCCGGTGAGTGGAGGTGCGCGGCGTCGCCCGCGAGGAACACCCGGCCCACCCGGAACCGGTCCGCCAGCGCGGTCCGCGGCCGGAACTCCGAGGCCCAGCGCAGTTCGGTGACGTCCTCGGCGTCGAGGTGCGTGTACGCGGCGACCAGTTTCCGGATGCCGTCGAGGGACAGGTCGAACTCGGTGCCCTCCGGCAACCTCCCGGCCAGCTGGAAGTCGTCCGTGCCGGCGAGCGGGCACAGCGCCACGCCGGTGCCGTCGGCCCTGGGGAAGGTGTGCCAGTACTCCCGGTCGAGACCCTTCAGCCGCAGGTCCGCGACCAGGAACGGGTTCGGGTCGACCGTCTCCCCGGCCATGCCCACGCCCACCGCGCGCCGCACCGCCGAGCGGCCGCCGTCGGCCGCGACGACATACCGCGCGCGGACGGTCGTACCGTCGGCGAACCGCACGCTCAGGCCGTCCGCGTCCTGCTCCAGGCCCGTCACCTCGCGCCCGAAGCCGACCTCGCCGCCCAGCTCGACCAGCCGCGCGTACAGGATCTCCTGCGTCCGCCACTGCGGAACCATCCACGGCTCGGTGTACGGCGCACCCTCGTCCGCCGCCACGGCCTCGAACATCGGCTGCTCGCCGAGCCGCTCGCCGTCCTTCCAGATCGTCCGCGCCGGGTAGGGACCGCCCGCCGCGCGGATCGCGTCCAGGACGCCGAGGTCCTCGAAGACCTCCTGGGTGCGCGGCTGGATCCCCTTGCCGCGCGAGCCAGGGAAGAGCCCCTCCGCCCGCTCCACGACCAGCGCGTCCACACCGCGCCGGACGAGGTCGATGCCGAGGGTGAGGCCGGTCGGACCGGCCCCCACGATCAGTACATCCATGACAATTCTCCTTAACGTTGTTAAGTGCCGTCGCCCATGAGCGTGCCCTTAACGCTGTTAAGCTGTCAAGCGTGAGTACGGAACGACGCGCGCCCCTGGACCGCACACGGGTCGCGGACACGGCGCTGCGGCTGCTGAACGAGGTCGGCCTCGACGGGCTGACCCTGCGTGCCATCGCCAAGGAGCTGGACGTCAAGGCCCCGGCGCTGTACTGGCACTTCAAGGACAAGCAGGCGCTGCTCGACGAGATGGCGACGGAGATGTACCGGCGGATGGTCGCCGGTACGGCGCTCGATCCCGCCGACAGCTGGCAGGAGCGGCTGCTCAGGACCAGCCGAGGGCTGCGCGCCGCCCTGCTCGGCTACCGCGACGGCGCCAAGGTCTTCAGCGGTTCACGCTTCACGGGCACCGACCACGCCCGCGAGATGGAGGCGCACCTGCGCGTCCTCACGGGCGCCGGCTTCACCCTGGTGCAGGCGGTCAACGCGGCGCGGACCATGAACGTGTTCACCATCGGGTTCGTCACCGAGGAGCAGGGCGTGCAGCCCCTCCCGGGCGAGCGCCGGGAGGGGTACGACATCGAGGAGCGCGCCCGGCGCATGGCCGACTTCCCGCTCGCGGCCGAGGCCGGAAAGGTGCTCTTCGACGACTACGACCAGCAGTTCGAGGAAGGGCTGGCGCTGGTGATCGCGGGCATCGGGGCCCGGTACGGGATCGGCTGAGCGAGCGGTCAGCTCCGGGCCGCGCGCGCCTTGCGTATCGCCCGCGTGACGACCGGCGGCAACAGGTCCACGGCGACCCGGCGGACCCGGCTGCCCCGGCGGGGCGCGGGCCGGGCGGGCGGTACCGCGGGTGCGGGAGCGGGTGCCGGTGCGGACACCGCTGCCGGCGTCGGCTCCGGCGCCTTGGCCGCCACCGCGTGCTTCGAGGGCGGGAACACCGGCGCCGGCATCCCCTTGGACTTCAGGCGGACGATCCGGTGCCCCGCGGCCTCCTGGACGCTCAGGTGGCAGTCGGACCGCTCCCGCGCCATGTCCAGCAGCGCCTCCTGGACCGGCTCGGGATCGCCCCAGGTGCCGTAGAGCTTCTGCGTGCTCAGGCAGATGGGGTGCAGGCCGCGGTTGAGCACGGCCTCCCAGGTGGCTATGGAGACGCCGGGCGTGTGCTCGGAGCGGAAGTCGTCGAGGACGACGATGCCGTCGGGCAGCAGCAGGTCGTGAGCCGCCCCTATGTCGCCGTGCACATGCTCGTACAGGTGCGAGGCGTCGATGTGCACGAACCGGCAGGAGCGGGCCTCGACCTCGGCGGGCACCAGGGAGCTGGGCCCCTGGAGCACCCGGGGCAGTTCGTCGTGGAAGGAGCGGTAGTTGTCCTCGAAGACGCGCCGGGTCAGCGCACTGTAGGACTTGGTCGACTCGGCCCGGTTGGCGTCGTCCGGGGCGTCGCCCTCGAAGAGGTCGCACACGGTGTACCGCTCGCCCGGCTGCTGGTGCCGGCCTATGAAGATCGCGCTCTTGCCCATGTAGACACCGACCTCCAGGAGGTCGCCGCGGGTCCCGCCGGCCTCCTGCCGGTTCAGGAACCACTCGAAGAGCAACTGGTCGAGGACCGGGAACCAGCCGGGCACGTCGTCGAGTCGGTGGGGCGGTCGCATCGCTTCCTGGGTGGTGGCCATGAGGCGGAGGCACTCCCTCGGTACGGCAGTCTGTGGGTTCGCTGCGGAAAGCCTGTGGCGCGGGGGGCGGGGCACTACGGTGCCTGCCCCCGGGGCCGGTTCAAAACCCAAGGCGAGATGAACGACTGCCCAACTTCCGGCCACGGAGCGCCTTCTTCAGCCGCGGGCCGAACGGCTTCTCCACGAACCGGTGCATCAGCCACGCCAGCAGCAGCATGCCGAGCACCGTCGCCCCGAGCGTCGGCCACGCGGGCAGGCCCAGGCCCCGGTGCAGCACCCGGATGACGAACCAGCCCAGGTGCTCGTGGACCAGGTAGAACGGGTACGTCAGCGCCCCGGCCGTGGCCAGCCAGGGCCAGTTCGCCCGGCGGGTCCAGCCCAGCGCCACGGCCGCCACCCCGGCGAAGGCGAGCGTGACGATCAGCAGGATCACGTACGGGCTGCGCACGAAGTCGCCGTGCGCGCCCGTGTGCCACAGGCCGCGCGTGGCGTTGCTCTGCCCGAGCAGCCAGGAGGCGGCCACGATCCCCCACAGCAGCAGGTCGCCGCCGAAGCGGTGGATCAGGTAGAGGGCGAGACCGCCGACGAAGAAGGGGGCGTAGTCCGGCATGACCAGCTGGTCCGTCAGCGTGTTGCCCGAGGTGCGGCACACCGCCGCCGCCAGCGTCCACACACAGCAGAACAGCACCACCCGGCGGTAGGTGACCCCGCGCGCGACGACGAACAGGGCGAACAGCGCGTAGAAGCGGACCTCGACCCAGAGCGTCCAGCACACGCCCAGCACGCGCGAGGCGCCCATGGGCTGTTGCAGCATCGTCAGGTTGACCAGGAACTCGTCCAGGCGGACCGGGTGCACGACGGCCGGCACGGCGAGGGCCGCGCCGGTGACGAGCACCAGGGCGACCCAGTAGGCCGGGTAGAGGCGGGCGACGCGGGAGCGGAAGAAGTCGCCGAGAGTACGGCCCCAGCCGCTCATGCAGATGACGAAACCGCTGATGACGAAGAAGAACTGGACGCCGAGACAGCCGTACGTGGCCACCTGGGACAGGGTCGGGAAGACGCGGGCCGGTGTCTGGTGCCAGGACGCGGAGACCGTGCCGCCGCGTCCGGCGTAGTGGTAGAGGCAGACCATCAGCGCGGCCACGAGCCGCAGGCCGTCCAGGGCGAGCAGGCGGCCCCGGCGTGGCGGGGCGGGGGCCGTTCCGGGCGTGGGGGGAGCGGGCGCGGGAGCGGTGACAAGAGTGGGGGATGAAGCAGCCATGATGCTCGGCGCCTACCCGAAGATGCGTTGATCATCTCGGGTGCTCTGGTGAAAGTCCCCGGCATGAGGGAGCCGTTCCGCCGTCACCTGGGTGAATCACAGGAATGACGTGATTGACGGTCTAACCATTCTCTTACCTGTTCGGATTCGTTAACCCATTGGTCGCTTTGACTTCCTAGTTTCTCCATCCACCCCCACGCTTTCGCAAACCGACGGCATGTCGCCGTAAACACCGTATTTGCTTGGCAAAATCAGGAGAGCTATGACGAGGGTCCAGAACCGGCGGACACCTGCGCGTGGAGGAGAGCTGGAGGACTGCCTGCGAGCCTGCGCCGTGCACAGCGGCAAACTCGTGGGCAGCCTCGACCGCCGGCGCACGGAACTGGCCGAGCAGCTGCGCAAGTTGCTCGTAGTGTTCAGCACCACCGGCACGTCCGCTCCCGCACCCGTCCCGGCCCAGGGCGCGACCGCTCTGCTCAAGCGGGCCGTCAAGGGGGCCACCGCCCCCGCCGGCAGCATCCCGGCCGACCTGCTGGACGCTCTGCTCGCCGTCGGCAACAAGGCCCTCGAGTGCGGCTACGACGACGAGCTGAACCTCGCCCTGCAGATCAGCGACACCGTCCTCGCCGAGCGCAAGAACTCCCGCGCCGGCTGGCGGCTGCGCGCCCGTGCCCTGGAGGCCCTCGGCGACGAGCCCGAGGCCGTCCAGGCCTACGAGCGCTATCTGGAACTGACCAGCGAGGACGGCTTCGGCGTGGCCGCCCGGATCACGGGACTGCGCCGGGCCGCCGAACGCGAACGCGAACTGCTCGCCCTGCTCCAGCGCCAGTGCCCGCGCGCCGCCGACTTCGCCCGCGGCCCCGCCACCGACGTGTGGGCCGAGGGCCTGGCCCTGCACGCCCTCGGCGACTGGGACGCGGCCGAGCCCCGGCTGGTCGGCGCCCTGCTCGCGCTGTCCGCCGACGAGGCCCCGGTGGCCGACCGGCAGGAACTGCTCAGCCAGTACCTCGACCTGCGCACCGGGATCGCCGCCGACCCCACCGCCCTCACCGAGGCCGTCGCCCTCTACGCCGAGCAGCGCCGCATCCGGATGCGCGGCCCGGTCGCCGACCCCACCGTCGGCGGGGTGCAGTGGATCAGCCTCGGCGAGTTCCGCAACCAGATCGCCGGCAAGTCGATCTGCCTGATCGCCAACTCCGGCCGGGTGGGCGAGAGTTCGATGGGCACCCAGATCGACGACTACGACCTCGTCGTCCGCTTCAACTCGTACCGGATCGACCCCGGGCACACCGGCAGCCGTACCGACATCCACGCCACCATCCACAAGCACGGCTTCAACTGGGACCGTCCGGTGACCACCCGGCTCGTCTTCGGCGGGGTCTCCGGCGACTGGAAGCACTCGCTGCGCAACCGGCTGGTGCCCGGCGCCCAGCAGTACCTTGGTGACGAGTCGCTGCGCTGGCCCGTCCGGAACATCGGCCGGGTCGGCAACGACGTCTGGTCCGGCATCCCGACCACCGGCTTCAACATGCTGTGGCTGCTGGACTTCCTGGACGTCAGCCCGACCCTGGACCTGATCGGCTTCGACTTCTACGAGAGCGGCGCCTACCGCGTCCAGGAGGCCATGAAGCTCGCCATCACCTCCGTGCACGAATACACCAGCGAGAAGGCATGGGTCATGGAGCGGGCCCAGAGCGTGACCGACCTGAGGATATCCCTGCGATGACCACCTTCACCCCGGTAGCACCGGAGACCTCCGCGCACCTCCTCACCGGCCGGCGGCGCATCGCCTTCGCGAGCTTCGTCGACGAGAACTACCTGCCCGGCTTCCTCGTCCTGCTGCGCAGCCTCGCCCTGTCCAACCCCGGCGTCTGCGAGGACTTCGTCGTCCTCCACGACGACCTGAAGCCCTCCTCCGTCGCCCGCATCCGCGCCCTGCACCCGCGCATCGTGCTGCGCCGCGTCGACGCCGAGCACTACGACTCCTACGTCAAGGGCGACCAGGACAACTACCTGGTCCGCAAGGCCTACTTCATCCTCGACATCTTCAAGCTGCGCGACTACGACACCGTCATCACCCTGGACACCGACATGGTCGTCCTCGGCGACCTCGGTGAACTCCTCCAGCTGCGCGAGGGACTGGCTGCCGTACCGCAGTTCTTCTACGGCCAGCACAAGCTCAACTCCGGGCTCCTGGTCATCCAGCGCGAGTACCTGTCCGACGCGTTCTGCGCGAAGATCGACCAGGTCGGGCGCAGCGGCTCCTACGAACTCGACAAGCACGACCAGGGCATCCTCAACGCCGTCCTCGACGGCGACTTCGTCCGCCTGGACTCCCGCTACAACTTCGTCAAGCGGCGGCTCTCCGGCGACCTGCCGGTCCCCGACGACACCGCGATCCTGCACTTCACCGGCCGGCACAAGCCCTGGCAGGGCGGTGAGGCCGGGTACGCGCAGGCCGAGGAGCGCTGGCGCGAGTTCGAGCTGGGCGACGCCGAGTTCCACGCGGCCTATCTGTCCAAGGGCAACCTCCACCACGACCTGCTCGTGCACTACGGCACCCCGCACGTACGGCGCACCGGTGACGTGGAGGCCGCCCGCAAGGTCGCCGCCGCCCACATCGCCGCCGGTGAGTACCAGGACGCCGTGGACCTCCTCGGCAGCGTCCGCATCCCGCTGGACGAGGCCTGGCCGCACGAGGTGCTCGGGCACGCCCTGATGAGCGTCTCCCGCCAGGAGGAGGCGAAGACCCAGCTGCTGCTGGCCACCGCCGCCCCCAACCGGGCCGCCACCGCCTACGCCCGCCTCGCCCAGATGGCCTGGGTGCACGGTGACAACGCCGAGGCCCTGAAGTACGCCACGGCCGGCCTCACCGTCGACCCCACCCACCGCTCCAGCCGGCTGTGGGCCCAGCGCGCGGCCGCGGTACCCAGCCAGGAGCAGGGCGCCGCCGAGGACCAGCTCGCGCACGTGGCCTTCTACATGGACCGGCAGGGCAACGCGGGCGACAAGCTGCTGCCCGAGACGGTCCGGCTCGCCTTCGGCCCCGACACCACCTCCCGGCGCTGGCACTCCGTCCACGCCCACCGGCTGTTCGACCCGGCCGCCCTGGAGCGGGTCAACGCCCGGCGCGGCCTGGTCATCGGCGGCGGCGGACTGTTCATCCCGGACACCATGCCCAACGGCAACAGCGCCTGGCAGTGGAACGTCCCGGACGAGCACCTGCGCGCCATCGACGTGCCGATCATGGTCTTCGCGGTCGGCTTCAACGCCTTCGACGGGCAGTCCTACCGGGCCCAGCGGTTCAACGAGAGCCTGCGCCTGCTGGTGGAGAAGGCCTCCTTCTTCGGCCTGCGCAACCACGGCTCCATCGCCAAGGTCCGCTCGCTGCTCCCGCCCGAGCTGCACGACAAGGTCGTCTTCCAGCCCTGCCCGACCACGGTCATGCGCCAGCTGGTCCCCGGCTGGAGCGACCCGCTGCACCGCGAGGACACCGTCCTGCTGAACGCCGCCTACGACCGCGCGGGCCTGCGCTTCGGCCACGACTACGGACACTTCCTCGCCGAGATGGCCAAGGCCGTCCGCGCGATCGGCGCCCACACCGAGGTGCGGTGCGTCGCCCACTCCCTGGACGACGAGCGCATCGCCTTCGACCTGCGCCGCGAGCACGGGATCTCGCTGCCGGTGATCCCGATGTACGACTTCTCCAACGACGAGATCCGCGCGACGTACGCCAGGACCCGCCTGGTCATCGGCATGCGCGGGCACGCCGGAATGATCCCCTTCGGGGTCGGCACGCCCATCGTCAGCCTGATCTCGCACCCGAAGATGGCGTACTTCCTCAGCGACATCGAGCGCCCCGAGTGGGGTGTCTCCGTCCACGAGAAGAACCTGGGCGCACTGCTCACCGAGCGGGCGCTGCAGATCCTGGACCACCACAGCCGGACCGTCGCCGACGTGCACGACCGGCAGGAGCTGCTGTGGAAGGTCACCCAGGAGAACGCGGCCCGGATCCGGACGGTCCTGGGCCGCTGAGACAGCAGGAAGGGCGGGCCCGGTGCGGGGCCCGCCCTCACGGGGGGTCGGCCTTACGGTGGGTTCAGCGACGTACGACCCGGCGCAGATTGCGCGCCTTGCGCGCCACCCGGCGGACCGTGGCGTTGCGCGGGATGAACGACAGCTGGGAGGGCACCCCGCCGGGCAGCGCCAGCGAGGTCAGACGCTTGCGCTTGAAGTAGCGCAGGGTCTGCGCGTTCAGGTTCCCCGCGAGGTACCGCTCGGTCTCCTCACGCAGCCTCGGCAGGATCTTCGGCTGCATCGCGAAGCCCACCGCACGCACCAGCGCGCCCAGCGCCGCCACGTCCATGCCCTCGCGCTGCTCGGTGACCGCTTCGCCGTTGCTCAGCTCGGGCAGCAGCGCGTCGACGACGGTGACCGGGATCCGGTTGCTGTTCTCGAACGGCGTCAGCCGCTCCAGCAGCAGGTCCGTGCCGACCCGGGCGACCGGCAGCCCGTACAGCGCGGAGGCCGTGAGCAGCGCGGTGGAGAAGCAGCCGACGACCAGCGCGGGACGCATCCGCTGGTACACGACCTCGGCGAGGACCGGCGTGTCGAGCACGGTCAGCTCGACCTCGAGCTTCTCCGCCTCCTGCTCCAGGCTGCGGGTGAAGCGGGCCGGAGCGGAGGGGTGCGGCTTGAACACCACCTTGGTGTGGCCGAGCTGGACAGCCCCCTTCAGCATCCGCACATGCAGGTTCTCCTCCTGCTCGGCGGTGAGGATGTCCAGCGCGGAGAGGTACTGGCCGAGCAGCAGCGCGGGCTCCTCGACCTCGGGCAGGTCGTCGCCGAGCGGGGCGAGTTCGGCCAGCACCTTGGTGAAGGCCTGGGTCGGCACGATCTCGCCCGGGACGCCGAACTCGGTGAGCAGCAGCGGCTTCAGGCCCGGCACCAGGTCGAGGTGGAGCACCCGGTCCACGCGGGTGCCGACCAGCGGGTCGATCTTGTTGCGGGTCGGGCCGTAGCTCATCAGGCCGTCGGCGTAGACGGTGACCGGGGCGCCGGTGAAGATCTGGGCGAGCGCCAGCGACGGGTTGACCTGGATCGACTCGACGGCCAGCTCCACGTCGTCGTCGCCCAGGTGCCACTCGTGGCGCAGATACCGCTCCCACAGCGGCATGTCGTCCACCCGGGGCGCCCAGCCGCCGGGGTGGAACGGGAAGATCGTCTCGTTGTACGAGATCACGTCGTCGAAGCGCTCGCGCAGCCGCTCGAAGCCGGGCATCTCGTCCAGGCCGGGCGTGGTCTCGGGCGTCGCCGCGTTGTTGCAGACCAGCAGGATGCGCCGGCCGGCCGGGCCGAAGCAGCCCGAGTCCAGGGCGGCGGCGAGCGTCGCCGTGCCGTACAGCGTCGACGCCTGGAAGATCTGGGTGGTCACGCGGCGACCCCCGTCGAGGCGGGACGGCGGCGCAGCCGGCGCAGCTTGGTGGCGCGCTGCAGGTCCATGGAGTCCAGGGCCTCGTCCAGCACGTCCTGCGGCATGCGCTGCAGCGCCCCGGCGCTCAGGGATTTCAGTTTCTTCGCCACCGCGGGCTCGAACCTTTCGATGGATCCCAGGTGATGGGAAATGATGGCGCAATACGTGCGTACGGCCTTCGGCAGGAGCGCGTCGGCTTCCGGGTCGGCGGCCGTTTCCGCGATCACCTGATCGAACGCGCGAATGAAATCGAGCTGCCGGACATCGCCGATCTGGGTGAGTGACGAGGCGACTCCGCGCCGGTAGAACACACCGAGCATGCTCACCGCGGCGAAGGATTCCGCCTCCCGGTGCAGCTTCCAGATCCACGGCCGGTCCTCGGCCGTGCGCAGCCCGTCGGTGAAGTGCAGCAGACCCTTGTCCACCAGCCGGCGGTGGTAGATGCCCGCCCAGGCGAAGGCGTAGTCCACGGAGGTGGACCGGTCGGCGGGCAGGATCGCCTCGCGCGGGTTCAGCACCACGTTCCGCCGGCCGACCGGCACCCGGTGCACGGTGCGCGACCGGGCCGTGCACTGCACATGATCGGTGCGCAGGAAGTCGCAGCCAAGATCCTCTATGGCGCTGACCAGCTTCGGGAAGTACCCGGGGGCGAGCCAGTCGTCGCCGTCCAGGAAGGTCAGGTACTCGCCGCGCGCCCGGTCGATACCGGTGTTGCGGGCGGTCGCCAGCCCTCCGTTCTGCTCGTGCCGGACGAGGACCGCGCCTGGCAGCTCGCGCTCCGCGCGCGCGAGAATCTCTGGTGTCCCGTCGCGGGAACAGTCGTCGACGAGAATGAATTCGAAGTCCTCACGCGCGTTCGCACTGAGGCTCCTCAGGGTGTCGGGCGCGTATTGCTGCACGTTGTAGAACGGCACGATGACGGAGAGCTTGACCACGTCACGGACGTTAGGGCGAAGCCCGTCATGTGTCTTGACCGTCGCCTTGATGCCAGGTGAACGACGCGTGGCGAAGCTGTGAACCGGGCTGTTTTCCGGCCCGATCACGGCCTGATTCGCCATTCGGCGATGTGCTGTTAACCGTTTGTTGTATTCGGGTTGGGCGGAACCTCGGAATGCCTTCCTAGCGTCTTCGGCGTGCCAGCAAGTGCAACGAAGTCCCTGCGGGTCGCCGTCCTCGCGGATTCCGACACCCGATGGAAGTGGGGCGCGCTCACCGCGCAGCGCGTCACCCCCACGGGCGCCGAGATCCGGCTCGACGGCTACCTCCTGCGCGGACGAGCCACCCCCACCCCCCGCCAGCTCGAAGAGGTCGGCGTCCACGCGGACTCCCTCCGCGAGGTGACCGGCGTCGAGTTCCTGCGCGCGATGAGCGAGCAGTCGTACGACGTCCTCGTCATCGCCCTCGTCGGCGGCGGTGTGCAGGCGATGCTGCACGGGCTGCGCAACGCCTGGGGCTCCGGGAAGCGTCCCGTCGTCGTCACCGGCTATGTCGGCGTCGTCTACGAGAAGCTCGCCGACGGGCTGCTGCTGCGGCACGGCGCGGACCTCGTCCTCGCCAACTCCCGCCACGACGCGGACCGTTTCCGCGCCGTGTACGAGGGGGTGGGCGCCGACGCCTCCGCGGTGACCGAGGTCGCGCTGCCGTTCCTCGGCGGAGAGCCGTACACCGGTGAACACGAGCCCTACACGGTCGTGTTCGCGGCCCAGCCCTCCGTCCCGGACAGCCGCAAGGACCGTACGTACCTGCTGAACCGGCTGATCGGGCACGCCCGGAAGCACCCCGAGCGGGAGGTGCTGCTGAAGCTGCGCTCCAAGCCCGGTGAGCACACCACCCACATCGAGGAGCTGCCGTACCAGAAGCTGGTCCAGGGCACGGACCTGCCCGCCAACTTCCGCCTGGTGTACGGCCACATGGGCGAGGTGCTCGACCGCACCGACCTGCTGGTCACGGTCAGCTCCACGGCCGCTCTCGAAGCCCTGCACCGCCGCATCCCGACGGTCGTCCTGACCGACCTGGGCGTGCGCGAGGTGCTCGGCAACCACCACTTCACCGGCTCCGGGTGCCTCGCCTCCTGGGACCAGCTGGACGCCGGACACCGCCCGGCACCGAACGAGGAGTGGGTCGCCCGGCAGGGCGTCGCGGCCGACGGCTCCTACGCCACCGCCTTCGACACGGCCCGCGAGCGCATCGCCAAGCTGCTGGACCGCCCAGGGGGGCTGCCGCCCCTCACCCCCTACTACACACCCGAGACCGCGCCCGGCTACCTGCCCGGCATCCTCGCCCGCCACCACCTCGGCCCCGACGGCGCCCCGCTGCCCGGCGCGCCCGCCGCCGACAAGGAGCCGGGACCCGTCCGCCAGATCGTGCGCCGAGCCGCGCGCGGCGCCTACCGCCACGGCGTGCAGCGTGTGGCCCCCGTGATCCGACGGATGGGGGAGCTGTGACCCTTCAAGGAGTAAATCCCGTGTCCGACAAAGCAGTTGTGGTGCGCCGTGTGCTGGCGGTGATCCCCGCGCGGGGTGGCTCCAAGGGAGTGCCCGCCAAGAACCTCGCCCCCATCGGCGGGGTCCCGCTGGTCGCCCGGGCGGTCCGTGAGTGCCTGGCCACCCGGCTCGTCACGGACGTGGTGGTCTCCACCGACGACCAGGCCATCGCGGCAGCGGCGCGTACGGCGGGCGCCGAGGTCGTGCTGCGCCCGGCCGCCATCGCCGGCGACACCGCCACCTCCGAGGCGGCCGTGCTGCACGCGATGGACGCCCACGAGGCCCTGCACGGAGCCCCCGTCGACGTCGTCCTGCTCGTGCAGTGCACCAGCCCCTTCCTGGTCCGCGAGGACGTCGACGGCGTCGCCGGCGCGGTGGCCGAGCAGGGCGCGGACACCGCCGTCACCGTCGCCCCCTTCCACGGCTTCGTCTGGCGCCACTCCGACGAGGCGGGCGAGGGCGGCTTCGGCGTCAACCACGACAAGTCCTTCCGCCCGCGCCGCCAGGACCGCCCCCAGGACTTCCTGGAGACCGGCGCCGCCTACGCGATGGACGCGGCCGGCTTCCGCAAGCACCAGCACCGCTTCTTCGGCCGTACGGAACTCGTCCGCACCGACCCCGCGCGCGTGCTGGAGATCGACGACCCGCACGACCTGGCCCGCGCCCGCGCGCTGGCCCCCCTCTTCGACGCGGACCGCCCCGGTTCGCTCCCCACCTACGACGACATCGACGCCGTAGTCCTCGACTTCGACGGCACCCAGACCGACGACCGGGTGCTGATCGACTCCGACGGACGGGAGTTCGTCTCCGTACACCGCGGAGACGGGCTCGGCATCGCCGCCCTGCGCAAGAGCGGGCTGCGGATGCTGATCCTGTCCTCGGAACAGAACCCGGTGGTCGCCGCCCGCGCCCGGAAGCTGAAGCTCCCCGTGCTGCACGGCATCGACCGCAAGGACCTCGCACTGAAGCAGTGGTGCGAGGAGCAGGGCATCGCGCCGGAGCGCGTGCTCTACGTCGGCAACGACGTCAACGACCTCCCGTGCTTCGCCCTCGTGGGCTGGCCCGTGGCGGTCGCGAGCGCCCACGACGTCGTACGCGGCGCCGCACGCGCGATCACCACCGTACCCGGCGGTGACGGCGCGATCCGAGAGATCGCCAGCTGGATCCTCGGCCCCTCTCTCGATTCCCTCCCCAAGTAAGGACATCCCCTGTCATGAGCACCAACTCCCGTATCCGCTCCTTCGGTACGCGTGAGGCCGGCCCGGGCCGCCCCGTCTACATCTGCGGCGAGATCGGCATCAACCACAACGGTGAGCTGGAGAACGCGTTCAAGCTGATCGACGCGGCCGCCGAGGCCGGCTGTGACGCCGTGAAGTTCCAGAAGCGCACGCCCGAGATCTGCACCCCGCGCGACCAGTGGGACATCGAGCGCGACACCCCCTGGGGCCGGATGACCTACATCGACTACCGCCACCGCGTCGAGTTCGGCGAGGACGAGTACCGCCAGATCGACGAGTACTGCAAGGAGAAGGGGATCGACTGGTTCGCCTCCCCGTGGGACACCGAGGCCGTCGCCTTCCTGGAGAAGTTCGACGTCCCGGCCCACAAGGTGGCCTCCGCCTCCCTCACGGACGACGAGCTGCTCCGCGCCCTGCGCGCGACCGGCCGCACGATCATCCTGTCCTCCGGCATGTCGACCCCGAAGCAGATCCGCCACGCGGTCGAGGTCCTGGGCTCGGACAACATCCTGCTCTGCCACGCGACTTCGACCTACCCGGCGAAGGCCGAGGAGCTGAACCTCCGCGTGATCAACACCCTGCAGGAGGAGTACCCGAACGTCCCGATCGGCTACTCCGGCCACGAGACCGGCCTGCAGACCACGCTGGCCGCCGTCGCCCTCGGCGCCACCTTCGTCGAGCGTCACATCACCCTCGACCGCGCCATGTGGGGCTCGGACCAGGCCGCCTCCGTGGAGCCGCAGGGCCTCACGCGCCTCGTCCGCGACATCCGCACCATCGAGGCCTCCCTCGGTGACGGCGTCAAGAAGGTCTACGACTCCGAGCTGGGCCCGATGAAGAAGCTGCGCCGCGTCGCCGGCGTCGTCGCCGAGGCGGAGATCGCGGCGGCGGCGGGCGAGCCGGTCGCGGTCTGAGCGCCCCGACCCCTTACACGCCTCACCTGCCTTACGTGCCCTACGACGGGACGGTCGTACGACGATGAGCCCCCGCGCCGGCCAGGCCGGCCACCCCGCCCACACGCTCGCCTTCGTGGAGAGCCCGGTACAGCTGCTGAACGTACTGGAGTGGGCTCACCTCCACGGCCTGCGCGGCGCCCCCGAGCCGGCCCGGCTGTCCGTGCCCGCGCAGGCACGGCGGTCGCCGGCCAGTGCCGTACCGCCGGCCGACGCGGAGCTCACCGTCGTCGTACTGTCCCCGACCGACCCCATGACCCGGGGCCAGCTGCGCCGCATGGCGGACCTGGCCCGGGACGAGGGGTATCGGGTGCGCTGGGAGGAGGCGCGGGGCGGTACGACCGCGCCGTTCCACACGATCGGCGGCCTGGCGGGTGCGTTGCGCCGGGCCGACCGCATCGTCATGGGAGATCCGTTCTCCCGCTACGTGCAGTTGCTGTTGACGATCACCCGGGCCCGTGACCTGGTCGTGGTCGACGACGGCACGGCGACGATGGAGTTCGTCGCCCAGCTCGCCCGGGGCGAGCGCCTGGTCCGCTGGCACCGCAAGGGCGGCCGCCCGGGGGCCAGGGACCTGCTCTTCGCCCCCGTCTCCTCCTCGGCCCGCCGGCGGCTCACGCCCAGCGACCGGCGGCGCGTCGAGGTCTTCTCCTCCATGCCGGTGACGGAGACCCCCGAGGGCGTCACGGTCACCGCCAACGACTTCGCCTGGACCCGCGACCGCTTCGGCCCGCCGCGTATCACCAAGGGCGCCGACATGGTCGGCACCTCGTTGGTGGAGACCGGCGTGGTGGACGGCGACCGCTACCTGGAGGCCGTCCGCTCCCTCGCCAGGGCCCACGGCGCCACCCGCTACTTCGCACACCGCCGCGAGCACACGGAGAAGCTGCACCGGCTGGCCACGTCGACGGGGCTGGAGATAGTCCGCCCGGACCTGCCGCTGGAGCTGATCGCCCGCCGGGGCCCCATCGGCCGGACCATCCTCAGCTTCCCGTCCACGGTCGTCCACACCCTGCCACTGGCCCTGGCCGGCACGGGCGTACGGGTGGCCGTCTGCGACATCGACCCCAGCTGGCTGACGGAGAACGCCTCGCCTCGGGCGCAGGGGTTCCTGTCGGGCGTGACGGGGACGGCGAAGGATGTGCACCGGCTGGCGGCGGTGGGGTTGGCCTAGCTGTCCTGGCCCCGCCGCGATGTACGTCGTGGTCGCCGAGGTACAGGGCGAGCATGTCCAGGGTGATCTGCTGCCCGCGGTGCTCCGTGAGGTCGTGGCCGAGGCGCCGGGCGGCGTCGACCCCCATCGTCGCCCTCGTGTGACCAGAGAGGCCGACGGGGCGTCGCGTTAAGATCCCTGCGCCGCAGACGAGTTGCATGACACGGGGGATCGATGAACGGCTCAGGCATGCCTCAAGGGGCCTTTCAGGCGCTGGATGTGGATGATCCGCCGGTGATCGGCGGATATCGGCTCGCCGCTCGGCTCGGGGCCGGTGGGATGGGCAAGGTGTATCTGTCCCATACGCCGGGTGGGCGGCCTGTCGCGATCAAGGTGATTCGGCCCGAGTTCGCCGAAGACCCCGAATTCCGGCGGCGGTTCGCGCAGGAGGTGCGTGCGGCCGAGCGGGTTCAGGGGCTGTACACCGCCCCCGTGATCGACAGTGACACCGATGGCCCGCAGCCCTGGCTGGCCACCGCCTACGTCTCCGGGCCCACGCTCGCCGTGGCGGTCGCCGAGCACGGGCCGCTGCCCGTCTCCACCGTCCTGCTGCTCACCGCCGGCGTGGCCGAGGCCCTCCAGATCGTGCACGGCGCCGGCATCGTGCACCGCGACCTGAAGCCGTCCAACGTGCTGCTGGCCGCCGACGGCCCCCGCGTGATCGACTTCGGCATCGCCCGCGCCGCCGACACCACCGCGCTGACCGGCAGCGGGGTCACGGTCGGCACGCCCGCCTTCATGTCGCCGGAACAGGCGGCGGGGCGGGCCGTGGGTCCGCAGTCCGACGTCTTCGCCCTCGGCCAGGTCGCCGCCTTCGCCGCCCTGGGCAGGTCCGCCCACGGGGACGGGCCGTCCCACGCGGTGCTCTACCGGATCGTGCACGAGGAGGCGGACCTCACCGGACTGCCCGCCGAGCTGACCGAACTCGTACGCCGGTGCCTCGCCAAGGACCCCGACGCCCGCCCCTCGCTCGCCGAGGTCCTCGCCCTGTGCAGCGCCGCTTCCGGCACCCCGCAGCTACGCCGGCCCGAGGACTGGCTGCCGGGCGCGGTGACCACCGTCATCGCCGGCCGTTACGACGCTCCTCTGCCCGCTCCTCTGCCCGCGCCCGTGCCACCCCAGCAGCCTCCGGCAGGGCCCGGCGGGACATTCGTACCCGCCGCGCCGCAGCACCCCCCGACGGCTGCGCCCGGGGCACCCGGCCCGTACCAGCCGACGGCCGTGTCCCCGTCGGTTCCGGTGTCCCCGCAGCCGCCCATGGCCCATCAGCAGCCTCCGGCGGCCTCCTCGCACCCCCACTACGCGCCGACCCAGGCCGCCCACCCCGTTCAGCCCCCGCAACCTCCTCAGCCGGTGAGCCATCCCGCCCGGCGGCCGAAGACCGGCGTCATCCTCGGCTGTGTCGCGGGAGCCCTCGTGCTCATAGCCGCAGCCGTCGGCTACCTCGGCAACCTCGGCGGCAGTTCCAGTTCCGGCAACAGTGGCGACGCGAAGAGGGCCGGCACCTCCGGGGCGCAGGCCACGGGAGGTGCGAAGAGCGGGGGGAAGAAGACGGGCTCGCCGTCCGGCGCGGCCTCGGGCAGCGCGCCCGAGGCCACCGTCTACAAGAACATCAACCTGGCCGACGGCTACGCCCTGAAGTTCGCGGACAGACCGCTGGTGCCGCGCCACGACGGCGGATATTACGACCTCGACCTGCTGTGCGGCAGCGGCACCTGCTCGGTCAGCACCGTCGGCAACGAACTAGCCCTGCTCGACCAGGGCGCCAAGGGCTCGCTGGACGCCTGCAGGCACGAGACCCGGTACATCCGCCAGGGGGACGGCATCTCCGTGAGCCGTCTGTCCGAGGGCAGGCAGTTCTGCGTGACCACACCGGACGGCGTCATCGCCCTCGGGACCTTCCAGGGCCAGTCGCCCAGCACCAGCGCCAGCGACTACGTCACCCTGGACGTCACGGTCTGGCGCGACGCAGTGCCGGCGACGGACGGCTAGGGCTTTCGGGCCAGCAGGAACGCCCGCCCGCGGGTCTCCTCCCCGTCCGGCTCCCGGAGCACCGTCGCCACCACCTCCAGGCCCGCCCCCGTGAGCAGCGCCGTGACCTGCTCCGGGGTGCGCCAGTAGTAGTCCAGGTCGATCTGATGGCCGAAGCGTTCCGCCAGATGGAGGTGGCCGGGTTCCGGGCCGGACTGGAAGGCGAGCAGAACCGGGGCGCCGGGGGACAGGGTGCGGCGGAATTCCGAGAACGCCGTCGGCAGGTGGTCGTCGGGGACGTGGATGGTGGAGTAGAGGGCGAGGATGCCGCCCAGGGTCGCGTCGGGCAGGTCGAGGGACGTCATCGAGCCCACGTGGAAGCGGAGTTGGGGGTGCGCCTCGCGGGCCAGGGTCACCATGGCGGGGGAGACATCCACCCCGAACGCGGGGACGCCCAGGTCGTGCAGGCGGGCGGTGACGTAGCCGGGGCCGCTGCCGAGGTCGGCCACGGGGGCCGGGCCGTTCGCCGTGACCAGCTCGGCGAAGGCGGTGACCAGCTGGCGGTCCAGAGGGTGGGGCAGGCCGTCCGGGAAGCGGGACGCGTAGTCCTTGGCGATCGCGTCGTAGGAGGAGCGGGTGTTCCGCAGGAAGGGTGCCGTCGAGTCGCTCACGGGGGCGGAGCCTACCGGCCGGGTGAGGGTCCGTTCCGTGGACTTGCAGAGCGGGACCAGGGCGCGGCGTGGTATCCGTGGAAGGAGGAAACAGAGGTTTTACCCACCAGAGTCCGCCGCCATGCGTCCGCCGGTCTGATTTTCTTCACCTAACGGGCTGAACTTTTGTTGATCGAGGGTCAGTTGACCGGTTGGCCGTCCTACCCTTCAGAGGGTGAACCAATTGATGTCCCTAGAGTCCGAGACCGATCTCCCCGGGGATGTTCTCCCGGGCGCACTCAGCGAGTCCCTGCACGCCGAACTCGTAGAGTTCCGCCGCGACTTGCACATGCACCCGGAGCTGGGCAACCAGGAGTTCCGTACGACCGCCGCGATCAAGGAGCGGCTGGAGCGGGCCGGGCTGCGCCCCCGCGTCCTCGCCACCGGAACCGGGCTCATCTGTGACATCGGGCTCCCGGAGGGGCAGCGGCTCGCCGAGGGAGAGCGGCCCGCCGTCCCGCTGCTCGCCCTGCGGGCCGACATCGACGCCCTGCCCATCCCGGACACCAAGACCGACTGCCCGTACCGGTCCACGGTGCCCGACCGCGCCCACGCCTGCGGCCACGACGTGCACACATCCGTCGTGCTCGGCGCCGGGCTCGTCCTCGCCGACCTGCACGCGAAGGGGCTGCTGCCGCGCCCGGTGCGGCTGCTGTTCCAGCCCGCCGAGGAGGTCATGCCCGGCGGCGCCCTCGGCGCCATCGCGGACGGGGTGCTCGACGGGGTCGGCCGGATCCTCGCCGTGCACTGCGACCCCAAGGTCGACGTCGGCCGGATCGGGCTGCGGCACGGCGCCATCACCAGCGCCTGCGACCGGCTGGAGGTCGCCCTGGACGGGCCCGGCGGGCACACCGCCCGGCCTCACCTGACCACCGACCTGGTCACCGCCGCCGCCCGCGTCGCCGTCGACGTGCCCGCGCTGATCGCCCGCCGCGTCGACACCCGCAGCGGCCTCGCCCTGACCTGGGGCCGGATCGAGTCGGGCCACGCCCCGAACGTCATCCCGCAGCACGCCGAGCTGTCCGGCACCGTCCGCTGCCTGGACCTGGACGCCTGGCGCGACGCACCCGACGTCGTGCACGCGGCCATCGACGAGGTCGCCACCCTGCACCGCGCCAAGTCGGAGATCACCTACGTGCGGGGCGTGCCGCCGGTCGTCAACGACCGGGACTCCACCGAGCTGCTGCGCAGGGCCATGGTCGCCCGGCGCGGCCTGCGGTCCGTCGAGAGCACCGAGCAGAGCCTCGGCGGCGAGGACTTCTCCTGGTACCTGGAGCAGGTGCCCGGCGCCCTGGCCCGTCTCGGCGTCCGCACCCCGGGCGACCGCGTCTCCCGTGACCTGCACCAGGGCGACTTCGACGCCGACGAGCGTGCCATCACGGTCGGCGTGGAGATGTTCACGGCCGCCGTGCTGCTCGAGGGCCTGTAGGCCACCCGGAGGGGGGAGGGGCACCCGATCGGTGCCTCTTCGTCCCCTTGTGTCACCCCGGCGTAACCGGCGGCGCCCGCCTGTAACCCGGAGTCGGCACGAATCGATAACGGCCGGGAGAAACCCCGTTCCCCTCCCCTTCTACGCGCGTTACTGTGCGCCGAATCGCCACCACTGGCGGCACATTGGGGACAGCGGCCCGTGACGGCGCCGTGGGGATGAAGGAGTGCTTGCTGTGCGTCTGCTCTCTCGGAAGTTCTCCCGGAGAACGAGGTTCTCCCAAGCTGCGGTGACCGTCGCGGTCGTCGCCCTCGCGGCTGCCGGATGCGGCAAGTCCAGCACCGAGTCCACCGACACGACCTCCAAGGACGGCAAGTACTCCGCCAAGGGCATCGGCCTCGCCTACGACATCGGCGGCAAGGGCGACCAGTCCTTCAACGACGCCGCCTACGCCGGCTTCAAGAAGGCCCAGGACGAGTTCAAGATCGGCGGCCGGGACATCGAGCCGCAGGCCAACGAGTCCGACGCGGACAAGGTGCAGCGCCTGGAGACCCTGGCCAAGGCGGGCTACAACCCGGTCATCGGCGTCGGCTTCGCCTACGCGCCGGCCGTGAAGCAGGTCGCCACGAAGTTCCCGAAGGTCACCTTCGGCATCATCGACGACAACACCATCCAGTCGAAGAACGTCGCCGACATGGTCTTCCACGAGGAGCAGTCCTCGTACCTGGCGGGCGTGGCCGCGGCCAAGGCCACCAAGAAGAACCACATCGGCTTCATCGGTGGCGTGGACATCCCGCTGATCCACAAGTTCGAGGCCGGCTTCGACCAGGGCGCCAAGTCCGTCAACCCGAAGATCAAGATCGAGTCGCAGTACCTGACCCAGACGGCTCAGGAGGGTGGCTTCTCCAGCCCGGACAAGGGCGAGAACGCGGCCAACGGCCAGATCGACGCCGGCGCCGACGTCATCTACCACGCGGCCGGTCTCTCCGGGCAGGGCGTGATCAAGTCCGCCGCCGAGCACAAGGTGTGGGCCATCGGCGTGGACTCCGACCAGTACACGCAGAGCGCGCTCGCCAAGTACAAGGACTACATCCTCGGCTCGGCCCTGAAGAACGTCGGCGGCGCGGTCTACGACCTCGCCAAGTCGGTCTACGAGGGCAAGCCGCTGTCCGGCGACGTCCGCGGCGACCTGAAGTCCGGCGGCGTCGGCTTCGCCGACTCCAACCCGAAGTACAAGGCGCTGACCGACGTGGTCGCGGCCGTGGACAAGGCCAAGCAGGACATCATCGACGGCAAGATCACGGTCAACACCAAGTGATCTGACCGCCGCTCCGGCGCCCGCCCGAGCGCCGTCGTACCCGTACGCCCCTTGCCTCGCGCAAGGGGCGTACTGCTGTCCGTAACCTTGACAGTGACAGTGGCCACAGCTCGATAACGGACCGGACATTGGGGGTTTTCCGTCTGGTCTACGCGCGTTACGCTGCGGCGGAACCAGCGCCTGGTTTGGGCGCTTGCACAAAGGAGTCACGTTCCATGCGCCGGGTGTCCCGTATCACGATTGCAGGCGTTGCGACCGCAGCGCTCGCCGTCACCGTCTCTGCCTGTGGCAGCTCTTCGACCTCCTCCTCTTCCTCCACCGAGGGCAAGTCCAAGGGCATCGGCCTGGCGTACGACGTCGGCGGCAAGGGTGACCAGTCCTTCAACGACGCCGCCTACGCGGGCTTCGAGAAGGCGCAGAAGGACTTCGGCGTCGGCGGCCGTGACGTCGAGCCGACGGACAACGAGTCGGACGCGGACAAGACCCAGCGCCTGATCACCCTGGCCAAGGCGGGCTACAACCCGGTCATCGGTGTCGGCTTCGCCTACGCGGGTGCCGTCAAGGAGGCCGCGCAGAAGTTCCCGAAGGTCACCTTCGGCATCATCGACGACAACCAGACCCAGGCGAACAACGTCGCCGACATGGTCTTCCACGAGGAGCAGTCCTCGTACCTCGCCGGTGTCGCGGCCGCCAAGGCGACCAAGAAGAACCACATCGGCTTCATCGGTGGCGTGGACGTCCCGCTGATCCACAAGTTCGAGGCGGGTTACGAGCAGGGCGCCAAGTCCGTCAACCCGAAGATCAAGATCGAGTCGCAGTACCTGACCCAGACGGCTCAGGAGGGTGGCTTCTCCAGCCCCGACAAGGGCGAGAACGCGGCCAACGGCCAGATCGACGCGGGCGCCGACGTGGTCTACGCGGCCGCCGGTCTCTCCGGCCAGGGCGTGATCAAGTCCGCCGCCGAGCACAAGGTGTGGGCCATCGGCGTCGACTCCGACCAGTACAAGCAGCAGGCGCTGGCCAAGTACAAGGCCTACATCCTGACCTCGGCGCTGAAGAACGTCGAGGGCGCGGTCTACGACCTCTCCAAGTCCGTCATCAAGGACAAGAAGCCGCTCACCGGTGAGATCCGCGGCTCGCTGGACAACGGTGGCGTCGGCCTGTCCGACTCCAACCCGACCTTCCAGAAGAACGCCGACATGCAGGCCGCGATCAAGAAGGCCGAGCAGGGCATCAAGGACGGCAGCATCAAGGTGAAGACCTCCTGACGATCTAGGTCAGAAGCCTTGGCCAACAGAACGCTGTAATGGCAGCGTTACGGCCACGGAACGGGGTGCGGAGAGGATGACCTGCCCGCACCCCGTTCGCGCGGCAGAATGCTCGGAGCGGATCGGGTTCTTGATCGGACAATTTTCGATCAAGGTCGATCAGGTCCGGGCACTATTTAAAGCAGGGGCGCTACGCGCGTAGAGCGACCCCTTTCCCGAGGAGAGTGCGCCATCGACGCGTCCAGCAGCCCTCCGCTCACCGCTCAGTCGACAGTCGCGGTAGAGCTCGCGGGCATCACCAAGCGATTCCCGGGTGTCGTGGCCAACCACGACATCCACCTGACGGTCCGCAAGGGCACCGTCCACGCGCTCGTCGGCGAGAACGGCGCCGGCAAGTCGACGCTGATGAAGATCCTCTACGGCATGCAGAAGCCGGACGAGGGCACCATCCAGATCGACGGCGAGCAGGTGAGCTTCTCCAGCCCCGCCGACGCCATCGCCCGCGGCATCGGCATGGTCCACCAGCACTTCATGCTGGCCGACAACCTGACCGTGCTGGAGAACGTGGTGCTCGGCAGCGAGAAGCTGCACGGCATCGGCGGTGGCGCCCGCAAGAGGATCAAGGAGATCTCCGACCGCTACGGGCTGGGCATCCGCCCGGACGTGCTGGTCGAGGACCTCGGTGTGGCCGACCGTCAGCGCGTGGAGATCCTCAAGGTCCTCTTCCGCGGCGCCCGCACCCTGATCCTCGACGAGCCGACCGCGGTGCTCGTCCCGCAGGAGGTCGACGCACTCTTCGACAACCTGCGCGAGCTGAAGTCCGAGGGCCTGTCGGTCATCTTCATCTCCCACAAGCTGGGCGAGGTGCTCTCCGTCGCCGACGACATCACCGTCATCCGGCGCGGTACGACGGTCGGGACCGCGATCCCCTCCCAGACCACCCCGCGCCAGCTGGCCGAGCTGATGGTCGGCAGCGAGCTGCCCACCCCGGAGACCGCCGAGTCCACCGTGACCGACCGGTCCGTGGTGGAGGTCAGGAACCTCACCGTCTACGCCCGCGGCGCCGTCTCCATGGGCACGGAGGAGGAGCCCTCCGCCGAGGGCCTCACCGAGTTCGCGCCCGCCGGCGCGGTCAAGAAGGTCCTCGACGACGTCTCCTTCACCATCCACGCCGGCGAGGTCATGGGCATCGCCGGTGTCGAGGGCAACGGCCAGACCGAGCTGATCGACGCTCTGATCGGCACCAAGCACGCCGACTCCGGCTCGATCGCCTTCCTGGGCGAGGACATCACCCCCTGGCCCACCCGCAAGCGCCGTGAGTCCGGCGTCGGCTACATCCCCGAGGACCGCCACCGCCAGGGCCTGCTGCTGGAGTCCCCGCTCTGGGAGAACCGCATCCTCGGCCACGTCACCGAGAAGCCCAACGCCAAGGGCTTCTGGCTCAACCCCAAGGGCGCCCAGGCCGACACCCGCCGGATCGTCGAGGAGTACGACGTCCGCACCCCCGGCATCGACGTCACCGCGGCCTCCCTGTCCGGCGGCAACCAGCAGAAGCTGATCGTCGGCCGCGAGATGAGCCACGACCCCAAGTTCCTGATCGCCGCCCACCCGACCCGTGGTGTGGACGTCGGCGCCCAGGCGCAGATCTGGGACCGCATCCGCGAGGCCCGCCGCGAGGGCCTGGCCGTGCTGCTGATCTCCGCCGACCTGGACGAGCTGATCGGCCTGTCCGACACCCTGCGCGTCATCTACGACGGCAGGCTGGTCGCCGACGCCGACCCGGCCAGCATCACGCCGGAGGAGCTGGGCTCCGCCATGACGGGTGCCGCGTCCGGTCACCTGGAGCACGAAGAGACCGCCCCCGAGGGCGACGACAACGCCGGTCCGGAGGACGAGGCCCGATGAAGAAGTTCGACAAGGAGCGGGTGCTCGTCGCGGTGGCCGGCCCGGTCATCGCGCTCGTCCTGGCGATCGTGCTGACCTCCGTGGTCCTGCTCGCCTCGGGCAAGAACCCGATCGAGCCGTACACCCTGATGCTCCAGCAGCTGCCGTACTCGGACATCCAGGTGCTGATCATCAACCAGGCGTCGCTGTACTACATCGCCGCCATCGCGGTCGCCCTCGGCTTCCGTATGAACCTGTTCAACATCGGCGTCGACGGCCAGTACCGCCTCGCCGCGGTGATGACCGCCGTCGTCGGCGCGCACGTGGCCCTGCCCAGCGTGCTGCAGGTCCCGCTGCTGCTGATCGTCGCCATGGCCACCGGCGCCTTCTGGGCCGGTATCGCCGGTGTCCTCAAGGTCACCCGGGGCGTCAGCGAGGTCGTCGCGACGATCATGCTGAACTCGATCGCCACCGCCGTCATCGGCTACGTCACCCTCACCGACGTGTGGGGCGTGCAGGTCGGCGACAACGTGACGACCGGCGTCATGAAGAAGTCCGGCTGGTTCCCGGGCATCAACCTCGGCTCCGACGTCGGCGAGATCTACGGCCTGGTCTTCCTCGCCGTCCTCCTCGGCATCGGCTACTGGGTCGTCCTCAACCGCACCCGCTTCGGCTTCGACCTGCGCGCCACCGGCGCCTCGGAGACCGCCGCCGCGGCCTCCGGCGTCGACGCCAAGCGCATGGTGCTGACCGCGATGCTGATCTCCGGCGCCATCGCCGGCCTGTCCGGCCTGCCGCTGCTGCTCGGCGACACCCACACCTACAGCCTGAGCTTCCCGGCCGGCCTCGGCTTCACCGCCATCGGCATCGCCCTGCTCGGCCGCAACAACCCCGGCGGCATCGCGCTCGCCGCCCTGCTGTGGGCCTTCCTCGACAAGGCCTCGCCCGCTCTCGACTACGCGACCCCCGTGGCGTACGACAAGGAGATCGCCACGATCATGCAGGGCCTGATCGTCTTCGCGGTCGTCATCTCGTACGCGGCCGTACAGCAGTGGGCCCTGCGCCGCCAGCAGCGCCGGGTCGGCGCCGAGCTGGCCGCGGCCGCCGCCCAGAACACCAACAAGGAGGTGGCTGCCTGATGTCCACCGCGACCATCGCCAAGCCGCAGGCCAAGCAGCCCGGCAAGGGCGGCCGCCGTATGTCGCTCCCGGTACTCCTGCTGGTCATCGCGGGTGTACTGGTGCTGACCTCGATCGTCCGCATCATCACCGGCGCGGACGGCATCACCTCGGTCGGGCAGATGTCCACCGCGCTGCAGCTCGCGGTGCCGATCGGCCTCGCCGGCCTCGGCGGCCTGTGGGCCGAGCGCGCGGGCGTCGTCAACATCGGCCTCGAGGGCATGATGATCCTCGGCACCTGGTTCGGCGCCTGGGCCGGCTACCAGTGGGGCCCGTGGACCGGTGTCGTCTTCGGCATCATCGGCGGCGCGCTCGGCGCCGTCCTGCACGCCATCGCCACGGTCACGTTCAACGTCAACCACATCGTCTCCGGTGTGGCGCTGAACATCCTGGCCCTCGGCACCACCCGCTACCTGTCGAAGTTCACCTTCGCCAACGCCCCGCAGGGCTCCACCAAGCAGTCCCCGCCGATCGACTCCCTCGGCGAGTTCAGCATCCCGGGCCTGTCGGACTGGCTGAACACGCTCAACGAGAAGCACTGGTTCCTGGTCTCCGACATCGCCGGCCTGCTCGGCGGCCTGGTCACCGACCTGTCGCCGCTGACCGTCATCGCGGTCGCCATGATCCCGCTGACCTGGTGGGTGCTGTGGCGGACCTCCTTCGGTCTGCGTCTGCGCTCCTGCGGTGAGAACCCGGTGGCGGCCGAGTCCCTCGGCGTCAACGTGTACAAGTACAAGTACATCGCCGTGATCATCTCCGGCGGCTTCGCCGGCCTCGGCGGCGCGTTCCTGTCCATCGTCGCCTCGAACGTGTACCTCGACGGCCAGACGGCCGGCCGCGGCTACATCGGTCTCGCCGCGATGATCTTCGGTAACTGGATGCCGGGCGGCCTCGCCCTCGGCGCCGGCCTGTTCGGCTACACCGACAGCCTCAACCTGCGCGGCGGCACGGTGAACGTCCACGCGCTGATCCTGCTGCTGGCGATCCTGCTGGTGTTCGGCGCCGCCTACCAGGCGTGGCGGAAGAAGTACGTCCCCGCCGTCATCACGGCCGTCATCGCGGCCCTGATGTTCGTCTGGTACGCCTCCACCAACGAGGTCCCGCGCCAGCTGGTGACGGCGACCCCGTACATCGTCACGCTGCTCGTCCTCTCGCTGTCCGCGCAGAAGCTGCGCATGCCGAAGGCGGACGGCCTGCCGTACCGGAAGGGACAGGGCAAGTGACCAGCCCCGTCACCGAGTTCGACTGGGAGGCCCTGCGGGCCGAGGCGCGGGAGGCCATGTCCCACGCCTACGCCCCCTACTCGGGCTTCCCGGTCGGCGTGGCGGCGCTGGTCGACGACGGGCGCACGGTCACCGGCTGCAACGTCGAGAACGCCTCGTACGGCCTCGGCCTGTGCGCCGAGTGCGGTCTGGTCTCGCAGCTGCAGCGCACCGGGGGCGGCCGCCTCACGCACTTCACCTGCGTGGACGGCACCGGCGGGCTGCTCGTCCCGTGCGGCCGCTGCCGTCAGCTGCTCTACGAGTTCGGCGGCCCCGACCTGCTCCTGGACACCCCCGCGGGCATCCTCCCGCTCTCCGAGATGCTGCCCCAGGCCTTCGGCCCGGACCATCTCACCAAGTAACTCCCGTACGGCCCCCCTGACCTGCGCAGGGGGGCCGTGCACTTCGCACTTCCGGAAGGAAAGCCATGGCCATGGACGCCATCTCCGTCATCCGCACCAAGCGGGACCGCGGCGAGCTGACCGACGAGCAGATCGACTGGGTCATCGACGCGTACACCCGCGGCGAGGTCGCCGACTACCAGATGGCCGCCCTCAACATGGCGATCCTGCTCAACGGCATGAACCGCCGTGAGATCTCCCGCTGGACCGCGGCCATGATCGCCTCCGGCGAGCGCATGGACTTCTCCTCGCTGTCCCGCCCGACGGCGGACAAGCACTCCACGGGCGGCGTCGGCGACAAGATCACGCTCCCGCTCGCGCCCCTCGTCGCGGCCTGCGGAGCGGCCGTCCCCCAGCTCTCGGGCCGCGGCCTCGGCCACACCGGCGGCACCCTGGACAAGCTGGAGTCGATCCCGGGCTGGCGCGCGCTGCTCTCCAACGAGGAGATGCTGCACGTCCTCGACACCACCGGCGCGGTCATCTGCGCGGCGGGCGACGGCCTGGCCCCCGCCGACAAGAAGCTGTACGCCCTGCGTGACGTCACCGGCACGGTCGAGGCGATCCCCCTCATCGCCTCCTCGATCATGTCGAAGAAGATCGCCGAGGGCACCGGCTCCCTGGTCCTGGACGTGAAGGTCGGCTCGGGCGCCTTCATGAAGACGATCGAGGACGCGCGGGAGCTGGCGTCCACGATGGTGGGCCTCGGCACCGACCACGGCGTGAAGACGGTCGCCCTCCTGACCGACATGTCCACCCCCCTCGGCCTCACCGCGGGCAACGCCCTGGAGGTCCGCGAGTCGGTCGAGGTCCTGGCGGGCGGCGGCCCGGCGGACGTCGTCGAGCTGACGATCGCGCTCGCCCGCGAAATGCTCGACGCCGCCGGCGTGAAGGACGCGGACCCGGCCAAGGCCCTGGCCGACGGCTCGGCGATGGACGTCTGGCGCCGGATGATCGCGGCCCAGGGCGGCGACCCGGACGCCGCGCTCCCCACGTCGAAGGAACAGCACGTCATCAAGGCGCCGTCGTCCGGCGTCCTGACCCGCCTCGACGCCTACGACATCGGCGTCGGCGCCTGGCGCCTGGGCGCGGGCCGCGCCCGCAAGGAGGACCCGGTGCAGGCGGGGGCGGGCATCGAGATGCACGCCAAGCCGGGCGACACGGTGACCGAGGGCCAGCCCCTGCTGACCCTGCACACGGACACCCCGGAGCGCTTCGAGTACGCGCTCCAGGCGGTGGAGGGCTCGTACGACATCGCGGCGGCGGGGACGGACTTCACGGCGTCGCCGGTGGTGCTGGAGCGTATCGCCTGACCTGCGGTTTCCCCTTTCGGGTGAACGGGATCGGTGGACCTCCGCCGGTCCCGTTCGGCGTATCACCCCAACACCGCCGCCACCCCCACCAACACCGGCACCGACACCACCGTCGACAACAGGATCGACTCCCGGGCCAACGACTCGGCCACCCGATAGCGGCTCGCGTACGTGAACAGGTTCTGCGCGGCCGGCAGCGCCGACGTCACCACCACGTCCAGCAGCGGCGCGCCGTGCAGCCCGAAGACGCCACTCGCCAGCGCCCACGCCACCGCCGGCTGCCCCACCGACTTCAACGCCACCGACAGCAGGACCAGTTGACGGTCCCGCCCCCGGCCGGGGGCCGCGCTGCCGTGCAGGGACATGCCGAAGGCCAGCAGGGCCGCCGGGACGGACATGTTGCCGATCAGGGTCAGGGGGTCCATGACCGGGCCGGGGATCGTCCAGCCCGCCGCCGAGACCAGGACTCCCGACAACGAGCCGACCGCTATCGGATTGCGCAACGGCGTCAGCAGGCGGCGCCACACCGTGCCCTTCTCGCCCATCCCCGACAGGTCCAGGATCGTCAGCGCGACCGGGGTCACCAGCACGACCTGGAACAGCAGCACCGGTGCCACCAGGGACGCGTCGCCCAGGACGTACGCGGCGATCGGGATGCCGAGGTTGCCCGAGTTGACGTAGCCGGAGCACAGGGCGCCGATGGTGGTGCGGCCCACGCCCCAGCGGCGCAGCGCGCCGACCGCCACGAAGACCCCGGAGACCGCGGCTGTGCTCAGGGCCGTCACCAGGAGCCGGGCCGAGAACAGCACCGACAGGTCGGCCCTGGCCAAGGTCGTGAAGAGGAGCGCCGGGCCCGCCACGCTGAAGGCCAGCCGCGTCAGCACCTCGCCGCCCCGCTCGCCGAGCGAGCCGCGCCGCCCGAGCACATAGCCCACCCCGATGACGACCGCGATCACCGCGAACCCGCTCAGCACCCCCTGCACGGAGCCCACCCTCCGGCGGAGTGGGGGAGCGGGTCAATGTGATCTACGCCCGGGGTGCGGGCTGCGGGCTATCGCGATGAGTTACGGCCGTCCCGCAGGTCTACCGCACGTGGACGCGAAGACACCCGCCGTGCTCGTGCTGGCCGGCCCCGTCACCAGGGACGAGGTGCCGGGGCTGTGTGACGACGTGCGCGGGCTGCTGGAGGGCAGCGGGGCCGCAGTCGTCGTGTGTGACGTGGGTGGGCTGGGTCCCCCGGGGCTCGGGACCGTCGAGCTGCTGGCGCGGCTGGAGCTGGCCGCCCGCCGGGCGGGCGGGCGAATACGGCTGCGCGACCCCGCCCCCGCGCTACACGTCCTCCTGGATCTGGTCGGGCTCCGCTTCCAGATGGAGGGGCAGGCCGAAGAGAGGGAACCACCGCTGGGTGTCGAGGAAGAAGTGGAACCCGGTCAGCCGGCCGTCTGATATCTCCAGGACCTGGATCGACCACGGGGTGAAGCCGCCCGCCTCCGGGTCCGGCTTGTACTGGGCGAAGCCGGGCAGCCCGTTGACCTGCACGGGCAGCAGGCGGGAGCCGGCGCAGGCGGCGCCCAGGGTGGTCATGAAGCCGGTGATGTCGTCGTGGCCGGTCAGCCACAGGTCGAACGGCGGCATCGTCATGATGGCGTCCTCGTGCAGCAACGCCGTGAGCGCCGTCATGTCGTAGCCCTCGAAGGCCTTCACATAGCGCTCCAGGAGCTTCTGCTGCTCCTCGTCGAGCGGGTTGGAGACCGCCGCGTCGGCGCCCGCCCGCTCCCGCTCGGCGAGCGTCGCCCGGGCCCGCTGCAGCGCGCTGTTGACCGAGGCGACCGTGGTGTCCAGCAGCTCGGCGACCTCGCTCGCCTTCCAGGCCAGCACCTCGCGCAGGATCAGCACCGCCCGCTGCTTGGACGGCAGTTGCTGCAGGGCCGCCATGAACGCCAGCCGGATCGACTCCTTGGCGACGGCCGCCTCCGCAGGATCCTCGACCGTCGGCAGCACGCGCGCGTCCGGCACCGGCTCCAGCCAGGTGTTGTCCGGGCGAGGGGCGAGGGCGGCCTGCGCGAGGGGCGTCGAGTCGGTGAGGTCCATCGGGCGGGCCCGCTTGTTCCCGGCCGTCAGCATGTCCAGGCACACGTTCGTCGCGATCCGGTACAGCCACGAACGCAGGCTGGAACGGCCCTCGAACTTGTCGTAGCTCCGCCAGGCCCGCACCAGGGTGTCCTGCACCGCGTCCTCGGCCTCGAAGGAGGAGCCGAGCATGCGGTAGCAATACCCGGTCAGCTCGGTCCGGTGCTTCTCCAGTGCGACGTCCAGGTCCACCGTCGCCGTGCTGTCGCCCATCGTCCACCCACCCCTGTGGCTTCTGTTCACGCGCCTTCGCGCCCCAGCACTCCGGAAGCTACCGCAGCCCACTGACAATGGCCCCCCGAGCGCGCAAAGGCCCAGCTCAGACCAGTTGCTTCACGGACATGAGCAGATGCTGATGCCCACCGTCGCCCAGCAGCACCCGCTGCCCCGACCCCAGCAGCTCCAGCCGCAGCGCGGGCCCCTCGAAGGAGTTCAGCGCGTCGACCAGGTACGCCGGGTTGAAGGCCACGGCGACCTCCCCGGCTCCGCGCAGCACGGCGGGCAGCCGCTGCGCCGCCACGTCGTCCCCGAACCCGGCCCGCACCATCACGGACCCGTCCTCGCCGGAGAACTCCAGCCGCACCGGACTGTTCGCCTCCGCCACCACCGCCACCCTCCGCACCGCCTCCGCCAGCGCCCCGCACTCCACCTCGGCGACCGCCGCCCCGGCCAGCTCGAACAGCGAGCCGTACCCCGGCAGCCGCCCCTCCAGCCGCCGCAGGACCGTCCGCGTCCGCCCGCCCTCGAACCCGACCATGCCCCCACCGGCCCCCTCGGCCGGATCGAGCCCGATGCTCACGGTCCCGCAGCGGGCCAGCGACCGCGCCAGCTCCAGCAGCCGCCGCGCGGGCAGCAGCGCCTCCACCGCCGCCCCGGCCGCTCCCGCCTCCGGTTTCCACTCCAGCCGCCGCACGGCATACCGGTACCGGTCGGACGCCGACAGGGCCATCTCCTCGCCGTCGAGCCGCAGTCGGATCCCGGTGAGCACCGGCAGTGTGTCGTCCCGGCCCGCCGCCACGGCCACCTGTCCGACAGCCGTCGCGAACGCGGCCGCGTCCACACCGCCGTACACCGGGGGCGCCTCGGGAAGCGCCGGATACTCCTCGTAGGGCAGTGTCGACAGCCCGAACCGGGCGCCGCCCGCCTCCACCGTGAACCGCGAGCCCTCCAGCACACAGCTCACCGGCCCCTCCGGCAGCACCCGGCAGATGTCCAGCAGCCTGCGCCCCAGGACCAGCACCCGCCCCTCGGCCACCGTCTCGGCGTCCGTCTCGACCCGCGCGGCCGTCTCGAAGTCGAACCCCGACACCGCCAGCCGCCCCGGCCCGGCCATCAGCGACAGGCCGCCCAGCACCGGCACGGGTGTCCGCGCCGGCAACGCCCGTGCCGCCCACGAGACCGCTTCGTTGAGATCCGCGCGTGCGATCCGGAACTCCATACGGCAATCCCCCTGCTCATCCGTCCAGTTGACCCGCGGAAGGTATCCGCGGCCACTGACAACGGGCTGTGAGCAGGGGGAATGCGAGGAGCGAAGGTCAGTGCGCCGCCGCCACCGGCGCCCGCCGGGCCGCCACCCGGGCCGCCCGGGAGCCGAGGACCGTGATCGTCACGACGCCGAGGACCGCGAGGATGCCCACGGTGACCGTGCCGGCCCAGCCGTCCGCGTGGAAGGCCATCGCGCCGATCGTGCTGCCGGCGCTGGAGCCGACGTAGTACGCGGACTGGTAGAGGGCCGAGGCCTGGGCGCGGCCGTGGGTGGCCGTCTTGCTGACCGCCGAGGAGGCGACCGCGTGGCCCGCGAAGAAGCCCGCGGTGATCAGGACCAGGCCCAGCAGGACCAGGGGCAGGGAGTCGGCCAGGGAGAGCAGCAGGCCCGTCGCCGTCGTACCGCCCGCCAGGTACAGCGCGCCCCGGCGGCCGAGGCGGCCCACCAGGCGGCCCGCGGTCGACGCCGACACCGTACCCACCAGGTACACCAGGAAGATCGAGCCGACGATGCCCTGCGGGAGGGAGAAGGGGGCCTCGGTCAGGCGGTAGCCGATCACCGTGTACACACCGCCGAACACCGTCATGAACAGTGCGCCGATCGCGTACAGGCGGCGCAGCAGCGGGTCGGAGAGGTGGTCGCGGACCGTGCCGAGCAGGACGCGGGGGCGCAGCGAGCCGGCCTTGAAGTGCCGCGGTGCCGGCAGCAGCAGCCGGAACGCCACCGCGCAGGCCACCGCGATCGCGCCGATCACCCCGACGGCCACCCGCCAGCCCCACTCCTGCGCGACCCAGCCGGTGATCACCCGGCCGCTCATCCCGCCGACGCTGTTGCCCGCCACGAACAGCCCGATCGCCGTGACCAGCGCCTTCGGGCGGACCTCTTCGGCCAGGTACGCCGTCGCAGAGGCCGGCAGACCGGCCAGCGCCGCGCCCTGCACCGCGCGCAGCACCACCAGGGCCCCGATGGAGGGCGCGAAGGGGACCAGCAGACCGACGCTCACCGCGACCGCCAGCGAGGCCGTCATCACCGTACGGCGGCCGAAGCGCTCCGACAGGGCGCTCATCGGCAGCACGAACAGCGCCAGACCGCCGGTCGCGGCCGCCACCGTCCAGCTCGCCTCGTTCGCCGCGACCCCGAACTCCCCGGAGATCAGCGGCAGCAGGGCCTGCGTGGAGTAGAGGAGGGCGAAGGTCGCGACTCCGGCGAGGAAGAGGGCGAAGCTCATCCGGCGGTAGCCGGGGCCGCCCGGCGCCATGCGGGAGTCGGACGCGGAGTCGGAGGAACGGACGGGCTGGGCGGCGTCCACGCTGGTGGACGCCCCGGTACTGGCGGGAGACATGCCTCGAAGCTACGTACGATCCCGCTCATCCGTCCAATGCATGGATTGGCCATAATCGTTCCCATGGTGCATCAGCAAAGCTCACAGGCCCGCCTGTCACCGTCCAGTGACACAGAAGACATGGCGCTGTTGCTGGCGCCCCGCCTCGCGTACTTCGCCGGCGTCGCCCGCACCGAGCACGTCACCCGGGCCGCCCACGAGATGAACGTCCCCCAGTCGACCCTCTCGCGCGCGATGGCCCGCCTGGAGCAGGACCTGGGTGTCGACCTGTTCGCCCGCCACGGCCGTACGGTTTCCCTCACCACCGCCGGCCGCACCTTCCTCGCCTCCGTCGAACGTGCCCTCGCCGAGGTCGAGCGCGCCGCCGAGGAGGTCCGCGCCGACGCCGACCCGGCCACCGGCAAGGTCGCCTTCGGCTTCCTGCACACCATGGGCGCCGAGACCGTACCCGGCCTGCTGCACGCCTTCCGCGCCGACCACCCGCGCATCCGCTTCAGTCTCGTCCAGAACTACGGCGAGGCCATGCTGGAGCGGCTGCGCGCGGGAGAGCTGGACCTCTGCCTCACCTCTCCGGTCCCCGACGCACCCGACCTCGTGGCCCGCCGCCTGGACGAACAGAAGCTGCGTCTCGTCGTCCCGGCCGACCACCGCCTCGCCGCCCGCCGCCGCATCCGCCTGGCCGAGGCCGCCGACGAAACCTTCGTCACCCTGGAACCGGGTTACGGCCTGCGCCGCATCACCGACGACCTCTGCACCCAGGCGGGCTTCCGCCCCAGGGTGGCCTTCGAGGGCGAGGAGGCGGAAACCCTACGGGGCCTGGTGGCGGCGGGCCTGGGAGTCGCCCTCCTGCCTCCCCCGACCGTCCCCAGACCGGGCGTCGTGGAACTGACGGTGACAGCCCCCAAGGCGGCCCGCGAAATCGGCGTCGCCTGGCTGGCCGACCGCCCGGACACCCCACCCGTGGCCGCCTTCAAGAAGTTCTTGCTTTCCAGAAGAGGGAACCTGCTCCCCACCTAGGGGCGCGGGGAACCGCGCGATCAACCACAACGCACCCGCACCCCGACAACCACCGACACCCAACGGCGCTACCGCCTCAACGACCTACCGAACCCCGCAGCCAACGGCATCCTCAAACCGATAGGCGGCGGAGCAGCCAACGCATCCTCCACAGGCCGAGACACCGAACACCCGAACAACGCCCCCATCACGAAGTCCACCGCAAGCGACAGCACTTCATCCCGGTGCTGATGCAACCCATGGCCGTCGGAGTGCACTTCGAACCGGCACACATCCCGGTTCACCTTCTTCGCCCGAGCCGCCAGCCGGAACGACAGCTCGGGATCGGTCCGTTCGTCGTTCGTGCCGTGCACGATCAGCACCCGCCGTCCCACCAGCTGCTTCACCGGCTCGGCGGCCGCGGCCACGTCCTCCTCCGGCAGCCAGGGGGCAAGCGCGATCACCGAGTTCACCGCCTCGTGCCCGCCCGCCCGCAGCGCAGCCCGTCCGCCCATGTCGAGTCCGACGAGACACACGGGAACGTCCCCGTACCGCCGTACGACCTCATCTGCGGCCCACTCCGCGTCCCCCGCGAGATGCGCCTCGCTGCCGTTCCAGCCCCGGTAGCGGTAGTGGACGGTATGGACAGCCAGCCCCTCCGCGCGGCCCGCGCGGGCGAACCTGCGGCCGAGGGAGCGGACGAAGGCCGTCGCCTGGATGAGCGACGGCCTGCGGGCGGAGACCTCCTCGCCCCCGGGGAGCAGCAGCACCGCTCCGCTCACTGTCGTCGGCTCCGGGCCGACTGCCTTTGCCAGCCTGGCCGTTCGGACCGGCGTCGCTTGCTGTCCCATGACAGAACAGTGTCAGAAGGCTCGGTGTACGAAACCCGTCCGTGCGGTCACCGTTAAATATCGACGGAAAAGTACATGCCGTACAGCGGCTCTCTACGCGCGTAGGCGTTACAGTGCGGCAATGACGAGCCAGACTGCACCGACTGGGACCGTCCCGACGCACGTCCCGACGCCGGACCAGATCCGCCGGGCCCCCAAGGTTCTGCTGCACGATCATCTCGACGGCGGGCTCCGCCCCGGAACCGTCGTCGAACTCGCCCAGGAGGCGGGCTACTCCCAGCTCCCCGAGACCGACCCCGACAAGCTGGGCATCTGGTTCCGCGAAGCGGCCGATTCCGGCTCGTTGGAACGGTATCTGGAGACCTTCTCGCACACCGTCGGTGTGATGCAGACCCGGGAGGCGCTCGTCCGCGTCGCCCGGGAGTGCGCCGAGGACCTCGCCGAGGACGGGGTCGTCTACGCGGAGGTGCGGTACGCGCCCGAGCAGCACCTGGAGGCCGGGCTGAGCCTCGAAGAGGTCGTCGAGGCGGTCAACGAGGGCTTCCGGCAGGGCGAGCGGCTCGCCCGGCAGAACGGCCACCGCATCCGGGTCGGCGCCCTGCTGACCGCCATGCGGCACGCCGCCCGCGCCCTGGAGATCGCCGAACTCGCCAACCGCTACCGGGATCTGGGCGTGGTCGGCTTCGACATCGCCGGCGCCGAGGCCGGCTACCCGCCCACCCGGCACCTGGACGCGTTCGAGTACCTCAAGCGCGAGAACAACCACTTCACCATCCACGCCGGTGAGGCCTTCGGGCTGCCGTCCATCTGGCAGGCGCTGCAGTGGTGCGGTGCGGACCGGCTCGGGCACGGGGTGCGGATCATCGACGACATCGAGGTCCGCGAGGACGGCTCGGTGCGGCTCGGGCGGCTGGCGTCGTACGTCCGTGACAAGCGCATCCCGCTGGAGATGTGCCCCAGCTCCAACCTGCAGACCGGGGCGGCCTCTTCCTACGCCGAGCACCCGATCGGGCTGCTGCGGCGGCTGCACTTCCGGGCGACGGTCAACACCGACAACCGGCTGATGTCGCACACCAGCATGAGCCGGGAATTCGAGCATCTCGTCGAGGCGTTCGGTTATACGCTCGACGACCTGGCATGGTTCTCCGTCAATGCGATGAAATCAGCGTTCATTCCTTTCGATGAACGACTCGCGATGATCAATGACGTGGTCAAGCCCGGATATGCAGAACTGAAATCCGAGTGGCTGTTCCAGCAGACCGCCTCCACCAGCGGTTCTTCCGGTTCCGAGGGGTAGCGGCGGGGCGACCGGCGGCACGGAATGCGGACGGGCTTTCACAAGTCGTCCGTATTTCGGTGTTTGCGGCGGGCGGTCCGGCATGTTTACGGTCGTGGACCGCTCAGATCGTTTGTGATCTCCCGTCTCCGGATTCAAGGACGCATTCACCATGAAGCAGTCTGCTGCCAAGACCCTCGGTGTCGCCGCCCTCGGTGCCGCTTTCGCCGCCGTCGGCGCGGGCGCCGCCAACGCGGCCCCGGCCGTCCCGGACGCGACGCAGGCCCTGGACACCGTCACCAAGACGCTGCCCGCCGAGAACGTCGGCAAGGCGCTGCCGGGCGCCGGTGAGGCGCTCGCCCAGGGGCAGGGTGCCCTCGGTGCCGGCCTGGCCGCCGCGCAGCCGACCGTCGAGAGGGTCCTCGCCGACGGGCCCGCCGCGCCGGTCGCCGGGCTGCTCGGCGGACTGCCGGTGCAGGGCCTGCCCACGCACGGCCTGCCGGTGAACGGCATCCCGCTCGGCTGACACCGCCACGCGTACGACGCCGCTGGGGCGCCCCGGAGCAGTCCGGAGCGCCCCAGCGGCGTTCGCGTGCCCGGACTCACCAGGCGGTGGCCTTGGCCTTGTCCTCCGCCGGCAGCAGGATCCACAGCGCTATGTAGAGCAGGAACTGGGGGCCGGGGAGCAGACAGGACAGCAGGAAGATCACCCGCATCGTCGTCGCGGAGGTGCCGAAGCGCCGCGCCAGCGCGGCACACACTCCGCCGATCATGCGGCCGTGGGTGGGACGGGCGAGGCTGGACATCTGCGGCTCCTCGGTGAGCGTCGGGTGAGGCTCTCCGGTCGATCGCCTCAACTGTCTTCCACACTACGGAGACGAACGGGACGAAGCGTCGCTCTACGGGGCGATCCCGACCCTGGGAATCGTCGGGGTCCGACCCTGAGGGACGTCCTCCTGGACGGTGACCTGCTCCGCCTCGCGGGGTCCACGCTCGTCCCGGCGCCGCAGCCAGGCCCGGCCCGCGGGCACCACCGCCAGGTGGGCCAGGATCACGCCCACGGTGTTCAGCAGCAGCGAGTCGACGTCCACGACCCTGCCGGGCACCCCCGTCTGCAGCAGGGCGATGCCCAGCGAGATCAGGGCACCCGTGGCCGTCGTGCGGACCAGGGAGGTGAGCGGGGAGACGTCGAGGCGGCCGGCCATCGGCAGCAGCACGCCCAGCGGAGCGAGCAGGGCCAGCCCCTCGCCGAGGGGTCTGGCGGCCCCGGGCCAGCCCAGCGCCAGGTCGGCCCGGATGCCGGCCAGCGGGCGCAGGTTGGCGGGCATCACCCAGGGGACGTCCAGGGGACGCAGCATCAGCCAGGCGACGAGCCCGAGGTGTGCGACGAGGAGGACACCCCCTGTCACACGGATGCGGATCGCGGCGCTGCCGCCGATGGAGCCTTGACGCTGCACGACCCCCTAGACGCACCCCTGTGCACGATCGGTTCCGCATCCGTCACGCGGATGTACATGAGGCGTCCGCCACACCCGCCCGCCTGCGGCCGCTCAGCCCGCCGTGACCTCGCCGGACGGCGGCTCGGTCGTACCCGGGCGGTTGCGGACGTCGTCGGTGCACTCGTAGCGGCGCAGCGGGGCGGTGCCCGGGCCGCCCAGGATGACCGAGCCGTCGCCCTCGGTCGCCGCCGAGTCGGACAGCGTGCACACGACCTGGGCGAGGGCGTAGGAGGTGAGCTTCTCCGGTGCGGTGCTCAGCCGGAGCGCGTCCTCCGGGTCCTTGCGGCCGGGCCCGGTCACGCTCAGGCCGCCCGGCACGTACGTCGTGTAGCCAGCCGCCTTCTGCCCGGCCGACGGGGACGCGGCGAGCTGGTCCAGCAGACCCTGCGCCACGATCACCCGGCGCCGCTCGTCCGGCGTGCCCTCCGGGACCCTGACGGTCCGGTCGACGGCGGCCAGGGACGAGCCGCACAGCAGGAAGACCTGCACGGGCACCCCCTGCGAGGACTGCGTCGACACGCCGGGCCCGGACGGTGTGCACGGCACCCGGGAGGGCGCCCCGCCGAAGTCCGTCGGCACCTCGGTGGGCCGGATCCCGCACCCGCTGAGGAGCGCGGCGAGGAGGGGCGCCGCCAGCAGGCCGCGTACGGTCCCTGGTCTCATGACCCCTCCTTCCCTGAGTTCCCGATCTCGTCGTTCTTGGTGCCCTCGCCGTTCTCCTCCGTCAGTTGTGAGGCGTCCCGCGGCAGCCGCAGCGTGAACACCGCACCCCCGTCGGGGGAGTTGGCGGCGGTGATCTCACCGCCGTGGATGTGGGCGTTCTCCAGGGCGATGGACAGGCCCAGGCCGCTGCCCTCCGAGCGCGGCCGGGAGGCGCTGGCCTTGTAGAAGCGGTCGAAGACGTGCGGCAGGACGTCCTCGGGGATGCCGGGCCCGTGGTCACGCACCGCGATGACCAGGTCCGCGCCCTCTTCATCGTCCATGCGCACCGACACCCGCACCGGAGACCCGCCGTGTTTGAGCGCGTTGCCGATCAGGTTGGCCAGGATGACGTCCAGGCGGCGCGGGTCGAGGCGGGCGTGGGTCCCGCGCTCGGCGTCCAGTTCCACGGCGTCCAGCCAGGCGCGGGCGTCGATGCAGGCGGTGATCTGGTCGGCGATGTCGACGTAGTCCAGGACCAGACGGGCGGTGCCCGCGTCGAAGCGGGTGACCTCCATCAGGTTCTCGACCAGGTCGTTCAGCCGCCGGGTCTCGCTGACCACCAGCCGTACGGCCGGTTCGACCATCGGGTCGATGCCCCCGGCCTCGGACTCCAGCTCCTCCTCCAGCACCTCCGTGACGGCGGTGATGGCGGTCAGCGGCGTCCGCAGCTCATGGGACATGTCGGCCACGAAGCGCCGGGACGCGTCGTCGCGCGCGGCCATGTCGGCCACCCGCTTCTCCAGCGCCTCGGCCGCGTTGTTGAACGTCCGGGACAGATCCGCGAGTTCGTCCGTGCCCGTCACCCTGAGCCGGGTGTCCAGCTTGCCCTCGCCGAGGCTCCGGGCGGCCACACCGAGGCGCTGCACCGGCTTCAGCACGGTCGTGGCGGCCGCCTGCGCGAGCAGCGCCGAGCCGATCAGGGCGAGGCCCGTCGCGATCCCCAGCGACCAGGCCAGCGAGTTGAGGTCCTTGGCCTCCGGCTCCAGCGACTTCGCCATGTAGCCCGTCGGGCCGCCGCCGATCAGCCGGGTACCGGCGACCAGGTACGGCGTGCCGTGCTCGTCGACCCGCTGCCAGTACAGGTGGTACGGCGACTTGTTGGCGTCGGTCACCTTCTGCTGCTTGTTGACCGCGGCCCGCAGCGACCTGGGCACGTCCTCCAGCGCGAAGCCGTTGATGCCGCCCGAGTTGCCGTACACCGTCTTGCCGCTCGGGTCCTGGGCGACCAGCAGCACGCTGAACCGCTGGCTGCTGCCGGCCATCTGGCCCGCCGCGTGCTGCAGTTCGTCCTGCGAGGGGTGCACCGGCAGCGCGCCCGCCCGGTTCTGCATCTCCTGCTGGAAGTCGCGCAGCACCGCGTCCTGGGCGCGGGTGAGCACGGCCTCCCGGTTCAGCCAGTACGCGATGCCCGACGCCGACACCGCGGCGGTGAGCGCGACCAGCCCGAAGACGACGACCAGGCGCAGCCTGAGGCTGGTGAACCGCAGCCGCGACAGGTTTCCCTTGCGCCCCGCGGTCCAGCCGCGCAGCCCCCCTTGCGTATCGGTCACTGAGGGGTGTCCAGGCGGTAGCCGACACCACGGACGGTACGGATCAGGGTCGGGGACGAGGGCACGTCCTCCACCTTGGCGCGCAGCCGCTGCACACACGCGTCCACCAGGCGCGAGTCGCCCAGGTAGTCGTGCTCCCACACCAGCCGCAGCAGCTGCTGGCGGGACAGCGCCTGACCGGGCCGCCGGCTCAGCTCCAGCAGCAGTCTCAGCTCGGTCGGCGTCAGCTGCAGGTCCTCGCCGTTCTTGGTCACGGTCATCGCGGAGCGGTCGATGACCAGGCTGCCGAAGGCTGCCGAGTCGCTGGACTCGCGCTCGCCGCGGCGCAGCACGGCCCGGATCCGGGCGTCCAGCACCCGGCCCTGCACCGGCTTCACGACATAGTCGTCGGCGCCGGACTCCAGCCCCACGACCACGTCGATGTCGTCGTTGCGGGCGGTCAGCAGGATGATCGGCAGCTGGTCGGTGCGCCGGATGCGCCGGCACACCTCGAATCCGTCGATGCCGGGCAGCATCACATCCAGCACGATCAGATCCGGCCGCTGCTCGCGCAGCAGCTTCAGACCGTCCTCACCGCTGGCAGCGGTGGCCACCCGGTGACCCTGGCGCGTCAGGGAGAGCTCCAGGGCCGTGCGGATGGCGTCGTCGTCCTCGATCAGCAACAGGGAAGGCACGGGCTCATTCTGGCCCATGGACGGGCTCTCGTACGACCTGTCGACGCCGGGTCCTCCCTACCGCCACCTCCTGTGCGCGCTCTGTGACGGTCCTGGGCCGGACCCCTGTGACAGGTCTGTGACAGTCGGCGGACACGGCCATGAAGGTCCCTCGGCAAGCTTTTCGGCACAGGCAAGGAAGCAACGCCGAGCAAGTCGAACACCGGAAGTCCACGACGGGGAGCGCGAGATGAACACGCTGCACAGCATCAGCACCAGCGCAGTTGTCACGCGTCTGCACGACGTGCACCGGGGTTCCGAGAAGTCCGGCGCCGTGAGCGGGCGGGGGTGCGCTCGCGGCGCCGGGCGTCAGCACACCGGTTACATGACGGTGGTTGACGCGTACACGGGGGAAACGCACGGGGGATCCGCGTACAGGGAGGACTCGGGGGAGCGCCGTTCGCTGACCGAGGCGGAGTTCACCGCCTACGTCCAGGAGCGCCGCGCCTCCCTGTACGCCACCGCCTACCACCTGACCGGTGACCGCTTCGAGGCCGAGGACCTGCTGCAGAGCGCGCTGTTCTCGACGTACAAGGCGTGGGACCGGATCAGCGACAAGGCGGCGGTCGGCGGCTATCTGCGCCGCACCATGACCAACCTGCACATCAGCGCCTGGCGGCGCCGCAAGCTCAACGAGTACCCGACCGAGGAACTGCCGGAGACGCCCGGCGAGACGGACGCGATGCGCGGCACCGAGCTGCGCGCGGTCCTGTGGCAGGCGCTGGCCCGGCTGCCCGAACTCCAGCGCACCATGCTGGTCCTGCGCTACTACGAGGGCCGCACGGACCCGGAGATCGCGGAGATCCTCGACATCAGTGTCGGCACGGTGAAGTCCAGCATCTGGCGGTCGCTCCGCCGGCTGCGCGAGGACGAGGTCCTCAGCTTCGGCCGTGACGAGGAGGACGCCTTCGGCGAGCTGGTCGCCTGAAGGTCAGGGGTCACTGGGGGGTGACCTCGGGGGAACACGGGGGAGCAACGGGGGACCACTGGGGGGTGGGCCCACGGGGGAACACGGGGGAGCACAGAGGAACGGGACTGGTGGGCCGGGGGGTCTGACCAGTCCCGTTTCGCGTTTTCGTACGGCCCTCAGACCGCGGTTGTGCTGCCGTGCCCGACGGCCCACTCCGCTGCCGTCAGCCGCCCCAGGGCCTCGTCCCGGTCGCACGGATACGCACCCAGGGACACCTGGCGGGCCACGATCGACCGCTCCGCGCGCATCAGCCGCCAGCCGCGGCGCAGCAGGAACGGCACCGACTTGCGGCCCTCCTTCAGATCGCGCAGGAAACGCCGGCGGAAGGTGGTGACCGGGCCGCGGGTCAGGCACAGCGCGTCCGCCAGCAGACCCAGGTCACGGCAGCGCTCCACGATCTCCGCGGCGAAGATGCCCTCCGCGATGAACAGCGGGGTGCGCCCGATGTGCAGCGCCTCCTCGCCGGTACGGGCGCTCAGCGCGATGTCGTACACCGGAACGGGCGTCGAGCCCGAGGCGCACAGCCGGGAGATGGCCTCGATCGCGACGTCCGCGTCCCAGGACTCCGGATGGTCCCAGTCGATGTCCGAACTCCCGTCCACCAGTGGCAGCGTCGGGTCGTCGCCCTCCTTGTAGAAGTCGTCGAGGCGCAGGACGGGGAGCCCGGAACGGGCGGCGACGAGTGACTTGCCCGAGCCCGAGGGGCCGCACAGCAGCACGACGCGGGCGGGGGACGGGTGATGAATGCTCACGGAACACCAGTTTGACGCATGGTGGGCCGCCTGCCGACCCCGCGGGTCGGCTTTTGAGCGTGAGCCTCACCTCAACTACCCTACGTACTGACCTCATTACCCTGCGCACCAGAAGGTGGCACCAGCGATGGCCCGACCCGCTTCCTCCCAGCACCCCACCGCGCAGCGCGCCCTGATCGCCCTCGCCACCGCCGGAGCGGCCCTGGGGGCGGGCGCGGCGACGGCGCACGCGGCCGCCGCCCCGGTCGTCGACGTGCCGTGGCGTCCCACCTCACTCGGCAACATCGACCCCAAGGCGGGCCTGACGGCCCTCACCGGCACGGTCGGCTACGTCACCGGCCCGGTCGCCGGCCTCAAGCCCAACCCGCTCGCCGGCACCGGTGTCGACCCGCTCGACAACGGCGTGGGCACCCAGCTCGCCGACTTCAAGCCGGTCGGCTCGCAGATGCTGACGGGCCCGGTCGCGGAGGCGCAGTCGCTCGGCGCGGTGCCGGGGGTGGGACTGGTGACCGGTCTGCTGGGCGGTGGTACGGGCGCCCCGCTGGGCTGAACCCCGGCGGACACGAGGAGAGCCGCGCCACCCCCGGACGGAGGGATGGCGCGGCTCTCCGGCTCTACGGGGCCGTCGGGTCGTCAGGCCGTCAGTACGACGAACCCGACGCGCCCAGTGACCCCGTCGGGTGCCAGACCGTCTTGGTCTCCAGGAACGTCGTCATGCGGTCGATGCCGGGAGTCGCCGACCAGTCGTCCACAGGCTGCGGACGAAGAACGCGCTTCAGGTTGTCGGCCGCGGCGATCTCCAGTTCCTTGGCCAGCACGTCGTCGGCGCCGGCCAGGTCGATCGCGTTGACGTCCTGGTGCGCGGCCAGCGGCGCCGCGATCTCCGCCGTACGGCCGGAGAGGACGTTGACCACGCCGCCGGGCAGGTCCGAGGTGGCCAGCACCTCGCCCAGCGACAGGGCGGGGAGCGGGGACTTCTCGCTCGCGATCACGATCGCCGTGTTGCCGGTCGCGATCACCGGGGCGATCACGGACACCAGGCCCAGGAAGGAGGACTCCTGGGGGGCGAGGACGGCCACGACGCCCGTCGGCTCCGGCGAGGAGAGGTTGAAGAACGGGCCCGCCACCGGGTTCCCGCCGCCCACGACCTGGGCGATCTTGTCGGTCCAGCCCGCGTACCAGACCCAGCGGTCGATCGCGGCGTCCACCTGGGCGGCGGCCTTCGACTTGGACAGGCCCTCCGCCTCGGCCACCTCGCGGACGAACTGCTCGCGGCGGCCCTCCAGCATCTCCGCGACGCGGTAGAGGATCTGGCCGCGGTTGTAGGCCGTGGCCCCCGACCAGCCGCCGACCGCCTTGCGGGCGGCCACGACCGCGTCACGGGCGTCCTTGCGGGAGGACTGGGGAGCGTTGGCCAGCCAGTTGCCCTTCGAGTCGGTCACCTCGTACACCCGGCCGCTCTCGGAACGCGGGAACTTCCCGCCGACGTACAGCTTGTAGGTCTTGAAAACGCTGAGCCGCTGCTGCTCGGACTTCTCGGACTTCTCGGTCTTCTCGGACTTCTCAGACATCGAGGTACGCCTCCAGGCCGTGGCGGCCGCCCTCGCGGCCGAAGCCCGACTCCTTGTAACCGCCGAACGGCGAGGTCGGGTCGAACTTGTTGAACGTGTTGGACCAGACGACGCCGGCGCGCAGCTTGTTCGCGACGGCCAGGATCCGGGAGCCCTTCTCGGTCCAGATGCCGGCGGAGAGGCCGTACTGGGTGTTGTTGGCCTTGGCGACGGCCTCGTCGGGCGTGCGGAAGGTGAGGACCGACAGCACCGGGCCGAAGATCTCGTCGCGGGCGACGGTGTGCGCCTGGGTGACGTTCGTGAACAGCGTCGGGGCGAACCAGTAGCCGGACGAGGGCAGTTCGCAGGCCGGGGACCAGCGCTCGGCGCCCTCGGCCTCGCCCTGCTCGACGAGCGAGGTGATCCGGGAGAGCTGCTCGGCGGAGTTGATCGCGCCGATGTCGGTGTTCTTGTCCAGCGGGTCGCCGAGGCGCAGGGTCGACAGGCGGCGCTTGAGGGAGTCCAGCAGCTCGTCCTGGATCGACTCCTGGACCAGGAGACGGCTGCCCGCGCAGCAGACCTGGCCCTGGTTGAAGAAGATGCCGTTCACGATGCCCTCGACGGCCTGGTCGATCGGGGCGTCGTCGAAGACGATGTTGGCGCCCTTGCCGCCCAGTTCGAGGGTGAGCTTCTTGCGGGTGCCGGCGACGGTCCGCGCGATCTCCTTGCCGACGGCCGTGGAGCCGGTGAAGGCGACCTTGTTCACGTCCGGGTGCGAGACGAGGGCGGCGCCCGTGTCGCCGTAGCCCGGAAGGATGTTGACGACACCCTTGGGCAGGCCCGCCTGGCGGCAGATGTCCGCGAAGAAGAGCGCCGAGAGGGGGGTGGTCTCGGCGGGCTTCAGCACCACCGTGTTGCCGGTCGCCAGCGCCGGGGCGATCTTCCACGCCAGCATGAGGAGGGGGAAGTTCCAGGGGATGACCTGGCCGGCCACGCCCAGCGGCTGCGGGTTCGCGCCGAAGCCCGCGTGGTCCAGCTTGTCGGCCCAGCCCGCGTAGTAGAAGAAGTGCGCGGCGACCAGCGGGAGGTCCGCGTCGCGGGTCTCCTTGATCGGCTTGCCGTTGTCCAGCGTCTCCAGGACGGCCAGCTCGCGGCTGCGCTCCTGGATGATGCGGGCGATGCGGAACAGGTACTTGGCGCGCTCGGAGCCCGGCAGCGCCGACCACTTCTCGAACGCCTTGCGGGCGGCCTTCACCGCGCGGTCGACGTCCGCCTCGCCCGCCTGGGCGACCTCGGAGAGGACCTCCTCGGTGGACGGGCTGACCGTCTTGAAGACCTTGCCGTCGGCCGCCTCGGTGAACTCGCCGTCGATGAAGAGGCCGTAGGAGGGGGCGATGTCGACGACGGAGCGGGACTCGGGCGCCGGTGCGTACTCGAATGCGGATGCCATGGTGATCAGTCCACCGTCACGTAGTCGGGGCCGGAGTAGCGGCCGGTGGCCAGCTTCTGACGCTGCATCAGCAGATCGTTCAGGAGCGAGGAGGCGCCGAAGCGGAACCAGTGGTTGTCCAGCCAGTCCTCGCCCGCGGTCTCGTTGACCAGGACCAGGAACTTGATGGCGTCCTTGGTGGTGCGGATGCCGCCCGCGGGCTTCACGCCGACCTGGATGCCGGTCTGGGCGCGGAAGTCGCGCACCGCCTCCAGCATGAGCAGGGTGTTGGCGGGGGTCGCGTTGACGGCGACCTTGCCGGTCGACGTCTTGATGAAGTCCGCGCCCGCCAGCATGCCCAGCCAGCTCGCCCGGCGGATGTTGTCGTACGTGGACAGCTCACCGGTCTCGAAGATGACCTTCAGCCGGGCGCTGGTCCCGCAGGCCTCCTTCACGGCGACGATCTCGTCGTACACCTTGAGGTACTTGCCCGCGAGGAACGCGCCCCGGTCGATGACCATGTCGATCTCGTCGGCGCCGGCGGCGACGGCGTCACGCACGTCGGCGAGCTTCACGTCGAGCGCGGCACGGCCGGCCGGGAAGGCGGTGGCCACCGAGGCGACCTTCACGCCGGAGCCGGCGACGGCCTCCTTGGCGACGGCCACCATGTCGGGGTAGACGCAGACGGCCGCCGTGGTCGGGGTCGTCCGGTCCGTCGGGTCGGGGTGGACCGCCTTGGCGCCGAGCGCCCGGACCTTGCCCGGGGTGTCCGCGCCTTCCAGCGTCGTCAGGTCGACCATCGAGATGGCGAGGTCGATGGCGTACGCCTTCGCGGTGGTCTTGATGGAACGGGTGCCGAGAGACGCGGCGCGCGCCTCCAGGCCGACCGCGTCGACGCCGGGCAGCCCGTGGAGGAAGCGGCGCAGCGTGCTGTCGGACGCGGTGACGTCAGCGAGAGCATGTGCTGTGGGTGCAGTGGTGGGCATGGTCACCAGACGAGCATATCTACGCGCGTAGCGGCTGTATAGCCCCGGGTGCTCATTGCCCGGCTGTTGATCACGGATGAGCGCAGGGCCGGGGGCGCATAGCGGCGGTTCTGTCGGCGTCGTGCAGAATCGGGAGCATGACGACCCCGGACCACCAGTCGGCCACCGCCAAGGACCTGACCTACCGCTCGCCCCTGGCGCTCATGGCCGGTGTGCTGCTGCTCGCGCTGGCCGCCTGGCTGGGCTTCGACGCGCTGGTCCACGGCGGCGGGCGCACCCCCTGGCTCGCACTCGCCACGCTGATCCTGGTCGTCCCGCTGGTGATCGCCTTCACCCTGCGGCCGGCGGTCTTCTCGGGCGAGGACCGGCTGCGGGTCCGCAACCCGTTCCGGGTGATCACCCTGCCCTGGGGTGAGGTCGCCTCCCTGCGCTCCGGCTACACCAACGAGGTCATCGACAACTCCGGCACCAAGTACCAGCTGTGGGCCATCCCCGTCTCGCTGCGCGCCCGCAAGAAGGCGGCGCGCCAGCAGAGCCGGGCGCAGGCGGCGGCCAAGGGCGAGGGGCGGTCCTCCGGCCCGGGACCCGGCTTCGGCATCTTCGGCGGCTTCGGCGGCCACGACGGGCCGACCCGTGCCGAGACCGACCAGATCATGGACGACCTGCGGACCGCCCAGGAGCGGCGCGGGCAGGCCAAGTCGGCGCAGGGCGAGGTGACCGTGCGCTGGGCCTACGAGGTGATCGCGCCCGTGGTCGCCGGAGCGGTGCTGCTTGCGGTGCTGCTGGCGACGGGGTGAGGGGAGCAGGTGCCGGGGGCTGACGCCGAGGTCACCACCCCCAGCCCGCTCACAGTCGTACGGGCCATGATCGGCTGCTTCTCCGCGTAACCGCCGGGGCCGCAACCTCCCGTGCCGTCCGACAGTCTGGAAGTCCATGAACACCAGCCCTGGGCAGCCCTTGCCGCTGCCCGAGTCCGCTCTGCCTGACGGGTGTCCCTCCTGGGACGGTGAGCGGGCGCGCCGGTGGATCGAGGCCCTGCCGCCGCGCTGGGTGCCCCGGCCCGCGAGGGCGCAGCACATCGGCCTCGGGCTGCTGGCCGCCGGGCTGGTCACCGGTGTGCTGACCTGGCCCGGCGACTGGCCCGGGTGGCTCGCCGCGCTGCTCGGGCTGCATCTGCTCTGGTCGGTCACGAGTCCGGAGATCGTGCGGGTCGTGGCGCCGGTGCCGGCGGCCGCCGTGCTGGTGTGGCCGCCCGCGTCGTCCTGGCCGCAGGCCGTGGCCGGTGTCCTCGCCCTGGCGGTGCTCTGGACGGCGGCGCTGCTGCGGCTGGCCGCGCGGGCGCGGCAGCGGGAGCGGGCCGCGGACGTGTCCGGCGGTGCGACCGCGCCGGTGCCGGATGCCGGGCCGGCCGTGGTGCGCGGGCGGTTCCAGGCCGGGTGCGGCGGGTTCTTCGTCGCCGTGGCGGTCGGGGTCGTCCTGCTCGTCGTACCCGGTGGCTTCGCGGCCGCGCTCTGCTGGACGGCGGCCGGGCTCGGCGGCACGCTGCTCGTCTCCGGGCTGCTGGGGCGGCGCCGGGCCGCGGCGCTGCGGGGCGGGCCGGTGCCCGTGCTGCGGGTGCTCGTGCGCGAGTCCGCCGACGTCGACACGGAGGTCTTCGCCGCCGACGACACGGGCGCCCTGCGTCCTCTGTTCGCCGTCGCCGTCACCGAGCTGGACCCGAAGGACGACGAGGACGACGAGGACGACGAGGACGAGGAGGAGTTGCTCGCGCGGCTGGAGCGCAAGGGGCCCGGGCCGTTGCGGGAGGCCGTGCTGTACGGGGTGCCGTACGACGGCGCCGAGATCGTGCTCGTGTCCGCCGCCGAGGAGCCGGGCGAGCCGCCGCTGCTGGAGCGGTCGGCCGGGCCGGTGCGGACGCTGTCCGACGGGACGCTACGGCGTCTGCTGGCGAGGGAGAGGCGAGCGGCGGCACGGCAGGCGGCGCGCGAGGCGGCGTACGAGGAGCGGCGCCAGGCCGTACGTGCCGCCGTCGCCCGGGAGACGCCCGCCGAGGCCCCGCAGGGCGTACGGCGCTGGCGGGCGGGCCTGCTCGACTGGCTCACCGGGCTGCTGCTGATGCTGTGGGGCTACTACGTCGTCTTCGGCGCGAGCGGCGCGTGGGACTCCCTGCTCGGCGCGGCCGTCTGGATCACCGGGATCCTGCGGCTGCCGCGCTGGTTCGCCTGGCGGATCACCGCCGACAGCGAGGGACTGTGGTTCAACGGGCTGCGCGGCATCCGGCACATCGCCTGGGACGACCTGAAGAAGGTCGAGTGCGGGGGCACCGACCTGACGCTGGGCAGCCGGCAGTCCTCCTTCACGGAGTGGTCGGCGCACGCCCCGCGCTGGCCGTGGTTCGAGCGCCGGTTCGGGCTGCTGCACCCGTACGAGCGGACGGCCGCCGAGATCACCGTGCTGTGGCGGGAGCCCGGGCTGCGCCCGACGGCGCGCGCCGCGGAGAGCCGCCGGGGACGCCCGCTGTGGCCGCTGGCGGTGGTGCTGGGCGTGGCGTGGACGGCGGCCCTCGTGTTCCTCCCGTAAGCCTCTGCGGAGGCCTCTGCCCGGGTACGGCGAAGGGGTGCCCCCGACTCCGGGGGCACCCCTCAGGGCCGGTGACTCAGATGCCGGCGGCCGCGGACAGGTCCCGCTTGATGGCCGTGAGCAGGTCGGTCGCGCGGGTGTGGGCGGCCGGGAGGCCGGCGTGGGCGGCGACCGGTACGACGACCTCCAGGTAGCACTTGAGCTTGGGCTCGGTGCCGCTGGGGCGGACGATGACGCGGGCGCCGTCGAGGGTGTAGCGCAGGCCGTCGGTGGGCGGGAGCTTGTCCGTGCCCTGGGTGAGGTCCTCGGCGCGGACGACGGCCAGACCCGCCAGCTCGGTCGGGGGCTGCTCGCGCAGACGGCGCATCGCGTCCGAGATGACCGCGAGGTCCTCGACGCGGACCGACAGCTGGTCGGTGGCGTGCAGACCGTGCTCCACGGCCAGGTCGTCGAGGAGGTCGAGGAGGGTGCGGCCCTCCTCCTTCAGGACCGAGGCCAGCTCGGTGATCAGGAGCGCGGCCGTGATGCCGTCCTTGTCCCGTACGCCCTCCGGGTCCACGCAGTAGCCGAGGGCCTCCTCGTAGCCGTAGCGCAGGCCGTCCACGCGGGCGATCCACTTGAAGCCGGTGAGGGTCTCCTCGTAGGGGAGGTTCGCCTTCTCGGCGATGCGGCCGAGGAGGGAGGAGGAGACGATCGACTCCGCGAAGGTGCCGGTGGCGCCGCGGCTCACCAGGTGGGCGGCGAGCAGCGCGCCCACCTCGTCGCCGCGCAGCATGCGCCAGTCGGACCCGTGCTTCACGGCCACGGCACAGCGGTCGGCGTCGGGGTCGTTGGCGATGACCAGGTCCGGGTCGGTCGCGCGGGCCTGCGCGAACGCCAGGTCCATCGCGCCCGGCTCCTCCGGGTTGGGGAAGGCGACCGTCGGGAAGTCCGGGTCAGGGTCGGCCTGCTCGGCGACCAGCACCGGCTCGGGGAAGCCGGCGCGGGCGAAGGCGGCCAGCAGGACGTCCTTGCCGACGCCGTGCATCGCCGTGTAGACGGTGCGGGCGGTGCGCGGGGAGCCTTCGGCGAGCACGGCGTCCGTACGGGCCAGATAGGCGCCCAGGACCGCGTCGTCCAGGGTCTCCCATCCGCTGTCCGGGCGCGGGACGTCGTTCAGCGAGACGATCGCGTCGATCTCGGCGGCGATCTCCGCGTCCGCCGGCGGGACGATCTGGGAGCCGTCGCCGAGATAGACCTTGTAGCCGTTGTCCCGGGGCGGGTTGTGGCTGGCGGTGACCTCGACGCCCGCGACCGCGCCCAGGTGCCTTATCGCGAAGGCCAGGACGGGGGTGGGGAGGGGGCGGGGGAGGACGGCCGCGCGCAGGCCGGCGCCGGTCATGACGGCGGCGGTGTCGCGGGCGAAGTCGGCGGACTTGTGGCGGGCGTCGTAGCCGATGACGACGAGGCCGTCGGTCTGGCCCTGGTTCTTCAGGTAGGCGGCGAGGCCGGCGGCCGCGCGGATCACGACGCTGCGGTTCATGCGCATCGGGCCGGCGCCGAGTTCGCCTCGGAGGCCTGCGGTGCCGAACTGGAGGGTGCCACTGAATCGGGCCGACAGTTCCGTTACGTCACCGGCGTCGATCAGCTTGGCCAGTTCGTCACGGGTCTCCTGGTCCGGGTCCTCGGCGAGCCATGCGCTGGCCTTGGCGAACAGATCGTCGTGCACCTTGGGATCAACCTCTCCTTGTTTGCCTGCCGCCTGGGGGCTCCGCCCCCAGACCCCCGTTCGCCCACCCGCCCACCCGACTCGGTCGGCTGGGAAGTGGACTGGCGTATCGCGCTCAGCGCCGCCGAAGCACCCGTGGCACGCTCGCGCCGCCACAGGGCCTCGAATCTGTTTACAGCCGGCCCAGCACCTGGCCCAGCAGCTCGCCCATGCGTGCCGCCGAGTCGCGGCCCGCCTGGAGGACCTCCTCGTGGTTCAGGGGCTCGCCGGTCATGCCCGCGGCGAGGTTGGTGACCAGGGAGATGCCCAGCACCTCGGCGCCCGCCTCACGGGCGGCGATGGCCTCCAGGACCGTGGACATGCCGACCAGGTCCGCGCCGATCACGCGGGCCATGCGGATCTCGGCCGGGGTCTCGTAGTGCGGGCCGGGGAACTGCGCGTAGACGCCCTCCTCCAGGGAGGGGTCGATCTCCTTGCACAGGGCGCGCAGGCGGGGGGAGTACAGGTCCGTCAGGTCGACGAAGTTGGCGCCGACGATCGGGGAGGTGGCCGTCAGGTTGATGTGGTCGCTGATCAGGACCGGCTGGCCGGGGCGCATGCCCTCGCGCAGGCCGCCGCAGCCGTTGGTCAGCACGATCGTCTTGCAGCCGGCGGCCACCGCGGTGCGCACGCCGTGGGCGACGGCGGCGACGCCACGGCCCTCGTAGTAGTGGGTGCGGCCCAGGAAGACCAGGGCGCGCTTGTCACCGAAGGAGTACGAGCGGATCTTGCCGCCGTGCCCCTCGACGGCCGGCGGCGGGAAGCCGGGCAGCTCGGTGACCTGGAACTCGGCGTCGGGTGCGCCCAGGGCGTCGACGGCCGGAGCCCAGCCGGAGCCCATCACGAGGGCGACGTCGTGGGTCTCGGCGCCGGTCAGTTCGCGCAGGCGCGCGGCGGCGGCGTCGGCGGCGGCGTAGGGGTCGCCCTGGATGTCGTCCGGAAGAAGAGATGCGTTCACGCGATGAGGGTAGCCGGTCTTCGCCTACGCGCGTAGATGACAGACCTCACGGGAATGCTTTCGTTGTCTTGTTGTTTCCGACGAAGAGGGCGATGCCGACGTCGGGACGATCATTCGTCCGGGACGAGAACGTCCTTGTCGTTGAAGACCTCGACGATGAAGACCAGCAGGCGGCCACGGCTGACCGTGTACTCCACGAGGATGTTCTGGGTGAGGCGGATCGTGCGGTCGTCGCCGGTGGAGCTTATGGGCCGTGACACCGAGAGGAACGGGTCGCGGGCGAGTAGGGCGATGCCCTTGTCGAACGCGGCGCGCTGACGGTCGTCGAGCCGGTCGCGGGCCTCGGCGGCCTGCACCGTGTAATAGACGTCATACGTGGTGGGGGCCATGCGTTCTCCCGTTGGTGCGCCGGTTTTCCCAGTCTAAGGAGCCGACGCCGGTCAGCACGGCCTCTTGCGCAGCTCCATCACGTAATCGTGTGGCGCCCCGGCCGACTCGGCCGCGTCCGCGACCTCCCCGAGGTACCGCGCCGACGGCAGGCCGCCCTCGTAGGCGTTGAGGGCGTACGTCCACGCCGACTCCTCGCCTTCCAGGGTGTGCACGCGGATGCGGACCCGGCGGTAGATGCCGAGGCCGACGCCCTCCCAGCGGTCGAGGGACTCCTCGTCCATGGGCGCGATGTCGTACAGGCCGACGAAGACCTGGGCGCCGGGCTCCTCGACGATCGTCGCGAGCGCGCCCTCCCAGCCCAGCTGCTCGCCGCCGAAGGTCAGCCGCCAGCCGTTCAGCCAGCCGATGGCGCGCAGCGGGGAGTGCGGGGCGCGGCGGGACATCAGGCGCGCTTCGAGGTTGCCGGCGTACGCGGCATAGAGCGACATGGAGAGAGGGTACGGCAGCGGAAACTCCCGTCTCTCCCGTACCGGAGGCCGCCGCCCGGCGCCCCCCGGGGCAGTAGCACCTTGAAGCGTGCGGGACAATGGGGTACGTGACTCGGATCGTGATCATCGGTGGCGGACCCGGCGGATACGAAGCGGCGCTGGTCGCCGCTCAGCTCGGTGCGGAGGTGACCGTCGTCGACTGCGACGGTCTGGGCGGAGCGTCGGTGCTGACCGACTGCGTGCCGTCGAAGACCCTTATCGCTACGGCCGAGGTGATGACCACCTTCGACTCCTCCTACGAGGAGCTGGGGATCATCGTCGCCGACGACACCCCGCCGCTGGAACAGGCGGCCCGGGTGGTGGGCGTGGACCTGGGGAAGGTGAACCGCCGTGTGAAGCGGCTCGCGCTCGCCCAGTCGCACGACATCACCGCGTCCGTCACGCGCGCCGGCGCCCGGGTCATGCGCGGTCGCGGCCGGCTGGACGGCATGCAGGGCCTCGACGGTTCCCGCAAGGTCGTCGTCACCGCCGCCGACGGCTCCGAGGAGACCCTCACCGCCGACGCCGTCCTCATCGCCACCGGCGGCCACCCGCGCGAACTGCCCGACGCCCAGCCCGACGGCGAGCGCATCCTCAACTGGACCCAGGTCTACGACCTCACCGAGCTGCCGGAAGAGCTGATCGTGGTCGGGTCGGGTGTCACCGGTGCCGAGTTCGCCGGTGCGTATCAGGCGCTGGGGTCGAAGGTCACGCTCGTCTCGTCCAGGGACCGGGTGCTTCCCGGTGAGGACCCGGATGCCGCCGCCGTCCTGGAGGACGTCTTCCGGCGCCGCGGCATGAACGTCATGGCCCGCTCCCGCGCGCAGTCCGCCAAGCGCGTCGGCGACCGGGTCGAGGTGACGCTGGCCGACGGGCGCGTCATCACCGGCTCGCACTGCCTCATGGCCGTCGGCGCCATCCCGAACAGCGCGGGTCTCGGGCTGGAGGAGGCGGGCGTGAAGCTGCGCGACTCCGGCCACATCTGGACCGACAAGGTCTCGCGTACGACCGCTCCCGGCGTCTACGCGGCCGGTGACGTGACCGGTGTCTTCGCGCTCGCGTCCGTGGCCGCCATGCAGGGACGTATCGCCATGTACCACTTCCTCGGCGACGCGGTGGCCCCGCTGAACCTCAAGACGGTCTCCTCGAACGTCTTCACCGACCCCGAGATCGCCACCGTCGGCTACAGCCAGGCGGACGTGGACGCGGGCAAGATCGACGCCCGGGTCGTGAAGCTGCCGCTGCTGCGCAACCCGCGCGCCAAGATGCAGGGCATCCGGGACGGCTTCGTCAAGATCTTCTGCCGGCCGGGTACCGGAATCGTCGTCGGCGGTGTCGTGGTGGCGCCGCGCGCCTCGGAACTCATCCACCCCATCTCGATCGCCGTCGACAACAATCTGACGGTCGAACAGATCGCGAACGCATTCACGGTGTACCCCTCCCTTTCGGGGTCGATCGCGGAGGTGGCACGGCAGCTGCACACGCGCAAGGCGGGCGGCGAGGCCTGACCGAGGGGTCCGACTTCCCGCTGGTCACGGGGAGTTGTCGCGCATGCGTACGGCATAGGCGGGAAGATTAGGCCTTATACCACTTCCCGTCCTGCCGTGCGAACAACTTCTGTTATTCGGCGCAAACTGCTGAAAGCAGACGGTCGTTGGGGTTACTGTCAGTTTCGTGTTCGCTGCAGAACGTCGCCAATTGATCCTCGAAATGGTGCGAGCGAACGGGGCCGTGTCGCTCCGTGAACTCGCCCGCGTCGTCCAGACCTCCGAAGTGACCGTACGGCGGGACGTGCGCGCACTGGAGGCAGAAGGACTCCTCGACCGCCGGCACGGCGGTGCGGTATTGCCGGGCGGGTTCACGCGGGAGTCCGGCTTTCCGCAGAAGTCCCATCTCGCGACCGCCGAGAAGACGGCCATCGCCGATCTCGCCGCGGGACTCGTCGAAGAGGGCGAGGCCATCGTGGTCGGCGCGGGTACGACCACGCAGGAGCTGGCCCGCCGGCTCGCGCGCGTGCCCGGGCTGACCGTCGTCACCAACTCCCTTCTGGTGGCACAGGCGTTGGCCCACGCCAACCGGGTGGAGGTCGTGATGACCGGCGGCACCCTGCGCGGCTCCAACTACGCCCTCGTCGGCTCCGGAGCGGAGCAGTCCCTGCAGGGGCTTCGGGTGTCCAAGGCCTTCCTGTCCGGGAGTGGGCTCACCGCCGAGCGCGGGCTGTCCACGTCCAACATGCTCTCGGCGTCCGTCGACCGTGCGCTGGTGCAGGCCGCGGCGGAGGTCGTGGTCCTCGCCGACCACACCAAGCTGGGCACGGACACGATGTTCCAGACGGTGCCGACCGATGTCATCACCCGCCTGGTCACCGACGAGCCGCCCCCGCACGACGATCGCGCCGCCACGGAGCTGCAGGCTCTCGCCGATCAGGGGGTGCAGATCGCTGTCGCGGGGGCGAGCAGCCCTCCGGGGGGTGAACATTTGCCTGCGGCGCGTCAGCGGGGTCTGCCTGGCCCTCGGCGGGGGCAGGTGCCCGGGGGTGGGTTGCGGGGGATGCTCGGGGATCAGTCGGGAGGGACTGAGCGAGGGCGCGTCGCTGATTTGCGGCGGCGATAGCAAGGCTCCGTCGAAAAGGGAACGCCCGGCAGACGTGCTGTCCACCGGGCGTCACTTGGATCCCTGCTGTCAGTCCTTGATCTCGCAGATCGCCGCGCCGGACGTGACCGAGGCGCCGACCTCGAAGTTCAGGCCCTTGATGGTGCCCGCCTTGTGGGCGTTGAGGGGCTGTTCCATCTTCATGGCCTCCAGGACGACGACCAGGTCGCCTTCCTTGACCTCCTGGCCCTCCTCGACCGCGACCTTGACGATCGTGCCCTGCATCGGGGAGGCGAGGGTGTCGCCGGAGGCCACCGGGCCGGACTTCTTGGCCGCGCGGCGCTTGGGCTTGGCGCCCGCCGCGAGGCCGGTGCGGGCCAGGGACATGCCCAGGCTGGAGGGGAGGGAGACCTCCAGGCGCTTGCCGCCGACCTCGACGACGACCGTCTCGCGGCCCGTCTCCTCCTCCGCCTCGGCCTCGGCCGGGGTGGCGAACGGCTTGATCTCGTTGACGAACTCGGTCTCGATCCAGCGGGTGTGGACCGTGAAGGGCTCGGCGGAGCCGGTCAGCTCCGGGGCGAACGCCGGGTCCTTGACCACCGCGCGGTGGAACGGGATCGCCGTCGCCATGCCCTCGACCTGGAACTCCTCCAGGGCGCGGGAGGCCCGCTCCAGGGCCTCCTCGCGGGTGCGGCCGGTGACGATCAGCTTGGCGAGCAGCGAGTCCCAGGCCGGGCCGATGACCGAGCCGGACTCCACGCCCGCGTCCAGGCGGACGCCGGGGCCGGACGGCGCGGCGAACCTGGTGACCGTGCCGGGGGCCGGCAGGAAGTTGCGGCCCGGGTCCTCGCCGTTGATCCGGAACTCGAACGAGTGTCCGCGCAGCGCCGGGTCGTCGTAGCCGAGTTCCTCGCCGTCGGCGATACGGAACATCTCGCGGACCAGGTCGATGCCGGCGACCTCCTCGGTGACCGGGTGCTCCACCTGAAGGCGCGTGTTCACCTCCAGGAAGGAGATGGTGCCGTCCTGGCCGACCAGGAACTCACAGGTGCCGGCGCCCTCGTAGGAGGCCTCCTTCAGGATGGCCTTCGAGGCGCGGTACAGCTCGGCGACCTGCTCGTCGGAGAGGAACGGCGCCGGGGCCTCCTCGACCAGCTTCTGGTGGCGGCGCTGCAGCGAGCAGTCACGGGTGGAGACGACGACCACGTTGCCGTGCTTGTCGGCCAGGCACTGGGTCTCCACGTGGCGCGGACGGTCCAGGTAGCGCTCGACGAAGCACTCGCCTCGGCCGAAGGCGGCGACCGCCTCGCGGACCGCCGACTCGTACAGCTCCGGGACCTCTTCGAGAGTGCGGGCGACCTTCAGGCCGCGCCCGCCACCACCGAAGGCGGCCTTGATCGCGATGGGCAGGCCGTGCTGCTCCGCGAACGCCACGACCTCGTCGGCACCACTCACCGGGTCGGGCGTACCGGCCACCAGGGGAGCGCCGGCACGCTGCGCGATGTGCCGGGCGGCGACCTTGTCACCCAGGTCGCGGATGGCCTGCGGGGGCGGGCCGATCCAGATCAGGCCGGCGTCCAGGACCGCCTGCGCGAACTCGGCGTTCTCCGAGAGGAAGCCGTAGCCCGGGTGGACGGCGTCCGCGCCGGACTCGCGCGCGGCGTTCAGGACCTTCTCGATGTCCAAATAGCTGGTGGCGGGGGTGTCACCACCCAGGGCGAACGCCTCATCCGCGGCGCGGACATGCAGAGCGTCCCGGTCCGGGTCGGCGTACACGGCCACGCTCGCGATCCCGGCGTCCCGGCAGGCCCGGGCAACGCGGACAGCGATTTCGCCACGGTTGGCGATGAGCACCTTGCGCACGATTGAGGCTCCCTCCTTGAAACAAGCCGAGTTTAGGGACTGCCGACACGGCACTTCGACCCGTCCCCAATGGTGAGCTTGCCCACACGGAGCGTGATACGAGGCTCGCTCGACCCGCGAAATCCCTTGTCGCACCTCGGTAGGCAGGACTCCTCCGGAAAACCCTAGCCCCGTCATGTGGTCAAGGTCTCTGTGAGAGCGTGCTGCGGCCCACTCGGTTTCTTTGTCGAGTCCCTACGAATGGCCCAATGATTCTTTGCCGGTGCCCGAACCCTTGTCCCCGGGTTTACCCGTTAGTAGCGTTCGCGATGACTCGAACGTACTTCAGGTAACAGCAGCTCTGCTCGGGCTGAGGTCGAAGGTGGGTGGGGACCGGTGGTGCGCAGACCGGTGGCATGGGTCGTGGCAGTCGTCCTCTTGGCCGAGGCGTTCTTCATCGGGGCACTGAACTGGTTCCTCGGAGTGGTCGTGGACCGGCAGCGGATGTCGCTGGCCGGCCTCGACCCCGACGTCATGTCGAAGTCCTCGAAGATCGGCGGCGTGGCGTTCGGCCTCTACTTCGTCCTGTGCGCCCTGGTGGCCCTGCTCGTGGCGATACGCAACCGCGCGCCCGCAGGCTTCGGGCGTGTCGTGCTGATCAGCGTGGCGGTCGTGCACGGCCTGCTGGGCGCGTTCACCCTGAGCCTGGTGGGCTGGCCGGCGTTCGTGTTCATGGTCGTGATGCTCGGCCTCCTGGTGCTGCTCCTGGTGTCCTACGACCGTGAGGACGGCCCGGAGCAGAGTGCCTCCGGTGATGCCCCGGAGGCGGGCGGCGACCCGAAGGCCGAGGGCGAGCCGGCCGGAAACCCGGGCTTCGCGGGCGAGCCGCACAGCCGGACGGGTGAGCCCCAGGACGGGGACGACGAGCCGCAGGACTCCGTCCCCGCCCAGGTCACTCTGCCGGTGCCCACAACTCTGTGATGCTGATGCCCAGTTCGGCCAGCAGTCGCCGTACGAGGGGCAGGCTGATGCCGATCACGTTGCCGTGGTCGCCGTCGATGCCCTCGATGAACGGCGCCGAGAGGCCGTCCAGGGTGAACGCTCCGGCGACGTAGAGGGGTTCGCCCGAGGCGACGTACGCGGCGATCTCCTCGTCCGAGGGCTCGCCGAAGTGGACGATCGTGGAGGCGACCCCGGCGACGTACCGCTTGGCCGTCGTGTCCCAGATGCAGTGCCCCGTCTGGAGGGTCCCGGCCCGCCCGCGCATCGCCTTCCAGCGGGCGGTGGCCTCCTCGGCGTCCGCGGGCTTGCCGAGCGCCTGCCCGTCCAGCTCCAGCACCGAGTCGCAGCCGATCACCAGGGCGCCCTGCACCTCCGGCTTCGCCGCCACGACGGAGGCCTTGGCCTCGGCGAGAGCGAGCGCCAGCTCGGCCGGGGTGGGTGCGGTGACGGCGTCCTCGTCGACCCCGCTCACGATCACCTCGGGGGCGAGGCCTGCCTGGCGCAGCAGGCCCAGGCGGGCGGGGGACTGGGAGGCGAGCACGAGGCGTCTGCGCGGCTTTGCGGTCATGCGGTCAGGTTAGCGGTGCCGCTGTGCTACCTCAGGCCGAGGACGATCATGCCCAGCAGCATGGCCAGGGCCAGGACGAGGCCGAGCCGCCGGAGCATCTCCTGCGTGTCACGGAGTTCCTTCGGCGGCTCGTCTTCGGGGTCTGACCACAACATGGTGTCCAGCGTGTGGTTTTTTTGTGCCGGGTGCCTGAGTACAAGTACTCAAGTTGGCACCCGGTACTGCTCTGAGCTGCGCGGTTCCCCGCGCCCCTGAGGGAATCGCCCCTAGCTTGGCCAGTAGGTGCGGGTCCAGGATGCCGGGCCGGGGCGCGGGACGTGGTGGCCCGCGATGCGGGCCGGGTCCGACCAGGAGTCCCTCGGGCCCGGTGCGCCGGGCGGCGTTGCTGCTGCCGCCGCGGCGCGGGCGCGGACCACCGCCAGGGCGGCGGCAAGCTCCTCCGGGGTGGGATTGCCTCGTACGACCTTGATGTTCATGACCGCTCCAAAGGTCAGCGGGGCCTAGAGGGGGATGTTGCCGTGCTTCTTCGGAGGCAGGGATTCCCGCTTCGTGCGCAGCTGACGCAGGCCGCGGACGATGTGGCCGCGGGTGTCCGACGGCATGATCACCGCGTCGACGTAGCCGCGCTCGGCCGCGATGTAGGGGTTGAGGAGGGTGTCCTCGTACTCCTGGATGAGCCGGGCGCGGACCGCCTCGAGGTCCTCGCCGCTCGCCTCCGCCTCGGCGATGGTGCGGCGGTGCAGGATGTTGACGGCGCCCTGGGCGCCCATGACGGCGATCTGGGCGGTCGGCCAGGCGAGGTTGAGGTCGGCACCCAGGTGCTTGGAGCCCATGACGTCGTAGGCGCCGCCGAAGGCCTTGCGGGTGATGACCGTGATGAGGGGGACGGTGGCCTCGGCATAGGCGTAGATCAGCTTGGCGCCGCGGCGGATGATGCCGGTGTGCTCCTGGTCGACGCCCGGGAGGAAGCCCGGCACGTCCACGAAGGTGAGCACCGGGAGGTTGAAGGCGTCGCAGGTGCGCACGAAGCGCGCCGCCTTCTCGGACGCGTCGATGTCGAGGCAGCCCGCGAACTGCATGGGCTGGTTGGCGACGATGCCGACCGGGTGGCCCTCGACCCGGCCGAAGCCGGTGACCATGTTCGGTGCGAACAGCGCCTGCGTCTCGAAGAACTCGGCGTCGTCCAGGACGTGTTCGACCACCGTGCGGATGTCGTACGGCTGGTTGGCGCTGTCCGGGACCAGGGTGTCCAGCTCCAGGTCCTCGGCGGTGACGGCGAGGTCCGCCTCCTCCGGGAAGACCGGGGCCTCGCTGAGGTTGTTGGACGGCAGGTACGACAGCAGCTGCTTGACGTACTCGATGGCGTCCTTCTCGTCGCCGGCCATGTGGTGCGCCACGCCGGAGACGGCGTTGTGGGTGCGGGCGCCGCCCAGCTCCTCGAAGCCGACGTCCTCGCCGGTGACGGTCTTGATGACGTCCGGGCCGGTGATGAACATGTGCGAGGTCTGGTCGACCATGACCGTGAAGTCGGTGATCGCGGGGGAGTAGACCGCGCCGCCCGCACAGGGGCCGACGACCAGGCTGATCTGCGGGATCACACCGGAGGCGTGGGTGTTGCGGCGGAAGATCTCGCCGTACGCACCGAGGGAGGCGACGCCTTCCTGGATACGGGCGCCGCCGGAGTCGTTGATGCCGATGACCGGGCAGCCGGTCTTCAGCGCGAAGTCCATCACCTTGACGATCTTCTGGCCGTAGACCTCGCCCAGGGCGCCGCCGAAGACCGTGAAGTCCTGGGAGAACACGGCGACGGGGCGGCCGTCGACCGTGCCGTAGCCCGTGACGACGCCGTCGCCGTACGGGCGGTTCTTCTCCAGGCCGAAGTTGGTGGAGCGGTGGCGGGCGAACTCGTCCAGCTCGACGAAGGATCCCTCGTCGAGGAGCAGCTCGATGCGCTCACGAGCCGTCAGCTTGCCCTTGCTGTGCTGCTTTTCGACGGCGCGCTCCGAGCCGGCGTGCGTCGCCTCATGGACACGGCGTTGCAGATCCGCGAGCTTGCCCGCGGTCGTGTGAATGTCGATCTCTTCCGGCTCGGACATCGGGATCGCGGCTCCCTGCCTGCTCAAAAGGGGGGACGGTTACTCATCCGTAGCGTAGTGGCGCGCCTTCGTGTCGGCAGTGCGGCGTTTCCCACACCTAGGGTGACTTGCATGACGCCGCACAATGCATCAGACGACAGCCGTTGGTCCGACCTGGACCGTCCGCCCCTGAACGCCGCAGCGCTGCGGCGGGCCCTGGTGCGGGAGGGGGGTCTGTGGTCGGAACTGGACGTGGTCCAGCGCACCGGCTCCACCAACTCCGACCTCGTGGCCCGGGCCGTGGCGGGCAAGGCGGGGGAGGGCGCGGTCCTGATCGCCGAGGAGCAGACCGCGGGGCGGGGGCGGCTGGAGCGGCAGTGGACCGCGCCGGCCCGCTCGGGCCTGTTCTTCTCGGTCCTCCTGCGGCCCGCGGAGGTCCCGGTGGACCGCTGGGGCTGGCTGCCGCTGCTCACCGGCGTGGCCGTGGCGACCGGCCTGTCCAAGGCGGCCGGGGTGGACACGGCACTCAAGTGGCCCAACGACCTGCTGGTGACCGTCGGCGGCGAGGAGCGCAAGGCCGGCGGCATCCTCGCGGAACGGGCCGGGACCGACGGCGTGGTCATCGGCGTCGGCATCAACGTCACCCTGCGCGAGGCGGAACTGCCCGTACCGCAGGCGGGATCGCTCGCGCTGGCCAACGCGGTGAGCACGGACCGCGACACCTTGCTCCGCGGGGTCCTGCGCGCGCTGGAGGACTGGTACGGGCGCTGGCGGGCGGCGGGCGGCGATCCGGTCGCGAGCGGCCTGCAGGAGACGTACGCGGCGGGCTGCGCGACGCTGGGCCGCAAGGTACGAGCCGAGCTGCCCGGCGACCGCACGGTCGTGGGCGAGGCCGTGGCGATCGACGGCGACGGCCGCCTGGTCATCGCCACGGAGGCCGGGGTACAGGAGCCGGTCGGGGCGGGCGACGTCGTGCACTTGCGACCGGTGTGAGGTTCGCTGTGTGTGTGGGGGGGGGGCGAGCGGACCGGGTCGGGCGGGTGGCTTCCGGGCGGACCGGGTCGGGCGGGTGATCTTCGAGCGGATCGGGTCAGGCGGGTGGTCTTCGAACCGACCGGGTCGGACGGGTGGCTCCGGGCGGACCGGGTCGAACGGGTGATCTTCGAGCCGACCGGGTCAGGCGAGTGGCTCCGGGCGGACCGAGTCGGGCGGGTGGTCTTCGCGCCGACCGAGTCGGGCGGGTGACTTCTGAGCCGACCGAGTCGGGTGGTGGGTGGGCGAGGACGGGGGGCCGGGGGCGGAGCCCCCGGGGCGGCCACCGCGGCACCGGGCGCCCGACCAGCCCAGGCCCGAGACACCGCGCGCCCAACCAGCGGAGCGCCAAGGCACTGTCGGCCGAACCCAACGGAGTGAGCTGGCGCACACCTGCCGTAGAGTTGAGGCCGGTCGATATCTGACCGTGACAGATCGGAAGGGCAGCTGGCGTGACCGTCGACGACACGGGCTCCGGAGCGGACCCGCAGGCCGCCGACTCCGGCGAGGACCCGCTCGCGCTGCGTCTCGAACACCTCATCCTGGGTGCGGAGCGCCGTTACACCCCCTTCCAGGCGGCCCGCAGCGCCGGTGTCTCCATGGAGTTGGCCTCCCGCTTCTGGCGGGCCATGGGCTTCGCCGACATCGGCCAGGCGAAGGCGCTGACCGAGGCCGACGTACTGGCCCTGCGCCGCCTCGCCGGCCTCGTGGAGGCGGGGCTGCTCAGCGAGGCCATGGCCGTCCAGGTGGCCCGGTCCACCGGGCAGACCACCGCCCGACTGGCCGAATGGCAGATGGACTCCTTCCTGGAGGGCCTGACCGAGCCCCCCGAGCCGGGCATGACCCGCACCGAGGTGACGTACCCGATCGTCGAGCTGCTCCTGCCCGAGCTGGAGGAGTTCCTGGTCTATGTGTGGCGCCGCCAGCTCGCCGCCTCGGCCGGCCGGGTCGTGCAGACCGGCGACGACGAGGAGATGGTCGACCGGCGGCTGGCCGTCGGCTTCGCCGACCTCGTCGGGTTCACGCGGCTGACCCGGCGGATGGAGGAGGAGGAGCTGGGCGAGCTGGTCGAGGCCTTCGAGACCACCGCCGCGGACCTCGTGGCAGCTCGGGGCGGGCGGCTCATCAAGACCCTCGGTGACGAGGTGCTGTACGCCGCCGACGACGCGGGTACGGCCGCGGACATCGCCCTGCGGCTGGTCGAGACGATGGCCAACGACGAGACGATGCCCGAGCTGCGGGTGGGCATGGCGTTCGGCACGGTGACCACCCGGATGGGTGATGTCTTCGGTACGACCGTCAACCTGGCCTCCCGGCTGACCTCGATAGCCCCGCGCGATGCCGTGCTCGTCGACAGCGCCTTCGCCGAGGAGCTGATCCGCACCGCCGAGGCGCCCGCCTCGGAGGCAGAGGCGGCCGAGGCCGCTGCCGCCGCCGAGAAGGAGGGCGAGGAGCCGCCCCGGTACCGCTTCGGGCTCCAGCCGATGTGGCAGCGGCCGGTGCGCGGGCTCGGCGTGGTCGAGCCGTGGCTGCTCAACCGCCGCGACGGTCAGTCCTGACGTCCTTGAAGTCCTTGAAGTCCTTGAAGTCCTTGAAGTCCTTGAGGTCCTTTGTCCTGCCGGGCCCCCGGTAGGTCCACGCACAGGCTGATCACCGGTACGCACACCCCGCCCGGCTCGGGTGCGGGTGTGCTGTGGCTGGGCGTCGGCGTGGGGGTCCGGGTGGGCGTGGGTGTCGTGGGCGACGGGCGGGGGGCCGTCGTGGACGGGGTGCTCGTCGGCTGCGGGGCGCCGGTCGGGATCGTGGTCGGGATGTCCGTACTGCCGGGGAGCGTCGTGGGCGTGGCCGACGGGGTGGGTGCGGTGGTGGCTGTGGTCGTGGGGACCGCGCTCACTCCGCCCATGACCGAGGTGGCCGAGGGCAGGGCCGTGGGGGCGGTGCCGTCGGTGGCCGCCGTCTCGGGCGCGTGCTCGGTGGTGCCGCCCGGGTCCAGGCGCGGCTCGGCCTCCGCCGTGCCCGGGGCGCCCACCCCGGACTCCGGGGCCACGTGGACCAGGCTCAGGACTCCGGCGGCCAGGGCCAGGCCGCCCGCGGCCATCAGCACCTTGCGGGGGCGGGGCTTGCGGTGCCGGCCGCGCCGGATGCCGGTCAGGACCGGGTGCGCCGTCTCGGCCGGCTCGGCCTGCTGGTCTGTTTCGGCCGTGCTGGGCTGTGCAGATATCGGTGTCATGAGGTTTCCTCCCCGCCGCGCGCCCCGGGCGCGCCGTGGCGGAGCGCACGCTATGCGCTCCTGTGGGCGGTGTGGGGTGAGACGGGTGGGATGTCACTCGAACGGGCGTAGAACAGCGGGCGGGGGCGGCTCTTTCCCGGGGCGGGGTACGGCTGCGATGATCGGGCCGACAGTGAGTTAACCCGCGTTAACCGGAGGGTGTCATGAGCGAGGAGCGGTTCGGGGAGTTCGTGCTGGTGCGGCGGCACGGGCATGTGGCGGAGCTGGTGCTGGACCGGCCCAAGGCCATGAACGCCGTCTCGACGGAGATGGCCCGTTCCCTCGCGGCCGCGTGTACGGCGCTGGGTAGTGACCGGGATGCGCGGGTGGTCGTCCTGACCTCGTCCCATGAGCGGGCCTTCTGTGTGGGGGCCGATCTGAAGGAGCGGAACTCGTTCAGTGACGCGGACCTGATGCGGCAGCGGCCGGTGGCGCGTGGGGCGTACACCGGGGTGCTGGAGCTGCCCATGCCGACGATCGCGGCCGTGCACGGCTTCGCCCTGGGCGGCGGTTTCGAGCTGGCCCTGTCCTGCGACCTGATCGTCGCGGACCGTACGGCGGTGGTGGGGCTGCCGGAGGTGTCCGTGGGGGTGATTCCGGGGGGTGGCGGCACGCAGCTGCTGCCACGGCGGGTCGGGGCGGCCCGGGCGGCCGAGCTGATTTTCTCGGCGCGGCGGCTGGAGGCGGCGGAGGCCGCCGAGCTGGGGCTGGTGGACCAGTTGGTGGAAGAGGGGCGGGACCGCGAGGAGGCGCTGGCGCTGGGGGCGCGGATCGCCGGGAACTCGCCGGTGGGGCTGCGGGCGGCGAAGCGGGCGCTGCGGCTGGGGCACGGGCTGGATCTGCGGGCCGGTCTTGAGGTCGAGGACGCGGCGTGGCGGTCGGTGGCGTTCTCGGGGGACCGGGCGGAGGGGGTGGCCGCGTTCAACGAGAAGCGGAAGCCGGAGTGGCCGGGGGAGTGAAGTGGGGCGCGTTTCTGAGTTGCCGGTGCTGCGGCGGGCCGGGGCGTGCTTGTAGGTCGCCCGGCGTCGTAGCTGGCCGGGGGTTGGGTCGCTTGCCCGCGCTTGCGGGGTGCCGCTGCGCCCACCCGTGCCGCCCCTAGCGGCACGACTGCCCGCAGCTGCGGCGGCACGCGGGCAGCTCTGTCCACCTGTTCGCCGTACCAATGTCCCGAATTGGTCTATTTCTCCCTAACCTGGGGTAATGGGTGACGACAAGCGGTTCGCCGCTGTGGTGGCGCTGGCTCAGGGGATGGCGGCGGCGCACACCCCGCGGGAGTCGTGGCGGGCCGCCGCGCTCGGTGCGTGCCGGGCGCTGGACGGGAGCTTCGGCGCGCTGTCGGTGTGGGAGCGGGAGCTGGGGCGGCTGCGGGTGCTCGTGAACGTGGGGGAGCGCCGCCCGGACGAGGAGGAGTTCCCGGAGGCCGAGTCCTATCCGGTGCACCAGTTCCCGGAGATCACCGAGTTCCTGCACGAGCGCTGGGCGGGCGGGGGCGAGCCGAACGCCTGGGTGGAGACCGCCGAAGGCACGGCGGCCGGCACCCCCGGCTACCACCACCACCGGGTCGCCGCCCTGCGCCGCAGGGGCCGCGGCTGCTGCCTGGTCGCGCCCGTCGTGCTGCACGGCAGGGCCTGGGGCGAGCTGTATGTCGCCCGCGCGGCCGGCGCGCCCGTGTTCGGGCGGGCGGACGCCGACTTCGCCACGGTCCTGGCCGCCGTCGTCGCCGCGGGCATCGCGCAGACCGAGCGGCTGGAGGAGGCCCGCCGGCTCGCGTTCACCGACGCCCTCACCGGCCTCGCCAACCGACGTGCCGTGGATGTACGCCTGGAGGAGGCCGTAGAGCGGCATCGCGCGGACGGCGCGGTCGTCAGCCTCGTCGTCTGTGACCTCAATGGGCTCAAGCGGGTCAACGACACCCTCGGGCACGCGGTCGGGGACCGGCTGCTGGAGCGGTTCGGCTCGGTGCTGTCGCTGTGCGGGGCGATGGTGCCGGGCGCGCTCGCGGCGCGGCTCGGCGGAGACGAGTTCTGTCTGCTGGCGGTGGGTCCGCCCGCCGACGAGGTGGTCAAGGCGGCGGACGAACTGTGCCGCAGGGCCGCCGAGTTGGAGCTGGGGGAGGGGGTGGCGTGCGGGGTCGCCTCGACCGAGGACGCCATCGGGCCGGTGCCCTCGGCCCGGCGGCTGTTCCGGCTGGCCGACGCCGCCCAGTACCGGGCCAAGGCCATGCGCGCGGACCGGCCGGTGGTCGCGGGCCGGGAGGGGCCGGACGACCCCGTCGTACGCCTCGCCGACGAGCCGACGCCCGAGCGGGCCGAGTACGGCGAGCGGCGGCGCTTCCGCGGGCGCCGGCCGCCCGGGGCCGACCGTGAGGCGAAGCACACGGATCGGTAAGGGTCACTCCTGTCCCCCACTAGTGACATCAACGCATTCAATGCGTACGCTCCTGAATATGGATATGCACACTGTGGTGGTGGGGACGTCCGGTGTCACCGCGTCCGACGTTCTCGCCGTGGCGCGCGGCGGCGCCCGGATCGAGCTGTCGGCGGAGGCGGTGGCGGCCCTCGCGGCGGCCCGGGAGATCGTGGACGCCCTGGCGGCCAAGCCGGACCCGGTCTACGGCGTCTCCACCGGTTTCGGAGCCCTGGCGACCCGGCACATCAGCCAGGAACTGCGCGCCCAGCTGCAGCGCAACATCGTCCGCTCGCACGCCGCCGGCATGGGCCCGCGGGTCGAGCGTGAGGTCGTACGGGCCCTGATGTTCCTGCGGCTCAAGACCGTCTGCTCGGGACACACGGGTGTGCGGCCCGAGGTCGCGCAGACCATGGCCGACGTGCTGAACGCCGGGATCACCCCGGTCGTGCACGAGTACGGCTCCCTCGGCTGCTCCGGCGACCTGGCCCCGCTCTCCCACTGCGCCCTCACCCTGATGGGCGAAGGGGAGGCCGAGGGTCCCGACGGCAGCGTCCGGCCCGCCGGCGAGCTGCTCGCCGAGCACGGGATCCAGCCCGTCGAGCTGCGCGAGAAGGAGGGCCTCGCCCTCCTCAACGGCACCGACGGCATGCTCGGCATGCTGGTCATGGCCCTCGCCGACCTGGACGCCCTGTACAAGTCCGCCGACATCACCGCCGCCCTCAGCATGGAGGCGCTGCTCGGCACGGACAAGGTCCTCGCGCCCGAGCTGCACGCCATCCGGCCGCACCCGGGGCAGGGCGCGTCCGCCGCCAACATGCTCGCCGTCCTCAAGGGCTCCGGGCTCACCGGGCACCACCAGGACGACGCGCCCCGCGTCCAGGACGCCTACTCGGTGCGCTGCGCCCCGCAGGTCGCCGGTGCCGGCCGGGACACCCTCGCGTACGCCCGCCTCGTCGCCGAGCGGGAACTCGCCTCCGCCGTCGACAACCCCGTCGTGCTGCCCGACGGCCGCGTCGAGTCCAACGGCAACTTCCACGGCGCCCCCGTGGCCTACGTCCTGGACTTCCTCGCCATCGCCGCCGCCGACCTCGGCTCCATCGCCGAGCGCCGCACCGACCGGCTGCTGGACAAGAACCGCAGCCACGGGCTGCCGCCGTTCCTCGCCGACGACGCGGGTGTCGACTCCGGGCTGATGATCGCCCAGTACACGCAGGCCGCCCTGGTCAGCGAGATGAAGCGGCTGGCCGTACCGGCCTCCGCGGACTCCATCCCGTCCTCCGCCATGCAGGAGGACCATGTGTCCATGGGCTGGTCGGCCGCGCGCAAGCTGCGCACCGCCGTCGACAACCTCACCCGGATCATCGCCGTCGAGCTGTACGCCGCCACCCGCGGCATCGAGCTGCGCGAGGGCCTGACCCCGGCGCCCGCCTCGCAGGCCGTGATCGAGGCCGTGCGCGCGGCCGGTGTGCAGGGTCCCGGCCCGGACCGGTTCCTGGCGCCCGACCTGGCCGCCGCGGACGCCTTCGTGCGCGCGGGTCACCTGGTCGCCGCCGCGGAGACGGTCACCGGTCCGCTTCAGTAGGACCAGAAAAAGACACAAAAAGGAGGGGCCCTGTCCGGCGGACAGGGCCCCTCCTCGTGTCGCTATGTCACTTCAGCTTGGCCGTCTGGGCCTTGATGACCGGGGCCGAGACCGTGTAGGCCTTCTTGGACATCATCGCGCCGATGTTGATGGTGGTGTACGTGGCGAGGGTGTTCCCGTGCCGCACGACCTCGGCGTGCAGCGGCAGGGCGCCGTCCTTGCCCGCGTCGTTGGTCGCGGTGAAGGCGACCGACTCGTCGCCCGTGCCCGAGGACTTCTCCTCGGCGACCTTGGTGAACTTCCCCTTCTCGCCGTCCTGCTCGCCGGAGAAGCCGCCCGAGCAGCCCTTCACCGCGTCGGAGACCGACTTCAGGGCGGCCTCGGCGCCGTCACCGTCGTACGAGGACAGGGTGACCACGGTGACGTCCAGGTCCATGGACTCGCCGAGAGAGTCCTCGAACTTGCCGTCGGCCAGGTCGTCCAGGGACGTGGCGTCGTCCGTGGGGTCCTTCTTGTCCTCGGTGGCCATGCGGCTGGTGTTCGCCGCCGGCTCGCCGGGCGCGATGCCGGTCAGGGCCCGGAGCACCGGGTCGCACTGGGCGTCGTCCGACTTGACCTTGGTCTTGTCGGGGATGCCGCCCTCGACGGGCCCCACCTTGTAGCCGGGCACCTCGCCCTTGGCGATGATCAGCTGCTTCAGCTCCGCGGCGCTCAGCGCCTTCGCGGCGGACTTCCCGCCCTTGCCGTCCCCGGAGTCCTTCGAACCCCCGTCGGAACAGCCGGTGATGAGGGCGAGCGACAGCACGCTCACAGCTGCGGTGGCGCACAGCCGCACGCCCGATGATCTCTTCATGGGCGGACTATGCGTTCTCTGTCAAAGAACAGTCAAGCTCAATTAAAAATCGAGACGTTCCCGGCGAACCGAATACACCACGAACCCGGCGCCCACGGCGAGGAACAGGCTGCCGCCGACGACGTACGGCGTGGTGTCGAAGCTGCCGGTGTCGGCGAGCTGGGTGCTGTCCGCGGCGTCCGCGGCGTCCGCGGTCGTGGCCTCGGAGATCGCCTTCGCCTGCTGGGTGACCCGCGTCGTCCCGGTCACCTCCGTCACCTCGGTCGTCGCTCTGGCCGGGCCGTCCTGGGACGCGTTGGCGGACGGGACGAACCACAGGGCGCACAGGAGGGTTCCCGCGGCGGTGGCGGTCAGCAGCGGGCGGCGAGCGGATGACACGGAATATCGATCCCCCTTGTGACGCTGGCGAATTGGCCGTGTGGGGGCGATGTTAGTGAAAGTCGCGGGTCACGGGAAAGTCACGGGAGGTTTCAGTCGTACGCTCCCGTCATGAGCACGGAAGAGACATCACGGTTTGTACGGCTTCGGGTGGAGCTGGTTCTTGAGGTGCACGACGAGGACGGGGTGACCAAGGCCGCGCTGCGCCGGATCGCCGCCGATCCCGAGCTGCCTCCGGAGGAGCGGGCCCACGCCGAGGGCGCTGTGACGGAAGACACCGCGGAGGCCCTCGCCTATCTCGTGGACCCGTTCGACCTGGTCAGCGAGGTGCCCGGGGTCGAGCTCCAGCAGGCCTCCTGGTCCAGCGAGCGGATCGAGTACGACCCGGATTCGCCGGACTGGGAGCTGGACGAGGATGATGGGGGCGACGACGAGGAAGAGGGCGGCATCGGCTGAGCGTCACGGGGAACCCATGACCCCGGACGGCAACCGCCGTCCGGGGTCTCGTCGTTTCGGGGAGTGCACGGACGACTTCCGCACCACCCGTCCCGGGCGGGACGTGGTGTGGCCCACACATGTGATCTATGTGGAACGGGGCGGACCGGCCGTAGCGTTGATGGTTCTCGACGGGGACTCTCGGGGATTCCGCGGATTCGGCAGCGATGGAGAAGCGTGTGATGACGGACAGTAAGCGGCGCAAGGGCCTGACGGTCGCGTCCGCACTGCTCGGCGGTGTGCTGGTACTCACCGGATGTTCCGGCGGCGGCGATGGCAAGGCAGCCGACAACGGCGACACCTCCCAGGCCAAGGCCGACGAGGCGGCGGCCAAGAAGTCGTCCGAGGCCCAGATCACGATCACACCCAAGGACGGCTCCAACAACGCCTCCATCAACAACTCGGCCGCCGTCACGGTTGCCAAGGGCACCCTCACCGGTGTGACCATGACCACCGCCGACGGCAAGGCGGTCGCGGGCGCGCTGTCCGCCGACAAGACCAGCTGGAAGCCCACCGCCCAGCTGGAGCGCTCCACCAGCTACCAGGTCGCCGCGGAGGCCAAGGACTCCGCCGGCCTCGTCGCGCACGAGAACGCCACCTTCACCACGGTCTCCCCGGCCAACAGCTTCATAGGCAACTTCACGCCCGAGGACGGCTCCACCGTCGGCGTCGGCATGCCCGTGTCGATCAACTTCGACAAGGCGATCACCAACAAGGCCGCCGTCCAGAAGGGCATCACGGTCACCTCCAGCAGCGGGCAGGAGGTCGTGGGCCACTGGTTCAACGCCAACCGCATCGACTTCCGTCCGGAGGCGTACTGGAAGGAGAACTCCACCGTCACGCTGAAGCTGACGCTCGACGGTGTCGAGGGCGCGAGCGGCGTCTACGGCGTGCAGCAGAAGACGGTCACCTTCCACATCGGCCGCAACCAGATCTCCTACGTCGACGCGCAGACCAAGCAGATGAAGGTCACGCAGGACGGCAAGGTCGTCAAGACCATCCCGATCTCCGCCGGTTCGCCGGAGAACAAGACGTACGAGGGCATCATGGTGATGTCCCAGAAGTTCAAGGAGACGCGCATGAACGGCGCGACCGTGGGCTTCACCGACGACGACGGCAAGGGCGAGTACGACATCAAGGACGTGCCGCACGCCATCCGCCTCACCAACTCCGGCACCTTCCTGCACGGCAACTACTGGGGCGCGAAATCCATCTTCGGCAGCGTGAACACCAGCCACGGCTGCGTGGGCCTGTCCGACACCAAGGGCGCGAACGACCCGAACACACCGGGCTCGTGGATGTTCAAGAACTCCCTCCTCGGTGACGTGGTCGTCATCCAGCACACCGGTGACAAGACCGTCGCCCCGGACAACGGCCTCAACGGCTGGAACCTGGACTGGGCGCAGTGGAAGGCCGGTTCGGCCGTCTGACAGCCCGCGCACAGCGATTCCGATGCCGCCCCCAGGGGCGGCATCGGTGTTTCCGGGGCTTTTCCGAGGACTTGCTGGGGCCTTCCAGGGGTCGGCCACAGCCTTCTCATGGTTCTTTTATTTCGAACTTATCGAGTCATCACGGTCTGTCCCTAGCTTGCGGGCATGTTCTTCACCTACCTGAGGCGCGAACTGCGCCGCCGCAGAAAGGCGGCCCTGGTCGTCGCCTCCGGCCTCGCCCTGGGCATCGCACTGGTCATCGTGGTCAACTCCGTGTCCAGTGGCATGGGGAAGGCCCAGGACAAGGTCCTGCAGTCGCTGTACGGACTGGGCACGGACATGACGGTCACCAAGGCGGCGTCGGCGTCCACCGGCGACGCCCAGCGGCCTCGCTTCCAGTTCGACGCGCGGGGCAACGACGACGACTCCACCCAGAGCAGCGACCGCGTCATGGTGCAGGGTTTCCAGACGCTGTCGACCTCGACGGTGACCAAGGTCGGCGCGCAGTCCGGCGTCTCGGACGCGGTCGGCGGGCTGAGCCTGCAGGTCATCAAGATCAACGGCCAGTTCACGCGGGGCCAGTTCCAGCAGAACGGCAACAGCGGCAGCCAGCGCGGCGGCCCCGGCGGAAGCGGCCAGCCGCAGGGCGAAGTACAGGGCGGCGGCGCCAACTTCGACGTCAACAACTACTCCGTCTACGGCGCCGACGTCACCAGGCCGGCCCTCGGCCCGCTGACCTCCTCGAAGATCACCAGCGGCCGTACGTTCAAGACGACCGAGACGAACGCCAAGGTCGTCGTCGCGGACTCCGCCTACGCCAAGGAGAAGAAGTACAAGGTCGGTTCCACCGTCACCATCAAGAGCGTCAAGTTCAAGGTGATCGGCATCGCCACGGCCGACAGCGGTGACTCGGCCGCCAACCTGTACATCCCGCTCAAGCAGGCGCAGACCCTCAGCGACTCGAAGAACAAGGTCACCACGATCTACGTCAAGGCGACCGACTCGCAGCAGATCGGCAGCGTCAAGTCCGCGATCCAGAAGAACGTCTCGGGTACGACGGTCACCACCTCCGCCGACCTCGCGGACACCGTCTCCGGCTCCCTGTCCACCGCCTCCTCCCTCGCCACCAACGTCGGCAAGTGGCTGTCCATCGCGGTGCTGGTGGCCGCGTTCCTGGTCGCGGGCCTGCTCACCTCGTCCGCCGTCTCCCGGCGCGTCCGCGAGTTCGGCACCCTGAAGGCCCTGGGCTGGAAGTCCGGCCGGGTGACCCGGCAGGTGGTCGGCGAGGCCGTCGTCAACGGCCTGGTGGGCGGCGCCCTCGGCATCGCACTCGGCCTGGCGGGCGCGTACGCCGTCACGGCCATCAGCCCCAGCCTGCAGGCCCAGCTCGGCGGCGGCACGGGCGGCGGCGGCTTCGGCGGCGGCCCCGGCGGCGGCGCCGGCTTCGGAGGCCCCGGCCGACGGACGGCGAAGACCCTGGAGGTGGCCCTCACGGCCCCGGTGAGCGTGACGACGATCCTCCTCGCGGTGGGCCTGGCGGTGGCCGGCGGCCTGATCGCGGGAGCGTTCGGCGGCTGGCGGGCGTCGAGGCTGCGTCCGGCGGACGCGTTGCGGCGGGTGGAGTAGCTCGCCTTTTGACGGGGGCCGACCGGTCCCAACTGCGCGACCAGCCCCCACCATCCGCAGCCGAACACGAACCCAGGAGCCACCATGTACGAACTCAGAAACGTAACCAAGCGCTACACCAGGGGCAAAGACACCGTCCACGCCCTCGACGGCATAGACCTCACCATCGGCGACGGCGACCGCCTGGTCATCCAGGGCCCCACCGGCGGCGGCAAGTCCACCCTCCTGCAGATGCTCGGCGGCCTGGACCGCCCCACGTCCGGCGAAGTAGTCCTGGACGGCACCGACCTGGCCAAACTCAGTGAAGCCCGGCTGACAAAGGTCCGCAGCGAGAACATCGGCTTCGTCTTCCAGTCCTTCAACCTCATCCCCACCCTCACCGCGCAGGAGAACGTAGAGACCGCTCTCGTACCGCTCGGCGTGAAGGTGAAGGAACGCCGCGAACGAGCCGCCGAGGCACTGAAGTCGGTCGGGCTCGGAGAACGCCTGAACCACCTGCCCTCCGAAATGTCCGGAGGGCAGCAGCAGCGCGTCGCCATCGCCCGAGCCCTCGTCAAACGACCGAAGGTCCTCCTCGCCGACGAGCCGACCGGCAACCTCGACGAGGGCATGCGCGACGAGATCATGGACGTACTCGAACGCCTGTGGAAGGAGCACGGGTTGACCTTCATCATGGTCACCCACGACTCCGCGATCGCGAAGAAGGCCCCGCGCGTGGCCACCATCCGCAAGGGCAGGATCACCGTGAAGGAGAACGCGGGCGCCTGACGGCCTGTAACACCGTTCGCACGAAGGCGAGTTCCCGATTCTGTAACGGTATCTCCCCCGGCGCGTAACAGTTACGGTCAGCGCTTTCTTACTGTCCTCTCATCTATTGAGCCGTCTGATCACCCCCCGGCATACTTCGTGATCCGGGGGGTTGACGTGCAGGTGTACGGGACTACCCCCGGCCGGGTGAATGGGGAATTCACCTCGGTACTCCATCTCCAGGGGGAGAGTCTTGCGCAGACAAGTGAAAAGAGCGGCAGCGGCCTCCGTGGCCACCGCCGCAGCTGTCGCCCTCGCCGCGGGCATGACCAGCCCCGCGTCGGCGAAGCCCGAGCAGCGTGTCTCGGCCGCTGCCTCCTCGCTCACCGCCAAGCACCACGTCACCCTGATCACCGGCGACCGTGTCGCCCTGGACGCCAAGGGCCGCGTCGTCGGCCTTCAGCGGGCCAAGGGGCGGGAGCACATACCCGTCCAGGTCCGCAAGGCCGACGGGCACACGCTGGTCATCCCCGCCGACGCGGCCCGCCTGGTCGCCTCCGGCAAGCTGGACCAGCGGCTGTTCGACATCACCGAGCTGAACAAGGCCGCCACCCGCAAGGCCCAGAAGAACGGCCTGAAGGTCATCGTCGGCTACAGCGGTGCCGCCACGACCGCCAAGCAGGACGTCCGCGACGCCGGCCAGCTGCGCCGCAGCCTCAAGGCGCTGAACGCGGACGCGGTGCAGACCCCGGTCAAGGACACCGCCGAGCTGTGGGACGCCGTCACCAACGGCGACAAGACCGCTTCCGGCATCGCGCACGTCTGGCTCGACGGCGTCCGCAAGGCCTCCCTCGACAAGTCGGTGCCGCAGATCGGCGCCCCGGTCGCATGGGCCGCCGGCTACACCGGCAAGGGTGTCAAGGTCGCCGTCCTGGACACGGGTGTGGACACCAGTCACCCGGACCTCAAGGACCAGGTGATCGAGTCCAAGAACTTCTCCACCGCGGCCGACGCCAAGGACCACTTCGGTCACGGCACGCACGTCGCCTCCATCGTGGCGGGCACCGGCGCCAAGTCGGGCGGCAAGTACAAGGGTGTCGCTCCCGACGCCAAGCTCCTCAACGGCAAGGTCCTGGACGACAACGGCTCCGGTGACGACTCCGGCATCCTCGCCGGCATGGAGTGGGCGGCCTCGCAGGGCGCCTCGGTCATCAACCTGAGCCTCGGCGGCTACGACACGCCCGAGGTGGACCCGCTCGAGGCCGAGGTCAACAAGCTCTCCGCCGAGAAGGGCATCCTGTTCGCGATCGCCGCGGGCAACGAGGGCCCCCAGTCGATCGGTTCGCCGGGCAGCGCGGACGCCGCGCTCACCGTCGGCGCGGTCGACGGCAACGACAAGCTGGCCGACTTCTCCTCGACCGGCCCGCGCACCGGCGACGGCGCCATCAAGCCCGACGTCACCGCGCCCGGTGTGGACATCACCGCCGCCGCGGCCAAGGGCAGCGTCATCGACCAGGAGGTCGGTGAGAAGCCCGAGGGCTACCTGACCATCTCCGGCACGTCGATGGCCACCCCGCATGTCGCGGGCGCCGCCGCGATCCTCAAGCAGGAGCACCCCGACTGGGGCTACGCCGAGCTGAAGGGCGCGCTCACCGGCTCCGCCAAGGGCGGCAAGTACACGCCGTTCCAGCAGGGTTCGGGCCGGATCGCGGTCGACAAGGCCATCAAGCAGTCCGTGATCGCCGACCCGGTGTCGGTCAGCTTCGGTGTGCAGCAGTGGCCGCACACCGACGACAAGCCGGTCACCAAGCAGGTGTCGTACCGCAACCTCGGCGACAAGGACGTCACCCTCAACCTGACCAGCACCGCCACCAACCCCAAGGGCCAGGCGGCTCCGGCGGGCTTCTTCAAGCTCGGCGCGACCAAGGTGACGGTCCCGGCGCACGGCAAGGCCGCCGTCGACCTGACGGTCAACACCAAGCTGGGCGGCACCGTCGACGGCGCCTACTCCGCGTACGTGACCGCGACCGGCGGCGGACAGACCGTCCGCACGGCCGCCGCGGTGCAGCGCGAGGTGGAGTCGTACGACGTCACGCTGAAGTTCATCGGTCGTGACGGCAAGCCGGCCCAGTACTTCGACGCCGACCTGACCGGTGTGGCGGGCCTGGCCAACGGTCAGTGGCTGAACCCGTACGACCCGTCCGGCACGGTGAAGGTGCGCGCGCCCAAGGGCACGTACATCCTCAACACGGCCACCTACGTGGACCCGAAGGACGCCAGCAAGGGCATCGACTGGATCGCCCAGCCGAAGCTGACCGTCTCCGGCAAGCAGACGATCACGATCGACGCGCGCAAGGCCAAGCCGGTGGACATCACCGTCCCGGCCACGGGCGCGAAGTCCGAGTTCGCCTCGCCGGAGTGGGACGTCACGATCGGTGACGGCCAGTACGGCTACGGCTGGTTCCTCGACTCGTACGACAACTTCCACACCGCCCACCTGGGCGCGTCGCTGCCCGCCGGCACGCTGTACCAGCAGTGGGACGGGCACTGGTCCAAGGGTGCCACCGAGGAGTACGACGTCACCTCGGGCGGCCCGGTCACCAAGCTCGCCACCGGCTACACCAAGCACTACAAGGCGAGCGACCTGGCCACGGTGAAGGCCCGCCTGGGTGCCGCCGCGAGCGGCAAGAAGGGCTCCGTCAACGCGGTGGGCTGGCTGCCCGGCAGCGGCGGCGCCTCCTCCATCGGCATCCCGCAGACCCTGCCCGGCACCCGCACCCTGCACCTGTCGGCCAAGGGCGGCGTGAAGTGGCAGCTGGAGTTCGAGCAGGACGGCGGGGTGGACCCGGACGGGTTCCCGCTCGCCGATGCCGCCTACTCGCTGAACGCGCAGTCCTACACGGCGGGCAAGTCGTACACGAAGACCTTCAACACCGCGGTCTTCGCCCCGCTCGTCAACGCCGACTTCGGTCTCTTCCGGGACGGCAACGAGATCTACGGCTCGCTGCCGCTGTTCGCCGATGGCGCCAAGCACGTCGGTTACTCGACGTTCTCCTCGGCGACCACGACCCTGTACCGCAACGGTGTCAAGGTCGGCTCCAACGACGACCCGCTGTTCGGCGAGAAGTCCTTCAAGGTGCCCGCCGGTGACGCCGCGTACAAGCTGACCACCTCGGTCAAGCGCTCGGCCAAGGTGTCGGAGGCCTCCTCGCGGATCGACGCGGCGTGGACCTTCCGCTCCAAGAAGCCGGCGAGCGGCTCCGCGAAGCTCCCCGTGTCCGCCCTGTACTTCGGTGCCAAGACCGGCCTGGACAGCCGCGTCGAGGCCGGCAAGACGGTCACCTTCCCGGTCACCGTCGAGGGCGCGGCCGCAGGCAGCAACCTGAAGTCCCTGACGGTGTACGTCTCCTACGACGGCAAGACCTTCAAGAAGGTCGACGTCCGCGGCGGCAAGATCACCGTGAAGAACCCGGCGAAGGACAAGGCCATCTCGTTCCGCGCCAAGATCGCCGACAAGAAGGGCAACACGTCGACGATCACCATCTACAACGCGTACTACGGCAAGTGAGCCGCCGTACCTGAGTAGGCCGTGGCCGTTCGTGCTTGTGTGCACGCATGACGGCGAACACAGTCGAGTACATCCGTTACCGCGTTCCCGAACAGCAGGCGGCCCCGTTCCTGGCCGCCTACACCCGCGCGGCCGTCCAGCTGGCCGCCGCTCCCCAGTGCGTCGACTACGGACTGACCCGCTGCGAGGAGGAACCCGAGTCCTGGATCCTGCGCATCACCTGGACGTCGACCGAGGACCACATCGAGGGTTTCCGCAGGTCGGAGCTTTTCCCGCCGTTCTTCGCGGAGATCCGGCCGTACGTGGAGAACATCGAGGAGATGCGCCACTACCGGCCGACCGGAGTGCAGGGCGGTGGGGGCGCCGTCCCCACCCTGTACGACTGGGCGGGCGGCGCCGAGGCCTTCTCCCGCCTGACCGAGGTCTTCTACGACAAGGTCCTGAAGGACGACCTGCTGGCGCCCCTCTTCGCGGACCTGGCCCCCGAGCACGCCGCCCACGTCGCCCTCTGGCTCGCCGAGGTCTTCGGCGGCCCGGCGGCGTACTCCGACACCCATGGCGGCCACGGCCACATGGTCGCCAAGCACTTCGGCAAGCACATCACCGAGCCCCAGCGCCGCCGCTGGGTCAACCTCGTCCAGGACGCGGCGGACGACGCGGGCCTCCCGAAGGACGCGGAGTTCCGGTCGGCGTTCCTGGCTTACGTGGAGTGGGGCACGCGGCTGGCCGTGTACTTCTCGGGCCAGGACGCGAAGCCGCCCGCCGAGCAGCCGGTGCCGAAGTGGTCGTGGGGAGCGATGCCGCCCTACCAGGGGTGACAGCCGGCCCGGGCGGCGGACCCAGGAGTCAGGGCTCGGGGCTCAGGCCTCAGGCCGTTCGTGCCGCCCGGGTCGCGTCCGTGCCCCAGCTGGCCAGCAGGCGCAGGGACTCCGCCGACGGGGAACCCGGTTCCGCGTGGTACGTCACCAGGGACATGTCCGAGTCGTCCGTGAGGCGGAAGCCCTCGAAGTGCAGGGACAGGTCGCCGACCAGGGGGTGGTGCAGGCGCTTGACGCCGTGACTCTTCTCCTTGACGTCGTGGGTCGCCCACAGGCGGCGGAACTCGTCGCTCTTGACGGAGAGTTCGCCCACCAGGGCGGACAGCCGCGGGTCGTCCGGATAGCAGCCGGCGTCCATGCGCAGGGCGCAGACGATGTCGATCGCCTTCTGTTCCCAGTCGACGAAGAGGTCGCGGTAGTCGGGGTGCAGGAAGACGAGACGGGCCCAGTTGCGCTCGACGGGCGGCAGCTCGGACCAGTCGCCGAAGACCGCGGCCGCCATCCGGTTCCAGGCCAGGATCTCCGCACGGCGCCCGACGATGTACGCCGGCACCCCCTCCATCACGTCCAGCAGCTGGCACAGTGCCACGCGCACCTGCTGCTGCCGTGCCGCCGGCTTCTTCTTGTGCGCCTTCGGCTTGGCCAGGTGGGTGAGGTGGGCGTGCTCGGCGTCCGTCAGCCGCAGGGCGCGGGCGATCGAGTCCAGGACCTCGGCCGAGACGTTGCGCCCGTTGCCCTGTTCCAGCCGGGTGTAGTACGCCACCGACACCCCGGCCAGCTGGGCCAGCTCCTCGCGGCGCAACCCCGGCACCCGGCGGTGCCGGCCGAAGTCGCGCAGCCCCACGTCCTCCGGCTTCAGCCGGGCCCGCCGGCTGCGCAGGAACTCGCTCAGCTCGGCCCGCCGGTCCAGGGGCCGGCCGGCGGCCGCGTCCCGCTGTTCGTCCATATCGCCAGTATCGACGGTATCCCGTGGTCGTACGCCCGCGAGCCTGACCCCGCCAGTGGTAGGCACAGCGGTCGTACGAAGATCCGTGGTCTGGGTGAGTCGCGGCGCCCGCGGCAGGCTGGACGCCGTACCCGGTCGAAAGGCAACCGGGCACGAACCCCCGCTAGGAGAACCCCGGCATGACCACTGTTGCTGCGTACGCCGCGCCCGCCGCGAAGGCCCCGCTGGAGCGGACCACGATCGAGCGGCGCGCGGTCGGTGAGTTCGACGTCCTGATCGACATCGAGTTCGCCGGTATCTGTCACTCCGACATCCACCAGGCCCGCGAGGGCTGGGGCACGGCGATCTTCCCGATGGTCCCCGGCCACGAGATCGCGGGTGTCGTCTCCGAGGCCGGAGCCGGTGTCACGAAGTACAAGGTCGGCGACCGGGTGGGCGTCGGCTGCATGGTCGACTCCTGCCGCGAGTGCGAGAACTGCCTCCAGGGGCTGGAGCAGTTCTGCCTCAAGGGCATGGTCGGCACGTACAACGCCGTCGGCAAGGACGGCGAGCCCACCTACGGCGGATACTCGCAGAAGATCGTCGTCGACGAGAACTACGTCGTCCGCATCCCCGACGGCCTGTCACTGGACGTGGCCGCGCCGCTGCTGTGCGCGGGCATCACGACCTACTCCCCGCTGCGGCACTGGAACGCGGGCCCCGGCAAGAAGGTCGCGGTCGTCGGGCTCGGCGGCCTGGGCCACATGGGTGTCAAGATCGCGCACGCGATGGGCGCCGAGGTGACCGTGCTCTCGCAGTCCCTGCGCAAGCAGGACGACGGGCTGAAGCTGGGCGCCGACCACTACTACGCCACCAGCGACCCGAAGACCTTCGAGGAGCTGGCCGGCACCTTCGACCTGATCATCTCGACGGTGTCGGCGCCGATGGACTTCGGGGCGCTCCTGTCGCTGCTGAAGGTGGACGGCGCCCTGGTGAACGTGGGCGCGCCCGAGGAGCCCGTCTCCCTCAACCTGTTCTCGGTGATCGGCGGCCGCAAGACTCTCGCGGGCTCCATGATCGGCGGCATCCGCGAGACCCAGGAGATGCTCGACTTCTGCGCCGAGCACGGCATCGGCGCCGAGATCGAGCTGATCAACGCCGCCGAGATCAACGAGGCGTACGAGCGGGTGCTGGCGAGCGACGTCCGCTACCGCTTCGTCATCGACACGGCCACCATCTGACCGACGCGGCACCCGAGCGACGCACGCTCGACCCGCACTCCGAGCGCGGCCGCCGGGGTCTCCTTCCCGAGACCCCGGCGGCCGCGCGACGAGGGGTCCGACAGGGCCTAGGAGAGACCGAAGACCTCCCCGGCGCCGTACGACCGCACGGCAACCCCTCCCTCCCCACCGGGCCGTACGACGTGCACGCGCCCGAGCCCGGCCACCCGTCCGCTCCCGCCGGCCACCTCCACCAGGGTGTTCTCGTCGACGGCGACGCCGTACGGCACCTCCCCGCGCCGCACCACCGCGACCAGCCGCCCCAGCGTCCCCCACTGCGCGGCGTGCACGTCCACCGCGAACGGCACGAGCCCCAGACCCGCCCGTACCTCGATCTCCTCAAGGTCCTCCGCGGTGTCCTCGGGGCACACCGGCACCCCGTCCGCCAGCCACCCGCCGACCACCGCCCGCCGCGCGGCCACGGCGGCGCCCGCCGAGAATCCCGCGTAAGGCACCCCGCGCTCGGCGAGCAGCCGCGGCAGCCGGTCCAGGCACTCGACGAACGCCTCCTGATAGGCAGGCGTCAGCCCGCCACACACCAGCAGCCCGTCCACACCGTCCAGCACCCCCTCCGGCTCGAACCGCCCCCCGACCGGCACGAGCAACGGCACAGGCGCACACGGACCGGCCTTCCCCAGCACCCCCGCATACCGCTCGAACTGCTCCGCCCCGTCCCCCTCGTCGACGATCACACACCCGACCCGCGGCACACCCCCACCACGCGCCGCCGCCCGCCGCAGAAACGGCTGGTACACCTCCGGGGCGTCCCACCCGCCACCGATCAGAAACACAGAACCGCTCATCCGGAATCCTCCCCTTGTACGACGTACGCGACGTACGCGAGGGGCGAATGTACGGGCGGGGAGCTGCCGGGGTCGCCCGAATTACCGGGATCCCATTTGTGCGCCAATGGATGGCTGTGGCACGGCGGGACCGCTATCGTGACGTTTCATCGGGCGTCCTTGCCGGGGGAGGGGACACGATGACACAGACGAATCGGGCCAGACCCGCGACACCGGCTCCATCGGCTCCCCGCGGCAGGCCCGAAGCGCGGCGGCTCAAGGACGCCCTGGTGTCCCTCGGCCCGTTCACGGCCGCGCTGGTCGCGTACAAGGGCCTTCTCGACTACGCGTTACCCGAGGACTGGTTCAGCGTCTCCTTCCTCAGGTACCTGTTCGCCGGAATCTGCGCCCTCTGTATCGGTCTCGGCCTGCGCCTGCTCGGCCAACTGCCCGCGACAAGAGCGGATACGGCGCAGCTCCCCGCACCGGCGCGCAGAACCGGCACACGGTCCGCCCGGCGGGTGATCGACGAGTCCGCGCGCGGGGTGCTGGGTGAGTACCGGGAAATGCGGCACGGTCAGGCGGAGTTGGCCGGGTGGTCGCAGTACCTGAACGACCATCACGTGCCGCCCACCGCGGTCGGCACCTCGTACGGGCTCCGGATGGTCAACGCGTTCGACATCAGGGATCCACGCATCAACCGGCGGCAGGTGCTCGACTCGCTCATCGCCCTGCAGAAGCCGGGCGGGGGCTGGGCGGCGAGCACCCAGCGGGACCGCGGCAGACCCGAGATCACCGCCTGGGTCCTGGCGGCGATGTTCCGCTGCGGCCTCGACGGCACGACGAAGACCGAACTGGTCCGGATCCTCGAAGCCATGCTCGACCCCGGCGAGGATCCGCTCGGTATGGACCGGACCAGCGTGCTGTCCGTCGCGATCTCCAGCCTGTCCGAAGTCGCTCCGACCTCCCCCAGGCTCTCCTGGCTCGCGCGACGCCTCGTCGACGGAGCGCACACGGACGAGGGCGCCGCGGCGGGCATGGCCTACTGGGGTGAAACGCTGCACAGTTCGGCCAGGTCGGCCGCGCACACGGCGCGTGCCGCCATCGCCCTGCACCGTGCGGCCGGTGTTCTCTCCGACGGAGAGATATTCGACAACGCCGCGCGCTCGGGCGTCAGATGGCTGTGCACCGCGGACCTCGATCTGCGGCTGACCGACGAACAGCTCCGCCGACCGGTCGGCGATGGCACAGTGGACGCATTGATGATCGGTCACTTCACCCCGGCCTGGGTGGCCCGGGCGCTGATGCTCACCATCGCACCGGAGTGTGAGGAGCGGCTGGAGGCGGCCGTGAGTGAGACTCTCGACAACTGCAAGGACGGTGCCTGGAGATGGCACGACGGCACGAGGCCGATCTGGATGACCTATCAGGGAACCGCGGTCGCGAGGGACTACGCGCTGAGGACGGCCGCATGGGCGTAGCGGGAACATCCGGTCGCTGTCTCACGGTCGCGAGCTGGAACCTGCACGAAGGGCTGCCGAGCGCGGGTGGGGCAGGCCCCTGCTCACCGGCGGCGATGGACGAGGTGGTGGGCCTTCTCACGGACAGGGGCGTCGGCATCGCGGCCTTCCAGGAGGTCGGATTCGACGATCGAGGGCGCTCCGAACTCCTGGAGTCCGTACGCCGGCGGACTCCGCTGCGGTACGTCGCGTCCTACCCGCTGCACGACTCCTCCTTCTTCCCCGGCCGTCTCAGCGGTGTGGCCGTGGCAAGCAGGTTCGAGGTGCGCACCCCCCGGCAGTACATGCTTCCCAACCCGCGGCTTCGGACCCGCCTCGACGGCAAGGAGATCCAGAGCCACGACAAGGGTCTGGTCTCCGTCGCCGTCCCTCTGTGGGGCACGACGGTCAACGTCACGTCGCTGCACGCCGTGCCGTTCTATCTGTTCGGACGCGACCCTGACGAAGCCGAGTTCAAGGAGATCTGGGACGCGCTCGCAGGCGAGCTGGGCCGCCGGGCCACCGGCCGTCTGTCGTTGGTGTGCGGCGACTTCAACACGGACAACCGGGGGCTGGTGCTGAGTTCCGACAGCCTGTCCCTGAACAGCTCGTTCGAAGGCCGGCCGACGTACCGGAACAAGTCGATCGACGACATCCTCCACGGACCGGGCTTCACCTTCGACGGGGCTGAACTGATCGACAACTTTTCCGACCACCGGGCATGCGTCGCCACCTTCCGGGTGGCCGCGGACGTTCTCCGGACGTTCTCCGAAGAACCCTGAGGGCGCGCACGCCCGGACTCGAGGACCGTGAGGTGTGTATGGGGGACCGTCTCGTGACCGCGCGGCGCATGATGGCCGAGGCTGTGGGAGGTGCCGCGCCCGAGCATCAGTTGATGGAGGCCGCACGAGGCCTGGTCGCCGAGCTGGGCGACCCGGACTTCCTGCCGGAGCTGATCACGGAGCTGGCTTCGGGAGCCGGCGAGACGGCTGGCTGCGCCGCCCGTTCGTACGGGCACGTGCTCGGCTTCCAGAAGCTGCTGCTGATCGACGACGGGCCCGGGCTGAAGCTGCGTGCCCATGTGTGGCAGCCGATCAGCGATTCCGCAGGCCGCGAGCAGGACATTCACAACCACCGGTCGCCGATCGCGTCCTGCGTCGTGCGAGGCCGGCTGAGCATGGAACTCTACGAGCCCTCGGCCGACGGCGGGATCGACATGGCCGAGTACCAGGAGTCGCTGTCGGCGCGTGATGCCGACTGGATGCTCGCGCCTCGCGGGCCGGCGCGTCTTCGTCTGGCGCAGACGGCGCACTACGCCAGGGGTGCCTCGTACGCGCTCGCGGCGCGTACCCTGCACCGGGCCTGGTGCGGCGCCGCGGAGGGCGCCGTCACTCTGCTTCTCGAGACGGGGAGCGAACGCCTCGCCCACACGGACGTGTACAGCCCCTCGACGACGCACGCCGCGCGGGTGCGCAAGGTGCCGCTCACCGAGGACGAGTACCTGACGGCACTGACCGCCTTGTCCGGCACACTCGGCCCGTAGGGCCCACGCGCAGTCGGCCGCGGTGGTGGAGGGCGTGGTTCACGCCGTCGGCAGGGGCTGCTCCGTCCAGACGGTCTTGCCGTCGCGGGTGTAGCGGGTGCCCCACCGCTCCGTGAGCTGCGCGACCAGGAAGAGCCCGCGTCCGCCCTCGTCCGTGCTGAGGGCTCGTCGGAGGTGGGGGGAGGTGTGGCTGGTGTCGGACACCTCGCAGATCAGGGAGTGCGTACGGATGAGACGCAGGGTGACGGGGCCGGCTGCGTACCGGTAGGCGTTGGTGACGAGCTCGCTGGCGACCAGCTCGGTGGTGAAGGCCAGTTCGGTCAGCGCCCATTCGGTCAGTTTCGCCGTGGTCAACTCCCTGGCGCGGGCGGCGGAGGTCGCTTCCAGGGGCAGCTGCCACGAGGCGACGTTCTGGGGCCGTAGCACCCGGGTACGGGCGATGAGCAGCGCGATGTCGTCGCTGGGGAGGTGGTCCTTGGGCAGCAGCGCTTCGACCACGGTGTGGCAGGTCTGGTCCAGCGGCTCCGTGGTGTGGGCGAGACATGCGCCCAGATGCTCCAGCGCGGCGTCTATGTCGCCGTTGCGTGCCTCCAGGAGGCCGTCCGTGTAGAGCGTGAGCAGACTGCCCTCGGGGAGGTCCAGATCGTACGTTTCGAAGGGCAGACCGCCCAGGCCCAGCGGTGGACCCGCGGGCAGATCGAGCACGGTCACCTCGCCGTCCGGGGTGGACACCATCGGTGCCGGGTGGCCGGCGCGTGCCAGGGAGCAGTGCTGGGAGACCGGATCGTAGACGGCGTAGAGGCAGGTGGCCCCGAGCACCTGCTCGATCGCCGACCGGTTGTCGTCGGCGTTCGCCTCCAGCTCGCTGGCCAGCAGACTGACCAGATCGTCCAGCCCCGTCATCACCTCGTCCGGCTCCAGGTCGAGGCTGGCCAGGGTGCGCGCGGCGGCGCGCAGACGGCCCATCGAGGCCGCGGCGTGGATCCCGTGGCCGACCACGTCGCCCACCACGAGGGCGACCCGGGCCCCCGACAACGGGATCACGTCGAACCAGTCACCGCCGATGCCCGGTTCACCGCTGGCCGGGAGGTATCGGCAGGCCACCTCCACGGCCGGCAGGTCGGACGCCGCGCTCGGCAGCAGACTGCGCTGAAGGGTCAGCGCGGCGCTCTGCTGCTGGGTGAAGCGGCGCGCGTTGTCGATGGAGACGGCCGCACGCGAGGAGAGCTCCTGGGCCACCGCTGCATCGCCGTCCTCGAAGGGTTCCGAATTGCGCGACCGCCACAGGCTCACCACGCCCAGTACCAGGCCGCGCGCAAGCAGGGGCACCGTGATCAGCGAATGAACGCCGAGACCCAGGGCGATCTCGATCCTCCGCCGGTCCATGGCGTACCACTCGGGGCGCAGGGACAGCCGCCCGTCGAGAATCGGGCGACGCTCGGCCAGGCACCGCGCCTGCGGGGATTCCGGAAGCACCGGGACCACGTCGCCCTCCTGGAACGGGACGCGGTGTTCCGGTGGTGACAGGGCGGCCCGGACCAGCGGACCTGCCGTACCGGGAACGGGTTCGTCACCGAGTGTCACGGGCTTGAGGAGGTCCACCGAGCAGTAGTCGGCCAGGCCGTGGACGGCCACCTCGGCCAGTTCCCGAGCGGTCTGTGTCACGTCCAGCGAGGTTCCGACCCGGGCGCTCGCCTCGTTCAGCAGGGCGAGCCTGCGTTGCGCCCGGTGACGGTCGGTCACGTCCTCGATCGTCTCGGCCACGCCGAGAACCCGGCCCGAGGGATCTTCCATCCGGAACGCCGAAACGGACACGATCCGTTCCCGGCCCGGATCGTGGCGTGCCCGGGCGGACTGCTCGGTGAAGATCAACGGCTCGCCGGTCTCCAGGACGTGCCGGACCCGTTCATCCGCCGGACCCGCGTCCTCGTCGACCATGAATTCGCGGGGGTGGTGGCCCACCGGGGCCTCGGCCGGGACGCCGCTCGCCTTTTCGACCGCACGGTTGACCCGGATCACCCTCCTGTCCGGGCCGTAGGTGACCAGACCGATCGGGGACCGGCGGTACAGGCCGTCCAGCAGCGCACGGTCCCGCTGCCAGGCGATGACCTCCGCGGCAGGAGCACCGACCAGGAGCCACTCCTGAGCGCCCCCCTCCCGTGTGACCGCACGGGCTCGGAAACCCATCTCCACACGGCGTCCGTCGTGGTGTCGGACGGGCAGGACGCCGAACCATCCTCCCGCCTTCATGGCGGTCACGACGACGGACCGTACGACAGGCAGGTCACGGGCGTCGACCAGGAGGTCCTGCCACGCCCGTCCGATCACTTCCTTGGCCGGATAGCCGAGCAACGCCTGCGCGCGTGCGCTCCAGCCGACCACGGTGCCTTGGTCGTCGAGCACGGCCGAGGCACCACGCCCGAGGGCGAACGGATCCTCGGGACTCTCGCTGAAATGCATCGACGGCGTCCCCATAGCCACCACCTGCCTCCGTGACTCCGATGTTCCTCTCCGCGGAGTCCGACCGCGACCGACACGATCAGCGGACCCGGGCTGGAGGGCGCCGTTCTGCCGGGTCGGGGATCAGGTTCTGCGTCCCACCGGGCGACGTCAGCCCCTGGCCTCGGCCACACCGATCGGGCAGGACACGCCGGTGCCGCCCAAGCCGCAGTAACCCGCCGGGTTCTTGTCCAGGTACTGCTGGTGGTACGCCTCGGCCGGGTAGAAGGTGCGGCCCTCGGCCGGGAGGATCTCCGTGGTGATCGTGCCGTGGCCGGAGTAGGTCAGGACCTTCTGGTAGGCGGCTCGGGAGGCCTCGGCCGTGGCGGCCTGCTCGGGGGTGTGGGTGTAGATCGCCGAGCGGTACTGGGTGCCCACGTCGTTGCCCTGGCGGAAGCCCTGGGTCGGGTCGTGGGACTCCCAGAAGGTCTTCAGGAGGCGGTCGTAGGAGATCAGCTTCGGGTCGTGGACCACGCGGACGACCTCCGTGTGGCCGGTCAGGCCCGAGCAGACCTCCTCGTACATGGGGTGCTCGGTGTAGCCGCCCTGGTAGCCGACCAGGGTGGTGTACACACCCGCCGGGAGCTGCCAGAACTTGCGTTCCGCGCCCCAGAAGCAGCCCAGGCCGAAGTCGGCGACCTCCAGGCCCGCGGGGTAGGGGCCGAGGAGCGGGGTGCCCAGGACGGTATGGCGCTCGGGGACCTGGAAGGCGGGCAGATCACGGCCCTTGAGTGCCTGCTCGGGGGTGGGCAGCTGGGGTGAGCGGCCGAAGAGCATGGGGTCTCCCTGTCGGTCTGGAAGGCGGAGGCCGGCCTGGCACGTGGTGCAACGGCCCGGGCCTCCGCCGCATTCCGGTCAGGCCTCCGCCGCCACCGCCCGCACCGTGTCGTTACGCACCTGGCAGTAGTAGGCGGCCGCGCCGTCGCCGCGGTAGCTCCACGGCAGCGCTTCCACATACCCGTCGACCAGCTTGAACTGCTCCAGCGCCGCCTCGTGCCGGTCCTGCAGGTGGAGGTAGAACGCCAGCAGGTGGCGCAGCTGTGCCAGGCCCGGGTGGGTGGGGTCCGCGGCCGCCGCGTCCGCGAGGCCCGCGTCGACCCTGGCCACCATCTCGGGTGTGTTGTCGGCCGCGGTGTCGGTCGACTCGTCGTGCTCGAAGTGCGCGATGAGCGGCAGCACTGTCAGCAGGCTGCCCAGCGGCGCCTCGGCGGCCGCACGCTCGGCGAAGTCGAACGCCAGCTGCCGCGAGCCCCGCCACTTCGCGCACCAGTACTGGAGGGCCGAGAAGTGGGCCCCGACGTGGTGCGGGTCGCGGGTCGTGATCTCCGCCCAGAGCTTGTCCATCTCGGCGTTCGCGTAGCCGAGACCGAGCGCCACCCAGATCTCCGCGACGTACGGCGTGGGGTCGTCGGGGTTGAGGGCGGCCGCCCGCGCGATCTCCTCGCGGGCGCCCACCAGCGTCCGGTGGAAGCCCTGGAACTGCTCCTGCGTCGTGTACTTGGCCTTCTTCGCACCCCGCAGCTCCCAGGCGAGGTACACCGTGCTCTGCGCCCTGACCACGGCCGCGTCCGGGTCCTCGGGGCGCGCGGCCTCCCAGGCCAGCAGCCACTCGTCGTCCTTGGCCGCGAGCGTGGCGAGGTGGCCGATGACCGTCGTCCGGCGGTCCCAGTCCCGGCCGATGGCGCGCAGCAGCTCGGCGGCGGGCTGCCAGTCGCCGCGGCGCACCGCGTCGAGGGCGGCCGCCCAGTCGGCGGGCAGCGGGGCGGGGTGGTCCGTGCTCTGCCGCTCGGCGGGCAGCAGCCCGAGCTTCTCGGCGGCCTGCGCGGCCTCGGTGCCGTCGTCGGGGCTCGGGTGGAAGAACTCCTTCAGGAACACCCCGGCGATCCACACCGCGAAGATCAGCGTGGGGACGGCCAGGACGGCCAGGATCCAGAGCAGGACGGTCATGGGAGGGTGCGGTCCGTTCGTCGAAGGGGTGGCGTCGAGGAGCCGAAGTGCCTGCCGGTCACGCGGGCTGGGTCGCCGCCGGCGGCAGCAGGGCACGCAGCGGTGCGGTGTCGGGGTGGTCGGCGAGCGCCGCGTCCACCGCCGCGTCGAGCGCGGCCTCGGGGCCGTCGTCCGGTGTGTTCTCCGACGTCCAGCCAGGCAGCCGGACGGCGGCCGCGCGGGACCAGGAGAACTCCCAGTGCAGCAGCGAACGGGCGCTGAACTCGGCCAGCACCATCGTCCGCAGCGAGTTGCGCAGCCGGGGCCGTACGAACTCGCGGAAGGCCCGGCCCTTCGCCGCGGCCGCCTCCTCGGACAGCGGCAGCCGCTCCGCCAGCCGCCACAGCCGGCCGTCGTCGATGACCTCCAGCAGCGCGGGCAGCGTCGCCGGCTGCCCGGTGTAGTCGGCGAGCGCCTGGTGCAGCGGGGTGCGCACGGAGGACATGCCCTCGGCCATGGAGGCCTCCAGCAGCTCCTGCCACTCGGCGGTGCGCCGGAAGGCGAGGACCTCGTCCGTCAGGACGGCGTCCTCCAGCGCGGCCAGGGTGCGCTGCGGGTCGGTGAGCAGGGCGAGGGCGGTGTCCTTGGCCTCCTCGGCGCGACCGTCGGCGGGCAGTGCCTCGATCCGGCGCACCCGCTCGGCGATCGGCGGATGGGAGTCGTACGGCGAGGCGGGCTCGGTCGGCAGGTCGGCCCGCAGCTCCGCCAACTCCCGTTCGCGGGCGGTCAGCAGCCGGCCGAAGCCGCCGAAGAACTCGCCGCGCGGGGGCAGCATCCGTACGGGCAGGCCCAGGGTGGCGTAGGAGTCGACGTAGAAGTCGTGGGAGGAGGCCAGGACGGGGATCTCGCGCAGCGCCGAGGCGGTCGCGTCGCGCCCGGCGATCCGGGCGGCGGCCAGGTCGGCGGCGTACTCCTGGGCGCGGCCCGTGGAGAGGGAGGCCCGCAGGTAGAGCTTGCCGTACGCGGTGTAGATCTTCGCCATCATCCGGTACGTCGCCCCGGTCCCGCCGGTGTCGACCCGCTTCGCCTTCTTGCCCTCCGCGACCCGCTTGGCGGAGGCCTTCTCCTGGCGGGCGCGTTCGGCGGCCACCTTGCCGTCGGCCTGGGCGTGGAACTGCCCGATGACCCGGGCGATCTGCGCCCGGCCGCGCACCACGAGCGCGGACAGCCGGGTGTCACCACCGGTGAAGTGGCCGTATTCGTGGGCGAGTACGGCGCGCAGCTGCGCCTCGGTCAGACCGGTCAGCAGTGGTACGCCGAGGTAGAGGCGGCGCGGGCCGGGGAGCAGGCCGAGCAGGCGGGACTCCTCGCTCACGGCCGCGTTGACGTCGGCGGTGAGCAGGATCCGGTCGGGGGCGCGGGTGCCGGTCGCCGCCGCGAGTTCCCGGACCAGCGCCCACAGCCGGGGCTCGTCGGCCTCGGTGACCGGGACACCGGCCCGCTCCTCGCCGCGGGGCGTGCGCAGCATGAACATGCCGCGTACGACGGGGATGGCGAGCACCACGGTGACGATGAAGAGCTTGACGGCGGCCGGGCCGTGCAGCCCCGAGCCGAACGCGGCGACGTCGACACCGGCCAGTGCCGCGAGCAGCAGCAGGCTCAGCAGATAGAAGCCGCACAGCAGGACGAGGGCGCGCAGCGCGCGCAGAGTTGCGCCCATCGGGCACTTCCCCCCACAGACCCAGAGACATGGACATGGCAAACACCGGTGCCGAAGGTGCTGCCGGTGAGTGTGGGGGGGACGCGGAGCACACCCGGAGCCGACTCAAGGCAAAGCAAGAGCAAACTCGGAGCATGCGGAGTATGCCCTACCGCAGGTCAGCAGGGCAATCCACCAGATCCGAGGCTCGGGGTGTCAGCCGGCCAGGGCCGCCGGGCTGCCGCCGTTCGCCTCGTAGCCCGCCACCGCCACCGCGCGGAAGACGGCGAACCCGGCGGCCGGGTCGGCGGACAGGGTCCAGGGCAGGGCCCCCACATGGCCGTCGACGTGGATCAGCTGGTCCATGGCCTCCGCCCAGCGCTCGGCGCGGACCAGGAAGAAGAGCAGCAGATGGCGGACGTGCGCGACCATCGGGTCGTCGGGGTGGGCCGAGTGCACCGCGTGCAGCGCACCGTGCATCGCCTTGGTGACGACCTCGCTCTGGTAGAAACTCGCGACCAGGTTCACCTCGGGGAGGTGCTCGAAGACCGCGAACAGCGGCAGCGCGGCGAGCAGCGAGCCCTCGGGGGCGCGGGCCGCAGCGGCCTCGGCGAACGCGTACGCCTGCTCGCGCGAGCCGTGCCACTTCTCGCACCAGTAGTGCAGCGCGGCCAGATGCGCGCCCATGTGGTGCGGGGCGCGGTCCAGGATGTTCAGCCACAGCTTCTCGAACTCGGGCTGCGGATAGGCGAGGCCGCGGGCGATCGACAGCTCGACGAGGTACGGCACCGGGTCCCCGGGGGCCAGCAGCGCCGCCTGCCCGCAGGCCTGCCTGGCCTCCTCCATGATGATGCGGAAGTCGTCCGTGCCCGGCGTCGACGTCCGCCACGCCTGCTGCACCAGGAACTCGGCGTGCACCGCCGCGCCGCCCGCGTCCTTGGGCTGCTCCGCCCGCCACACCCTGAGCCACTGTCCGCCCGGCGTCTCGTGCACCCCGCCCGGCCGCTGCTGCAGTTCGAGGGCCGCCGCACCGGCGAAGGCCTGCACCCGCTGCCAGCGCTCCTCGCCCTCGGCCTCGGTGCCGGCCAGCAGTTGGGCCGCCGCGCGGTAGTCCTGCGTGCGCTGCACCAGCTCCAGGACGTCCAGCAGGTCCTGGTCGGGGCCGGGCATCCGCACGTCCAGCTCCTCCTGGCGCACGAAGCCGTAGTCCGCCGGGTCGGCGGCGTCCGGGTGGCCCGGGGGCACCAGCCCGATCGCCCCGCGCCTGCGCCGGACGATCGGGAGCAGCACGAAGCTCAGCATGACCAGCGCCATGAGCAGCCAGAGAATCGACATGACTCCAGCGAACCAGACGCCACCGACAAAAGGCGAACCCCGCCCGCCGGACCTGTGGAAAACCTCGATGGCCGCGTGCGGACGCCAGCATCCGGTCAGGCGCACTACGCTCGGTGGACATGAGCGACAGGCACATCAGTCAGCACTTCGAGACTCTCGCGATCCACGCGGGCAACACCGCGGATCCCCTCACCGGCGCGGTCGTCCCGCCGATCTACCAGGTCTCGACCTACAAGCAGGACGGCGTCGGCGGCCTGCGCGGTGGCTACGAGTACAGCCGTAGCGCCAACCCGACCAGGACGGCCCTGGAGGAGAACCTCGCCGCGCTGGAGGGCGGCCGCCGCGGCCTCGCGTTCGCGTCCGGCCTGGCGGCCGAGGACACCCTGCTGCGCACGCTGCTCAGCCCCGGCGACCACGTGGTGATCCCGAACGACGCCTACGGCGGAACCTTCCGCCTCTTCGCCAAGGTCGTCAGCCGCTGGGGCGTCGAGTGGTCCGTCGCCGACACCAGCGACCCGGCCTCCGTGCGGGCCGCGATCACCCCGAAGACCAAGGCCGTGTGGGTGGAGACCCCCTCCAACCCGCTGCTCGGCATCACCGACATCGCGATCGTCGCCCAGATCGCCCACGACGCGGGTGCCCGGCTCGTCGTCGACAACACCTTCGCCACGCCCTACCTCCAGCAGCCGCTGTCGCTCGGCGCGGACGTCGTCGTGCACTCCCTGACCAAGTACATGGGCGGCCACTCGGACGTGGTCGGCGGTGCGCTGATCGTCTCCGACCAGGCGCTGGGCGAGGAACTGGCCTACCACCAGAACGCGATGGGCGCCGTCGCCGGCCCCTTCGACTCCTGGCTGGTGCTGCGCGGCACCAAGACCCTCGCGGTACGCATGGACCGGCACAGCGAGAACGCCACGCGCATCGCCGAGATGCTGACCCGGCACCCGCGGGTGACCCGCGTCCTGTACCCGGGCCTGCCCGAGCACCCCGGCCACGAGGTCGCCGCCAAGCAGATGAAGGCGTTCGGCGGGATGGTGTCCTTCCAGGTCGAGGGTGGCGAGGAGGCCGCCGTCGAGGTGTGCAACCGCGCCGAGGTGTTCACCCTCGGCGAGTCCCTCGGCGGCGTCGAGTCGCTGATCGAGCACCCCGGCCGGATGACGCACGCCTCCGCGGCCGGCTCCGCCCTGGAGGTCCCCGCCGACCTGGTGCGCCTGTCCGTCGGCATCGAGAACGTCGACGACCTGCTGGAGGACCTGCAGCAGGCCCTCGGCTAGCCGCGGCTCACCAGCCGGTGATCGGTGGAGTCGTCTGCGAGGGCGGCTCCACCCAGGGACGGGCCGTCACCGCCCAGACGGTGAACGCCACCGCCGCGGCGCACAGGAGCAGCCACCACAGGCGCCGGGCGAGTCGCCGACGGCGCAGCATGCGGTCGCCGCGGCGGACGGCCTCGCCGTACAGGTCCGGCGGCACGGGGGCCGGGGCCCGCTCCAGGATCCGCCGTACGGCGGCCTCGCGCTGGGGACGGTTCACCGTGGCCTCCCGGCCGGCCGGGAGGCCCAGGACGGCACCGCCCTCGTGCCCACCGCGCGCGGGGTGGTCGCGGGCGCCGGATGCAGCACGGTGGCCGTGGCCCGGTCGCAGATCGAGTGCACCCGCTCGACGGGCAGCCCGAGCAGGGCCGCCGCCTGTTCCTCGGCGACTCCCTCGTACATCCGCAGCACCAGGATCAGCCGCTCCTGCGGGCTCAGGGCCGCGAGCGGGCTGCGCGGATCCGGCCGGGCGCGGCCGACGGCGCCGTAGTGGTGCCACGCCCCGTGCTGGAACCGGGTGGCGAGGTACTGGCGGGCGCACTCGTAGGGGTCCTCGCCGTGCAGCCGGTCCCAGCCGGCGTAGGTGTGGGCGAGCGCCAGCGTCAGCAGGCGCCGCGCGCGCGGGTTGGCGTCCGGCGCCTCCGCGGTGAGCAGCGTGGCGGTGTGCAGCAGCCGCCCGGCCGCGCCCGCGACGAACGCCTCGAACTCCCGGGCCCGGCGGGCAGCACGGGATGCCTGCCGATCACGCACCGCGCCTCCCCCCTGAGGAGGTCCTGTCCGGTACGGGACAGGCGAACCGCGCACGACGCAGGACCCGGTCTCATATGAGGCCAGCGGCGGCCCAAGGTCAAGACTCGGGACCGCACCAGTGCGGTCGGCCTCAGGCCGTCGACGGCTGCTCCGAGGACGGCACCTGGATCGCCATCCGCGAGGAGAGCGCGGTGTTGAAGCGCGTGAGGAGCGTGCAGAACTGCTCGCGCTCCTCCGGCGCCCAGTCGTGTGTCAGCTCGGCCATCAACTGACGCCTCGACGACCGGACTTCCTCCAGTCGCGAGGACCCCCGCGGGGACAGCTGGAGCACCACCGCCCGCCCGTCCTCCGGGTGCGAGGTGCGCTTGACGAGCCCGGTGTCGACCAGCGGGGCCACCTGCCGGGTGACCGTGGAGGAGTCGATCCCCATGCTCGCGGCGAGCGCCTTGACGCCCATCGGGCCTTCCTTGTCGAGGCGGTTGAGCAGCAGGTACGCGGCGCGGTCCATGGAGTTGCGCACCTGTCCGACGCCGCCGAGCCGGGTCTGTTCGGCACGGCGGGCGAACACCGCCACCTCGTGCTGGAGGGTGTCGAGAAGACCGGTGTCACCGACGGTCGTCATGTCCATCGACATTTCAGGTGTTGTGGGCATGGCCGGAGGCTCGCTTCATGAAGGGCTGCTGGGTTGGGGGACAGGGTACGCGGCCCGGGGGCGGGCCGTACCAGCGCTGACCAAACCGGTCTCGGAGCTTGGTCACACCCGCCGTGTGCGACCGTGAACTGCGAGACTTGAGTCATGAGCTACGGCCCGACTGACTCCTTGCGCTCCGTCACCCTCGACGATGTGCGCGGAGCCCAGAAGATGCTCTCCGGTGTGGCACGCGTGACGGCGATGGAGGGCAGCAGGCACCTGTCCCAGCTGGTCGGCGCGCCGGTGCACTTCAAGTGCGAGAACCTGCAGCGGACCGGCTCGTTCAAGCTGCGCGGCGCTTATGTCCGGATCGCCGGGCTGCTGCCGGAGGAACGTGCCGCCGGGGTGGTGGCCGCGAGCGCCGGTAACCACGCGCAGGGGGTGGCGCTCGCCTCCGCGCTGCTCGGTGTGCACGCCACCGTGTTCATGCCGCAGGGCGCCCCGCTGCCGAAGATCAGCGCGACCCGGGACTACGGCGCCGAGGTGCGCCTGCACGGCCAGGTGGTCGACGAGACGCTGGCCGCCGCCCAGGAGTACGCGGAGCAGACGGGCGCGGTGTTCATCCACCCCTTCGACCACCCGGACGTCATCGCTGGTCAGGGCACGGTCGGCCTGGAGATCCTGGAGCAGTGCCCGGAGGTGCGCACGATCGTCGTCGGCGTCGGCGGCGGCGGGCTGGCGGCCGGCATCGCGGTCGCGGTGAAGGCGCTGCGGCCGGACGTGCGGATCGTCGGGGTGCAGGCGGAGGGCGCCGCGGCCTACCCGCCCTCGCTCGCGGCCGGCCGTCCCGTGTCGGTGCGGAACCCGGCGACGATGGCCGACGGCATCAGGGTGGGGCGGCCGGGCCTCGTGCCGTTCGAGATCGTCGAGGAGCTGGTGGACGAGGTCCGCACGGTGAGCGAGGACCAGCTGTCGGCCGCGCTGCTGCTGTGCCTGGAGCGGGCCAAGCTGGTCGTGGAACCGGCCGGGGCGAGCCCGGTCGCGGCCCTGCTCGGCGAGCCCGGGGCCTTCCCCGGCCCGGTCGTCGCCGTCCTCTCCGGCGGCAACGTCGACCCGGTCCTGCTGCAGCGGGTGCTGCGCCACGGCATGGCCGCGCAGGGCCGCTACCTGGCCGTTCGGCTGCGGCTGACCGACCGTCCGGGCGCCCTCGCCACGCTCCTCGGGGTGTTGTCAGTGGTCGACGCTAACGTCCTCGACGTGAGCCATGTACGAACCGATCCCCGGCTCGGGCTCACGGAGGCGGAGGTGGAGCTGCACCTCGAGACGAAGGGACCGGCGCACTGCGCCGAGGTCGGCCAGGCCCTGCGCGAGGCGGGCTACACGGTCATCGACTGAGGCCGGCCCAGGCCCGAAGCGGTGGTGTCACTCGTTCGGGGAAAACCATTGAGAGACGCGATACATCGCGTTATGGTGTGTCGCGTGGCTGCCGGTACGCCGATCCGTCGGCCGTCTGTCCGCCGGTTCGCGCGCGGAAAGCCCCTGGTGGAAAACAACAGGCGGCGCCGAGCGGACAAACCTACGCTTTTCCGCAACCCCCCACCCTGTCCCGAACGATCCCCGATGACGTGGAGACTCATATGCCAGGCGCCATCTATGCCGAAGGTCTGGTGAAGACCTTCGGCGACGTAAGGGCACTGGACGGCGTCGACCTCGATGTCCCCGAGGGCACGGTCCTCGGCCTGCTCGGGCCGAACGGCGCCGGCAAGACGACGACGGTCCGGTGCCTGACCACACTGCTGCGCCCCGACAGCGGCCGGGCGGTCGTCGCGGGTGTGGACGTCCTCAAGCACCCCGACACGGTCCGCCGCTCCATCGGCCTGTCCGGCCAGTTCGCGGCGGTCGACGAGTACCTGACCGGCCGGGAGAACCTGCAGATGGTGGGGCAGCTCTACCAGATGAGGGCCAGGGCGGCCCGGCAGCGCGCGGCCGAACTGCTCGAGCAGTTCCACCTCGCGGACGCGGCCGACCGCCCCGCCAAGACGTACTCCGGAGGCATGCGCCGCCGGCTCGACCTGGCCGCCGCCCTCGTGGTCTCACCGCCCGTGATGTTCATGGACGAGCCGACCACCGGCCTCGACCCGCGCAACCGCCAGCAGCTGTGGGAGGTCATCAAACAGCTCGTCTCCGGCGGTACGACGCTGCTGCTGACCACGCAGTACCTGGAAGAGGCCGACCATCTCGCCCATGACATCGCGGTCGTCGACCACGGCCGGGTCATCGCCAAGGGCACCTCCGACCAGCTCAAGGCCCGCACCGGCGGCGAGCGCGTCGAGGTCGTGGTGCACGAGCGCGAGCACATACAGACCGCCGTCGAGGTCCTGCGGGGCTTCGGCAAGGGCGAGACGACGGTCGAGGAGCACACCCGCAAGCTCACCGTCCCCGTCACCGGCGGCGCCAAGCTGCTCGCCGAGGTCATCCGGGAGCTGGACACCCGCGGGATCGAGATGGACGACATCGGGCTGCGCCGCCCGACCCTCGACGACGTCTTCCTGTCCCTGACCGGACACATGGCCGAGGCCGCCGACCAGGACCGGGCGAACGGCAAGGAGGCCGTGAAGAAATGAGTGCCGTCACCGACACCGTCCGCATCGCGGCACCCGGCAACCCCATCGGCCGGTCCATCCGCGACTCGCTGATCGTCGCGAAACGCAACCTGATCCGGATGTCCCGGATCCCGGAAATGGTGATCTTCGGGCTGATACAGCCGATCATGTTCGTGGTGCTGTTCACCTACGTGTTCGGCGGCTCGATCCAGGTCGGCTCCTCCACCTCCACCCAGGCCTACCGCGAGTTCCTGATGGCCGGCATCTTCGCCCAGACCGTCACGTTCGCCACGGCGGGCGCGGGTGCGGGCATCGCCGACGACATGCACAAGGGGCTCATCGACCGCTTCCGCTCCCTGCCGATGGCGCGTGGTGCGGTGCTGACCGGACGCACCATCGCCGACCTGGTGCAGACGTCACTCACCCTTGTCGTCCTGGCGGTCGTCGCCCTGGTCGTCGGCTGGCGCACGCACGAGAACGTCGGCAAGGTGCTCGCCGGATTCTGCCTGCTTCTGCTGCTCGGGTACGCGTTCTCGTGGATCGGCGCGCTCATCGGCCTGTCCGTGCGCACTCCTGAAGCGGCGACCTCGGGCGGCCTGATCTGGCTGTTTCCGCTGACGTTCATCTCGAACGCGTTCGTGGACGCGAACCAGATGCCGTCCTTCCTGCGGCACATCGCGGAGTGGAACCCGTTCAGCGCCACCGTGCAGGCGAGCCGTGAGCTGTTCGGCAACCTTCCCCCGGGCTTCCAGGCGTCCGACGCCTGGCCCATGCAGCACCCGGTGTGGGCCTCGCTGATCTGGTCGGTCGTGATCATCCTGGTCTTCCGTACGCTGGCGGTCCGCAAGTACCGCCGGGCGGCCGGCTGACGGATCCGCCGTCGCTCGCGGCGACGGCGGATCCCGCACGCGGTTCAGCGGCACAGGGCGGTGTCCACGACACCGTCCATCCGCTCCTTGGTCGCCTGGCTCGGCTGCATGGTCACGGCGACGTCGGCCGCGCGGCCGTCCTCGGTGGCGCCGCCCCGGGTCTCGTATCCCGTCATGCTGCCGCCGTGGCCCCAGTACACACCGCCGCACGACAGCGGTGTGCTGACGAGTCCCAGCCCGTAACGGGCACCGGCGGGAAAGGGGTAACCGGCCGGGACGGTGGTGCGCATCTGGTCGAGCTGGGCCTTAGGGAGAAGGCGGCCGGCCAACAGCGCGGTGAAGAACCGGTTCAGGTCGGAGCCGGTGGACACCATCTGGCCCGCGGCCCAGGCCCAGGAAGGGTCCCATTCCGTGGCGTCGACCAGGGGCGCGCCTGCCGAATCCTGGTAGTAACCCCTGGGATGGCGCTCCCGGATCGTCACCTCTCCCGGGGCGGGGAAGTAGGTGTGGCGCAGGCCGATGCGCCGGATGACGCGCCGGTCGATCTCCTCGGCGAGGGGACGGCCGGTGACGTTCTGCACGATCAGGCCCGCCACCAGGTAGTTCGTGTTGCTGTAGGCCCATTTCGTGCCGGGGGCGAAGTCGGCCTCGTGCTGCAGAGCGAGGTCGAGGAGTTCGCGGGGGTCGTAGTAGCGGATGTCGTCGCTGAGGTACTTGCTGTAGTTGGGAAGTCCGCTGGTGTGCTGGAGCAGTTGGCGGACGGTGATGTGGCGTCCGTCGATCCCGTCCCCGCGGAGGAGACCGGGCAGATAGGTGTCGACCGGGGCATCGAGGCCGATCCTGCCTTCACCGACCAGTTGCAGGACGACCACCGCCGTGAACGTCTTGGTGTTGCTGCCGATGCGCACCTGACCGTCCCGGGGCACCTTCGTACCGGTGGCCAGGTCGCCGACCCCTGCGGTGTAGGTGCGGGTACGGCTGTCACGGTCTTGGACGCTCGCCAGCGCGGCGGGCACGCCGTCTGTGCGCACCAGCGCGTTCAGGTCCTTCTGGATGGTGTGCGGCCTGGCGGCGGCAGACGCCGCGGGCGGGGCCAGGGCGCCCATCGTCATGACGCCGACGGCCACCGCGGCCGCGGCCGGCACGGCTCTGCGCCGGCCACTCCGCCGCCCGGACGAACGAAACCTCTGCCATGCCTGCTCACGCACGAGCCAACTCCCCCGGAATCATTGGGTAACCACCGGCTGATGGGCCCAGCATCTCCGGAAGCGACCGCGCGGGACGATCGTGCTACCCGCCCAGCTCCAGGTAGGGCTAACCCCCGGCCGCACGACGACATGGCAGCGCCCCCGGTGTCACGCGGACGCCGGGGGCGCGATGCGAACCAGTGGGTGGGATCAGCCCGAGTACGGCTCGGCCTTCAGGATCCGCACCGAGGCCTTCTTGCCGTTCGGCAGCTCGTACGCCGCGTCCTCGCCGACCTTGTGGCCGATGACACCGGCGCCCAGCGGGGACTGCGGCGAGTACGTCTCGATGTCGGCGCTCGCGTACTCGCGGGAGGCGAGCAGGAACGTCATCGTGTCGTCCTCGTCGCCGTCGAAGGCGATCGTGACGACCATGCCCGGCGCGACGGCACCGTCGGCGGAGACCGGGGCCTCGCCGACCTGGGCGCCCTCCAGAAGCTGGGTCAGCTGGCGCACGCGCAGCTCCTGCTTGCCCTGCTCCTCCTTGGCAGCGTGGTACCCGCCGTTCTCGCGCAGGTCGCCCTCCTCGCGCGCGGCCGCGATCTTGGCGGCGATCTCCGTGCGCGCAGGACCAGTAAGGTACTCAAGCTCGTCCTTGAGCTTGTTGTACGCCTCCTGGGTCAGCCAGGTGACGTTCTCGCTGGTCTGGGTCACAGGGTGCTCCTCGTCGGTACTGGGAATACAAAGCATCGCCCTACCCAGAAGAATGTTCCCTCTTGGATGGGCGAAACCACGAGCCTAACAATTCAATGCCAGAAGGGGGAGGACATAAGCCATCAGAATCTCATCAATGCAGGTCAGAGCATATGCATTGCGAGTGAAGGATCAGCCGGCGTGGCAGCCGAGCAGCTCGGCCGTCGTCCCCTCGGCCGTCGTACGGAGCGTGACGACCTTGTCGATGCGCGTGGCCGAACCCGTGAAGCGGAAGTCCGCCCGGCCCACCTCGGCACCGTCCGCCGACTGGGAGCGCAGGGTGCAGTAGCCGGTGGCGCCGGAGTCCTTGTGGACCTCCAGATGCACCTTGACCGCGTCGTCCGAGGCCTGGAAGGTGATCACCTGGGCGCTGATCTCGTTCTGCGCGACGTAGTGGTAGGCGAAGTAGCCGACCAGTGCGAGCAGGAGGGCGCCCAGCACGGATCCGGCGATCTTGAGCTTGCGGTCGGCACGCTCGTCCGAGGAGCGACCGTAGCGGCCCTCGGGCAGCCGCGTGCTCGCCGTGCTCATGATCGTCCTCTCCGCGGAATTATTCGCCCCCCGATTCGGTCACTATAGAAGCCGCCGAACGCACCCCAAGACGCGGGGGCGCCGACATACGAGGATCGAGTGTCTTGACTGACCAGCTGCGACTGATGGCCGTGCACGCGCACCCCGACGACGAGTCGAGCAAGGGCGCGGCGACCATGGCGAAGTACGTGTCCGAGGGGGTGGACGTGCTGGTGGTGACGTGCACCGGCGGAGAGCGCGGGTCCATCCTCAACCCCAAGCTGCAGGGCGACCAGTACATCGAGGAGCACATCCACGAGGTACGCAAGAAGGAGATGGACGAGGCTCGCGAGATCCTCGGGATCAAGCAGGAGTGGCTCGGCTTCGTCGACTCCGGCCTGCCCGAGGGCGACCCGCTGCCGCCGCTGCCCGAGGGCTGCTTCGCCCTGGAGGACGTCGACAAGGCGGCCGGCGAGCTGGTCCGGAAGATCCGCTCCTTCCGCCCGCAGGTGATCACCACCTACGACGAGAACGGCGGCTACCCGCACCCCGACCACATCATGACCCACAAGATCTCGATGGTGGCGTTCGAGGGCGCGGCGGACACCGAGAAGTACCCCGAGAGCGAGTACGGCCCGGCCTACCAGCCGCTCAAGCTCTACTACAACCAGGGCTTCAACCGCCCCCGCACCGAGGCCCTGCACCAGGCGATGCTCGACCGCGGCCTGGACTCGCCCTACGGGGAGTGGCTCAAGCGCTGGAAGGAGTTCGAGCGCACCGAGCGCACGCTGACCACGCACATCCCGTGCGCGGACTTCTTCGAGATCCGTGACAAGGCGCTGATCGCCCACGCCACGCAGATCGACCCCGACGGCGGCTGGTTCAAGGTGCCGATGGAGCTGCAGAAGGCGGTCTGGCCGACGGAGGAGTACGAGCTGGCGAAGGCGCTCGTCGACACCTCCCTCCCCGAGGACGACCTCTTCGCGGGCATCCGCGACAATGCCTGACATGAGCGCAAGCCTGGCACTGACGCATCTCGTCCCCCTCGCCAAGGAAATCGACGAGAACAAGGTCACCCCCGGCGTCCTCGGCTTCATCGTCTTCGCGGTGATGGCCCTGGCCGTGTGGGGCCTGATGAAGTCGATGAGCAAGCACATGCAGAAGGTCGACTTCAAGGAGTCCCCGGACGCCGGGTCGGAGCAGCCGTCCGACTCCACACCGCAGCGGGGCTGACCCCTCAGCGCCCGGCCGGCACCGCCACCCCCATCACCTCCCGGGCGTGGCGGTCCGGCGTCATGCGCAGCCGCCAGGCCTGCCAGCCCGCCTCCAGGCTCACGCCCCGCTCCAGCAGCAGGGCGTAGGCCGGTACCCACTCGTCCAGCTTCTCGTCCCGCAGCGGATGCGTGGCGCGGGCCAGCTGGGCCAGCTCCTCCTGGGCGACGGCCGTACCCACCTCCATGCCGCCCGGCGCCCCGTACGGCAGCAGGGTGCAGCGCAGGAAGCGGGCCCAGTCCTCGCCGCGCCGGTCGCCGTAGGACGTGAACAGGGTCAGCGCCTCGTCGCACAGGGCCAGCGCCTGCGGGATCCGGGCGTTGCCCGCGTCCACCACCGCCAGCTCCAGGCAGGTCCAGGCCTCGCCGTGGGCGACGCCGATGCGCTGGAAGTCGGCGCGGGCGTCCACGAGCAGCTGACGGGCGAAGCCCGAGTTGCGCAGCGAGCCGGTCTGCGCGGCCCGCTGGTCCCGGGTGACCCGGGCCGAGTGGTGCCGGGCGCAGGCCAGGCCGTAGACGTCGCGCATCCGGGAGAACATCTGCCGGGAACGCTCCAGGTCCCGGACCGCATGGTCCAGCTCGCCGGTCTCCTCCAGGGCCTGGCCGAGGTAGTACAGCGTCCAGGCCTCGCCGCGCGCGTCCTCGTTCTCCCGGTGCCGGGCCGCCGCCTGGCGCAGGCCCTCCACCGCGGGGGCGGCGTCGCCGCCGACCAGCCGCGCCCGGGCCAGCTGGGTCAGCGCCCAGGCCTCCCCGCGCGCGTCGCGGGTACGGCCGTACCGCTCCAGGGCCGCCCGCAGCTCCGTCTCCGCGCGCGGTACGTCACCCATCCGCAGGGCCAGCTGGCCGAGCTGGAAGTGGGCCCAGGCCTCGCCGTGCAGGGAGCCGCCCTCGCGGTGCAGGACCAGGGAGCGGGTGAGCAGGTCCAGCGCCTCCGACAGCCGGGCGCGGTCGCGCTGGACCGCCGCCAGCGCGTGCATCGTCCAGGCGCGGTCCGTCGACAGCTCCTCGGCCGCCTGCAGATCCAGGGCCTCCTGGAGCTTGGCGGCCGCTTCGGTGAGGTTCCCCTGGTGGTGCAGGGTGATGCCGAGGGAGCACAGGGCGCGGGCGGCGCCCGCGTCGTGGTGGGCCTCCCGGTAGAGGTCCACGACCGAGGCGAGCGTGGTGCGCGCCTTGTCCAGCTCGCCCAGGTGGCGGGCCGCGATACCCGTGCGCCACTGCACGGAACGCACCAGCAGGCCCTGGTCGACGGCCTGGGCCAGCTCGCTGATCTCGCCCAGCCGGTACAGGTCCCCGCGCAGCAGGCAGTAGTCGCACAGGGCACCGAGCAGGTTCAGCACCGCCGCCTGGTTCACGCCCTCCGCGTGCCGCAGGGCCGCCGTGATGAAGCTGGACTCGTCGTCCAGCCAGCGCAGCGCCTCGTCCAGCGAGGTGAAGCCGTGCGGGCCGAAGCGGTCCGAGCGCGTCGACATGTTGCCGTCGACCAGCCGCAGCACCGAGTCGGCCAGCTCCGCGTAGTTCACGATCAGCCGCTCCTGCGCGGCCGTGCGCTCGGCCGGGTCCTCCTCGTCCAGCAGCCGGGCCTGCGCGAAGGCACGCACCAGGTCGTGCAGCCGGTAGCGGCTGCCGCGCACATGGTCGATCAGGCCCGCCCGGGCGAGCGCGGCCAGATGCCGGGTCGCCTCCGGCTCGTCGGTGGCCAGCAGGGCGGCGGCCGCCGCCGCGCCCAGCGAGGCCCGGCCGGCCAGCGCCAGCCTTCGCAGCAGCCGGCGCGCGCTCTCCGGCTGGTCGGTGTAGCGCAGCCACAGCACCCGCTCCACCGGCTCCACCGGGCCGTACGCGCCCAGGTCCGTGGCCAGCTGCCGGGGCGAGCGCGGACCCAGCGACGAGCCCGCGACCCGCAGCGCCAGCGGCAGGCTTCCGCACAACTGCCGGATCCGGTCCGTGGACTCGGCGTCGTACGGCCCCGACATGTCCTGCGCGGCCGCGCTCAGCAGTTCCTCGGCGCCCGCCGTGTCCAGCGCCTCCACCGGCAGATGGTGCACCCAGGCCACCAGGTCCGCGGGCAGCTCCAGCGGCGTGCGGGAGGTGACCAGGACCAGGCTGTCGGAGCGCTCCGGCACCAGCGCCCGCACCTGCTCCGGGTCCGAGGCGTCGTCCAGCACGATCGTCACCGGCACACCGGTCAGCTGCTGGTGGTACAGCTCGCCGAGCCGCTTGACCTGCTGGTCGGGGGAGGAGCGCTCACGGAACAGCAACTGCTCGCGGGGTGCGCCGAGCCGGTTGAGCAGGTGCAGCAGGGCGTCCCGGGTGGGCAGCGGCGGCTCCTCCCGGCTGCCGCCGCGCAGGTCCACGACGACCGCGCCGCGGAAATGGTCCCTGAGGTCGTGCGCCGCCCGGACCGCGAGCGTCGTACGGCCCGCGCCCGGCTCCCCGTGCAGCACCACCACCGTCGGCCGGGTATCGGTCGCCGCCCGGGCCGACTGCGCCCACTGCCTGATCCGCGCCAGCTCCTGGCGGCGCCCCGCGAACGGGCCGGCCGGCTCCGGCAGTTGACCGAACGACTGCTCCAGCACCGTACGCCTGCGGGCCGCCGCGCTCTTGTCCGCACCGCGCAGCGCCGGGCCGCTCGTCTTCTTCGGACCCGTGGAGGCGCTGAGCACCCGCTGCTGGTCGAGGAACGGGCGGATGCCGCGCACCTCCAGCGCGGTCAGCCACTGCAGCCGCAGCTGCTCCGGGCCGCCGGGCTGGCCGGCCGCGCCCGCGCGATGGTGGGCGGCGGGCAGATGGGAACCGGCCACCTTCACCACGGTGGCCGCGGCCCCCACCACACCCACGGCGACGCCCGCACCGACGGCCGTACCGGTACCGGTGCCGAGGGACAGGTCGGCGACGGCGGCGGCCACCGCGGCGACGCCCGCCACCAGTAAGGCCGTTCCGGCACCCTCGCGGGCGTACCGCTGGCCGAAGGTGAGGCGCCCGGCCTCGGCCTCGTCGAGCGCGCGCGTGTAGGTCTCGTACTCCTCGGCTGCGGACTGCGCCATGGCGTCCAGCGCGCCGCGCCCCCGCGACAGCAGGAGCTGCCCGTCGGTCCGCCCGCCGGAGCGCCGTACCTCCTCCTCCACGGCCCGCCCCAGCAGCCGCTCGGCCTCCACCCGGTGGCTGTCCCGCATGTCCCGTCCCCCTCCGGCGGCAACTCCCTTGCCTATGAGTGTCCTTCGGGGAGGGCGGGAACGCGAGGGGCGGAGATCAGGGGCTGGGTGAGGATTTGGTGGCGGCAACTCCCTTGTGCGCGGCCGCCTTTTGCGGCTCCGACAACGCCAGAACCACACACACCCCCGCCAGCACGGTCTCCGCCACCGCACACGCCAGCGCCTGCGCGAGGTCGCTGCCCGACTGGGACGTCGTTATGTCGAACCATGCGTCCAGCACCGCCATCGCCGCCGTCGCCGCGGCCGTGAGGCGGGCCCGGGGATCCGCGCGCAGGCCGAGCAGGGCCGTCGCGGCGCAGCCTGTCGCGATGAGGGCGTCGAGGCCGATCCAGGCCAGCGACCAGTGCTGTACCTCCGTGCTGCCCGGGAGTGTCAGCGCGAGCACCACCATCCACGGCACCAGCAGGACGGCCCCCGCCCCGAGCAGGATCAGCGTCCACCTCTTCGCCGTCCACCTCTTCGCCGTCCACTTCTTCGCCGTCCACTTCTTCAGTGCGCCCTTCATGAAAGATCCCCCGTCCGTCGTCCGCGTCCTTTCCGCACAGCCCCACAGTAGACCGCAGAGAAATTTTTGCAAAGAAAACTCGGCAGAGATCAGGGACGGCTCAGGGTTCTCAGGGTTACGGTGGCCGCATGACCGACGGCATGCCCGAGATGACCAGCCTTGAGCGCACCGCTCTCTACAAGTCCCTCGGCAACCCCCTGCGCCGCCGGATCCTCGACTACCTCGGCCGGCACGGCGAGGCGAACTCCACCGTCCTCGCCCGCGAACTCGGCGAGAGCTCCGGCACCACCAGCTACCACCTGCGCAAACTCGCCGAGCAGCGGCTCATCGAGGAGATCCCGGAGAAGTCCGGCGGACGCGAGCGCTGGTGGCGGGTACTGCCCTTCAGGCACACCACACCCGACCCGGCCACGATGTCCCCGGAGGAGTACGCGGCCGCCGAACAGCTCGCCCACCTCAAGATCGAGTTCGACACCGCCCTCTACCGCCGCGCCCACCAGGAGTACCGGGGTCCCGAGGGCTGGGCCCAGGTCCAGCGCACCGGCACCTGGCTGACCAGGGAGGAACTCCTCGCCTTCATGCGCGAGTACCACGCCCTGCTCGAGCGGTACGGCCACCTCCGCGAGGACGCCCCCGAGGGGGCGCGCCCGGTGATGATGCGTTTCTACGCGGTCCCGGAGCCCGTGGGAGAGTGGAACGGTGAACCGACTGGCCCATGAGACGTCCCCGTACCTGCTCCAGCACGCCGACAACCCCGTCGACTGGTGGCCCTGGTCGGCCGAGGCCTTCGAGGCCGCCCGCAAGGCGAACAGACCGGTCCTCCTGAGCGTCGGCTACAGCAGCTGCCACTGGTGTCATGTCATGGCCCACGAGTCCTTCGAGGACCAGGCCACCGCCGACTACCTCAACGAGCACTTCGTCAGCGTCAAGGTCGACCGCGAGGAGCGCCCGGACGTCGACGCCGTCTACATGGAGGCCGTGCAGGCGGCCACCGGCCAGGGCGGCTGGCCCATGACCGTGTTCCTCACCCCGGACGCCGAACCCTTCTACTTCGGCACCTACTTCCCGCCCGCGCCCCGGCACGGCATGCCCTCCTTCCGGCAGGTGCTGGAGGGCGTCCGGCAGGCCTGGGACGAGCGGCGCGACGAGGTCGGCGAGGTCGCCGAGAAGATCGTGCGCGATCTCGCCCAGCGGGAGATCAGCTACCAGACCGACCGGGTCCCCGGCGAACAGGAGTTGGCCCAGGCCCTCCTCGGGCTCACCCGCGAGTACGACCCGCAGCGCGGCGGATTCGGCGGCGCGCCCAAGTTCCCGCCGTCCATGGTGCTGGAGTTCCTGCTGCGGCACCACGCGCGGACCGGCGCCGAGGGCGCCCTGCAGATGGCCCAGGACACCTGCGAGCGGATGGCCCGCGGCGGGATCTACGACCAGCTCGGCGGCGGGTTCGCCCGCTACTCCGTCGACCGCGACTGGGTGGTGCCGCACTTCGAGAAGATGCTGTACGACAACGCGCTGCTGTGCCGTGTGTACGCGCATCTGTGGCGAGCCACCGCCCGCGGCGGAGCCGCTGATGGACACGGCGACCTCGCCCGGCGGGTCGCCCTGGAGACCGCCGACTTCCTGGTGCGCGAACTGCGCACCACCGAGGGCGGGTTCGCCTCGGCCCTCGACGCCGACAGCGACGACGGCACGGGCAAGCACGTCGAGGGCGCCTACTACGCGTGGACCCCCGAGCAGCTCCGCGAGACCCTCCAAGGTGATGCCGACCTCGCCGCCCAGTACTTCGGCGTGACCGAGGAAGGCACCTTCGAGCACGGCCAGTCGGTCCTCCAGCTTCCGCAGCAGGAAGGCGTCTTCGACGCCCAGCTGATCGCGTCCGTCAAGGACCGCCTGCTGGAGAAGCGCGCGCAGCGCCCCGCCCCCGGCCGCGACGACAAGGTCGTCGCCGCCTGGAACGGGCTCGCGATCGCCGCGCTCGCCGAGACCGGCGCCTACTTCGGGCGGCCCGACCTCGTCGAAGCCGCCGTCGGCGCCGCCGATCTCCTCGTCCGCGTGCATCTCGACGACCATGGCCGGCTCGCCCGGACCAGCAAGGACGGCCGAGTAGGGCCCAACGCGGGGGTGCTGGAGGACTACGCCGACGTCGCCGAGGGCTTCCTCGCGCTCGCGTCCGTGACCGGCGAGGGTGTCTGGCTGGACTTCGCCGGGCTGCTCCTCGACCATGTGCTGGCCCGCTTCACCGACCCCGGCAGCGGCGCCCTGTACGACACCGCCTCCGACGCCGAGCAGCTCATCCGCCGGCCCCAGGACCCCACCGACAACGCCACCCCGTCCGGCTGGACCGCGGCGGCCGGTGCCCTGCTGAGCTATGCGGCCCACACCGGCTCGGAGGCCCACCGGGCGGCGGCGGAACGGGCGTTGGGCGTGGTGAAGGCGCTCGGGCCGCGCGTGCCGCGGTTCATCGGGTGGGGGCTGGCCGTCGCGGAGGCGCTGCTCGACGGGCCCCGGGAGGTCGCGATCGTCGGGCCGTCCCTCGCCGACGAGAGGACAAGTGTCCTGCACCGTACGGCACTTCTCGGCAACGCCCCGGGTGCCGTCGTCGCCGCCGGGACTCCGGACAGTGACGAGTTCCCGTTGCTCGCCGATCGTCCGCTCGTGGGCGGTGAACCGGCGGCGTACATCTGCCGTAACTTCACCTGTGACGTCCCGACGACCGATCCGGAGCGGCTGGGCGCGGCGCTGAACACCACCTGAGCGGCGCGAACGAACGGGGCAGCGGAGGAGTGAACTGCCCAAATGTGAGCAGGTGTTCGGATAGCTACCGCTTCCCGTAACACCGTTCCGAAACACGCTATTTATCGGAACAGCTCCCACGCTTCACAGATCCCCCCTAGTCTCTCCACAGCGCGCACGCGGGTGTTACTCACCGTTGCGCGCACAGGGGGTATTGGGGATCTGGGGGGATCTTTTTGCTGACGTCTGTCTTTATTGCTGCCGTTTCGCTGGCTCTGTTCTGGATGGCGGCCTTCACTCTGTGGTGGCAGATGCACGCGTGGCGTACGCCCGAGGTGCTCGCCTCCACCCGGTTCAGCAGACCGGACGGGGACGAGCACCTGTCCTTCTCGCTGCTCCTGCCGGCCCGGCACGAGCAGGCCGTGCTCGACCACACCATCCAGCGGCTGCTGGAGTCCACACACGCCGACTTCGAGATCATCGTGATCGTCGGGCACGACGACCCGGAGACCACCGAGGTGGCCCGGGCGGCGGCCGAGCGCGACCAGCGTGTCCGTGTCGTCGTCGACACCCACGAGAAGAAGAACAAACCGAAGGCCATGAACACGGCGCTGCCGCACTGCCGCGGCGACGTCGTCGGGGTCTTCGACGCCGAGGACCAGGTCCACCCGGAGCTGCTCGCCCACGTCGACCACGCGTTCCGGACGACGGAGGCGGACGTCGTCCAGGGCGGTGTCCAGCTGATCAACTTCCACTCCAGCTGGTACAGCCTGCGCAACTGCCTGGAGTACTTCTTCTGGTTCCGCTCCCGGCTGCACCTGCACGCGCAGAAGGGGTTCATCCCGCTCGGCGGCAACACCGTCTTCGTGCGGACCGACGTCCTCAGGGAAGCGGACGGCTGGGACCCCAACTGCCTCGCCGAGGACTGCGACCTGGGCGTGCGGCTGTCCAGCGTCGGCAAGAAGGTCGTCGTCGCCTACGACTCCGACATGGTCACCCGTGAGGAGACCCCGGGCTCGCTGATGTCGCTGCTGAAGCAGCGCACCCGCTGGAACCAGGGCTTCCTGCAGGTGTACCGGAAGAAGGACTGGAAGCAACTGCCCGGCTTCAGGCAGCGGTTGCTCGCCCGGTACACGCTGATGACCCCGTTCCTGCAGGCCTTCTCCGGCGTGATCATTCCGGTCAACGCGGCGATCGCGCTCTTCCTCGACGTGCCGGTCGGCGTCGCCTTCATCACCTTCCTGCCGCTGGTCACGGCCGCCGTCACCTTCGTCTTCGAGGTGGTCGGACTGCACGACTTCGGCAAGCAGTACGGGCTTCGGGTCCGCCTCGTCCACTACGCGAAGCTCGTCGTGGGCGGCCCCTTCTACCAGGTCCTCCTTGCCGGGGCGGCGATCCGCGCGGTGTGGCGCGAGCAACGCGGCCGGAACGACTGGGAGTTGACCACGCACGTCGGCGCGCACCTCACCGCGGCCGAGCCGATCCGAGAGGACGTTCCTGCGTGACCTCCACTCTTCCCGCGGTGACCACTCCGAAGGTCCCCGCGCAGCGCCGGCCTGCGCCTGAGGCGCGTTCGACCGGCCGGACACGCCCGCCGGAGCGGCTCCGCTCCTCCCGCTCCGACCTGCTGCTGTGCGGTCTCCTGCTCGCGGCGATCCTCGTCGTCCAGGGCTGGCACATCGCCGACTACCCGACCCTCAGCGACGACGAGGGCACCTACCTCGCCCAGGCCTGGGCCGTCCAGCAGGGCAAGGGCCTGGCCCACTACACCTACTGGTACGACCACCCGCCGCTCGGCTGGGTCCAGATAGCCCTGCTCACCTGGATACCCTCGGCGATCAGCCCGGGCTCGATGACCGTCGGCTCCATGCGGATCGCCATGCTGGTGATCAGCGGCATCAGCGCGGTGCTGGTGTACGTCCTCGGCCGCAGGCTCTCCCTGCCCCGCTGGGCCGCCGGGCTCGGCATGGCCCTGTTCGGGCTCTCGCCGCTGGCCGTCGTGCTCCAGCGGGAGATCTTCCTCGACAACATCGCCGTGATGTGGTTGCTGCTGGCGTTCTGCCTCGCCGCCTCGCCCAGCCGGCATCTGTGGCACCACTTCGGCGCGGGCCTCGCGGCCGCCGCGGGCGTGCTCACCAAGGAGACGATGCTCGTCGTCCTGCCCGCCCTGTTCGTCACCATGTGGCGGCACAGCCACCGCGACACCCGCAAGTTCGCGCTCACCGGAGCCGTCACCGCCTGCGCCCTGATCGGCTTCTCCTACCCGCTCTTCGCCCTGCTGAAGGGCGAGCTGCTTCCGGGCAGCGGGCACGTCTCGCTGTGGGACGGCGTCAAGTACCAGATGTCCAGGCCCGGTTCGGGCTTCATCCTGGACACCTCCTCCGGCTCGTACGGGGTGCTGCACTCCTGGCTGTACTACGACCGGGTGCTGCCCCTCGGCGGCCTCGCCGGAGCCCTGCTGCTGATCGTCACCTGGCGCTGGTCGGTCACCGCCCGTGCCCTCGCCGGACCCGCCCTGGCCGTGGCGATCCTGGCCGCCGTGGCCATGCGGCCCAACGGTTATCTGCCCGCCATGTACATCATCGGCGCGCTGCCGTTCCTCGCCCTGGTCCTGGCCGGCGGCGCCGCCTCCGTCGCCCACGCGGTCGTCCGCCGTAGGCGCGCCGAGGGCGAGAAGCGGTATGTCACCGGCGGCCGGTACGCGCTCGCCGCCGTACTGGCCCTCGCCGCCGGCGCCTACGTCGTACCGCACTGGTACGACGGCGACCGCACCGCCCTTACCGCCGATGCCAACAAGCCCTACCGGCAGGCCTCCCACTGGCTCAGCACGAAGGTCGCGGACCCGAAGGGCACCCGTGTCCTCGTGGACGACGCCCTCTGGCTGGACCTCGTGCACGCCGGGTACCGGCCCGGGCTCGGCGCGATCTGGTTCTACAAGGCCGACCTCGACCCGGCCGTCACCAAGACCATGCCGCACGGCTGGCGGGACATCGACTACGTCGTCGCCTCGCCGACCGTCCGCCGCGACGCCAAGGACCTGCCCAACGTCAAGGCCGCCATCCAGCACTCCGAGCCGGTCGCCACCTTCGGCACCGGACCCGACCGGATCGAGATCCGGCAGATCCAGACGGCAGCCGCGGGAGGCGCGCGATGAGCAGCCACGAGTACACCGTCCCGGCCGAGGGCCTGGACGCCGCGGAAGTCGCCGAGCCCGGCGCCGTCACCATCGTCGTGCCGACCTTCAACGAGTCCGCGAACATCCGGCAGCTGCTGCACCAGATCACCGAGTCGGTGCCCGCCCGGCTGCCCTGCGAGGTCGTCTTCGTGGACGACTCCACCGACGACACCCCCGAGGTGATCCGCGCGGCCGCGCAGGACTGCCCGTTCCCGGTGGCCGTGCTGCACCGCGAGGATCCGGTCGGCGGGCTCGGCGGGGCGGTGGTCGAGGGGCTGAAGGCGGCGACCTCGGACTGGATCGTCGTCATGGACGGCGACTGCCAGCATCCGCCGTCCCTGGTGCCGGAGTTGGTGGCCACCGGTGAGCGGACGAACGCCGGGCTCGTCGTCGCCTCCCGGTACATCAAGGGCGGCAGCCGGGCCGGGCTGGCCGGCAGCTACCGGGTGGCCGTCTCGCGCGGCGCGACCTGGCTCACCAAGGCGCTCTTCCCGCGCCGGCTGCACGGCATCAGCGACCCGATGAGCGGCTTCTTCGCGATCCGGCGCAGCGCGGTCACGGCCGACGTGCTCAAGCCGCTCGGCTACAAGATCCTCCTGGAGCTGGCGGTACGCAGCCGCCCCCGGCAGGTCGCCGAGGTGCCGTTCGTCTTCCAGGACCGGTTCGCCGGCGAGTCCAAGTCGAGCGCGCAGGAGGGCTTCCGCTTCCTGCGCCACCTGGTCGGGCTGCGCACCGCCTCACCGGTCGCCCGCATGGTCGGCTTCGGGCTGATCGGGGCGAGCGGCTTCGTGCCGAACCTCGTCGGGCTGTGGGCGCTGACCGTGCTCGGCCTGCACTACGTGCCCGCCGAGATCCTCGCCAACCAGCTCGGCGTCGCCTGGAACTTCCTGCTCATCGAGCAGCTGCTGTTCCGCGACCGGCGCGCGCACCGCCGCTGGTGGGACCGGCTGGGCCGGTTCGCGCTGCTCGCCAACGCTGACCTGGTGCTGCGCATCCCGCTGATCGCGCTGCTGGTGGACCGGTTCGGGATGGGCGCGCTGCCCGCCACCGCGCTCGCGCTGGTCATGACGTTCGTCCTGCGCTTCGTGGGGACCGAAGCGCTGGTCTATCTCCCGCGACGCCGCCGCGGGGGCAGTACAACCGCTAGGAGAGCCGTGTGAGCAAGTACCGCAGACGGACCGCGCTGGTCGGGGTGGGGGCCCTGACCGCCGGTCTGCTTCTCACCTCACCGCAGGCCGCCGTGGCCGCCAACCTGGTCAAGAACCCGGGCTTCGAGACCGCCGGTACGGACGACATGCCCTACTGCTGGGAGAAGTCCGGGTGGGGCAACAACGACTTCAGCTTCCAGACCACGTCCGACGCCCACTCCGGTACCAAGGCCATGAAGGTCACGCTGACCCGGCGGGTGGACGGTGACCGCAAGGCGCTGATCACCGAGTCCACCGCGTGCGCGCCGGTGGTGACCGTCGGCAAGCAGTACGACCTCGGGCTCTGGTACAAGACCACGACGCCCGACGCCAACATCACCCTCTTCCGGCACGACGCCACCGCCGGCTGGCAGTACTGGACCGACCTGAAGACCCTGGACATGGCGTCCGCGTGGACCCAGGCCACGGTCCGCACCCCCGCGGTCCCGGCCGGCACCGACCGGATCACCTGGGGTGTCTCCGTCTACGGCACCGGCTCGGCGACCACCGACGACTACACCATGGAGCAGGTCGCGGACCCGGTCCCGCCCGCCCAGTGCACCGGCACGAACGACCAGTGCGCCAACGGCAGTTGGTCCGTCCTGCCGACGCAGAACCCGGTCCGCTCCATGCACTCGGTCGTCCTCAACAACGGCAAGGTGCTGCTGATCGCGGGCTCCGGCAACAGCGAGGAGAACTTCAACGCGGGCACCTTCACCAGCGCGGTGTACGACCCGGCGAACGGCACCTACAAGGTGATCCCGACGCCGAAGGACATGTTCTGCGCCGGCCATGTGCAGCTCCAGGATGGCCGGGTGCTCGTCATGAGCGGCAACAAGGCGTACCCGGTCGCGGGCGGGCACGGCTACGAGGGGTTCAAGGACTCGTACATCTTCGACCCGAAGACCGAGACCTACAGCAAGACCAACGACCTCAACGACGGCCACTGGTACCCGTCGGCGACCGAGCTGGGCAACGGTGACGTCGTCTCCTTCGGCGGTCTGCGCGAGGACTCCACCGGCTCGGTGACCGCCGAGTACTGGTCGGACAAGGACCAGCAGTGGCTGCCGCTGTGGAAGGTCAACCAGACCTGGTCGTACTGGGGTCTGTACCCGTCGATGGTCCTCATGCAGGACGGCCGCCTCTTCTACACGGGCAGCCATGTCTTCGGCAACAACATCCCCGGCACCGGCTCGGCGGTCTACGACTACAACGCCAACACGGTCACCCAGGTCCCGGGGCTGCAGAACAAGGACCAGCGGGACCAGTCGGCGAGCGTCCTGCTACCTCCGGCGCAGGACCAGAAGGTCCTCACCATCGGCGGCGGCAACATCGACTCCAACCCCGACGCCAACCGCCTCACCGACCTGATCGACCTCAAGCAGGCGAACCCGTCGTACGTCGCCGGGCCGCAGATCCCGCAGGGCACGGTCGACCTCGGCAACGGCAAGGTCGCCGAGACCGGCAACCAGGGCAAGATGTACGTCTCCGCCGTCCTGCTGCCCGACGGCAAGGTCCTGGAGACGGGCGGCGCCCTGCACAACCGCGCCAACCCGGTGTACGAGTCCTCGATCTACGACCCGGGCACCAACACCTTCGACCCCGTCGCCGCCGACCCCGAGTCCCGCGGCTACCACTCCTCCGCGTTCCTGCTGCCCGACGGCCGGGTGATGGCCACCGGCGACAACCCGGGCAACGGCACCTGGAACCACAACGTGTCGATCTACACCCCGCCCTACCTCTACAAGGGCACCCGCCCGACGATCACCTCGGTGATCAACCAGGAGTGGAAGTACGGCGACACCCAGCGGATCACCGTCGACCGGCCCATCGCCAAGGCCGAGCTGATCCGCCCGGCCGCGGTCACCCACTCCTCCGACCCGAACCAGCGCTTCGTCGACCTGCCGCTGTCCGTCGACGGCAACAACGTCGACCTGAACGTGACGAGCAACCCCAACCTGGCCCCGCCCGGCTGGTACATGCTCTTCGCGGTGGACGCCAACGGGGTGCCGTCGGTGGCCAAGTGGGTGCATCTGCAGGGGCCGGCCGCGCTCAGCGCCTCGGCCGCCTCCCCGCACGTCCACTCCTTCGCCGACGGTCTGACGGGCACGACCTCGGGGCCGGGCAAGAAGCGGTCCTCGCAGAAGGTCAGCCCCACGATCTCCGGGTGCGACCGGCACTACGGGTCGATCAACGTGTGCGTGCCGACGGTGTTCCCGTCGCAGGTGAAGAAGACCGCCGCCGCCCGCTGCACCTGGCTCAAGCAGAACCACTACGGCCGGCTGAAGGTCAACGGCGGGGACGATCCGCTGGGGCTCGACCGGAACCGGGACGGGGTCGCCTGTGGGAGGGCTGACGTGCGTTAGCCCCTAGGGGCGTTGCGTCAGGGCGCGTTCCACGATCGCTTCGAGCTGGTCGTGGTGCGCGCCCTTCCAGTAGGCGCGGCCGCATGCCGTGCACTGGGCGAAGACGTCGTACGTGCGCTGGGTGCCGTGTTCCAGCTGGTCGGCGACCTCGTCCTTGGTGGCCTCGCGCAGCAGGCCGTTGCAGGCGGTGCAGCGGGTCCAGGGGCGCAGGTCGGGGGCGAAGCGGTCGAGGACGTCCTGGAGCTGGTCCTCGGGGCGGGTGCTGTAGATGTACGCCCCCGCCCACAGCTCGCGACGGCGCAGCAGGCCCCGGTCGCGGCTGAGCATGACCCGCTTCTCCGCCGCCGAGCGGGCGGCCAGCGCCGGGTCGCCGATGTCGGTCGACTCGTACGCCGTGTCCACGCCGAGCAGGCGCAGCCGGCGGGCGAGGGTGCCGAGGTGGACGTCGAGGAGGAAGCGGAGCGGGGCGCCGGGGACCCGCTGGGGGCGTTGCACCGCGCGGACCTCCACGCGCTCGCCCGACGCCGGGATGTGCGACGGCGGCACCTCGCGGCCGTCCACGACCAGCGCGCCGACCTCGGTGAGCGGGACGCCGAGGGACTCGATGACATGGCCGAGCGTCGAGACGCCGTCCGTGCTGAGACCAGCGGCACCGGCGCGCCGTGCCGGCGGCACGAACAGGTGCAGTGCGGGGGCGACTTCGACGTGGATCTCGGGTCCGTTCACATCGTCAGGATGGCACGGGGCCGGGCCGGGGCCTCAGGGTTTTTCGGCGGGGAGGCCGTGTTCCAGGACGTCCAGGGTGCGGTCGAGCAGCTCCGCGTAGTCGTCCTGGTGGCCGTGCTCGGCCCAGTACATCGTGGCCTCCATCAGAGCGCCGATCAGGGACATGGCGTAGACCCGCACCTCCAGGCTGTCCGGGTCGCGGCCGGTGCGCTCGCCGACGGCCTGGCAGATCATCCGGCCGGTGACCGACATGGTCTCCATCATCCGCGAGCGCACCGCGGGGACCTCGGCCGTCAGCCGGCTGCGCAGCCGGGACACCCTGGCGTCCTCCTCGATGCCGGCCTGGACGGCCCGGTGCGTCACGTACCGGATGGATTCCGTCCACGGCTCGTCCGCTGGTCGTGCCCTCAGCTCGTCCAGGAGCAGCGGGTCGTACTCGTCGGTGAGGACGATGTCCTCCTTGGTCGGGAAGTAGCGGAAGACGGTCGACGGCGACACCTCCGCCCGGTCGGCGATCTGGTCGATCGTCGTGGCGTCGTACCCCTGCTCCTCGACCAGGGCGTACGTCGCCGCGCGGATCGCCTCGCGGGTCTTGATCTTCTTGCGTTCGCGCAGACCGAGGCGGGGGCGGTCGGCAGCGGAGGCGGGGGAGTGTGCGGCCGTCATGCCCGTCATTGTCCGGCATCTCCCGCGGGGGCGGCCACGGCCGGGGCCTGCTCGCGTTCCGTGCGCCGCGTGACCGGGGTGTTCGGCAGGAACGCCGCCGCCAGCAGCGCGGAGACCAGGGCGGCGACGCCGCAGACCAGCAGGACCACGCCCATGCCGTGGACGTAGGCACCGTTCGCGGAGGCGGCCAGGTGCGCGGAGCCGGTCTTCTGGGCGATCAGATGTGCGGCGACCACCGAGTCCCCGGCGGTGTGGGCGGCCGGTGCGGGCAGGCCGGTCACGTCGAGGCGGTCGCGGAAGACGTTGGCCAGCAGGCTGCCGAGCAGGGCGATGCCGATCGCGGAGCCGACCTGGCGCAGGGTCATCAGCAGGCCCGAGCCGCTGCCGGCCCGGTCGCGGGGCAGGGTCGCGAGGGCGCCGGTCATGGACGGTACGAGCGCGAAGCCGAAGCCGAGGCCGGCGATGGTGAGCCACAGGGCGGTGAAGCCGTAGCCCGAGACGGTCGTCGTACGGCTGCCGAGCAGGGCGGCGAAGGCCAGCACGACCAGGCCCGCGCTGACCGTGGCGCGCGCCCCGAAGCGGGTGGCGACCGGCGGAGCGAGCTTCGCGGCGACGGACAGGCCGAGGACCATGGGCAGCATCCGGACGCCGGTGCCGAGGGTGTCGTTGCCGAGGACGGCCTGGAGGTAGGGCGGCAGCACGAACATCAGGCCGGACAGCACGAACATCACCAGGGTCGCGGCGACGGTGTTGAGCAGGAAGCCGCGCCTGGCGAGCAGGGTCATGTCCAGCATGGGGCGCGGCACCCGGCGCGAGCGCAGGACCAGCCCGGTGATCAGGACCGCCGCTCCGGCGAACACGGCGAGGAGCAGCGGATCGCCCCAGCCGCGGTCGGGGGCCTCGATGATCGCGTAGATGAGGGCGCCGAGCCCGCCGACGGTGAACGCGGTGGAGAGGGTGTCGACTCTGGGGGAAGCGGGGTCGCGGGTCTCGGGGAGCAGGAGGACGCAGGCCGTGATGCCGATCGCGACCATCGGGACGTTGATCAGGAAGACCGAGCCCCACCAGAAGTGGTCGAGCAACCAGCCGCCGATGATCGGTCCCAGCGGCAGGCCCAGTGCCGAGCCGGTGGAGACGAGGCCGATGGCCTTGCCCTGCTCGTCGGGCGTGAACAGCGACGGCAGCACGGACATCGCCAGCGGTGTGATCAGCGCGGCGCCCACGCCCATCACCGCGCGAGCCGCGATCACCACGTTCACGTCACCGGCGAGGGCGCCCAGCAGGGAGCCGGCCAGGAAGACCACCAGTCCGGCGATCAGCATCCGCCGCCGCCCGAACCGGTCGCCGAGCAGGCCCGCCGGGAGCATCAGCGCCGCGAAGACGACGACGTACGCGTCCGCCATCCACTGCTGCTCACCGGTGGTGGCACCCAGCTGCTCCGCCATGGTCGGCAGCGCCACGTTGAGGATCGTCATGTCGAAGCCGAGCACCAGCATGCTCGCGACCAGGGCCCCGAGGGCCCACCAGCGGCGGGGGTCGCGCCGCGTCTCTTCGGTCTGGATGACAGCAACCATGAAATGAGAGTAACTGTCAAAAGATGGGTTTCGTCAACGGGGATGCACTGTCAGGGAATGAAAAACGGCCACGGCTGGAGTGCCGTGGCCGGAAAGGGGCCGCTCGAAAGAGGCCGCCGGAAAGGGCTACGCGTGCTGGTACGCCACCAGCGAGATGCCGACGTAGTGGACGACGAACGCGGCGAGGGTGAAGGAGTGGAAGACCTCGTGGAAGCCGAACCAGCGCGGTGACGGGTTCGGGCGCTTGATGCCGTAGATCACGCCCCCGGCGCTGTAGAGCAGGCCGCCGACGATCACCAGGACCAGGACGGCGATGCCGCCGGTGCGCATGAAGTCGGGCAGGAAGAAGACGGCCGCCCAGCCCATCGCGATGTAGCAGGGGGTGTAGAGCCAGCGCGGGGCGCCGACCCAGAAGACGCGGAAGACGATGCCCGCGGCGGCCGCGGCCCAGACGCTCCACAGCAGCCACTGACCCTTGGCGCCCGGGAGGAGCAGCATGGTCAGCGGGGTGTAGGTGCCCGCGATGATCAGGAAGATGTTGGCGTGGTCCAGGCGGCGCAGGACGCCGTCCATCCGGGGGCTCCAGTTGCCCCGGTGGTACAGCGCGCTGACGCCGAAGAGCAGGCAGGCCGTCAGGACGTAGATCCCGCAGGCGATGCGGCCTCTGGTGGAGTCGGCGAGGGCGGTGAGCACCAGCCCGGCGATCAGTACGGCCGGGAACATGCCGAGGTGCAGCCAGCCGCGGAGCCTGGGCTTGACCGGGTGCGGCAGCGAGAGCGCGGTGGGACCGTGGCCGGCGGCCGGCGAGTCCGTGGGCGCGTCGGGGACGGGCGCAGTCATGCGGGGCATGGTACCTACGGCTCCGTAAGTCGTGTGTCAGCGCGCCCTCGTGAGGGGCCGTAACGCAAAAAGTCCTCCTGCTGAACTCCATGCGTACGCAAAGAATCACGGAAACCGTGGGATTCCTCACGTTGCTCACCTGTGATGCCCTCTGGACAGATGGGCACTAGAATCGGATGATCAAATGAGTGCGGTCGGCACCGGATGAGCGGCTACGAAGCGTCCGGGCCGCGGCCCCCACGGGGCGAGACAAGACAAAAATCCCTCAATTAGGAGCAATCGTGGCGCGCGACATCGCGGCTCCCACCGTCATCCCCACCCACCACCAGGAACTGATCTCGTGGGTCAACGAGATCGTCGAACTGACCCAGCCGGACAGCGTGGTCTGGTGTGACGGATCCGAGGCCGAGTACGAGCGACTGTGCGAGGAGCTCGTCGCAAAGGGGACCTTCAAGAAGCTCGACCCGATCAAGCGCCCGCACTCCTACTACGCCGCCTCCGACCCGACCGACGTCGCGCGCGTCGAGGACCGGACCTTCATCTGCTCCGAGCAGGAGCAGGACGCCGGCCCGACCAACCACTGGAAGGCCCCCGCCGAGATGCGGGAGATCTTCGCAGGTGAGAAGGGCCTGTTCCGTGGCTCGATGCGCGGCCGGACCATGTACGTCGTCCCGTTCTGCATGGGCCCGCTCGGCTCCCCGCTCTCCGCGATCGGCGTGGAGATCACCGACTCCGCCTACGTCGCCGTCTCCATGCGCACGATGACGCGCATGGGCCAGGCCGTCCTGGACGAGCTGGGCGACAGCGGCTTCTTCGTCAAGGCCGTCCACACGCTCGGCGCCCCGCTGGAGCCCGGCCAGGCGGACGTCCCCTGGCCCTGCAACCAGACCAAGTACATCTCCCACTTCCCGGAGAGCCGCGAGATCTGGTCGTACGGCTCCGGCTACGGCGGCAACGCGCTGCTCGGCAAGAAGTGCTACGCCCTGCGCATCGCCTCCGTCATGGCCCGCGACGAGGGCTGGCTGGCCGAGCACATGCTGATCCTCAAGCTCACCCCGCCGCAGGGCGAGTCCAAGTACGTCGCCGCCGCCTTCCCGAGCGCCTGCGGCAAGACCAACCTCGCCATGCTGGAGCCCACGATCTCCGGCTGGACCGTGGAGACCATCGGCGACGACATCGCCTGGATGCGGTTCGGCGCGGACGGCCGGCTGTACGCGATCAACCCCGAGGCCGGCTTCTTCGGCGTCGCGCCCGGCACCGGTGAGCACACCAACGCCAACGCGATGAAGACGCTGTGGGGCAACGCGGTCTTCACCAACGTCGCCCTCACCGACGACGACGACGTCTGGTGGGAGGGCATGACCGAGGAGGCGCCCGCCCATCTGACCGACTGGAAGGGCAACGAGTGGACGCCGGCGTCCGAGACCCCGGCCGCCCACCCCAACGCCCGCTTCACCGTCCCGGCCTCCCAGTGCCCGATCATCGCGCCCGAGTGGGAGGACCCGAAGGGCGTGCCGATCTCGGCGATCCTCTTCGGCGGCCGCCGCGCCTCCGCGGTGCCGCTGGTGACGGAGTCCTTCGACTGGAACCACGGTGTGTTCCTCGGCGCCAACGTGGCGAGCGAGAAGACCGCCGCCGCCGAGGGCAAGGTCGGCGAGCTGCGCCGCGACCCCTTCGCCATGCTGCCGTTCTGCGGCTACAACATGGGCGACTACATGGCCCACTGGGTCGACGTGGCCAAGGACAAGGACCAGTCCAAGCTGCCGAAGATCTACTACGTCAACTGGTTCCGCAAGAACGACGCGGGCAAGTTCGTCTGGCCGGGCTTCGGTGAGAACAGCCGCGTCCTGAAGTGGATCGTGGAGCGCCTGGACGGCAAGGCCGAGGGCGTCGAGACCCCGATCGGCGTTCTGCCGACCCGGGACGCGCTGGACACCGACGGCCTCGAACTGGCCGAGTCCGACCTCGACTTCCTGCTCACGGTCGACCAGGAGGTCTGGCGCGAGGAGGCGGCCCTCGTCCCCGAGCACCTCAACACCTTCGGCGACCACACGCCGAAGGAGCTGTGGGACCAGTACCGCGCGCTGGTCGAGCGCCTGGGCTGAGTCCCGCACCGAAGACTCCACGGCCGGTTGGGATGCCCTGACCAGCGATCGTCACGGCCGGCCGTGGTGACACCCTCGAAGGCCCCGCACAACGGCGTGCGGGGCCTTCGTCTACTGCTGGCGGTCCTCCAGATAGCGCGTGTGGGTCTCCTGCCTGCGCGCCTCCGCTTCGCGCAGTGCCGACGCCAGACGTTCGGCCTCCTCGCGCAACAGGGAGAGCTGCCGTTCGAGGTGGACTTCGGGCGGCTCCGTGCCCGGGGTCAGCCGGGTCCACCACCGGGTGCGGACGAAGGCGTCGACGGCCTCGGGGACGTCCTGCCGTACCGCCCGGGAGAGGGCGTGCACGCCCTCGGGGTCCCGGGCGAGCGCCGCGGCGACCCAGCCCGGCTCCAGCAGCGCGGCCAGCAGGTCGGTCAGCTCGGTGAGCCGGGCGGCGGGGCCGGGCGGCAGGTCGACGCCGGTGAGATACCCGCCGAGCTTCCCGAAGTCCTCGCGCACCGCGTCGAGCTGGGCCGACGGGTCCGGGAAGGCGGGCGGGGCCGGCCGCTCCGGCGGGGCGATCAGCGCGCCCGCGCCGTAGAGTCCGGCCACCACGACGGGCCAGTACGGGCCCGCGACCCCGGTGAAGGTCAGCACCAGGCCGACCAGGCCCAGGGCGCCGCCGGTGAGGTTCTTGCGGGACTCGAGATAGCCGAGGACCTTACTGGTAGCCACGGATCTCCTCGAAGGCGCCGTCCAGCGAGCCGCTCTGTGCATCGAAGAGGCGGCCGCCGGTCAGGTCGGCGATGTGGGCCAGCTCGGAGCGGTCGGAGTCGCCGAAGAGGATCGGGAAGACGGGGGTGTCCCGCCGGGTGCCGGTGAGCCGGCGGTAGAAGCCGTCGAAGTCCCCGGCCCCGGCGCCGGTGGTGTTCTCGCCGTCGGTCATCAGCACGATCGAGGTGAACGTGTCGCGGTCGCCGCCGAGGTGGTCGTAGGCCTTCTCCAGCGAGGTGTAGATCGCGGTGTTGCCGTCGGCTTCGAGGGCGTCGGTGTCCTTGCGGATGGCGTCCAGACCGGCCTTCGGGTCCTTGGGGTCCACGACGTGCGTCCGCACGCTCTTCACGTCCGAGCCGAACGGCATCAGCGTGACCTCCTCACGGTCGCGGAAGTCGCCGGTCAGGCCGGTGAGCGCCTTCTTCAGCGCGGTCAGCCGGTCGCCCTCCATCGAGCCGGAGGTGTCGAGGACGTACACCGTGCGCGAGGGGCGGCGCAGCTCGTTCTCGTAGGAGTCGAGGAGCCCATCGGCGACGGAACGGCTGCCAGGGAAGGGCAGTTCGCGCCGGCGGCTCGTGTCCAGGCCGGACGCGGGCGCCACCGAGGCGACGACCGGGCGGCGGTGGGTGGTGTCGGTGATCAGCTTCTGTACGGCGTCGGTACGCAGGTCCTCGGTCACCTTGCGGACGTCCTCACGGGTGCGGGCGTCGGTCGCGGTGAGCGAGGAGAGCGGGTAGTCGGCCGTGACGACGCCGTCCTTGGGGCGGATCACGGTCAGGCCCGGGATGCCCTTGAGGACGGACTCGTAGTTGAGCAGGGCGTCGACGTTGCCGCGCCGCTTGTACGCCGTCGCCAGCCACCCGGAGGAACCCGACGTCAGCTTCTGGCCCTTGAAGAACTCCTTCAGCCTCGGCGTGGCCTTGGCGACGTCCGCGTCCGTCAGTGCCGACTGGGCACCGGACAGGGCCGAGGCGACCGAGACGAGGGTGGAGAAACCGGAGTTGGAGCGGGCCGGATCGGTCATGCCGTAGGTCAGCTTCCCGTCCTGCACGGCCTGCTCGATCTGCGACCAGGTGACCTGCTCGGGCTTCCAGCCGAGGGCCTGGGCGGTGGCCGTCTTCACGCCGATGGCGACCGGGCTGGACATGACCGGCGTCTCGGAGAGCACCTTCTTCGCCGCGTCGGGACGCAGCCGCAGATAGTCGTCCGAGGACAGCCACAGCGCGTCGTACCGCCCGTCGGCCTTGCCCTTGGCGAGCAGGTCCACGGCGTCCAGGGTGCCCATGTAGGTCGGGCGGACGGTGACACCGGTGTCCTTGCGGACGCGGTCGAAGACGGCGGTCATGTCGCTGAGTTCGCTGGACGCGAGGATCCGCAGGGTGCCGGGCTTCGGGGCGGTGGAGTCGGCGGTGCCGTCCTCGTGTCCCTCGGCCGTGCAGGCGGTGAGGAGAGCGGCAGTGGTGGCCAGCACGGCCAGTGTCCGTCTCGTCATGCGACTCCGCCCTCCAGCGCGCCCCGGGACCGGCTGCGCTCCAGGTACGCGCTCGCGTTCTGCAGCTCGTCCGTCAGCGACTGGACGGTGGAGGCCATCGCCTCGGTCGCCTGCGCCTTGTAGGTGTCGATGGCGTCCAGGGTGCGGTAGATCTGCTGGAACGCCGAGCGCAGCGTCTCCGCGCCGACGGCCGGGTCGGCGGCGATGCGCTGGATCTCGCCGCTCTGCGTGCTGAGCATGTCGGCGTTGGCCCGGATGAGGTCCTCGGTGGTGCCGCGCAGCGCGTTGACCTGCTCGACGACCTTCTTCTGGTTGTCGAGGGCGGAGGCCAGCATGACCGAGATGCGCAGGGCCGAGACGGTGGTGGTGGCCGCCCGGTCGACGCCCTTGATCAGCTCGTCGTTGTTACGGCGTACGACGTCCATGGCGAGGTAGCCCTGTGCGCACACCGCGAGCTGGGTGAGCAGGTCCTGGTGCTTCTGCCGGACCGGGAAGAGGACGTCGGCGCGCAGGCTGTCGGCCTGCTGGGGGTCGGTGATCCCGGCGATGTGCTCCTCGACGGCGGTGTCCAGGGCCTCGGTGAGGACGACGTACTCCTGGAGCTTGCCCATGGACTCCCACAGCCGGACCCGCTCGGTCTGCAACGCCGCGTTGTCCCGGCGCAGTTCGTCCTGCCCGCCGCGCAGCGAGCCCACGATCCTGTTCAACGTGCCCTGCGCGGAGGCGTACTTGGCGACGTGGTCGCGCAGCTTGTTGCCGCCGGGCAGCCGGGAGAGGAACTTACGGCCCTTGCCCGACGGCAGGTCGCGCGGGTCCAGGTCCTCGACGACCCGGCGGAGTTCCACCAGCGAGCCGGCGACCTTCGTCTGGGCGTCCCCGCCCTTGTCGGGCAGGCTGCGCACGGTCCGCTCCAGCATGCGGTTGGACTGCGCCGCTGCGGTGCGCATGTCGCCGGCGCCGAGGGCGGTGATCTCGCCGACCTTGCCCGCGAACTCGGGCGAGCGGGCGTCGAGCGAGGCGAGCCCGTCGACGTACGCGGCGGCCTTGCGGGCCATGTCGGTGCGCACACCGTCCTCGACGGGCACCAGCCCACCGGCCTTGTCCCGCGGCACGGGCGTGACGGCCTCGGGTGGTGTGAGCGTGAACTCGTTGTCGTTACTGGTCACTTGACGATTCCCCCGTCATCCGCGCGCCCGGCGGGCCATCTCGTGCAGCACCGCGGAGGTGGGCACGGGCGCCTGCCGGACGCCGGTCAGCTTCTGGTTCAGGTAGGCGGTGCGGTCCGCGGTGGCCGCGACGAACTCGGCGGCGTCGCCCTGCGGCCGGAAACCGTGTCGTACGGCGAGCTTGCGCAGCGTCGGGTCGGTGCTGAGGAGTTCCCCGAGCGCGCGGCCGTTCGCGTCGAGCGGTACGACGGTGTGGTCGCTGTTGACCGTGGTGTCCGGGTAGAGCACCACCAGGTCGTCCGCGTCCGAGCTGGGCTGCTGTTCGGCGAGCAGCGAGGCGACCTGCGACTCGTACACGAGCACCAGCGGGTTTCCGGCGCCGCTGATGAAGTCCCGGAAGACCGCGTCCGAGCTGGACTGCTGGGCGCCCTGGACGCTGACCAGCTGGCGCAGCAGGGGTGCGGTGCGGTCGACGTCGGCCTTGCTCGCGACCACCTTGCCGCCGTTCGCGACGTAGGAGGCGGCGGCGAGGTACAGCGCGCCCGAGTTGGAGGACTCCGGGTCGGTGCTCGCGATGTAGAGCGTGCCGGTCAACTCCCCGTGCCTGGAGGCTCCCTTGAGCTGCTGCCAGGTCCGGTTGTGCCGGGCGGCGTCGACATAGGCGCCCATCTTCAGCGTGCCCCGGCTCTTCCCGTCGAGCGTGGCCAGCCCGTTGGCGGCCAGCACATCGGCGGCACTGCGGTGGGCCACGACCACGAGGGGCGAGTAGAACGGCCGGGGCAGCGGCTCCTGCACGTGGTACTTGGCGGCCAGCACGTCGGCGGGCGCCTGACTGGACGGGAAGGCGAAGTCGTACCCCTTGAGGTCCAGGCCCTCCATGGCCCAGGACCCCGACGCCTCCGTCTTCACGGTGTAGCCCTTGGCGGCGAGGGCCTTCACCACATCGGGATCGGCGAAGAAGTCGGCCTTCTCCGATCCGATCACTCCCCGCACGGTCTTCGTTGCCGTGCCCTTGTCCTCCCCGTGCCGTCCCGCGACGACGGCGGCCACCACGCCACCGATCAGCAGAACGGCGAGGACGATTCCTGCGATACGTCTCACGCCGGGGACTGTGCTCGCGGAACCCAACATTCCCCGCGGTGGCCGGTGAACGGGGGGTGACATACCGGCCCCGGCACTGCAACGCCGTTAAGGGGCGCGGGGAACTGCGCGACAAGCCACGCACGGCAGACAGCCGCAGGACGACACAAGCCCCTACGGCGAAAGGTACCCGGGCTCAAGCCAACGCAGTGTGTGGCTCCCGGTCCGCGCGTCGCTGCGGGTGCACGCGGACCGGGGCCGATCGGGGGACCCCTGAGGCGGGGTCAGTGGGCCGCGCTGAGTTCCTTCGGGTCGGCCAGGGCGGCGGCGTGGGCGTCCATCCGCTCGGCCGCGAGGATCGCCGCCGCGGTGTCCGCGCGGGAGGCGGCGACCACGAGGGCGCGGCCGGCGAGGGCGTGTGCGCGCTGGTGAAGGGCGGCGGGGGCACCGGACGCGGTCGGCGTCGCACGCAACGGCGGACGTCCTTCCCGCAGTCGGCCGACCTCGCTGGCGAGGCGTTCAGCGGCCGCGTCCAGGTCGGCGCACGGGGTCAGGGCGCGCAGGTCGTCGGTGACGGCGAGCAGCGCGGAGAGGTGTCCGGCCAGCTGGATGTCCAGCTCCTCCTCGCGCGACCGGTGCGGAAAGTCGGAAGGGGTGCCGGCCATCGTGCTGTGGACCGACTTGGTGCGGATCGGTTCGTACATGGGGATGGCCTCCTGTGCTGACAGGAAACCATCCTAGCTTGGATTTCGTCTAAAGTTGAGCCGTGTCACGGATTGCGGTCCGCCGGTCTCCGTCCGCTACGGCTGGCTGTAGCCGTCCAGGAAGTTCCCGATCCGGGTCACCGCGTCCCGGAGATCACCGGCGGTCGGCAGGGTCACCACACGGAAGTGGTCGGGCTCGGGCCAGTTGAAGCCGGTGCCCTGGACGACCATGATCTTCTCCTGGCGCAGCAGCTCCAGCACCATCCGCCGGTCGTCCCTGATCTTGAAGACCTTGGGGTCGAGGCGCGGGAAGAGATACAGCGCACCCTTGGGCCGTACGCAGGTCACGCCCGGGATCTGGGTGAGCAGGTCGTAGGCGACGTCCAGCTGCTCCTTGAGCCGGCCGCCCGGCAGCACCAGGTCGTTGATCGACTGGCGTCCGCTGAGCGCGGCGACCACCCCGTGCTGGCCCGGCATGTTGGCGCACAGCCGCATGTTGGCCAGGATGGTCAGGCCCTCGATGTAGGAGTCGGCGTGCGCGCGCGGGCCGGAGATCGACATCCAGCCGACGCGGTAGCCGGCCACCCGGTACGCCTTGGACATGCCGTTGAAGGTGAGGGTGAGCAGATCGGGGGCGACCTTGGCGGTCGGGGTGTGCGTGGCGCCGTCGTAGAGGATCTTGTCGTAGATCTCGTCGGAGCAGACCAGCAGGTTGTGGCGGCGGGCGATGTCCGTCAGCCCCTTGATCATCGCCTCGTCGTAGACCGCGCCCGTGGGGTTGTTCGGGTTGATGATGACGATCGCCTTGGTGCGGTCGGTCACCTTGCGCTCGATGTCGGCGAGGTCGGGCATCCAGTCGGACTGCTCGTCGCAGCGGTAGTGCACCGCCGTACCGCCGGACAGGGAGACGGCCGCCGTCCACAGCGGGTAGTCCGGGGCCGGTACGAGGACCTCGTCGCCGTCGTCCAGCAGGCCCTGCATCGCCATCACGATCAGCTCGGAGACGCCGTTGCCGATGAAGACGTGCTCGACGTCGGTCTCGATGCCGAGGGTCTGGTTGTGCATGACGACCGCCCGGCGCGCGGCCAGCAGGCCCTTCGCGTCGCCGTAGCCGTGCGCGGTGGAGACGTTGCGGAGGATGTCCTCCAGGATCTCCGGCGGGCACTCGAAGCCGAAGGCGGCCGGGTTGCCCGTGTTGAGCTTCAGGATGCGGTGACCTGCTGCCTCAAGGCGCATCGCCTCCTCGAGAACCGGGCCCCGGATCTCGTAACAGACGTTGGCGAGCTTGGTCGACTGGATCACCTGCATGTCAGGCAGCTTACGGCCCTGTAAAGCCCCGTGGGGCCGTGTTTTCCACCACTTGACTGCTCCCGTCCCTGGTGGGAGGGGATTCCTGGCTCAGGCCGCCTCCTGGAGCAGCGCTCCAGGGGGTCTTACGCCCTCGACACCAGCCGGGGCCAGACCAGCCCGGACGAGCATCACACGCGCGGAGTTCTTGTCCCTTGGAGACACCATTCCGCACGCGGTGCAGGTGTAGGTACGTTCCGACAGCGGGAGTGCGTGCTTGGTTCTCGCTCCGCAGCGTCCGCAGTCCATGGTGGTGTGCGCGGGATGCACCAGACGCACGTCCCGCCCGTGCTTGCGGCCCATCTCGATCAGGGCCTTCTTCGTCGCGCCGATCGCGGCGTCCGCCGCCTTCCGCGCCATCGACGTCTTGGCGAGGAACTTCGGGCGGAAGTCCTCCACGGCGATCGCGTCATGGTCCCGCACAACCTTCTTCGCCCACTTGCGGGCAGCGTCCTGCCGCTGGCGGGCGATCTTCTGGTACGTCTTGGCCCGCCACTTCTTCGCCTGCCCATAGCCCTTCGAAGCTGCTTGGCCCTTCTTCGGCCTTCGGCGGGCCATCATCCGGTCGTACCGCGACAGCTTCCCCTTCGCCTTCTTGCCGTGCTCGGCATGGGGCAGGTCGTGGGCGTCGCTGGTGGTCGTCGCAATCTCTTTCACTCCCCAGTCGACACCGAGCGCCCGGCCGCTCTCCGGCAGCGGCTCGACCCGGGCGGGGACGACGAACGAGGCGTACCAGTCGCCGACGCTGTCCCGGTACACGCGTACCGACGAGGGCTCGGCGGGCAGCTCACGGGACCAGACCACGGTCAGGGTGATCCCGCCCGCCAGATGCAGCCGCCCCTCCTTGAGCCGGAAGCCGTGCCGCGTGTAGTTCAGGCTCGGATCGGCCTCATGCTTCTTCTTGTAGCCCGGCATCCCTGCCCGCTGCCGGACCGGCAGCCGATCCTTGATGTCTTTCAGTGCCTTTGCGCGGGACTTGCCGAAGTCGCGGATCAGCTGCTGCTGCGGCACGCTGGCCCCCGCGGCCAGCCATGGGGTGATGGCGCGAGCCCGGGTCAGCAGCCGGTCCAGCCGCGCCGGACCACACTCCTCCGCGTCGGTGTGGGCCTTCTTGGAACGGGCCACGCACTCGTTCCACACCCACCGGCACCGCCCCCACTCCGCCAGCAGCGCCTCACGGGCGGTGGCCGACACACGCAACCGGTAGGTGTACCGGGCATGCCCCGCGCCATCGGACTCCCGCACCGCCGCCACACCAGCACCCCCGCCCTCACGCCCAGATCACGCGGCCTCCACCATCAGACCGTACGTGCTATGCCCGAACGCCCGCACCATCCTCTGGCCTTCATCACCTCAATCGGTGAGCGATGACACGCACGTTCGCTCCTCTCGGCTCCGACAGGCGGCGTGCGGGCATGCCGCGCCCGGTGCAGACCGGCGCGCCCAGCATGTCCCGGGCTTCTTGCCGGTTCTGGCCGGGCCGTCCTGAGGGACCCGGTCCTCCCGGATCTGAAAGTCGGAACATCCTCCGTGAGGCTTGATGAGTCGGGTCGCTTTGGTCTGTTATCGCCGGTAGCTGTCTCAGGAGTCACACGCGTCTCTACAATTCCCGCCCATGTCCACCGATCGTGAGCACGAGGCGGAGGCGTACGGCGCGCCCGGAGCGGGTGGCGAGCCGGGGGCTGCGCCGAACGTGTACCACCCGCGGGCCGCCTCGGCCCCGTCGTACGAGGAGTACGGCGATCCTGCCGCCGCCCACGGCTGGCAGAACGCCTACGACGAGACCCGTGAGCTGCCTGCGGTGCCCGCCATGCCCGCGGTGCCCCCGGTGCCCGCGCCGGACGATCCCGCCGGGCCGCCCGCTCCCGTGGCGGGCCGCGGCCGGGCCGATCTCCGGCGGCGGCGGAAGCAGGGCGGTCGTCGCCGGGTGGCGGTCGTCGCGGGGGTCCTCGGCGTGGCCGGTGCCGTCGCCGTGGTCGCCGCGCTGGCGGGCGGCTCGGGTTCCCCGGCCGGACAGCAGCCCTCGAAGGGCGGCCGGGTCTCCTCCGACGACTCCGGTGACTCCGGCGCGCCGAGTACGGGGCAGGACAGCGGCGCTCCGAGCGACACGGCCAGCGCCGGCACCCCCGGTGGTGCCTCGCCGTCCCTCGCGTCCGGGTCCACCGCCGCCTCGGCGAGCACGGCCACCTCTCCGGGCGCGCAGACCTCCACCGCCCCCACGCCGACGGCGACGAGCGCATCGGCGACCGCGAGCGCTTCCGCGACGCCGACGACCACCGGCGTCCCCGGCGGCCGGGGGCACGGCCGCGGTGCCACCAAGAAGCCTCACTAGTCCACGGATTGACGCTCCGTCAGGAAAACAGTTCGCATACAACTCCTTGCTCACTCATGTCCCTCTCATGAGAATGCTCATGACAAGACAGTGGGCGGCCGGAAGATCTCCGGTCGCTTATGTCTGCAGAGGGGACCCCCACATGAACAAGCCTCTCCTGGCCGCGCTCTCCGCCCTGGCGATCGCCGGGCTCGGCGCGACCCCCGCGGTCGCCGCGCCCCAGGCCAAGACGGCCAAGGCGGCCAAGGCGGTGACCGTCAACTTCGCGGGCACCGTCTCGCTCAGCAACTGCTCCGGTTCCGTCGTCCGCTTCCCGAACTCCGCGGACAGCGACCCGGCGCTCGTGATGACCAACGGCCACTGCCTGGAGACCGGCTTCCCGGAACCGGGCGAGGTCATCACCGGCCAGTCCTCCAGCCGCACCTTCGGCCTGCTGAACTCCTCCGGCACCAAGGTCGCCACGCTCCGCGCCAACCAGGTCGTCTACTCGACCATGACGGACACGGACGTCACGATCTACCGGCTGACCACCACCTACGCGGCGATCAAGAGCTCGTACGGGATCAGCCCGCTCACCGTGCAGAACACGCACCCGACCACCGGATCCGCCATCAAGGTCGTCTCCGGCTACTGGAAGCGGATCTACAACTGCAACGTGGACGGGTTCGTGTACCGGCTGAAGGAGGGCGACTGGACCTGGAAGGACTCGCTGCGCTACACCTCCGCCTGCAACACCATCGGCGGCACCTCCGGCTCCCCGGTGATCGACACGGCCACCGGCAACGTCGTCGCGGTCAACAACACGGGCAACGAGGACGGCGAGCGCTGCACGGAGAACAACCCGTGCGAGGTGGACGAGAGCGGCAACGTCACCGTCCGCCAGGGCATCAACTACGCCGAGGAGACCTACCAGATCCCGGCCTGCTTCACGACCGGCAACAAGCTCAACCTGAGCGCCTCCGGCTGCACCCTGCCCAAGCCGTAGTCCCTCCGGCCCGGGCGGTCACACCGGTGTACGGCGCACCGCCCGGCCCGCCAGTACGTCCGTCCGCCGGCCGTCCTCGATGACGAACCCACCGTCGACCAGGACGTACGGGATCCCGGTCGGCAGCGCGCGGGGCTCGGCGAAGGTGGCGCCGGGCGCCACCTTCGCCGGGTCGAAGAGCACCAGGTCCGCCCGGTATCCCTCACGCACCAGCCCGCGGTCCGGCAGTCGCAGCCGGGCCGCGGGCCGCGCCGTGAGGTGGGCGACGCACTCCTCCAGCGTCAGCACGCCCAGCTCCCGTACGTAGTGCCCGAGATAGCGGGGGAACGTGCCGTAGGCCCGCGGGTGCGGCTTGGCGCCCCGCAGGATGCCGTCCGAGCCGCCGGTGTGGGCGCGGTGCCGCATGATCGTGCGGACGTTCTCCTCGTGGCCGACGTGCTGGAGGATCGTCGTACCGAGCCGGTCCTCGACCAGCAGGCGGCGGGCGGTCGTCCAGCAGCTCTCGCCGCGCAGGTTCGCCGACTCCCGGACCGTACGGCCCACGTGGTCGGCCAGGGCCGGTGCGGTCACGCCGGAGATCTCGATCGTCTCCCACTCCACGGGCACGCCGTGGCAGCCGTCCGCGCCGGTCACCTCCAGGTCGTGCCGGATCCGCGCGGCCGTCGCCGGGTCGGCGAGCCGGTCCAGGATCCGCTCAGGGCCGCCTTCGCTCGCCCAGCTCGGCAGCAGCGCGGCCAGGGTCGTGGAGCCGGGGGTGTAGGGGTAGGTGTCCAGCGTGATGTCCGCGCCGGAGTCCAGGGCCTCGTCGAGCAGGGCCAGCAGGTCGGGCGCCCGGCCCTTGTTCACGCCGAAGTTCATCGTCGCGTGGGCCAGATGCAGCGGGCAGCCCGCCTCCCGGGTCAGCGCCACCATCTCGGCGTAGGCCTCCAGGGCGCCGTCGCCGTAGGAGCGGTGGTGCGGGCAGTAGTAGCCGCCGTACCGCGCCACCACCCGGCACAGCTCGGTCAGTTCGGCGTCCTCGGCGTACATCCCGGGCGTGTACGTGAGCCCCGAGGACAGGCCGACCGCGCCCTGCTCCAGGCCCTCCGCGACCAGCCGCCGCATCCGGTCCAGCTCGGCGGGCGTGGCCGGCCGGTCCTCCCAGCCGACGGCGAGCGCGCGGACCGTGCCCTGGGGGACGAGATAGGCGGCGTTGACGGCGATGCCCCGGTCGAGCCGGTCGAGGTACTCGCCGACCGTCCGCCAGTCCATGTCGAGGTCGTCGCCGTACCCGTTCCAGCCGGTGATCGCCCGCCGGACCTCCTCCAGCGTGCGGTCGTCCACGGGCGCGTACGACAGACCGTCCTGGCCGACGACTTCGAGTGTGACTCCCTGCGCGGCCTTCGCGCTGTGGTCGGGGTCGCGCAGCAGGGCCAGGTCGGAGTGGGCGTGCATGTCGATGAAGCCGGGGGAGAGGACGAGCCCCTCCGCGTCCAGCTCCCGCCGCGCCCCGGGCCGCTGACAGCCCGCTGCCGCGGCCTCCTTGACGATCGAGACGATCCGGCCGCCGTCGACCACGACATCGGCGCGGTAGGAGTCCGCACCGCTGCCGTCGACGACGTCCGCGTCCCGGATGACCAGGTCCTCCACGGCACTCCCCGGTTGTTTAGAAGAACGTGCGGATGTAGTCGACGACCGTCCCGTCCGCCTCGGCCACCGGGATCAGCTGCCACTTGTCGAACGCCGTGCAGGGGTGGGACAGGCCGAAGCCGATCCAGTCGCCGACCTCGACGTCCGCCTCGGGGCTGGTGCCCAGCCAGAGGTGCTGGTCGGACAGGGCGGTCACCTCGACGCCGGTCGCCGGGTGCTCGGTGCCGTCCCGGCGCACCACGTGGGCCACCGGGTGGTCGAGGTCGTAGGCGGCGTCCCGCTTGCCCGCGTTGACGAAGGCCTGCTCGGGGGAGGGGCGGGAGACGACCTGCGCCCACAGCCGGAACGCGGGCTCCAGCGCGCCCTCCTCGGGCACCCGGTTGAACGGGGTGAGCCTGCTGTAGTGCACGTCGTCGTGCGAGACGTACGCGCCCGAGCGCAACAACTTCAGCACGGGGAGGGACAGTTCCGGGATGTCGGCGAACACGTCGGCGACCGCGTCGAACCACTCGCTGCCGCCCGCGCTCACCACGATCTCCTCGGCCCCGGCGAACCGCCCCGCCTTGTCGAACTCCGCCGCGAGCGCGACCAGCCGGCCCAGCCAGGCCCGCACCGGCTCGGGGGCGGCGCCGGGCACCTGGGCCTCGTAGCCCGCCACGCCCACCAGCCGCAGGGTCTCCACGCCCGCCACCGCGTCCGCGACCGCCCGCGCGTCCGCGTCGGTGCGCACGCCGGTACGGGCACCCTCGCCCGCGCCCAGCTCGACCACGACGTCCACCGGGCGGGCGGCGCCGCGCAGGGCCGCGTCCATCAGCTCGACCCCGCGCACGGAGTCGACGTAGCAGACGAAACGGAAGTCGGGGTCGGCCGCGAGGTCGGCGGCGACGCGGCGCAGGGCCGCCGGGTCGACCAGCTCGTTGGCCAGGAAGATCCGCTCGATCCCGAACGCCCGGGCCACCCACACCTGGTGCGGCACGGCGAGGGTGATGCCCCAGGCCCCGTGCTCGATCTGGCGCCGGAAGAGCTGGGGTGCCATGGAGGTCTTGCCGTGCGGGGCGAAGGCGAGGCCATGGCGGACGGCGTACGTCTCCATGAGCGCGAGGTTGTGTTCCAGGCGCTCGGCGGAGAGCGCGAGCACGGGGGTGGTGAAGCCGCCGGTGAAGAGGTTGCGGCGCTGGGCGGCCAACTCGGCGACGGTCAGGCCCTCGGCGTCCGGCGGGAGGCCCTTGAAGCGGTGGTCGACCCGTTCCTCGGCAAGACGGGCGAGTGCTTCGGTACCGGCTTCCTGGGCCATGGGGCCTCCCTGATCTGGTGCGTTGCACTCTCTGCAACATCCATTGCGTATGCCGCTCACTGCTGTCTAACATCTCGGCCAACGCGGGGTCAACGGACTCCCCCCACCGAGGAGCTACGACGATCGTGACCGCCACCGGATCCCGCAACGCCCCCGACACGGTGGATGTCGTGGCGCTCGGCGAGTCCATGGTCACCTTCCTGCCCACCCGCCCGGGCCGCCTCGCCGACGTCCCCGCCTTCGACCGGACCATCGGCGGAGCCGAGTCCAACGTGGCCTGCGGGTTGGCGGCCGCCGGGCACGCGGTGCGGTGGGTCAGCCGGGTGGGGGCGGACGGCTTCGGGGACCACCTGGTCGAGACGATCGGGGCGTACGGCGTCGATGTCACCCACGTCCGGCGGGACACGACCCGCCCGACCGGCCTGTACTTCCGCACGGCCGGGGACCGGTCGACGGACGAGCACGAGGTGGCGTACTACCGGGCAGGGTCGGCGGCCTCCGCGATGACCGTGGACAACGTGGACGTGGAGGCGGTGCGGGCGGGGCGGGTGCTGCATCTGTCGGGGATCACGGCGGCGTTGTCGCAAGGGTGCCTGGAACTCGTACGCGAACTGGTGAAGCCCGGCGAGGGGCGGCCCTTGGTCTCCTTCGACGTGAACTACCGGCCCGGACTGTGGCGGGACGCCGATGACGCCCGGGTGTTGCTGGAGCTGGCGCGCGGGGCCGACATCGTGTTCGTGGGACACGACGAGGCACGCCAGGCCTGGGGGCTGCACGGCGGCCGGGCCATTGTGGAGGCGCTGCCCGAGCCGGAGATCGTGGTCGTGAAGCAGGGCAGGGGTGGAGCGGTCGCGTTCGACAGGAACACCGACGGAAGGGAGGACGCCGACGGCACGGCAACCCTCGTCCGGGCACCCCAGGTCGATGTCGTCGCCCATGTCGGTGCCGGAGACGCCTTCGCCGCCGGATTCCTCTCCGGCACCCTCCGAGGACTTCCGATGCGCGACCGCCTCCGCCATGGCCACCTCATGGCCGCAGCCACCCTCACCACCCCCGGCGACCTCGCCACCCCACCCACCCGCAGCCACGCCGACCGGCTCGCCGCCCTGGACGACCACGCATGGGGGAGACTTCGACTCGGCCCCGGCTGGACGCAAGCCGACGAGGCCTCGGAGGAGGCGAACACCCCATGAGTCAGACCGTCGACCGCGCCCTGAGCATCCTGCCGCTGCTCGCCGAGGGCCCCGCCGACCTCGGCCAGGTCGCCGACCGCCTCGGCGTCCACAAGTCCACGGCCCTGCGTCTCCTGCGCACCCTGCACGAGCACGGCCTGGTCTACCGCCAGTCCGACCAGCGCTACCGCCTCGGCGCCCGCCTCTTCGCCCTCGCCCAGGAGGCGATGGAGAACCTCGACATCCGCGAGATCGCCCACCCCCACCTCGTCCGCCTCAACGAGCGGTGCGGCCACACCGTCCACCTCGCCGTGTACGAGGAGAACGAGGTGCTGTACATCGACAAGGTCGAGAGCCGCTACCCGGTCCGCATGTACTCGCGGATCGGCAAGCCCGTCGCCATCACGGTCGCCGCCGTCGCCAAGCTGCTCCTGGCCGACCTGCCCGAACCCGAGCGCCGCGCCCTCGCGGACAAGCTCGACTACCCCCTGTACACGGCCCGTTCCACCCCCAACGCCACCGCGTTCCTGCGGGAGTTGGAGCAGGTGCGCGAACAGGGCTGGGCCACCGACCTCGGCGGCCACGAGGAGTCCATCAACTGCGTCGCGGCCCCCGTCCGCGGCGCCGACGGCCGGGTGGTCGCCGCGATGTCGGTGTCCGCACCGAACGTCGTCGTCACCGCCGAGGAACTCCTCACCCTGCTCCCGCAGGTGCGCCGTACCGCGGACGCGATCAGCGGCGAGTACTCCGGAAGAACGCCGGTGAAGGGCACCCCCGAATGACCGAAACGCCAGCGAAGGACACCCCCCGCATGACCGAGAAGATCGCGCTCACCCCGAAGACCCACACCACCCCGCCCGCGAAGTTCTCCCACGGCGTGAAGAAGGGCAACATCCTCCAGGTCGCCGGCCAGGTCGGCTTCCTGCCCGCCGAGGACGGCAAGCCCCCGACGCCGGCCGGTCCCACCCTGCGCGAGCAGACCCTGCAGACCCTCGCCAACGTCAAGGCGATCCTGGAGGAGGGCGGCGCGACCTGGGACGACGCGATGATGATCCGCGTCTATCTGACGGACGTGGACCACTTCGCCGAGATGAACGCGATCTACAACGCCTACTTCGAGGAACAGGGCCTCACCCAGCCGCCCGCCGCCCGGACCACCGTCTACGTCGGTCTGCCCGCCGGCCTCCTCATCGAGATCGACGCCCTCGCCGTCCTGAGCTGACGGCACCTCCGCTCCCGCTCCCTCCCGTACGTCCCGCACGGCACGGCACCCCCTCGGGTGCCGTGCCGCGATCTCCCCTGCCCGAGAGCACCATGCATTTAAGAAGAGGACCCTCGAATGTCCTTTCCACTCGCCGCAACCGCCCCCGCCCCCGCAGCCCCACCCCACACCGGAGGCCTGCTCCTCCTCGTCGACGGCACCGCCGGACTGCTCACCGTCGCCGCCATCGGCATAGCCCTCCTGCTCTTCCTGATCATCAAGGTCCGGCTGCAGCCCTTCGTCGCCCTCCTCGCCGTCTCCATAGCGGTCGGTCTCCTCGCCGGCCTCTCCGTCACCGAACTCTTCGGCACCGTCCAGCGCTCCGACGCCGTCTCCACCATCGAGACCGGCATGGGCGGCATCCTCGGCCATGTCGCGATCATCATCGGGCTGGGCACGATGCTCGGCGCGATCCTCGAAGTCAGCGGCGGGGCCGAGGTGTTGGCGTCCCGGCTGCTCAACCTGTTCGGGGAGCGGCGCGCGCCCCTCGCCATGGGTCTGACCGGCCTGATCTTCGGTATTCCGGTCTTCTTCGACGTCGGCATCTTCGTCCTCGCGCCGATCGTCTACGCGGCCGCCAAACGCTCCGGCAAGTCGATCCTGCTGTACTGCCTGCCCCTCCTCGCGGGCCTCTCCATGACCCACGCCTTCCTGCCGCCGCACCCGGGCCCGGTCGCCGCCGCGGGCCTCCTCCACGTCGACCTCGGCTGGGTCATCCTCATGGGCATCGTCTGCGGCATCCCGGCGGTGCTGGCCGCGTGGGCGTACTCGGCGTGGATCGGCCGGCGCGTCTTCGTCGCCGTACCGCAGGACATGGTCGAGGCGGCGGCCGAGGCGAAGCTGGCGGTGCTGAACGAGCAGCGCGAGCAGGGCGTGGAGCCGCGCGAGCAACCGGTGCCGCTCGGTACCGTCCTCGGCATCATCGGTACGCCCCTGATCCTCATCCTCGCCGCCACCTTCTCGTCGATCGCCCTCGACCCGTCCACCGGCCGCTCGGTGATCGAGTTCTTCGGCAGCCCCTTCGTGGCGCTGACGATCGCCCTGCTGCTCGCCTACTACCTGCTCGGCATCCGGCGCGGCTGGTCCCGCAAGTCCCTGGAGACCGTGTCGACGTCGTCCCTCAAGCCGGTCGGCAACATCCTGCTGGTCGTCGGCGCGGGCGGGATCTTCGGCGCCGTCCTGAAGGCGAGCGGGGTGGCCCAGGCACTCTCCGACACCTTCCACGACGTGGGTCTCCCGGTGATCGCGCTGGCGTACCTGATCTCGCTGGTGCTGCGCGTCGCCCAGGGCTCGGCCACGGTCGCGATCGTGACCACGGCCGGCATCGTCGCCCCGCTCCTCGCCGAGGGCCACCACTCCCAGGCCTTCGTCGCCCTCGTCATCATGGCCATCTCCGCCGGCTCCATCTTCGCGTCGCACGTCAACGACGGCGGCTTCTGGATGGTCGCCAAGTACTTCGGCATCACCGAGCGGGACACGCTGCGCACGTGGACGGTGCTGGAGTCGGTGCTGTCGGTGGCGGGGTTCGCGGTGGCGGGGGTGGTGAGCGTGTTCCTGTAGGCAGTATGGGTACGTGACCTTCTCCTCCTCCCGGCCGACCGACCCGATCGGTGACATCACCGCCGAACGTGACGCCGTACTAGACGAGTTGGCCCGGCGCTCCGCCGGCGATCCGGAGTCCGCCGAGCTGTGCGGGTACGCCGGAGAGCTGAGCCACCGGTTGTATCTGCTGCGGGACGACGACGGCCGGGACGAGGAACTCGCCCTGGCCGTCGAGGCGTTCGAGCACGCGTTCCGCAATCCCGGCGCCGAGCCGCTCTGGTCGGCCTGGCGGGTCCGGTTCGGGCAGCTGCGGGGTGTGCAGTACGAGGACGGCGGCGAGCGGCACGTGCTGGAAGAGGCCTTCGCGTTGCTGGTGGCCGGGGTGGAGGGGCTGCCCGACCAGGACCCCGACTTCGCCTGGGAGCGAGTGTGGGGGCGGCAGGTGCTCGCCGTGTGCGCCAAGCTGCGCTGTCTCGCCGAACCCGACTCCGCCGAGCTGCTGGCGGAGGCCCTGCGCAGGCACGACGACGCCCTTGCGGACGTGGAGCCGGGCAGTGAGGAAGAGGCCGACCTGAGGGCCGGGGCCGGGTATCTGTCCATGCAGCGGGCCCTGCTCCACGGCGACCTCGACGCCGCCGACACCTCGGCCCGCCACTACCGCGCCCTCCTCGACACGGCCGCGCCCGCCGAAGTCCCGCACCTGCGCTACAGCCTGGGCCTGGCCGCGATGGTGCGCGGACGGGTGCGGGTCGACCGGGAGGAACTGGAGGCCGCCCGGGACGCCTTCGACACCGCGCTCACCGAGGCCCGCCGGGCGGGCGGACCCGAACCCCACTGGGCGTTCGAGGCCGAGGTCAACGCCCTCCTCGTACGGGCCATGATCTGGGGCACCTGGAAGGACGTCGGCCACAGCCTGGCCGCCGAGGTCGAGCTGCGGCGCCTGCTGGAGCGGCCCGGCGCCGAGGAGCAGCTGCTGCCGCAGTACCTGGACATGTTCGGGCGGCTGCTGTACGAGCGGGCCGCCGCCCGTGACGACGCCGAGGGCAGGGACCGCGGTATCTCCCTGGTCCGCCGGGCCCTCGACACCTGGCGGCCGGAACGGGACGGCGACATCGGCGCCACCGCGCTCTTCCTCGCCCTCTTCCAGCAGTCCCGGCACCACGACGACCCCCGGCCGGACCGTGCCCGGGACGTGCTGCGGGCCGCCGGCATCGTGCTGGACTCGGGGACCGACAACCACGACCTGCTCCAGTCCGCCCGCATGCTCGACGGCTGGGCCCGCTTCACCCTCGCCGACCACGGAGAACTGCCCGAGATCGACGGATACCCGGAGGGACTCGACGCCGAACGGCTGAAGCAGACCTGGGACGGCATGCTCGACGACATCCGCGAGGGCCGGGCCTTCGTCGACTTCGGGGAGGAGGAGTTCCTGCGGGGCATGGAACGGGACGTCGTCGGATCCCGCCGTCGTATCCAGGGCTTCGAACAGGCCCTCGCCCGGCTGCGCGCCCTCGAACCGGGCAGCCCCGGCCGGGCCCAGCTCGCCTCGCTGATACTGAACAACCTCACCCTCGTCGACCCCGAGGGCACCCACGTCACCGCCGAGCACCGGCGGGAGCTGACCCAGGCGGTCCTGGAACGGGCCGAACGGGATCCGGCCTGGCGGGGGCCGGCGCACGCCATCGCCGGCGTCGCCCGGCTGCAAGAGGAGATGATCAGCGGTTCCGGCGCCGGGTTCGACGAGGTGCTCGCCCACTTCGACCGGGCGGAGGCCGACGGCGGCCTCGGCGACGAGGCCGACTACGGCCTCGCCCTCGCCCGGTTCGTGGCCCAGACCCAGCGCGGCCAGACCGGCGGCGCCGGCGACGACATGGAGGCCGGTGCCGCGACCTGGCGCCGACTGCGCTCCGACCCCGCCCTGCCCGCGCACGTGCGCCGCCTGATGGAGCTCCAGCAGGCGGGCTTCGACGCGCACGCCGCCGTGCGGAGCGGCGACCTGGCCACCGCCGACCGGCACATCGCCGCGCTCACCGAGGGCCACGCCGCGCTCAGCGACGAGGACCCCTCCCGTATCGAGATCCTCATCCTCCTGGAGAACGCCCGCCTCGGCCGCGACAACCTCGCTCAGCACCTCGGCGTACCCCCGCTGCCGCCGCTCGCCGCCCGCCCCGGCCCGGCCGAACTGCGGCGCCAGGCAAGCCGGTTGCCACGCGACCATCGCGCCTGGGTGCTCGGCGACACCGGCATGGCCCGTTTCGCGCAGGCCGCCGCCCAGCAGGACGGACCGGGACTCGTGGCGGCCATCGGCCTGCTCCGGGAGGCCCACGAGCTGTGCGAGCCGGGCAGCGACAGCCGCCTGCGCTACGCCAACGGCCTCGGCATCGCCCACTGCGTCCTGTCCGAGATGGAGTTCGACCGGGTGCGCCGCCGCGAGCGCCTGGCCAAGGGCATCGCCCTGCTGGAGGGCGCCTTCGCGGAGGCGGGCGGACCAGAGCACCGGCTCTACGCCGACATCGGCCTCGCCCTCGCCCGCGCCCACCGCACCCGCGACGACCTGCACCGCCGCGACCGGGCGAGCGCCCGCTCCCTCGGCCTGAAGTCCCTGCGCGGCCACGCCTGGGCCGCCCTGCTGCAGTCCGGCACCGACCACGCGACGGTCGCCGCCGCGCAGGCCACCGGGGCCGCGCTGGAGGTGGCCGGCTGGTGCCTGAAGGACGACCGCCCCGAGGAGGCCCTCCAGGCCCTGGACGCCTGCCGGGGCCTGGTCCTGCACGCGACCCTCACCTCGGCGACCGTCCCCGACCTCCTCACCGCCACCGGCCACACCGGCCTCGCGGCCGACTGGCAGGCCGCCGGAGCCGGCGCGACCGAGCGGCCCAGCGACCCCCTCACCGCCGCCCAGACCCCCCTCACCGTGCCCAGCACCCTGCGCCGCCGCGTCCTGGCCGCCCTCACCGGCACCCACCAGGCCCAACTCCTCGACCCGCCCACCCCCGACGAGATCGCCGAGGCCCTGCGCACCCTCACCAAGGACGCCCTGGTCTACCTGGTGCCGGCCACGGACGACACCCCGGGTACCGCCCTGGTCGTCACCTCGAAGGCCACGGTGCACGCCGTACCCCTGCCGACGCTCACGGAGGACGCGGCGCCGCTGAAGGAGTACGGCCCGGGGGAGGGGCTGTCGCGTGCGGGGGGCCCGGATTCGGGCGCCGCGCAGGCGCAGTACGCCTCGGGCGCCGGTCTGTCCGGGGGCCCGGGTGACCCGCCGACGGAGTACGGCCCGGGCGGCGGCCTCGCCCACGACGCCACCGGCGCCCCCGCCCACCCCCACCCCCGCGACCTCGGCCCCGTCCCCGGCTGGCGCCCCACCGCCCCGTCCTCCCTCCGCGCCCAGCTGGACCGGCTGTGCGGCTGGGCCTGGTACGCGGCGATGCGGCCGCTGCTGGAGGCCTTCGAGATGCCGGCCGGGCGGTTGCCCCGGCTGGTGCTGGTGCCGATGGGGAAGCTGGGGCTCGTGCCCTGGCACGCGGCCTGGGAGGCGGGCGGGCCGCGGGGCCGGCAGTACGCGCTCCAGGCCGCCGAGATCTCCTACGCCGCCTCGGCCCGCCTGCTGTGCCAGGTGGCCGCCCGCCCCGCCGCCGAGCACACCGGCGCCGCCCTGATCGTCGGCAACCCGACCGGCGACCTGCGCCACGCGGGCGAGGAGGCCGACGCCGTGCAGCGGGCCTTCTACCCCGACGCCCGGTTCCTGGGCCGCCGCACGGCCGGTCCCACCGACGGCCCCGGCACCCCGGGCGAGGTGCTGCGATGGCTGCGCGAGACGCCGTACGACGGTGCGGTGCTGCATCTCGCCTGCCACGCGTCCGTCGCCGAGAACGCCCGCCGCAGCGCCTATCTCGCCCTGCACGACGGGCAGTTGGCTGCGGAGGAGATCGCCGGCGCGGGCGGTGACCGGCTGGGTCTCGTGCTGCTGGCCGCCTGCCGCAGCCATGTCTCGGGCCGCGGCCACAACGAGGCCTACAGCCTCGCCACCGCCTTCCTCGCCGCCGGCGCCCGCTCGGTCGTCGGCTCGCTGTGGCCGGTCCCGGACGAGGCGACCTCGGTGCTGATGTTCCTCACCCACCATTTCCTGCGCACCCACGGAGAACCCCCGGCCCGGGCCCTGCGCCGTGCCCAGCTGTGGATGCTCAACCCCGACCGCGAACTACCGCCCGAGCTGCCGGAGTTCCTCGCCGAGCGGGCCCGCCGGATCGACCCGCACGATCTGAGCGCCTGGGCCGGCTTCACGCATCTGGGCCGCTGACCGGCTCCGGCACCAGCGTGCGCAGCGGCACGGTCACCGCCGTCCAGCGGCCCGCCGCCCCCAGCACGGGACCGAGGATCCGACGCCCGGTCGCCGCGTGCCAGGCGGGCAGCTGGAACGGCACCGTGCTCAACTCCCGGTCCGCCACGATCAGCTTGAGCCAGTCACGGGCCTCCGCCCCCGGCACGACGGCCTGGGAGGCGGGCAGCGACAGCCGCACGGGATCGCCGTCCAGCGCGTGGCCCGTACGGCCGGGACCGATGAAGTGCCCCCGATACAGCTCCGAGGAGGAGGCGTAGCCGTCGGTCAGGTCGAGCAGGACGCACCACAGGGTGCGGTCGGGGGAGCGGTTGTGCAGCCGGATCGACACCCAGGGCGGGCGCAGGCCGCCGCCGTACTCGCAGACGATCTCCCCGGACGCGTCCGGCCGCAGCGGCTCCGCCGAGCCCCACGGGGTGATCTCCAGCTCCACCAGACCGTCCAGCAGGGAGGGCCGCGGGGTGAGATCGCGCAGCTGGTGCCAGCGGGTGAGGTGGGCCAGGCAGTCCGCGACCCGCTCCGCGTCCGCCGGTGCGGCGAAGGGAAGCGGCGCCGTGAACTCCGTACCGTCACGCCGCAGCACCGACGCCCGCCCGTCCCGCACCCGTACCCGGAAGTGCAGCCCCAGCGCCTCCTCGGCCCCGTCCACCAGCCGCACCAGCGGCCCGAGTGCCGCCGCGAGCCGCCGTACGTCCTCCGGTGATCCGTCCACCGCCACACTGGCCGGCGGCAGGGCGACCTCCGACAGCGCGACCGGATACACCCGCTCCGGCTCCGGCTCCCAGTCCACCGGCGTGACCAGCGTCCGCGCGGCCGACACCTCCACCGCGCGTACGACCCCCCGGCCCGGCCCCTCCTCCAGCGCCGCGAAGGTGGTGCCCTGGGCCTCGGCGCCGCCCTCCCGGAGCCCGTGCACGGCACCGCAGTCCACCTCCCAGCCGTCGGCGCCGTACCGCAGCAGGTGCGGGCTCGCGGTGAGGCCGCGTAGCCGGGGCGCGCCGCCGAGCAGCGGGCGGTCCGCCGCACCGCCCGGCAGGTCCGGGAAGAGCACCGGATGCTGGGTGCTGCCCGCCCGCTGCACCCGCGCCGCGGCCGCCGCCAGCAGCTCGCGGCAGGTGGCGCCGGGACCGGCCGCCCGCACCGCGCCGACCAGCGCATGCGTGAACGCCCCGTGCCGGCGCCCCTCGAACCAGCCCTCGTACGACGGCTCGTTCAGCCGGCTCGCCGCCAGCAGCACGTGCCGGGGCGGCCCGCCGTGGGCCCGGGCGCCGAAGTCCCACTCCGGCCGGGGCGGCGCGTACCGCTGGGTCAGCTCCGCCTCCCGCGTCGCGCCCCCCGAGTGACAGCAGTCCAGCACCGCCGTGACCTGGGCACCGCCCGCCGCGACCCGGTCCAGCAGCGCGCCGAGCCGCTTGTCGAGCAGCGGACCGTCCACGCACACCAGCGCCTGGTTCAGGCCCGTCGCCTCGATCAGCAGATCGTCACCGGTGGCGGCTTCCTGCGTGCCGTGCCCGGAGAACCACAGCAGCGCGGTGTCGTCCGGACCGGCCGAGCCCAGGTGCCGCAGCACCGCGTCCGTCACGGCGGCGACAGTCGCGTCGGCGTTCAACAGGACGGTGATGTCCGCCTGTTCACCGGCCAGGTCGGCCAGCAGCCGGCCCGCCTCCGCGATGTCGTTCGCGCAGCCGCCGAGCGCACTCGCCACGGACGCCGGATAGTCGTCGATGCCCACCAGCAGTGCCTTGATCGTCCCCATAGGGGAGAGTCTGCCAGTGTCCTGTCGGTGTCAATCAGCCGTACCGAGATGCACTCTTGACGTGACGTCACTAACCTTCACCTTCCGTGCATCGCACAACCGCTCACCACCCATGACTCTCGGGGGACACATGGGGAACACCGAACGGCCGCGCCGTATCGTGCAGTCGGCACAGCAGGGTCCGGGGATCCAGCCGGGCCTGGGCGCCCAGCGGGGCGCCGCGCCCGCGAACCCGGCGCCCGCCGCCCTGCGCCGTGAGCTGTACACAGCGCGCTCCCGGAAGCTGCTCGACGCCGTGGGCCGGCTCGACGCGGGACTGGACGAGCAGGCCTGCCGGTCGCTGGCCGAGTGGGTCCGCGAGCAGTACACGACGGCGTACGGCTCGGTGCCGCTCGGCTTCGTCGCCCGCTGCTATCTGGGCCCGCCGTACGTCGACCACCAGCTCAACCTCTTCCACGTCATCGTGCGGCACTTCGCCCCGGCCGAGCCGATGCCCGAGCCGTTCTCGGCCGCCCGCATGCTCGCCCGCTCCGGCGGCTACGCCTACGTCGAGGTCTACGACGACGGCCTGATCCTGCCCGTCCTGGACGACGGCACCGTCGTCCGCCCCTGACCCCCGACCCCTGCCCGCTCACCCCGCAGCACTCGAACGGAGTTCCGCATGTCCGAGGTCGACTACACACTGCGCCGCCAGGTGCAGGAGGTCAGCAACCTCGTCATCAGACTCAGCGAACAGGTCGGCTCCGTCTCCGGCCAGGTCTCCACCGTCGAGGCCAACCAGCACCAGACCCGCACCGAACTCCAGCAACTGCGCGACGAGTTCCTCGCCTTCGTCCAGCAGGCGCAGGCCACCGCGAACGTGCAGCGCGCCGAGACCCGCATCGGGGCCATCGAGGACAAGATCGACCACGAGTTCGGCCACCACAAGACGGTCCGCCGTACCGCGGTCGGCATGCTCCAGGCCTTCGACATCGGCCTGGTGTCGGAGGACAACGTCCGGATGGTCGGCGACCAGCTGATGCTCCAGACCCCCCGCTACTGGCTCGCCCCCGCCCTGGTCGCCCTAGCCTCCTGGTCCGCCGACGACCGCACCCTGTGCGAGCGCGCGGTCGACGAGGCGTTCCGCCGCTCGCCCGACCGCACCTCCCTGTTCTTCGCGCTCGTCCTGCGCCGCCAGGGCCGTGCGGAGGGCGCCGTACGCTGGCTGCGCCACTACCTCCTCGCCCAGGACCCGGCCGCGCTCGGCCGCGAGTTCGCGGTCATCCTGGAGGCCATCGCCCAGGGCGCGTTCGGACTGGTCGGCCGCGAGCTGCTGGACCGTACCCTCGCCGAGTGGCGCAACCAGCTGATGGACAGCGCCGACGCACAGGCCAAGCAGGTCCGGCGCTGGCGCGACGAGCTGGAGTCCCTACGCGGTCCGTCCCAGGCGGCCGAGTTCCCGCGCCTGGCCGCCCTGTCCCCGCAGTGGCTCACCCTCGACGGCGTGCTCTCCTCCGCGCGCGGCCAGCAGCCCGTGCTGGACAAGTACAAGGCCATCATGGAACGCGAGTTCCAGCCGTCCGAGCGCATCGAGGACGCCGTCGACGACATCCTCGACCGGCTGGTCTCCGAGTACGACAACGAGGAGCTGCCGCTCCGCCGCGACCTCGCCTTCAACCAGGCGGTGGTCGACCACGACGGCGACCTCACCTCCGCCCGCAAGACCGCCGACGCGGACGCGGCCTCGTACGAGGAGACCCTCGACTACCTCACCGTGCAGACCACGGCCGCGCTCAACCCGCAGGCCATCGGCACCTCACCGGCCACCCAGCGGCTCTCCGTCGCGGCCTGCCACGAGTGGTTCCGCCAGGCGCACGCCGCCCACACCCGCGACTACCGGGCCGCCGTACCGCAGGACGTCCAGGCCCAGTTCGCCACTTCGCACTCCGTGGGCTCGCAGCTCTTCCAACTCCCCACCTGGGTCGGCTCCTTCACCCAGCCCCTGGCCACCCTGGAGAAGTCCCTCAGCGACCACTGGGACCGCTACACGGGCCCGTTCGTCGACGCGCTCGCCTTCCCGTGGCTGAAGAAGGTGGCCCCGCTGGCCGGCGTCGTCGCGGCCATCCTCCTCTTCCTCGCCGGCAGCTTCCCCCTCTTCGCGATCGGCTCCGCGGCCATCGTCGCCCTGGTCTGGGGCCTGATCCTGCGCAACCAGGCCCAGACCGCGAAACGCGCCCAGGACGCGGCCCGCGAACTCCTGACCCGCGCCAAGACGGAGTCCCTGCACCAGCTACGCGGCGCCTCCGCCGAACTCACCGACTGGTACGAGAAGTTCACCTCCGCCGACCAGACGGAGACAAAGGTCCGCGAACTGATCGCCACGCTGCCCACGGCGGGCGGGGGTGCTTCGCCGTTCGAGGGGCGGACGGTACGCAAGGAGAACGCGCCCGAGGACTCGGCCCAGGAAGACGCCGTACCTCCGGCCGCCCCCTGGCAGTCCGCGTCCGCGTCGTCGTCCCGTAAGGAGTCCGGGCCGGAGGCCAAGGCCGGTCAGGAGAACTCGTCCGAGTCCCAGGAGGACAGCGCCCGATGAGTACGCCACCGCCGCCCGCTCACCAGCCCGGACCGACGCCGCCCGCGCAGGGCAGCGCGCCGGACGAGTCGCCGTGGGCGAACGCCGCGCGCCCCGCGTCGCCCGAGGCGGGGACGGTGCCGCCGCCAGGGAGCAGCACGGCAGGCCCGTCGGCGACCGCGGCCCAGCGGTCCTGGGCCGCGACCGGGCAGCCCGGGGCCACGGTGCCGGGCCAGGGAGCCGCGGTGCCTGCGCAAGGGGCCACCCCGGCGGCGCCTTGGGCTGCCGCCCCGCAGTCCGCTGCAGGCGGCGCCGCACCCCAAGGAGCCACCCCGGCGGCTCCCTGGACCGCCGCCCCGCAGTCCGCCGCCGGCGGCATCGCCCCCCACACCGCCCAGCCCAGCGGCACCGGCCCCGCCTCCCCCTGGGCCGCCTCCGCCGACTCCGGTCGTGCCCAGTCCTCGCCGTGGGCCGCGCAGCGTCGGCCGCAGCAGGAGCGGGTCACCAGCAGGCTTCGGCGGGTTGTGGAGGGGCTGCCCGACTGGGAGCCGTTGCCGCCCGGCGAGACCCTCGTACGCCGGCCGGGCAGCACCGCATGAGCGGTCTGTGGGGCGACGGCGGCCCCTACCAGGCCTGGGTCGGCTTCCTGCGCCGCTGGGCGGCCCTGGAGCCCGCCGACCCGGGCGTGCTGCCCGCGCTCGCCGAGGAGCAGTACGACGGCGACACCTGGGCCCGGCTGACCGAGCACCTCACCAGCGCCCTGAACACCCGCCTGGTCGCCTGGGCCGAACACCTGGTCCGCGCCCTGAACGAGTCCCGGGACGACTTCAGCTGGGGCCGTGAACTCGCCCAGGCCCGCACCGGTCTGCACAGCATCCGCGGGCTGGCCGCCCACCCCGGCCTCCCGGAGTCCCTGCGCACCCGGCTGACCGAGCTGGTCGACAACCAGATCACCGAGGTGCAGGCCCAGCTGGAGCGGAACCTGGACGCCGAGATCCGGCGCGGCACCGACCCCCGCCTGGTCGAGCGCCGCCGCCGCACCCTGCGGGACAACGCGCTGACCGCCACGCTGACCGTACGACCGGCCGGGGACGCATGGTCGTACGACCCGGCGGCACCGCCCCGACGGCGCATCGTGCCCGACTGAGGCGCGGTCCGCCCGCAACCCGTCCCGATCCGTCCCGCCTCGAAGAAGGTCCGAGAAGGCCCGCATGTCGAACTACGCCGAGAGCCTCAGCCACCTCGACAGCTACATCTCCGCCCGCGTCCCGGTCATCGCGATGCGCACCATCGAACAGCAGCGCGCCCTGCGCCTGTTGCGCGAGGCGGCCACCCAGTCCCGGCGCAGCAGCATGCCGTTCTGGATCTACACCCGGGCCACCGGCCTGCGCGACCTGCGCACCAACGCGTCCGTGCAGGACGACCGTTCACTCGCCGGCGCGATGGACTTCGCGGCCGCCCAGTTCGGCAGCCGCGCCAACGCCACGGTCGTCTTCGTCGACCCCGACGAACTCGAGTCGGACACCCCGGTCACCCGCCACTTCGCGGAACTGGCCCGCCTGGCCGACAGCAACATGGGCAGCATCGTCCTGATCACGGACACCCCCATCTGGAGCGGCCTGCAGCGCCTCGGCATGAGCCTGCGCCTGGACCTGCCCGACTCCGAGGAGATGTACGGCATCCTCAGCGGCTTCCTCGGCGACCACCACGGCCACATCCCCATCGAGTGGACCGAGGAGGACGCCCGGCGCGCGGCCGAGTTCCTGAACGGCGTCACCGAGGCCGAGTGCGTCAACCTCATGGCGACCATCGCCGCCAAGGGCGCCATCCGCCGCGAGGACGTCCTCGGCCTCGCCCAGGCCAAGGACCGCATCTTCAGCGACCTCACCGGCCTGGAACGGGTCCACCTCAAGCAGAGCGACTACGCCATCGGCGGCCTGACCGGCCTGCGCACCTGGCTGGAACGCAAGCACGACATGATCTCCCGCGACCTGCGCCACACCGCCCTGCGCCCGCCGCGCGGAGTCCTCCTGGTGGGCGTCCCAGGTTGCGGCAAGTCGCTCTCCGCCAAGGCCATCGCCCACGACTGGCAGCTGCCCCTCTACCGCCTCGACATGGCCAGCATCCACGGCAAGTACCTCGGCGAGTCCGAGGGCCGCTTCCGCGAGGCCCTGGCGATGGCCGACCGTGTGGCCCCCTGCGTCCTGTGGATCGACGAGATCGAGAAGGGCCTGGCCGGACGGGACGACATGTCCGGCGTCCCGCAGCGCATCATCGGCCAGTTCCTGTACTGGCTCCAGGAGTCCCAGTCCCGCGCGTTCGTCGTGGCCACCGCCAACGACATCCGCAGCCTCCCCCCGGAACTGCTGCGCAAGGGCCGCTTCGACGAACTCTTCTTCGTGGACCTGCCCGACGCCCAGGACCGCAAGGAGATCATCCGCATCTACCACCATCGCTACCTCCAGGCCGACCCCACCCCCGAGCAGCTCGACCGCCTGGTCGACCTCTCCGAGGGCTTCGCCGGCTCCGACATAGAGGCCGCCCTGCACGACGTGGCCGAGGAGGCGGTGCGCCGCGGCGGCATCGCCCAGCTGAAGGACTCGTACGTCATGGACACCTTCGCCCAGGTACGCCCGCTCAGCGTCAGCAACCCCGAGCAGATCGAGGAGATCCGGGCCTGGGGCCGCGAACGCGCGGTACCTGCGGGCCGGGCGGCGGTGACGCCGGTGCCGGGGGACGGCGGCCGGACCCGACGCATCGTCTTCATGGACGAATGACGCATGTGACCCCAGGGATCGGTGGGCTGACTGGTTCCGGCACAGGAATGTCGTCCATACTGCCGCCGTGGAGCAGCGCATAGGATCGAGCAGCAAGCCCGTCGAGGGCGAGCCCGTGACGGGCGCCGGATTCGACCCGGCCTTCATCCCCGGGATCACCGGACCGGCGGCGAAGTCGCAGCCGGAACCGGAGCCGGAGTCCGAGTCGGAGCCGACGGCACCGGAGCCCGCCGAGGAGCCTGAGCCGAAGGCGAAGGCGGAGACGGCCGAGGCACCGGCAGAGCCGGAGGAAGAGCCGGAGGAAGAGAAGGCGGCGCCCGAAGACGGCCCCGTCTTCGAGGCCTCCGACCGCCGCGCCAAGTTCGTCGCCGACCACCGCGGGGTCCGTCTCAGCCTGGACGAGGAGAAGTGCGAGTTCCGCTGGAACGAGATCGCCGCGGTCGAGACGGAGTCCCCCCGCTTCGGCAAGCGTTTCACCATCACGGTGCACACCCCTGACCGTCGCTGGTACCCGATCGAGATCGAGGCGACGGCCAGGGCGCGCTTCAAGGAGTGGGAGGACGAGCTGGACGCGGTCCTCGACGCGTACTTCGAGGAGGCCTAGCCAGGCCTAGCCGCAGTACTGGTCGGCCTTCCCGATCGACCGGTACATGCAGTCGGAGTTCTCCAGCAGCTGCAACACCGCATCCTTGTTCCGGGACGTCTCCCGCTCGATGACCTCGTCGGGCGGGTAGAACCCACCCCCCGAACTGGATGTCGGATACATCTCGAAGGTGTAGTCGAAGATCTTGTGCACGCCCCACAGGTAGTCGTCGATCGACCCGTCGGTGATGTACAGATCGCTCGACTGCTCGGGCGTGTACCCGTTGCTCGCGGCCATCTTCTGTCCCACGGCCTTGAAGGCGGCGGCGTCGTCCGCGGTCATCCCGGTGGCCGTGTCCGAGTACGTGTACCCGAACGGCCACAGCACCAGCTCGCTGTAGGTGTGGAAGTCGATCCCGGCCTTGATCTGCTGCTTGCCCCCGACGACCCGGCTCCGCACGAAGTCGGAGACGACCTTCACCTCGGGCGCGGACTCGGCGGCGGAACCACGGTAGGTCTCGGAGGACGTCGACCCCGACGACCCGCCACAGCAGCCCCACTTGTAGTTCCAGTTCCGGTTCAGGTCGGTCCCGACGTACGACGACCCCGAGTTGGGCTGCCGGTTCTTCCGCCACGACCGGTACGACCCGGTGGCGATGTCGTACTCGCCGCCGTCCGGGTTGAGATCGGGGACGATCCATATCTCCCGGCTGTTGACGAGGTTCGTGATCCGGGAGTCGCTCCCGTACCCGGCGCCGAACTCCCGCAGCAGATACAGCGCCATCTCCACGGTCAGATGCTCACGAGCATGCTGATGGAAGGTGAACAGCACCTCCGGCTCGTTCTCATCGGTCCCGACGTTGTCGCTCACCTTGATGGCGACGATGTCCCGCCCCTGGTACGACTTCCCGATCACCCGCTTGCTCATGATGTTCGGGTAGGCGGCGAGCCGCTGGTCGATCTCGGCGTTCATCTCGGCGTAGTTGTGGTACTTCGAGTCGGCGCTCGGGAAGTCGTACAGCCGGGCCCCGGATCGCTGGGGCGCGGCACCCAGCGGACTGACGTCGTACCCGAGCTTCCGCAGCTTGCCGATCTGCTCGGCCCGCCCGGACACGACGACGGTCTCCTCGTCGGCCTCGTCGACGGTGACGCCGGCCTGCTGAATGGCCGTACGGGTCACGGGGTTGGTGCTCTGATGGATCTCGTACTGCCGGATGTCCTCACCGGACGAGGGAGCCTTCCGGGCGCTCTCGGCGGTGGCGTGTGTGGCGGTGGCCGACACGGGGGCGGCGAGGGCGAGGGCCAGCAGCGCGCCGAGTGCGGCGGTACGTCTGCCGCCGCGCGCGCCGGAGGCGCGGATGCGAAGTCGCATGAACTCTCCTTGGGTCTCCAGGAATTCCGGGGTCGCCGGAAGTGGGGAGTGGAGCTGGGGGGTGCTTCAGTGCGACGTGCGGGGTGCGATGTGCGGGGTTGCGCTGTGCGGGGTCGTGGCGCGTGTTGCTGTGGGGCCGCTGTGCGGGGCTGGCGCTCATGGTGAAGCGTTGGCATGGTCAGGTCAAGGGTGCGTCAAAGCGACTACGGCGGGAATGCGCCGAAGCAGCCGTCACTTGAAGGGCACGGTGAGCCAGGGACTGCCCGGGTCGGACATCAGAATCCGATGGACGTCGACCATGTCCGTGTACCAGCTGCCGAACTCCTCGTCGTCGAAGTGCAGACAGCGCCCGAGGATGTACCCGGCGGCGAAGTCCTGCCAGGACTTGTACGACCGCGCGGCGGCCCGCCCGGCCTCGATGACGGCGGACTCGGCCTCCGGCAGTGAGCAGTACCGGGCTCCCAGACCCCAGCGAGCCATACCCGAGGCCCGCCCGAAGTTCCATGCGTCGACGGAGCTGACGAACCGGTTCTCGTCGAGGATGCCGTCGGCCCGGAAGCGCGCCTCGTAGCGGGTGATGCGCCCGACGAGAGCCTGGACGCCCTTGATGCGGGCCTCGGTCTCCGCCTCGGGGACGGTGGGGGTGGAGGTGACCCCGTCCGGGGTGATGACGATCTCTCCGCCCGACCGACCACGCAGCACCCGCGCAACCGCGTCACGCCAGTAGCCGGTGTCGACATGACCGCCGAAGTCACGAGCGATGGTGCGACGCAGCCCGAGGGCGAACTCCCAGACGGGGTTGGCGCCGTCGGGGTCGAGCAGGGCGCGCTGCTGCTCCTGCCATCCCTCGCGACTGGTGACGCCCCACCACTCCTCGAGCAGCTTGCGCTCCTTGGGGTACCCGTGGCCGTGATGCGCCATGGCGTTCCAGGAGTGCCCGCACTTCACGAAGAGCAGAGCACCACAGGCCAGTCCATGGGCCACGGCGCCTTGCAGGGGCCCACCGACCCGGAGGGAGCGCAGCGCCGGACTGCACGAGGGCACGCCGATCCGTTCGGCGTGCTGCCCCCAGGCCCCGGAGTGTGGCGGCGCGGACGGGAGGAAAGCCTCGCAGGGGCTGCCGGGATTGACCACGAGCCACAGCGGGTCCGTGGGCTCCCACCCCTGGGCGAACCACCTGAGCGACTTCCGGTCGAACACCCGGTGCGGCTCCGGCGCGGGCAGCATTCCCTCGGTGTACACCGCCCAGACGCGACCGCCGGCGACCCGAGGATCGTGCCCGAAGAGGGGATGGACCTTGCTCGGGTCGGCATCCGACTTGTCGCGCCGTATCTCGTAGTAGAGGTGATGCCGTGCGAGGGTGTCGAAGTAGCCCGTCCAGTCCTCACGCGACTTGGCCTCGAAGAGCGCCTGCTCTATCTCTGTCGGCGGCGTCCAGGTCGGCGGCGTCGCAGGCCCGAACCCTGCGGGTGGCGGACCGAACGACATGTTTGCCCTGTTCAACTTATGGCCTTCTAAGGCGACTTGACTTGCCTGGTCATGCTATGTGACGCGGGTGGACCGTCGTCTTCAGGGCTTCGATGAAGGGGGTGAAGGCTCCGGGTGGGAAGGTGAGGGTTGCTCTGGCCGGGGCCTTGGAATCGCGGATGGCTATGTGGGCGTCCAGGTCTGCGACTTCGACGCAGGCATCGCCCTGGCCGCCACCGGAGAAGGAGGACTTCTGCCAGGTGTCGGGGGTCGGCATGCTCACAGCTCCTTCGACAGCCGGTGAATGAAGTCACGCGAACGATCGGGGTCGAGTGACACTGCCTCTACCCTACGGAAGAGCGTTCGATATCGGTTGAGCTGGGCTTCGGCATCGATGAAGACCGGGCCGCCGGGGCCGTCACGGACAACGGTGTCCAGCTTGGGGACGGGGCCACTCGCGTACACCATCGCACTTCCGGCCCCGCCGAAGTCGTCCAGTTCGAAGGGGACTACGCGCACGGTGACGTGGTCGGCCTCGGAGAGTTCCAGGACGCGGGTGAGCTGAGCCCGTGCCGTGGATCGGTCGCCGACCCTGATGCGCAGTGCGGCCTCGTGGATCACCGCTTCGTACGGGACCGGGTCCGGGCGCTCGATGATGACCCTGCGCTTCATCCGGTGATCAACCCACCGCTCGACATCGCTCTGCGGAAACTCCGGGTTCACGTACGAGAAGAGGGACCGAGCGTAGTCCGCGGTCTGGAGAAGCCCCGGGACGTGCAGGAACTCCACGTCCCACCGGCAGCGGGCGTGATGCTCCAGCTCGGGCAGATCCATGAACGGCGTAGGCAGCTGACCTCGGTACTCCTCCCACCAGCCCAGCGTCCGGTCAGTGGCGATCGCCACCAACCCATCGATGAACTCTCCATCCGCACAGGCGTAGTTGGCCGCCATGCGACGCAGACGCTGCTCACTCACTCCTGAGGTGCCGGCCTCGATCTGACTGATCTGAACGGAGTTCACGCCGAGCAGAGCCGCAGCCTCGCGAGAGCTGAGCCCTGCTGCCTCGCGGATCCTGCGCAGTTCCACGGCCAGCCGCATCTGACGCGCTGTGGGCTCACGCTTGGTCCCCATCGACCGCTCCTTGGTTCAACGCGCCTGTCCATGCACCTCGTTCGGGGTCAGATTACGGGATCGCCTTGCTTGCTCTTAATTCTAAGGTCTACCGTCGGTGATGCGACGTACACGCAGCGGAAGCGCACCGCGCCGTCCTGCCATGACGGCTGCGGCAATGCCACCGTGCGTGAAATCCCCTCCTTCTGAACGGAGTTGAGCCATGCCCGAAACCTGGGACTACACCCTGTACATCCCGAACGACCTGAGAGCGGTGACCGTCTGTCGTCGCACCCTGCGTCTGATCCTGACGCTGCACGGGCTGGTCGGGCTGGTGGACACGGCGGAGCTGCTCGCGACGGAGCTGGTCTCGAACGCGGTACGGCACACGAAGGGTCCGGCCGCGCTCAGGGTGCGCCGCTCCCCGGAGGGGGTGGTGTGGATCGGGGCGTGGGACACGGACCCCGGGCCGCCGGAGCCTCCGCGACCGTTGGAGCAGGTCGCCGAGCTGGAGGAGGGGCGGGGCCTGGCGCTGGTCAGGGCCTGTGCTGACTACTGGGGCTGGCAGCCCTCGGCCCGGTTCGGCAACCGGGGGAAGTTCGTGTGGTGTGAGCTGGGGGCGGCGTGATGGTGGGCTCGTCTCACGAGGCGTTGCGCCGGATCGGTGCTGGACGTGCCGTTTCCCCAGCCGAGGGTCTCACGTCGGCGCGCCGGTCGTGCAGGCCCGTTCCAGCGCTGCGATGCCGTCCAGGCTCTCTTGGACACGCTGTGGCAGGGTGTGGGCGCGCGCGAGGTCGAGGCACGCGTGCCAGCAGCGGCGGGCGGCCTCCCACTCCGAGAAGTGATGGTGGGCCCGGGCGGTGGCCGCCAGGCAGTCCGCCTCGCCGCCGTGATCGCCCAGCTGACGGCGTATGGCCATGGCTTCGTCCAGGGCCGCGAAGGCCTCGTCACGCAGGCCCAGGTTCTGCAGCGCCGAGCCGTAGTTCGTCAGGCCGGTGGCGAGTGCTGTGGGTCGCGCCTGCCTCCGCAGCAGCGGGATGCGCCTGCGGTGCTGTTCCGCGGCCCCGCTGAAGTCCCCGGCCAGCTGGAGTGCGTCGGCGATCCTGCCGAGTACGAGGGCTTCGCTGCCGGGGTTGTCCGTCCGGCGGTACAGCTCCTGCGAGCGCAACGCGTAGAGGAGGGCTTCTTCCGCCCGGCCGGCCTGAGTGTGGAGTGCCGCCATGTTGCCCAGGATCGATGCCTGGGCGGTGATGTCTCCGGCCCGCTCGAAGAGGTTCAGGGAGATCTGCAGGTTTTCCAGGCACTCGTCGTTGCGGTAGGCCATGCCGTGCGCGACGGCGAGACGACGGTACAGCCAGGCCTGCCCCACGGTGTCGTCACGTTCCACGGCGATGGCCAGGGCGGCCTGGAGACAGGTGTCCCACTCGCCGGTCCACCAGTACGTGTCCGCGTACCCGAACAGACCGACGGCGAGGCGCCAGGCCACGTCGGAGCGGCCGAGGGAACCGGCCCTGCCGATTGCCTGCCGGATGGCGGGCAGCTCTCGCACATACCACCGCAGCGCCTGCTGGGCGTCCCCGAAGTCCGGAACGGGTTCGTCCGGCTGCTCGTCCAGCGGGGGAGGCGGCTGGGTCTCACCGACGGTCACCCTCGATGCCTTCTCCACCGCCGCCACGTACCAGGACAGCAGCCGGAGCGAGGCGTCCGCCCGCTCCCGCGGGGTCTCCTCCGCCGCGGCTCGTTCGGCGGCGTACTCGCCGAGAAGATCGTGGAAGGCGTACCGGTCGGGCGTCGGGCACTGCACGAGGTGGACGTCGGCCAGGAGGTCCAGCAGGCGGGCGGCCTCCCGCACCGGGAGGCCGAGCAGCGCCGCCGCCGAATGCGGTGTCAGCTCATGCTCGGGCCACAGTCCCAGCAAACGGAAGGCTCGGGCGGCCGCCCGCTCCCGGGGCTTCTCGCTGTCGCGCATGGCGACGTAGCTCATGGCGAACGTCGCGTGGACGTCGAGACCACCGACGCTGAGTTCCCGCAGACGGCCGGAGCTGGACGACAACTGCCGCGCGAGCAGGGCGAGCGGCCATGCCGGCCGGGAGGCCAGCCTGCCACCCACGACGCGCAACGCCAGCGGCAGCCCGCCGCACACAGCCAGGATGTCGGCGGCGGCGGCCGGTTCCTCCAGTACGCGCATGCTTCCGCAGAGTGCGGCCAGAAGCGTCTCCTGGGCATCGGCATCGAGGGGCGTCAGCGGAACCAGCGTGGCATCCGGCAGGTCCGCGAGGGTGTGGCGGCTGGTGACCACCACGCCGCAGCTGCCGCTGCCCGGCAGCAGCGGCGTGACCTGAGCGGCATCTCGCGCGTTGTCGAGCACCAGCAGCATCCGGCGTTCCGCCATGACCGTACGGAAAAGCGCCGCGCAGTCGTCCGTGTCATCGGGGAGGGACTCCGCGCGCACTCCGAGGTCCGACAGGAACCGTGCGAGCAGGTCGCGGGGGCTGCGCTCCCGGCCTGGGCTGAAGCCGCGCAGGTCGGCGTACAGCTGGCCGTCCGGGAAGTCCTCGTGCAGCCGGTGCGCGACATGGACGGCCAGGGACGTCTTGCCGATGCCGCCCATTCCGGAGACGACGACCGGTCGGGGGCAGCGGTCGAGTGGTTGCCTCCCGGCGTCGGCGCCCGGGCGGAGCAGCGCTGTAAGAGTGGAGATCTCCCTGTCCCGGCCGGTGAAATAACCAACGTCCGCGGGAAGTTGGCGCAACGGCCGACGTTCGGGCGGGGAGATGGCGGCGGACGCGGGCGTCGGCACAACGGCGGTGCCCTCGTCGGCGAGTACGTCCTGGTGTGTCGCCCGGACAGTGGCGGACGGCTCGACGCCCAGTTCCTCCACCAGGCTCCGGCGCAGCCGCACGTACACCTGCAGTGCATCCGGCTGCCGGTTCGAGCGGTGCAGGGCGAGCATCAACTGGCGGTGGAACGCCTCCCGCAGCGGGTGCTCGGAGGCGAGCGCCGTCAGCTGCGGGACCAGCTCGTGGTGCCTGCCGAGAGCGAGGGCCGCTTCGAACCCCCACTCCAGGACCTGGAGCCGGGTTTCGAGAAGCTGCTGGACCAGCCGAGCCTGCGGCTCGGCGTCCGCGAAATCGGGAATGTCAGCCAGCGGCTGCCCGCGCCACAGCGCCATGGCGTCAGTACTCCGGCGTGCCGCCGTGTCCCAGTCCTGGTGCAGGTACGCCCGGCGGGCGGCGCTCACATGGGCCTCGAAGACGTCGACATCGAGCTCCCCGTCGCCGACATGCAGCCGGTATCCGGGCGGCTCCGCCGCGAGCCGTCGCGCATCGTCACCAAGAGACGCCAACTGCCGTCGCAGTCGCGCCACGTGGTTGGCGAGGGAGGCGTCGGCGGTCGCCGGGGGGTTGGGCCCCCACAGAGCCTCTTTCAGGCCGTCCTTCGATATCGTCCGGTTGCGGTGAAGCAGGAGCGCCGCCAACAGAACGCGGACTTTGCCGGCTCCCAACGGTCGCTGCTGTATCCCGTCGTGGACCATCAGCGGACCGAGCAGTCCGAACGTCGGCATCGCACCCCCCTTACCCCTCGTCACATGCTAAGCAGCGCCCTCCCTTTCCTGGTGGTCGGCGCCCCGGGCGCTGTTGATCTGCTGTTGTCCGTCTGTTGTCGATGCCCGGCAGTCTGACATCGGCGGCTCGACGCCAGATACGCGTGCTTGGGGGGAATCAGCGTATGAAACGCGCTCTAGTTGTTTTGGGCATGACCGTCGTGTCCATCATGGGCTTGATCGGAAGCGCGCCTTCCGCGGGCGCGGCGGACGGCTGGTGCACCACCACGACGTCCGTGTGGAAGGACTCCGGCCGCTTCATCCAGCCGGCCACGAGCAGCGGCTCGACCTCCTGCATCATGGGCCGCGGGTCCAGCGGGTCGGCGGTGGCGGAGCTGCAGCGCGCGCTCGTCAACTGCCACGAGTTGGACACGGGAGGCGTCGACGGTGTCTACGGCGCCAGGACCGAGACCGCCGTACGGACGATCCAATCCCGCGTCGGGCTCGAGCCCGACGGCATCTACGGCCCGGACACCCGGATGCACGTCTTCTGGCAGTACTACTGGAACGACGGCGACGTGACGTGCAGCTTCATGTAGGCGGCAGCTCCCAGTACCAGGCCCACCGGCCACCAACACCTCCAGCATCCTCCTGAACCAGCAACGGAGAACAGAAGAAATGAAGCGCACGCTTGCCGCCATCGGCGCGGCCGCAGCCGTGTTCGGCGGCATGGTCAGCCTCGCCCCCACTGCCTCCGCGGCCGACGGCTGGTGCACCACGACCATCGGCGTGGACCGGGGCGGCTACCACACCCTGGTGCCCGCCACCAGCGGTGGCTCCACCTCCTGCCTGATGGGGAAGGGCTCCAGCGGAGAGGCGGTGGAGGCCCTTCAGCTCGCCCTCGTCATCTGCCACGGCCTGGACACCGGCGGCATCGACGGCGTCTACGGTGGGCAGACCGTGGCCGCCGTACGAACCCTCCAGTCCCAGACCGGCCTCTACCCCGACGGCGTCTACGGTCCGGACACCCGCGGCAAGGTCTCCTGGCGCTGGTACGCCTCCCCGGGCGTCGGCGCGACCTGCGCCCGCCTCTGAGGTTTCGCAAGTCCGGGAGGCGGTCCGCCCCGCCTGGATGACGGCGGACTCGGCCTCCGCGAGTGTCGTGGCTGAATGTGTCCGTCGAGGGAGCCGCACATACGACGACGCCCGGACCCCACACCGGGGCCCGGGCGTCCTCACACCGAGACGACCGAGACGTCCGAGACGCTCACGTCGGCTGGCCCGTTCTTCCCAGGGCCCGGCGGACGAGCCGGCTAAGAGGTGACGCCCGGCATGCACGCGGCCAAGTCGCGGTTGCAGACCGCTCGCGCGTGGATGGGCGGGTACTCCCCGACCGTTCCGTCACCATCTCAACTGGACGGCGTGACCGGGGACCGCATGCCGAGCCACTGCTCGGCGCCCCAGGCCTCGAACCGCTCTACCTCAGTGAACCCCAGCTTCGCCGCGAGACGCATCGAGCCGACGTTGGCGGTCTGGGTGGTGAGCACCACCGGCTCGCCGGGAAGCGCGTCGGCGAGCCAGCCGAGTGCCGCCGCGCACGCCTCGTAGGCGTACCCGAATCCCCACACCCGCGGCAGGAACAGGTAGCCGAGATCGGCCTTCCCCGCGGCAGCCGGGCGACGGTGCCCCGTTGCTCTCCTGAGCAGGATCTGGCCGATCATCGACCCGTCGAGATCGACGACGAAGCTCCCGGGCCACCGCTCGGGCGCCCCGGGCAGCTCGCGCTCAAGTTCGTCACGCGGTCGGGGGCCGCCGAGGTAGGTGTGCACCTCGGGCGAGGCGAGCAGCTCGATGAACGTCGTACGGTCCCGGCTCTCGGGCTCACGGAGCACGAGCCTCTCGGTCCTGATCGGTGCAGGCGGCCAGGCCACGGGTCCCAGATCTTCCATCCGCGCACGCTAACAGGTGGTCAAACCAACCGAACGGGAAACGATGGACTCCACCTGGGTCCGAACCCCGAACAGCACCTAGCGCGTCACGCGGTGGCGGAGGTAGACGACTCTCGAGCTGAAGGTGCGGGTCTCGACGAGTTCGAGATCCACCCGGCGCTCGCGCTGGGGAAAGAACGGAATGCCACCGCCCAGCAGCACCGGGTAGACCATGGCCCGGTACTCGTCGATCAGACCCAACGCGGCCGCCTCGGCGGCGAGAGTCGCGCCGCCGATCGCGATGTCACCCTCCCCCGGCTCGGCTCGCAACCGCTCGATCTCCTCCGCCAGGCCGCCGGAGGCCAAGCGGGCATTGCCCTGTACCGCCGACAGCGTGGTCGAGAACACCACCTTCGGGAGCGGATTCCAGAGCGCGGCCCACTCGAGCTCTGAGTCGTCGAGCGATGGATTCTGGTCGGCGGTCTCCCAGTACAGCATCGTCTCGTACAGCCGTCGGCCCAACAGGTGGACGCCGACCTCTCGAATCTCGTCGATCCAGAAGCGAAAGACCTCCGCGTCGGGCACCGTCCAGTCGAAGCCGCCGTCCGGCCCGACGATGTAGCCGTCAAGTGAGATGCTCATCGAATAGGTGACGCTGCGCATCAGAAGTCCTCCTCGGTGACGGGTTCGACAGTACGACCGCCGGACGCCGCAGGACTCATCGCGACTCGCGCGGCGGAGCTGTTCGCCGAGACCGTCACCGGAACGGGATGTTGAGCCAAGGACTCCCGGGATCGGACATCAGGATCCGATGGGCCTCGACCATGTCCTGATACCAGTCCCCGAACTCCTCCTCATCGAAGTGAAGGCAGCGCCCGAGGATGTAGCCGGCGGAGAAGTCCTGCCACGACTTGTAGGAATGAGAGGCGGTCCGCCCCGCCTGGATGACGGCGGACTCGGCCTCCGCGAGGGTGCCGAACCGCGCCCCCAGCCCCCACCGGGCCATCTTCGAGGCGCGCCCGAGATCCCAGGCGTCGACGGACGACACGTACCGGTTCTCGTCGAGCACACCGTCGGCCCGCATCCGGGCCTCGTAGCGGGTGATACGCCCGATGAGCCGCTGCACACCCTCGACGCGGGCCTCGACCTCGGACTCGGGTCGGGGGTCGGTCCTGGTGACGCCGTCCTCGGACACCACGATCGAACCCTCGGACCTGGCCCGGATGAGGTTGCCGGCGGCCTGCCGCCAGTACCCCGTATCGACGTGCCCGCCGAAATCCCGAGCGATGGTCCGGCGCAGCCCGAGGGCGAAATCCCAGACCGAGCTGTGCTGCTCGCAGGCGAGGAGGTCGCGCAGGTAGTACTGCCACTCCTCGCGGGTGGTGATGCCCCACCATTCGCGAAGCCGTGTCCGCTCACCTGGATATCCCGTGCCGTGCCAGGCCATGGAGTTCCAGAAGGAGCCGTTGCTGACACACAGGAGCGCGCCGCAGGCGAGGCCGTGGGCGACGGAGCCGTGCAGCGGGCCGCCGACGCGGAGGGTACGCAGCCGCAGGGACCGCTTCCGAGCGGGAGCCCGCTCCCCGTACTGCGCCCAAGTCGCCGAATGCGGCGGCGCCGAGGGAAGGAAGGCCTCGCAAGGACTCCCCGGATTGACCACGATCATCGACGGATCAGTTGGCCGCCACACCTTGGTGAACCACTCGAGGCGGTTCCAGTCGAACACCCGGTGGGGCTCCGGCGCGGGCAGCATGCCCTCGGTGTACACGGCCCAGATCCGCCCGCCGGCGACACGCGGATCGTGTCCGAAGACGGCGTACGTGGCAGGGGGTGTGGCATCCGCCTTGTCCTTCTGTATCTCGAAGAACAGCCTGCTCTGCGCAAGCGTCCCGAAGTACGCAGGCCAGTCCTCGCGCGACTTGGCCTCGAACAACGCCTGCTCGATGTCCGTTGGCGGTGTCCACGTAGGCGATATGGCAGGCCCGAAACCTGCGGGTGACGGACCGAATGACATCAGACGCCCTGTCCTTTGTTCGTTATGGGTTCCGTGTGCCCTCTCTCTAAGCCGAGGAGGTGGGGGTATCGAGACCTCAAACTTTTTCGATCACATCCCAGGCGGAAACTGGATCGTACTTGCTCCAAATTGGTGAGGGTGGCTGTGCGTGCGTTCAAGAGAAATCAGCCAGGCCCGCGCGCTCCGGCGATCAGGTGTTGTGTGGGTCTTCTTCCCGTGCCTTTTCGGAAACAATGCTGGATATGATGCCGCTGGCCTCAAGTAGCTCACGAATCAGCATTGTTTCTACGTACGTACCCCGGAAGCCTTCGGTGCTAGCTTCGAGCGCTGAATCTCTGGCTTGTTTAAGCGATACTCCCAATGCGTCACGGAACGCCTTGAGTGCCTTCCCCCCAGGAGGGGATTCGGTCAAAATTTTCAGGCGATAGTAGCCGTGACTATTTAGGATCGCATCGCGCACATAGTCCGGGGCGGGCCCCCAGTCTCCGTCTCGCCAATTACCGCACTCGTTGCACGCCCAATCCATCTCCCAGCGAAGTCGCCGATTGCGTGTCAATTGTACTGCCCAGCCCTCAATTTCTGACTGGCAGTTCCCGCAGTTTTCGGTAACCCTTGCAGCTTGCTCAGTCAATCCAGCCCCTCATTCTCAGGTATCGGTTTTTTATTTCGTAAAAGCGGTCGGATAGGCCGGACCCGTCGCGCGGGTGGTGGGTGCCGGGCGGTATGCCGCGAGAATACCACCGATGATGTAGCTCTTCATGTACCAGGCTGTCTCGTAGTTCATGTCTACTGACAAAGGATTTCCATCCGATGTGGGTGCCCTCGTTGAGCCTCGCTATACCTGTATTCACCCAGGGGCTGTACTGCGGTTGATGCGTAAATTTAAGATCAGGGAAGTCCTCCTTTATGATTGCCTCTATGGCGCGATTTCTGGCCTGGGTGGTCTTTCCTGTTGCTTTGCTCAAGTCCCTCCACTGATTCCCGTCCGCTTTCTCTTCAACTTCTGTTTGTTGCGAATTCGAGTAAGGGGACAATCCCAAGGGGTCGAACCACGTGTTCGGGTTCTGTACGTATCCGGACGGATTCGGGGAAGGTGAAAGCCCGAGCGGGTCGGGTGTGAGGTAGCGGGCAGTTTCGGGGTCGTAGTGGCGGAAGTAGTTGTAATGGAGGCCGGATTCTGGGTCGTAGTACTGGCCAGGGAAGCGTAGGGGTGTGTAGGCCGTGCTATTGGCTGCCCATGCCGTCGTTCCCCACAGGGTGCTGCGGGTGTGCCAGGCGATGTCGCCCTGCTCGTCTATGAGCTCGCTAGGTGTGCCGACCAGGTCGGTGATTATGGCGAAGAAGCGGGAGTCGATCTCGTCCTGGGATGCGTCGCCTGCGGTGATGCGTTCAATTTGGCTCAGAGGACGCAGGTCCTGGTGATCCCAGGTGAGGGTGACCGGATTTGGGAGATCGTGGGACTTAGCGGTCTGTTCGCATAGTGTTGTGCCGTCCCACGTGAAGTCCACTCGTTCTACGACTGTTTCGACGTCCGGCGCGAGGCGGAGTTTTGCGGTGCGGCGGCCCAGGGGGTCGTAGGTGTAGCGCCAGCGGGTGCCGTCGGGGGTCACCACTGATGTCAGGCGGTCTTCGGCGTCCCATTCGTAGCGCCAGGTTTCGGGTTTGCGGGACAGGCGGGTTTTCTGACGGAGGGTGATGCGGCCCAGGGCGTCGTGTTCGTAGCGGACGTTGCCGGCGCGCGTGATGCGGGTGCCTGTGTAGGTGCGGGAGCCGACTGCCTCCTGGCCGGGGTGGTTGGCCGGCCAGCTCGCTTGTGTCTGGTTTCCCGCCTCGTCGTACGCGTACCGCTCCGTCCAGCCCGCCGCATGTACCGCCGTCACCCGGCCCGCCGCGTCCAGGTCGAAGTGGCGGGAGCTGCCCATGAGCTGATCGTCGATGCCGATCAGGTTGCCGTCTGCTCGGTAGGTGTACGCCCGGTGTTGGACGGTGCGGCTCTCGACACCCGTCACCGACTGGGTCGTCAGGCGGCCGAGTATGTCGAAGGTGTGCTCCACCGCGATCGTCCCGCCAAGCCGACGTGTCAGTTCGCGTCCTGCCTCGTCGTACGTGAAGTCGATGGCGCGGCCCGAGGCCACCATGCCGGTGCGGCGGCCCACGGCGTCGTACAACCAGGTGGTGGTGGCACCTGTGGGGGTCGTGCGGCTGGTGCGGCGGCCCAGGGCGTCGTAGGTATACGTCAGGGTGCGGCCGTTGACCGTTTCCGAGTGCAGGCGACCGTAGCGGTCGCGGAGGAGGGTGAGGGTGGTGCCGTCCGGGCCTGTTGCTTGCGCCAGCTGGTCGGTGAGGTCGTAGGCGTAGGTCGAGATCTGGCCGGCCGCGTCCTTGCGAGTCACCTGGCCCAGTTCGTTCCGCTCGAAGGACACCTCCTCGCCGAGAACGTTTCTGCGCGAGGTGAGACGACCTGCAGGGTCGTATGCGTAGGTCAGGCTTCGGTCGTCGAAGTCCGTCTCCGTCACCAGACGGCCCGCCGCGTCGTACTCGTACGTCCACGTCAGGCCCTGTGGGTTGGTGACCTTCGTCAGGCGCAGTTCGCTGTCGTGCTCGAACTCGTAGCGGACCCCGTCCGGGCCCGTGCGGGCCGTCAGCAGGTCGAAGTGGGTGTACTCGAAGCGGGAGACTCCGCCGATCGGGTCGGTGTGGCTGGTGCAGTTGCCCTCGCCGTCGTACGTCCAGGACTCGGAGGTGCCGTCTGCGGTCGTACGCCGGGTCAAGTGGCCCTCTATCGACCATTCCAGCAGCGTCGTTGCGCCGGTGGGGTCCGTGATCGCGGTCGGGCGGCCGAAGGCGTTCCGCTCGTAGCGGGTGGTCGCGCCCAGCGGGTTCGTGATCTCCAGCGGGAGGCCTGCGCGGTCGCAGACGATCCTTGTCGTGTTGCCGAGCGGGTCGGTCACGGAGGTGAGGTGGCCGGCCTCCGTGTAGGTGAAGTGGGTTGTCTGACCCGCCGGGTCCGTCACCGAGGTGCGGTTGCCGCGCTCGTCGTAGGCCTGGCGGAATACCGTGCCGTCCGGGTTGACCACCTTGACCGGCAGGCCGAGTTCGTTGTGCTCCGCCCTCGCCTCGCGGCCGTCGGGCGGACGACCGACGTCAGGTTGCCCTCTTCGTCGTAGCGGAGCGTCGTCGTGTGGCCCAGCGGGTCTGTCTGGAACAGCAGGCGGTTGTAGCGGTCGCGTTGGTAGTGCGTGGTCGCACCGAGTGCATCGATCTCCGCGATCACCTGCCAGGCGGCGTTGACGAGGTAGCGGCGGGTGTGACCCTCACCCGTCGTCGCTGTCGTGGTCCGAAGACCGGTTTCCGGGTCCGGGTCCCCGTAGGTCAGACGCAGGGCCATGTGTCCCGCCGAGCCGCCCTCGGCTATGCAGCGGTCCCGGTCGTCGTACTCGTACGTGTAGCTGCGGTCGTTCGAGTCCGTCCAAGAGGTGATCCGGCCCGCCTCGTCATACGTGAAGCGGAGCGGGAGGCCTGAGGAGTTGTAGACCTCCGTGAGGTTGCCATCCGTGTAGCCGTAACGCTTCAGCTCCTCGCCGGTTGCGGCCAGGTGGAAGGCCGTGATGCGGCCGGATTCCGTGGTGACACGTACAGCCTGCCCGCTGCTCGCGACGACCGTGATCGGCGTACCCTCCGCGTCGTACTCGAAGGTGATCCAGTTGCCGTTGCGGTCGTCTATCTGCTCCAGCACCGCCAGGTTTTCGCCTCGGTCGGCGAAGTGCCAGGTGCGGTGTGTGCCGGGGTCCGTGATCGTGTAGCCGTCGGTCACGCGGTCCAAGGGCCAGCGGGGGCCGCGGCTGGGGAGGGTGGGCAGGCCGGGGGCCGGGTGCGGGTACGCCAGGAGCAGGCCGTCCTCCGTGACGAAGACGACTCCCTCGGCGTCGATCTCCAGGCGCTGGTCCAGAGTGGAGGACCAGGACGGGCCGAACCAGCGCCCCAGGTGGTAGCCGGACTCCACGCGCCGCTTGAGAATCAGGGGCAGTACGCCGGGGAGCGCGACGTCCGTCTGCGGCAGGTACATCTTGCCGGTGGCGAGGCTGATCGGGTCGGTGCCCTTGCTTACCGTGCTGTTCTGCTCGTGGGAGGTCGCTGGTGGATCTTCGTTCACGGTCTGCCGGGCAGAGTTCCCGGTCTCTGCCCCGGCGCCCGCCTGTCCCTCGTGCTTCGCAGCTGCTTTTGCCGCGTCCGCTGCTGCGGCTCTCTCCCCAGCCGCAGCCCGCACCCCGTTCGCCTCCATCCCTGCTCCACCGGTCAGAGCCTGGGGAGCGAGCCGTCCGAAGAACTCGGACGGATCCTTGGCGAAGTCGGCCAAGTTCTGCTTCAGGGCCTGTTCCGGATGCGTGGCGCTGGAGACGAGGCCGGCCAGCGTCATCGCCTGGTGCTTAAGGGCTTCGGCGGGGTGGGCCAGGGTGTACGGGTTCAGTGGGTTGGCGTTGAGCGCCATGCTCACCATGCCCGTCGTGGCCTTGACGGCGCCGCCGCCGAAGTGGACGGCCTCGGTGTTGAAGGCGTCGAAGCCGTCGGCGGCGTCCACCTTGAGCCGGGTCAGCGCGGGCGGTTCGGCGGGGGCGTGGGCGAGGGCCGTGTCGACGGCCTTGGTGGCGGTGTCGGCAGCGGTATTGCGCTGCTTGCGGGCCTCGTGAAGGACTTCGTCGGCCCGTTTGAGGTCTGCGGTGCCGGGGTCGTGGAAGTTGCCGGGGTCCGGGCCGGGGTCCTTGTCGCCGGAGGACACAGCGGCCTTGTACGCGTCAGCCTTCTTCTTGTACGCGACCGCCGCCTTCGCAGAGGCCTCCGTGCCCGCCTTGTACAGGTCGATCGCGTCCTTGGCCTGCTTCTGTGCCCAGGTGACCGTCTCCGCGTACGTCTCCAGGGCCGCGGCAGCCTTGGCGCAGGCGTCCGCCGCATGCAGCCACTTCACCGGATGCATCGCGAACTTCTCGCGGAACGCCTCCGCCGCCTCACCCTGCCACTGCGAGGAATCCAGCTTCCGCATGCCCTGGCCGACATTGTCGAAGGCCTTGTGGAAGTCCTTCAGGTGCTTGGCGGTGGCCCGGATGTCCGCTGCGTTGCCGTGGACCAGGTCGGTCGGGTCGTCGCTCTCGCCGAGCTGCTTCTCGCCCGGCGTGGCGCCCAGAGCGGATGCGGCCCCGTCGCCCCAGTTCTCGACCTTGTCCGCCCAGCCGTGGGCACCGGCCTTGTCCAAGCCCGCACCGACGAGGTCGGTGCCCTTGTCGATACCCTCTCCGACGAACTTCTTCCCGGAGTCAATGACGTGCCCGGCGCCACCGAGAAGGTCGTTGGTCAGGTCACCGAGCCCCATCAGCCGGCACTCCCGTCCCGCTGCTGCTTCTGCTGCTGCTCAGCGGCGCGGGCGCGTTCCTCCGGGGACGGGCCCCACAAGTCGTCCAGCATGCGGTTGTACTCGCCGCTGTTCCCGGTCGCCCGGTTGACGTTGTCCATGGTCACGCCCGGCGGCAGCCCCACCGACCCGGTCATCACGTCACGCCCGGCGTCCTTGCCACTCTGCTTGCCCTGTTCCCACGCGTCCGAGAAGGACTTCCCGCTGTAGTCGGGGTGGGTGAGGGCGTCGGCGCTGCTTTGCCGCAGCTGATCCCAGCTCATCTTCTCGACGTCGTCCTCGGACGCGTACGGATTGCCCACCAGCGAGTTGTAGCCGACCTTCAACGCGCCGCCGACGTACTGGTCCGTCTCGTACAGCGTGCCCGCCGACAACCCCACGTCCTCCGCGAAGGTGTTGCCCTCGGCCACCAGGGCGCGCACACCCCACTCCCAACGCTCGCAGAAAGATTGGAACTTCGACGTCAAACCCTCGTTGCCCAGCTGGAGCCCGGACAGCTCCAGGTTCGAGAAGCCCCGGCCCACACCCGCCAGACTGTCGACGCCCAGCTCCTTCAGCTCAGCGAGCGTTTGAGTGATGCCCTTCGATATCTCGTCCAGCCCGGCAGCCCTGATGTCCTTGCCGCCCGCTCCCCCGCTCACCGCGATGCCTCCCCGTTCCTCACGTCTACGGCCGCCGAGTCCGGCACGATCCCCACCACTGGCGGGAACAGCACCCCTTCGTCCCCGCTGGCCGCATCCAGGGCCACCCCGCACGGCACCCCGACGGCCGGAACCCCTGCATCCAGCAACCTGGCGCCCAGCACCCGCTGGTACGCCCATTCCCGGTCCCCTTCACCCCGCGCGATCGCGAATCGCGCCAGCGTCGACTCGTTCGAGAAGGCCAGGATCCAGCGGATGCTGCCGTGGTCCGCGGTCATTGGAACCGAGGCCTCGTCGAGGGGGACCAGCACGGCCGTACGGCGGAACTCGCCCAGTACGGCGGCGAACTCACGGCGCCTGCGCGCGACGTCCTCTGCCTGGGAGGGAGCAGGAGCCCCATGAGATACGTCCGCGCCGGCCGGCTCCGCGTAGTCCGCCAGAGGCGACCTGCGTATCGGCCCCGACGAGTCGGCGCCACCCCCGTGATCAGCCATGTCCGGGATCATCACATCGGTCCGTTGCCGAACGCAACGCGGTACTCGGCACACTGGAGGGCCTTTGGCTGAATCCGTCCACCGGCAGAGAGGCAGACGCGACGACGCCCGGACCCCACACCGGGGCCCGGGCGCGTCGTCACACCGAGACGACCGAGACGACCGAGACGATCAAGACGCTCACGTCACGACATCCCGTGCACATGCGCCCCCACCGAGCCCGACCACGCGTTCCCCGAAGCCGCGTCCCAGTTCGTCGACCAGGTCATCGCGCCCCGCAGATCGGGGTACGTCTTCGAAGGCTTGAAGGAACCGCAGCCCGTGCCCTTGGCCAGGCAGTCCAGCGCGTTGTTCACCACGGAGGGCGACACGTACCCGCTGCCCGCCGCGCTCGTCGAGGCCGGCAGGCCCAGGCCCACCTGGGACGGGGACAGGCCGCCCTCCAGCTGGATGCAGGCGAGGGCCGTGAGGAAGTCCACCGAGCCCTGCGAGTACACCTTGCCGTCGCAGCCCAGCATGGAACCGCTGTTGTAGTACTGCATGTTGACGACCGTGAGGATGTCCTTCACGTTCAGCGCCGTCTGGAAGTAGGAGTTCGACGTCGACTGCATGTCGATCGTCTGCGGAGCCATCGTGATGATCAGGGACGAGCCCGCCTTCGCCGACAGCGCGCGCAGTGCCTGCGTCATGTAGGTCGCGTTCAGGCCGTTCTCCAGGTCGATGTCCACGCCGTCGAAGCCGTACGTCTGCATCAACGAGTACACCGAGTTCGCGAAGTTGGTCGCCGAGGTCGAGTCGCTCACCGACACCGTGCCGTTCTGGCCGCCGATGGAGACGATGACCTTCTTGCCGGCCGCCTGCTTGGCCTTGATGTCCGCCTTGAACTGGTCGACCGTGTAGCCGCCGAGGCCGGCCGAGTCCAGGTTGAACGAGACCGCGCCCGGGGTCGAGGTCGCGTCCGCGAAGGCCACCGCGATGATGTCGTACGCGGAGGGGACGTCGGAGAGCTTCTGGACCGTCGCGCCGTTGTTGAAGTTCTGCCAGTAGCCCGTCACGGCGTGCTTGGGGAGAGTCCCCCCGCCTCCGCCGCTGCTCCCGGAGGTCGTCGTAGCCGTCACCGTCGCCGACTTCGCCGACTCACCCGCCGAGTTGGTGGCCGTGACCTGGAAGGAGTACGACGTCGACGCCGACAGGCCGGTCACGGTCGCCGAGGTGCCCGTCACCGCCGTCACCTTCGTGCCGTTGCGGTAGACGTTGTAGCCCGTCGCGCCCGACACCGCGGACCACGACAGCGACACGGACGACGAGGTCGTGCCGGAGACCGAGAGGCCAGAAGGTGCGGATGGGACGGTCGGCGCCGGGTCGCCGCCACCGCCCCCGTCCGGGCCGTAGACCGAGACGTCGTCCGCGTAGTACGCGGCCTGTCCGTACCAGCCGTGTGTGTACACCGTGACCGATGTGGTCGACGCGCCCGTCGTGAACGTCGTCGACAGCTGCTTCCAGGAGGACGAGTCGGGGGTCCAGGTCGACACGTCCGTCGTGCCCGTGCCCGTCACGCCCAGGTAGGAGTAGCCGCCCTGCACCCACGCGCTCAGTGTGTACGTGGAGTTGGGCTTCACCGCCACCGACTGGGTGCACTGGGCGTTGTCCTGCCCGGCCGGGGTCGCCTTCAGGGCCGAGGCGCCGGAGTGGACCGGGGAGGAGACCGTCGTGCCGCTGGACGCCGTGCACGTCCAGTTGGTCAGGCCCGACTCGAAGCCGGCGTTCTTGACGTTGTTGACGTCCGCCGCGGACGCGGGGGTGGCCGCGAGGCCTGCCACCGAGAGGGCTAGGGAGGTGGCGGCGGACCACATCGCGATCCGTCGTCTGCGTCTGGGCATGTTTGGGGCGCGGTCCACTGGGGCCTCCGGTGGGGAGTCTGCGGGGAGAGGGGTGAGGGACGGTGGCCACCGCTGGCCTACAAGTTGGTCCAGACCAATTGCGCTGTCAAGAGGTCCAGACCAAAATCACCCCTGGTCCGATGCTCAACCTGTCCGGTTTTGGCGGGACTTGTGCCCAGGGCGTTCCACACGAGCTACACAAACGCTGTTCTCCGGTCATTGGGGCGTGGATACAGTGCTCAGGTAGTCACGCAATGAAGTCGTCCTGGCGCATTGGAGTTACGCCGGTGGGCCGAAGGGTGTGAAGAAGCGGGGAGCTGCGCGTGCCAACTGTCATTGCCGTGACCAGTGCCGACATGGCACTGCCGGCGCAGGACGAACGGACCATGCCCGCCGTCGTGCTGCGCGACCTCGACCAGCGCCCGCTCGACCACGCCCTCACCGAACTCCACGCTCTGACCGAGCAGTACGGGTATGTCGTGGTCGTGTGCTCCCAGGCCGTTCCGGAGCCTGTGATACGGCGGCTGTACACCCTGCGGTCGTTGCTGGAGAGCGACCGTATCGCCCTGTTCCGGCCCGAGCTTCCCCCGCTCGGTACGGCCGTGCTGGCCAGGCAGTTGCGGCAGCTCGCCTCCTGCGATCTCAGTCCGGGTGTGCTGGCCTCGGCCGGGCGGCTGCTCACCCACTACATCCACGCCGGTGCCGTTCTCGGCTCGGTCGCGAGGCTCGACCGGGTGCCTGTCGGGCTCAAGGCGCATGCCAAGTCGTGGGTGCCGGGCAGCCAGTTCGCCGTCGTCGCCCATCCCGAGCCGCAGCTCGTCAAGGTCGCCCCCGGCGCCACGCTCAAGGGACCCGAGTTCAGTACGTGGATGCTCGTCGCCAAGGGGCAGTTGCAGACGGACTGGATCGCCGGGCTGGCGGAGGCGTGGGGCCCGCACGGGCTGCGCGAGACCCCGCTGCCCGCCGAGTCCCCGCGGTGGTGGGGGACCGGGCGGATGGTCGAGTTCTGCAGCTATCTCGCGGATCTGTCGGTCCTGTACCAACTGGTCACCTCGGTCCGGCAGTCCAGGTGTCACTGGTGCGGCCTCGATGTCATAGGCGACCTCTGCGTGTTCTGCTCCGCCACCCCGCCCGTCCACGAACCCCCGGCTCCCCGCGCCCTGGAGCAACGCACGCCCGCCTGACCCGCACCGACGTCACTCACCCTCCCGCTCGACCGATTCCCCCAATGAGGTTGCACGGTTCATGAACTCCCGTCAGCGCCGCGGCGTGATACTCCTGATCCTGTCGGTCCTGTGCGCCCTCGGCGCGTTCGCCGGCGTGCTCTCCGTCGTCGACGACGTGCAGTCCAAGGTCGGACCCGAGGTCAGTGCCTACCGGGTCAGGTCCGATGTGCAGCCGTACACCGCGCTGGACACGGACCAGTTCGAGAAGATCAAGATGCCGAAGCGGTGGCTGTCCGGCAACGCCGTCACCGATCTGCGGCAGATCCAGGGCAAGATCGCCGTCACCACGCTGCGCGCCGGGTCCCTGCTGCAGACCGACATGATCGTCGACCAGCCCGCCCTCCAGCCGGGCCAGCAGGAGGTCGCCATCATGATCGACGCTGCCACGGGTGTGGCGGGGAAGATCACGCCGGGGGCGCGCGTCAACGTGTACGCCACCTTCGAGGGAAAGAAGGACGGCGACCCCGACCAGTCGAAGATCATCGTCACCAACGCCCGGGTCCTCGACGTCGGCCACATCACCGCCCTCGATCCCGACAGCAGCAAGAACCAGCAGCAGCCCACCGAGGCCGTCCCCATCACCTTCGCGCTGTCCACCCTCGACGCCCAGCGCATCACCTACGCCGAGTCCTTCGCCCAGCGCGTCCGGCTCGCTCTGGTGGCACCCGGCAGCGAGACCAGCGTCCCGGACAAGGACCGCACCTACGAACTCGCGACGGACAAGTGAGAGGCGGCCCGCATGCCCACCAGGATCCTTCCGGCCGGTGCGGACCCGGACGCCGTCCGCTCCCTCACCACCCTGCTCAGCCAGCTCCCCGACGCCGAACCGCAGCCGCCCGTCGGTGACTCCACCCAGCTGGTCGACACCCTCGCCCGCCTCGCCGCCGAGTCGGTGGACGAGCTGCCCGAGGTGGTCGTCGTACACGAGCGGATCGGGCCGGTTCCGGCCCTGGAGCTGATCCGCGAGGTCGCGCTCCGCTTTCCCGCCGTCGGCGTCATACTTGTCACCACCGACACGAGCCCCGGCCTGTTCGCCGCCGCCATGGACTCCGGCGCCCGCGGCCTGGTCGCGCTCCCGCTGTCGTACGAGGAACTCGCCGGCCGCGTCCAGGCCGTCGCCCAGTGGTCGACGGGGGTACGGCGCCATCTCGGCCACGGTGCCTCCGACGTCCTCGGCGGTGTCGGCGGCACGGTCGTCACGGTCAGCGGCGCCAAGGGAGGCGTCGGCGCGACCCTGACCGCGATCCAGCTCGCGCTCGCCGCCCAGGCCTCCGGCCGGTCCACCGCCCTGGTCGACCTCGACCTGCAGACCGGCGACATCGCCTCCTACCTGGACGTCCAGTTCCGCCGCTCGGTCGTGGACCTCGCCGCCATCAGCGACATCACCCCGCGCGTCCTCGCCGACGCCGTCTTCCGCCATGACACCGGCCTCGCCCTGCTGCTCGCCCCCGGCGAGGGCGAGCGCGGCGAGGAGGTCACCGACCGGGCCGCCCGCCTGATCGTCGGCGTCCTGCGCTCCCGGTACGAGGTCGTCGTGGTGGACTGCGGCGCCCAGCTCGGCGCGGCGAGCGCGGTGGCCGTGGAGATGGCCGACACCGCCCTGCTGGTGACCACGCCCGACGTGGTCGCCGTACGGGCCGCCAAGCGGACCGTGCGCATGTGGGACCGGCTGCAGATCCGCAAGGCCGAGGAGACGACGGTGGTCGTCAACCGCCATACGCGGAGTACGGAGATCCAGCCGGCGCTGGTCCAGCGGATCACCGGTACGGCGGTGGCGCGTATCGCCGTACCCGCCAACTTCAAGGAGCTGCAGGGGGTCGTGGACGCCGGACGGCTGCACGAGCTGGACAGCAGGAGCACGGTGAAGCAGGCCCTGTGGGGGCTCGCCGGGGAACTGGGGCTGGCGAAGGCGCCCGAAGCGTCCCATCGCGGGGGCGGCCGCGGGGCAGTCGGCTTCCGGCGGCGGAAGGAGTGAGGCGTGCGCAGACGGCCGGGAGGCGATCGGGGGCAGGTCAGCATCGAGTTCCTCGGGATGACTCCGCTGATCATCCTGACGCTGGTGCTCATGTGGCAGTGCGTGCTCGTGGGGTACGCGTACACGCTCGCGGGGAATGCTGCGGACGAGGGTGTGCGGGCGGGTACGGCGGCGCACCGGGGCGGTGCGCGGCAGGCCGCGTGCGAGGCGGCCGGGCTCAAGCACCTGTCGGGGGCGTGGAAGGGGGGCGCGTCGGTGACCTGCAGTCCGTCCGGCTATGTCACGGCCGATGTCGACGTCAAGGTGCCCGTCCTCTTCCCGGGCTCGATCGACTTCCCCGTCACGGTGCACGGCCACGCCGGTGCCGTGGAGGAGGTGAAGGACTGAGATGTCGTACCGCCGTCGTCGCCGCGATGCGGGCCAGGTCGCCATCGAGTACCTCGGGTTCGTCCCCGTCCTGCTGATCGTCGGGCTGGCCGGCATCCAGATCGGGGCGGTCGCCTACGCCGCCGAGCAGGCCGGTACGGCGGCCCGGGCGGGGGCGCGGGCCGCGTCGCTGGGGCAGTCGGCTCAACAGGCGTGTGCGCAGGCGGTCAGCGGCGGGCTCACGGTGACCTGCGGCGAGAGCGGGGGAGGGGACGACTCGGTCACCGTCACCGCGTCGGTCCACATCCCCCAGATCGTCCCCGGCTGGCACTTCGACCCCGCCGAGAAGTCCGCCACCATGCCCCGCGACCACTGACCGAGGAGAAGCGAACCCATGAGCCTGCGGGCACGCATCAACACTCCGGAGGAGCACGGCAGCCGGGGCGAGGACGGGCATCTGGTCGCCTCCTACCGGGCCAAGCTGCTGGAGGAGATCGACCTCGCGGAGATGAGTTCGCTGGCCGCCGCGGAGCGCCGGGCCCGCCTCGAACGGGTGCTCGGGCACATCATCAGCCGCGAGGGCCCGGTGCTGTCGACGGTGGAGCGCTCCCAGCTGATCCGCCGTGTGGTGGACGAGGCGCTGGGCCTCGGCATCCTGGAACCGCTCCTCGAGGACGCGTCGATCACCGAGATCATGGTCAACGGCCCGGACGCGATCTTCGTGGAACGCGGCGGCCGGGTGGAGCAGCTGCCGCTGCGCTTCGTCTCCGGCGACCAGTTGATGCAGACCATCGAGCGGATCGTGTCGACGGTCAACCGACGGGTGGACGAGTCGAACCCGATGGTGGACGCCCGCCTTCCCTCCGGCGAGCGCGTCAACGTCATCATCCCGCCGCTGTCGCTGACCGGCCCGATCCTCACCATCCGCCGCTTCCCGCGCTCCTTCACCCTCCAGGAGCTGGTCGGCTTCGGCTCGCTCGACGAGCACATGGTGTTCCTGCTGGCCGGACTGGTGCAGGCCAAGTTCAACATCATCGTCTCGGGGGCGACGGGCACCGGGAAGACCACCCTGCTGAACGCGCTCTCGGGTCTGATCCCGGCCCATGAACGCATCATCACCATCGAGGACTCGGCCGAACTCCAGCTCCAGCAGACCCATGTGGTCCGGCTGGAGTCGAGGCCGCCGAACGTCGAGGGCAAGGGCCAGGTCACCATCCGCGACCTGGTCCGCAACTCGCTGCGCATGCGGCCCGACCGGATCGTGGTCGGCGAGGTCCGCGGCGGCGAGTCCCTCGACATGCTCCAGGCCATGTCCACGGGCCACGACGGCTCCCTGGCCACGGTCCACGCCAACAGCGCCGAGGACGCGCTCACCCGGCTGCAGACCCTCGCCTCCATGTCCGACGTCGAGGTGCCCTTCGTGGCCCTGCACGACCAGATCAACAGCGCCGTCGACGTCCTCGTCCAGCTCACCCGGTTCGCCGACGGCGCCCGCCGCATCACCGAGATCGCCCTGCTCGACAGCCACGGCGGCGAGCCGTACCGGCTGGCGACCGCGGCCCGCTTCCACGCCCGGCCCATGACCCACGACGGTCGCGTGTACGGCGCCTTCGAGTACTTCCCGCTGCCACGCCGTACCGCCGACCGCCTCTACATGGCGGGCCAGCCCATCCCGCAGGCCTTCGGCGTCGCCCACTCCGCGGACCAGCTCGCCACCCGAGAAGCCAGGTAGGCCCATGGAACTCCCCACCCTCGTCCAGCTCACCACCGGTGTCGCCCTGCTGACCTGCGTCCTGGCCGTCGTCGGCGTGCACACCTACGCGGCCGGCCGGGCCCAACGCGCCGAGCTGGTACAGCGGTTGTCCCACACGGGCCAGGCCCCGGCCACCGGCCGCCGGCGCCGCTTCCGCAACCTGGACCGCCGCCTGCGCCGTACGGCACTGGGCCGCAGACTGGAGCTGAGGCTGGCGGCCACCGGCCTGGACGTCACCCCGGGCGAGTTCTTCGCCTACATGCTCGCCGCGGTCGCCGCCCTCTGGCTGATCGGCCAGGCCACCCTGGCCCCCTTCTTCGGCCCGCTCGCGGGTCTGCTGGGCATCTGGGCGGCGCTCCAGTTCCTCAACTGGCAGCGCCAGAAACGCATCGAGCGCTTCATCAACCAGCTCCCCGAACTGGCCCGCATCCTGGCCAACGCCACCCAGGCGGGCCTGGCCCTGCGCACCGCGATCGGCATGGCGGCCGAGGAGCTGGACGCCCCGGCCGGGGAAGAACTGGCCAAGGTTTCCGACCAGTTGGCGATCGGCCACTCCCTGGACGACGCGCTCGGCGAACTGGCCGACCGCCTCCCCTCCCGCGAACTGGTCGTACTCGTCACGACCTTGGTGCTGTCGAACAGGGCGGGAGGCCAGGTGGTGTCAGCACTCCGGAACCTGACCGAGACCCTGGAGGAACGCAAGGAGACCCGACGCGAGATCCGCACCCAGCTCTCCCAGGTGACCATGACGTCGTACGCCGTCCCCGTCCTCGGCATCGGCGCCCTGTTCCTGATGAACGGGGTCAAGGACGGCGCCCTGGAGCGGATGACCGGCTCATCGGTCGGCCAGGCCTGCGTGATCATCGCGTTCGCGATGTACGCCGTCGGCTTCGTCCTCATCCGCCGCATGAGCCGGATCGACGTGTGAGGGGGCTGGCCTGATGGTGGGAATACTGCTCGCACTGCTGATGGGCCTCGGCGTCTGGGGCGTCTTCGCCGGCATCCGGATGTACCGCGCGGAGGCCAAACTCCCCGGTGACCTGGCGCTCGCCCTGGAGGTCGGCGCCACCCGCACCGGCGCGGTCGACTCGGTGATCGACCGCATGGGCATGCGCTACGCCCCCGCGGTGCTGCGCCTGATGGGCCCCCGCCTGGTCGCCAAGTACCGCCGCAGGATCGACCTCGCGGGCAACCCCGGCGGTCTGACCATCGACCGCTACGCGGCCCGCCGCGCGGTCTACGGCGCCCTCGGCGGCGTCGGCTTCCTGGTGTTCCTGCTCCGCGGCCAGTGGTTCGTGGCCCTGCTCCTTCTCCTCTTCGGGGCATTCTGGACGGAGGTCGGCATCTGGTCGGCGATCCGGGTCCGCAAGGACGTGATCGAGCGGACGCTGCCGGACTTCCTGGACGTGCTGGCGGTGGTGGTCAGCGCCGGGCTGGGCTTCCGGCAGGCCCTGGACCGGGTGGCTTCGCGGTACGAGGGCCCCTGGGCGGACGAACTCCGCATCACCCTCCGCCAGATGGACCTCGGCATGAGCCGCCGCCAGGCCTTCGCGGAGCTTCGGCGCAGGAACGACTCCGAGCAGGTGGCCATGTTCGTCACGGCCCTGCAGCAGGGGGAGGAACTGGGCGCCCCGATCGTCGACACCCTCGTCTCCCTGGCCAAGGACATGCGACGCACGGATGCCCAGAACGCCCGCCGCAAGGCCGCGCGCGCGGTGCCCAAGGCCACGCTGATGATCACCACGTTCATGGTCCCGGCGACGATGCTCCTGCTCGGCGCGGGCCTGCTGCTGGGCTCGGGCGTGGACTTCGGCTCGCTCACGGGGAAGTGAGCGGCGGTGACGACGATGGGAGCGATGGGGCCGGGGAGGCGGCTGTCCCTTCGGGGGGTGGGGAGGGGGTGGCTCGCGCTTCTGGGGCACCTCCGGTCGAAACGGCCGTCGGCGATGTCCCGGACGTCTCGCATGGAGGCTTCGGTCCCCGAGCCCTCCGAGAAGATCCAGATACGGGCCCTGCAGGCGATGTGCCGCCAGGTCTTCGGCTTCCGGCTGGCGATGATCGTCCTGGCGGCCCCCGCGGCCCTCCTCAACGCGGCCCCGGGCCTGGGCGTCCGCCTGGTCGGGGCGGCCGTGGTCGTCACCTTCATGGTGTCCTACGTCCTCTTCCGCGACTGGGAGCGCTTCGGCCCCCTCCTCCTGCGCCACCCCAGCCTGCTCGCGGCCGACACCCTCTTCGGCTCCCTCCTCCTGATCTCGGCGGGCCCGGACACCACCCTCGCCTACGTCAGCGTCTGCACCCCGCTGCTGGCGGGCCTGGTCTACAGCTGGCGGGGCGCGGCCTGCTTCGCGTCCCTGCAATCGCTGATCCTGCTCCTGGTCCACGCCACCCTGAAGCCCGGCGGCCAGGCGGGCGTGGCGGAATCCCTCCTCCTGCCCGGCCTGTGCGTCATCGCCGGCGCGATGGGCTCGACCCTGCGCAACCTGATGCTCCGCTTCGGCGCGGCCACCCAGGCCCTCACGGCGGCCCAGGCCCGCCTGGCGGCGACGGAGGCGGTCCACGCGGAACGGGCCCGGCTGGCCCGCGAGATGCACGACTCGGTGGCCAAGACCCTGTACGGGGTGGCCCTCGCAGCCGACGGCCTGGCGACGACGGCATCGGCGGACACCCCCGACCCGGACCGCATCCGGCAGCAGGCGGAACTGGTGTCCCGGTCGGCGCGGAGGGCGGCGGCGGAGTCGAGGGAGCTGCTGACTGACCTGCGCCAGGAGGGGGGCTCGGGCGGGGCGAGGGACCTCTGGACCGAACTGCTCGCGCGCACGGTCGACTTCACTACTCGCACGGGACTAAGGGTGGTGTGGAGTGAGACGGGCTCAGTCCCTGTCCCATCCATCCCGCCACCCGTCGCCCGCGACCTCCTCGCCATCGCCACGGAAGCGCTGGAGAACGCCCACCGCCACGCGTCGGCGACCCAGGTGGAACTGACCGCGGGCGTTGAGGGGGACCTGCTCCGCCTGACGATCTACGACGACGGCCGGGGCCTGCCCCCCGGCACCACCCTCGAACACCTCCGCCACTCCGGCCATTTCGGCCTGCTCGGCATGGTGGAGCGTGCGGCTTCCGCAGGGGCGCGGATCCGTATCGGGCGCGGGGACCACGAGCGGGGCACTCAGGTCGTCGTGGACCTGCCGCTGCGTGCCCTGGCGTCCGATCTCCCCATCCAGCCCCCCATCCAGGAAACCTGAGAGGAGGCACCCGATGCAGCACCGGAACCCACCCGGCCAGGACTTCCCGGCGCCCACCGCCACGGCCCCCCTGCGCCTCGTGGTGGCCGACGACAACCCCGTGATCCGCGCGGGCCTCACGGCCCTCCTCTCCGACCGCGAGGACACCACGGTGGTCGGCGAGGCGGCGGACGGCCGCGAGGCGTACGAGGCGGCGCTGCGGCACCGGCCCGACGTCATCCTCCTCGACGTCCGCATGCCCGGAGTCGACGGAATCTCGGCGTTGCCCCACCTGGTCCGGCTGGCCCCCGTCATGATGCTCACCTACAGCCACGAGACGGAGACCGTGCAGGAGGCCTTGCGGCTGGGGGCGGGGGGATATCTGGTGCACGGGGAGTTCACGGCGGAGCAACTGGTGAGGGCGGTACGGGATGTGCGGGAGGGACGGCCGCATGTGACTCCGGGGGCGGCGAAGGCGTTACTGGCTCACCTTCAGTCGAGTGCACCTGCACACACGGAGCCGGAACTCTCAAGTCTTCTCGGTGGAATTCCACCTCAAAACCTTTCGCAACTGCAATCCGATGTGGGACAGTCGTTTCGGTCGCGGTTCCAACTGAGTGCCAGGGAGGCGGAGATCATGGACCTCATCGCATCCGGCATGACCAACCAGCAGATCGCCGCGGCCTGCTTCATCAGCGAGAAGACGGTCAAGAACCACATCAACCGCATCTTCGCCAAGCTCCACAGCACAAGCAGGTCGCAGGCGGCCGCGAAGTGGTTGGGGGTGGCGTGAGGTGGATTGGGTCCGGGGTTGGGTCCGGGGGCCCTCTCGTGGGGTGTGTGTCCCCACGTACGTTTTCCGGATCGGAGGCGAACCCGGAGGGGACCACCATGAGCAACTGGTTCAACACCACCGTCGCGTATCTGCAGGCCCGGGTTGCCCGCAGCGACAAGGGGCAGACGGCGGTGGAGTACCTCGGCATCATCGCGGTGGTCGTGGCGATCGTGTTGGCGATCACGGGTACGAGCATCGGCCAGACGATCTTCGATGCGATCAGGAACAAGATCACCGAGGTCACCGGCGGCTGATTCCTCCGCGCCGCGACGCAGGGCAGGCCTTCCCCATCTACATCACGGTGGTGGCAGGCCTGCTCTTTCTTGCGTTGGCCTACCTCGCCGTCGGCCAGGCCGCGGTCAATCGGGGCGGTGCCCAGACCGCGGCTGACGCTGCGGCGCTCGCCGCCGCACAGAACAGGCGCGACCAACTCGCGGCGAAATGGGTGGAGGATGTCCTCGACCCGACCAAGTGGCAGGACGACTTCGACGGCAAGGTGCCGCTCGGACCATCGTGCTGGCGCGCAGATCAACTCGCAGCGCAGAACGACGCCCAAGCGCAGTGTGACTCGCCGGAGCCACTCGCGTTCACGGTCACGGCCAGGACTCAGAAGTCCGTCGGCAAGTCCATCGTTCCCGGAACCGAGAACGTCCACTCGACGGCGTCCGCCAGGGCCGTGATCGAACCCCTCTGCACGTTCGAACTCCCTGGGGAAGGCGCGGGGAACGACGCGCTGCCGCGACTCACCTGCAAGGACCGGGACTGGGACCTGAACCCGGACGACCTCGCCGACCTCCCGAGGCCCGAGGATCTTTTCGACGTCCACCTGGCTGACTGACGTAAAGAAGGAAGCAGAGTCATGAGCATTCGGGTCACTGGGAAGGCCACCAGGGGGATGGTCGCGCTGACCGTTGTGGCCGGTCTGGCCCTCGGTGTGGCCGGCTGCGGTGGTGGCGGTGGCGATGACGCCAAGAAGCCGGACCGTACGGCGTCCGCCTCCGCGTCCGGTGGAGCGGACCCGAGTACCCAAGAGGGGCAGTCGGACACTCCGTTGGCCGAGTTGAAGGGCTCAGACGGTCTGCTCCTGCAGGTCACGTCCGCTCAGCGTGATTCCGGTGGCTTCGTCACTGTGAACGGCACCTTGAAGAACGACGGGTCCAAGGATCTGCTCATCCCGTCCGCCCTCAGCGGCAATGAAACCGAGATCACCAAGAACGGCCCATCCCTTGGCGGAGCCACCCTTGTCGACTCCAAGGGCAAGAAGCGCTACTACGTACTGCGCGATACAGAGGGCCGCCCGCTCACCACAACCGGGCTGAACACGCTCAAAGGGGGGCAGTCGCTGCAGGTCTTCATGCAGTTTCCTTCCCCGCCCGAGGACACCACCGAGGTGACCCTGCAGCTGCCCACCTTCTCCTCCGCCACCATCAAGATCTCCGGGTGAGGCTGAAGTGACCACCACCCGTCTCGCCCTCACCCTCACCGCCGTCCTTCTCCTCGCCGCCACCCCGGCCCGCGCCGATGACACGGACCCGAGTCAGCCCCCCGACACCGAACCCTCCGCCACCGCCCCCGTGAAGATCGACCCCACCGACCCCGACCTCAAGCTCCCCGAGGGCGCCACCCTCGCTCAGCCCAAGGTGCTGGACATCAAGTCGGTCGTGGAGGACCAGAGCGGGGAGGAGCGCCGCGAGGACACGAACGCCGACGTCACCTTCGCTCTGCAGGCCGAGGTCCTCTTCAGCAAGGACAGCGCCAAGCTCGGCGAGGAGGCCAAGGCGCGGATCGCGACGATCGCCGAGGAGATCAAGAAGCAGAACGCGACCCAGGTCCGCGTCTTCGGCTTCACCGACAACCTCGGCTCCTCCGCGCACGGCGACATCCTGTCCAGGCAGCGCGCCAACGCCGTACAGGCGGTGCTGGACCAGGACCTGAACAGCCCGGACATCACCTTCGAGGTACGCGGCTACGGCGAGCAGTACCCGATCGCCGACAACTCGACGGAGGCGGGCCGGAAGAAGAACCGACGGGTCGAGGTCTCGTTCCCGCGCACCGAGCAGTGAGCCGCCTACTCACCCACCGCAACCGTGAACGTCCCAGATGCTAGGCCGCCCCACTGACAACGCCCTCGGCACCGCCCTCGACGCGGACCGAAGCCCCCGCCACCAGCCCCCACCCCGCCATCGCCCCCGCCTCCGCCTCCAGCACATGCCGGGAACGGAGCCGGGGCAGGCCCAGCCGGCCCGGCTTCATGGTGTGTACGGCGATGACCCGCAGCCGGCGATCGAGATAGGCGACGTCGATCGCCATCCGCATCCGGAAGGTGTGCACACCGCTCGCCGGAGACAGCAGCATCACTCCGTCGACCGAGTCCCGCCCCAGCAGCCCCTTCGTCCGGGCGCGATACGAGGCCGCGATCTCCAGGGGGAGCGAGACCGACGTCCCGTCCGCCCGCTGTACGACCAGCTTTCCTCGCCCGTCCCGCCAGCGCCGCCCCATGCCCGGCCCACCTCCGCCCTCACGCAGTCGAGGCGACCGTACCCGTCACCGCCCACCGGCGACCCACCGCGCGTGTGATCGAGTTTGCGCGACCCCGGTCGATGGCTAGGAAAGCCCCATGACTGGACTTGGTGCCGTGTTCCGCCCCCAGCTTCCTCCCGAGCGGCTCCGCGCCGTGGCCCGGCTCGCGGACGTCACAGGGCTCGAAGAACTCTGGCTGTGGGAGGACTGTTTCCGGGAGGGCGGCATCTCCACGGCCGCCGCCGCTCTCGCCTGGACCGAGCGGGTGCGGATCGGGGTCGGGCTGCTGCCCGTGGCGCTGCGGAACGTCGCCATCACCGCCATGGAGGCCGCCTCGCTGGAGCGCATGTTCCCCGGCCGGGCCATTCTGACCCTGGGGCACGGGGTGCAGGACTGGATGGGCCAGGTCGGCGCGCGGGCCGCCTCGCCGCTCACCCTGCTCGGCGAGCAACTGGACGCGCTGCGCGCCCTGTTGCGCGGAGAGCGGCTCAGCGTGAGCGGGCGGTACGTGCAGCTGGACGACGTCGGCCTCGACTGGCCGCCGGAGCAGCCGGTCGACGTGCTCGCCGGCGCCACCGGACCCCGTACGCTCCGCCTCGCCGGTGCCAAGGCCGACGGCACCCTGCTCACCGCGGCCACTTCGCCGGACGGTGTACGGGAGGCGCGGCGGATCATCGACGAGGGGCGGCGGGAGGCGGGGCGTACCGAGCCGCACAAGGTCGTCGTCTATCTGCTGGCCGCCACCGGAGCCGACGCCGCCGCCCGGCTACGCGCCGAACTCGCCGCCGAGGGGCTGGAGTCGGTCCCGGACCTCGGTGCCGCCGGGGACGCGGGCGCCGTGGCCAAGGCGGTGCAGCGGATGGCCGAGGCCGGCGCCGACACCGTCGTCCTGCAGCCGACGGGGGACGAGCCCGACCCGGAGGGCTTCGTGCGCTTCGTGGCGGAGGAGGTCCGGCCCCTGGTGTCGTAGAGCGGGGGAGGGGCGTTGTCAGTGGCGGCTGCCACACTCCCACGCATGACCGGCGAACACAGCGATGTGAGTCTGCGGGACGTCACGGACGACGACCTCCATGTCCTCCACGACTACGAACAGGACCCGGAAGCCGTCCGGCGGTCGAGGTTCACCCCCCGACCGCGGGACCGCTTCCTCAAGCACTGGCGGGAGCGGGTGCTCGGCGATCCCGACTGCCTCGTGCGGACGGTCACCGTCGACGGCGAGGTGGCCGGGAGCGTCGTCTCCTGGACGGTGGACGGGCAGCGGTACGTCGGCTACTGGCTCGGGCGGCCGTACTGGGCCCGCGGTGTCGGCACCCGCGCCCTCGGCCTCTTCCTGGAGCTGGATCAGGTACGGCCCCTGTACGCCGACCCCTTCTCCGGCAACACCGCCTCCGTCCGCCTGCTGGAGAGACACGGCTTCGAGCGCGCCGGCACGGTCCTGCACGGGGAGGACGAACACATCCTGCTCGTCCTCGACCGTCCCTGACCGTCCCTCCGGGGAACGCCGGTGACGGCCCCGGACCGCCCGGTCAGTCCCCGGCGGTGGCCGTGGCCGGGCGGTGGTCGCCCGTCGCCCCGTCGATCAGCTCGCGCAGGATGTCCATGTGGCCGGCGTGCCGGGCCGTCTCCTCGATCATGTGGACGAGGGTCCAGCGCAGCGAGACCGTGTGGTCGCGCCAGGCGGGGCGGCCCGAGGCGTCCAGGGACAGCTCGGTGATCGTACGGTCGGCGGCGGCGCGGGCGCGGCCGTAGAAGGCGACGATCTGTTCGGTCGTCTCGTCGGGGGACACGCTCATGTCCTCGTCCTTGTACGGGTCGAACCACAGAGGTTCCCCCTCCCGCCCGAACGTCTCCACGAACCAGCCGTACTCGACCGAGGCCAGATGCTTGACCAGGCCGAGCAGCGTCGTCCCGGTCGGCGTCATGGGCCGGCGCAGCTGCTCGTCGTCCAGCCCGTCCAGCTTCCAGAGCACGGCGTCCCGGTGCCGGTCCAGGCTCGCGTGCAGGATGTCCTTCTCTCCGGCGGTGTAGCCGGCTGCAGAGGTCGTCATGTCCGCGGAAATTAGCAGGCCCCACCGACAACGCCCTGCGACCATGGCGTTCATGGCAGAGCAACGATCCTTTGACGCGCTCGTGGCCGAGGGCGCCGCCGTGCCCACCGAGGGCTGGGACTTCTCCTGGTTCGAGGGGCGGGCCACCGAGGCGCGGCCGTCCTGGGGGTACGCACCGTCGGCGGGGGAGCGGCTGGCCCGGGCCGAGGCCGCGCTCGACATCCAGACCGGGGGCGGCGAGGTGCTCGACTTCGCCCTGGGCCGGGCGGGGGCGGCCCGGCCGGTGCTGGTCGCGGCCACGGAGGGCTGGCCGCCGAACGTCGCCAAGGCCACCGCCCTGCTGCGGCCGCGCGGTGTGGTGGTCGTCGCCGCACCGGACGACGCGCCGCTGCCGTTCGCCGACGAGGCCTTCGACCTGGTGCTCAGCCGTCACCCGGTGCGCCCGGACTGGGCGGAGATCGCCCGGGTGCTGCGGCCCGGCGGTACGTACTTCGCCCAGCACGTGGGGCCCAGCAGCGTGTTCGAGCTGGTGGAGTACTTCCTCGGGCGTCAGCCGGACGCCGTGCGCGGCGGCCGTGACCCCGAGCGGGAGCGGAAGGACGCGGAGGCGGCGGGCCTGGAGGTGGTGGACCTGCGGGCGGAGCGGCTGCGGATGGAGTTCCACGACATCGCGGCCGTCGTGCACTTCCTGCGCAAGGTCGTCTGGATGGTCCCCGGCTTCACCGTCGAGGCGTACGAGCCCCAACTGCGCTCCCTGCACGAGCGGATCGAGAAGGAGGGGCCTTTCGTTGCGCACAGCTCACGCCATCTCTTCGACGTCCGGAAGTCGACCCCCTGATGAACGGGGCAAAGAGGGTATTTCGCCGCCTGGTTCATCCTGAGTTTCCTCACGGTTTCCACATCGTTATCGCCCGCGGTTCACATCCGTCCCACCCGTCACGTAAGTTCAGACCAAGGTAATTCGCGCCAGCAAAGCTGTGCGGGCGGCACCGCGCAGCGGAGGGGGCTGCGCGGTGCTGCGATACCAGGCGGAACGCGTACCGGAACCGTCAAGTCACCGTTCGCTGGCCGGGTAGCCCGTCGGAGGGACCCCGGACAACTCGCCGAACCATCACCAAGACGGCCCAAACCCTCTTGATCACTCCATATGCGGCCCGATCCCCTGGGATTCCGCTGTGAATCGGCCATGAAATGCCCCTGAATCCATCGTTCCGCGCGCACCGGGGCGTCGCCGGATGATTTCGGAGAGTAGTTGTATCGCGCCGATGCACACACCATCCCTTACGAAGGGTTATGGTGGAAACCCCCCCTCGGGCCGGTCCGTCTCCCCCCCACGGACCGGCCCGTTTTTTCTTGGGGAACGTGGAAGCAGGGGGCGAGCGTCCCCACTCAAGGGGCGAAGCCGAACCCAGGGGTACCCTCAAACCCCGCCCAACCCCCGGAGGGTCCCGTGAACGTGCGCGACACGCTGCGCAGCCTGCTCGTCAGGCTCTACGCACGCCGGGTGGAAGGCCACCTGGACCACACCCAGGTGCCCAAGCACATCGGCGTCATCATGGACGGCAACCGCCGCTGGGCGAAGGCGGCCGGCTCCACCACGGTCCACGGCCACCGGGTCGGTGCCGAGAAGATCGAGGAGTTCCTCGGCTGGTGCACCGAGACCGATGTCGAGGTCGTCACTCTCTGGCTGCTGTCCACGGACAACTTCGACCGCCCGCAGGATGAGCTGGGCCCCCTGCTCGGCATCATCGAGGACGTGGTCCGCACCCTCGCCGCCGACGGCCGCTGGCGGGTGCACCATGTCGGCACCCTCGATCTGCTGCCGTCCGGGATGCAGCGCACCCTCAAGGAGGCCGAGGAGACCACCGCCCACGTCGACGGGATAGTGGTCAACGTGGCCATCGGCTACGGCGGCCGCCAGGAGATCGCCGACGCGGTGCGCTCCATGCTCCTCGACGCCCGGGACAAGGGCGTGTCGATGGAGGACCTCGCCGAGTCCGTCGACATCGACATGATCGGCCGTCACCTCTACACCGGCGCCCAGCCCGACCCGGACCTGGTGATCCGCACCAGCGGCGAGCAGCGGCTGTCCGGATTCATGCTGTGGCAGACCGCCCATTCCGAGTACTACTTCTGTGAAGTCTTCTGGCCGGCCTTCCGGAAGGTCGACTTCCTGCGTGCGCTGCGCGACTACGCCGCACGCCACCGCCGTTACGGCGGCTGAGCCGCCTCGAACGCCCCGTCCGTGACCATTGCGGCGGGGCGTTCGGTTCACCCCGGTTGGGGCGCAAGTAACAAGGAGTTCACCAGGGCGCTGTTGGCCGCTTTTGCATGGCGGTGCATGTTCGAGGGCATAAGCCAAGCAGGTCGACGCCCGAACCACGGGCGTCGGATCTCAGCGGGCGGCACGGGGCCGTCCGCCCGGGAGGCCCTTTGCACCAGCCCGACCGTGCCGTCACTGCACGGAAGCAGCCGCGGAGGTCCGGTGTCCGGCCCGCCGTTCGCGGGGGCCAGGGACCGGTCGCAATGTTCCCTCCCTCCCGGCCCGGCTTCCACTTCGTCGCTCCCCGACCTCATCCGAGGGGGTACGTCCTTCCGTGGTGACCAGCACAAAGCGCCACAAGCCCGACCGGCGCACGTATGTTCTCGACACCAGCGTCCTGCTGGCCGACCCGAACGCCCTGACCCGCTTCGACGAGCACGAGGTCGTGCTCCCCATCGTCGTGGTCACGGAACTGGAGGCCAAGCGGCACCATCCCGAACTCGGGTACTTCGCCCGGCAGGCCCTGCGCCTGCTGGACGACTACCGGGTGAAGCACGGTCGCCTCGATGCCCCCATCCCGATCGGGGAACTCGGCGGCACCGTGCGTGTCGAGCTCAACCACTCGGACCCCAGCGTTCTGCCGACCGGCTACCGCCTGGGGGACAACGACTCCCGCATCCTGGCGGTGGCCCGCAATCTGCAGGCCGAGGGGTTCGACGTCACCGTCGTGTCGAAGGACCTGCCGCTCAGGATCAAGGCGTCCTCCGTCGGCCTGCTGGCCGAGGAGTACCGCGCCGAACTCGCCATCACGGAGAACTCCGGCTGGACCGGAATGTCCGAACTGACACTCTCCGGCGAGCAGGTGGACCTCCTCTTCGAGGAAGGGCATGTGTACGTCCCGGAGGTCTCCGGCCTCCCCGTGCACACTGGCCTGACCATCCAGTCCGAGCGCGGCAAGGCGCTCGGCCGGATCTCCGCCGAGGGCAACGTCCGCCTGGTGCGCGGCGACCGGGAGGCGTTCGGCATCAAGGGCCGCAGCGCCGAGCAGCGCATCGCGCTCGATCTGCTGCTCGACCCGGACGTCGGCATCGTCTCGATGGGCGGCCGGGCCGGCACCGGCAAGTCGGCGCTCGCGCTGTGCGCCGGCCTGGAGGCGGTCCTGGAGCGCCGCCAGCACCAGAAGGTGATGGTCTTCCGGCCGCTGTACGCGGTGGGCGGGCAGGAGCTGGGCTATCTGCCGGGCAGCGAGGCGGAGAAGATGAGCCCCTGGGCTCAGGCCGTCTTCGACACGCTCTCCGCGGTCACCAGCCGTGAGGTCATCGAGGAGGTCACCGCGCGCGGGATGCTGGAGGTCCTGCCCCTCACGCACATCCGGGGCCGGTCGCTGCACGACGCGTTCGTGATCGTCGACGAGGCGCAGTCGCTGGAACGGAACGTCCTGCTGACCGTTCTGTCCCGAATCGGCGCGAACTCGCGGGTCGTTCTGACCCATGACGTGGCACAGCGGGACAATCTGCGCGTCGGTCGCTACGACGGTGTGGTCGCCGTCGTGGAGAAGCTGAAGGGACATCCGCTCTTCGCGCATGTCACGCTGACCCGGTCCGAGAGGTCCCAGATCGCGGCCCTTGTGACCGAAATGCTCGAAGAAGGGCATATCTGAGCAAGCCCAGTTGGCGCCGTCCGGCAAAGGCCCCAGAGCCTAGCCGGGCGGCGCCTTCGCGTGTGGCGGTTTCCTGAAATACCCGGGGGCAAACGGGATGTGAGCTTTCACACGCAACTCAGAATTGCCACGCGCAGTCGGGTTACGGCAGAGTCTCACTCCTGTCAGGCCCCGCATACGACACACCTGTACCCCCAGCGGTACGGCACCACAGAAGCACCACCTTCAACTCCATAGAGTCGTCGTATGCCGCCCGAGCATCACGCGGCGCTCCCCTCGCGGGAGTTGCCCACCGGGCCCGCGCCTCCCGTGACCCCGCAGTTGGGAGGCCAGTGTCAGGGGGCACGATTGCGTCCGCCAGGGTCACCGAAGCGGGCGATGCTGGAAGGAAACCGTGTGAGCCGGATTTCGGTCCGGGGATTCGCAGTGGCCTCGGCCACCGCGGTCACCGCCGTCGGAAGCGTCGTCGGAGTTGCCTCGGGCAGCGTCGCGCAGAACAACAACGACGCTGAGGCGACGGCTGCCGACACCACGCTTCTCGCGGACATACCCGCGGGTCAGCAGGCCCAGGTGCAGACCGCGTCCCTGACGCAGCAGGCCGACGCTCAGGCCATCGCCGCGGACGCGAGCGCCAAGAAGGACGCCGAGGCAGCCGCCCGCAAGGCCGCCGCCGACACCGCGGTCGCCAAGAAGGCCGCCGCCGAGCAGGCCGCCAAGGAAGCCAAGGAGCGCGCCGAGGCGAAGGCCGCGGCCAGCCGCGACGACGTCCGCGACTCCTCCAGCTTCCCGACGCAGAGCAGCTACTCCGTCGCGCAGATCCAGGCGATGGCGCGTCAGATGGTGGCGAGCGGCCAGTTCCAGTGCTTCAGCAACATCGTGGACCACGAGTCCAGCTGGAACTACCACGCCGTCAACGCCTCCTCCGGTGCCTACGGCCTCTTCCAGGCCCTGCCCGGCTCCAAGATGTCGTCCGCCGGCGCCGACTGGCAGACCAACCCGGCCACCCAGATCAAGTGGGGCCTCAACTACATGAACAGCCGCTACGGCAGCCCCTGTGAGGCGTGGTCGTTCTGGCAGGCCAACCACTGGTATTAGGCCGCCCGGCTTTCACTCAACCTCGCGCAGCCCCTCCCCGTCCTTAGGGGAGGGGCTTTCGCCCTGTACGGTCGTACCCGAACGACTCCAGGGGGGAGTGGTGGCGGACACCCGGGGACGCGGGGGAAGAGGACGGATCATGTCGCGAGTGCCAGGGTGGCTCGGCCGGCTCGGTGCCGGACTGACCGAGATGAGCGAGCGGCTGGACGAGCGCCGCGCCGAGGTGGAGAAGGACACCGCACCCGAACCCGCCCTCGCCGAGCACACCGCCGACCCGGTGGTGGTGCCCGCCCCCCGGCCGGCCGTTCCGGCCGGTCCCCGCCCCGACCCCGCCGAGGCCGTGCCCTGGGGTGTGCGCGTCGCGGCCGAGGCCGGCTGGCGGCTGCTGGTCCTCGCCGGCACCGTCTGGGTCCTCATGCGGGTCATCAGCGCCGTACAGCTGGTGGTCTTCGCCTTCGTCATCGCCCTGCTGATCACCGCGCTGCTCCAGCCGACGGTCGCCCGGCTCAGGCGCCGCGGGGTGCCGCGCGGCCTGGCCACCGCGATGACCGCCATCCTCGGCTTCGTCGTCATGGGCCTGATGGGCTGGTTCGTGACCTGGCAGGTCATGGAGAACATCGACACGCTCTCCAACCAGATCCAGAGCGGCATCGACGACCTGCGCAACTGGCTGCTGAAGAGCCCCTTCCACGTCACCGACAAGCAGATCAACCAGATCGCCAAGAACCTCCGTGAGGCGATCGGCGCCAACGCCGACCAGATAACGTCGGCCGGCCTGGAGGGCGTCCAGGTCATCGTCGAGGCCCTGACCGGCATCCTGCTGGTGTTCTTCTCGACGCTGTTCCTGCTCTACGACGGCGAGCGCATCTGGCAGTGGTCCCTCAAGCTGGTGCCCGCAGCCGCCCGCCCGGGCGTGGCCGGCGCCGGCCCGCGCGCCTGGCGCACCCTGACGGCCTACGTCCGCGGCACGGTCCTGGTCGCCCTCATCGACGCCATCTTCATCGGCATGGGCATCTACTTCCTCGACGTGCCGATGGCCGTTCCGCTGGCCGTCTTCATCTTCCTGTTCTCCTTCATCCCGCTCGTGGGCGCGGTCGCCTCCGGCGCGCTCGCGGTGATCGTGGCGCTGGTGACCCAGGGCGTCTTCACGGCCGTCATGACCCTCGTCGTGGTCCTCGCCGTCCAGCAGATCGAGGGCCACGTCCTGCAGCCGTTCATCCTGGGCCGCGCGGTCCGCGTCCACCCGCTCGCCGTGGTCCTCACGGTGGCGGCCGGCGCCATGGTGGCGGGCATCGGCGGCGCGGTGGTGGCCGTACCGCTGGTGGCGGTGACGAACACGGTGGTCGGGTACTTGCGCCAGTATTCGCAGGAAGTCCAGCAACAACCAGCCCGTCCGGGGGTGCCCCCTCTGGAGGAGCTTGAGGACGAGGCCGTTCAGGCCGAAGGGGGGTCTGGGGGCGCAGCCCCCAGGGGCGCCCAGGAAAACACCGAGGGCCTCGCCCACCAAGAGTGAGCGAGGCCCCGGCACGGCGGCCTACTCAGCGAGCAGCGCCTCCGCGTCCAGCGTGACGCCGACCGCCTGGATCACGGACGCGATCTTGAACGCCTCCTGGACGACCTCACGGTCGACCCCGGCCTTGCGCAGCACCTGCTCGTGCGAGTCCAGGCACAGCCCGCAGCCGTTGATCGCGGAGACCGCGAACGACCACAGCTCGAAGTCGACCTTCTCGACACCGGGGTTGCCGATGACGTTCATCCGCAGACCCGCGCGCAGGGTGCCGTACTCGTGGTCGGACAGCAGGTGCCGGGTGCGGTAGAAGACGTTGTTCATGGCCATGATCGCGGCCGCGGACTTGGCCGCGGTGTACGCCTCCGGCGTGAGGTTCGCCTTCGCCTCGGGCGCCAGCTCGCGCAGCACGATCGGGGAGCGGGAGGCGATGGCGGTCGCCAGCACCGTGCCCCACAGCTGCTGCGCGGGCAGGTCGGAGTTGCCGATGACCGAGCCCAGGTTGAGCTTCAGGTCCTTGGCGTAGTCCGGAACGCGGGACTTCAGCGAGTCGAGCGACATGGGTCACTCACCGGCCAGCAGCGCGACCGGGTCGAGCGTCTCGTCGCCCTTGGACCAGTTGCAGGGGCACAGCTCGTCGGTCTGCAGGGCGTCCAGGACCCGCAGGACCTCCTTGGGGTTACGGCCGACGGAGCCGGCGGTCACCATGGAGAACTGGATCTCGTTGTTCTGGTCGACGATGAAGACGGCACGCTTGGCGAAGCCGTCCTCGCCCTCGATGCCCAGGTCGCGCATCAGCTCGTGCTTGGAGTCGGCCATCATCGGGAACGGCAGGTCGCGCAGGTCGTCGTGGTCCTTGCGCCAGGCGTGGTGGACGAACTCGGAGTCACCGGAGAAGCCGAGGACCTGGGCGTCACGGTCGGCGAACTCGTCGTTCAGCTTGCCGAACGCGGCGATCTCGGTCGGGCACACGAAGGTGAAGTCCTTGGGCCACGCGAAGACGATCTTCCACTTGCCCTCGTAGGTCTTGTGGTTGATCGTGTCGAACTCCTCGCCCTTCTCCAGCGAGACGCAGGCGGTCAGTTCGAACTCGGGGAACTTGTCACCGACAGTGAGCACTAGCTCTCCTTGCAGCGAAGAAAAGCCCCTTTTGAGGGCGTTTTCTCGTATGGGTTGGACGTCGTCGATGGTGTCACAGGGTGCATTGATTCGGGAAATAGCTACACTCGGATGTGTTGATCGGAGGTAGCTATCAGTGACCATCAGTAACGGCAAGCGGAAGCAGCCGAGCCTCGCGCAGCTGCGTGCCTTCGCCGCCGTGGCCGAGCATCTGCACTTCCGGGACGCGGCGGCCGCCATCGGGATGAGCCAGCCCGCCCTGTCCGGCGCGGTCTCGGCGCTGGAGGAGACCCTGGGCGTGACCCTCCTGGAGCGTACGACCCGCAAGGTGCTGCTCTCGCCCGCCGGCGAGCGGCTGGCCGTACGGGCGAAGGCGGTGCTGGACGAGGTCGGGGCGCTGCTGGAGGAGGCCGAGGCGGTCCGGGCGCCGTTCACCGGAGCGCTGCGACTCGGGGTCATCCCGACCGTCGCGCCGTACCTGCTGCCCACGGTGCTGCGACTCGTCCACGAGCGGTACCCGCAGCTCGACCTCCAGGTGCACGAGGAGCAGACCGCGAACCTCGTCGACGGCCTGAACTCCGGCCGGCTCGACCTGCTGCTGCTGGCCGTCCCGCTCGGTGTGCCCGGGGTCGTGGAACTCCCGCTCTTCGACGAGGACTTCGTGCTCGTCACCCCGCTGGACCACCGGCTCGGCGGCCGCGAGGGCATCCCGCGCGAGGCCCTGAAGGAACTCAACCTGCTGCTCCTGGACGAGGGTCACTGCCTGCGCGACCAGGCCCTGGACATCTGCCGGGAGGCCGGGCGGGAGGACGCGCCGGTCACCACCACGGCCGCCGGGCTCTCCACCCTGGTCCAGCTCGTCGCGGGCGGCCTCGGCTGCACCCTGCTCCCGCGCACCGCCCTCAAGCTGGAGACCACCCGCAGCAACCAGCTCCTCACCGGCTCCTTCACCGAGCCCGCCCCGAGCCGCCGCATCGCCCTCGCCATGCGCACCGGCGCGGCCCGCGGCGCGGAGTACGAGGAGCTGGCGACCGCCCTGCGCGAGGCCCTGGGCCCGCTGCCCGTACGGGTGTGGGACGGCGACGCCTGAGAACCGGGCGTCCCCGGCGCCGGAAACGATCAAATGAGCTTCTGTCGAAGCGAGTTGGACGGCACCAACCGCCAACTTCCGTCAGCTGGGGACAGGTCGGAAAGGCCTGGCCGAAATATGCCTACGAACTGATACACATACCCCCTCAGTGCGACGCCTCACGCGTCTGTGCGAAGAGCCAAGGGGAGTGATGGCGGACGTTCGGGACGCCCTGGGCCGGGTCGGCTACGACCGGCTGGCGCACGCCCTCATGGCCTGCGGGCACGCGGAGTTCACCGGGGAGCTGCGGGTGTCCGGACGGCCCGGCGGTGCCTTCCACCTGCGGGACGGACTCGTGGTGGCGGCCGAGAGCCCCGGTGCCCCGGGCCCGGACGTACTGCTGCTGCGCACCGACCGTATCGACGCCGAGCGGTGGGCCGAGCTGGTGCGGGAGTCCGACGGGGCACGCTGGCCGGCCGCGGAGCTGGTCGCCCGCGGCTACGCCGGGGCCGCTCAGCTCAGGGTGGTCTGCGTGATGGCGCTCCAGGACGCCGCCTTCGCCATCGTCGCGGGCCGGGTGGACGGCTGCGAACGCGTCGCCGGCACCGAGCCGCACGCCCCGGTCGCCGTCGGCGAGCCCCCGGCCCGGCTGGTGCAGGACGCGGCCCGCAAGCTCGCCGCCCTTGCCACGCTGCCGTACCCGGTGCGCCCCGACCGGGAACGCCCGCTGCCCGGCGCACCGACGGGCCGCCCGCTCACCGAGCTGCAACAGGAGTTGCTCGCCCACGCCGACGGCCGCCGCACCGCGCGGGACCTGGCCTTCCGTGTCGGCCGGGGTGTCTACACCGTCACGGTGGAGGTCGCGCGGATGCTCGCCGAGGGGTTCCTGGAGTGCGCCCCCACGCCCGCGGAGATCCCGGTCCGGCTGCCACCGGAGGTGGGGGCCGTACGACACCGTGAACCGCCGCCCGAGCCGCCTCCCGCGCCCACCGTCCTGCCACGCCGTGAGCCCGGCGCCAGCGGCATCACCGAAGCCCTCGCCCCGTCCAAGCACGGGACGAGCTGGAGAGGGTTCTTCCGTCTACGCCACCAAGCCGCCGAGTGAGAGGGGCGGACGGCCCGCCGCAACGGCTGAACCCGTACAGAGAACAAGGGAGTTCCACCAGATGAATCGTGAAGCGCTGGCGCTGGAGATGCGCGGGCTTCGGGAACAGGTGACCGGCATCACCGACACCGCCGTCGCGGCCGCCGACGGACTGCTCATCGCGTCCGACACCGCCGAGTCGATCGACCCGGAGGGGCTCGCGGCCCTCGCCGCGGCCGGCCTCGGCCTCGCCCGCCGCACCACCGAGGCCACCGCGCGCGGAGTGCTGCGGCAGACGGTGGCCTACGGCAGCCACGGCTGCGCCGCGTTCTACGCCGTCGGCGACACGGCGTTGATGGTCGTGCTCGGTGACGAGGGACTCGACCTGGAGCGCCTGCACCGGGCGACCCGGCCGGCCCTCGACCGCATCGGCTCGATCCTCACCGAGAAGACCACCGAAGGAGTGTGAAGGGATGGCGACGAAGCGTATGACCCCGGGTTTCTCCGACCAGGTGATGAGTCTGGTCAAGTCACTGCGTTCGAACTCACCCGACTGTGTCGCGGCCGGCGTGGTCGACATGTCCACCGGCATGCTGCTGTCGTACGAGACCGTCGACAACCACCCGCCCGAGGTCCTGGACCTGCTGGCCGGGGCCACGCTCGACCTGTTCCAGGGGCGTACGGTCGTGATGATCGAGGACATCTTCAAGGAGCGCCGCGGGGTCGCCGACGACACCCACTTCTTCCAGGAGATCCTCGTCAACAGCGAGAACCTCACCCACCTGTTCGTCAGGATGAACGAGCAGCAGGACGTCGTCGCGGTCATCGTGTGCCGTAAGTCGGTGAACGTCGGCATGCTGCTGGCCCAGGCGCGCAGGGTGGTGCGCGAGCACAGCCTCTGAGGAACCAGGCTTGGGCCCCTCCCGGCGGGAGGGGCCCAAGCGGTGGGTCCGCTACTCGGTGCGCAGGCCCTCCGGGCGCATCAGGCGCCACAGCGGGGGCAGGCTGAGCAGGGTGACCACGAGGACGACCGTCGCGCCGATGCCGCTCATCGTCAGCACGCTCGCCCAGTCGACGCCCACCGTCGCACCCACCATCTTCAGCAGCACCGCGCCCAGCGTCAGCCCCACGGTCGAGGCGAGCAGCAGGCCGAGCGCGATCGGGATCGCCGTCTGCCACAGCACCGACAGGCTCAGGGTGCGCCGCCGGGTGCCGAAGGCGATCAGCGCCGACAGCAGCATCTTGCGCTCGCGCAACTGCTCCAGCTGGGACACCAGCAGGCTCGCGCCGATCAGCGCCAGCACACAGGTGGCACCGACGAGCAGGCCGGTCCGGATGGAGGTGAACTTCGTGGACTGCTCGTTGGCCGCCCACACGATCGAGTCCGCCAGCGGGTCGATCCGAGCCGCCGTGTTGCGGACGTATTCGTGCACGTCCGGTACCGACTCGTCGAGCGACAGGTACACCTGACCGCTGACCAGCCCGGTCATCCGGTGCGGCAGGGCGGCGGGGGTCATCAGGAAGCCGCTGTACACGTTCTCGTTCGGGCCCTTGATCGCACGGACCTGCTGCAGGCCGCTCGGCACGGGCCAGACGAGGTCCGGGCCCTTGGAGAAGCCGTCGCCGGTGTCGAAGTAGAGCTTGCGGCCCGGCCTGGCGAGCTTCGCCGTGTCGGCGTCCATGCCCCTGTCGCCGCCCCGCGCCACGAAGACGTCCCCGTCGTGGCAGGACGTCAGCCGCGCCACCTCGCGCAGCGCGGCGCAGTCGCCGACGGTCACGCTCGAGGAGGTGCCGGGAGCGCCCTTGCTGTTCCAGCTCCGGTCGCCGACTTGGAGAGTGCCGAGCGCGGTGGCCTTGCGTACGCCCTTGGTGGCGGAGAACTTCTCTGCGGCCGAGATGAACGCGCCGCCCCGCAAATTCTGGACCTGCATCTGCGTCTGCTCGACGTTCTGGCCGGTGACCTTGGTGTAGTCGCTCTCGACGCCCGCGAACAGCATCTGCAGGGCGACCGCCCCGGCCACCGCGACCGCGATGCCGTTCACCATGCGGGCCGCCGAGCCGCTGTTCAACTGCAGCCGCCGTACCGCCAGTTGCCAGGCGACATTGCCCGTGCCTAGCCGGGCGACCACGGCCTCGACGACCCACGGCAGCAGCGCGGTCACGCCGACGAGCAGCAGCAGGACACCGCCGATCACCAGGTACTGGTTGAACTCGCCGTTCGACCGGCCCTGGCCGATCATCGGGGCGAGCATCGCGAGGCCGCCCAGCGGCAGCAGCAGCCGCCACCACAGCCGGCGCCGCGAGGGCTTGGCCGTGCGGACCACGCCCAGCGGCTCGATGACCACCCCGCGCATCGCGAACAGGGTGACCAGCACCGCTGCCGCCGGGACGGTGACGGCGACCAGCAGGGCCAGCGCGGGTGTCGGGTTGAGATAGCTGGGGAACACGCTGATGCCCAGGATCTCGACCGAACCCGCGAGATGACGGCCCAGCAGGAAGAAGACGGTGCCGAAGACCAGCCCGACCAGGGAACCCGCGAGCGCCTCGCCCGCGGCGATCCGCCGGGTCATCCGGCTGTCGGAGCCGACCAGCCGCAGCGCGGCCAGCCTGCGGTCGCGCCGCTCGCCGCCGAACCGTACGGCCGCGGCGATGAACACGGCGACCGGCATCAGCAGCACCACGAACACGACCAGGATCAGCAGGATGAGCACGGGGTCCGTCTTGTCGGGCGGGCTCGGATGCGGATTCCCGAACGCGGTGATCCGGGCCGTCTGCCAGCCGTCGATGCGCGGTGTCAGGTTCTTCGCACCGGCGTAGTAGGCGAGTTCGTGCGAGCCGATGAGCCCGGGCTCGCCGATGGTCCCGACCACCCGGTACGGCAGCCGGTCGCGCAGCAGCTTCCCGTCGGCGGAGTCGAGCAGCCGCTTCAGCGCCGGGGAGACGACCATGTCGCCCGGTGCCGGGTACGTGGCCAGGCCCGGTGCGAGCGGCGCCCGCGGTCCCTCGGGCTCCACCAGCCGGCCGCGGATGTCGGAGCCGTGGTAGTTCGAGTTGGCGTCCGAGATCACCAGGGTGTCGGCGGCCTTCGGCTTGTGCTTCTGGTCGTAGGTGTAGTCGAGGCGGGCCTCGTCCCGGTCGTGCCGTACCGCCAGGGCGTTCGGTATGGCGGTCGTGAGCAGCAGCAGCGCGACGCCGAGCCCGACACCGACCGCCGTCAGCAGCACCCGGACCCAGCCCTCACGTCCGCCGGCGAAGGCGAACCGACCCCCCATGGCCAGATCCCTGGACCTCCCCCACGCTCGGCTTCGCTCGCGCGGGAGGTGCCCCCTCCGAACGTTCATACAGCCCGCTCCATGTCCCGGGACTTCCCGTCGCGCACGACGACCTCGCGGTCGGAGTAGGCGGCCACCCGGGCCTCGTGCGTGACCAGTACCACGGCCGCGTTGGTCGACCGGGCCGCGTCGGTCAGCAGCTCCATCACGCGCTCGCCGTTGAGGGAGTCCAGCGCGCCGGTCGGCTCGTCGGCGAACAGCACCCGGGGCCCGGTGACCAGCGCCCGCGCCACCGCCACACGCTGTCCCTGACCACCGGAGACCTCACCCGGCCGCTTGTCCTTGAGGTTGTCGACCTCGAGGCGCTCCATCCAGCCCAGTGCCGCCTTCTCGGCCGCCTTGCGGGAGGTTCCGTTCAGCCGCAGCGGAAGCGCCACGTTCTCCACACAGGTGAGTTCCGGGACGAGCTGCCCGAACTGGAAGACGAAGCCGAACTCGGACCGCCGGAGCGCACTGCGCTGGGCGTCGCTCATCGTCGCGAGTTCCTGCCCGTTGTACGTGATCGAGCCCGAGTCCGGCGGCACGATCCCCGCGAGGCAGTGCAGCAGGGTCGACTTGCCGGACCCGGAGGGGCCCATGATGGCGACGACCTCGCCGGGGTGGATGGAGAACCCGGCGCCGTCGAGCGCGAGCGTCGGGCCGTAGGCCTTGCGCAGGTCCTGGGCGATGAGCAGGGAACCAGCAGGAGAAGTCACTTGGTCACCTCCGCACGGAGCTTGTCGAGGCGCGCGGCGGTCAGTTCGAGCCAGCGCAGGTCGGCCTCCAGGTGGAACAGGGCGTGGTCGCAGATCAGCTGGTCCGCGAGGTCGCCCTTGCGCTTGCGGTCGGTCAGGATCCGCATGCTGCGCAGGTGCTCGGAGCGCTGGGTGTCGAGGATGTCGGCCGCGTTCCGGTGGGTCAGCAGCGCCAGGACGACCTTGGTGTAGAGGGTCGACTGGAGGTACTCCGCCGGCTCCTCCGGGGTCGCGAGCCAGCGCTCGACGTCTGTGACGCCGGCGTCGGTGATGGCGTACCGCTTGCGCTCGGGTCCGCCGCCCGCCTCGATCCCGTCGACCTCCACGAGGCCGTTCTTCAGCAGCCGGGACATCGTCGAGTAGACCTGGCCGTAGTGCAGCGGCCGGTCGTGACCGAACTTCTCGTCGAAGGCCCGCTTCAGGTCGTAGCCGTGCCGGGGGCCGGACTCCAGGAGCCCTAGAAGGGTGTGACCGATGGACATGGCAGCACTCTACACATGGTGTATACGCGGTGTGTATACGCGGAGTGTGTAGATCATGGCGAGGGGTGCGCGAGGGGTGCGGAGGTGCAGGTGGGGGCCGATTGTCAGTGTTCGGAAACAGGCGGCCGCCCGCGACGCGGCAGCGGCCCGGTCTCCTTCGGCAGCCGCCCCGCCTCGGCCAGCGCCTTGCGCAACAGGAACTCGATCTGCGCGTTGGCGGACCGCAGCTCGTCGCCCGCCCACCGCGCCAGCGCCTCGTACACCGACGGGTCCAGCCGCAGCAGCACCTGCTTGCGCTGCTGCGGCCGGCGCCGAGGAGTCTCTTCCGGAGAGTCCGTCACTGGTAGAGGGTCCCAGTGTTGAGGACGGGCTGCGGAGCACGGTCCCCGCACAGCACCACCATCAGGTTGGACACCATCGCCGCCTTCCGTTCGTCGTCCAGCTCCACGATGTCCCGCTCCGCGATCCGGGCGAGCGCCGCCTCCACCATGCCGACCGCGCCGTCCACGATCTGCCGCCGGGCCGCGACGACCGCACCGGCCTGCTGCCGCTGGAGCATCGCCGAGGCGATCTCGGGAGAGTACGCGAGGTGCGTGAAGCGCGACTCGATGATCCGCACCCCGGCCGCCTCCACGCGGGCCTGCAGCTCGACGGCCAACCGCTCGGTGATCTCCTCGGCGTTGCCGCGCAGCGAGAGGCCGTCCTCCTCGTGGGCGTCGTACGGGTACTCGATGGCGATGTGCCGTACGGCCGTCTCGGTCTGCGTGGCGACGAACTCGGCGTAGTCGTCCACCTCGAACACCGCCTGGGCGGTGTCCTGGACCTTCCAGACCACGACCGCGGCCAGCTCGATCGGGTTGCCGTAGGCGTCGTTGACCTTGAGGACGGCGGTCTCGTGGTTGCGCACCCGGGTGGAGATCCGGGTCCGCGAGGTGAAGGGGTTCACCCAGCGCAGGCCGTCCTGCCGGATCGTGCCGCGGTACCGGCCGAAGAGCTGCACGACCCGGGCCTCGCCGGGCGCGACCGTGTTCAGGCCGCGCATCGCGATGATCGCGCCGAGGAAGACGAGGACGCCGCCGGCGATGAGTCCGCCCTTGGCACCGGACGCGGAGACCGCGGAGGCGGCGGCGAACAGGGCGACGGCGGTGCCGAGCCCGAGCAGGCCGAGGAGCAGGGCGAGCCCGCCCCCGATGCTCTGCGCCGGGACCTCCCGCACGCGTGGTGCGGGCATCTCGGGTATGTCGGCGATCGCGGATGCGTCATGTACGGACATGGGTGGATCCCCCGTTCGGGTCATGCCTAGCTTCGGTCTAGCTAAGTGATATCACTTTATGCCCGCAGGCAACCCTGGGCCAGTGATATCCGTCGGTTCCCTTGGGGCGGGTGCTGATTGTCACGTCCGTAAAAGAACGGATCGGACGCCCTTTGTCATATAGACGGGTGTTAGCTTTCGGAGCTGACCCCGAGAGGAAGCGGAGCGTAAAGAGCCATGGGACGAGCGGAAGAGAGACGAGCGCGACAGCGCGGTGGCCACCGCGCGGCGCCCAAGCGCCGCCGCTCCAGCCCCGCGGCCCCGGCCGGCGCCAAGCCCGCCAAGGGCCGAATACGCCGGCTCTTCACCTGGAAGAAGATGCTCGGCACCTTCCTGGGCCTGTGCCTGCTGGGCATCGGCGGCTTCATCGTGCTGTACCTGGTCGTGGACATCCCCCAGGGCAACGCCGCGGCCAAGCAGGAGAGCAACGTCTACAAGTACAGCGACGGCTCCGTCCTGGCCCGCGTGGGCGAGGTCAACCGCGAGAGCGTGGACCTGTCCAAGGTGCCCAAGGGCGTCCAGCACACCTTCGTCGCCGCGGAGAACAAGACCTTCTACCACGACTCCGGAATCGACGTGAAGGGCCTCGCCCGAGGCCTGTTCAACACGGTGTCCGGCCGCGGTACCCAGGGCGGCTCGACGATCACCCAGCAGTACGTCAAGAACTACTACCTCAACCAGGACCAGACGGTCACCCGCAAGCTCAGGGAGATGGTCATCTCCCTGAAGGTGGACCGCCAGCTGTCCAAGGACGAGATCCTCGCGGGCTACATCAACACCAGCTACTACGGCCGCAACGCCTATGGCATCCAGGCCGCGGCGCAGGCCTACTACCACAAGGACGCGGCCAAGCTGAGCGTCCAGGAGGGCGCCTACCTCGCCGCGCTGCTCCAGGCGCCGAGCCAGTACGACTGGGCGGTCGCCGGCCCTGTGGGCAAGAAGCTGGTCGAGCAGCGGTGGAACTACGTCCTGGACAACATGGTCAAGCAGAACTGGCTCGACGCCGGCGAGCGGCAGAAGATGAACTTCAAGAGGGATGCCATCCCGAAGGACCCCAAGGGCACGCCCGGTGAAGAGGGCCAGAAGGGCTACCTGGTCCAGCTCGCCAACCAGCAGCTCGAACAGCAGCTGATGAAGCAGCAGGGGCTGACACAGGCCCAGGCGGAGAACGCGGTCGTGGACCGCGGCTGGACCATCACCCTGAACATCAGCAAGAAGAAGCAGGCCGCGCTGGAGAAGGCCGTCAAGTCCCAGCTGACCAGCAAGCTGGACAAGAAGAAGCGCAAGGTCGACGGCAACATCCAGGCCGGCGCCGTCTCGGTGGACCCCAAGACGGGCAAGATCGTCGCCCTGTACGGCGGTCAGGACTACTTCAAGCACTACTTCAACAACGCGACGCGCCGCGACTACCAGCCCGCCTCGACGTTCAAGCCGGTCATCCTCGCCGCCGCGCTGGAGGACAACGCCACCACCCAGAGCGGCAAGCCGATCACCGCGAACACCCTCTACGACGGCACCAGCGGCCGCCAGGTCGTCGACCACGGCAGCAAGGTCGGCTTCGGCCCGCCGAACGAGGACAAGGTCAACTACGGCCCCATCACCGTGCAGAAGGCGATGAACCAGTCCGTCAACTCGGTCTTCGCCCAGATGGGCGTCGACGTCGGGATGACCAAGGTGATGGACACGGCCAAGCGGCTCGGCATGGACACCGACGGCATGCAGGCGGTGCCCGCGCAGACGCTGGGCTCGATGGGGGCCAGCCCGCTGGAGATGGCCGGCATCTACGCCACCTTCGACAACCACGGCTACAAGGTGACGCCGGGCATCCTCAAGTCGGCGGAGCAGAAGGGCCGTTCGGTCGACATTCCCAACCCGATCGGCAACCAGGTCATCAGCCGCACGGCCGCCGACACGGTGACCTCCGTGCTGACCGGTGTGGTCGACGACGGTACGGCCAAGAGGAACGTGGCGAACAACCCGCTGCGCAACGGCCAGCAGGTGGCGGGCAAGACCGGTACCTCCGACGAGAACAGGTCCGCCTGGTTCACCGGCTACACGCCCGACCTGGTCACCTCCGTCGGCCTGTTCGGCGAGGACTACAAGACCAAGGCCCACGTGTCCATGATGGGCGCCACCGGCCTGCTGCCGGCCCCCGGCCGCGTCAACGGCGGCACCTACCCGGCGCAGATCTGGGCGGCGTACACCTTCGGTGTCACGGACCAGGCCAAGTTCGACCTGAACACCACCCAGGGTGCGGCCGTCGCGCCGACGGACACGCCGACCTTCAGCCAGACCCCGTCCCAGACGCCGTCGAACACCCCGACCAGTGCCCCGCCGACGTCCACGACCCCGTCCCAGACGCCGACCACCAGCCCCCCGACCACGGGGACCCCGACGACCGGGGCCCCGACCACGGGGACCCCGACCACCGGGGCCCCGACCACCGGGACGCCGACGGGCGATGTCACGGACAACCCGCTCGACAACGGCAACGGGAACTTCGGCCAGTAGGGCCCGCGCACGCGAAGGGCGCCCGGGGACTCCCCGGGCGCCCTTCCGCGTCCTCGGACTCAGGCCCGGTTCAGCTCGAACCAGACCACCTTGCCGGTGCTCAGCCGGGTCGCACCCCACCGCCGGGCCAGCCGGTTGACCAGGTACAGCCCGCGGCCGCCCTCGTCCGTGGCCCGGGCCTGGCGCAGCCGCGGCAGCTGGGGCACGTCGTCGCCGACCTCGCAGCGCAGCACGTCCGTGCGCAGCAGCCGGAGCGTGACCGGACGGGAGGCGTACCGCACGGCGTTGGTGACCACCTCGCTGACCAGCAGCTCCACCGAGTCCGTCAGCTCCTCCAGGTCCCAGCGGGCCAGTGCGCGCCGGGCCAGCCGACGGGCCTGGCCGGGGGCCGTCTCCTCCGGATCCAGCGTCCAGTACGCCACATCGCTCGGCGCGATCCCGTCGAAGCGGGCCGCGAGCAGCGCGATGTCGTCGTCCCGGTCGCCCGGGCCGAGCATGTCCAGCACCTCGTCGCACAGCGCCTCGAGCGGCGGCGGATGGTCCGGGCCGGTCAACTGGGCGGTCGCGGCGAGCCGTTCACGCAGCTGCTCTATGCCGGTCCACACGTCCCGCAGCCGGGACTCCACCAGGCCGTCGGTGTACAGCAGCAGCGTGGCCCCGGCCGGCGCGTCCAGCTCGACCGCCTCGAAGTCCACCCCGCCGACGCCGATCGGGGCGCCCGGGGGCACCCTGAGCACCTCCGCGCGGCCGCCCAGGTGCAGCAGGACGGGCGGCGGATGGCCGGCGTTGGCGATGGTGATGCGGTGCGTGACCGGGTCGTAGACGGCGTACAGGCACGTCGCCATGCGGTCGGTGCCCAGCCGCTGCGCCTGCTCGTCCAGGTGGTGCAGCACCTCCTGCGGGGGCAGGTCGAGACCGGCCAGGGTCTGGGCCGTGGTGCGCAGCTGGCCCATGATCGCCGCCGAGGTCATGGAGTGCCCCATGACGTCACCGACCACCAGCGCGACCCGGCTGCCGGGCAGCGGGATCGCGTCGTACCAGTCGCCGCCCACCCGCGCGGTCTCCGCGGCCGGCAGATAGCGCGAGGCCAGCCGCACCCCGGTCGGACGGGGCAGGGTCTCGGGCAGCATGGTGCGCTGCAACTCGTCGGCGATGTAGGCCTCCCGGCCGTACAGCACCGCCTTGTCGATGCCGAGCGCGCTGTGCGTGGCGAGCTGGGCGGCCACCAGCAGGTCGTCCGCCTCGAACGCGAGCCGCTCCGGACGGCGCAGGAACAGCGCCGCGCCGATCACCCGGCGCCGGCCGCGCAGCGGCGCGAGGATCGCGTGCTGCCCGCCCGGTACGACCGCCTCGCCGCCCTCGCCGAGCAGCTCGGGCAGAGCGGCCCGGGCGGCGGGCGCGTCGGCGAACACCGGCCGCACCCCGCGCAGCACCTCGTTCAGGGCGCCGCCGGGACGCACCTCGCACAGCTCGGTCGTCAGCGACGACAGCTCCGAGAGGGCCGACGGCTCGGGCTCCGGCTCCGGGAACGGCGGGAGCAGCAGGCCCTCGGTGTCCCGTTCGTCCGGTATGCGATCGGTGCGGCGCAGCCGCAGCACCACCGGGCCGGTGGGCCGCTCGTCACCGACCGGCAGCGGGTCGCGCAGATAGACCAGGATCGCGTCCGAGAACGTCGGCACGGTGGCGCGGCACAGCCCCATCACGATCTCGTCCAGATCGATGCCACGGGCGATCCGCCGGGTCGCCGCGCCCACGAACCTGAGCCGGTCCCCGTCGCGCCGCATCGGCATCGGCCGCCCCGGCGGCAGTCCCCGCCCGGTACGGCGCTCCTGGCCGCCCTGCGCCCGCTCCTCCTCGGCGCCCGGCTGCGGCGGAATGACCTCCGGCGCCGGACGCGGGCGATGGGTGTCCGTCTCCGTGGTGGCGGGCTGGGAGTGCTCCGGGCCGTTGACTGGGGGCTCCTTCCCCTTGTTCCCCTTGCCGCAGGGCGCGGTCGTCCCCGGGCCGGAGGGCGGTCCGTCCGCCCGGGCCTGTGCCGGTAAGGCCGAGCTGCCGTTCGGCTTCGGGGTACGCAAGAGCGCCCCGCGGGCCTCCGCGGGGTCGGCGCCCGGCTGCGGGCGCTCGTAGGAGGAGGTGGGGTGCTCCGTCACGCGTGTCGAATCCATCCGTCCGGGGCTGCGCGCCGGGCGCGCAGATGGTCCCGCCGAAATCCCGATACCCGGAATACGTGCCCCAGGAACGGAATTCCCGCGTGGTCAGAGGTTGTTCCTGTGCCGCCGGCGAACCCGCCCGGTCCAGGGCAGGCCCTGGCGGTGTTGCCCTCGTACCCCTTGCTCACGTCCTGCCGCCCCTCGGTGACGTCTGGTCAGGCCCGGCGCACGTTCCGGTAGTTGCGGTAGCGCCCCCTTGCGGAGGACGATCCTACGGTTGTGGACCGGGGGCGCATCAAGGGTCTCATGAGGACACGTGCGCGGGCGTACGGTCCCAGTCCTCGGGGAGTGACGGTACCGCCCAGGAGGGGTCCGGGCGCCAGTGCTGCCAGCCGTCCGAGAACGGCGGGCCCCAGGCGCCGATCGCCTCCACCGCGGCCCGCCCGGCCGCCCGCACCCGCCCGGCGGTCGTCTCGTCCATCAGACCGTCCCGCTGGGCCTGTGCGAACTCGTCCTCGTCCCGCCAGTGCCAACTGCGGTCCGGATTCACCGAGATGTCCAGGAAGTAGTCCACGGAGTCCACACCGCCCGCCCAACGGGCCAGCGGCCGCTCCAGGTTGACGTACCAGTTCTTGAACCGCCAGCCCGGATCCCAGAACAGCCACACCGACCACGGATCGCCGGGCCGGGCCAGCTTCAGCACGCCCGTGCCGAACCACCGGTCCCGCTGCACCGCGCGCGGCTTGGTGTAGCGGGTCTCCAGCGGCTCCAGATGGACGGGCGTGCCGTCGGCCAGCACTGGCTTGACGCACTCGGTGCCGGGCGCCATCCACACCGCGAGCAGCTCCTCGTCGTCCCGGACGACGGTGACGGGCCGTGCGATGTGGAAGTGCTCACCGGCGTTCTCCCGGTACCGCCACAGGATCGGGGTCCCGGGGGTCCAGTACGTCGCAGGTCCCGCCGCCACTCGTCTCACCGCTCCGTCGTCCGTCATGCACAGATATTAGGTGCCGCAGGCATACGACGCTGCGGCGGCCGTCACGGTTCAACTCGGCGGCGGCACTTGTTACGGGTGCGTCATCCGCAGGACATCCAGCGCCTCGTCCAGCTGCTCCAGGGTGAGGTCGCCGCGCTCCACGTACCCGCCCTCCAGCACGACCTGACGGATGGTCTTCCGCTCGGCCAGGGACTTCTTGGCGACCTTCGCGGCCTCCTCGTAGCCGATGTACTTGTTCAGCGGGGTCACCACGGAGGGCGACGACTCGGCGTACTCGCGGGCCCGTTCCCGGTCGGCGACGATGCCGTCGACCGTGCGGTCGGCCAGCAGCCGCGAGACGTTGGCAAGCAGCCGGATCGACTCCAGCACATTCTTGCCGATGACCGGGAGCATCACGTTCAGCTCGAAGTTCCCGGAGGCGCCGGCGGTGGCGATCGTGGCGTCGTTGCCGATCACCTGGGCGGCGACCATGAGCACGGCCTCGGGGATCACCGGGTTGACCTTGCCCGGCATGATCGACGAGCCCGGCTGCAGGTCGGGCAGGTGGATCTCGGCGAGCCCGGTGCGCGGCCCGGACGCCATCCAGCGCAGGTCGTTGGCGATCTTCGTCAGCCCGACCGCGACGGTCCGCAGCTGCCCGCTGGTCTCCACGATCCCGTCCCGGGCGCCCTGCGCCTCGAAGTGGTCCCGGGCCTCGGTGAGCGGCAGCCCGGTGGCCTGTGCGACCTCCCTGATCACCGCGGCGGAGAACCCGGGCGGCGTGTTGATCCCGGTCCCGACGGCCGTGCCGCCCAGCGGCAGTTCGGCCAGCCGGGGCAGCGAGGCGCGCAGCCGCTCGACGCCGTACCGCACCTGAGCCGCGTACCCGCCGAACTCCTGGCCCAGCGTCACCGGCGTCGCGTCCATCAGATGCGTCCGCCCGGACTTCACGACGTCCGCGAACTCCTCGGACTTGCGGGTGAGGGAGGCGGCGAGGTGGTCGAGGGCCGGGATCAGGTCGTTCGTCACGGCCCCGGTGGCGGCGATGTGGATGGACGACGGGAACACGTCGTTGGACGACTGCGAGGCGTTGACGTGGTCGTTCGGATGCACGTCCCGGCCGAGCCGCTCGCTCGCCAGCGTGGCGAGGACCTCGTTGGTGTTCATGTTGGAGGAGGTCCCGGACCCGGTCTGGAACACGTCGATCGGGAACTGGTCGTCCCACTTCCCGTCGGCGACCTCCGCGGCCGCCTCCTGGATCGCCTCCGCGACGTCCTTGTCCACCACCCCCAGCTCGGCGTTCACCTTCGCGGCCGCCGCCTTGATCCGGGCCAGCGCCTCGATGTGCGCCCGCTCGATCCGCTGCCCGGAGACGGGGAAGTTCTCGACGGCACGCTGGGTCTGCGCCCGCCACTTGGCGTGGGCGGGGACCCGGACCTCGCCCATGGAGTCGTGCTCGATGCGGTATTCGCTCATGCCGGTGTCAGCGATCGGGACGCGGCGGTTGTTCCGGACCGTGGGCCGCACGGGGCGAGGGGTGACAGCGGCCTGCTGCATTGGCACCACCGACGTCACCGGGTCGGGGGACTGCTCCACCGGCTGCCGAGCCGGACATCACGGATAAATGTGACTATCACCCCAAGGTGACAGAGCGATTCCCCGCCGTCACCACGGCTGGCAGGAGGACCAATCGATGCACTTCACTCCGAAGCGCCTGCTCGGCGCCACCGCGGCGGTGTCCATAGGCGCGGTGGCTCTGCTGGGCGCGGGCGCCGGCGCCGCGGGCGCCGCCGGCAGGGCCTACTGCGACCGCGCCGAACGGCCCGTCTGGAGCGGCGACCCCAGCCGCAACATGACCGGCCACGGCTGCAGCATGCCGGACAACGGGCGCCGCTGGTACACCGTCGAGGTCGACACCCTCGTGGAGGCCCACCACAAGACGGAGTATCTGAACGGACCCGTTGACCGGACCGAGACGCTGCACGACAGAACCATCAGGTGCATGGGCTACACCACCAGCGGCGACACGGTGAACTGGTTCGGCTGCGTACCTCACTGACCTATGGGTCGAGGCAGATCCGGACCGGCCCGGCGCCGGGCGGCCGCGTCCCCGACGGGACGCGCCGGCCGCCCGGCCGGGTCCGGAGGACAGACCCCGTCCGCCGGTCAGGCCAGCCCCGGCCCCCGCACCGGAATGCTCGTGAACGTCGGCTGCGGGGCCGGGTCCTGGAAGAAGTCGTTGCCCTTGTCGTCCACCACGATGAACGCCGGGAAGTCCTCGACCTCGATCTTCCAGACGGCCTCCATGCCCAGCTCCTCGTACTCGACGACCTCGACCTTCTTGATGCAGTCCTGGGCGAGGCGGGCGGCGGGGCCGCCGATCGAGCCGAGGTAGAAGCCGCCGTGCGTGTCGCAGGCGTCGGTGACCTGCTTGCTGCGGTTGCCCTTGGCGAGCATCACCTTGGAGCCGCCGGCCGCCTGGAACTGCTCCACGTAGGAGTCCATACGGCCGGCCGTGGTCGGGCCGAAGGAACCGGAGGCGTACCCCTCGGGGGTCTTGGCCGGGCCCGCGTAGTACACCGGGTGGTCCTTCAGGTACTGCGGCATCTCCTCGCCCGCGTCCAGGCGCTCCTTGATCTTGGCGTGCGCGATGTCGCGGGCGACGACCAGCGGGCCGGTGAGGGAGAGGCGGGTCTTGACCGGGAACTTGGTCAGCTCGGCGAGGATGTCGTCCATCGGCTGGTTGAGGTCGATCTTGACGACGTCGGACGACTCGTCCAGGTGCTCGTCCGTGGTCTCCGGCAGGAAGCGCGCCGGGTCCTTCTCCAGCTGCTCCAGGAACACGCCCTCGGCGGTGATCTTGGCGACGGCCTGGCGGTCGGCCGAGCAGGAGACGGCGATCGCGACCGGGCAGGAGGCGCCGTGGCGCGGGAGGCGGATCACCCGGACGTCGTGGCAGAAGTACTTGCCGCCGAACTGCGCGCCGATGCCGATCTTCTGCGTCAGCTCGAAGACCTTCTGCTCCAGGTCCTGGTCCCGGAAGCCGTGGCCCAGCTCCGAGCCCTCGGCCGGGATCTCGTCCAGGTAGTGCGCGGAGGCGTACTTCGCGGTCTTCAGCGCGTACTCGGCGCTCGTGCCGCCGACGACGATCGCCAGGTGGTACGGCGGGCAGGCGGCCGTACCGAGCGAACGGATCTTCTCCTCCAGGAACTTCATCATGGAGGCCTCGTTCAGGACGGCCTTCGTCTCCTGGTACAGGAAGGACTTGTTGGCCGAGCCGCCGCCCTTCGCCATGAACAGGAACTTGTAGGCGCCGCCGTCGGTCGCGTACAGCTCGATCTGGGCGGGGAGGTTGGAGCCGGTGTTCTTCTCCTCCCACATGGTGAGCGGAGCCATCTGCGAGTAGCGCAGGTTCAGCCTGGTGTAGGCGTCGTAGATGCCGTGCGACAGGTGCTTGTCGTCCGCACCCTCGGTCAGGACGTTCTGGCCGCGCTTGCCCATGACGATCGCCGTGCCCGTGTCCTGGCACATCGGCAGCACGCCCGCCGCCGCGATGTTCGCGTTCTTCAGCAGGTCGAGCGCGACGAACTTGTCGTTGCTCGACGCCTCCGGGTCGTCGATGATGCGGCGCAGCTGCGCCAGGTGGGCCGGGCGCAGATAGTGCTGGATGTCGTGGATGGCCTCCTCGGCCAGCTTGCGCAGCGCCTCCGGCTCCACCTTGAGGAAGGTCCGCCCGTCCGGCCCCTCGACGGTGGACACGCCCTCCGAGGTCACCAGCCGGTACGGGGTGGTGTCCTCGCCCTGGGGGAGCAGATCGGTGTACGCGAACTCAGGCATCTCAGCCCATTCCTCACTCTGACGGACGGCCGCCCGCCGACGCTGGCGGGCCTCACCAGCCTAGAACCTGCCACCGACACGGAACCTGTGAGGTAAGGCTCAGTTCCGGGACACGCGGGCAGCTCCGGCCCCCTAGTCGCGATCTATCGCGTTTCGGTACGCTGCTGTCGTGGACCTTCAGAAGCACGCCCAGCCCCAGGACAGCGCGCCGCGCGTGTCCGAACTGCGCGCCTCGGACGCCGACCGTGACCGTGTCGCCGACATCCTCCGCGAGGCCCTGGCCGAGGGCCGGCTGACCGCCGACGAGCACGCCGAGCGCGTGGAAGGGGTGCTGAACGCCAAGACGGTCGGCGAGCTGGAGGTCTTCATCCGCGACCTCCCCGCCGCCCACCAGCGGCCCGCGGCCCCCGCCTACACGCCCGTCCCGCCCCGCCCCTCGCCCGGCGCGATCCCGGCCGAGGCCGACGCCAACGTGGTGGCCGTCTTCAGCAGTGCGGTGCGCCGGGGCCGCTGGCGCGCGGGGCGCCGGCTGCACGCGTACTCGGTCTTCGGCTCGGTGGAGATCGACCTGAGCGAGGCGATCTTCGAGTACCAGCAGGTCGTCATCAAGGCCGTCTCGGTCTTCGGCGACGTCCAGATCCGCGTTCCGGAGAACGTCTCGCTGCGCGGCACGGGCGGCGGTGTGCTGGGCAACTTCGAGGTGGACACGCTGGATTCGGTCGAGCCCGACGCGCCCGTGGTCTACGTCGACGGGTGGGCCGTACTCGGCAACGTCGAGGCGCGCCCCAAGCGCGGCCGGCGCGTGGCGGACATCCTCGACCGGGTCCAGGACAAGGTCGACCGGAAGCTGCGCAAACACCTGGACCGTTGACGGTCGCGAATCCGCCCGTGGCCCAAGGGCCGCGGTGGTGTGACGGACGGGGCTGGGGGGCGTGAACAAGCCGCCGCGCGCCTGCGGTTGGAAACGCAGTGCATAGGCTCGCGCACAGCGGGTAGGCCTTGCTGCATCGTCGCTCACTCGCGAAGCCGTCGTCAGGAGTAGACCGTGCTGCAACCGCCGCATTCGTCCTTGCAGGTCGCTGCCGTTCCGGCCCAGCGGGTACCCGCGCGCGACCGGGACCAAGACGCACCCTGGCACACCGAGGCGGTGTGCCGGCGGGACGAGGCCGGTCTCTTCTTCGCCCCGTCCAAGGAGCCGACGGCCGCCCGCCTGTCCCGTGAGGAGGCGGCCAAGCGCGTCTGCGCCCGCTGTCCGGTCATGGTCGAGTGCCGCGAGCACGCCCTCCTCCAGCCCGAACCGTACGGCGTCTGGGGCGGCCTGACGGCGGCGGAACGCCGGGTGGTCCTGGCCAGGCGCCGGCGGCGCGAGGTGGAACTGAAGAAGGCGGCACGGGCGACGACGAACCGCATAGCGGGCTGAGCAGAGGAAAGGGCGCCCCCTCCGCACAGGGGGCGCCCATCGCCTTTCAGAGGCGCGGGACCGTGGTCACTTGGCCCGGTCGAAGTCGATCGCGCTGTAGGCCCGCAGCTTGCGCAGCCGGTGCTCGGAGTCGATCCGCCGCACGGTCCCCGACTTGGACCGCATCACGATCGACTCGGTCAACGCGGTCTCGGAGCGGTACCGCACGCCACGCAGCAGCTCGCCGTCGGTGATGCCGGTCGCGACGAAGAAGACGTTCTCGCCGGAGACCAGGTCGTCGGTGGTGAGCACCCGGTCCAGATCGTGCCCGGCGTCGATCGCCCGCTGCCGCTCCTCGTCGTCCTTGGGCCACAGCTTGCCCTGGATCGTGCCACCGAGGCACTTCACGGCGCAGGCGGAGATGATGCCCTCCGGGGTGCCGCCGATGCCGAGCAGCAGGTCGACGCCGGTGCCCTCGCGCAGGGCGTAGACCGAGCCGGCGACATCGCCGTCGGAGATCAGCTTGATACGCGCGCCGGCCTCCCGGACCTCCTTGATCAGGCCCTCGTGGCGCGGCCGGTCGAGGATGACGACGGTGACGTCCTCCGGCGCGGACCGCTTGGCCTTGGCGATCCGGCGGATGTTCACGGCCACCGGCGCGTCGATGTCGACGAAGTCCGCGGCCTCGGGGCCGGTGACCAGCTTGTCCATGTAGAACACGGCCGACGGGTCGAACATGGCGCCGCGCTCGGCGGCCGCGAGGACGGCGATGGCGTTGGGCATGCCCTTGGCCGTCAGGGTGGTGCCGTCGATCGGGTCGACCGCGATGTCGACCTCGGGGCCGGTGCCGTCGCCGACCTGCTCTCCGTTGAAGAGCATCGGGGCCTCGTCCTTCTCGCCCTCACCGATGACGACGACGCCGTTCATCGACACGGTGGAGACGAGGGTCCGCATGGCGCGCACCGCGGCGCCGTCGGCGCCGTTCTTGTCGCCGCGTCCTACCCAGCGGCCCGCGGCCATGGCCGCGGCTTCGGTCACCCGGACGAGTTCCAGGGCGAGGTTACGGTCGGGAGCTTCCGAGGGAACGTCCAGCTCGGAAGGCAGATGATGATTCTCGGTCATCGGAGCGCACCTTTCTGATACGACGACGGCCGGATGAGGGTGTACCCCGACTCTATCGTTAGGTAGACAAAATGAGCAGGGGACCCCACGGATGAGCGCTCCGGGCACCTGCGACGATAGGGGGCGTGGCAGGTTCGAACGGCAAGCAGAAGACGGTCCGGGACATGATTCTCTCCCTGGGCCTCATCGGGATCGCGGCGGCGGTCATCTATCTCTTCGTCCCGCACGACGATCACGCTCCCGACCTCAAGCGGGTCGACTACCGGGTCGAGCTGCTCACGGCGCGCCGCGCGGCGAGCTACCCGGTGGCAGCGCCGGAGGGGCTGCCGGGGACCTGGAAGGCGACCTCGGTGCGCTACCAGGGCGAGAACTCCGACCGCTGGCACCTCGGCTTCCAGACCCCCGACGGTCAGTACGCGCAGCTCGAGCAGTCCACCGAGAAGCGCGCCGACTTCATCGACCAGGCCAGCCAGGGCGCCTCGGCGACCAAGCGGACCGAGAAGATCGGCGACCGCACCTGGACCCGCTACACCGGCGGCCGCTACGACGCCCTGGTCCTCGAGGACACCCCCGGCTCCACGACGGTGATCGCCGGCACGGCCTCCTTCGACCAGCTGGCGAAGATGGCGGCGGCGCTGAAGACGCGGTGAGCGCCTGAGCGCCCGTACGCGCACACGCAGGAGGCCCCCAGCGACACTGCTGGGGGCCTCCTGCCGTACTGGGGCGGCTCAGACGGTCGTGACGACGTCCTCGAACGCCAGTCGCGGCGAGCGCGGGAACCAGGCGTCCGGGCCGGGGCGGCCGATGTTGACGACCATCAGCGGGGTGTGGTCGTCGTCCAGGAACTCCTTGCGGACGCCCTCGAAGTCGAGGCCGGTCATCGGGCCGGCGGCGAGACCCGCGGCACGGACACCGATGATGAAGTACGCGGCCTGCAGCGAGGCGTTCAGCGCGGCGGCACCCTCACGGGCCGGACGCTCGCTGAAGAACACGTCCTTGGCCTGCGGGAAGTGCGGGAAGAGGGCCGGCAGCTCCTCGTGGAACTCGTTGTCCGCGGAGAGGATCGCGACCAGCGGGGCGGCGGCCGTCTTCGGCTGGTTGCCCTCGGCCATGTGCTTCACCAGGCGCTCGCGGGCCTCGGTGGAGCGGACCAGGGTGATGCGCAGCGGGCTCTGGTTGAAGGCGGTGGGGCCGTACTTGACCAGGTCGTAGATCGCCTGGACCTGCTCCTCGGTCACCGGCTCGTCGGTGAAGGTGTTGGCGGTGCGGGCCTCGCGGAACAGCAGGTCCTGGGCAGCGGGGTCAAGAACGAGAGACATGCGTGACTTCCTAGGGTGCGCGTCCGTTCCGGGGTGCCGGATCGGCTGATGTCCCCGACCATACGCAGGTGAAGTTCAACCTTCAACAAAAATCGGGGCGTGGTGATCCGCTTCACAGCGCCCGGCTCTTGCCTACTCGCTCTGTTCCTGAGCCTCTTCCCGCGCCTCTTCCTCGGCGAGCGCCGCGTCCAGCCGGGCCCGTGCGCCCTCCAGCCAGCGCCGGCACACCTTGGCCAGCTCCTCGCCGCGCTCCCACAGCGCCAGGGACTCCTCCAGCGTCGTACCGCCCGCCTCCAGGCGCCGCACGACCTCGATCAACTCGTCCCGCGCCTGCTCGTACGAGAGCGCCTCATCCACCTTGCTGGTCATCCGCCCACCCTAGACATCAGAAGACATCGGAAAACATCAGATATCGACACGAACCGTGAACTCGCCCTCGGCGACCCGCGCCCGCAGCGCCTCACCCTCCGCGACCTCCTCCGGATCGCGCACCACATGCCCGTCGGACTTCTGCAGCACCGCGTAGCCACGCTTGAGGGTGGCGGCGGGGGAGAGGGCCACCACGCGCGCGTGCGTGTGCGTCAGCTCCGAGTCGGCACGGTCGAGGAGATGGCCGAGCGTCCGCCGGCTCCGCCCGACCAGGGAGACCACGTGGTCGGCGCGCTCGTCGATCATCCGGTGCGGATCCTCGATCGAGGGCCGCGCCAGCGCGTGCGCCAGACCCCGCTGCTCACGCTCCACCAGCGACTCCACGCACCGCCGGGCCCGGTCCCGCAGCATCCGCACCCGCTCGAACTCCTCGCCGACGTCCGGTACGACCTTCTTGGCCGCGTCGGTCGGCGTGGAGGCGCGCAGGTCGGCGACATGGTCGAGCAGCGGGTTGTCCGGCTCGTGCCCGATGGCCGAGACGACCGGCGTACGGCACTCCGCGACCGCCCGCACCAGCTGCTCGTCGGAGAACGGCAGCAGGTCCTCCACGCTGCCGCCGCCGCGCGCGACGATGATGACGTCCACGTCCTCGATCCCGTCCAGCTCCTTGACGGCCTGGACGACCTGCGGGACGGCGTGCACGCCCTGCACGGCGACGTTGCGCACCTCGAAGCGGACGGCGGGCCAGCGGTGGCGGGCGTTCTCCAGCACGTCCCGCTCCGCGGCGGAGGCACGGCCGCAGACCAGCCCGATCAGCTGGGGCAGAAACGGCAGCGGCTTCTTCCGCTCCGGCGCGAACAGCCCCTCGGCCGCCAGCGTCTTCTTCAGCTGCTCCAGCCGGGCCAGCAGCTCACCGACGCCGACGGGCCTTATCTCGGCGGCCCGGAGCGAGAGCTGCCCACGCGGCGCGTACCACTCCGGTTTCGCCAGGACGACCACCCGGGCGCCCTCGCCGACGACGTCCGCGACCGCGTCGAACACCTGCCGGTAGCAGGTCACGCTGACCGAGATGTCGTACGAGGGATCCCGCAGGGTCAGAAACACGACCCCGGCACCCGGCCGCCGCGACAACTGCGTGATCTGCCCCTCGACCCACACCGCTCCGAGCCGGTCGATCCAGCCCCCGATCAGCCGGGAGACCTCACCGACAGGGAGCGGCGCTTCCGGCGACGTGTTCACAGCCATGCGGCGAGCGTAACGGCCGCCACCGACATTCCGGCCCGGTGCTGGGCCGCCGAACGCACCCTTACGATGGGTCCCATGACCGCTTCGTCTGGCCGCCGTGTCCTGCTCGCCGCCCCCCGGGGCTACTGCGCCGGTGTGGACCGCGCCGTGATCGCCGTCGAGAAGGCCCTGGAACAGTACGGGGCCCCGATCTACGTCCGGCACGAGATCGTCCACAACAAGTACGTCGTGCAGACCCTGGAGAAGAAGGGCGCCATCTTCGTCGAGCGGACGGAGGAGGTGCCGCCGGGCAACATCGTGATGTTCTCGGCGCACGGCGTCGCCCCGGTCGTGCACGACGAGGCCAGGCAGGGCCGCCTCGCCACCATCGACGCGACCTGCCCGCTGGTCACCAAGGTCCACAAGGAAGCCGTCCGGTACGCGAACGAGGACTACGACATCCTCCTGATCGGGCACGAGGGCCACGAGGAGGTCATCGGCACCTCCGGCGAGGCCCCCGAGCACATCCAGCTGGTCGACGGCCCCGAGGACGTCGCCAAGGTCACGGTCCGCGACGAGTCGAAGGTCGTCTGGCTGTCCCAGACCACCCTCTCCGTGGACGAGACCATGGAGACCGTCGACGCCCTGAAGACGAAGTTCCCGGGGCTCGTCTCCCCGCCCAGCGACGACATCTGCTACGCCACCCAGAACCGGCAGCTCGCCGTGAAGCAGATGGGCGCCGAGGCCGAGCTGGTCATCGTGGTCGGCTCGCGCAACTCCTCCAACTCCAAGCGGCTGGTCGAGGTCGCCAAGCTGGCCGGCTCCCGCGAGGCCTACCTCGTGGACTTCGCCAGCGAGATCGACGAGGCCTGGCTGGAGGGCGTCACCACGGTCGGCGTCACCTCCGGTGCCTCCGTGCCCGAGGTCCTGGTCGAGGAGGTCCTGCAGTGGCTCGCCGAGCGGGGCTACGGCGATGTCGAGATCGTCAAGGCGGCCGAGGAGTCGATCACCTTCTCGCTGCCCAAGGAACTCCGCCGTGACCTGCGCGAAGAGGCGGCCGCCCTGGTCGCCGAGCGCGGTGGATCGGGTACGTCGGAGGCGTGACCGTCCGTACGTCCGGGGCGTGACTGTCAGTCGTCCGTCGTAACGTGGAGCCATGCAGATCTTCGGCGTGGACATCGGCGGATCCGGGATCAAGGGCGCTCCCGTGGACCTGGACAAGGGCGACCTGGCCCAGGAGCGGTGCAAGGTGCTCACCCCGCACCCGGCGACGCCCGACGGCGTGGCCGACGGGGTCAAGCAGGTCATCGACCACTTCGGCTGGACGGGCCCGGTCGGCCTGACCTTCCCCGGAGTGGTCACCGGCGGTGCCACGGTCCGTACGGCGGCCAACGTCGACAAGAGCTGGGTCGACACGGACGCGCGCACCCTGTTCAGCGACCGCCTGGGCGGCCTGCCGGTGACCGTGGTCAACGACGCGGACGCGGCGGGCGTCGCCGAGATGCAGTTCGGCGCCGGCCAGGGCCGCCGGGGCACGGTCATCCTGCTCACCTTCGGCACCGGTATCGGCAGCGCCGTCTTCATGGACGGCGCCCTGGTGCCCAACACCGAGCTGGGCCACCTGGAGCTGGGCGGCCACGACGCGGAGACGCGGGCCTCCAGCAAGGCCAAGGAGGACCACGACCTGAGCTGGGAGCGCTGGGCCGGCCGGGTCCAGAAGTACCTCGCGCACGTCGAGATGCTCTTCTCGCCCGAGCTGTTCATCATCGGCGGCGGGGTGAGCCGCAAGGCCGACAAGTTCCTGCACCTCATCGACGGCGTCAGAGCCGAGATCGTGCCCGCCCAGCTGCAGAACAACGCGGGGATCGTCGGAGCGGCGATGCGCGCGGCGCACGACCACGCGGGCTAGCGGAGCGGAGCGGTGCTCAGGTGCGGCGCCTGCGGGCCCGCACCCACAGCACCCGGCGTACGAGCACGGTCACTCCCGCGATCAGCGTCCCCCCGTACAGCCAGCCCGCCTGCGTGGCGAGCCCCGTGACCAGCCCCATCAGCCGTCCGAGCAGACCCCCGCTGCCGTCGGCGGCGAAGAAGAGACCCACGGCGAAGGCGATCGGTACGACGACGGGCGCGGTCAGCAGATCACTGCCGCGCACCCACAGGGCGGTCAGTAAGCACACCGGCAGGAACAGCACGCCGTACAGCGTCAGCGACGACCCGAACAGCAGCTGGTCCAGGAAGCCGAGCAGAGACATCGCGACCGTGCAGAACAGCCCCCCGCCGAGCCCGGTCAGTCGCGGTCCCGGCACCTGGCCGGGCGGCCCCGGCCGGGCGGTCCGTACCGGCCGCGCGCCCCGCTGCGCACCCGCCGCGGGCCTGCGCTCACCCGCCCGCCGCCGTGCCTGCGGCGGCAGCGGCGCGCGCGGTGTGCCGCGTCGCGGTCCGTCGTTCGGGGGTCGGGTCCTGTGATACTCCACTGGACCAACCTAGGTCGGTTAATGTGCCGAATCGCCCCTCAGACACGCCGGTGAGGAGAGCTTGGCCGGGCGTTCGACGCTCCCGCGAGCCCGGCGGCGTCGACGCCGTAGACTGGTGGATCGGCCAGTGTCTCTGGCCCCTGGCAGCCCCTGGCCCACCTCATCTACGGGAAGTCGCAACGTGTCGCTCACGATCGGAATCGTCGGCCTGCCGAATGTCGGCAAGTCGACCCTGTTCAACGCCCTGACCAAGAACGACGTGCTGGCGGCCAACTACCCGTTCGCCACCATCGAGCCGAACGTCGGCGTGGTGGGCGTCCCCGACGCCCGCCTGGCGAAGCTGGCCTCGATCTTCGGCTCCGAGCGCATCCTTCCGGCCACGGTCGACTTCGTCGACATCGCGGGTATCGTGCGCGGCGCTTCCGAGGGCGAGGGCCTGGGCAACAAGTTCCTCGCGAACATCCGCGAGTCCGACGCGATCTGCCAGGTCATCCGGGCCTTCAAGGACGAGAACGTCGTCCACGTCGACGGCAAGGTCTCGCCGAAGGACGACATCGAGACGATCAACACCGAGCTGATCCTCGCCGACCTCCAGACCATCGAGAAGGTCCTCCCGCGCCTCCAGAAGGAGTCGCGCATCAAGAAGGACGTGGCTCCCAAGGTCAAGGCCGTCGAGGAGGCCAAGGAGATCCTGGAGAAGGGCGACACGCTCTTCGCGCACGGCATCGTCCAGGGCACCGAGCGCAACGAGCTCCTCCACGACCTGCACCTCCTCACCACCAAGCCGTTCCTCTACGTCTTCAACGTCGACGAGGACGAACTGATCGACGAGGACTTCAAGAACGAGCAGCGCGCCCTGGTCGCCCCCGCCGAGGCGATCTTCCTCAACGCCAAGCTGGAGCAGGACCTCGCCGAGCTGGACGAGGACGAGGCCCTGGAGCTGCTGGAGTCCGTCGGCCAGCACGAGCCCGGCCTGGCCACCCTCGCCCGCGTCGGCTTCGACACCCTCGGCCTGCAGACCTACCTGACGGCCGGCCCCAAGGAGTCCCGCGCCTGGACGATCAAGAAGGGCGCCACGGCCCCCGAGGCGGCCGGCGTGATCCACACCGACTTCCAGAAGGGCTTCATCAAGGCCGAGGTCATCTCCTTCGCGGACCTGGTCGAAACGGGCTCGGTCACCGAGGCCCGCGCCAAGGGCAAGGCCCGCATGGAGGGCAAGGAGTATGTGATGCAGGACGGGGACGTGGTGGAGTTCCGCTTCAACGTGTGACCGACCAGGTCACAAGGGGTCGGCTTCTCCGGGAGCCGGCCCTTTGCTGTTTCCCGTGCCGGGCCGATCAGGGGCGGTTGGGGCTGCTGCAGAGTGGTTCGGGTGGTGGTGGGGAATTCGGCTGTGAATAGCCCAGTTCCTTCTGGACTTTGTCGAGCGCGGTCAGGAGGGGTGTCGGCTCTTTGCCGTTCGTGTAGTCCAGGACCGCTCGGTAGAAGGCGGCGGACACGTCGGGGTCCATCGCGTCGGCGGCGCTGAAGCAGAGCGTGTAACGGGGGGAGCGGAGCATTCCGGCTATCCGGCCCTGGGTGGTGTTGGCGTACTCCGTCACCTTCCTGTTGGCGGAGAGCGCGAAGCCGGGTTCGTTCACCCAGGCCTGCTGGGCTTCCGCACTCGCCAGGTACTGGATGAACACGTCGGCGCTCTTGTTCCCGGTGAACTTTCCGACGAAGTCCGCCGAGACCTCCAGGGCCTGACGAGAGGACGGCACGTACGTGTACTGGTCGTCCTTCACCTGGGCCGATGCGAAAGGCATCGCGGAGAGGGTGCCGTGGCTCAGGGAACATTCCTTCTTGGTCATTTTCGCGGTGGCGTCGCGGAATCCGAGGGTGGATGCGTCTTTGCGAGGGGTTTTGACCAGGGCTCCCCAGGCGGTCCACGCATCCTTGACGGGTGTCGAGTCCCATTTCGCACCACCGGAGGCCCAGGCCTTGTACGTGTCGACGCCCTGGTCCGCGAGCAGGATGTCCGCGATCCAGTCGGCGCCGGGCCAGCCGGAGGTCGGGCCGGACTCCAGACCCAGGCACCACTTGTCGGAACGGGACCGGAGAGCGGTCCAGCTCTCGGGAGGCCGTGGGGTGACCCTGGCGTCGTACCAGATGAGGCTCTTGACGTCGGCCTTGACAGGGACCGCGTAGACGTCCGCGCCGTTCATGCCGAGCCCGCGGAACGGTTGCACGTACGCCTTCGTGTCCACTGCGAGTTTCCTGAGCGCCCCTTCCTCGCGGTACTTGGCGATCGCTCCCACACTGGGCAGCACGGCCAGGTCGGGCTCCGCGTCCGCGGCCACCGCGGCGTCGAGCTGTTGGGTCAGGGCGCGGGTGACCTGCGGTTCGACGTCGATGTCGGGGTGGTGGCTCTTGAAGTCCTTGACGACCGCGTAGAACGCCGCGAACTCCTTGTCGGACCAGGGAACCATGATCGTCACCTTGTCCTTCTCCGGTGCGTCGCACGCGACCGGCGCGAGGAGCAGCCCGAGGACCAGGGCGCAGCGCACGAGGGGTGCCGTGAGTCTTCTCATGAGCGAGGGAACCTGTACTCGGCGAGACGGGGACGATAGGCGAGAAACGCGAGCGCACCGGCGGCGGCGAGCACGGGCAGCGCGATCGCCATGGAGGGCGGTGCGGTCGTGCACATGGTGATGCCGATCGACGTGGTGGCCAGCAGGGCCACGGCGAGCGCCGGGCTGGGGTACCGCCGGAAGTGGTGGGCGACGATGTAGCCGGTCGCGCAGACCAGCAGCAGCATGACCGTCACCGGGCCGATGAACAGGGGCCAGAGGAGGTGGGGGCTGCGCCAGCCCGACCGGAGCTGGTCATGGCGGGCCTCGACCTCCAGCTTTTCGAGATCCTTGAGCGACTGCCTGAGGCCGCCGGTGAAGGGGACCGTACTCCTGCCGTCCTCCTCGGGCCTGTCGTCCAGTGCGTCGCGCGCCCTGGCCACGCCCGGCGGCCCGTCGAGGACCGCCGTGTTGGCCATCTGCACACAGGTGGCCAACTGGCCCTGGACGAACTGGATGTGGCTCAGTCCCTGCTGCCCGGCCGCGTTGCCGTCCGTCGCCGAGGTGAGGTGGGAGCTCACCCGGGCGGTGGCGTTGGCGAAGTCGGCGCCGGTGCCGATCAGGTCGGTCGCCCCGGTCTTGGCGGCGGCCTTGAGCGCCTGGTCCGCCTTCCCGGCCTGGAGGTACGCGTTGTGGATGTGCCCGATGGCCGTGTTCGTGCGCTCAGCGGCGGCGATCTGGTCTCCGGCCCGATTCGCCACCACCAGATACAGCAGCGCCGTCACCGCCACCAGGCCCAGCACGCCCGCCCTGAGCCACCGCAGCGCCACGATCGGATGGGGTACGCGCCACCGCACGCCGGTCACAGCGCATCCACCGGTCCACCGGCCACACCCGCGTTCCCGAACCGGTGCCCGCACTCCTCGCAGAACTTGGCCGTGGGTGACGTCGACGTCGTACCGCAGCGCGGGCACACGCGCGGCAACCCGGCGTCGCGGGGCGCGAGTTCGTGCGGATCGACCGGCCGTGTCGCGGTCTTGGTCGAGTCGACGCCGATTCCCTGCATCTGCCCTCGGGAGACGTTCCGCCGCACCCGCAGCCGGCCGTCGGGGCCGCTGGTCGCCACCGCGCGCAGCAGCTGCAGGCGCGCGGTGTCCCGGAGGGATTCCGCGAGCCCGATCGCGAGGCGCAGTTCGCGGTCCGCGCGGTCGAGGTCTCCGCGCAGGTGGGCGTCGGCGCAGGCGCGCATGGCCATGCCGAGTTCGCGTTCGTTCTCGACGCGGGTGAGGTCGGGCGACGGGGCGATGCCGAAGCCGGGTGTCGAGCGGCGGCGTACGACCATGGCCGCGGTCTCGGAGCAGGGCCCGCGGGTTCCGTCGGGCAGCTCGGCGTGCAGGGTGACGCGGGCGGCGCGCAGGGGCTCGTCGACGGTCAGGCTGTGGGGGTCGAACTGGAGCGAGACCTGGTACTGCCGGGTCTCCGGGGGCCAGGAGCCCAGGGGCACATGGGTCTCGTCGCCCTGCTGCTGGCGCGCCGTCAGTTCGGCGTCGACGGGGCGTGTCTGCCGTACGAACGCGAGCTGGAAACGGTCGTTGAGGCGCAGGCCCAGATACACCCGGGGTACGACGATCCGCTGCGCCTCGCGCATCAGGCGGGTGAAGTCCTCCGTGAGGTCGGAGATGGTGACGACCGCCTCGGCGGTGCCGTGCAGGGCCTGGGTGATGAGGAGGAGTTCGATGTAGTGCCAGTCGTCGCCCAAGCCCCTCGCGTCGCAGACGAACCGGTCGGTGCACGACGTGAGGATGTCGCGGAGTTGTTCGGGTGTCTCGTGCTCGTCCTTGCCGTCCGTGTAGAGCACCGCGTGGCGCACCGTGCCGGGGGAGTCCACCGACGCGAAGAGGCGGTGGGCGCGGGCCAGCCACTGGCCGATCGCCGTGCCGCCCTCGGCGAGTTGGCCGATGACCCGGAGCTTGGCGTCCTCCCGGGTCCGGGCGTCGACGCGGGCCAGGCCACCCGTCGTCGGGAAGATCACGTGGGCATCGTGGTTGCCCGCGATGATCCCCAGGCGGGCGCCGTCCCGCAGGGTGTCGATGGCCGCGCACATCGCGCGTTTCGCCTCGTCCAGCTTGTGGCCGGACATGGACAACGAGCGGTCCATGATGAGGATCTCGGCACCCGGGGTCTGCGGGGCCGAGCCCGCAGCGGAGTGTGCCGTGACGGTGATCAGGGCATCCGCGCGTCGCTCGTCGTAGGGCAGATCCGAGGGCGCGTCCACTTCCAGGGCAAAGCTGAGTCCCAAGGGTGACCTGTCCCCCACCGGCACCACCCGATCGCGTCGCTGCGTGTTCCCCTACGGAGCGTGCTGACGTCCTCGACGGAACGTATCAGGAGCTTAGCCCCCCGGGTGTTGCTCCGAAACGGGAATGACCGGTTCTGCCACGCTTTCCCCACCATCTCCATCTCAGCGCCGGACGCAGCCGGTTCGCCAGGTCCACCAGTGCGACGTACTCGCGCTCGGTGGGTGCGTGCGGGCCGAGGGCGCGGATCGCGTCGGACAGTTTCAGCCGGTCGTGGGTGCGCAGGAACTCCGCGTACTGGATCTCGGCGCGCAGTGCGGCGGCCGCCGCCTCGTCCACGTCGAGGCCGGGCAGGGCGGCCCTGGCCCGGGCCACGTCGTCCTCGGTCGGCGCCGGGTGGTCCGGCTCGGCGAGGACCATGACGCGCAGGCGTACGGCCGCCACCCGTGCCTCGCGCTCGTAGCGGAACTCCTTGGCCAGCTGTTCGGCGACGTCCACCGCCTTCGCGCGCTCGCCGGCCAGCAGAAGGACGCGGGCCAGGCCGAAGCCGGCCGCGCCGAGGGCCGGGGTGGTGTCGAAGACGGTGCTGTAGTGCGCCCGCGCGACCGCGCGGTCCTCGCGCAGCTCGGCGCACAGGCCGAGGGCGAGTTGCGGCAGCAGCTCGCCGGGGAGTGCCCTGCGCACCTGGGTGAACACGACGGAGGCCCGCTTCGGGCGCCCGTCGGCCAGCGCGATCAGGCCGCAGTACCAGTCGGGCAGCCAGTGCCAGTCGGGCAGGGCTGCCGCCGCGAGCTGTCCCGCCGCCGATGCGGCGTCCTTTCTGCGGAGGGCGAGTCGGCTCTCGGCCAGCGCGCTGTCGGCCGGGCCCGTGACATCCGGGTCGTCGGGATCGGACAGGGGGGCCGGGAGGGCTGCCGCGACGTCGCCGGGATCCGGCGAGGAGAACGGCGCGGGCATCTTCAGCAGCGCTTCCTCGTCCGGCTGCGCCTCGACCCAGTGGGCGAGGGGGCGGGCCGCGCCCAGCCCGCCGTGCAGCGCCTCGGGCATCGAGCCGAACAGGGCGGAGGGCCGGGCCACCTGACGGCGCGTCGGCGGGGCCGCCACGACCTGCCGGATGACACCGCTGAGCTGCTCGGCGAACTGCCGTGCCGACACGAACCGCCGCCACGGTCGCCCGGGGTCCGTGGCACGGTCCAGCAGCAGGTGGAGCGAGTCGACGCCCGGTGTGGAGCGGTCGGTCCAGCGGGAGCGGCAGACCTCGCGCAGGGTCATGCCCAGCCCGTAGAGGTCGAAGCCGGCGGTGGGGCGCAGATGTTCCGGATCGGTCTCCGGCGGCGCGAACGCCCTCGTGTACGCCACGACCGGCCCGGTGTCCTTCGTCTGGCTGCGCACCGCGCCGAAGTCGATGAGCCGCACCCGGTCGAGCGCGCCCGCCGGGCTCTCCTCCCGGAAGCGGATGATGTTCAGGGGTTTGACGTCGCAGTGCAGCAGGCCCCGGGCGTGCAGGTAGTCGAGCGCCTGGAGGATGCGGACGCCGTGTGCGAGGAGGGTTTCGAGGCGGTCGCCGTCGCGGGCCGAGAGCGGAACGCCCGGCACGTATTCCAGGACGAGGTGCGGCCCTTCGTGCTCGTAGCCCAGGATGCGGACGATGCTGTCGTGCCGGAGCTCGACCAGGACGTCCCGTTCGTGCCGGGCGGTCTTGGCGACCGACTTGTTCAGGGCCTTGAGGACGACGTGGGTCGCGAGGTTGCGGTCGTGGGCGAGGTAGGCGGCGCCGTACGCCCCCGAGCCGAGGACGCGTGCGACGTCGTAGCGACCGGCGATGGTGAGGCCGCTCGGCTGGGCGAAGTCGAAACGGGTGCCGCAGTGCGGGCAGAAGCCGGTGGTCCGGCCCGGCTCGCCGTCGTGGCCCCGGCCGACCGGCTGCCCGCAGGAGGGGTTGGCGCAGAAGCGGTGGTCCTCGGCGACCGGGTCCGACGAGTTCAGCGGTGCGTCCGGGGCCTGCGGGGCCTGATCGGAGTCGACCAGGCCGAGGCCGTACCAGGGGTCCGGGCGTACGTGCGCCACGCCGACCCGCGCGCCGCCCCGCGCCGGCGGTTCCGGTTCCGGGGCGCGGTCCGCCGACGCGGCGTCGTCCTGCGGCAGCGGCTGCCGGTCGCACACGTCGCAGAAGCCCTGTGCGTCGATCTCGCCGCGCCCGCAGTCGGGGCGATTGCACATCTGACGGCTCATCCGTACGCGTCACCCTTCCTCGATCCGTCGGTTGACCTCGTCGGTGTAGCGCCCGACCAGCTTGCGCGCGGCAACGAGGTCGATCGGCTCGGTCCGCAGCGCGCGGGCGGCGGGGGCGTGTTGCTCGGCGAGCCGTCGGTCCTCGTCGCCGAAGTACCGCGCGGCCCGGACGCGGTGCAGTTCCAGGCCCGCGCTGAGGTCCTGGTAGGTCGCGATCATCCGGCGCAGGTCGTGGTCGAACCGGGCCAGGGCGGCGCGGGCGTCGACGGCCCGGTCGTGGACCGCGGTGAGTTCGGGGTTGGGCTCCGTCGCCCGGGCCACGGCCAGCCGGACCCGTAACCGGGGCGCGGCGCGGGTCGGCAGCCGGGGTGCGGCGAAGAAGCGTACGCCCCACTCCTGTTGCAGCGCGGACGCGGTGTCCTCCGCGGCGGCGAGCTGTCCCACGACCGTCTGGACCTCGGCGGCGGTCACGCCCCGGGCGGCGTCCCCGCGCAGTGGTTCGGGGTCGAGGGAGACGTCGTAGGCGAGGTCGGCCGGTGGCGTTCCCTCGAAACCGAGGACGAGGCGGACGCCGCGCGACCGGGCGCGGGCGGCCAGCTGCCCCAGCAGCTCCTCCACGAGGGCTTCCGGGTCCTGGGCCCGGTCGACGCCGCCCACCACCAGGCAGGCGGGCGGCCTGCGGCGCAGCAGTTGCCGCCGCACCTCGTGGGCGTCCCCGCCGGGGAGCCCGAACCGGCCCGTGAGGTAGCCGCTGACGTCGGCCACCGACTTGCCGCGCGCGTCGTAGGCCGCGTCGATGGCGCCGAGCCCGAGGACCGTGTCCCCGGGGGCGCCGGTGAGTTCGGCGTCGGTGACGGTGGCCCGGGCCGCCGGATCGGCCGTCCGCACCAGACGGACGAGCCAGGAGTCGCCCACGGCGGTCGTACCGCCGGTGCCGACGACGACGGTGCCGGACCAGTCGCTGTCGAGCAGCCGGGTCAACTCCTGCGTCAGCGCGAGCCGCAGCGGGTCGCCCAGCACATCGCCGGGCAACTCACCGTGCGAGGAACCCAGTTCGTCAGTGCGGTCACCGCCGGTGAACTCCCGGATCCGGGGCAGATACGTCAGCATCGTCTCGGTCGGCAGCATCCAGGCCGCCTTCGCGTCACCGTCGACGAAGTCGGCCACCACGATGCCGATGACGCGGCCTTCGAACTCGCCGTCCACCGCCATCGCCCCGGCGCCCGAGTACCCCGGCTCGATCCACGGGTCGCCCGCGCGCACCCGCTTCAGCAGACCCCACTCGCCCTGCCGGTGGCCGGATCCCGCCAGCCGCGCGTCCGTCCCCATGCCGAACGGTGCGGTATCGGGAAAGCCGTACACCTGGACCGTGCCGCCGGAGATGGGTGCCTTCCACAGCGTGGTCCGGATGCCGCAGTCGGCCGGCTCGTCGAGTTCGAGCAGTGCCACGTCACCGCGCTGCGTGCCGGGCTCGTACACCCACGTGCCCGGTGCCACCTGCGCGGTGCGGGACCACTCCGGGCGGCACGCCACACTGCTGATCCGCACGTGGGACGTGATGCCCCCGGGTGCCGCTCCGGCGTCACCGACCACATGGGCGCAGGTGAGCACATGCCGGTCGTCGAGCAGCACTCCGGCGCCACAGGGCGTGCCTTCCTCGTCGTCCACCCTCACGCGCCAAGGACCGTCACTGTGGTGATGCAGCGCCATACGGACACGGTAGGGCAACGAGCGCCACCTTGACCCGGGTTGTCGAGCCGGGGCCGGTCCCGACCGTCAGGCCCGAACGTCCAGCTCGGCCAGCGCCACCGCCTCCCCGCGCACGCTCACCCGCACGTACCGGACCGCGGTCCCGTCCGCCCGGTGCCAGGCCCGCCCGTCCGCCGAGACCTCGACGGCGGACGACGCCGGCCGCTTCTGCCACGTCGGCCGGACCGTGCCGACGTTCACCTCCCGTCCCAGGTCGACGGTGAGGGCGGCGCGCTCGGCGGCGGGGGACCAGACGGTGGCCGGGCTGCCGTCCACGGCCGCCTCCGGGTACAGCCCCGGCTCGGCCGAGGTCGCCGCCGCCGGCCGGCAGCGGGCCAGGTCGGGGGTCGGGACGAGATCGGGGCGGCGGGTCTTGAGGGTGACCGTGCCGGAGAGCGTGAGGCGGCCCTCGGGGGTGTCCAGGGGGATCGGGTCACCCGAGCGCAGCCGGACCGTGGTGGTCTCCGGCCCGATCCCGACGTCGTACGTCCGCCCGCGCCACCGCAGCCCCGACAGGCGCACGCCGTCCATGAGCTGGGGCGGCAGCGTCGGGTCGAGGTGCAGGGCGTCGGCGCGCAGCCGCAGACCGGTCAGGCCGTGGGTGAAGACCTGCAGGAAGCCGCCCTTGCCGGTGAGGAAGTCCTGGGCGGGCGAGCCGGCGAGCGGGTCGGAGGCTCCCGCCTTTTCGCCGCGCGACTCCGAGAAGAGCGCGAACGGGCCCCGCGCGAAAGGCTGGTAGGCGCGCCGCAGGAAGGTGTACGCGGCACAGCCCGGCTCGCCGATCGCGGCCGCGTCGATCGCGTGCACCGAGTCGGTCATGGCCGGACCGTCCGGATCGGTGCGCGCGGTGTAGTAGTCGAGCGTGGCGGCCGCGGCGCCGTCCGGCATGGGCCACTCCAGCGGGTAGACGAGCAGCACGGTGTCGGCCTGCTTGATCGGGGAGCCGTCGTAGCCGTCGTACTGGAGGAAGACCTTGCGCCGGGGGTCGTACGGGATGCGCAGCCGTCCGGCGATGCGCCGCCAGTCGGCCGGGGCGGGCCTGCCCAGCACCCGGGCGGCGTCGGTCGCGGCGCGCAGCGCGGTCGCGGCGACGGCGTTGGTGTAGGCGCCGTCGGTGACGCCGTTGCTGTACTCGTCGGGACCGGCCACTTCCTCGACGGAGTACGAGCCGTCGGCGTTCGCGGTGACCCGCGAGGCCCAGTACCGGGCAAGCCCGTCGAGCAGCGGCCACCCCCGCTCCCGCAGCCATTTCCGGTCACCGGTGGACAGGTAGTACTGCCAGGCGGCCAGCGCGATGTCGCCCTGGAGGTGGTTCTGGGTGACGCAGTGCGGCGGCTGCCAGCTCTGGCACTCGCTCCACAGCCGGCCGTGGCTCGCGCTCGTCCACGGGTAGAACAGCCCCTTCACGGCGGTCTTCGCGGCGTTCTCGGCGGCGGCCGCGCGGGTGCGGTACCGGTACTCCAGCACCGGGCGGGCCAGCTCGGGGCGGGTGGCGAGCAGCGACGGGAACATCCACGTCTCCGCGTCCCAGAAGATCATGCCCGCGTAGTTGTCGCTGGTCAGCCCGGCCGGGGCGATGCTGTCCCGGGCGCCCGCACGCAGCGACGACAGCAGACCGTACTGCGCCGAGCGCACCCAGAGCTGCAGGTCGGGGTGGCCTGGCACCTCGATGTCGGCGTCCCACAGAGCACGCCAGGCGTCCTCGTGCGAGCCGAGCAACGCCGCCCATCCGCGCCCGGCGGCCCGGTGCGCGGCGGCGCGGGCGGCGGAGCGGGGGTCGCGGGAGGTGAGCGCGGTGTCGACGCCGACGTACTTCGTGGCGGTGTAGGTGCGCCCGGAGCGGACCGGAAGGGTGGCGGCCTGACTGGCACTCAACTCGCTTTTCCCGCCGCCGCGGTGCCGGAGACGCCCGCTCGGCGCCTCGAACGTGGACGCGACCGCGCCGTCGGTCCCGGTGCCGTCGGTCCGGAACGCCACGCCGATCGTGCGCGCGTCGACGGGCCCCGCGCCGGTCCGCGTGACACGGCGGGCGCCGCGGCCGTCGATGCGGTCGGTGAGGGTCAGCTCGCCGTCCCAGTGCGGGGTGACGCGCAGCCGTACGGCGCCGGTGTGCGGGTCGTCCCGGGACGTGAGGACGTCGTACGTGAGGTCCGTTCGGCGGCCGTCGGCGCCGGTCCAGGTGAGGCTGGTACGGAGGTAGCCGCAGCGCAGGGAGAGCGTCTGCCGGTATCCGCCGACCCGGCTGCGGGCGCCGTAGGTCTCGCCGCCGGCCGTCACGTCGAGCCCGGTCCAGGTGGGCAGCGCGGCGAGCGCCTCGCGGCCGGCGGTGTTCTCGGGACCGCGGCCGTAGAGGCCGGAGACGAAGGTGCCGTCGTAGCGCGGGGTGTACAGCGGCCAGCCGGTCGTCTCGCCGGTGGCCGCGTATCCGGTGCCGGTGGGCGGGACCCGGGCGGCGAGGTAGCCGTTGCCGACGTACGGGTGGTGGGTGTCCTTCGCGTCGATCCGGGTGGCGGTCGGGGCCCAGCCCGGTGCGGTGCACCCGTTGCCGGGTGAGCGGGGCGCGGCGTGGGCCGGGGGGAGGGGCAGGAGGAGGGCGGCGGCCAGGAGGGGGGCGATGAGGTGGGGGTTCTTCACGGATCGACGATGCGGGGAGAAAGGGGGTGAAGAGGCGGAAGGCGCGGGGAATTACCACGTACGGGGTGTGAACGGGCCACGGCCGGCTCCGGTGCCACGCATTTCCGGGGCGGCCAGGCACTCGGTGCCGAACTGCTGTGCGGCAGTGAAGCCCTGTGTGGCCCGTCCTGGAACTTGTGCTCGGGGTCAGCATGTTCACACAATGAGGGGAATCGGGGGAGGGTGTGGTGTGCGAATTCGCATTCCTGAAATGTGTGGACTGAGCAAGTAAAAGGGGAATCACAGATTTCGCAATGGCGTGCCCCGTGAATGGTGCGACCGGTGAAATCGGTGGGGGGCAAGTTCACTTTCTCGGGTATTGTCGTCCGTTGGGCCACCTGGCGGGACGTAGGGATGGAAGTTCTGGGGGAACATCCGTGGGCGAGCGGCTCAGGTTCGAGGTACTCGGGCCCGTGACGGTGACGTCACAAGGCCGAAGTCTGCCGATCGGCGGTGCGCGTCAGCGAACGGTGCTCGCTCTGCTGCTGCTCAATTCGGGCCGGATCGTCCCGGTGGACACTCTCGTGGACGCCGTCTGGAACGACCGCCCGCCGGCCACCGCCCGCACCCAGATCGCGATCGTGATCGCCGCACTGCGCAAGACGTTCAAGAGTCACGGAGCGGCCGAGGACATCATCGTCACCGCCCACCCGGGCTATGTGCTCAGACCCGACGGCCACTCGGTGGACGTGCTCGAGTTCACCCGGCTGGTGAAGACCGCCGAGACCGCCGTGCAGCAGGCGCGGCACGCCGAGGCCGCCGGGTGCTACACCCAGGCCCTCGCGCTGTGGCGCGGGCCCGCCTTCGCCGGTATCTCCAGCTCCCTGGTCGAGGACGAGGCGGCCCGCCTGGAGGGCCACCGCCTCAACGCCTACGACGACGCCACCGCCGTCCAGCTCGAACTGGGCAACCACCACGACCTGGTGCCCGAACTCACCTCCGTGGTGCGCGAACACCCGCTGCGGGAGCGGACCCGGCACCATCTGATGCTCGCCCAGTACCGGTCCGGGCGGCGGGCCGAGGCGATGGCCACCTTCCGGGAGGCGCGCGCCCAGTTCATCGAGGAACTGGGCATGGAACCGGGCCCGGACCTGCAGGGACTGCATGACGCGATCCTGCGCGACGACCCCTCGCTGGCGCCCGCCCCGGCCGTACCGGCGAGCGACGCGCTGCGTGCCGACACCCTCGTCGTCCCCTCCGAACTGCCGCCAGACGTCCCCGGCTTCACCGGGCGGGAAGTGGAACTCGCCTTATTGGACACGCTGGTGGCGGGCCGCGACCGCCAGCACGGGCCCGCCATCGGGCTGATCACCGGCATCGCGGGGGTCGGCAAGACCGGTCTCGCCGTGCGCTGGTCGCACCGGGCCGCCCAGCACTTCCCGGACGGCCGACTCTTCGCCGACCTGCGCGGCTACGACGAACACCACGAGCCGACACCGGCCCGCGACGCGATGAGCAGGTTCCTGCGCTCGCTCGGGGTGCCCAGCGACCAGATCCCCACCGAGACCGAGGACCTCGTCGCGCTCTACCGCAGCGTGCTCGCCGAGCGGCAGGTGCTGCTGGTGCTCGACAACGTCCGCTCCTTCGCCCAGATCCAGCCCCTGCTGCCGGGCAGCGGCGGCTGTGCCGTGCTGGTGACCAGCAGGGAGCAGCTGGAGGAGCTGGTCACCTGGCCGCAGGACGCCCGGGTGCACCTCGGGGTGCTGCCCGGGGACGACGCGGTGGAGCTGCTCGGGCGGATCGTCGGCGAGGAGCGCATCGACTCCGCCCGCGCCGACACCCGGCGCCTGGCCGACCTGTGCGACCGGCTGCCGCTGGCGCTGCGCATCGCCGCCGCCCGGCTCGCCTCCAAGCCGCACTGGACCGTACGGCACCTGGTGGCCCGGCTCGGCGACGAGCGGCGCCGGCTGGACGAGCTGAGCCAGGGCGCGGCACAGGTGCGGGCCAGCTTCGAGCTGTCGTACCGCTATCTCCCGGACGACGCGGCCCGGCTCTACCGGCGCCTCGGCCTGCTGGACGTGCCGGACTTCGCCGCCTGGGTCGGCGGTGCGCTGCTCGACGTCGACGTGCTGGACGCCGAGCGGCTCATGGAGGACCTGGTCGACGCGCAGTTCCTGGAGGTCGTCGGCGTCGACGCGACCGGCCGGCTGCGCTACCGGCTGCAGAACCTGATGCGGCTGTACGCGCGCGAGCGGGCGCAGGCCGAGGAGCCGGAGCCGGAGCAGCGGGCGGCCCGGGAGCGGGCCTTCCGCACCTGGCTGTCCCTCGCCGAGGAGGCCCACCGGCGGGAGTACGGCGGCCACTTCAGCGTGGTGCACAGCCCCGCGCCGCGCCGCCCCCTCGACCGTATCCACACCGACGAACTGCTCTCCTCGCCGCTGGAGTGGCTGGAGGCCGAGCGGCTGTCGCTGGTGGCCGCGGTGGCGCAGGCGGCCGAGCTGGAGATGGACGACCTCGCCTGGGATCTGACGGTGTCCGCCGCCGTGCTCTTCGAGACCCGGCACTATCTGGAGGACTGGCGGGAGTGTGCCGAGGTCGCGCTGGAGGCGGCCCGGCGCAGCGGCAGTCTGCGCGGTCAGGCGGCCATGCTGCACCAGCTCGGCGGGGTCGCCCAGTCCTACCGGCGGCTGGGGGAGGCGCACGCCCGGTACACCGAGGCGATGGAGCTGTTCGAGCAGGCCGGTGAGCCGCACGGGCTGGCGCTGAACCTGCGGAACCTGTCGATCCTGGAGCGGTTCAGCGGCGACCTCGACCTCGCCATGACCCGGCTGGAGCGCGCGGGCCAGATCTTCCGCACCGTCGGCGACATCTCCTCCGAGGCGCACGCGCTGGACAACATGGCCCAGATCGAGCTGGAGCGGGGCAACACCGAGCTGGCGATGAAGCTGGGGGTCGAGGCCGTGCGCGTCATGGAGTCGATCGACCGGGGCAGCAAGCGGGGCGTCGCGCAGACCATCCACCGGCTCGGCCGGGTGCATCTGGCGCGGTCCGATTTCCCGAAGGCAGAAGAAGCGTTTCTGCAGGTGATCGAGCTGGTGCAGGCCAAGTCCGATCTGGTCGGTCTCGCCTACGCCCTGCTCGGTCTGGGCGAGGCCCGGCTCGGCGCGGGTGACGTGGACGCCGCCGAGGCCACCCTCACGGAGGCCCTGGACGTCGTCGAACGCATCGACAGCCCCCTCGTCGACGGCCAGATCAACCTCGTCCTCGGCGAGGCCCGCTGCCGCCAGGGCCGGCTCGACTCCGCCCGGGAGCGGGCGAGCGCGGCCCACGCCGTCTTCCTGCGTACGGGTTCGCCCCGCTGGCGCGCGCAGGCCGAGCGGCTGCTGTGCCGGCTGGACGAGGGGCCCGGTCAGGGCGCTTCCGGCTGAGAGCCGTTTCGTGCACGTCCCGTACCGCCAGCACGTGATCCGCACCGCAAGCACGTGATCCGTACCGCAGCACTTCCCGTACCGCAGCACGCGATCCGTACCGCAGCACGTGATGTAGACGCCCAATAATCAGCCGATAAGGGACGTGCCTACTTTCGGCTGGGACAGACGTCAGCCGAAGTGTGGAGTACAAGATGCCGCCCGTTGCCAAGGCGCCTTCCTTCGCGGTGATTTCCGGGGCCCAGGTCCACCGGGTACTCGACGGCCGGTACCAGGAGGTGGTGGGCCTGATCGAAACGGCGTACCGCGTCCACGGCGCCGGTGACACCGTCAATCCGCCGTCCTACTTCCTGCGCTTTCCCGACCGGCCCAGCTCCCGCATCATCGCCCTGCCCGCGTCCCTCGGCGGCGACAACCGCGTCGACGGGCTGAAGTGGATCTCCAGCTTCCCCGAGAACGTGGCCGCCGGACTGCCGCGCGCCTCCGCCGTGCTGATCCTCAACGACCACGACACCGGCTATCCGCTGGCCTGCCTGGAGAGTTCCATCATCAGCGCGGCCCGTACGGCGGCCTCGGCGGCGCTGGCCGCGGACGCGCTGAGCCGGGGGCGGGGCGAGCGGCCCCGGCGGGTCGGATTCGTCGGCACGGGGCTCATCGCCCGCTACGTCCACCAGTACCTGGCCGGTACCGGCCGGCGGTTCGACGAGATCGGCGTGCACGACCTCTCGGCCGAGCACGCGGCCGGATTCGCCGGCTACCTGGAGGGGGCGGCGGACGGCGGCCGCGTCACCGTGCACGAGAAGGCCGAGGACCTGGTCCGGAGCAGCGACCTGATCGTCTTCGCCACGATCGCCGGCACCCCGCACATCACCGACCCCGGCTGGTTCGGCCACCACCCGCTGGTGCTGCACGTGTCGCTGCGCGACCTCGCGCCCGAGGTGATCCTCACCGGCGCCAACTTCGTCGACGACATCGAGCACTGCCTGAAGGCCGACACCTCCCCGCACCTGGCCGAACAGCTCACCGGCGGCCGGGACTTCATCGACGGAACCCTGTACGACGTCCTCACCGGCGAGCGGGCCGTACCCGCCGACCGGCCGGTGTTCTTCTCCCCGTTCGGCCTCGGCGTCCTCGACCTCGCGCTCGGCAAGCACGTGTACGACACCCTGCACGCCTCCGGCGAACTCGCCGTCCAGCCGGACTTCTTCCACGAGCTGCGCCGCTACGGCTGAGCGCACTCCTGACCGGACCACCCCGAGGAAGGGGCCCCACCCGTGACCACCCTGCTCGACCCACCGCCCCACGCGGCCGGCGCCCGGCGCCGGCCCGTTTCCGTCCGCGTCGACGAGACCCCGCTGCCCCCGCACGACCCGCTCGCCCTGTACGACACCCTGCGCCAACGCCTCGGCGACGGCGAGGTGTTCCTCCTGGAGAGCCTGGAGGCGCCCGAACAGGAGGGCGGGGACTCCCTCGTCGGCCACGGCCGGCTCGCCGAACTCCAGGTGCACGCCGACCGGGTCACCGTCGACGGCATCGCACCGGTCGTGGACGCGCTGCTCGCCGCCGCCGACGCCCTGGACCTCGCCCCGCTGCCGGGCGGGGCACGGGCGCTCGCCTCCGGCGACCAGGTGTGGGAGCTGCTGCGGGCCGCCGAGCGCACCTTCGCCGTCGAGACCGCGGTACCCGCGGACACCTACGCCTTCGGGTTCCTCGCCACCGTCGGATACGGCGCCGCCTGGCACATGGAGCGGCTGCCGCACCGCACCGCCGACGGCGGACCCGACCTGGTGCTCACCCTGTTCCGCGAGGTCGTCCACTACGACGGCGCCACCGGTACCGTCGCGCTGCGCACCGCGCACAGCGAGGACTTCCCGCCCGCCGATCCCGGCACGGTCGCGGGGGCCGTCGCCCGGCTGCGGCCGGTGCCCGGTGCCGTACCCGAGGCGCCCGTGCCGCACGCGGTGCACGACAGCACCGACGAGGAAACGTTTCTGGGGAACGTCGCACGCTGCCTCGGGCACATCCGGGTCGGGGACATCTACCAGATCCAGATCGGCCACCGCATCGACGTCACCACCGACCTGGCCCCGCTCGACGTCTACCGGCGGCTCAGGCACCGCAACCCGTCCCCGCACATGTACCTCGTGCCGCGCGGCGGGGCCACCCTGATCGGCGCCAGCCCCGAGGTGCTGTTCGCCACCCGCGGCGACCGGATCGTGATGCGGCCCATCGCCGGCACCACCCCGCGCAGCGGCGACCCGGCCGTCGACGGCCCCCGCATCGAGGCACTGCGGGCCAGCGAGAAGGAGCGCGCCGAGCACGTGATGCTGGTCGACCTGTGCCGCAACGACATCGGCCGGGTGAGCCGGCCGGGCACGCTGGCCGTCGAGCGGCTGATGACGGTCGAGACCTACTCGCACGTCTTCCACCTGGTCTCCTCCGTCGAGGGGCGGCTCGCGCCCGGCGAGGACACCTGGTCCGCGCTGCGCGCCACCTTCCCGGCCGGCACGGTCACCGGCGCGCCGAAGATCCGCGCCATGGAGATCATCGAGGAGCTGGAGAGCGAGCCGCGGCGGATGTACGCCGGTGCCGTCGGCCTGGTCGACGTGCGCGGCTGGTCCCGGCTCGCGCTGTGCATCCGTACCGTCGCCCACGACGGGACGACGTACTCCACGCAGGCCTGCGCGGGCATCGTCGCCGACTCCGACCCGCACGCGGAGTGGCGCGAGACGCTGCACAAGATGGGCGCCGCCTACTGGGCGCTGACCGGTGAGGAGCTGCTTCCGTGAACGTCCTGCTCGTCGACGCCTACGACAGTTTCACCCACATCATCGACCAGTACCTGCGCACCCTCGGGGCACACACCGAGGTGGTGCGCTCGGGTACGCGCACACCGGAGCAGCTGCTGGCCGGGGCGCCGGACGCGGTGGTCCTCGGTCCGGGGCCCGGGCATCCGGCCGACTCCGGGCACGTGGAGCTGGTGCACGCCTTCGCCGGGCGCGTGCCGCTGCTCGGCATCTGCCTGGGCCACCAGGCCATCGGGCTCGCCTACGGGGCCGAGGTGGCCGTCGCCGAGCGGCTCAAGCACGGCAAGACCAGCCCGGTCACCCACGACGGGGCCGGGGTGTTCGCCGGGCTCGGCACCGAGGTGACCGCCACCCGGTACCACTCGCTCATCGTCGCCGAACCGCTGCCCGAGGAGCTGACGGTGACCGCGCGGGCCGTGGACGACGGATATGTCATGGGCCTCAGACACCGGCATCTGCCCGTCGAGGGCGTCCAGTTCCATCCCGAGTCGGTGACCACCCTCGGCGGGCTGCGGCTGCTGGAGAACTTCCTGAGGGGCGCGGCGGCGGTGGAGCGGGTCGCTTGACGAGCGGAATTAACGGCACCGGGTGCGGAATTACTCGTACCGGTGCCGATTCGCCTTCCAGGATATCGGAATTCGGTGGTCCGTATTCCCGGGGACCGCCTCTGACCTGCATGTATATCATCGTTATCGTCGGTCGTGCAGAGGCGAAGCTCGGCCGATAATAAAGCGAAGCGGCACCCCCATAGATTTCTTGCTGTCGGAACGAACCGCAGCAACGAAAACCCAACGGGAGACGAAAATGCAGCTCGTCAAGACCGCTCGGAAGAACAAGCTCCAGGCCCTCGTCCTCGCCGTGCTGACCGCGGGCGCCGTCTTCACCGCGGTGGCCGGCGTCGACCACGCCGAGGCGCAGCCGCGGCCGCGGCCGGCCGCGGTCGCCGACGGGGTCATCGAGGCCGGCGTCGTGGTCTCCGGCGACGGGGTCACCGTGAAGCTGGGCACCGGCGGCGTGGACCCCTGGAGCTAGTCGGGGCGACGGGCCGACCACGGACCGAAGGAGAGATCTGTGAGCACAGGCACCGAGACGGAGCGGACGGAACGCTCCTGGCCCGCACTGCTCGGGTCCGTTCTGAACGGCCGTGACCTGTCCGGCGCGGACACCGCGTGGGTCATGGACCAGGTGATGCGGGGCAGCGCCCCGGACGCCCTGATCGCCGGCTTCCTGGTCGCCCTGCGCGCCAAGGGGGAGACCGTCGGCGAACTGGAAGGGCTCGTACGGGGAATGATGGCGCACGCCGTGCGCATCGACGTGCCGGGGAGGACCGTCGATGTGGTCGGTACCGGGGGAGACGGGGCGAACACCGTCAACATCTCCACCATGGCCGCCATCGTGGCGGCGGGCGCCGGCGTACGGGTCGTCAAGCACGGCAACCGGGCCGCGAGTTCGGCCTCGGGCTCCGCGGACGTACTGGAGCGGCTCGGCGTGAGTCTCAGGATTCCGCCGGGGCAGGTCGCCGCGGTGGCGGAGGAGGCAGGGATCACCTTCTGCTTCGCCCCCGACTTCCATCCGGCGATGCGGCACGCGGCGGGGGCGCGCCGGGCGCTGGGCATCCCGACCGTGTTCAACGCCCTGGGCCCGCTGACCAATCCGGCGGCTCCCGCGGCGCACGCGGTGGGGGTCTCCGACCCGCGGCTGCTGCCGCTGGTCGCCGGAGTGCTGGCGCGGCGGGGGGCCACCGCGCTGGTGTTCCGGGGGGACGACGGACTCGACGAGCTGACGGTGACGACCACGTCGACCGTGTTCTCGGTGGCCGGGGGTCAGGTGCGGCAGGAGACGTTCGATCCGCGGGACGTCGGGATCGCGCTCGCGCCGGTCGAGGCGCTACGGGGTGGCGACGCCGTTCACAACGCGGGTGTGGCGCGGCGCTTGCTGGACGGTGCGTCCGGGCCTGTTCGGGATGCGGTGTTGCTGTCGGCGGCTGCTGCTCTGGCGGCTTCTGAGGAGGGTGGCGGTCGTACGGTCACCGAGCGGATCGGTGCCGCGTTGGGTCGGGCTGCGGATTCCGTGGACTCCGGGGCGGCTCGGGCGACGCTGGAGCGGTGGGTTTCCGCGACGCGGGAGAGGGCGTTGGCGCCAGCCGCGTGAGTGGGCCCCCGGGGTCGGTGTGACCGCCCCCGGGGGCTGCGCCCCCAGACCCCCGCTGTCGGCCCTGAACGGGCCTCGTCCTCAAACGCCGGACGGGCTGGTTTCAGCCGGCCGGGGCTGGGAGGTTGCCGGAAGGTTCTGAGAGGCCTCGGCCGTTACGGCGAGGGCTTCGGGTTCGGCTCCGGCACCGGCGTCGGTCGGCACTCGGCGGAACCAGCTCAGCGCAGGAGAGGTGATCGCCGTCGTGAGGAGGGCCATCAGGACCAGGATCGTGAACAGGGCGGGTCCGATCACGCCCAGTTGGAGGCCGAGGTTGAGGGCCACCAGCTCGGTCAGGCCGCGGCAGTTCATCAGCGCGCCGATGGACATCGCGTCCCGCCAGGTCTCGCCGGCCAGCCGGGCCGCGGCCGTGCTGCCGCCCCACTTGCCGAGCCCGGCCACCGCCAGCACCGCCGCCGCCCACAGCCACTGGGTGGAGTCGCCGGTGAGCAGGGCGACGTCGGTCTTCAGGCCGGTGCTGACGAAGAACAGCGGGAGCAGCACCGGGACGGTGAACGCCCGCAGCCGGGCCGCCGAGAGTTCGACCGCGCGCGAGCCGCGCGGGGTCACCACGCCGAACAGGAAGGCGCCGAACAGGGCGTGGATGCCGATCCGGTCGGTGACGAAGGCCGACAGGCACAGGCCGCTGAACAGCACGACCAGGACGGTGGACTCCACCGCCCGCGAGGCCCGTCCGGCGGCCTTCGTGAGCAGCGGTCGTACGATCCACAGCATCGCCGCGAGGAACACCACGGACCACAGCGCCGTCAGGGCCGCGTCCTGGAGGGAGCCGCTCGCGCCGACCGCCGCCACCACCGCCAGCAGGCACCAGGCGGTCACGTCGTCGACGGCCGCGCAGGCCATCGCCAGCGAACCCAGGCGGGTGGTGTACATGCCGCGGTCGGTGAGGATGCGGGCCAGCACCGGGAACGCGGTGATGCTCATCGACACCGCGATGAACAGGACGAACGGCAGCCGGCCCACGCCCTCGGGGGCGAACGTGCCGTACATGCCGAGCGCGAGGAGTGAACCGAGCGTCAGCGGCAGGGCGATGCTGGCCTGAGAGACCGCCACCGCGGAGCGGCTGTGGCCGCGCAGCGCCGAGAGGTCCAGCTCCAGGCCGACCAGGAACATGAAGGCCAGCAGCCCCAGATTGCCCAGCGCGCCGATGTACGGCAGCACGGCGGGCGGGAAGAGCCAGTGCTGGAGCGACGGTGAGAGCCAGCCGAGCAGCGACGGGCCGAGCAGGATGCCCAGCGTGATCTCGCCGATCACCGGGGGCTGGCCCAGCCGCCGGAACAGACCTGCGCCGGCCCGGCAGGCGGCGATGACCACCGGTACCGCGATCAGCAGATCCGGCACCGGGTCAAAGGCGGGTGCCGACACGGGCGTCTCCTTCCAGGGGTACCGACATCTCGGCGAGCGGGCTCGTCGCCACCGACCAGCGGGCGTACCGGCGGCGGCCGTACAGCAGGGGCTCGCCCCCGTCGGCCAGCGTGACGCCGGTGACCCGGCCGAAGACGGCCGTGTGGTCGCCGACCTCGACCGTGTGCGCGATCTCGCAGTCCGCGACGGCCACCGCGGCCCCGGTGAGATGGGGGCCGCCGGCGCCCAGGGGCAGCCGCCACTCGGCGCGCTCGAAGCGGTCGGCGGTGCCGGAGGCGAACAGGTCGGAGACGTCCCGGGCCCGCTCGTCCAGCAGGTTGACGGCGAACCGGCCACTGTCCAGGGCGGCCTGCAGGGTGGGTCCCGCGGTGCGCAGGCAGACCACCAGGGTGGCCGGATCCAGGGCCACACTCGCCAGCGAGCTGCAGGTCATCCCGCGCGGGACGGAGTCGGCGTCGAGCGCCGTGACGACGGAGACCCCGGACGGGAAGCAGGACATCAGCGGGCGTATGTCGGTGTTATCGGTGTTATCGGTGTTATCGGTGTTGGCGCTGTTGTCAGGGTTGTGGGACGCCGTGCTCAGGGATGTGCTCATGCAGGAGGACTCCTGTCCGTGAGAGGCCGGCGGTGCCGCGCCGCCGGGGGGAGCGGCGGGCACCGCCGTGCGGTCCTGGGCCTGGCCTTACTTGCCGTGCAGCCGGCGCAGGTAGTCGTAGGCGCTGGGGAGGGTCTGCAGCAGGTGCTCCTGCTGCTGCCGGACCTGCTCGAACAGCGGCTCGGCACCCGCCACGGACTCCGGCTTGTGGGCGAGCGCCGGCAGCGGGGCGTCGGGTTCCAGGCCGAGCCCGGCGAAGATGCAGTAGTAGCTGCCGTTGGTCCAGAAGTTGCGGAACTCCGCCTCGAAATTGCCGTAGTACGTGGACTCGTCGGCGATCGGGGAATTGATCGGCAGGCCCGCCTTGTAGGCCGAGATCTTCTGCTGGATGTTCTCCGGCAGCGTCAGCTTCTTCTGGGCCTGCCAGAACGGGGTGTCGTTGCGCGGGGCGTAGTAGAAGTGCGCCTGGATGAAGTCGCGGGTGTCGTCGAACATCACCTCGATCTCGTGGTTGAAACTGTCGACGAGTGCCGGGTTGAAGGTGCGGTCCGGGAAATGCTTCGCGAGCTGGTAGATGGCGGCGGTGATGAAGTAGATGCCGGTCGACTCCAGCGGCTCGAGGAAGCAGGAGGCGAGGCCTATGCTCACCACGTTGTTGACCCAGGCGCGACGGTTGCGGCCGACCCGGAAACGGACGTGGTTGAACTTGGTCTCGGCCGGGTCAAGATTCCACAGTTCGCAGAATTCCCGGGTCGCCTCCTCCTGCGAGGTGAACTTGCTGGAGTAGACGTAACCGGAGCCGAAACGGCCCAGCATCGGGATCTTCCAGGCCCAGCCGGAGGACATCGCGATGGCGGAGGTGTACGGCTCCACGCCGTTCGCCTCGTCGTCGTGCGGAACGGCGGTGGCGACCGCGCTGTCGCACATGAGGTGGTCGCTCATGTCCAGGAACGGCTCGCCCAGGGCCTTGTTGATCAGCAGCCCGCGGAAGCCCGAGCAGTCCACGAACAGGTCCGCCTCCAGCACCCGCCCGGACTTGCAGTGCAGCGCGGTGACGTACCCGCGCTCGTCCTGCTCGACGCTCACCATCTCGTCCTGGACGTGCTCGACGCCCTGCTTGTCGGTGGCGAACCGGCGCAGGAAGTCGGCGACCAGCGCGGCGTCGAAGTGCCAGGCGTAGCGGGTGGAGGGGGTGCCGTCGAGCCACTTCGGGGAGAGCTTGGCGTCCATCGCCGGGGGCTCGCGGAAGCACGAGTAGTCGAACGGCACGTCCGTGCGGCCCTCGTGCTTGTTCTTGAACCAGTAGTGCGACAACGGCGTGTTGTCGTGGTCCGGCAGGATGCCGAACGGGTGGTAGAAGTGGTCCGGCCGGCCGTCCTCCAGCGTGCGGGCCTCGGGCTCACCCTGGCCCGGGGTACGCCAGTTGACGAATCTCACCGCCATCTTGAAACTGGCGTTGCACTCGCGCATCCACTCCTCCTCGGGTATCCCGAGATAGTCGAAGAGCACGCGGTGCAGATTGGGAACGGTGGCCTCGCCCACGCCGATCCGGGGAATGGCGGGGGCCTCCAGCACCTGGATGTCCACGGTGCCCTGCAGAGCCTTGCCCAGATAGGCCGCGGTCATCCAGCCGGCCGTACCGCCGCCGAGAATGACGACCTTACGGATACGGGAGTCGGTATCGGTCATATGCGGGGCTCTCTCTCCTGGTCGGGTGGGTCGGGAGCACATTCGTCCCGGCGCTGTCGAGCGATTCCACGCCAGATTCGGAGGGCCGGCTATGCCGCTTCTATAGATGGCTGGAATCTCTGCTTGAGCAGCCTTGTATGGGTGAGGTATAGGCGGCCCGGCGATTGTCGGTTGGCATAGAAAACCGCCCCGCAACTCCCAGCAGAGGATGGCTGCATCAGATGCCGTACGAAGACGGGAATGCCGTTGTCCCGGGGCCGGGCGGACTCCCCGGCACTCCGCCGTCCGGACTCAAGGGAATCCTTTCCGCGGTGGGGGGAACCCCGCTGATCGAGCTGGAACGGCTCGTCCCGGGATTTCCCGGCAGGCTGTTGGCCAAAGCCGAACGGTTCAACCCCGGCGGCAGTGTCAAGGACCGCTCCGCGCTCGGCATGGTGCTGGGCCGGATCCGCTCCGGGGAGCTCGTGCCCGGCCGCTCCACGGTGATCGAGTCCAGCTCCGGCAACCTCGCCATCGGACTCGCCCAGATCTGCGGGTACTTCGGACTGCGCCTCGTCTGCGTGGTCGACGCCCGCACCACCCAGCAGAACATCGCAATCCTGCGCGCCTACGGCGCCGAGGTCGAAGTGGTCCGCGAGCCGGACCCGGTCACCGGCGAGCTGCTGCCCGCACGGCTGCGCCGGGTGGCGGAACTGCTGGCCGAAACCCCCGACTCGTACTGGCCCGACCAGTACGCCAACCCCCTCAACCGGCAGGCCCACCTGACCACCATGCGGGAGATCGCCGAGGCGCTCGACGGACGGGTGGACCACCTGGTCCTGGCCGCCGGCACCGGCGGCACCCTGGGCGGCTGCGCCGAGTACATCCGGCAGGCGGGCCTCGCCACCACCGTGCACGCCGTCGACGCCGTCGGCAGCGTGCTGTTCGGGCCGACCGCGAGCTGCAAGCGGCTGGTGCCCGGGCACGGTGCCTCGGTACGGCCCAAGCTGCTGCGCCCCGCGGACGCCGACCACGTCATCCACGTCACCGACCTGGACTGTGTGGTGGGCTGCCGGCGGCTGGTGCGGCGCGAGGCGATCCTCGCCGGCGGCTCCTCCGGGGCGGTCGTGTCCGCGCTGGAGAGCGTCCTGCCACGGGTCGAACCCGGCGCGAACGTCGTCCTGATCCTGCCCGACGGCGGCGACCGCTACCTCGACACGATCTACGACGACGCCTGGGTACGGCGTCACTTCGGCGCGGTCTCCCACCTCTGGGAGGACGACACCGCGTTCCCCCAACACGCCGAGAACACGAGCGAGTTGGCCGATATAGGGCAACGATAGCCGGCCCGCCCAGCATGGTCGGCATCGACCACGGAACCCCCTTTCATCCCACATACGGAGGCACCCCATGACCACGCAGATCCCCGCCCTGGACGAGACCGAGCAGGGCCAGATCAAGGACATCGTCTGCGACATCCTGGAGCTGGAGCTGGACGAGGTCACCGACACCAGCCTGTTCAAGGAGGAGCACGACGCCGACTCGCTGCGCACCATCGAGATCCTCGCCTCCCTGGAGCGCACCTTCGGCATCACCCTGAAGCAGTCCGAGCTGAGCCGCATGGTCAACCTCGCCGGCGTCTACGCCGTGGTCGCCGAGGCCAAGGCCCAGTGACCGGCGCCCGGCACCGGGTGGTCGTCACCGGCCTCGGGGTGGTGACCAGCATCGGCACCGGAGTGGACGCGTTCGCCGCGGGCCTCAGGGCCGGGCGCAGCGGGGCCAAGCCGATCACCGCGTTCGACACCACCGGCTTCGCCTACTCCAACGCCTGCGAGATCACCGACTTCGACCCCGAGGCCTGGATCACCGAGCAGTCCCCGGACGACCTCGGCCGGGCCGCCCAGTTCGCGGTCGCCGCGAGCCGGATGGCGGTGGCCGACGCGGGCCTCACCGAGGAGCAGGTGCGCGGGGTCCGGTCGCTGGTCTCCGTCGGCACCACCGACGGCGAGTCCCGCGACCTGGACCACCTCACCGGGCTGCAGGTCACCAGCGGCGACGACGTCCTCGACGCCGTGGTGGCCCGCCGGGTGTGGCCCGGCCGGCTGTCCGCCGGGATCGTGCGCGAGCTTGGCCTGGAGGACGTGGAGACGGTCACCGTCCCCACCGCCTGCGCCGCCGGCAACTACGCCGTCGGATACGGCTACGACGCGATCAGCTCCGGCGACGTCGAGATGGCGCTGTGCGGGGGCGCGGACGCGCTGTGCCGCAAGACCTTCACCGGCTTCTACCGGCTCGGCACCATCGCACCCGACGTGTGCCGCCCCTTCGACGCCGACCGGCAGGGCATCCTGACCGGCGAGGGCGCCGGCATCCTGCTCATGGAGTCGCTGGAGTCGGCACTGGCCCGCGGCGCCCGCATCTACGCCGAGGTGCTCGGCTACGGGCTGTCCTGCGACGCCAGCCACCCGGTCGCCCCGGACCGCGACTCGATCGCCCGCTGCATCACGGCCGCACACCGCAACGCCGGGATCGAGGCGGCCGACGTCGACTTCATCTCGGCGCACGGCACCGGCACCAAGGCCAACGACGTCACCGAGGTCGGCGCGATCCGGCAGGTGTTCGGCGACGAGCTGCCGCGCACCGTCTCCATCAAGTCGATGATCGGGCACACCATGGGCGCCGCCAGCGCCCTCGCCTCGGCCGCCTGCGCGCTCGCCCTGCGCGACGGCTTCATCCCGCCCACCGTCAACCACCGCACCACCGACCCCGAGTGCGCGGTCGACTGCGTGCCCAACGAGGCCGTGGCGGCGGACCTGAAGGTCGTGCAGAACAACGGCCTCGCCTTCGGCGGCAACAACGCGGTGCTGGTGCTCGGCCGGTGGGACACGGCGCCCGTGCCGACCGTGGCCTGAAACAGACACAGACACCCGAGAACAGAGGGGAGTGGGACGCCATGGCAGCCGAAACGGGCGCGCCGCCGGCGGAGCTGGTGATATCGGGCTGGGCCGTGTCCTCGCCGTACGGACTGGGCAGGGCCGCCTTCGCCGGGGGCCTCGCGTCCGGACGGCGTGCGATCGCCCCGCTGGACGGCGCCGACTGGCCGGTGCCGTACGAGGAGGCCGGGCTGATCCCCGGCTTCGACATCAAGGCGGTACTGGGCCGCAAGGGCACCCGTTCCATGGACCGGGTCACCGGCATCGCGGCCACCACGGTCGGCATGCTCCTGGAGGAGTACGGCACCGGGCTCGCCGCCGACCCGGAGTCGACCGGGCTGGTCCTCGGCACCTCCGGCAGCGTGCAGTCGATCATGGACTTCACCCGGGACGCGCTCACCGGTGACAAGCCCTACCTCGTCGACCCGGCACGCTTCCCCAACACCGTCATGAACTGCCCCACCGGGCAGAGCGCCATCCGGCACACCCTCAAGGGCCCCAACGTCACCGTCTCCGGCGGCGCCGCGACCGCGCTGCTCTCCCTGCAGTACGCCTCCCGGCTGCTGCGCGGCGGGCACGGCAGGGCGCTGCTGGCGGGCGCGGCCGAGGAGTTCTCCGTGCAGCGCGCCCGCCTGGAGCGGGTCGCCGACCACGGGGGCGCCGCACCGCAGCCGCTCGGCGAGGGCGCCGCGCTGTTCCTGCTTCAGGACGCGGCGGACGCCCGGGAGTCCGGCCGCCCGGTCCTCGCCACCGTCCTCGGCTCCCGCTTCCGCGCCTTCCAGGACACCGCGCGGGCCGGTACGGCACTGGAGCGCTGCGTCGCCGACGTGCTGGCCGCCGCGGGTGCCACCCCGGACGACGTGGAGCTGATCGCCCCCGGCACCCCGCCCGGACTGCTCGGCAAACAGGAGGAGTCCGCCCTCGACGGCCTCACCGGCAACCGGCTGCCCGTCCGCTCCCTGGTCGGCGACGCCGGCGCCGCCTCGGCCGCCTTCCAGCTCGCCGCCGTCCTCGCCGAGGCCGAGGCCGACCCGCGCCTGGTGGATCGGCTGACCCTGGTCACCGCCGTCGACCGCGACGGCACGGCGGGCGCGCTGCTGCTGCGCCTGGCCTGACGGCACTCCCGCAACCAACGGTCCGAACTTCCCCAGGAGAGAGGCAAGTCCATGTCCGACACACCGAGGCCGGTGGCCCTCGTCACCGGAGGATCGCGCGGTATCGGGCGGGCCGTCGTGGAGACGCTGGCCCGGGACGGCTACGACGTGGCGCTGTGTTTCCAGTCCAACGAGCAGGCCGGCGAACTGGCCGCGAAGGCGGCCGCCGCGCACGGCGCTCGGACGCTCGCGCGCCGGGTCGACGTGACCGACCGGGCCGCCGTCGCGGACTTCGTGCGGCAGACCGAGGAGCAGCTCGGCCCGGTGGACGTCCTGGTCACCGCGGCCGGGATCGTCCGGGACGGCCATCTGGCGATGATGGCCGACGAGGACTGGGACGCCGTGCTGCGCACCAACCTCGACGGCACCTACCACTTCGTCAAGGCGCTCGCCTTCCCCATGATGAAGCGCCGCCGGGGCACGGTCATCACGCTCTCCTCGGTCGCCGCGGAGGGCCACGCCACCCAGACCAACTACTCGGCTTCGAAGGCCGGGATCATCGGCCTCACCAAGGCCTTCGCCAAGGAGGCCGGCCGGTCCGGCATCCGCGCCAACGTGGTCGCCCCCGGCTTCATCGGCACCGACATGACCGGCGGGCTCTCCGAGAAGCACGTCAAGGAGATGACCCGCCGCATCCCGCTGGGCCGCTTCGGCGAGCCGCAGGAGGTCGCCGAACTGGTGTCGTTCCTCGCGGGCGAGCGGGCCTCCTACATCACCGGACAGGTCTTCGCCATCGACGGCGGACTGGTCGTCTGACCACGGGTCGTCTGATCACGGCACCACGGAAGGAATCAGCCATGCCACGCGCCGCCCGGCCGCCGCGGTTCTACTTCAACCTGCGCAGCCCCTACAACTTCTTCGCCCTGCGCGCGCTGCGCGCCCACCGCCCCGACCTGCTCGACCGGCTCGAGTGGCGGCCCTTCTGGGAGCCCGACGAGACCAGCGGGAAGCTGCTCGCCGAGGCCGGGGCCGAGTTCCCGTACACGCCCATGTCCCGGGCCAAGCAGTTCTACATCCTGCGCGACGTGCGCCGCCTGGCCACCGCCCGCGGCCTGGAGCTGACCTGGCCGGTGGACGCCGAGCCGTGGTGGGAGCCCGCGCACCTGACCTGGTTCGTCGCCGAGCGGCACGGCCTCGGCCAGGCCTGGGTCGAGCGGGCCGGCCGGGCCCGCTGGCTGGAGGGCCGCGACCTGTGCGACCCGGCCACCGTCGCCGAACTCGCCGCCGAACTCGGCTTCGAGGCCGCCGACACCGACGACCCCGAGCTGCGCGCCCAGGGCGCCAAGGCGCTGCTGGACGTCGTACGCGACGGCGTGTTCGGGGTGCCGTACTTCATCAACGGCTCGGAGCCCTACTGGGGCCTGGACCGGGTGGCCGACTTCGTCGCCTCCTTCGACCAGCCGGGCGAGGGGACCGACCCCGGCGCCGCCGACCTGTCCGTCGTCGCGGGCCGCGCCTCCGACCTGAGCCACGCGGGAGGCTGCGGATGAGCACCGCCGTACGGGCGCTGCCGCTCACCACGATCCAGGAGTCGATGTGGACCGCGTACCGCATCGCCCCGGACAGCGCCGCCTACAACATCGTGATGCCGCTCAGGCTGCGCGGCCGCATCGATCCCGCCGCCATGGAAGCGGCCGTCGCCTCGGTCGGTGAGCGGCAGGAGCTGCTGCGCTCCGTCTTCACCGAGCAGGACGGCCGCCCGGTCCGGGTCGTCGCCGAACAGCCCCTGATCCGGCTGGAGTTCCGCGACCTGGACGGCGCCGACGAGGCCCACCTGTTCCGGGCCGCCGAGGAGGCCGGAGCCCGGCCGTTCCGCCTGGAGGCGGGCACCTTCCGCGTCGTCCTCCTGCGCCGCGCCGACGACGACTGGGCGCTGGTCACCTCCGCCCACCACATCGTCAGCGACTTCACCTCGCGCTGGCTGCTGGTCCGTGACGTCCTGGACGCCTACGCGGCACACGCGACGGGCACCGCACCCGCCTGGCGCCCGCTGACCTCCTCCTACACCGACTACGCGGCCGAGGAACTGCGCTACACCGCCTCCGACGCGGGCCTGCTCGCCGCCGAGGAGTGGCGGACCGCGGTCCGCGGCTCGGCCCCCGCCGAACTGCCCCTGGACCGCCCCCGGCCGCGCGTACGGTCCCTGCGCGGCGACACGGTCGTACGACGCCTCGCACCGGAGTCGGCCGACGGGCTCGGCCCGGCCGCCAACGCCGCCGGCGTGACCCCGTTCGCCTACCTTCTCGCCGTGTTCCAGGCCCTCACCCACCGCTGGAGCGGCCAGGACGACTTCCTGCTCGGCGTGCCCGCCTCGGCCCGCTCGGGACGCGGGCAGCGGGACCTGATCGGCTGCTTCCTCAACACCATGCCCGTGCGGGCCGAGTTCGGCCCCGACACCACCTTCCGCTCGGCGGCCACGCAGGCCGGGGAGCGGGTCATGCGCGGCATGTTCGGGGTGCGCTACCCCTGCGGGCTCGCCTTCCCCGACACCGTGCTGTTCCGGGCCGCGCTGTTCCTGGTCCAGATGGATCGCATGGAGCCGCCCGTACCCAACGTCCCGCCGGGCGCGGCCCTCGGCCCGTCCCTCCCCTACGCCGGACTCGACATCGCCCTCATCGACGTACCGCAGCAGGAGGGCCAGCTCGACCTGCTGCTGCGCATCGAGCAGACCCCCGACGGCGTCACCGCCGTCTTCTCCTACGACACCGACGTACTGGACCGGGCGAGCGTGGAGCGGCTGGCGGACGGCTACGAACGGCTGCTGGCGGGCGCCGTGCGGGACCCGGACACGCGGATCGCGGACGTGGAACTGGCGGGGGCGGCGGACGTGGACGCCCTCCTGGCGCTGGGCGACTCGGGCACCTACGACGACTCCTTCGCCTCTTTCGACTCCCTCGACTCCCTCGACTCCTTCGAATCCTTCGAGAACGCCTGGGACCACCGATGATGACGACCACCACCACGATCGCGGTGATCGGCGCCGGAATCGGCGGCCTGGCCGCCGCCGCGGCCCTGCACCGCCGGGGCATCGACGTGCACGTCTACGAGCGCGGTGACACCCTGCGCGAACAGGGCGTCGGCATGCACCTGGGGCCCAACGGCACCCGGCTGCTGCACCGGCTCGGACTGGCCGGCGAACTGGAGCGGGCCGCCGTACGGCCCGAGGCGCTGGAGGTGCGGGCCTTCCACGACGGCTCGCTGGTGGCCCGGCAGGAGATGGGCACGGCCTGGGAGCGCGCGTTCGGGGCGCCGTACCTCACCGTGCACCGCGGTGACCTCCACCGGATGCTGGCCTCCCTGCTGCCCGCCGCGCGGGTGCACACCGGGCGCGAGCTGGTGGCGTACGAGGAGACCCGCAAGGGCGTCACCCTGCGCTTCGCCGACGGCACCGCGACCCGGGCCTCCGCACTGGTGGGCGCGGACGGGGTCCACTCGGTGGTGCGGCGCTCGCTCGCCGGGGACGAACAGCCCCTCTACTCGGGCAACAGCGCGCTGCGCGGCCTGGTGGACGCGGCCGGCGTGCCCGGACTCGATCCCACGCAGATGTACATGTTCGCCGGTCCGACGGCACGGGTCCTGGTCTATCCGGTCAGCGGCGGGCGGCAGTTCACCTACGTCGTGGTCGCGCCGGCGCCGGAGGGCCACGCCGAGTCCTGGACCAGCGCGGCGGAGCACGCCGACCTGTCCGCCGCGCTCGACGGGTGGGCGCCGCAGGTGCGCCGGCTCGTCGGTGCGGCCCGGGACGTGCGGCGCTGGGCGCTGTACGACCGGGCGCCGCTGCGGCGCTGGAGCACCGCCCGCACCACGCTGCTCGGCGACGCGGCCCACCCGATGCTGCCGCACCACGGCCAGGGCGCCAACCAGGCCATCGAGGACGGCGTCGCCCTCGCCGTCTGCCTCGCCGAGGCGGCCCCCGGCGGAGACGGCATCGCCGCCGCGCTGGCCCGCTACGAGGCGGTACGCCGCCCGCACACCACCCGCGTGCAGCTGGGCTCGCGGGACGGCGGCGGACGCGGCCCCGGCAAGGGCGTACGGGACCAGGCCGCCGACGTGTCCTGGATCCTCGCGCACGACGTCGAGCAGAGCCTGTACGACGAGATGTCCGGCGACAACGCCGCCTGACCGACATCCCCAGGGCCCCCGATGCCGTCACCGGCGCCGGGGGCCGACGGGCGTGGGGACTCCCTAGCCGCGCCCGATCACCAGCCCGTACTCCAGGGCGCTCGTCGACGACGGGAGCCCCAGGCCCTTCGGCGTCAGGGCTCTGGAACCCGTCCCCGTCGTGCCCTGCGCGGTGCCCGGCAGCAGCCAGACGCCGCCCTGGGCGGAGTTCTCGCCGGGAGTGCCTGCCGCGAGGTCCGCGTAGCCGTCGGCGTCGTAGTCCTGAAGGCGGACCGATGCGCCGAACCGGTCGCTCGTCTCCGCGGTGCCCGGGACGCCGCCGCTGTTCTGGGTGAAGCCGACGCTCGTCGCCGTACCGCCGGAGGACAGCAGGCCGGTGGCGGTGCCGTGGACGAGGACCACCGTGCCCGCGTTCTGCCGCGAGCCGACCGCCTCGTACGCGTCGCCGATGGCGAGGTCGGCGTAGCCGTCGCCGTCGATGTCGCCCGCGGCGACCGCCGCGCCGAGGCGGTCCTCGGACTCGGCGGTGCCGGCGATGCCCGGAGTGTCCTGCTGGATCTCCTGGGTGCGGGCGCCGAAGCCGTCGGACGTCGAGCCGTACGCCACCTTCACCAGACCGCCCTTGAACACCTCGGCACGACCCGTGGAGTAGTCCGCGCAGTCCGGAGCGTCGTCCTCGTAGTTCGGGGAGCAGTAGCCGAGGGCCAGGTCGTCCGTGCCGTCCGCGTCGAAGTCGGCGGCGGCGAGGGAGGCTGCGGAGGCCGTGGTGCTCCACAGCTGCACCGGGGCGCCGTCCTGCCAGCGGTAGATCCGGACGAATCTGCTCTCCGTCGCCTTGACCGAGACCGCGAGGTCGTCGTCGCCGTCGCCGTCGAAGTCGCCGGTGGTCAGGGCCGTCACGCCGCCGAAGTCCGCCCCGGCGATCTCCCCGCTCAGGGTGTCCGGGGAGTCGGCGGTGAGCGGGCCGGGACGCAGCACAGCGCCGCCGTGCTCCTCGCCGCTGCGGCTGAGAACCAGGTCGGTGAGGCCGTCGCCGGTCACGTCCCCGGCGGCGATCACCGCGCCGATCCGGGAGAACTCGCTCGCACCTTGCGCGACCGTGTAGCCCCCGCTGGTGAAGCCGGAGGCAGAGCCGCGCAGCACGGTGACGGTGCCGTGTTCGGCGGACTTGTCGGCGGAGAGCGACTCGCTGGAGGCGCCCACGACCAGGTCGGCGTAGCGGTCGCCGTCGACGTCCGCGGCGGTGACCGCGGAGCCGAAGAGATCACCCGCCTCGGGGGTGCCCGGCACTCCGCTCGTGGCCTGGCTGATCCGTACGGAGCCGTACTTGCCCGGTCCGTCCGGGCCACCCCACACGACGTTCACATAGCCGGCCTTGGCCTGGTTGCCGACCTGCCCGGAGGGCACGCCCACCGCCAGGTCCGGGTAGCCGTCGCCGTTGAAGTCTCCCTGCGGCGCGGCGGCGTCGGTGGCCTGCGCGGCGGTGGGCGCGGTAACGCCCAGCAGGGTCGCCGCGCAGATCACCGTCGCGGAGAGGATCTTGTTACGCATCGTTGCCGTTTCTCCTGGTGGTACTCAAGGCAATCGGGGTGAACCGGTGTGGTCAGTGGGCGAAGACATCCGCGAACTTGCGGCCCTCGACCACCGGATAGCCGAAGTCCGTCGCGTTGAAGGCGGTCGCGTACGACGTCGTCAGGCCCGAGGTGGTGCCGCGCAGCACCCACGCCGCCCCGTCGTCGTACCCCCCGGGCACCACGTCCTCGCCGAACGCGCCGATCGCCAGGTCCGCCCTGCCGTTGCCGTTGATGTCGCCCAGCCGCAGCGAGGAGCCGAAGTGGTCGCCGCCCTCGGCGGCGCCCGGTACGCCCGGCGTGGCCTGGTGGAAGGACTGGGCCCCGCTTGTGGTCAGTCCGGCCGAACTGCCCTTGAGGAGATCGATGTTGCCGACGTTTCGGTGGCTGTCCACGTCCTCGTACGGGGCGCCGACCGCGATGTCCGCGTAGCCGTCGCCGGTCGCGTCGCCCACCGCGACGGCGGCGCCGAAGCCGTCGTAGTCCTCGCCGATGCCCGGTACACCGGCGCTGTCCTGGGTGTACCGGGTACCCGTGGCGGGCAGTCCGGCGGCCTTGCCGTACCGCACGGTGAACGAACCGCCCTTACCGATCTCCGAGTTGCCGGTGACCAGGTCGTCGTATCCGTCGCCGTTGATGTCGCCCGCCGCGACGGCCTGGTCCCAGGCGGTGCCGCCCGCTCCGGTGCCGTCGGCCAGCACCGTGTAGCCGGAGCCGATGTCGCCGGGACCGCCGCGCAGGAGGCCCACGTAACCGTGGGTGGCGCCGGTGCTGTCGGCGCGGCCGCCGTGCACGACGAAGTCGCTGCCGTCGGTGGCGGAGAAGTGCCCGGCGACGATCCCGTCCAGGCGTACGCCCTCGGGCAGGAACCCCACCTCCGGTGCCAGCGCGCCGTCCTGGGTGGGCTTCCCGTCGGCGTACCACCAGAAGGTGTTGCCACCGACGACGACCAGGTTGCCGGTGCCGTCGCCGTCGAGGTCGGCGAACGCGGCGCCCGTCCCGAACCCGCCGGACTCGGCGTTCGGGGCGGTGAGCATGGTGCCGCCGGAGGTGAACGGGTTCGCTCCGCCCCAGACGATGGTCACCGAGCCGTTCGCCTTACCCGTGATCCGCTCGTAGGGTGCGCCGACGATCAGGTCGGCGTAGCCGTCGCCGTTGACGTCACCGCTGGTGACGCTCTTGCCGAACTGGTCATCGGGCTCCGAGGTCCCGGGAACGCCCGGGGTGTCCTGGGTGATGTTCACCGACCGGGCGGGGCTGACGCCGGAAGACGAGCCGAAGAGGACGGTGACCGTGCCACCGCTCGCCTTGGGCGTGCCGATGGCCAGATCGCGATACCCGTCACCGTTGAAGTCGTCCCACAGCCCGGAGGGCGCCGCACCGGCACTGGGAGCGCCCAGCCCCGCACAGGCCAGGGCGGCAGCCACCACAACGGCGAAGGTACGTATGCGCAAGGTCATGCTCCTGTCAGTGAACCGAGGCTTCAGCGACGTACGACACGCGTGATGAACGAAGGGTTGTACACGAGAAAGCACAAGGTGAACGCGCGGCGTCCGCCACAACCGCCTCCGCTGTGGGCCGGCGTTCCTCCCCTCAGCTGCGGGCGGCAGTTCACCTACGTCGTGGTCGCCCCGGCGCCGGAGGGCCACGCCGAGTGCTGGACCGGCGGGGCGGAGCACGCCGACCTGTCCTCCGCGCTCGACGGGTGGGCGCCCCAGGTGGGCGTCGGGGTCAGCGCTCGGGCTTCGCGGGGCGTTGCATCAGCGCGGCGGCGGCTTCGGCGAGGGTGACCTTTTCGTGCAGCAGCGCGGCGAAGATGCCGGTGATCGGCATCTCGATGTTGTGGGCGTGGGCGAGGCCGTTGGGCTTCCGGCGTCACCCACCTCGAACCAGCCAACAGCGTCCCGCCACCGGCGGCGGGGCCCCTCGTCGTCCCCCGTCGCAGCAGCGCGCAAGTGCGCATGCTCCGGCGCGTATAGACACCCAATACCCCCCTGATAGCGCCGAGTTCAACCATGGGCCAAACCTGACCACTCAGAAGGGACGTCCCATGGTCGAACAGGCGAGCGACGACGCCGTGTACCGCGTGGTGCTCAACGACGAGGAGCAGTACTCGATCTGGTGGGCCGACCGTCCGCTGCCGGCCGGGTGGCAGGCCGAGGGGACCGAGGGGGCGCGTGAGGAGTGCCTGGCGCGTATCGACGCCGTGTGGACCGACATGCGGCCGCTGAGCCTGCGCCGCCGTATGGCCGAGGCCGAGGCTACGGCGGCCTGAGGCGAAGGACTCCGCGCCGAGCCCCTTTCGATGCCGACCCCGAAGATCCCGATGGAGGAGAGATCGTGAACGAGCCTGCGAAGTCGGGACGCGTCCCCGGCCGTCTGCTGATCCCCGCGCTGTTCACGGCCCAGGCCGGGCGCACCCCGGACGCGCCCGCCGTCCTGCGCGCCGATGGCAGCGCCGTTCGTTACGCCGAGCTGGCCGAGCTGGCCGGGCGCATCGCGGCCCGGCTGCGGGCGGCCGGGGTGCGGCCCGGCGACTTCGTCGGCGTCTGCCTGCGGCGCGGCCCGGAGCTGCTCGCCGCGCTGCTCGGCGTGTGGCAGGCGGGCGGCGCGTATGTGCCGCTGGACCCGCAGCACCCGGCGGCCCGTCTGGAGGCCGTGCTGGAGGACACCGCCCATCCGGTCGTGCTCATCGAGCGCGCCACCGAGGATCGGTTGCCCGCATCCGTACGGCATCGGATCGCCGTGGAGTCCGTGGAGCGGGAAGGGGCTTACGAGAGAGTCGAGTTCGCGGCCGACAGCGACCGGCCCGCCTATGTGCTGCACACCTCCGGGTCCACCGGGCGTCCCAAGGGCGTCCTCGTGCCGCACGGTGGCATCGCCAACCGGGTGCGCTGGCTGGCCCACCGGCACCGGCTGGGCGCCGGTGACCGCATGTTGCTGAAGACCACGATCGGCTTCGACGCGGCCGGACTTGAGCTGTTCGCGCCGCTGGTCTCCGGGGGTGCGGTCGTGCTCGCCCCCGAGGGGGCCGAGCGTGACCCGGCGGCGCTGCTGCGGACGGTGGGCGACCGGGACGTAACGATCCTGCAGGGAGTGCCGTCGCTGTACCGGCGGCTCGTCGAGGAGGCGGGCTGGGAGCGGGCCGGCGGCCTGCGGCTGCTGTTCAGCGCGGGCGAGCCGCTGCACGCCGAACTGTGCCGGGCGATCGCCGAGCGCGCCCCCGGCGCCGAGATCTGGAACACCTACGGACCCACCGAGGCGTCCGTCGACATCACCGAGCACCGCTGGGACCCGGCCCAGGACACCGGCGCGGTGCCGATCGGGCGGCCCATCGGCAACATGCGGGTGGTCGTGCTCGATCAGGCAGGGCGGCCCGTCCCGGTCGGCGTCCCCGGCGAACTGCACGCCGGCGGTGTCGGGCTCGCCCTCGGCTACCTCGGGCGCCCCGGCCAGAGCGCCGAGCGCTTCGTGCCCGACCCGCACCGCCCCGGCGAGCGCCTCTACCGCACCGGCGACCGGGTGCGCTGGCGGGCCGACGGCACGCTGGAGTACCTGGGGCGCCTCGACCACCAGGTCAAGGTCAACGGCGTGCGCATCGAGCCCGGCGAGGTCGAGGCCGCGCTCGCCGCCCACCCGTGGGTGCGGGCCGCCGTCGCCGCCGCCGTACCGGACGGCACCGGCGGCTACCGGCTGGTCGCCTGGGTGCAGTCCCGCGGCGAGGCCCTGCGCCCGCAGGAGCTGCGGGCCTTCCTGCGCGGCTCGCTGCCCGACCCGCTGGTGCCGACCGCCTACGTCCCGGTCACCGAGTTCCCGCTCACCCCCAACGGCAAGATCGACCGGTCCGCGCTGCCCGACCCCGCCGACACGCCCGCCGACACCGCGCACATACCGGTGCGCAACCCCGCCGAGCGGGCGGTGGCCGAGGAGTGGGCGCGGCTGATCGGCACCCCGGCCGACGAGATCGGCGCGCTGCACGACTTCTTCCAGCTCGGCGGCTCCTCGCTGATGCTCAACAAGCTCGCCGCCGGCCTCTCCCAGGCCGCGGGCCGCACCATCCCGGCGACGGCCCTGCTCACCGCGACCACCGTGGAGCAGCAGGCCGACCTGCTCACGGCCCGGGCCGAGGGCGCCGCACCGGCCGCCGACGAGCCCGTGGGACCCGTGCCGCGCGACCCGCAGGGCCTGCCGCTCTCCCCGGGCCAGCAGGGCATGTGGCTGCTGGACCGGCTCCGCCCGGGCAGCGCCGAATGGAACGCGCCCGTCTTCCTCACCCTGCCCGCCGTCTACGACGACACCACCCTCGGCCGGGCGCTGACCGCGCTCGCCGAGCGGCACGAGATCCTGCGCACCCGCTACGCCCTGCGCGGCGCCGAGCCGGTGCAGATCGCCGACCTGCCCGCCGAGTGGGAGCTGCGCACCGCGCACGCCGACACCGCGGACGAGCTGAACGCCCTGGTCGCCGAGGAGTTCACGCTCCCCTTCGACCTCGCGCGCGGTCCGGTACGGCGGGCCCTGGCGGTGCGTGGGCGGGGCACGCTCACCGTCGTCCTGAGCATTCACCACATCGCCTGCGACGGCTGGACCTCCGTCGTGCTGGAACGCGACCTCAGAGCCCTTGCGGAGGCCGCCCACACCGGCACCGACGCCCGGCTGCCCGAGCTGCCCGTGCAGTACGCCGACCACGCCGTGCACCGGCGCCGCCGCCTCACCGAGGACTTCGTCGGCACCGAACTGGAGTACTGGAAGGGCAGGTTGGGCGGCCTCGTGCCGGTCGAGCTGCCCGCCGACCGGCCCCGGCCGGCCACCCGGGACGCGGCCGGCGCCGCCCACGTGTTCACCGTGCCCGCCCCGCTCGCCGAGCGGGCCGCCGCCCTCGGCCGCAGCTGCGGGGCCACCCTGCAGCAGACCCTGCTCACCGCCTTCGCCGCGCTGGTCGCCCGGTACACCGGCAGCTGGGACATCCCGGTCGGGGTGCCCGTCGCCGGCCGGACCGGAACCGAAGTCGCCGACGTGGCGGGCTACTTCCTCAACACACTGGTGCTGCGCTGCGACGCGGGCGCCGACACGCCGTTCCGGGACGCGCTGGTGCGGGTGCGCGACACCGCCCGGGAGGCCTTCGCCCACCAGGAACTGCCCTTCGACCGGCTCGTCGAGGAACTCGACGACACCCGCGACCCGGCCCGCACCCCGCTCTACCAGGTCATGTTCGACGTGCACGAGGAGGGCCGCACCGGCACCGCGGTCGGCGCCGCCGACGCGGACGCCTTCCGCGGCGCCTGGTGCACCGCCCGCACCGACCTCACCCTGGTGCTCCAGCGCCAGGCCGACGGCTCCCTGCTCGGCCTCGCCGAGTACGCCACCGCACTGTTCGACGCGGCCACCGTCGAGCGCTTCACCGACTGCTGGATCCGGCTGCTGGAGTCCGTCACGGACGACCCGGCGCGGCGCCTGCACGAGGCCGACATCCTGCCGGCACCGCTGCGCGCCGAACTGCTCGCCAGCGGCCGGGGCAGGCCGGAACCGGGCGCGGACGCCGTCGTCGGCACCACCGTGCACGCGGCGATCACGGCCTCGGCCCGCCGGGCACCGCGGGACACCGCGCTGGTGTGCGGCGACGAGAGCTGGACGTACGCGGGACTGGAGCGCCGTGCGGGGGAGTTCGCCGCCCGGCTGCGGGGTCTTGGCGCCGGCCCCGACACGGTCGTCGCCGTCATGCTGGGCCGCAGCGCCGACCTGGTCGCCGCGTTCCTGGGCGTCTGGAAGGCGGGCGCCGCCTACGTCCCGCTGGACCCGGCCGCCCCCGACGAGCGCAACCTCCACGTCCTCGCCGACTCCGGCGCGCGGGTGCTCGTCACCGACGGCGCGGGCGCGGAGCGGCTGGCGGGGCGCCACGAGACAGCCGTACTCGCCGTGGACACGGAACTCGACGCCGCCGCCGTGGACGCGGGGCTCGACGCCGCCGTGGCCGTCGTACCGGAGTCGTACGACGACCCCGACCGCCTCGCCTACATCATGTACACCTCGGGCTCCACCGGCCGCCCCAAGGGTGTCGCCGTGGCCCACCGCTCACTGCTCGCCATGCTGCGCGCCTCCCAGGCCCACCTCGACTTCGGGCAGGGGCCGGACGACGCCTGGCTGGCGCTCGCCCAGGTGACCTTCGACATCTCCTGCACCGAACTGTTCATGCCGCTGGTCGCCGGCGGCCGCGTCGTCCTGGCCCGGGAGCGGGAGCAGCAGGACCACGCGGCCCAGCTGCGGCTCATGGACCTGCACGAGGTCAGCCACCTCCAGGTCGCCCCTCCGCACTGGCAGATGCTGATCGACGCGGGCCTCGGCCACCGCCCCGTCGTGGGCCAGACCGGCGGCGAGCCCTGCCCGCCGGTGCTCGCCCGCGAGCTGTCGCGCCGGCTGATGCGGTTCATCAACGAGTACGGGCTCACCGAGACCACCATCGCCGCGACCCGCTGGGACGCCGACGACACCGCCACCGCGGTCCCCGTCGGCCACCCCTACCCGCACGTCACCGCCCGCGTCCTCGACGCCGACCTCAGGCCCGTGCCGTACGGCGTCACCGGCGAACTCTGCGTCGGCGGCGCCGGCCTGGCCCTCGGCTACCACGCCCGGCCCGCACTGACCGCGGCCGCGTTCGTGCCCGACCCGTACGGGGCCGCCGGCGCGCGTCTCTACCGCACCGGCGACCGGGCGCGGATGCGGGCCGACGGCACGCTGGAGTTCGCCGGGCGCGCCGACGGCCAGGTCAAGATCCGTGGCCGGCGGGTGGAGACCGGCGAGGTGCAGGCGGTGCTCGCCGAGCACCCCGCCGTCGCCCAGGCCTTCGTCACCGTCCACACCGGCGGCTCCGAGGCCGCGCTGATCGGCTACTTCACACCCGCGCCCGGCACCGAGGGGCCCGCCGAGAGCGAGCTGCTCGACCACTGCGCGCGGCGGCTGCCCGACTACATGCTGCCCGCGCTGCTGGTCCGCCTGGAGCGGCTGCCGCTCACCCGTCACAACAAGGTCGACACCGCCGCGCTGCCCGTGCCGGACCTGGCCGCGGCCCTCGCCGACGAGCCGTACAGCCCGCCCGAGGGCCCGGTGGAGGAGGCGCTCGCCGAGATCTGGGCCGAGGAGCTGTACGGCCCCGGTGCCACCCGCCGGGTCGGCGCCCGCCAGGGCTTCTTCCGGATCGGCGGCAACTCCGTGAAGGCGGCCCGGGTCATCGCCCGCATCCAGGAGGAGTTCGACGTGGAGCTGCCCCTGCGGGCCGTGTTCGAGCGGCCCACCGTCCAGGGCCTCGCCACCGCCGTCGAAGAGGCCGTACGCGCCGAGATCGAATCGCTCACCGAGGCCGAACTGGCCCACGCCCACCGGGAGTTCCAGCCGTGACCGCACCCACCGCGCCCACCCAGGAAGAGCTGCGGGCCGAACTGCTGCGCCGCCGGCTCGCCGCCCGCAAGGGCACCACCCGGCCGCAGCCGGCCGCGATCCCGCCCGCCGACCGCACCCGGCCGCTCGCCCTGTCCGCGGGCCAGCGCCAGCTGTGGTTCCTGCACCAGCTCGACCCGGACAGCCCGGAGTACCTGCTGCCCATGGCGTACCGGCTGCGCGGCACCCTCGACGCCGACGCCCTGCGCCGCGCAGCCGACGCCCTCGCCGCCCGCCACGAGATCCTGCGGACCCGGTACGCCCTCGACGGCACCGAACCTTGCCAGGTGGTCGACCCGGCGGGGACGGCGGACTTCGCCGTGATCGAGGCGGGGGAGTGGGCCACCGCGGCCGTCGCCGACGCCGAGAGCACCGGCGCGCGGCTGGGTGCTGCGGGCTTCGGCGAGGGCGGGTCCGTGGAGCGTGGTGCCGCTGCGGGCGCCCCCGCGGAGTCCGAGGCCGTACGGCCCTTCGACCTGGGGCAGAGCGCCGGCGCGGGGTTGCGGACTGCGGGCCTCGCCGACGGCGGGTTCGCTGATCGGGATGCCGTAGCCATCGCCTTCACCGAGGCCGAGGCCGTCCGGCCCTTCGACCTCGCCGCCGAACACCCCCTGCGGGTACGGCTGTTGCGGCTCGCCGATGACGATCACGTACTCGTGGCCGTCGTCCACCACATCGCCTGCGACGCGATGACCCGGCCGCTGCTCCTGGAGGACCTGTCGGCCCTCTACGCGGCCGCCGTGGCGGGACGTGACCCGGTCGCCGAGCTGCCCGCGCCTCCCGTGCAGTACGCCGACTACGCGGCCTGGCTGGCCGAGCGGCACAGTGGGGCCGCCGCCGAGCGAGGCCTGGAGTGGTGGCGGGAGCGGCTGGCCGGGACCGGTCCGCTCGGGCTGCCGACCGACCGGCCGCGGCCTGCCGTACGGGACGGGGGCGGTGCCGCCGTCGGGTTCGATGTCGATGCCGGCGTCGCCGACCGGGTGCGGGTCCTGGCCCGGGAGACCGGGGCGACCCCCTTCATGGCCCTGCTCGGCGCCTGGCAGCTGCTGCTCGGCCGGTACGCCGGGAAGACCGACGTGTGCGTCGGCACCGCCGCCAGCGCCCGCACCCGGCCCGAGCTGCGACGCATGGCCGGATACGCGTACAACACGCTTGCCCTGCGGGCGAGCTGGCGTCCCGAGGTGCCCTTCCGGGACTTCCTCGCCGCCGGGCGCGGTGCTGTCCTGGACGCCTTCGATCACCAGGACACCCCGTTCGACCGGATCGCCGACGCGCTGGAGCCCGACCGGGACCTGTCCACCACCCCTGTCTTCCAGGTGATGTTCGACCTGGTCGGCGGGGAGGGTGTCGACGGTCCCGAACTGCCCGGCGTGGTCGCCGCCCCGGTCCCGGCGTCCAGCCGGATCGCCCGCTTCGACCTCACCCTGCACCTGGCCGAGCGTGCCGACGGCTCGCTGCACGGCAGCCTGGAGTACGCCACCGCCCTCTTCGACACCGCGACCGCCGAGCGCATCACCGCCCACTACGGCGCGCTGCTCGCCGCGATCGCCGAGGCGCCCGGCACCCCGGTGGCCGACCTGGACTTCCTCTCCGCCGCAGAGCGCGCCCTGCTTCTCGACGGCCCGGCCGAGCCCGTCGGTACCGACAGCCCCCTGGACCTCGCCGCCCTGCGCCCGGTGATCGAGACCATCGGCGACCAGATGGCGGCCACCCCGGACGCCGTGGCGATCCGGTACGCGGACACCGCCGTCAGCTACGCCGAACTCGACGCCCGCGCCGACCGGTTCGCCCGCCGCCTGGCCGCGCTCGGCGCCGGCCCCGAGGCCACCGTCGGCGTGCTGCTCGACCGGAGCCCCGACCTGGTCGCCGTACTGCTCGGCATCTGGCGGGCCGGAGCGGCCTATGTGCCGATCGACCCGGCCTACCCGGACCACCGCATCGCCTACATGCTCGACCAGACCGCCACCACGGTCGTGGTCACCGAGTCCCGGCACGCCGAACGCTTCCAGGGCGTGCGCCGGATCGTCGTCGACGACCCCGCCGAGCGGGAAGCGATCGAGGCCGCCGACGCGGTGCTCCCGCAGAACCACGACCTCGACCGGCTCGCCTACGTCATCTACACCTCCGGCTCCACCGGCAAGCCCAAGGGCGTGCAGATCACCCACCGCGGGCTCGCGAACTACCTGGGCTGGACCGTGCAGGCGTACGCGAGCGCCGGCACCGGGGGAGCGCCGCTGTTCTCGTCGGTCGCCTTCGACCTCGGCGTGCCCGACCTGTACGCGCCGCTGATGACCGGGCAGGCCGTGCACCTGCTGCCGCAGGACCTCGACACCGCCGACCTCGGCGCCCAGCTCGCGGCGGGCGGCCCGTACGCCTTCATCAAGCTCACCCCGGGCCATCTGCACCTGCTCACCCAGCAGTTGACCGACGAGCAGATCGGAGCGCTGGCCGGTCTGGTCATCGCGGCCGGTGACTCCTTCACCACGCGGCTCGCCGAGCGGTGGGCGCGGGCGGCTGGGCCGTACGGCACCCGGCTCGCCGCCGAGTACGGGCCCACCGAGATCACCGTCGGCAACTCGGCGTACTTCCTCGCCCCGGCCGGCGACGGACCCGTGGTCAGCGAACTCGTGTCCATCGGGCGTGCCATCCCGCACACCACCATGTACGTCCTCGACGAGCGGCTGCGCCCGCTGCCCGTCGGCGTGCCCGGCGAGGTGTGGATCGGCGGCATCGGGCTCGCCCGCGGCTACGCGGGCCGCCCCGGCCTCACCGCCGAGCGCTTCCTGCCCGACCCCTACGGCCCGCCCGGCACTCGCCTCTACCGCACCGGCGACGTGGCCCGGGTGCTGCCCGACGGCAACCTGGACTTCCTCGCCCGCGTCGACCACCAGGTCAAGCTGCGCGGCTACCGCATCGAACTCGGCGAGATCGAGACCGCCCTCACCGCGCACCCCGCCGTCGCCGAGGCCGTCGCGCTGGTCCGCGAGGACACCCCGGGCGACCAGCAGCTCGTCGCCTACCTGGTGCCGGCCGAGGACGCCGACGAGGACACGCTCGCCCCGGCCGCGCTGCGCGACCGGCTCGGCGAGACCCTGCCGCCGTACATGGTGCCCACCGCCTACCTGCGCCTCGACGCGCTGCCGCTGACCGGCAACGGCAAGCTCGACCGGCGCGCCCTGCCGGCCCCGGGACGGGCCGCGACCGCCGTCGGCGAACACGTCGAGGCCCGCGACGCCGACGAGCGGGCGATGGCCGCCGTCTGGGCCGAGGTGCTCGGCCTCGACACGGTCGGCGTGCACGACAACTTCTTCGACCTCGGCGGGGACTCGCTGCGCGCGGTCGCCCTGGTCGGGGCGCTGCGGGCGGCCGGCTGGGAGACCAGCGTGCGGGACGTCTTCGAGCACCGCACCGTGGCCCGGCTGCGCGCCGCGGTGCCCCGCAGCACCTCCCCGGGCACCGGCGGCTTCGAGCCGGTCGAACCGTTCGCCATGATCGGCGCCGCCGACCGGGCCGCGCTGCCCGCCGACGTCACCGACGCCTACCCGATCTCCCGCATCCAGGCCGGGATGCTGATCGAGATGCACGGCGGCAGCGGCGAGAACCGCTACCACAACATCACCTCCTTCCGGATCCGCGACGACCTGCCCTTCGACCCGGACGCCTTCCGCCGCGCCACCGACCTGATCACCGAGCGGCACGAGGTGATGCGCACCTCCTTCGCCCTGTCCGGCTACTCCGAGCCCCTCCAGCTGGTGCACGCGGCCGCGAGCATGCCCGTCGTCCACGAGGACCTGCGGCACCTGCCCGAGACACAACGGCAGTCCGTGCTCTGGGAGTTCGCCGACCGCGACCGGGCCGAGCTGTTCGACCTGACCCGGGCGCCGCTGATGCGGATGGCGGTGCACCTGCTGGACGACGAGAGCTGGTGGCTGTCCATCACCGAGTGCCACCCCGTCATCGAGGGCTGGAGCTACCACTCCCAGCTGATGGAACTCCTGCGCGCCTACAACGACCTGCGCCAGGGCCGCGCACCCGCCCCCGCACCGCCCCGGCCCGCCGTCCGCTACGCCGACTTCATCGCCGCCGAACTGCGCTCCCTCGCCGACCCCGCCGACCAGGAGTACTGGCGCGGGATCGTCGAGGGGTACGAGAAGTTCACCGTGCCCGCGGGCTGGACCGGCGACCCCGAGGGCCCCGACGAGCGCTACCGCCTCGACCTGCCGCTCGACGAACTGGAGCCGGGGCTGCGGGCGCTGGCGACGGCCGCCGAGGTGCCGTACAAGAGCGTGCTGCACGCCGCGCACAGCAAGGTGCTGTCGCTGCTCACGCCCGCCCGGGCGTTCCGCGGCGGCATGGTCGCCGACGCCCGGCCCGAACAGGCCGGCGCCGAGACGGTCTCCGGCATGTACCTCAACTCGGTGCCCTTCCCCTACGAGCGGGGTGCCCGCAGCTGGGGCGAACTGGCCCGGCAGGTGTTCGCGCACGAGGTGGCGCTGTGGCCGCACCGGCGGTTCCCGATGCCCGCGATGCGGGTGCCCGGCGGCGAACGGCACCTGATCGACGTGCTCTTCCACTACCTGGACTTCCACCAGGTCGACACCGAGCTGATCGACATCATGGCCAGCCGCGACGACAGCCCCAACGAGTTCCCGGTCGTCGTCGGCACCCCCGTCCGCGGCCACCTCTCCCTCGCCTCCCGCACCGGCACCCTGTCCCGTGCCGCCGCCGACCGGCTGCTGAGGCTGTACCAGGCCGTGCTGACCGAGATGGCCCGCGCGGGCGCCGACGGCGACAGCACCGGCGCCTTCCCGGACGCCCACGAACGCGCCCGCCTCAAGGCGCCCGCCCTGCCCCACCCCGACACCCCGGCGGACACCCTGGCCGCCTTCGAGGCCCAGGCCGCCCGCACCCCGTGGGCGACCGCCCTGCACGGCACCGGGTTCACGGTGTCCTACGGCGACCTCGACGCCCGCGCCAACCGCGTCGCCCGCCGGCTGCGCGCCCTCGGCGCCCGCACGGAGACCCGCGTCGCGGTGCTCCTGGACCGCGGCCCCGACCTGGTCGCCGCGCTGCTCGGGGTGTGGAAGGCGGGCGCCGTCCAGGTGCCGGTCGACCCGTGCACCCCCGACGCGCGCATCGCCACGGCCCGCATCGAACTCGCCGTCACGCAGGCGTCGTACGCGGACCGGCTGCCCGCCCGCGACCTGGTGCTCGCGGAGGAGGCGGTCCACGACGGCGACGGCTCGCCGCTCGGTCTGCGGCACGATCCGGACCGGCTCGCCTACGTCCTGCACACCTCCGGCTCCACCGGCACCCCCAAGGGCGTCGAGGTGTCCCACCGGGCGCTCGCCCACTACCTCGACTGGGCCGTGCGCGAGTACGCGGCCGCCGGGAACGGGGGAGCACCCTGGTTCACCCCGGTCGGCTTCGACCTCGGGATGCCCGCGCTGTACGCGCCGCTGATGACCGGGCAGCCGGTGCACGTGCTGCCGCAGCTGTACGAGACGGCCGACTTCGGGCCGCTGCTGCTGAGCCGGGCGCCGTACTCCTTCGTCGGCCTGACCCCGGGCCATCTCGCCCTGCTGGAGCACCAGTTGGGCGACCGTGAGCTGGCCGGTCTGGCCGCGCTCGCGGTGTGCGCGGGCGACGCCTACCCGACGGCCCAGGCCGACCGGGTGGCCGCACGGATCCGGGCCGCCGGCGGGGGCATGGAGCTGGCCGCCGAGTACGGGCCCACCGAGGCCACCGTCGCCGCGACCTTCACCCGGGTACGACCCCGGTCCGGGCGCACGCTCGTACCGCTCGGCTCGGCGCTGCCCGGCGTCCTGGTCCGCGTCCTCGACAGCGCACTGCGGCCCGTGCCCGACGGCGTCACCGGCGAGGTCTGGCTCGGCGGCGACGGGCTCGCCCGCGGCTACACCGGCCGCCCCGACCTCACCGCCCTCGCCTTCGTGCCCGACCCCTACGGCCTCCCCGGCACCCGCCTCTACCGGACCGGTGACCTGGCCCGCCGGCTCGCCGACGGCGGCCTGGAGTTCGCCGGGCGCGCCGACCAGCAGGTCAAGATCCGGGGCCACCGGGTCGAGCCCGGCGAGGCCGAGGCCGCGCTCACCGCCGACCCCGCCGTACGGGACGCGCTGGTCAGCGCGGTACCGGCGGCCGACGGCGGCCGGCGCCTAGCCGCCTGGGTGGTGCCGGCGGACGGGCACGAGGTGGAGGTCGCCGCCCTCCGCGACCGGTTGCGCACGGTCCTGCCCGCTGCCCTCGTCCCGGCCACCGTCACGATCGTCGACACCCTCCCGCTCACCACCCACGGCAAGCGCGACCGCGGCGCCCTGGCCGACCGCGCGGCCACCGCGGCCGCCGTCCACCCCTACGCCCCACCGCGTACCCCGACCGAGCACCGGCTCGCCGAGGTGTGGGCCGAGGTGCTCGGTCTCGAACAGGTCGGCATCCAGGACGACTTCCGCGACCTGGGCGGGGACTCGCTGCTGGTGCCGCCGCTGCTGGTGGCGGCGCGGCGGGCGGGACTCGCGCTGGATCTGCCCACGGCACTGCGCCACCACACCATCGCCCGGTTGGCCGCCGCGCTGGACGAGCGCGCCAACGACGAGCACGACTCGAACAGGGAAGGCTGACCCTCATGGACGTCCGTACGGACGGGCGCCGCGTGCGCCATCTCGTCTCCATCGACGACCTCACCGATCTGGAACTGCACCACGTCGTGGAGCGCGGCGCGGAGTTCTCCGCCGGGCTCGCGGGCCCGGTCCGGCCGCTGGCGGGGCTGGTCGCGGGCATCTACTTCGCCAAGACCTCCACCCGCACCCGGACCGCCTTCTCCTCGGGCGCGCTGCGGCTCGGCGCCTCCCTCATCGCCTACGGACCCGGCGACCTGCAGCTCAACACCGGTGAGAGCACCGAGGACACCGGCCGGGTGCTCTCCGGCATGCTCGACGTGCTGGTCGCCCGGACCGCGGGACCGGAGGCCGAGCTGCGCGGCTGGGCGAGCCAGCACCGGATGGCCGTGGTCAACGCCATGAGCGCCGAGGAGCACCCCACCCAGGCGCTGACCGACCTGACCACGCTGCTGCGGCACTTCGGCCGCATCGAGGGCCTGCGCGTCCTGTACGTCGGCGAGGGCAACAACACCGCGGCCGCCCTCGCCCTCGCGCTCACCCGGTTCCCGGCCGTCGACTTCGAGCTGCGCACCCCGCCCGGCTACGGCCTCACCGCCTCCGTCCTGGACCGGGCCCGGGCGAACGCGGCCCGCACCGGCGCCCGGATCACCGAGCGGCACGACATGGCGGCGCTGGAGGGGTCGTACGACGTCGTCTACACCACCCGCTGGCAGACCACCGGCACCAGCAAGCCGGACGCGAACTGGCCGGAGATCTTCGCCCCGTTCCAGGTCACCCAGGACCTGTGGCGGACCAGCCCGCGCGCCGTCTTCATGCACGACCTGCCCGCGCACCGCGGCGAGGAGGTCACCGCCGAGGTCCTGGACGGCCCGATGAGCATCGCCTTCGCCCAGGCCACCAACAAGATGCACAGCGCCATGGCGGTCCTGGAACACGTCCACGCCCCGGCACCGGTTCCGCTGGCCGTCCGATGAGCGGTACGACACGCCGGGCGGCGGCGGATCCGGCGGAGGTGCCGTGGCTCCTGGCGGAGGAGGGCAAGGGCGAGGGTGAGGGTGCCGTGACGGTGGCCGACCCCGCTGTCCAACCCCTGCGCCACAACCGGGACTTCCGTCTCCTGTGGGGCGGGGCCGGGCTCTCGCTGCTGGCCGGGCGGGCCACCGCCGTGGCCTATCCGCTGACCGTGCTGTGGGCGACCGGGTCGCCGGGCGACGCCGGGCTCGTCGGCACCGCGCTGCTGCTGCCGCAGCTGGTGATGCAGCTGCCGGGCGGCGCCCTCGTGGACCGGTGGGACCGGCGGCGGGTCATGGTGGCCGCCGGGCTCGGGCAGGCCCTCGTCGCCGGGCTGGTCATGGCGCTGCTGCTCAGCGGGCGGACCTGGCTGTGGGCGCTGCTCGTCGCCGCGTTCGCCGAGGGCACGCTCGGGGTGCTGCACCAGCTCGCCGAGCGGGCCGCCGTACCGAGCGTGGTCCCCGCCGAACAGCTGCCGGCCGCGCTGACCGGAAACGAGGCCCGCACCCGCGGGGCGGCCATCGCCGGACAGCCACTGGGCAGCGGACTGGTCGGGCTGGGCGCGTCCCTTCCCTACGCGGCCGCCGCCGTCGCGCAACTCGCCTCGGTGCTCTGCCTGTTCGGTGTCCGGGGGCGGCTCCAGCAGCAGCGGGCCGCGCCGCCGGCCCGGATCGGGACCGAGATCCGCGAGGGTCTGGTGTGGATGTGGCGGCAGCCCTTCCTGCGCGCGGTGATGACCGCGGTCGCCGTCACCAACGTCCTGTTCCAGGGCCTCAACCTGGCCGTGATGACCGGCATCCAGGACCACCACGGCACCCAGTTCGAGGTGGGCCTGGTGCTCTCGCTGAGCGGCGCCGGGGGACTGGTCGGCGCCCTCACCGGCAGCTGGTGGCAGCACCGGCTGCGGCTGCGCACCCTCGTGCTCGGCGGACTGCTCGCCTGGACCGCGCTCATGGCCCCGGTCGCCGCCGCCCTGCACATGCCCGTGCTGCTGGGCGCGCTGTTCGCGGCCAGCGGCTATGTCGGCGGCGTCTTCAACGTGGCGGGCGGTGTCCTGCTGGTGCGGGCCGCCCCCGACCACATGCGCGGCCGCGCCAACTCCCTGGCCAACCTGGTCGGTTCCGGCGCCATGGCGGCAGGACCGGTCGCCGCCGGCTTCCTGCTGGAGGCCACCGGCCCGGTCCGCTCGGTGCTCGCGCTCAGCGCGGTCATGGCCCTCACGGCCGTCTGCGCCCTGCTCTCCCCGGGGCTGCGCAAGGCCCCCTACCCCGAGTCCGAAAGCCCGTCCTGACCTGCGGCTTCCCGGTATAGGCCGCCGATAGGGCGGACCCCGAAAGTCGTAGCAAGGAAACGCTTCGGCCCTCGCCGACGGAAACGCTTCGCCCCTCGCAACCGCACTTCGTGATCCGCCCCTCGTAAGGAGAACCCATGTCGCTCAACACCCTGGACCGGAGGGGCGCGCTGCGGGCCGCCCTCGGCGTGGCGGGCGCGGCCGCCGCCGCGACGCTGATCGGCGCGGCACCGGCCTCGGCCAGCCCCAAGCGCTGCCACCCCTCCCTGCCGGACGTGCCGGGCATGGTCGGCGACCGCTGGGCCAACGAGTTCTGGTACCAGTACGACGAAATGTCCTACTACACCCCCTCGCAGGAGATGAAGGACGCCGTCGCCGCCATCACCACCCCGTTCGGCGGCTTCACCAAGACGTACGACGCCTGGCTGGCCACCCGCAAGAGCGGCCGTTACCCGCGCAGCTTCCTGGAGCTGATCCAGCCCAACAAGGACGCCTTCGAGGTCCTCTCGCGCAACCAGATCGCGGTCTACGACCAGTTCTACGGCCGTGACCCGCGCGGACTCGTCTTCGCCTTCCAGGAGTTCGGCCAGGGCACGCTGTTCGACCCGCGCCGCCCGGTCGGCCAGAAGGTGCACATGATGAACTACACGCCGCCGGAGCCCACGCACGCCTACCACCGCTGGCACCCGTTCCTTGCCGGCTTCGTGCTGCTCGGCATCGAGCCCCGCTGGTGGACCCACGTCAACCGGCTCGCGGGCGCCGCCTGGGAGCTGCAGTCGCTGGCCCAGCCGATCACGGACCACGACGACAACCCGCACCTGCCGAAGCACACGGTCCGCCACATCACCCACAAGTGGCTGCGCCGCGACCGCGACGAGCTGGACGCGGCCTTCGACATCTCCCCGTTCCCGGCCGACCTCGGCAAGTAGCCCTCGTTCCGTACGGCACCACCAGCAGGAGGCAAGCTCACCATGCAGGACACTGACCGTTCCCCCGGAACCTCCCCCCGCGTCGGCGTCTGGCTGGTCGGCGCCCGTGGCTCGGTCGCGACCACCGTGGTCGCCGGCACGGCCGCGATCGCCGCTGACTTGGCCTCCCCGACCGGATGCGTCACCGAGTCCCCCGTCTTCCGTGGCGCATCCCTGCCGGCCCTCGCCGACCTCGTGTTCGGCGGCCACGACATCGTCGACGTGCCGCTGCCGGCGAGGGCCGGCCTCCTGGCCGACGCGGGCGTGCTCCCCGCCCGCGTCGCCGCCGCCGTACGGCCCGCCCTGGAAGCAGCCGACCGGGAGATCCGCGACGGCTCCCCGCGCGAGGGCGAACCCCAGTACACGACCGCCCGCCGGCTCGCCGCCGACATCACGGACTTCCGCACCCGGCACGGCCTGGAGCAGGTCGTGGTCGTGAACGTCTCCTCCACCGAGGCCCTGCCCGACCCCGACCCCGCCTTCCTCGACCTGGCCGACCTGGACAAGGCACTGGCGACCAGCACCACTCTCCTTCCGCCCAGCTCCCTCTACGCGTACGCCGCCTTCCACGCCGGCTGCGCCTACGTCAACTTCACCCCGTCCGCCGGTGCCGCGCTGCCCGCCCTGGAGGAGCTGTCCCGGCTGCGCGGGGTGCCGCACGCGGGGCGGGACGGCAAGACCGGCGAGACGCTGGTCAAGAGCGCCCTCGCCCCGATGTTCGCGCAGCGCGCGCTGCGCGTGCGCTCCTGGTCCGGCACCAACCTGCTCGGCGGCGGCGACGGGGCGACCCTCGCCGACCCGGCGGCCGCGCGCAGCAAGACCGAGTCCAAGCAGCGGTCCCTGGAGGAGACCGTGGGGCACGCGGTCGAGGGCCAGGTGCACATCGACAACGTGCCCGAGATGGGCGAGTGGAAGACGGCCTGGGACCACATCTCCTTCGAGGGCTTCCTCGGCGTCCGCATGTCCCTGCAGTTCACCTGGCAGGGCTGCGACTCGGCCCTCGCCGCGCCCCTGATCCTCGACCTCGTCCGCCTTGCGGCCCTGGCCCACCGCCGCGGCGAGTCCGGCGCCCTGCCCGCCCTCGGCTTCTTCTTCAAGGACCCGGTGGCCTCGACGGAGCACAACCTGACACTCCAGTACGGCGATCTCGTCGCCTGGGCCGGTGCCGGTGAGCGCACGCGGTTGCCCGAGGGGGCGCGGTGAGCGGGGTGCGGGCGTCCGGCTGGGTGCGGGTCGCTGCCGACGGGGTCAGGACGGCCGGCCTGGGCCGGGCCGTGGTGACCGCGGTGACGGTGGCCGCCCTGGGGCGGGCCGTCGCGAGCACCGTGACGGTGGCCCGCCCGGCGCGCCCGACCGGCTCCGCCGCCGCATCGCCCCGCACGACGGCCACCTCCGCCTCCTCGCCCCGGGCCCCCGGGCCCCGCGGGCCGCTCGCCGACCTGGCCCGGGCGGCCAGGGAGGCGGCGCGGGCGGCGGGGAGCGCGTTCCGGGCGACCCGCGGCAGTGCGGGTGCGTCTGCCCCTGAACGTAACGGCGTCGACGCGCCCACCGGAGCTGTAGCCGATGCCGATGCCGATACCGATGGCAGTGCCTCCGCCGCAGCCGGCCCTCGCCGGGGCCGGCCGTACGACACCGGATACCGCCCCCGCTCCGTCGCCCTGCGCCAACATGCCCGTGACGTCGCCGAGTTGGTGCGGGCGCCCGCCGCGCTGACCGTGCCCGGTGATGTGCTCGCCGGGGCGCTGGCCGTGGGGCGTCCCGCCGGTGGGCGGACGCTGCTGCTGGCCGCGTCCTCCGTCAGCCTGTACTGGGCCGGCATGGCGCTCAACGACTGGGCGGACCGGGAGGAGGACGCGGCGGAGCGCCCGGAGCGGCCCGTGCCCTCGGGCAGGATCGGCGCCGGGACCGCGCTCGGCATCGCCGCGGGCCTCACCGCGGCGGGCCTCGGCCTGGGTGCGCTGGCCGGCGGGCGGCGGGTACTGCTGCGTCGCACCCTGCCCCTCGCGGCCACCGTCTGGGCGTACGACCTCGGCCTGAAGCGGACCCCGCTCGGCCCCCTGGCCATGGCGGCGGCCCGCGCCCTCGACGTCCTGCACGGCACGGGCCCCGCCCCGGCCACCCCGGCACTGCGCGCCGCGACCACGGTCGGCCTGCACACCTGGGCGGTGACACGTCTCAGCCACCACGAGGTGAACGGCGAGGCGGGGTACGAGCCGCTGGTGTCGCTGGCGGTCACGGCGGTGACTGCGCTGGGCACGAGCGATGTGGCCTCAACTGCCGGCGCCGCCCAACTCGGCTCTCCCCGAAACCTGTTGACCCCCGACCTCGCCTTCCCCCTCCTCGCCTCCGCCCTCTATGCCACGACCTGTGCCCGCCCCCAATGGGCCGCCCTCCGCAACTCGACGGACCCCGCACGCATCCGGGCCGCGGTCGGCGCCGGAATCCACGCGCTGCTGCCCCTCCAGGCGGCCCTGGTCGCGCGGGCCGGAGCCCCGAAGCTCGCCGTGGTCCTCGCCGCCGGCCTCCCGCAGGCGGCCCGACTCGCCAGGAAGGTGTCCCCGACATGACCGCCGGAGGCCTCCGCTTCGGTTACGGCACCAACGGCTTCGCCGATCACCGGCTCTCCGACGCCCTCTCCGTCCTCGCCGGGCTCGGCTACGACGGCGTGGCCCTGACCCTCGACCACCAGCACCTCGACCCCTACGCCCCCCGCCTCGCCCCCCGGGTCCGCCGGGTCGGCCGGGACCTGCGCCGGGCCGGCCTCGCCGTCGTCGTGGAGACAGGCGCGCGCTATCTGCTCGACCCGCTGCGCAAACACCGCCCCACCCTGCTCAGCGCCGAACCCGAAGGACGCGCCGCGCGCCTGGAGCTGCTGCGCCGGGCCATCCGTGTCGGCGCCGAACTCGAGGCGGAGGCCGTGCACTTCTGGAGCGGCACCCCCGACCCCGGCACCACCCGGGAGCAGGCCTGGCAGCGGCTGGAGGAGGGCTGTGCGGAGGCGCTCGCCGAGGCCGAGCGGGCCGGTGTCGACCTGGCCTTCGAACCGGAGCCCGGCATGCTCGTCGAGGACCTCGCCGGGTACCGCCGCCTGCTGCGCGCCCTGGGCGGCCACGAGCGGTTCCGGCTCACCCTCGACATAGGGCACTGCCGCTGCCTGGAGCCATGGCCGGAGACACGCTGCGTGGAGCTGGCCGCCGACCGACTGGCCCACGTGCAGATCGAGGACATGCGCCGCGGGGTGCACGAACACCTGCCCTTCGGCGAGGGAGAGATCGACTTCCCACCGATCCTGGAAGCCCTGCGCGCCGCCCACTACAAGGGCCTGGTCTCGGTGGAACTCCCCCGCCACAGCCACGCGGCCGCGACGACGGCCCACCAGAGCATCGAGTTCCTGCACCGCACGGCCACCATTGGCGCTCCCGCCCTTCAGGGGCCACCGGCACCCACCCACGCCTCTAGCACGCCCCACCCACTCCCCGCACCCGCCGACGGCGCTCCCGCCCGTCAGGGGCTACCGGCACCCGCCTACGAAAGCCGCACGTCCCACCCACTCTCCGCACCCGCCGACGGCGCTCTCGCCCGTCAGGGGCTACCGGCACCCGCCCACGAAAGCCGCACGCCCCACCCACTCCCCGCACCCGCCGACGGCGCTCCCGCCCCACAGGGGCCACCCGCACTCGACCACGAAAGCCGCACGGGTGGTGCGGGTGGGAACACAGATCCGGCCGAAGGCCGGATGCCCGCCCACACACCACCCGCACTCGCCCCGAAGGAGGTCGCCCCAATATGACCGCGCCCACCCTCGCCCCCACCCTCGCCCCCGCCCCCGTCCACGACGCCCTGACCCTGCGCACCCTGAAGGAATCCCTCCTCTCCGTCCTGACAGAGCAACAGCGCCAACGCCTCGCCGAAGACACCGCGGCGACAGCCGAACAGGGCCCCCAGGCCCTCGACCCCCGCTTCCCCGCAGCCGGCCGCCACTACGGCCGAGGCCCCCTCCCCGGCTGGGCCGACTGGCACGTGGAGGACGGCATCCGTGCCCTCTTGCTCACCAAGCTCCGACTGAACGGAGAGGAGCTGGCGGAGGAAGCAGCCGCCCGCTACTGGGAAGGCGACGCCGCCGAGCGCCGCGGAGTGCTCCGCGCCCTCCCGTTCCTCCCGATCGGCGCGGCAGGCCTCCCCCTCACCGACGACGCCCTCCGCACCAACGACACCCGCCTGATCGCAGCCGCCCTCGGCCCCTACGCCCGTACCCACCTCGACCAGTACCGCTGGCGCCAGGCCGTCCTGAAGTGCCTGTTCACCGGCATCCCCCTGCGCACGGTCGCCGGCCTGCGCGAACGCCGCGACGCCGAACTCGCCCGCATGGCCCTGGGCTTCGCCGCCGAGCGCCGCGCGGCGTCCCGCACCGTTCCCGCCGACCTGTGGCTCATCGCCACCCCCAAGAACTGACCGAACCCGCAACCCACTCCCGAGCGGAAAGCCCCGGCCATGCGCATCTTCGATCCACACATCCACATGACGTCCCGTACGACGGACGACTACAAGGCGATGCACGCCGCGGGCGTCCGCGCCCTGGTCGAGCCCGCGTTCTGGCTCGGCCAGCCGCGCACCTCCCCGGCCAGCTTCACCGACTACTTCGACTCCCTGCTCGGCTGGGAGCCGTACCGCGCCGCCCAGTTCGGCATCCGCCACCACTGCACCATCGGCCTGAACCCCAAGGAGGCGAACGACCCGCGCTGCACCCCCGTCCTCGACGAACTGCCCCGCTACCTCGCCAAGGACGGCGTCGTGGCGGTCGGCGAGATCGGCTACGACACCGTCACCGAGGCCGAGGACCACGCCTTCGCCGCGCAGCTCGCCCTCGCCGTGGAGTTCGGGCTGCCCGCCCTGGTCCACACCCCGCACCGCGACAAGGCCGGCGGCACCCAGCGCTCCCTGGACGTGATCCGCGAGTCCGGCATCGACCCGGCGTACGTGGTCCTGGACCACCTCAACGAGGTCACCGTCGACGAGGTGGCCGGCACCGGCAGCTGGATGGGCTTCTCCATCTACCCCGACACCAAGATGACCCCCGAGCGCATGGTCGCCATCCTCCGGCGTCACGGCACCGAGCGCATGCTGGTCAACTCGGCCGCCGACTGGGGCCACAGCGACCCGCTGCTGACCCGGGCCACCGCCGAGGCCATGCTCGCCGCCGGGTTCGACGAGGACGACGTGGACCGTGTGCTGTGGCGCAACCCGGTCGCGTTCTACGGCCAGTCCGGCCGGCTCGACCTCGACGGCTACAACGACACCCAGGCCGCGGGCCTGTTCGCGGGCAACTCCATCGCCCGCGGCGGGAGCTGAGGAGCAGTCATGCGAGTGCGACACCCCGACGGCAGCACCGTCCATCTGGCGTACTGCACCAATGTGCACCCCGCCGAGACCCTCGACGGCATCATCGGCCAGCTCGCCGCCTACGCCGAGCCGGTGCGGGTCGCGGCCGGCGCCGAGCGGATCGGCGTCGGCCTGTGGCTGCCCGCCGAGACCGCGGGCCGGCTCGCCGCCGACCCGGCGGCCGTGGCCCGGCTGCGCCGCGAGCTGACCGCGCGCGGCCTGGAGACGGTCACCCTCAACGGCTTCCCCTACCGCGGCTTCCACGCCCGGGTCGTCAAACGGGCCGTGTACTACCCGGACTGGTCGGAACCGGCCCGCCTGGAGTACACGCTGGACCTCGCGAGGGTGCTGGCCGGGCTGCTGCCGGAGGGGGCCCGCGGGTCCATCTCCACCCTGCCGCTGGCCTGGCGCACCGTGTGGACGTCCGCCCAGCGCGCCATGGCCGCCCGCCAGCTGGACGCGCTCGCCGAGGGGCTGAAGCAGATCGCCGCCGACACCGGCCGTACGGTCCGGGTCGGTATCGAGCCGGAGCCCGGCTGCGTCGTGGAGCGCACCGAGCAGGCCGTCGACGCGCTGGCCGGCACCGACTCCGAGTGGATCGGCGTGTGCCTGGACGCCTGCCACCTCGCGGTCGCCCACGAGGACCCGATGGAGGCGCTGGGCCTGCTGCGCGAGGCGGGCATCCCGGTCGTCAAGCTCCAGGCGGCCACCGCGCTGGAGGTCGCCGACCCGGCCGACCCGGCCGTACGGGAGCTGCTCGCGGACTTCGCCGAGCCCCGCTTCCTGCACCAGACCCGGGAGCCGTCCGCCGGCGGCCGGCTGATGGGCACCGACGACCTCGGCCCCGCGCTCTCCGGCGCGCTGCCCGGCGACCGGCCCTGGCGCATCCACTACCACGTGCCCCTGCACGAGGACCCGCGTCCGCCGCTGGCGAGCACCCGGCCCGTGCTGCGCGAGACCCTGCGGGCCCTGCTCGCGGGGGAGCGGGCGGTCACCGACCACATCGAGATCGAGACGTACACCTGGTCCGTGCTCCCCGGCCACCGCGACGAGACCCTCGCCCACGGCCTGGCCGCCGAACTGACCTGGCTGCGCGACGAGTTGACGGCCCTCGGGCTGCGGCGGGAGACGTCATGAGCGGCGGTCGTACGACGACACGGACGGCGGTGCTGTGCACGGTCGGCCTGACCCCGCGGCTGCTGGAGCACATGCCGCAGGTGAGGGCGGTCGGCGAGCAGGGCTTCACCGCCCGGCTGGACACGGTGTTCCCGGCCGTCACCGCCACCGTGCAGGCCACCCTGACCACCGGGCTGCTGCCGCGCGAGCACGGGGCGGTGGCCAACGGCTGGTACCACCGCGACCACGGCGAGGTCATGATGTGGCGCCAGCACAACGCCCTGGTGCGGGGCGAGAAGGTGTGGCAGGCGGCCCGCGACCGCGACCCGGACCACTCCACCGCCTACCTGTGCTGGTGGTGGGCGATGGGCGCCGACGTGGACACGATCCTCACCCCGCGGCCGGTCTACCACTACGACGGCCGCAAGTCCCCCGACTGCTACACCGTGCCCGCCGGACTGCGTGACGAACTCACCGCGGCACAGGGCGAGTTCCCGCTGTTCCAGTACTGGGGTCCGACGGCGTCGATCGCCTCCACCCGGTGGATCGCCGGCGCCGCCCGCTACGTCGTCGACCGCCGTCGCCCCGACCTGACCTTCGTCTACGTACCGCACCTCGACTACGACCTGCAGCGTTACGGCCCCGACAGCCCGCAGGCGGTGCGCGCGGCCCGGGAGACGGACGCCGCGCTCGCCCCGCTGCTCGCGGATCTGCGCGAGCGGGGCACGACGGTGGTGGCGCTCAGCGAGTACGGCATCACGCCGGTGAGCCGGCCCGTCGACATCAACCGGGCACTGCGCCGCGCGGGACTGCTGGAGGTCTCCACCCAGCGCGGCATGGAGTACCTCGACCCGTACACCTCCCGGGCGTTCGTCGTCGCCGACCACCAGGCCGCGCACGTGTACGTCGCCGACCCCGTCGACATCCCGCGGGTGCGGGACGTGCTGAAGGCGGTCGACGGCGTCGACGAGATCTGGGACCGAACCCAGCAGGAGGCCTACGGCATCGACCACCCCAACGCGGGCGAGCTGGTCCTCGTGTCGGAACCGGACGCCTGGTTCACCTACTACTACTGGCTCGACGACGACCGCGCACCCGACTTCGCGCGCGGCGTCGAGATCCACCGCAAGCCGGGCTACGACCCCGCCGAGCTGTTCTTCGACCCGTCGATCCCGGCGGTGAAGGCCAAGGCGGCGTGGACCGTGCTGCGCAAGAAGGCCGGGATGCGCGCACCGCTGACCGTGGTGCCGCTCGATCCCGGCCTGGTCAGGGGCAGCCATGGACGGCTGCCGTCGGAGGACCGGGACGGGCCGCTGCTGCTGTGCTCGGACCCGGCCCAGGAACGGGACCGCTACCACGCCACCGAGGTCAAGGAGCTGCTCCTGCGCCTCAACGGACTGGCCTGAGACCGGCCGTGACGAGAGAGAGGAGGACGGATGACCACGCGACCGGCCACGGCCGCCGCGCACATCGACCACGCGGCGGACGTCGGCGAGGTGTACGTACCCGAGACGGCACGCGCGGTGGTGGCGCGGCTGCGGGAGAGCGGTGCGGTCCACGTGTGGTGGTGGCCGCTGGGCGAGGCGACCGATCCGGCGGACTTCGTGCTGCTGGACGAGCAGGAACGGGCTCGCATGCGGCGCTTCCACGCGCCACGGGACGCGGCGGCGTTCACGACGACCCGCGCGGGGGCGCGGCGCGCGGTGGCCGGGCTGCTGGGCGTACCGGCCCACACCGTGCGCTTCGGCCGGCGCATCTGCCCGGGCTGCGGCGACGCGGACCACGGTCCGCCCGCCGTGGTCCGGCCGCCGGTCCCGCTGGCGATCAGCCTGTCCCGTACCGACGGGTGCGGGGTGCTGGCGGTGCGGGCGGGCGACTGGGTGGGCGTGGACGTGGAGGCGTACCGCCCGATGGAGTCGGAGGCCCTGGCCCAGCTGGTCCTGACCCCCGACGAGACCGAGCGGATCCTCGCCCTGCCCGAGGGCCCGTCCCGTACGTCCCTCTTCCACCGCGCCTGGACCCGTAAGGAGGCGGTGATGAAGGCGGTGGGCCTGGGGCTGCTGGGGATGCCCCTGAACACCCTGGACGTGGCTCCGGGACAGGAGGGCCCGCTGACGGTGACCCACATCCACGAAGGCCGTACGACCACCTGGCACGTGGAGGACCTGGACCTGGACGGTCCCTGGTCGGCCTCCCTGGCCCGCCCCTCGTCCGCCACCCCGCTGGGCCCGGTGCACCTCCACGCCCCGGCCTGACGGCAATCCCCCAGACCCTCGGCGCCGATCCCCCCTCGGCCGCCGAGAGACGCGGTTCCCGGCCCCCGGCCCTCCCCGGCGGAGGCCGGGAACCGCCCCATATCCGGCCACAAGCCCTCCACAGCCAGGGAGCACACATGAGCCGACCCAGCACGTACGGAACCGTGGCCACCCCCGAAGCCGAGGCCCTCGCGGGAGTCCGCGACGAGACCGCGTCCGTCCCACCGGTGGTCCGCACCGGGCCGCCGCACACCCCGCCGCCCCGGCCCGTCGCCGTGGTCGCCGGGGTCGTCCTGGCCGGGGGCGTGCTCGTGAGCGGCGGGCTGGCGGGCGGGGCGCTGCGGGGGTTTCTCGACCGGATGGCCGGGGTCGTGGCGCTGGTCGCGCTGTCGGTGGCGGTGATGCTGGGGCTGGCGACCGCGCTGCGCGGTCTGCTGCCGCCCCGTGCGCGGACCGCGGCCCAGCACCTGCACCGGGCCTTCGGCGTGCTCGGAGTCGGCTTCCTGCTGCTGCACATCGGCGTGAAGGTGGCCGGCGGCCGGGTCGCCGCGACGGCCGCCGCGCTCGGCTGGGGCAGCGGGGACGCGCTGGTCGGTCTCGGCACCCTGGCCTGCTACCTGTTCCTTCTCGCCGTGGCCACCGGCGTCTGGCGCGGCGTCTTCGCCACCCGGCGCTGGATCCGCCCGTTCCGCATCCTCCACGGCGCGTCGTACGCCGGCTGGCTGACCGCGGTGATCCACGGCCTCACGGCGGGCCGAACCCCTGCCACCTGGGTCGTGGCAGCGTACGCCCTGTGCCTCACGGCGACGGCGGCGGCCCTCGTCCACCGCCGACTGCGCCGCCGTTAGCGAGCCCGGTCGCAGCTCGGCCGAAATTCACCCCTCAACTCCCGCTCTCCTCCGCGACCATAGCCCCGATATAGATCGTCCGGCCACGTTCGTCCCGACCCCCACGACGATGGATGGAGAGGACTGGTCACGCATGAGGACCGAGAGGACCAACACACAGCCGCGCAGCGGCACGGGAGCCCGGAGCCACGCCCTGCGTCTGGAGGAGGTCACCAAGGTCTACGGCCGCGGTGGCCGGGGTGTCCGGGCCCTCGACGGAGTCTCCGTGGACATCGCCCGCGGCTCCTTCACCGCCGTCATGGGGCCCTCCGGCTCCGGCAAGTCCACGTTCCTGCACTGCGCGGCCGGCCTGGACAAGCCGACCTCCGGGCGGGCCTACATCGGCGACACCGAGCTGGGCGGCATGAACGAGACCCAGCTCACCAAGCTCCGCCGCGAACGCATCGGCTTCGTCTTCCAGGCGTTCAACCTCGTACCCGCCCTGTCCGTCCGGCAGAACGTGGAGCTGCCGCTGCGCCTGGCCGGCTCCCGGCTGGACGGCCAGTGGCTGGAGGACATCCTGCTGCGCGTCGGCCTCGGCGGCCGCGCGGCCCACCGCCCGTCCGAACTCTCCGGCGGCCAGCAGCAGCGCGTGGCGATCGCCCGCGCCCTGATCACCCGCCCCGACGTCATCTTCGGCGACGAGCCCACCGGCGCCCTCGACACCGTCACCGCCAAGGAGATCCTCTCCCTGCTGCGCAACTGCGTGGACGAGACCGGCCAGACCGTCGTCATGGTCACCCACGACCCGGTCGCCGCCTCCTACGCCGACACCGTCCTGTTCCTGGCCGACGGCCGCATCGCCGACCGTATGCACGCCCCGACCGCCGAGCGCGTCGCCGACCGGATGACGCACCTGGGAGCGTGGGCCTGATGCTGCGCTACGCCTTCCAGACCCTCAAGGCCCGCAAGGGCGGCTTCATCGGCGCGTTCCTCGCGCTGATGTGCGCCGCCGCCCTGGTCACCGCGTGCGGCATCCTCCTGGAGACCGGTCTGCGCGGCACCATCGGCACCGAGCGGTACGCCGCCGCGCCGGTCGTCGTCGGCGGCGACCAGAACGTCCACCAGACCACCGTCAAGCACAAGAAGGGCAAGACCAAGGTCAAGCACAAGGCCAAGCCGCTCGCCGAGCGCGTGTGGCTGTCCGCCGCCACGGTCGACAAGCTGCGCTCCGTGCCCGGCGCGCAGTCCGTCGTGCCCGAGGTCACCTTCCCCGCCTACGCGGTGAGCCCCAAGGGACAGGTCGTCCCCGGAGTCGACGGCAAGCCCTCCTACGGGCACGCCTGGACCTCCGCCGCCCTCACCCCGTTCAAGCTCGTCACCGGCCGCGCCCCCAGCGCCGCCGGTGATGTCGTCGTGGACCGCGAACTCGCCTCCCGTACCGGCCTCAAGCCCGGCGCGAAGCTCACCGTGCAGTCCACCGACGCCCCGCGCAGCTACACCGTGACCGGCATCGCGGCCCCCGCCGACGGCGACCTCAAGCAGCAGACCTCGCTGTTCTTCTCCGCCGACGAGGCGAAGCGGCTCTCGGGCCGGGACGGACAGGTGTCCGCGATCGGCGTGCTGCCCAAGCAGGGCGTGTCCACCGGCGAACTCGCCGACCAGGTGCGCAAGGCGCTCTCCGGCACCACCGCCCAGGTGGCCACCGGCGGCGACCGCGGCCCGGTCGAGTTCCTGGACGCGGCCAAGGCCCGGGTGAAGCTGGTCTCCATGGGCGGCGCCATCGGCGGCACCTCGCTGCTCGTGGCGATCCTCGTGGTCGTCGGCACCTTCGCGCTGTCGATCCAGCAGCGCTACCGGGAGCTGGCCCTCCTGCGCGCCATCGCCGCCACCCCGAAGCAGGTGCGGCAGCTGATCGGCCGTGAGGCGCTGATCGTCGGCCTGCTCGCCGGACTCACCGGATCGCTGCTGGGACTGCCCATCGCGTACTGGCTGCACCGCAAGTTCGTCGACTTCAAGGCGATCCCGGACACGCTGCAGGTGACCTTCAGCGTCTTCCCGTTCTTCGCCGCCGTCGGCGCGGCCCTGCTGGGCGCGTGGGCCGCGGCCCGTATCTCCGCCCGCCGCACCGCCCGGATCCGCCCCGCCGAGGCGCTCGCCGAGTCCGCGGTCGAGCGGCCCGGGTTCGCCTGGGGCCGGACGCTGGCCGGCATCCTCACGCTGGCCGGCGGGATCGTGCTGCTCGTGGTGCTCAGCGTGCTGGACACCGAGCCCGCGTCCACGCCGGTGACGTTCCTGTCGGTCGTGGTGCTCGCGGTCGCGGTCTCGCTGCTCGGCCCGCTCATCGCCCGGGTCGCCGTGGCCCTGCTCGGCATCCCGCTGCGTGCCTCGCGCGTGGCCGGCCACCTCGCCACCGCCAACGTCCGCGCCAACACCAAGCGGATGGCCTCCGCGATCACCCCGCTGGCGCTGCTGATCGGCATGGCCTGCACGGTGTTCTTCGTGCAGACCACGATGGGCGACGCCGCCACCGCCCAGGCCCGCGAGGGCAACAAGGCGGACTGGGTGGTGGCCTCGGCCGGCCCCGGTGTGCCGGAGGGGGCGACCGCGGCCCTGCGGCAGACGTCCGGCGTCACGGCCGTCACCGAGGTCGTACGGACCTCCGTGCGCATCGGGCTCGACAAGTACCCGGCGCAGGGCCTGTCCACCCAGGGGCTGCGCGAGACCTGGGACCCGGACGTGCGGAAGGGCACGCTGAACGGCTTCGCCGACGGCAGCGTCGCGATGAGCGAGGTCGCCGCCGACCACCTCGGCAAGAAGGTCGGCGACGACCTCAAGGTGACCCTCGGCGACGGCACCGTCGTCCACCTGAAGGTCACCGCGGTCTACTCCCGCGGCCTCGGCTTCGGCGACCTCACCATGAGCCACGCGCTGGTCTCCCGGCACGTCGACAACCCGCTCGCCTCCTCCGTCCTGGTCCGCACCAGCGGTGACGGCAAGGCGGGCCGCGAGCAACTGCAGAAGGCCGTCGGGCAGTTCCCCGGCATCGGGGTGCTCGACCGCGCCCAGGTCGAGGACCTGCAGGCCGAGGTGCAGCAGAACAACGCCGAGGTCAACTACGTCGCCATGGGCCTGATCATCGCCTTCACCGCGATCGCCGTCGTCAACACGCTCGCCATGTCGGTCTCCGACCGGCTCCGCGAGTTCGCGCTGCTGCGCCTGGTCGGCACCACCCGCCGCCAGGTGATGGGCATGCTGCGCATCGAGGCCGGCATCGTCGTCCTGGTCGCGGCCGCGCTCGGCACCGGCATCGCCTACGCCGTGCTCACCGCGTTCAGCATCGGCATGACCGGCTCGGCGGCGCCCTCCGTGGCACCGGGGACCTATCTCGCCGTCCTCGGCTTCGGCGGGCTGCTGGCCCTGCTGGCCACCGTGGTGCCGGGCCGGCTGGCGCTGACCGGACGTCCCGCGGACGTCATCGGCTCCCGGCAGTGACCGGTGACCACACCTGAAGGGCCGGCCCCTCGTGGGGGCCGGCCCTTCAACCGGTCTGCGGTGTCCGTCAGTTGAGGACGGCGCCGCCGCCCAGTCGGTCCACCCGGCTGCGCCGGTTGTCCAGGTGGGCGTACACCCGCTCCAGCCAGCGGTCCTCACCGTCGTAGCGCGGGGTGAAGGAGGTACGGCCGTGCACCGCGACCCGGTTGTCGACCACGGCCAGGTCACCCACGCGCAGCCGGTGCGCGGCCATGGTCTCCACGAACGCCTCCCGCAGCTCGGCCATCGCCGCCTTCGCCCGCTCGTCCAGCGGATGCGTGGCGGCGAAGTCCACCAGGACGTTGGGGTCGTCCAGGTCGCCCTGCAGCACCGGGTGCGCCGAGCGGACCCCGCCCAGGGAACCGAAGGAGGGCGGCGGCTCGGTCAGGAACCGCGGCTCGGCCAGCACCCGCCGAGTCGCCTCGGACAGCAGCGGCAGCGCCCGACGGATGGACGAGGTGCACAGCTTGGCGTCCCCGGTCGGGTCCTCGCGCATGCACAACAGGCCCACATAATCCGGACGGTTGTCGTGGAAGGCGTTTTCGACATGCAGTTCCAGCAGCACGGAACCGGCGTTGCTCTGGGAATCCTCCTTTCCGGGAACCGGCACCACGTTCTGCACCAGGGCACCGCTCTTCTCGTTACGGAACGCGATGACCTCACCGAGTTGCAGCATCACCGAGACGATGACGGAGGCGGCCGTGGTCGGAACACGTTCCACGGAATTCGGCACGCCCGGCGTCGGCGGCAGCGGATCGCCCGCCGTCACCGGCAGGTTGCGCAGCAGCAGCACCCCGTCCGCGCCCGGATCGTGCCGGAACGCGCGCAGGGTGCCGAGGAGTTGCCGGGGCAGCAGCGAGGTCGCCTCGCGGGCCGCGCCCAGCCAGTCCGGGGAGTCGATGAGCGGGTGCGCCGGGCCGGTCAGCCGGCCGGCCACGGTGATGAGGCCGTTTCTCTCCGCCGCGGTGAGTTCGTGCGCGGTCACCGTGCTCTCGGCGGCTGGAGCCAGAATCTCTATCTGCGTCACAGCGTTGTCCTCAGGTCGACGGCATTGCTCGGAAAAGCTTCCGGGCAGCGCCTATCGCGGCCCTATGGAAAAGGGCCGTAAACGCTGTATAGGGCGGCAATAGCGGGCGGGCGGAACCTGGCCCCGCAGAAGTCCGACACATGTTCCGGACGGCGTCCGTCCGACGTCTCTGAGAAAACGCGGGAGTGGTGCTGATGCGTCAAGGAGGCGAGGAAAAGGTGTATCCCGAGGTGGACCGGCTCATCGCCCGGGGCGAGGCCCATGTGTGGTGGTGGCGCTCACCCGGCCGGGTCGACCCGGCCGATCTGCGACTGCTGGCCACGGGGGAGTTCCGGCGTGCGCTCGGCATGCTGTCCGAGCGGGACGCGGCCGAGTTCGTGCACACCCGGGCCGGTGCCCGGCGTGCGCTCGGTCAACTCCTCGGCACCGCCGCCGCCGACGTCGACCTGGGCCGCCGGCGCTGCCCGGGCTGCGGCTCGGACGGCCACGGCCCGCCGCAGGTGCTGCGCCCCGCCGTACCGCTCGCGATCAGCCTGAGCCGGACGGCCGGCTGGGGTGTCTTCGCGGTCGGCGCGGGCACCGCCATCGGCGTCGACGCGGAGGCGCTGCGGCCGGTGCGGGAGGCGCTGCTGTCCGACACGGTGCTCACCGCGGCCGAGCGCGGCCACTTGCGCGACGTCCCGGAGGGTACCGCCCGGCAGTGCGCGTTCCACCGCGTGTGGACCCGCAAGGAGGCCGTCGTCAAGGCGGTCGGCGTGGGCCTGGCCGGCACCGACCTGGGCCGCCTGGAGACACGCCCCGACCGGACCGGCCGGGTCCGCGTCACCCACCACACCGACGACCACGCCACCGCCTGGACCGTCCAGGACCTCCACCTCTCCGACCGCCTCGCGGTAGCCCTGGCCCGTCCTGCGGGCCCGGCCTCCCGAGGAGCGGTACACCTGCACCCACCCGTCTGAACCCGGGGACGCATGCACCCGCACCCGCCCTCCTGAGCTGCCACCGGGCGTCGTCCCCGAGTCAACTCACCGACCAGAAAAGGAATCAGCCCACCATGACCGCACAGACCGTCGCCGCCCCCGCCGCGGCGCCTCTGCTCACGTCCCGTGACCTGATCGCCTACTTCGACACCCTCGCCGAGGCCGTCGACCGCATCGACCCCGGCCCCTCCGCCCCGGGCGGCTGGGAGGCCCGCGAACGGCTGCGGCTGAGCACCTGGGTCCGTCAGGCCTACGAACACCCGCTGTCGTCCCGGGTGTTCGCGCACCCCGACGCCCGTGTCGCCCGTACCGTGCGCGACGCGACGGCGGCCGCGCTCGGGCTGCGCCTGGAGGTCTGCGGCAACGGCGTCCGCCCCGCCCGCCCCACCGTGGACGTACGCGCGACCGCCGCCGTCGCCGCGGTCTGGGCGGTCACCGCACAGGCCGTCGCCCAGTCCCCGCGCCCGCCGCGCGAGCGCGTGGTCTCCGACGCCTGGGCGGTGGCCCAGGAGATCATCGCCCCGGCCGGCCAGGCCTACGCCCGCGCCCGCGGCTCCTGGTGACCACACCGGCGCGGCCCTCTCACCGCCCAGCGAGGACGGCCGACAGGCCGGGGTCGTCGGGCATGGTGTTCGCACCGGTACGGCCAGGCCGACCCGCCCACCCGACTGGGCGGGCGGCGAAGCGGGGCGTCGGCGTTTCGGCATTGCTTGGCCTTTCAAGTCCGGCTTCTCGAGTTACCGAGACGGGTGGGCGGGTGGGAAACGGGGTTCCTCACCGCCCCGCGCGCACGGCCGGCAGGCCCGAGCCGTCGAGGGTCGCCGCGAGCAGCCGTACCAGTTCGTGGCAGCGGTACTGCGGGCGGCCCTGGTCGTCCAGGCCCGACAGGTCCAGCAGGGCGGTGTCCACCAGGGTCTCCAGGGCGTTCTCCGCCGCGTCCTCGGTCAGCCCCAGCCACTCTCCCGCGCGCCGGGCGCTGAACGGCTCGCCGCCCAGCTCCGGATCCGCGAGACCGGCCAGGACGTCGTGCACCGCGGGCGGCAGCGGATCGACGGAGGAGCGCAGGACCCGGCTCAGGTCCAGGTCGCCGAAGGAGAGTTCGGCGAGCCGTGCGGCAGGGTCGGCGAGCCGGGCCGCGAGCCGGGCCGCGGTCCAGTGCGGACGGGCGGCCAGGCGGGCGCCGGCGATGGACAGCGCTAGCGGCAGCCCGCCGCAGTACGCCACCAGATCGTCGGCCGCGTCCGGGTCGTCGTCCAGCCGCTGCCGGCCCGCCCGCGCGGCGAGCAGCTCCAGCGACGCCTCGTCGTCCAGCAGCGGCAGCGCCAGCGTGTCCCCGCCGGCCACCCGCGCCAGCCGGCTCCGGCTGGTGATCAGCACGGCCGAGTCACCGGCCGGCAGCAGCGGCGCGAGCTGCCGGTCGCCGCTGACGTTGTCGAGCACCAGCAGCAGCCGCCGTTCGGCCGTGCGCGCCCGGTACAGCCGTACCAGCTCGTCCAGATCGCCGGCCGGCAGCGCGTGGTCGCTCTCGCCGAGGGCTCGCAGCAACTGGGCGAGCACCGCACGCGGGGCCCGCGGGGCGCCGTCGAGACCGCACAGCTCCGCGAAGAGCAGCCCGTCGGGGAAGAGCCCGCCGCTCTCGGCCGCGGCCCGCACCGCGAGCGCCGTCTTGCCGAGGCCGGCCATGCCGGTCACCAGGATCCGCCGCGGCGCGCCGCCGCCCTGGCCGAGACGCCCCCGCAGCGCCTCGAGTTCGCGCTCCCGGCCGACGAGTTCGCCGTCCGTGGCGGGCAGCATCGACGGCACGGGCCGCCCGGCCGGCGGCGTACCGCGCCGCGGCCCGAGCCCCAACTCACCGCCCAGCACGGCCTGGTACGTGGAGCCCAGCGCCTCACCGGGGTCGATGCCGAGCTGTTCGGCCAGGACCTTGCGGCCCTCGTAGTACGTGTGCAGCGCGTCGGCCTGCCGGCCGCACCGGTACAGCGCGGTCATCAGCTGGGCCCGCAGCCGCTCCCGTACCGGGAACTCGGCGACCAGCGCGGTCAGTTCGGCCATCACCTGCTCGTGCCGCCCCAGCTCGAGGTCCGCCTCCAGGCGCGACTCCAGGGCGAGCATCCGCTCCTCCTCGAGCGGTGCCGGCTCGGCGTCCAGCATGTGCTCGGTGACGTTCGCCAGCGCGGTTCCCCGCCACTGCCCGAGTGCCTCGCGCAGCAGGTCGGCGGCCTCCTCGAAGCGCCGTTCCGCCAGCGCCCGCCGCCCGTCCCGCTCCCGTCGGCGGAACTCCACGAGGTCCACGACGGCACCCGGGGCGCGCAGCACGTACCCGGGAGGCCGCCGTACGATCTCGACCTCCTCGCCGAGCTGCTTGCGCAGCCGCGACATGTACGTGTAGATCTGCGCGCTCGCCGTCGCCGGCGGCTCCCACCCCCACAGCAGCGCGCTCAGCCTGCTGTCGGACACCACCCGCTCCTGTGCGAGCAGCATCGTCGCCAGCACCGTGTGCATCTTCGAACCGGAGAGGGCAACGCGCTCACCCCCTCGCCACGCCTCCACTGGCCCAAGGACCCGGAACTCCATGGGACACCACCCCCTTCTGGTGCGGCCAGCCATCTCTACGGTTTCCGAAGCTAGAGAGGGGCGTTATTGGCGGGTTATCGCCGGGGAGCCGGCCGCACGGGGAACCGCGTGGTGAGGGAGCGCAGCGGAGAAATATAGGCCGCCCCGGCACGGTGAGAGCGCCGCCCGTCCTTCACAGAGAGGCCTCACCGTGCCCCGCGACCTCGACCTGCTGCCCCCGGACACCTCCCACCGTCTGCTGTCGCTGCTGGACGACGCCCGCGTCCCCTACCGCCTGATCCCGCACGCACCCGAGGGCCGTACGGACCTCGCGTCCGAGCTGCGCGGGCATCCGCTGGACCAGGCGGCCAAGTGCCTGGTGGTGCGGGTGAGCACCGGCCGCCGCAGCCGCCGCTACGTCCTGGCCGTCGTACCCGGCGACCGCCGTCTGGACATGACCCGGGTGTGCGAGCTGTACGGCGGCACGGACGCCGCCTTCGCCGCACGGGAGGTGGCCGAAAGACTGTCGGGCTGCGTGAGCGGCTGCGTCGTGCCGTTCACTTTCCACCCGGACCTGGAACTGGTCGTCGACACCGCCCTGCTGGCCCACGACCGGATCTACTTCAACGCGGCCCGCCTGGACCTGTCGTTGGCCCTGCCCGTGCCCGCGTACGTCACCCTGACCCGCCCCCGCACGGCCCCGCTGACCACCCCGCCCCTGGCGGGAGTCCTCGGAACCGCCGCCGAGGTCCACCAGGTGCCGCGCTCCTAACGGCCCATGGCGGGATACGGCGCCGGATCCGTCACCCAGCCCGCCATCAGCACCAGCCGGGACTCGCGGTCGACCGCGAGGAACCCGAAGGGGCGGTCGAACGCCACCCGCACGACCGTGGTCTCGTAGCGGTACTGCGGGACGCCACCGGCGCCGTACGGCACGACCGCCGTCACCGCCGCCGCCCGGAAGCCCAGCGCGCCGAACCGGGCGAGGGCGGACTGCCGGGCCGCCCCCGCGGCCAGCGGCATGGCGCTGACGCCGGGGAAGTGGCCCTGCCGGTCGTCCTGGGCCGTGGTGAGCCCGAACAGGGCGTGCAGCGCCAGCAGATCGTGGTCGGCGCGCACCTCGTACGCCACCGTCCGCACGTCCAGCGTGATCGGCTCCGGCGCGAGGGCGGGCTGTTGCTCGACGTGCAGGCCGGGGCCGACATGCCCGAACGGCAGCTGCCCGCCCCCGGTGACCGCGAGCGCGCGTTGCACGACCCCGACCCCGGCGGTGAGGACCTGCCCCGGTGTCATCCGCTCCTCGCCGAGCACCAGATGGACGTCGATGCCGTTGTCGCCGGGCACGGTCAGCGCGGTCACGAAGCCGTCGGGCGTGCTCGTCACGCCGACCCGGTCCGGCCGCACGCTCCGGCGGTGCAGCCCGAGCAGCGAACGGCCCTGCCAGGGACCGGAGTCCGGGCGCAGCATGGTCTCGGTGAACGGCTGCCGCCAGTCCGTGCGCAGGGTGAGCGCACTGGCCAGCACCATCCGCGCCTCCCGCGTCAGCGTCACCGGCATGCGCTCCACCAGCCCGCCGGTCCGCTCGGCCGCCCAGGCGTCCAGCCGCTCCTGCGCGGTGACCAGGTCCTCCCCGAACACCCCGTGCGTCCCGGCCGGCAGCCCGGCCCGCCACTCCTCGCGCAGCTGCAGCGTCCGGTGCGTCCACAGGCCGAGCGCCGCGTCCAGGCCGGACACCGGCTCCAGCGCGGCCAGCAACTCCCGTGCGGCGGCGGCCGCCTGCTCCGCGGGCACGCCGAGCGCCTGGGCCAGCTCGGCCCGCGCGGCGCCCGTCGCGCCGTCCGCCAGGAAGGCCAGCAGGGGCCAGACCCCGGCCGCCGAGAACGCCGTACCCTCCGGTGCCGCTGCCGCCGCCCACCGCGCGGTGAGCCCGTTCACCGCACCCACGGTGGCGTTCCCCACCCGGCTGTCCGCCCGGTGTTCCACCCTCATTCCGCCCCCACTCGTGCCCCGCTTACCATGCGCCCAGTCGTACGTCGGTCCAGTCGTCGGCCCCAGGGCCCGTCTGAACCATTCCCCCCGCCCGACCCAGGAGCACGGTACCGGTGTCCATACCCCCGCCCCCCGACCCCCACCAGCCGCAAGGGCCGTACCAGCCACCCCCGCAGTACCCGCAGGGGCCGTACGGGCCGCCGCCGTACCCGCAGGCACAGGGCCCGCAGAACCCCTACGGGCCGTACCAGCCCTGGGCGCAGGGCTACAGCCCCTACAACCGGCCGGCGCCCGTCAACGGCCTCGCCATCGCCTCCCTCGTGTTCGGCGTGCTGTGCTGCCTGCCTGGTGTGGGCCTGGTGCTCGGGCTGGTCGCGCTGCGGCAGATCGGCCGGCGGGGCGAGCGCGGCAAGGGGCTGGCGATCAGCGGCTCGGTGCTGTCCGGGCTCGGGCTCGCGGTGTGGGTGCTGATGCTCGCCACGGGCGGCGCGTCCGACTTCTGGGAGGGCGTCAAGGAGGGCGCACGCGACGGCGCGAGCATCTCGCTGGTCAAGGGCGAGTGCTTCGACGCGCCGGGCGGACAGCTCAGCGGCGAGACGTACGACGTCGACAAGGTCCCCTGCTCCGGCGAGCACGACGGCGAGGTGTTCGCCACCTTCCGGCTGAAGGACGGGTCCTACCCCGGCGACGACAAGGTCGGCGACACCGCCGACGAGCGCTGCTACGGCCTCCAGGACTCCTACGCGATGGACGGCTGGGCCGTGCCCGACGACGTCGACGTGTACTACCTCACGCCCACCGAGGACAGCTGGTCGGCCGGGGACCGGGAGGTCACCTGTGTCTTCGGCAGCGTGACCGAGGGCGGGAACCTCACCGGCTCGCTGCGCAACGACGAGACGGTCCTGGACGCCGACCAGGTCGCCTATCTGAAGGCGGCTCACGTCCTCAACGCGGCCCTCGCCACCGCCCCCGACACGGAGTACGTCGAGGACGACCTGCCGGGGCACAAGGAGTGGGCGGGCCGGGTGTCGGCCGCGCTGGCCGAACAGGCCCGGATGCTGCGCGCGAACGGCTGGTCCGCCGACGCCGTGGGGCGGATCAGCGTGCTCACGTCCGACCTGGACAAGGCACGGGTGGAGTGGGCGAAGGCCGCGCAGGCGAAGGGCCTGGACGCCTTCTACCAGCACTACGACACCGGGCTCAAACTGCTCGACCCGAAGAAGGCGGTCCCCGCGCGCAAGGCCCTGGGCCTGGAGACCACCCCGCCCCCGGACGGCAGCGGCGACGGTGGTGACAGCGGCTCGGGTGACTCCGGCGGCGGGAGCGGGGGCGCCCTGGCGGTGTGATCGCGCAGGGCATGATCGCGGTGAGGTGTGGACAGGGCTATAACGGAGAGAAAGTGCCTGGGTAAAGCCCTCCCGGGCCCCATGTCATCACATCGAGTGATTCTCTGGCCTTTGCTTGCATGGCACAACCCACGGTTGCCAGGCTGTTGCTGTCTGTACAACCTGATGGGAGCGGCCAGTGACTTTCGGTGAGCAGCCGGCGTACTTGCGTGTCGCGGGTGATCTCCGCAAGAAGATCGTCGACGGTTCACTGCCGCCTCACACGCGGCTCCCCTCCCAGGCCCGCATCCGCGAGGAGTACGGCGTCTCGGACACGGTCGCGCTGGAGGCCCGCAAGGTGCTGATGGCCGAGGGCCTGGTCGAGGGCCGCTCCGGCTCCGGCACGTATGTGCGCGAGCGCCCGGTGCCCCGGGGCGTGGCCCGCTCCGGGTTCCGGCCGCCCTCCGGTGCCACACCCTTCCGGCAGGAGCAGGCCGACGCCTCGGTGCGCGGGACCTGGGAGTCCAGCAGCGAGCAGGCCGAGGCCGGGGCCGCCATCGCCGAGCGGCTCTCCCTCAAACCCGGCGAGCGGGTCATGCGCACCAGGTACCTGTTCCGGGAGGCGGGGGAGCCGATGATGCTCTCCACCTCCTGGGAACCCCTCGCCGTCACCGGTCGCACGCCCGTGATGCTGCCCGAGGAGGGCCCGCTCGGCGGCATGGGCGTCGTCGAGCGCATGCGGGCCATCGACGTCATCGTGGACAACGTCACCGAGGAGGTCGGCGCCCGCCCCGGCCTCGCCGAGGAACTGCACGTCCTCGGCGGCGTCCCCGGGCATGTGGTCCTCGTCATCCAGCGCACCTACTACGCCTCCGGCCGCCCCGTGGAGACCGCCGACGTCGTGATCCCCGCCGACCGCTACCGGGTCGCGTACCACCTGCCCGTGAAGTAGCGCACACCCCGGCACGCCCCCCGGGCGGCCGCCCTCACCCCACAACCCGGCTCCCGGCCCCCGGCGGCACGCTGCAATCCGGCCGTTCTCCCAGGTGATCCAGGGTCCGTCCGAAATGCCCCCGACCCACGACAGAGGCGGGTAAGACGGCGCGTTCGCCATCGTGCGCCCCCCGTGTTCTGGCTGGTTGCGTACCTCTTTGTGAAAAGGCGTATTCGCTCCGTGAAGGTAGGGCGTACGCTCGGGCATATGCGGATTGCGGTTTCCTTAGGCGGGGCACGGTGGGGGCCCGAGAGGGGAAGCGGGTGGGGCGGTGCGAGAAGGAACGGTGGGGGCGATGAGTGAGGGCACGGTCGCCCTGCCCTGGATCGTCATAAGGCAGGACGACAACGGCAATCGCTACCGCGTGGGACGGTACGCGACCCGGGCCGAGGCCCAGAAGATCGCCGACAGCCTCGACGACCACGGCCACAAACAGCTCTACTGGGTCGAACGCATCGGCCAGAACGGGGACGGCACCCACAACTGACCCTCGGAGCGCTCAACTGACCACTGGCGCGCTCCCGTAGGCTCCGCCCCATGACCGAACGGATCGTGGTGGTGGGAGCCGCCCTGCTCGACGCCGGCCGGCTGCTCGCCGCGCGGCGCAGCGCGCCCGCCGAGCTGGCCGGGCGCTGGGAGCTGCCCGGCGGCAAGGTCGAGACCGGCGAGCGGCCCGAGGACGCCCTGGTGCGCGAACTGCGCGAGGAACTCGGGGTCGAGACCGAGGCGGTCGAGCGCGTGCCGGGGGAGTGGCCCCTGCGATCCCCCTACGTCCTGCAGGTGTGGACCGCCCGTCTGTGCCCCGGCTCCGCCGCCCCCCGTCCCCTCCAGGACCACGACGACCTGCGCTGGCTGACGCCGGACGAGCTCTGGGACGTGGCGTGGCTGGACCAGGATGTGGCGGCGGTGCGGGAAATTGAGACTCTGGCCGTGCTCCCCGGCTGGGCATAGCCCGGCGGTCACGTCAGTTGCGCGGAGCGCCTCGTACGCCGTTCGTGCCACCGTGCGCCCTTCCGCACGGTAATGCTTCCCAGATACCGGGTATGTCCCCATTAACCCCACGAAACCGGACATGGGTGGGCTCGTTGGCCTGGGAAGTGATCGGCGTGATCGACACCGAAGGCGACTGCGCCGAGTGGACCTTTCCCGCGGAACCCGGCGCCGTGCGCGCCGCCCGCGCCGCGGTCCGGGGCCAGTTGCACGGCTGGGACCTCGACTGCCTCGCCGATCTCGCCGCGCTGCTGGTCAGCGAGCTGGTGACGAACGCCCTGCGGCACGCGACCGGACCCATCGGCGTACGGCTGGTACGCCCCGCCGGGCTCGGTGACACGCTGCTGGTCGAGGTCTCCGACCCGCTCCCGGACCCGCCGCGCGAGCGTGTCGCCCACCCCGAGGACGAGAGCGGCCGCGGCCTGCAACTGGTCGCCGGCTCCTCGCGCCGCTGGGGCACCAGGCCCGGCGGCACCGGAAAGACCGTCTGGTTCGAACTGGCGGTGCCCGGGTGAGCCGGTGTACAGGCCGCCGTGCGCCGTCCATGCAGCGATGCGCGCCCGGGGTGGGGATGGGGATGCGTGATTCGAGGGCGTGTTCCCTGGTTAGAAGACTGGATGTGTTGTCGCAGTCCGGTCCGAAAAACGCCTGGACCGAGCTGTGATCGTGAACACCGTGTCGTGCGGCGCCGTAGTGCTGGATACTGCGGGCAGCCGCCCCCGGTGACCGGTGCCGGGCGCGGTGAGCTGGAGGGGACGGTTCGCGTGAGCGAGATACCAGCGAAGGCCACGGAGTCCGAGGACCCGTCGGGCGGCGCGAGGAACCAGGCCGCACAGACCGCGGCGCCCGGCGACGCCATGTGGCAGAGCAGTCCGCCCGGCTCGATCTACGACTACATCAGGGTCGCGTCCTTCTCCATCGGCCCCGGCGGGGTGGTCGACCAGTGGAGCCTGCGCGCCGAGCAACTCTTCGGCATCCCCGCCGAACGCGCCGTCGGCATGGACCCGATCGAGGCCTTCATCGACCCCGATCTGCGCGAGCGCGGCCAGCACAAGATGGCCGAGATCCTCGACGGGCGGGAGTGGACCGGAGTGGTCCCCTTCCGGATGCCGGACCGGCCGGACGGGCTGCGCGGCGAGGAGGGGCTCGCCGAGGTCTATGTGATGCCCACCCGGACCGACGGGGGGGACAAGGCCGCCGTCTGCATAGTGGTGGACGTCCGCACCCTGCGCAGCATCGAGACCGACCTCGCCGCCTCGCAGGCGATTTTCGGTCAATCCCCGTTCGGCTTCCTGCTGATCGACATCGACCTCAGGGTGCGCCGCGCCAACATGCGCTTCGCCTCCATCTTCGGCGGAAGCCCGGACGACCACCGCGGCAAGGGAGTTCACGACTACCTTCCGCGCGGTGAGGCCGAGCGGGTTTCGGCCACCCTGCGCCGGGTGCTGGAGACCGGCGACTCCATCACCGACATGCATGTCACGGGCTTCGTCCCGGGCTCCGAGGAGCGCCGGCACTGGTCCGTCAACCTCTACCGGGTGCACAGCGGCAGCGGCCGGCCCATCGGTATCGCCTGGCTCGGCACCGACATAACGGCCCGCCGCGCCGCCGCCCGCGAGGCGGCCGCCGCCCGGCGCAACCTCGCCCTGCTCAACGAGGCCGGCGCCCGCATAGGGAACTCCCTGGACCTGGAGACCACGGCCCGCGAACTCCTCGACGTCGTCGTCCCCGGGTTCTGCGACCTCGCCACCGTCGACCTCTACCAGGGCCTGCTCGCCGGCGACGAGACCCCGCCCGGCCTCGCCGACGGCAGTGCGGAACTGCGCCGTGTCGCCTTCGCCAGCGCCGTCTCCGACGCGCCCTTCGGCGGCTCCGGCGAACCCGTCGCGGTCGGCGCGGTCCACCACTTCCCGTTCAACTCGCCCTGCGCGGACGCCCTGCGCACCGCCCGCCCGCAGCACGTCCCCGCCGAGGACGGCGGTCTCGTGCAGTCCACGCTGGCGGTGCCGATGGTCGCCCACGACACTGTCGTGGGCATCGCCCAGTTCGCCCGTACGAAGGGCAGCGAGCCGTTCGGCGACCGCGACCGGGACCTCGCGGTGGAGCTGGCCGCGCGGGCCGCCGTCTGCATCGACAACGCCCGCCTGTACCGCCGCGAGCACGAGCGCGCGCTGATCCTGCAACGGTCCCTGCTCCCGCCCGGCGACCCCGAGGCGTCCGGTCTCGACATCGCCTGCCGCTATCTGCCCGGCAACGCGGCGACCGAGGTCGGCGGTGACTGGTTCGACGTGATCGAACTGCCCGGTCACCGTACGGCGCTGGTCGTCGGCGACGTCATGGGGCGCGGTCTGCGCGCGGCGGTCGCGATGGGCGAACTCCGTACGGCGGTACGGACGCTTGCGTTGCTGGACCTCGAACCGGCCGAGGTCCTCTCGGCGTTGGACGAGATCGCCCGCGGCCTCGGCACGCCCGGCGGGGTCCAGCAGGCCACCCGGGCGGCCCGCCAGCCCCGCGACGCCGACCTCTCCGAGGTCTACCTCGCCACCTGCGTGTACGCGGTCTACGACTCGGTGACCAGACGCTGTACGTTCGCCAACGCCGGCCATCTGCCTCCGGTGCTGGTGGAACCCGGCGAGGCGGCGCTGATGCTCGACGTGCCGCCCGGGATGCCGCTGGGCGTGGGCGGCGAGCCCTTCGAGGAGGTGGAGGTCGAACTCCCGGAGGGCGCGCTGCTCGCCCTCTACACGGACGGCCTGGTCGAGTCCCGCGACCATCCCCTGGACGAGGGACTCCAGGCCTTCGTAGGGGCGCTCACGGACCCCTCCCGTCCCCTGGAGGACGTCTGCGACCACGTCCTCAACACCCTCGACACCCACCACGGCGAGGACGACATCGCCCTGCTGATGGCCCGGGTCCAGGGGCTGCCGGCCGAGTCCGTCGGCGACTGGACGCTGCCGCGTGAGCCGCGCAGTGTGGGGCGGGCCCGGGAGTACGCCCGTGCGCAGCTGCTCAGCTGGGACATGGAGCCGCTGGTCGACACCACGGAACTTCTGGTCAGCGAGCTGGTCACCAATGCGCTGCGGTACGGCGAGGGTGAGATCCGGCTGCGGTTGCTGTTGGACCGGACTCTGGTCTGCGAGGTCTGGGACTCCGGGCTGGTGCAGCCTCGTCGGCGGCGTGCCCGGGACACCGACGAGGGGGGTCGGGGTCTGCAGCTGGTCGGTCTGCTCAGCGCGGCGTGGGGCTCGCGCCGTACGCCGCGCGGCAAGACGGTCTGGTTCGAACTCCCGCTTCCCGGAGGCGAGAACGGTCTCACCGACCCGGCGGAGGCGCTGCTCAGCCTCTTCTGACGCCCCGACCTGGGGGCTCCGCCCCCAGACCCCCGTTTCCCATCCATCCACCCGACTCGGTCGGCTGGAAGGGCACTGTCGTAGGTGACCTTCGCCGGGGCCGCGGTTACGGGAGATGGCGGCGGCCCCGCGTCTCCGGGCCGCCGAAGCTTGTCGGGGGGCCGCCGTCCGGGTCCTCGGCCAGGAGGATGCCGCCGAGGACGGCGCCCGCGAGGCCGGTGGCGTGACCGTCGGCGTACGGGTTGCCGTGGGCGCGTACATCGCGTTCGGCCAGGTCGCGGGCCTCTCGGGCGGGTACGTCCGGGTCGGTATCCGAGCCGAGTGCCCGTTCCGCCTCCGCCAGCCGGGCCCGTGCCTCCGCGCCCACCGCTCCCCGGTGCACGGAGACGAAGTCCTCCGCTCCGCCGACCGCGCTGCGCGACACGAGCCGCGCGGCCGCCTCCACCACCCCGGACCGTCCCACCTCCAGCCGTTCCACGGCCCGGGCGATGCGCCGCAGCGCGTCCAGCGGGTCGTACGGGCCGGTGGTCAGCTCCGCGCGTACGGCGGCCAGCACCCCGTCGGCGTGGGCGATCCGCGCGTGCAGCTCACCTGGGGCCAGAAGGGCTCGCGCGCCGTCCCGCCGCGCCTCGGCGATCTTTGCCTCTGCGCCGGTCAGCGCGGCCGGCACCAGTTCGGCCGCCTCCCGCAGGTCCGCCGCGAGCCGCTCGACCCCGCCGACGAGCACACCGGCCTGGGCGACACCGCCCTCGGCCGCGCGCAGCTTGCGGGCCGCCCGCCGCCGGTCTCCCGTATCGGCCGCCTGACGGGACTCGTTGAGCTGCGCCGTGGCGAACACCAGCCGGTCCTTGGCCTGTTCGACATACCCGGTGACGGGTGACCCGGCCGAGGGCGCGTACCGCTGGTGCAGCTCCGCCGCCGTGGCCTGGGCCGTGGCCGTCCGTGCGGCCAGCTCACGGAACCGCGCCTCGGCGACCTCCAGCGCCGCACCCACCCCCTGCTCCAGCCCCCGCAGCCGGTCCAGCTCCTCCGCCTCGCCGTCCAGCCGCCGTCCCGCCTCGGCACACCGCCCGACCACCCCCACCAGCGCCTGCCGCCGGGCACTCGCGTCCCCGGGAACCCCCTCCTCGTACCGCCGCCATATCGCGAACGCGGCCGACAGCTCGGTCTCCGCGGCCCGCAGGGCATGCGTGAACGGCTCGACCGCCTCGCGCCCGAACAACTCCTCGACGAAGGAGAGTTCCTCCCCGCTGCCGCGCACACAGTCGTCGGCCAGGACCAGCGCGGCGCGCGCCTGCCGCTCGGTCTCGACCGGCGTGGGCACGGGCGGCGCGGCCGACACCACGCCCGGCGTCGTCCGGGTCCGGGCCCGCCGGGTGCGCCGCAGATACCCGTATCCGGCCAGTGCCCCGGCCGCACCGACGGCGACCAGCGGCATGAGGAGGTCGGTGACCGACGTCCCGTCCTGCTCCGGCGCGGCGGCGCTCGCGACCGGCCCGGCCGGGACGACGGGAACCGGATCATGCTCACCGGCCGTCATCACCGGCAACACCAGCCACCCGGCCCCCACGAGCGCACCCAGCACGGCATGCGCCACCCGCACCCGTATGTGCGCCTTGGCACGCCGGGGCCGGCTCCGGATCAGGGAAGACGTCACATTTTGGAGCGTATGGGCAGGTAGGCGCCTTCGCGAGTGGGGCGGATACGGCTGGGGGACGAGGAAGACAGGGGGCAGAAATGAACGAGGAGACCGAGAAGAGCGAGGAGACCAAGAAGGATGAGGAGAGCAGGAAGCCACCCGGGCGTACCCGGCGCTTCCTTCGCTATGCCCTCGTCGGTCTCGCCCTCCTGCTCCTCCCCGTCCTCACCGCGGAAACGGCCCTCCGCCTCAACTACACCGGCGCCCCCGCACCGGGCACGCACACCCGCGACCGTGACGCCCTCTGGCTCGGTCACGCCTGGGTCGACGGCCGTAAGACCGACAAGGACGTCAAGGCCCTCGCCCACCGCCTGAAGGACACCGGGATCCGCGACCTGTACGTCCACGCGGGTCCCTTGGAGCACGACGGCACGCTCCCGGCGTCGGCCTACCCCAGGGCACGCTGGCTGATATCGGCCCTGCACAGCGCGGCGCCCGGCATCCGCGTCCAGGCCTGGCTCGGCGACAAGCTCGCCGGCGAGAGCCCCGACGGCCTGCACCTGGAGCGTGCCGCCACCCGGACCGCCGTCGTCGCCTCGGCCCGCCGGATCCTCGCCGCCGGCTTCGAGGGCGCCCACTTCGACCTGGAGCCCCTGCACTCCGGCGACCAGGACTACCTCTCCCTCCTCGACGACCTCCGCGCCCTCACCCACGCCCACCACGCCCTGCTCTCGGTCGCCGCCCACCAGATAGACCCGCTCCCCGCGTTCCACTCCTTCTGGGGCGCGACCACCGGCCACCCCAAGTGGTGGTCTCAGGCCTACTTCGGGCAGGTGGCCCGCCGTGTGGACCAGATCGCCGTGATGTCGTACGACACGATGCAGCCGCTGGAGAGCCTGTACGGCGGCTATGTGGCCCAGCAGACCAGCCTCGCCCTGGAGGTCACCCCGGACACCACCGACCTCCTGATGGGCCTGCCCTTCTACCACGAGAACCGCTTCGGCCACTGGGCCCACGCGGAGACCGTCCCGGCCTCCGTACGCGGTGTCCGTCTGGGCCTGTCCCGCACCGACGCCGACCGCACCCGCTTCGGCGTCGCCCTGTACGTGGACTTCGCGGCGACGGAGGGGGACTGGCGGGCGTACCGGAAGGACTGGGTGGACGACTTCCCCGGCATGCACTCCGGTGGGACGATGACCGGCATGCACATGTACCTGGTGGTGGCCGCATGGCTGGCCGTGGCGCTGCTCGTGGCGGCCGGCCTCACGTCCGTCGTGGCGGACTGGGTGCCGTGGCCCGCCCGCCGCCGGGTGGTGCGGCCGCGGCTGTGGGGGTACGGCACCCTGGTGACGGCGCTCGGGCTGAGCCTGCTCCTCCTGCTGGGCCCGTTCGAGGACGCCGGGATCGGCGGCGTCGCGTTCTTCGGCTATCTGGCGCTTTTCCTGGCCGGATTCATCATCCAGGTCCGCGCCCAGCGCCCCGGCCGCGACGCTACGAAGACCGCCTCCTGATCTTCGACCCCAGCCACACCAGCGGGTCGTACTTGCGGTCGACCGCGCGCTCCTTCAGGGGGATCAGCGCGTTGTCCGTGATCTTGATGTCCTCCGGGCAGACCTCTGTGCAGCACTTGGTGATGTTGCAGTAGCCGAGGCCGTACTCGTCCTGGGCGGTGCGCTTGCGGTCCAGGCCGGTCTCCTCCGCCGCGTCCAGCGGGTGCATGTCCAGCTCCGCGACCCGCATCAGGAAGCGCGGCCCGGCGAACGCCTGCTTGTTCTCCTCGTGGTCGCGCACGACATGGCAGGTGTTCTGGCACAGGAAGCACTCGATGCACTTGCGGAACTCCTGCGAGCGGTCCACGTCCTCCTGGAACATGCGGTACTCGCCGGGGCCCAGTCCCGCGGGGGGTACGAAGGCCGGAACCTCCCTGGCCTTCTGGTAGTTGAAGCCGACGTCGGTCACCAGGTCGCGGATCACCGGGAAGGTGCGCAGCGGGGTGACGGTGATCGTCTCGTCCCGGGTGAACACCGACATGCGCGTCATGCACATCAGCCGCGGACGCCCGTTGATCTCCGCCGAGCACGAACCGCACTTGCCCGCCTTGCAGTTCCAGCGCACGGCGAGATCGGGCGCCTGGGTCGCCTGGAGCCGGTGGATGATGTCCAGCACCACCTCGCCGTCGTTGACCTCGACCTTGAAGTCCTCCAGGTCACCGCCCTGCACATCGCCCCGCCACACCTTGAAGCGGGCCTCGTAGCTGCTCACTCGTACAGCTCCTCTTCGGCGAGGTACTTGACCAGCTCCTCCTTCTCGAAGAGGGCGAGCAGGTCCGGGCGGATGGATTCGGTGGTCTCGCGGGTGAGCCGGATCTGGCCGCGGGCGGGATCGGTCGCCGCGAGGCCTCCGGTGGGATCGGCGAGCGAGCACAGCAGGTTCACGTTGCGCCAGGCGCGGTCCATCGTCGGATGGTCCTCGCGGGTGTGCCCGCCGCGCGACTCGCTGCGCTCCAGCGCGGCCCGCGCGACGCACTCGCTGACCAGCAGCATGTTCCGCAGGTCGAGGGCGAGATGCCAGCCCGGATTGAACTGGCGGTGCCCCTCGACACCCGCCCGCCGGGCCCGCACGCGCAGCTCGGCCAGCTTCTGCAGGGCCTGCTCCATCTCGCCCTCGCGGCGGATGATGCCGACCAGGTCGTTCATGGTCTGCTGGAGTTCCTGATGCAGGGTGTACGGGTTCTCCGGCGGGCCCGCCTCGCCCTCCGTCTCCGCGGCGAAGGGCCGCAGGGCCTCCGCGGACGCCAGGTTGACCTGGTCCTCGGCGACCTCGGGACGCTCGGCCACGCCGGCCGCGTACTCGGCCGCGTGCCAGCCGGCCCGGCGCCCGAACACCAGCAGGTCGGAGAGCGAGTTGCCGCCCAGCCGGTTGGAGCCGTGCATACCGCCGGCGACCTCACCGGCCGCGAACAGCCCCGGCACCCCGCGCGCCGCCGCCGTCTCGGAGTCGACCGCGATGCCGCCCATCACGTAGTGGCAGGTCGGCCCGACCTCCATCGCCTCCGCCGTGATGTCGACGTCCGCCAGCTCCTTGAACTGGTGGTACATGGACGGCAGCCGGCGCCGGATGACCTCCGCCGGCATGCGCGTCGACACGTCCAGGAAGACCCCGCCGTGCGGGGAGCCGCGGCCCGCCTTCACCTCGGAGTTGATCGCCCGGGCCACCTCGTCGCGGGGGAGCAGTTCCGGGGGACGCCGGTTGTGGTCCGGGTCCTCGTACCAGCGGTCGCCCTCCTCCTCCGACTCGGCGTACTTCTCCTTGAAGACGTCGGGGATGTAGTCGAACATGAACCGCTTGCCCTCGGAGTTGCGCAGCACCCCGCCGTCGCCGCGCACCGACTCGGTGACGAGGATGCCCTTCACCGACGGCGGCCAGACCATGCCGGTCGGATGGAACTGCACGAACTCCATGTTCAGCAGCGGCGCCCCGGCGAGCAGCGCCAGCGCGTGCCCGTCGCCGGTGTACTCCCACGAGTTGGACGTCACCTTGAACGACTTGCCGATCCCGCCGGTCGCCACGACCACCGCGGGCGCCTCCAGGACGAAGAAGCGGCCGGACTCGCGGTCGTAGGCGAAGACCCCGGAAACCCGGTCACCGTCCTTCAGGACACGGGTGACCGTGCACTCCTGGAAGACCTTCAGCCCGGACTCGTAGTCCCCGGTCTCCTTGAAGTCCTCCTGCTGCAAGGCGACGATCTTCTGCTGGAGGGTGCGGATCAGTTCGAGCCCCGTACGGTCGCCGACATGGGCGAGCCGCGGGTACTCGTGGCCGCCGAAGTTGCGCTGCGAGATCTTCCCGTCCTTCGTACGGTCGAACAGCGCGCCCCAGGTCTCCAGCTCCCACACCCGCTCCGGGGCCTCCTGCGCGTGCAGTTCGGCCATCCGCCACTGGTTGAGGAACTTGCCGCCGCGCAGGGTGTCGCGGAAGTGGACCTGCCAGTTGTCGTGCTCGTTGACGTTGGCCATGGCCGCCGCGATGCCGCCCTCGGCCATCACGGTGTGCGCCTTGCCGAACAGCGACTTGCAGATCACCGCCGTACGGGCGCCCCGCTCGCGCGCCTCGATCGCGGCCCGCAGCCCGGCGCCGCCGGCACCGACCACGACGACGTCCCACTCCTGCCGGTCCACCACGGACATCTATCAGTCCTCACTGACTCACTAGAAGAAGCGCGGATCGTCGAAGACACCGGACGCGACGAGATAGACGTAGAAGTCGGCGAACGCCACGCTCAGCAGCGAGGCCCAGGCGAGCTGCATGTGCCGGGCGTTGAGCTTTCCGACGAACTGCCAGGCCTGGTAGCGCACCGGGTGCTTCGAGAAGTGCTTGAGCTTGCCGCCGACGATGTGCCGGCAGGAGTGGCAGGAGAGCGTGTACGCCCAGATCAGCACGATGTTGACCAGGAAGACGAGGGTGCCGAGGCCCATGTGGCCCCAGCGGTAGTGCTGGTCACGGAAGGCCAGCACGGTGTCGTAGCTCAGCACGCCGGCGACCAGCAGGGCGGCGTAGAAGAAGTACCGGTGGATGTTCTGCAGGATGAGCGGGAAGCGGCTCTCACCGGTGTACGTGCGGTGCGGTTCGGCCACCGCGCAGGCGGGCGGGGACGCCCAGAAGCTGCGGTAGTACGCCTTGCGGTAGTAGTAGCAGGTCAGCCGGAAGCCGAGCGGGAAGATCAGGATGATGATGGCGGGGGAGATCGCCCACCAGCTCCCGAAGAGGTCGGCGTTCGGCCCCGCGTGCATGGTCGCGCAGTTCTGCGCCAGGCACGGCGAGTAGAACGGGGAGACGTACGGCGCCGCGTAGTAGTGCGCGTTCGCGAAGGCCCGCCAGGTCGAGTAGACGACGAAGGCGAACAGACCGGCCGCGGTGACGGCGGGCGCCAGCCACCAGCGGTCGGTCCGCAGATGCGGTGCGGCGATCGCGGCGCGCGTACGGGACCGTACGCCGCCGCTGTTCTGTTGGGGTTCCGTACCAGTCGCCAAGGGAGGACTCCGGTCGGTTCAGGGTGCGTGCCGGTCGCGGGCGCCCAGGCCCTCGTCGTCCGAGTCCGTCCACAGGCTGATGTCGTACGGCGTGTCGGAGATGGTGACGAGGTCGGGCCGGTTCGGGGCGGCCGGACTGCTGGCCGCGTCCCGCAGCAGCGCCAGGCTCTCGCGCAGATGGTCGGCGTCCATCCGGACCCGGCGCATCTCCAGGCCACCGCTGCCCAGCTGCTTCTCCAGGCGCCCGAGCGACCGGTACAGATCGTCGAGGCTGCGCTGGACGGTTGTCAGTTCGTCGTGCACGGACATGACTTGCCCTCACTTCCACGGGTCCTACGGGCCCTGGGCGGCAACGTTCATGCGCCTTGGAGTGTTGCGCGTCACACCTGTCGCTGTGAAGACATGTGCACCGATTGGCCGAGGCGCACGGGTGCATCTCCGGGTGTGTTGCGCCGCACGGGTGGCTTACTTTGCGTCGTCGCCGTGTCGCCCGCTGTTGCCGGATCCTTTCCTCTTCACTGGGCGCATAGATCTGATCAGCTCCATATACGGCCAAAAGTGATCATAACGCCCGCGGCTTCCCGGAGGTAGCAGAGATGTCCCACGACGGCGTCGGTTCGCGCGCGGTCCTGCGTTCGGCCGCCTTCCTCACCGCGGGCGCCCTCGCGGTCTCCCTGCTCGCCGGCTGTGGCTCCGACGAGGAGGCCAGCCGTCCGCTGGCCGGGCAGGACATCGACCTCGTCGCCCGGGACAAGGTGGCCGAGGGCGGCACCCTGAAGTGGGCCGTGGACGCCGTACCGGAGACCCTGAACACCTTCCAGGCCGATGCCGACGCGGGCACCACCCGGGTCGCCCAGGCCGTGCTGCCGTCGATGTTCCGTCTCGACGCCGCCGGGCGTCCGGTGGCCAACCCCGCCTACCTGGAGTCCGCCAAGGTCATCGAGACCGAGCCGCGCCAGGTCGTGCAGTACAAGCTGAACCAGCAGGCCGTCTGGAGCGACGGCCGGGAGATCGGCGCTGCCGACTTCGTCGCCCAGTGGCGCGCCCTGTCCGGCCGGGACAGCGCCTACTGGACCGCCCGCAACGCCGGCTACGACCGCATCGAGAAGATCGAGCGCGGCGCGAACGACCTCCAGGTCCGGGTCACCTTCTCCCGCCCCTACGCCGACTGGAAGTCCCTGTTCTCCCCGCTGTACCCGAAGGACGTCATGGGCACCCCGGACGCCTTCAACGACGGCGCCCGCCGCAAGCTGAACGTCACCGCGGGCCCCTTCAAGGTCGAGAAGGTCGACACCGCCACGAAGGACATCGTCCTCACCCGCAACCCGCGCTGGTGGGGCAAGCCGGCCAAGCTGAACGAGATCGTGCTGCACGCCGTGGACCGCGACAAGCGGGCGGCGGCGCTCGCCGACGGAACCGTGGACCTCGCCGACATCGACCCGGCCGAGGCCGAGCGGATCAACCTCGCCTCCCGCCAGGGCGGCACCGGCACCCCGCTGCAGGGCGCCGGCAAGACCTCCGCCAAGAAGCTGCGCTCCTGGGCGCTCGCGCACGGCTTCGACGCCGACGAGGTCAAGGTCGGCAAGAAGAAGCTGCGCCGGGCCATCACCCGGTACCTCGAGCAGCAGGAGAAGCTGCACGCCTTCGACGTCCGCAAGTCGCTGGAGCCCGCCTACACCCAGCTCGCCCTCAACGGCGCCGAGGGCCCCCTCACCGACGAGCGGGTCCGCCGGGCCGTCGCCCGCGCGATCGACCGCACGGAACTGGCCAAGCTCGTACTGACCCCGCTCGGCCTGCCCGCCGTCCCGGTCGGCAGCCACCTCGCCCTGTCCGGGCAGGCCGACTACGCCGACAACAGCGGCGCCCTGGGCGGCCCGGACACCAAGGAGGCCGCCGCGCTGCTCGCGGACGCCGGCTGGGTGCTCGGCGGCCCGGTGAAGGAGCAGAAGAAGGCCGAGAAGGCGGCCGGCGCCGAGAGCACCAAGAAGAAGGAGGACCAGTCCGACGGCGGCGACGACGGCCAGTACATCGTCGGCGAGGACGACAAGGGCAGGGACGACAAGGGCAAGCACCACGAGTCGGCCGAGGAGAAGACGGAGAAGGCGGAGAAGGGGGAGAAGGGCGACGAGGGCGGCAAGCATCTGTCCCGGGACGGCAAGCAGTACTCCGGCGGGCAGGGCGGCGCACCCGGCGCCTACGCCCCGAAGGGCACCGCCGCCCCGGCCGGTGCCGTGACCGGGCCGCTGGCCAAGGACGGCAAGGCGCTCGCCCTGCGCTTCGTGCTCCCCTCGGGGCCCGGCTCCGAGACCCTGAACTCCGTCGCCGAGCGGATCTCGGCGATGCTGGAGAAGGTCGGCATCCGCACCACGATCACCAAGGTCTCGGACGAGAGCTACTTCAAGGACCACGTCGCCGCCGGCGACTACGACCTCGCCCTGTACTCCTGGCCCTCCTCCGCCTTCCCCGCGACCGACGCCCGGCCGATCTACGCCAAGCCGGTCCCGGCCGCCGACGGCTCGGTGAACGTCGAGCAGAACTTCACCCGGGTCGGCACCGACCAGGTCGACCAGCTCTTCGACCAGGCCGCCTCGACGCTGGACGAGGACGAGGCACGGGACCTGATCCGCAAGGCGGACTCCCGGATCTGGGCGGCGGCGGGATCCCTTCCGCTCTACCAGCGGCCGCAGCTGGTCGGCGCACGGAACAACCTGGTCAACGCGGGTGCCTTCGGGTTCCAGACACCGGTCTACGAGGACATGGGCTTCCTGAAGAAGGGGGCCAAGGTCTCGCCCAGCCCGTCCGCCAGCTGAGACCTCCGTGGCCCTGAGGAGGCCGACCCGCTCGGGGCCACGTAACATGGGGTGAGGCCGTGGCATGTCAAGCCCGGCAGGGCCCGCGTCACACGGACGTACGAGAGGGCCTTCCTCACATCCCGGGAGTACGTCGCAATATGGCCACGCGCCACGACATCCGCAATGTCGCCATCGTCGCCCACGTCGACCACGGCAAGACGACCATCGTCGACGGCATGCTGAAGCAGGCCGGCGCCTTCGCCGCGCACCAGCTCGAAGGCGTCGACGACCGCATGATGGACTCGAACGACCTGGAGCGTGAGAAGGGCATCACGATCCTCGCCAAGAACACGGCGGTCAAGTACCACCCCAAGGACGGTGGGGAACCGATCACCATCAACATCATCGACACCCCCGGCCACGCCGACTTCGGCGGCGAGGTCGAGCGCGGTCTGTCGATGGTCGACGGTGTGGTCCTGCTCGTGGACGCGTCCGAGGGCCCGCTCCCGCAGACTCGCTTCGTGCTGCGCAAGGCGCTCCAGCAGCGCCTGCCCGTCATCCTGTGCATCAACAAGACGGACCGCCCGGACTCGCGCATCGACGAGGTCGTCAACGAGACCTACGACCTCTTCCTCGACCTGGACGCGGACGAGGAGCAGATCGAGTTCCCGATCGTCTACGCCTGCGGCCGCGACGGCATCGCCTCGCTGACCAAGCCGGACGACGGCACGGTCCCGGCCGACTCCACCAGCCTGGAGCCGTTCTTCTCCACGATCCTGGAGCACATCCCGGCCCCGACCTATGACGAGGAGGCCCCGCTCCAGGCCCACGTCACCAACCTGGACGCCGACAACTTCCTCGGCCGTATCGCGCTGCTCCGCGTCGAGCAGGGCGAGCTGCGCAAGGGCCAGACGGTCGCCTGGATCAAGCGCGACGGGTCCATCAGCAATGTCCGCATCAGCGAGCTGATGATGACCGAGGCCCTCACCCGCAAGCCCGCCGAGAAGGCCGGCCCGGGTGACATCTGCGCCGTCGCCGGTATCGCGGACATCATGATCGGCGAGACCCTCGCCGACACCGAGAACCCGATCCCGCTGCCGCTGATCACGGTCGACGAGCCCGCGATCTCCATGACCATCGGCACCAACACCTCGCCGCTGGTCGGCCGTGGCGGCACCGGCAAGGGCGCCGACGCGAAGTCGGCCGTCAAGGACCGCAAGGTCACCGCCCGCCAGGTCAAGGACCGCCTGGACCGCGAGCTGATCGGTAACGTGTCGCTGCGCGTGCTCGACACCGAGCGCCCGGACGCCTGGGAGGTCCAGGGCCGTGGTGAGCTGGCGCTCGCCATCCTGGTCGAGCAGATGCGCCGCGAGGGCTTCGAGCTGACCATCGGCAAGCCCCAGGTCGTCACCAAGCAGGTCGACGGCAAGACCTACGAGCCCGTCGAGCGCATGACGATCGACGTGCCCGAGGAGCACATGGGCGCCGTCACCCAGCTCATGGGTGTCCGCAAGGGCCGGATGGACAACATGTCGAACCACGGCTCCGGCTGGGTCCGCATGGAGTTCGTGGTGCCGTCCCGCGGTCTGATCGGCTTCCGTACCGAGTTCCTGACCCAGACCCGAGGCACCGGTATCGGCCACTCCATCCACGAGGGCTTCGAGCCGTGGTTCGGCACCCTGCAGACCCGTAACAACGGCTCGCTGGTCGCCGACCGCGCCGGTGCCGTCACCGCGTTCGCGATGACGAACCTCCAGGAGCGCGGCGTGCTGTTCACCGACCCGGGCACCGAGGTGTACGAGGGCATGATCGTCGGCGAGAACTCGCGCTCCGACGACATGGACGTCAACATCACCAAGGAGAAGAAGCTCACGAACATGCGGTCGTCCTCGGCCGACTCGTTCGAGGCGATCGTCCCGCCGCGCAAGCTCTCCCTGGAGCAGTCGCTGGAGTTCTGCCGCGACGACGAGTGCGTGGAGGTCACCCCGGAGGCGGTACGCATCCGCAAGGTGAACCTGGACGCCCGCGAGCGCGCCCGCGCCGCGAGCCGCGCGAAGCACGGCTGACGCCTCCTGAGACCCCGTAAGACCCGGTCCTCCGCCTACCGGAGGGCCGGGCTTTCGGCATGCTCATGGGCCCTGGAGAGGGCGAGTGTTCGGATACCGGAGCAGCACGCTTCACGTTTCGGACATGTAAAACAAAAAAATACGGCGAAGCGTCCGATTTGCCGGTCTGTCGCCGCGGGTGTCAAGCGCGCACAGGTGTCGATCTTTGCAATTTTTGCTCAAAATATTGACGGTAGGGAGATCCCTATGTCGTCCGCCCTTGACGCGCGTTGAACACATTGGCGAAAGTTCCCCCAAACCGCAGAACTCTCCGGTATCTGCGCTGCGCTCAACTCTCCAACCCCCCGGGGGAAGAACACACATGACCAGTCCCGCCAAGGCTGAAGGCTCCGGGCCGTCGGTTGCCTTGGAGCCCGAACTCGAGTCGAAGCCCACTCCTGCCAAGGAGGAGAAGAAGCTCGAGGGTCGCTCTCCCGGCCAGTTGATGTGGCAGCGCTTCAAGCGTGACCGTACCGGTGTCATCTGTGCCGTGGTAGTGATTTTCTACTTCGTCGTCGCGCTGGGCGCTCCGCTGCTGACCAAGCTCAGCGGGACGGACCCGTACACGCTGTACGGGCAGGACCCCACCTACCAGGACACCCCCGTCCTCGACGACTTCGGTCTCCCGCTCGGTTACTTCGGCGGCCTGTCCGGAACGCACTGGTTCGGCGTCGAGCCGCAGTACGGCCGCGACATCTTCGCGATGCTGGTGTACGGCATGCGCACCTCGCTGTTCATGGCGCTCGGCGTGACCGTCCTGATGATGGTCACGGGCATCATCCTCGGCCTGATCGGCGGCTACTTCGGTGGCAGGACCGACTACTGGATCGGCCGGGTCACCGACTTCTTCCTCGCCTTCCCGCAGCAGCTCTTCTTCATCGCCTTCATGCCCGTGGTGACCGCGTTCTTCGTGGACCCGCGGGAGGAGACGCCGACCTACTTCCGGGCGCTGGCGATGCTGATCGTGCTGTGGGTGCTCGGCTGGATGGGCATGGCCCGACTGGTTCGCTCCACCGTGCTGTCCCTGCGTGAGCGCGAGTTCGTGGAGGCCGCCAAGGTCTCCGGTGCCTCGCCCTGGCGGATCGTCCGCAAGGAGATCCTGCCGAACGTGGTGACGCCCATCCTGGTGCAGTTCACGTACACACTGCCCAGCACCATCCTCACCATTGCCTTCCTCTCCTTCGCGGGTGTCGGCTTCGTCGAGCCGACCCCGGACTGGGGACGACTGTTCGCCAACGGCTCCAAGTACGCCGAGCAGGACCCGTCGTTCATCTTCTTCCCGGGTGTGGCACTGGTGATCTTCGTCCTGGCCTTCAATCTCCTCGGAGACTCGGTACGGGACGCGTTCGACCCCAAGTCCGGGCGGTAGATCGTCCGCTGGAGGGGGGATGACTGCCGCCCCCGAGTCGGCCTACCAGCCGCGTCAGGCAGTACTCATGGATAACAACCGACAGGTAGGTGCATTCGCCTCATGAAGTCGTTCAGCTCGCGCAGAGCGCAGGCCATCGTCGTCGCCATCGCGGCCGGTTCCCTCGCGCTCACCGGGTGCTCCGAGAACAAGGGCACCAACACCGGTAAGGACTCCAAGAAGGACCAGAAGGAAGCCTCGGTCCAGTCGAAGGCGGTCACCTACGCCGACGCTGCCGGCTCCACCGGTCCGGCCAAGGACGTCGCCGGTGCCCAGAGCGGCGGCACCATCACGGTCTACCAGGAGGCGGGTCTCTCGCACCTGGACCCGGGCCAGACCTACGTCTCCGACGCCGGCCAGGTCGCCAACCTGCTCTTCCGTCGCCTGACCCAGTTCCAGGAGGACGACAAGGGCAACGTCTCGGTCGCGGGTGACCTCGCGACCGACTCCGGCAAGATGTCGGACGGCGGCAAGACCTGGACGTTCACGCTCAAGGACGGCATCAAGGACGCCAAGGGCAACGTCATCACGTCCGCCGACGTCCGCCACACCGTCGAGCGCCAGTTCGCGAAGTTCATTTTCGACGGTCCGCCCTACCTGCAGACCTGGCTGGCCGGCGACAAGTACGCCAAGGACTACCGCAAGCTGCTGCCGGGCGGTGGCTTCGACGGCAAGCACCTGCCGAAGTCGGTCCTGGACACCCCGGACGACAAGACCGTCATCTTCCACTTCGACCAGGCGCGCCCGGACCTGCCGCAGACGCTGGCCATGGCCGGCTACGCGATCGTCCCGACGAAGGACGACACCAAGGAGAAGTACGACAAGGCTCCGGTCGCCACCGGCCCGTACAAGATCCAGTCGTACAAGAACGGCAAGTCCCTGGTGCTCGTCAAGAACACCAACTGGGACCCGAAGACGGACTCCGTGCGCCACCAGTACGTGGACGGCTTCAACTTCCAGTTCGGCGTGACCGAGTCGACCCAGACCAAGCGTCTGATCGCCGACCAGGGCGACGACAAGAACGCCATCCAGCTCACCGGCGGCGTCGAGGCCACGCAGATCCAGGACGTCATCAAGAACCCGTCGGTCAACGCGCGCGTGACCAAGGGCTACCAGCCCTACGTGATGCAGCTGACCTTCAACCTGGACCGCGTGAAGGACCTGAAGGTCCGCCAGGCCATCACCTACGCCGTGAACTCCAAGTCGCTCATCGCCGGTGAGGGTGGTGTCTACGGCGGTGACGTGGCCCCGAACTACTTCGCGCCGACGCTGCCGGGCTACGAGGCCAAGTACGACCCGTACGGCCGTCTGGCGACGCCGCAGGGCAACATCGCCAAGGCCAAGGAGCTGCTGAAGAGCATTCCGGCGTCCGAGAAGAAGGTCGTCTTCGCCTACGCCAACAGCGAGAACGGTCAGAAGCGCAAGGTCGCCATCGAGGACGCGCTCACCAAGGTCGGCTTCAACGTCGTCTCCAAGGAGGTCGACGCCGCGAGCTACTACGAGCAGATCGGCAAGCTGGACAACCCGTACGACATGTACATCTCGGGCTGGGGCCAGGACTGGCCGTCCCCGGGCACGGTGGTCACGCCGGTCTACGACGGTTCGCAGGTCTCCGACGGCTCGCCGAACTACTCGCACGTGAAGGACCCCAAGGTCGACGCCCTGATCAAGAAGGCCCTGTCCGAGCAGCCGACCGAGGCCGCGAAGACCTGGAAGGAAGCCCAGCACTACCTGATGGAGAAGGTCCTTCCGGCCGCTCCGCTGTGGTACACCAAGCAGTTCCAGCTCTCCGGGTCGAACGTGGGCGGCGCCCGCTACGGGTCGGTGTCGAGCCTCATCGACATCAACCACCTGTTCCTGAAGAAGTCGTAACTCTCTACGGCTGATCGCGGGGACGCGCACCAGGCGGAGCGCGTCCCCGCACCTCCGTGAAACCTCCCACTCGTCTCCGCAGAGAGCAGCCCTCCCGCCATGCTTCAGTTCATCATCCGGCGCACGGTCGGTGCCCTGGTCACCCTGTTCCTCATCTCCGCCGCGACGTTCTTCCTGTTCGTCGCCGCGCCTTCCGATTACGCCTCCCTGGCCTGTGGCAAGGACTGCTCTCCTCAGAGACTGGAGGACATCCGCCAGGCCCTCGGTCTCAACCTGCCCATCGTCCAGCAGTTCTGGGACTTCATGACCGGCATCGTGATGGGCCGTGACTTCCCGACCGGACACTGCAGCGCCCCGTGCCTCGGACAGTCGTTCTACTCGGGCGACATGGTCTGGGGCACGATCATGGACCGCTTCCCGACGACGCTGACCCTCACCCTCGGTGGTGCGGTCGTCTTCCTCGTGGTCGGTGTGGGCGCCGGTATGGTCGCCGCCTTCCGGCGCGGCTCAATGGTGGACAAGGTCGCCACGGGCGTGTCGATGGTGCTGAGCTCGTTCCAGATCTACTTCCTGGGTCCGATCGTCCTGATCATCTTCGTCTACAGCACGGGCTGGATGGACAACCCCCAGTACGTACCGATCACCCAGAATCCGTGGGGCTGGTTCACGGGCATGCTGCTGCCCACCCTGGTGATGGCCACCATCTTCACCGCGCAGTACACCCGTATGGCACGTTCCTCGATGATCGAGCAGCTCGCCGAGGAGCACGTCCGCACCGCCCGCGCGAAGGGCATGTCGCGCAAGTACGTCTTCTTCCGTTACGCCTGGCGCGGCTCGATGATCCCGATCGTCACCGTGCTCGGTATCGACCTCAGCAGCATGCTCGGCGGTGCCGTCGTCACCGAGATCACCTTCTCCCTCCAGGGAATCGGTCGGCTCGCCGTGGACGGCGCGGTCCACAAGGACCTCCCGCTGACCATGGGCGTCATGTTGTTCGGTGCCTTCTTCATCCTGCTCTTCAACATCCTCACCGACATCGCGTACGCCTGGATCGACCCGCGCGTCCGGCTCTCCTAGGAAGAACGAACCACCGTGACCACACTGACCAAGACCGAGGGCACTCCGGCCCCGAACGGTGCGGAGAGCTTCCTGTCGGTCCGCGATCTGAAGGTGCAGTTCTCCACCGAGGACGGCATCGTCAGGGCCGTCGACGGCCTCTCCTTCGACGTCGAGCGCGGCAAGACCCTGGGCATCGTCGGCGAGTCCGGCTCCGGAAAGTCCGTCACCAACCTGACGGTCCTGGGCCTGCACAACCCCCGCACCTCGACCGTCGACGGCGAGATCATTCTCGACGGCAAGGAACTCGTCACCGCCAAAGAGAAGGAGCTGGAGCAGCTCCGCGGCAACAAGATGGCGATGATCTTCCAGGACCCGCTGACCGCCCTGTCGCCGTTCTACACGGTGGGCCGGCAGCTGTCCGAGCCGTTCATGAAGCACCGCGGCGCCTCCAAGAAGGAGGCGAAGGACCGGGCCATCCAGATGCTGGAGAAGGTCGGCATCCCGCAGCCCAAGGTCCGCTTCGACGACTACCCGCACCAGTTCTCCGGCGGTATGCGCCAGCGCGCGATGATCGCCATGGCGCTGATGTGCGACCCCGACCTGCTGATCGCCGACGAGCCGACCACCGCGCTCGACGTGACCGTGCAGGCGCAGATCCTGGACCTGCTCAAGGACCTGCAGCAGGAGTTCGGCTCCGCGATCATCTTCATCACCCACGACCTGGGCGTCATCTCCCACATGGCCGACGACCTGCTGGTGATGTACGCGGGCCGGGCCGTGGAGCGCGGCAGCGTCCGCGAGGTGCTGCACGAGCCGAAGCACCCCTACACCTGGGGCCTGCTCAGCTCGATGCCGCGCCTGGACGGCGACCTGGACGAGAAGCTGACGCCGATCCCCGGCAGCCCGCCCTCGCTGCTCAACCCGCCTTCGGGCTGCCGCTTCCACCCGCGCTGTGCCTTCAAGGACGAGGTGCAGGGCAGCCTCTGCTCGGACACGCGTCCGCCGCTGGGCGAGGGACGAGCTTCCGCGTGCCACCTGACGGCCGAGCAGAAGCAGACCATCTTCATCGACAAGATCCAGCCCCGGCTGCGCTAGGGAGAACCGAGACATGAGCGACAACCTCACCCTCCCCGAACAGCAGGGCACCGCCGCGACCTCGTCGGAGACGCTCCTCGAGGTCAAGGGCCTGACCAAGCACTTCCCGATCTTCGGCGGCTTTCCGATCAAGCGGAAGGTCGGCGCGGTGCAGGCCGTCGACGGCATCGACCTGACCGTCGGCTACGGCGAGAGCGTCGGCCTGGTCGGCGAGTCCGGCTGCGGCAAGTCGACCACGGGCCGGCTCATCACCCGTCTGCTGGAGCCGACCGCCGGCAGCATCACCTACGCCGGGCAGGACATCACCCACGCCTCGCGCCGTCAGCTGGCGCCGGTGCGGTCCGAGATCCAGATGATCTTCCAGGACCCGTACTCCTCGCTGAACCCGCGCCAGACCGTCGGCACGATCATCAAGTCGCCGATGGAGGTCAACGGGATCGAGCCGGAGGGCGGCCGGGAGAAGAAGGTCCGGGAGCTGCTCGAGCTGGTCGGCCTGAACCCGGAGCACTACAACCGCTTCCCGCACGAGTTCTCCGGCGGCCAGCGTCAGCGCATCGGCGTCGCCCGCGCCCTGGCGCTGAACCCGAAGCTGATCGTGGCGGACGAGCCGGTCTCGGCGCTGGACGTGTCCATCCAGGCGCAGGTCGTGAACCTGCTCCAGGAGGTCCAGAAGGAACTGGGCATCGCGTTCCTGTTCATCGCCCACGACCTGGCCATCGTGCGGCACTTCTCGCAGCGCGTCGCGGTGATGTACCTCGGCAAGGTGGTCGAGGTCGGTGACCGGGAGTCGATCTACAACCGGCCCCGCCACCCGTACACGCACGCCCTGCTGTCGGCCGTCCCCGAGGTCGGGATCGAGGACGAGGACCGCGAGCGGATCCGGCTCGCCGGTGACGTGCCCTCGCCGATCTCCCCGCCGTCCGGCTGCCGCTTCCGCACCCGCTGCTGGAAGGCCCAGGACAAGTGCGCGAGCGAGGAGCCGCCCCTGGTCCAGCTCTCCGGCAACCGGGACGGCCACCTGACGGCCTGCCACTTCCCGGAGGACCCGACCACTCAGCGCGACGAGGACGTCGTCCTCGACCCGGCGCTGAAGGTGCTGGAGGAGCACGCGTCCGAGGACTGATCCGTGGCCGTGGCCACGGTGATGATCTCGGGACTGGAGGCGGGGGCCATCGGCCCCCGCCTCCAGTCTCCGTAGCGCTCGGCGACGGCCAGTCCGGCCCCGCCGAGGAAGCCGTCCAGCGCGGCGGCGTCCAGGAACCGCAGGGTGCCCCGGCACACCCGCGGCCGCTCCCAGCGCGCCCCGGCGTAGGTCTCGGTGAAGCTCAGCCGGTCCCCGACGGGGTCCGGGTCGGCGTCGTACCACACGCGTACGGGGTCGCCGTCCCCGTCGGGGAACTCGTACACCCGGTCAGGGGTCCAGCGCTCCCAGGCCCGCGCGGCCGGATTCCGGGTCTCGAAGACGAACCGGCCGCCGTCGGCCAGCGCCCGGCACGCCCCGCGCAGCGTGCCGCGCACCTGTTCGTTCCCGAGGAGTTCCTGGAAGGCGTGACCGGTCATCACGACCAGGTCGAACGCCCCCTCCCAGAGGTGCGTCGTGACGTCCCCGAGCACCCACTCGATGCCCGGCTCCGCCCGCCGCGCCTGCACCAGCATGGCGGCCGCCGGATCGATGCCGGTGAGCCGTCCCCGGTGCCCGGCCGCCCGGGCGGCACGCAGCAGCCGGCCGGTTCCGCAGCCGATGTCGAGGACTCTCCCGGCCGCCATGACGAGTTCCAGGTAGAAGTCGTCACCGGGGCCCCATGGATTCAGTTTCTCGTACAGCGCGGCGAGTTCGACGTCGCTGAAGACACGATCGACCATGCCGGGAGTCTGCCCGTTGCTCCGGTTGATCGGTAAGCGATTTCGCGATTTTCTCGTGTTCTCCGTACTCGGCCTGACGGGTGCTCACCCAAAGGGCAGGGAACGTGTGCGCAGCGCACCTTTTGATGTGATATTTGCCGATAGGCGATCACGAGGAGGTGCTCCATGCGCGGAGCCAGGAACGCCGGCTGGGCCGCCGGCGCGGTGGCGGTGGCGCTCGCCGCGGCGGCCTGCGGGGGCGGCGGCGGGAGCAGCGGCGGCGGGAACGCCGCCGGGGTGCTCAGCTCCTCCTGGGGCGACCCGCAGAACCCGCTGGAGCCGGCCAACACCAACGAGGTGCAGGGCGGCAAGGTCCTCGACATGGTCTTCCGGGGTCTGAAGCGGTACGACCCGAAGACCGGCCAGGCCAAGGACATGCTCGCCGAGAGCATCGACACCAAGGACTCGCAGAACTTCACCGTCAAGGTGAAGGACGGCTGGACCTTCTCCAACGGAGAGAAGGTGACCGCCAAGTCCTTCGTGGACGCCTGGACCTACGGTGCGAGCCTGAAGAACAACCAGAAGAACGCCTACTTCTTCGGCTACATCGAGGGCTACGGCAAGGTCCATCCCGACAGCGGATCGCAGAGCGCCGACACCCTGTCCGGTCTGAAGGTCGTGGACGACCACACCTTCACCGTCAAGCTCAACCAGAAGTTCTCCAGCTTCCCGGACACCCTCGGCTACGCGGCCTTCGACCCGCTGCCGCGGACCTTCTTCACCGACCACGCGGCCTGGCTCAGCAAGCCGGTCGGCAACGGGCCCTACGCCATCGAGTCCTACACGAAGGGCTCGCAGATGTCCCTGAAGAAGTGGGACGGCTACCCGGGTGCCGACAAGGCCCAGAACGGCGGTGTGACCCTGAAGGTCTACACCGACAACAACACCGCCTACACCGACCTGATGGCCGGCAACCTCGACCTCGTCGACGACGTTCCCGCCGCGCAGCTGAAGAACGTGAAGAGCGACCTGGGCGGCCGGTACATCAACACCCCCGCCGGCATCATCCAGACCCTCGCCTTCCCGTACTACGACCCGGCCTGGAACAAGGCGGGCTCGGAGAAGGTCCGCACCGGTCTGTCCATGGCGATCGACCGCAAGCAGATCACCGACACGATCTTCCAGAAGACCCGCACCCCCGCCACCGACTGGACCTCCCCGGTTCTCGGCACGGCCGGCGGCTTCCAGGACGGCCTGTGCGGCAAGGCCTGCGACTACGACCCCACCGGGGCCAAGAAGCTGATCCAGGAGGGCGGCGGGCTCCCCGGCGGCCAGGTCAAGATCACGTACAACGCGGACACGGGCTCCCACAAGGAGTGGATCGACGCCGTGTGCAACTCCGTCAACAACGCGCTCGGCAACGAGAAGGCCTGCGTGGGCAACCCCGTCGGCACCTTCGCCGACTTCCGCAACCAGATTGGGCAGCACAAGATGAGCGGCCCGTTCCGGGCGGGCTGGCAGATGGACTACCCGCTCATCCAGAACTTCCTCCAGCCGCTCTACTACACCAACGCCTCCTCCAACGACGGCAAGTGGTCCAACAAGGACTTCGACCAGCTCGTCGACCAGGCCAACGCCGAGACGGACACCGCCAAGGCCATCTCCACCTTCCAGAAGGCCGAGGCGGTCGTCCGGGACAACATGGCCGCCATCCCGCTCTGGTACCAGAACGGCAGCGCGGGCTACTCCCAGCGGCTGTCGAACGTGGCCCTGAACCCGTTCAGCGTCCCCGTCTACAACGAGATCAAGGTCGGCTGAGCCGCCATGGGGCGCTATGTCGTCCGGCGACTGCTCCAGATGATCCCGGTGTTCATCGGGTCCACCCTGCTGATCTTCCTCATGGTGAACGTGATGGGCGACCCCATCGCGGGCCTGTGCGGCGAGCGGGCGTGCGACCCGGCGACCGCCGCCCAGCTCGAGAAGGAGTTCGGCCTCGACAAGCCGGTCTTCCCGCAGCAGTACCTCACCTACATGGGGCACCTCTTCACCGGCGACTTCGGTACGGCCTTCAACGGGCAGCCGGTCACCGAGCTGATGGCGTCGGCGTTCCCGCCGACCATCCGGCTGACGATCGTCGCGATCCTCTTCGAGATCGTCATCGGCATCACCCTGGGCGTGTTCTCGGGTCTGCGCCGCGGCCGGCCCCTCGACACCGGCGTGCTCCTCGGCACCCTGGTCGTCATCTCCGTACCGACCTTCGTCACCGGCCTGCTGCTCCAGCTGCTCCTGGGCGTCCAGTGGCACTGGATCCAGCCGTCGGTCTCCCCGGACGCCACCTTCAGTGAGCTGATCGTGCCCGGCCTGGTCCTCGCCGCCGTCTCCCTCGCCTACGTCACCCGGCTGACCCGCACCTCCGTCGCGGAGAACAAGCGGTCCGACTATGTCCGTACGGCCGTCGCCAAGGGCCTGCCCAGGCGCCGTGTCGTCACCCGGCACCTGCTGCGCAACTCGCTCATCCCCGTCGTCACCTTCATCGGCGCGGACATCGGCGCGCTGATGGGCGGCGCGATCCTCACCGAGCGGATCTTCAACATCCACGGGGTCGGCTACCAGCTCTACCAGGGCATCCTGCGCCAGAACACCCAGACCGTCGTCGGCTTCGTCACGATCCTCGTCCTCGTCTTCCTGATCGCCAACCTGCTCGTCGACCTGCTCTACGCCGTACTCGACCCGAGGATCCGCTATGTCTGAGCGGCCGTACGACCCCGAGCGCGCGATCGCGCCCACCGGTGCGGGCGGCGCGATGGACCTGGCGGCGAGCGAGGCGGAGACCCTGGAGAAGACGCCAGGAGGGCCGGAAGGGACGGGCCCGGCGGGCAAGCCCCGCAGCCTCTGGTCCGACGCCTGGCGCGACCTGCGCCGCAACCCGGTCTTCCTCATCTCCGCCCTGGTCATCCTCTTCCTGGTCTTCATCTCCCTGTGGCCCTCGGCGATCGCCTCCGGCAGCCCCCTCAAGTGCGACCTCTCCAAGGCCCAGGAGGGCTCCCAGCCGGGCGCTCCCTTCGGGTACGACGGTCAGGGCTGCAACGTCTACACACGGACCGTCTACGGGGCCCGTACGTCCGTCACGGTCGGCGTCTGCGCCACGCTCGGGGTGGCGGTCCTGGGCTCCGCGCTCGGCTCCCTTGCCGGGTTCTTCGGCGGCACGTCGGACTCGTTCCTCTCCCGCGTCACCGACATCTTCTTCGCCATCCCGGTCGTCCTCGGCGGTCTCGTCCTGCTCTCCGTGGTGACCAGCAACACGGTCTGGCCGGTCATCGGGTTCATGGTGCTGCTCGGCTGGCCGCAGATCGCCCGTATCGCGCGCGGCTCGGTCATCACCGCCAAGCAGAACGACTACGTCCAGGCCGCCCGCGCCCTCGGCGCCTCCAACTCCCGCATCCTGGTCCGGCACATCGCCCCGAACGCCGTGGCCCCCGTGATCGTCGTCGCGACCATCGCCCTCGGCACCTTCATCACGCTGGAGGCGACCCTGTCGTACCTCGGCGTCGGGCTGAAACCGCCCAACGTGTCCTGGGGCATCGACATCTCCGCCGCCTCCCCCTACATCCGCAACGCCCCCCACGCCCTGCTCTGGCCCTCAGGAGCCCTGGCCCTCACGGTCCTGGCCTTCATCATGCTCGGCGACGCGGTACGCGACGCCCTGGACCCGAAGCTGAGGTGAGCCGCCGTGTTGCTCGAAGTCCGTGATCTGCAGGTGGAGTTCCGGACCCGGGACGGGGTCGCCAAGGCCGTCAACGGGGTCAGCTACGGCGTGGACGCGGGGGAGACGCTCGCCGTGCTCGGTGAGTCCGGCTCCGGCAAGTCGGTCACCGCGCAGGCCGTCATGGGCATCCTCGACATGCCGCCCGGGAGGATCACCGGGGGCGAGATCCTCTTCCGGGGCAAGGACGTGCTGAAGCTGAAGGAGGAGGAGCGGCGGAGGATCCGGGGCGCCGGAATGGCGATGATCTTCCAGGACGCGCTGTCGGCGCTCAACCCCGTGCTGTCCGTGGGCGACCAGCTCGGCGAGATGTTCGTCGTGCACCGGGGGATGTCGAAGAAGGCGGCGCGGGCCAAGGCGATCGAGTTGATGGAGCGGGTGCGCATCCCGGGCGCGGCCCAGAGGGTCGGGGACTACCCGCACCAGTTCTCCGGGGGTATGCGCCAGCGCATCATGATCGCCATGGCGCTGGCGCTGGAGCCCGCGCTCATCATCGCCGACGAGCCCACCACCGCCCTGGACGTCACCGTCCAGGCCCAGGTCATGGACCTGCTCGCGGATTTGCAGCGCGAGTACCACATGGGCCTGATCCTCATCACCCATGATCTGGGGGTCGTGGCGGACGTGGCCGACCGGATCGCCGTGATGTACGCGGGGAAGATCGTCGAGTCGGCGCCGGTGCGCGACATCTACAAGGCGCCCGCCCACCCCTACACGCGCGGCCTGCTGGACTCCATCCCGCGCCTGGACCAGAAGGGGCAGGAGCTGTACGCCATCAAGGGCCTGCCGCCGAACCTCATGAACATCCCGCCCGGCTGCGCCTTCCACCCCCGCTGCCCGATGGCCCAGGACGTGTGCCGCACCGACGTGCCCCCGCTCTACGAGGTCTCCGAGGACCGCGGCAGCGCCTGCCACTTCTGGCGGGAGTGCCTGCATGGCTGAGCCCATCCTGGAGGTCAGTGGCCTCGTCAAGTACTACCCGCTGATGCGGGGCATCCTGTTCAAGAAGCAGGTCGGCGCGGTGAAGGCGGTCGACGGCGTCGACTTCACCCTCGCCAAGGGCGAGACCCTGGGCATCGTCGGCGAGTCCGGCTGCGGCAAGTCCACGGTGGCGAAGCTGCTGTGCAGCCTGGAGCGGCCGACGGCGGGCTCGATCAGGTTCAAGGGCGAGGACATCACCCGGTTGTCGGGCCGGGCCCTGAGAGCGGTGCGCCGCAATATCCAGATGGTCTTCCAGGACCCGTACACCTCCCTCAACCCCCGGATGACGGTCGGGGACATCATCGGGGAGCCGTACGAGATCCACCCCGAAGCCGCCCCCAAGGGCGACCGCCGGCGCAGGGTGCGGGAGCTGCTGGACGTGGTCGGCCTCAACCCCGAGTACATCAACCGCTACCCGCACCAGTTCTCCGGCGGCCAGCGCCAACGCATCGGCATCGCGAGGGGGTTGGCCCTGCGCCCCGAGGTGATCGTCGCCGACGAGCCGGTCTCCGCCCTGGACGTCTCGGTCCAGGCCCAGGTGATCAACCTGCTGGACCGCCTCCAGTCGGAGTTCGACCTCTCCTACGTCTTCATCGCGCACGACCTGTCGATCGTCCGGCACATCTCGGACCGGGTCGGGGTCATGTACCTGGGCCGCATCGTGGAGATCGGCAGGGACGCCGAGATCTACGACCACCCCACCCACCCCTACACCCAGGCGCTCCTGTCCGCCGTCCCCGTCCCCGACCCCGAGGCCCGCGAACACCGTGAGCGGATCATCCTCACCGGCGACGTCCCGTCCCCGACGAACATCCCCTCGGGCTGCCGCTTCCGCACCCGCTGCTGGAAGGCCCAGGAGCGCTGCACCCGGGAGGTCCCGGCACTGGCGGTCCCCGAGGAGTTCCGCCGTACGACCGGTCCCGCGGCCCACGACTCGGCCTGCCACTTCGCAGCGGAGAAGCAGGTAGTCCCGCCAGAGGCGCCTGGAGGGCACGGCAACGGGCCGGGGTGACATGGCGCATCCCCGGCCCGTTTACGGCACCCGCACGGCCGTACGCTGTTCAGCCTCGCGCGTCCGTATATCGGTGCCGCTTCGGTGAAGTTGCCTGCGTGTAAACGCGGTTCACGGGTATTTGCCCGGTTATGCCAGTGAACGCTTGAGGAAGTCCACCTGGAGCAGGAGCAGGTTTTCCGCGACCTGCTCCTGGGGGGTCATGTGCGTGACGCCGGACAGCGGGAGCACCTCGTGGGGGCGGCCCGCGGCGAGCAGGGCCGAGGAGAGGCGCAGGGTGTGGGCGGCCACCACGTTGTCGTCGGCGAGGCCGTGGATGATCATCAGGGGGCGGTGCGGTTCGGCGGGGGAGGAGAGGCCTTCGTCGGTGACCAGGGAGTTGCGCGTATAGGTCGCCGGGTCCTCGACCGGGTTGCCGAGGTAGCGCTCGGTGTAGTGGGTGTCGTAGAGGCGCCAGTCCGTGACCGGGGCGCCCGCGATGCCCGCGTGGATGACGTCCGGGCGGCGCAGGACGGCGAGGGCGGCCAGGTAGCCGCCGTAGGACCAGCCGCGGACGGCCACCCGGGAGAGGTCGAGGGGGTAGCGCTCGGCCAGGTCCTGGAGGGCCTCGATCTGGTCGTCCAGGGTGAGCGTGAAGTCGCGGTGGACCGCCTTCTCCCAGGCCGGCGAGCGGCCCGGCGTGCCCCGGCCGTCGGCGACGATCACCGCGAAGCCCTGGTCGGCGAACCACTGCGAGGTCAGATGCGCGTTGTGGGCGGCCACCACACGCGGGCCGTGCGGGCCGGCGTAGGGGTCCAGGAGGACGGGGAGGGGAGTGTCACCGGGGTAGTCCGTAGGCATAAGCACGGCGCACGGAATTCTGCGTGCGCCCCCCTCGGTGAGGGTCACCCGCGGGGACAAACCGGGAACTTCGGCATAGGACCGGACAGTCGCCGTACGTTTTCCGTCATGCAGCACCTGGACACGGGTACCCGGACTGTCGAGCGTCGCGGACACCAGCACCGTCACGCCCCCGGCGCGCACCGCCGAGTGCACACCGGGCTCCTGTGACACGCGCTCCACGCCGAGTTCGTTGACCCGGTAGACATGGACCTCGCCGGTCTCCGGGGACTCCGCCTCCGTGCCCGCCGACGCCGAGACCAGCACGTCATCGGCCGTCACGTCGAGTACCGCACGGATGTGCAACTGCGGTCCGGTCAGCGGCCGTTCACCCACCGCCAGCACTCGGGCGCCGCCCTCGTCCGCGATGCGGACAAGCTGCCCGGACGGGCTCCAGCAGGGCACTCCGGCGAAAAGTTCCAGCCATGTTGGATCTTCGTCGGCGTGCACCATCCGGGTCGAACCCGTGTCCGGGTCCACCGCCAGGAACACCTGGCCGCGCTGGTCCCGCGTCTGTACCAGCAGCAGCGGCGCACCCGCCTCTGACCAGTGCACACACGCCAGATACGGATAGCGCGCCCGGTCCCACACGACCTCGGTGCGCCCTCCGTCGAGGTCGATCACGAACAGGCGTACGTCCGCGTTCTCCGTCCCGGCCGCAGGGTATGCGACGTGTTGTGGCTCACGCTCCGGGTGGGCCGGGTCGGCGATCCACCACCGCCGCACCGGCGTGTCGTCCACGCGCGCCACCAGCAGCCGGTCCGACTCCGGTGCCCACCAGAATCCGCGCGAACGCCCCATCTCCTCGGCCGCGATGAACTCGGCGAGTCCGTAGGTGACCTGGTCGGCCTCCGGTTCGGCCAGCGCCCGGTCGTCCGCGCCCTCGGCCCCCGTCACCCGCAGCGCGCCCTGGGCGACGTACGCGATGTGCCGCCCGTCCGGCGACGGACGCGGGTCGATCACCGGTGCGGGTACCCGGAGTTCGCGTGCCGTACCGGCCCGCAGTTCGGCCGTGAAAAGCCGCCCTGACAAGGCGAAAGACGCCAACTCCAGCGCCGCGTCGGTGGCGTAGCCGACGATGCCGGCCCCGCCCTCCCGACTGCGCTCCCGGCGCGCCCGCTCCTCGGGCGAGAGCTGCTCCGAGGCGCCCTCCAGCAGGGCGTGCGGATCGGCCGCCAGGCGCTCGCCGCCGTCCGTCGGGTCGAGGATCCACAGGGAGTTGGCCCGGTCCGTGCCGGAGCTTGAACGCAGGAACGCGACACGCGAGCCGTCGGGTGCCACGGTGAACGCACGCGGCGCGCCGAGCGTGAACCGCTGCGTGCGGGCGTGCCGACGGGGGAAGGAGTCAGCCTCGGTCGTCATACCCCGACCATATTGGCCATGCGCCCCCTTGTGCGGCCGTGCGCCGAGCGATGCGCGAGTACGGATAGTTATGATCACTACCGCTGAGTGGGTATGAACCCGCTGGCGTGTGCATGGATTTGCTCTACTGATCTACAACCGAGTGACAACCCCCATAGTCCGAACCCCCCGTGTCCCCGGGATCTTTGGAGGTGAGCCGCCGTGGCACTCTCGATTTCGGCGGTGGTGCTGCTGGCGATCATCGTCTTCCTGCTGATCAAGAAGTCAGGGCTGAAGGGCGGCCATGCGGTCGTCTGCATGCTGCTCGGCTTCTATCTCGCCTCCTCGACCGTCGCGCCGACGATCAGTGAGCTGACGACGAACGTCGCCAGCATGATCGGCAGCATCAAGTTCTGACGGGCGCCCCGGCGCGGACCTCGTAGGGTGGGACCCATGACGGAACTGCCCGCTCGGCGTCTGCTGCTGGTGCACGCGCACCCGGACGACGAGTCGATCAACAACGGCGCGACCATGGCCAGGTACGCGGCCGAGGGTGCCCACGTGACCCTGGTCACCTGCACCCTGGGCGAGCGCGGCGAGGTCATCCCGCCCGAGCTGCGGCATCTGACCGGCGCCGCGCTGGGCGCACACCGGCGCGCCGAGCTGAGCGCCGCCCTGCGCGAGCTGGGTGTCCAGGACGGGCGGCTGCTCGGCGGCGCGGGCCGTTACGGCGACTCCGGCATGATGGGCATTCCCGACAACGAGGACCCCGCCTGCTTCTGGCAGGCCGACCTGGACGCCGCCGCTCGCTCGCTCGCCGAGGTGATCCTGGAGATCCGCCCGCAGGTCGCCGTCGCGTACGACGACAACGGCGGGTACGGCCACCCGGACCACATCCAGGCCCACCGCGTGGCCATGCGCGCCGTCGAACTGGCGGCCGAAGACGGGCACCGGGTCGAGAAGGTCTACTGGAACCGCGTTCCGCGCTCCGTCGCCGAGGCCGCCTTCGTCCGCCTCCAGGACGAGCTGCCGGGCCTCCCGTTCGCGAAGAGCGCCACCGTGGCCGACGTACCCGGCGTGGTCGACGACGAGCGGATCACCACTGCGATCGACGGCAGCGCGTACGCCGCCGCCAAGGCCGCCGCGATGCGAGCCCACGCCACTCAGATCGACGTGGCCGAGCCGTACTTCGCGCTCTCCAACGAACTGGCCCAGCCGCTGTTCACCACCGAGTACTACGAGTTGGTGTACGGCCGCGGCGTGCCCGGGGAGACCGACCTGTTCGCCGGCATCGCCACCGCGGAGGCGTCATGAGCACCGCCGGACGCGGCTCGATGCTGGCCCAGCCGATGCGGCGCCCCTCGGCCGGACGGATCACCGCCCACGTCGGCCTGTTCCTGCTCGGCGCGATCGTCGGGCTCGCCGGAACCCTGGTCCAGGCCGCCTGGTTCCCGGGCGGCCTGCTGCTCGCCCTCGCGGGCGCCGCCGGGCTGTTCCTCGGCGGGGCGTACGCGCTCGGCGGCCGGGCCGGGGCGGTCGCGCCGGTGGCCGGCTGGATCGTCGCCGTCGTCCTGCTCACCGCCACCCGCCCCGAAGGCGACTTCCTCTTCGGCGCGGGGCTCGGCTCCTACCTCTTCCTGCTCGGTGGCATGGCCCTCGCTGTGATCTGCGCCACCCTCGCCCCCGGACGGCAACCCCACGACGGTCCTGTCCGACTTGGCAAGTGACGTACCACTTCGCCGTGCGGCGCACGTGCGAGTCCGGTGTGGGTTTCCTCAGCGGTCATGGGATACGCGCCAGACGTGCCCAGTATGGTGGTGCGCGCCGCCGAGCTGCCCGCTGAGGTCGTAACGGGCGGCGGAGCCAACCGGGAGAACCTGCCTTGAGTCGTGAAACTGACACTCCGTCCTCCGGGCCCAACGGGACCGGCGCAGCCGCATACCCCTCGGGGACGCCGCCGTACGGGACCCCCATGGCTGCCGACGCCGGTGCGGACGGGGGCCGTTCGGCCACCCAGCCCGAGGAGCGCAAGACCGAGACCACGCTGACGACGCGGATCCGGATCAACATCCCCGGATCCCGGCCCATCCCGCCCGTCGTCGTGCGCAAGCCCGTCGGGGACGGCGAGGGAGCCGGGGACGACTCCGGCGCCGACCAGCGGCCGGCCCCCGCCGCCGCGACGCCCACCGGCACCGTCGAACCCCCCGCCGAACCCGCTCCGCAGGCCGAGGAGAAGACCAGCGACTGGTTCGCGCCCCGCAAGTCCGGCGCGCCCAAGGGCGGTCAGGGCGGCGGCGGCACGAACGGGGCCGGGACGCCCGGCGGTTCCGCGGCCGCGCCGAGCGCCCAGCCGGGTGGTCCTGGTGCCACCGGTGCCCGCCCCGGCGGCGGCCGCCCCGGCGGTGTGGTCGGCGCCATGAGCGTGCCCGGCGGCTCCTCCCGCCCCGGCGGTACGAACGGCTCGGGCCTGCCCAGCGCCACCGGCGGCCCCGTGGCCCCGGGGCACGGCGGCGGCACCGGCTCCTTCGACGTGACCGAGGCGCTGGCCGCGGGCCCGCGCGGCGGCTCCCGCCCCGGCGCGACCGGCGGCGGCGAACCGAGCCGCGACGACCTGCCGTACTTCGCGGAGAGCGGCGGCCAGAGCGGCTTCGGCGGCAGCGGCACCCCCGGCGCGAGCGGAACCGGCGGCCCCGGCGGACCCAGCGGCTTCAACGGGCCGAACGCCCAGGGCGGCCGCGGCCCGCAGGGCCCGGCGGGCCCCACCAGCGGCCCGGTCACCGGCGACGGACCGTTCGTCCCGCCGGCCACCCCGCGCAGCTCGCTCAGCGACTTCGACCGCGATCTGGGCGAGTCCTTCGACAGCCCGGGCGGCTACGGCGACACCGGCAGCCACCCGCTGCCCGGCGGCCCGCTCGCCGGCCCCGGTATGGCACCCGGCGGCGGCCTCAGCGACGACACCGCGATCCTCACCCCGCAGAAGCCGGCCCCCGAACCGGGCACGCCCGGCTACCGCGCCCCGGACAACGTCTCCGGGCACACCGTCACCAGCGGCATCCCGATCGTCCCGTCCGCCGGGAACGCCCCGTTCGGCTCCGGTGCGCACCCCGACGGCCCGGTCCCGCACCAGGCGCCCAAGCTGCCCGACCCGGCCCCGCAGCCCAAGGCGGCGGCCAAGCCGAAGAAGAAGGGCCGCAGCAAGCTCGTGCTGCTCGGCGTCGGCGTGTTCGTCCTCGCGGGCGGTGTCTACGGCGCCGGCCTGCTGATGAACCACACCGACGTGCCCAAGGGCACCACGGTGCTCGGCGTCGACATCGGCGGCGGCACCCGCGACGACGCCGTCAAGAAGCTCGACGAGGCCTTCGGCAGCCGGGTGAACAAGCCGCTGAAGCTGTCCGTGGGCGGGAAGACGGTGTCCCTGACGCCGGACAACGCGGGGCTGCAGTTCGACTTCCAGAGCACGGTCGGCGCGGCCGCGACGAGCGACTACAACCCGGTCTCCGTGATCGGCTCCCTCTTCGGTCAGAAGCGGGTGGTCGAACCGGCCATGCCGGTCGACGAGGAGAAGCTCCAGGCCGCGCTCGAGCAGGCCGGCGGCGGCTCCGGTTCGGTCGTCGACGGCACCATCAAATTCGAGTCCGGCAAGGCCGTGGCCGTCTACGGCAAGGCGGGCAAGGGCATCGACGCTGCCCAGTCGACCAAGGCGGTCGAACAGGCCTACCGCACGCTGGTGGAGACGGGCACGGCGGCTCCGGTCGCCGTACCGACGACCACCCAGCAGCCGACGGTCTCGAACGCCGAGGTCGACCGGGAGATGAAGGAGTTCGCGAAGCCCGCGATGTCCGGCCTCGTCCACGTCCAGACCGACGCGGCGCACAGCATCCCGCTCGGCCCCGTGTCACTGCCGAAGATCCTCGGCGTCAAGGCCGTCGACGGCAAGCTCGTCGAGACGTACGACCTCGAGGCGCTCAAGAAGGCGTACGGCGCCACCTTCGACGGCGTACAGATCCAGACCGCGACCGGGAAGCGTGGCGTTCTGCCGCAGGACGTCGTCGCCGCGCTGCGCAAGGCCCTGCTCGGCAAGACGGCGGCGGCGCGCATCGGAGTCATCGAGACCAACCCGAGCTAGCGCCCCCCGGAAAGGGGCGCCCGGTGTCCGCCGGGCGCCCCTTTCCGTCTGTCACCCCGCGCGCATGACATCTGTCATCCGGCACTCAGGACCCCCGACACTGCCGCGTCCAGGGCCCCCACGGCCAGCATGGTGGGCATGACAACGACAGCGGCACCGGCCACCACCACCCCGGTGGTCGGGTTCGACCAGGTGACCAAGACGTACGGGAGCGTGCGGGCCGTCGACGGGCTCTCGCTCCGGCTGTACCCGGGCGAGACCGTCGCCCTCCTCGGCCCGAACGGGGCCGGCAAGTCCACCACCCTCGACCTGCTGCTCGGCCTCAAGCAGGCCGACGGCGGCACGGTCAGCGTGTTCGGCACCAGCCCGCGCGAGGCGATCGTCGCCGGGCGGGTCGGGGCCATGCTGCAGAGCGGCGGGCTGATGGACGAGGTCACCGTCGCCGAGCTGGTGAAGCTGGCCTGCTCGCTGCACCCGAAACCGTACAAGGCCGACGACGTCCTCGCCCGCGCGAGCCTCACGCAGATCGCCGACCGCAAGGTCAACAAGCTCTCCGGCGGCCAGGCCCAGCGCGTCCGCTTCGCGCTCGCCACCGCGGGCGACAGCGACCTGATCGTCCTGGACGAGCCGACCACCGGCATGGACGTCTCCGCCCGCCACGCCTTCTGGGCCACCATGCGCGAGCAGGCCGACCAGGGCCGTACGGTCCTCTTCGCCACCCACTACCTCGAAGAGGCCGACGCCATCGCCGACCGCGTGCTCGTGCTGCACCGTGGCCGCCTGCTCGCCGACGGCACCGCCGCCGAGATCAAGGCCAAGGCGGGCGCCCGCCGGGTCTCCTTCGACCTGGAGGGCGAGATCGACGAGGCGGGCCTGCGCGGACTGCCCTTCCTCACTTCCGTCGACGTATCCGGTCAGACCGTCCGCATCCAGTCCTCCGACGCCGACGCGACCGTCCACGCCCTCTACGGCCTCGGCGTCTACCCCCGCAACCTCGAAGTCGCCGGCCTCGGCCTGGAGCAGGCCTTCGTCGCCATCACGGAGGCCGAGGAGGCCAAGCAGTCATGAGCAGCCTGATCAAGCTCGAACTCGCCCGCGCCCTGCGCAACCGCAAGTTCCTGTTCTTCTCGGTGATCTACCCCTCGGCGCTGTTCCTGCTGATCGCGGGCAACGCCGACTCCAAGACGAAGATCGACGGCACCGGCCTCACCCTGCCGACCTACATGATGGTCTCCATGGCCTCCTTCGGTGCGCTGACCGCCGTCCTGATGGGCAACAGCGAGCGCATCGCCAAGGAGCGCGAGAGCGGCTGGGTACGGCAGCTCAGGCTGACCACCCTCCCGGGGCGCGGCTACGTCCTCGCCAAGACCGCCAGCGCGGCCGTCGTCAGCCTCCCGTCGATCGTCATCGTCTTCGTCGTCGCCGCGGCCGTGAAGGACGTACGCCTGGACGCCTGGCAGTGGCTCGCCCTCACCGGTGCCATCTGGGCCGGCAGCCTGGTCTTCGCCGCGCTCGGCGTCGCCATCGGCTACCTCGCCAGCGGTGACGCGGTCCGCCCGATCACGATGATCACCTACTTCGGCATGTCGATGCTGGGCGGCCTGTGGATGCCGACCACGACCTTCCCGCAGTGGCTCCAGGACATCGCCAAGTGGCTCCCCACGCACGCGTACGCTGCTCTGGGGCGGGCGATCGAGCAGAGCCAGGCCCCGCAAGCCCAGGACATCGCCATCCTCGTCGTCTCCTTCGCCCTCTTCGCGGGCGGCGCGGCCTGGCTGTACCGGAAGGACACGCTGAAGGCGTGAGCACCATGACGGAAGACCGGACGGCGGGGGACCCGCATCACGCGCCCGTGGGCTGGCCGCCCCGCAACCGGCGTGAGCTGCTGGTCAAGGTGTTGTGGATCGGCGTCTGGCTGGTCTTCCTCAGCTCGCCGGTCGACGACCTGATCAACGGCGGACACACCACCGGCGCCACCGTGGCCGGCTCGCTCGGCCTCGCGGCCTTCGTCGGGGTCTATCTGACGCTGGTCTTCCGCAACATCGGCCGGCCGTTCTCCCCGCGTCTCGTCCTCACCCTGGGCGCGATCCTCGGCGTTCTCGCCCCCGTGCTGGCCTACACCCTCGGCAGCGCCTGGCTCGGACTCTTCGTCTACCTCTCGGTGGCCTGCGGGGCGACCCTGCCGGTGCGGGCGGCCTACTGGGCGATCCCGGCGTCGGGCGCCGTGATGTACCTCATCGGCCTGCACTCCAACGAGAAGGAGGCACGCGGCCTGCTCCTTCTGGTGGTGCTCATCGGCTTCGCGATGACCGGCGTCGGCCAACTGGTGCGGACCACCATCGAATTGCGCAAGGCCCGGGCCACCGTCGCCCAGCTCGCCGCCAACGAGGAGCGGCTGCGCCTCGCCCGCGACCTGCACGACCTGCTGGGCCACTCGCTCTCCCTGATCACGCTGAAGAGCGAGCTGGCCGGCCGGATGCTGCCCGACCACCCCGGCAAGGCCGCCCAGCAGGTCGCCGACATCGAACAGGTCAGCCGCCAGGCCCTGGTCGACGTCCGCGAGGCCGTCACCGGCTACCGCCGCCCCCGCCTCGCCGCCGAACTCGCCGGCACCCAGGTCGCGCTGGCCGCCGCCGGGGTGGTGGCCGAGATGCCCGGGGAACCCGACCTCACCGGCATCCCCGAGGAGGCCGAGTCCGCCCTCGCCTGGGCGCTGCGCGAGGCGGTCACCAACGTGGTCCGGCACAGCGGCGCCGACCGGTGCGTCGTACAGGTCCTGCGCCGCCAGACCCTGGACGGCCCGGTCCTCGAACTCTGCGTCGAGGACAACGGATCCGGCGGTGCCGGCAACGGCCCGGGCAACGGTCTGACCGGCCTGACCGAGCGTCTGGAGAAGGCCGGCGGCGCGCTGGAGGCGGGCCGGGTCAAGCACGGGTTCCGGCTGGTCGCCCGGGTGCCGGCGCCCGCCTCGGCGGACGTAGGATCCGGGGCATGACGAGCACGATCAAGGTCCTGCTGGCCGAGGACCAGTCGATGGTCCGCGAGGCACTGGCCGCACTTCTCGGCCTGGAGGACGACATCGAGGTCGTCGCCCAGGTCGCGCGTGGGGACGAGGTGCTGGCGGCCGTCGGCGCACACGGTGTCGACGTGGCGCTGCTCGACATCGAGATGCCCGGCTGCACCGGCATCGAGGCCGCGGCCCGGGTGCACCGGGAGTACCCCGCGGTCAAGCTCGTCGTCCTCACCACCTTCGGCCGCCCCGGCTATCTGCGCAGCGCCATGGAGGCGGGCGCCGACGCGTTCCTCGTCAAGGACGCACCGGCCGCCCAACTCGCCGCCGCGGTCCGCAAGGTGCTGTCCGGGGAGCGGGTCATCGACCCCACCCTGGCCGCGGCCGCCCTGGCCGAGGGCGCCAACCCCCTCACCGACCGGGAACGCGAGGTGCTGCGCGCCGCGGCCGACGGCTCCACCAACGCCGAGCTGGCCAAGGCCCTCCACCTCTCCCAGGGCACGGTCCGCAACTACCTCTCCACGGCCATCCAGAAGCTCGCGGTACGCAACCGGGCGGAGGCGGTGCGGATCGCCCGGGAGAAGGGCTGGCTCTAGGCCTGTCCGACGGGCCCTGGGGCTCAGTTGAGCATCGCCCGGGCCGTGTGGGCCTGCTGCCGGGCCCGCCGGGCGACCGACTCGTCGACGACCTCGATCAGGTGGGCGTACGCGTCCAGCTCCTCGGCCCCCGCCACGAACTCGCCCCGCTGCACCAGCAGCTGACCCCGCTCGTAGCGCAACCGAGCCGGATGCGAGGGCAGCAGCAGGCTCAACTCCACGGCCCGCAGCGCGACATCCGACCGCTCGGGCCGGACCGAGGCCCACGCCCGTACGTTGTTCAGGATCCGCTGCACGACCTCCAGAGGCGTCGCGGGCACCAGCATCGACGGCTGCAGCGGCGCCCCCGTGGCCCCCGCCACCAGCAGCTCGGCATCCGCCCCGGTCAGCACCTTCCCGCCGTCGAACGGATCGGCCAGCACCTGCTCCTCGGCCGCCCCGAACCCGACCACGAAGTGCCCGGGCAGCGCGACCCCGTACACCGGGGCGCCCGCCCTTCTCGCCACCTCCAGCCACACCACCGACAGCAGGATCGGCAGCCCGCGCCGGCGCCGCAGCACCTCGTGCAGCAGCGAGGACTCCAGTCGCTGGTAGTCGGACGGGGTCCCGTGGAACTCGTAGCGCTCACCCAGCAGCCGGGCCAGCGCCTGCGCCCACGCCCGCGGCCCGCCCGGACGGTACGGCAGCAGCCCGGCCAGCCGGTCCAGCTCCAGCTGGGCCGCGTCCATACCGGCCTCGTCCAGCGCCCCGTCCGCCTCGGCACCCATCAGCAGGCACAGCGCCGACAGATCCGGCCGCTCCGACCGCGCCTCCTCCCCGAACCGCCGCCGCACCTCGGCGGACCGCTCCGGCGGGGGCGGATACGGAGGCGGAAGGTGAGGATGCCGCATGCCTGGCTCATGCCCGTCCACGGCGATCCCTACGACCGTCCGGCGCGGGTGTTCCCGGGCGCCGGGTCCTGGTGCTCGTCGCCGCTCTCCTCCGGTGCCCGGTAGTGGTGGTACGCGTGGTGCGGGGCGAAGCCGAGGTCGGCGTACAGGGCGCGGGCGGCCTCGTTGTCGTCCTCCACCTGGAGCCAGGCCGCCGAGGCGCCCTCGTCCAGGGCGCGGCGGGCCAGCGCGGCCATCACCTCGGTGGCCAGACCCTGCCGGCGCCGGGCGGGATCGACCTCGACGGCGGCGAAACCGGCCCAGCGCCCGTCCACCACGCACCGCCCGATCGCCGCAGGCGGCTCCCCGGGCGCACCGGGCACCGTCGCGAACCACACCGACGGGCCGCTGCCCAGCACCCGCAGAGCCACCTCGGTCATCCCCTTGCGCTGGTACCGGGAGAGCCACGCCTCGTCCGCCTCCCGGGACAGCACCACCCCGGCGCCCTCGGCCCGGTCCGCGACCGGCGCCAGCGCCCCGATCCACAGCTCGGCGGTCACCTCCCGCACCCAGCCGCGCCGCTCCAGCTCCGCGCCGAGCAGCTCCTGCGTGCCCTCGGCGCCGGTCGCCGTCTGGACGTACGCGGGCAGGCCGCGCTCGCCGTACCAGCGCCGTACGGCCTCCAGAGCCGCGTCGAGGCCGAGCCCCGGATCACCGAGCGGCAGCACACTGTTGGCGCGCCGCGTGAACCCGCCGGCCGCGCGCAGCTCCCACTCGCCGAGCCGCTCGCTCTCCACCGGCCGCCACGCGCGCGCGGTGATGCGCGCCAGCTCCGGGTAGCTCGCGGCCGGACCCCGGCGACGCGCCGGTGCGGCCGGCACCACCTTGCCCGCGACCAGCACGGACTCCGGGATCCGGACACTCTGCCCGTCCCGCCGTGTGATCATGAGCACGCCGTTGTCCCATGATGTGAGAACACCCACCGTGTCGGTGAACTTCTCCTCCGTCACCCCAGGTTCGCTCAAGCGCCGCACGGAGACCCGTTTGCCCACGTCAGCAGCGGTGATACGGACCTCGAGGCGTCCTTTCGCCGAGATTTCCACTGGTCAGTTCACCCCTCCTGTATGGATCATGCCCCGGAACGGAGATACTAGAGGCGGGCATCGACGACGCCGCGCTCCCGCGCGCCCAGGCGGCGGAGCCTATGGAGGCCCGCCAGCGCCCTATCGAGGAGGAACGACAGCGTGACCTACGTCATTGCGCAGCCTTGTGTCGACGTGAAGGACAAGGCGTGCATCGAGGAGTGCCCGGTCGACTGCATCTACGAGGGCTCCAGGTCCTTGTACATCCACCCGGACGAATGCGTCGACTGTGGTGCCTGTGAGCCGGTCTGCCCGGTCGAGGCGATCTTCTACGAGGACGACACTCCGGAGGAGTGGAAGGACTACTACAAGGCGAACGTCGAGTTCTTCGACGAGCTGGGCTCTCCTGGCGGTGCCAGCAAGCTGGGGCTGATCGAGCGGGACCACCCCTTCATCGCCGCGCTGCCGCCGCAGGCCTAGTGACCGTTTGAGCGGCCCAGCGGCCCCGTAGCCGCGCCGCCTCGGTCCCGTACGGCCCGATCGCCTTGATCACCGCCGTACGGGACCGAGGCGTTTGCCGTACCGACGAAAGCGAGCAAGACCCGTGTCCGCAGTCTCCGACCGCCTTCCGGTCTTTCCCTGGGACAAGCTGGAGCCGTACAAGAAGACGGCCGCCGCGCACCCGGACGGCATCGTCGACCTGTCCGTCGGGACCCCGGTCGACCCGGTCCCCGAACTGATCCAGAAGGCCCTGGTCGACGCTGCCGACTCGCCGGGCTACCCGACGGTCTGGGGCACCCCCGCGCTGCGTGACGCGATCACCGGCTGGCTGGAGCGCCGCCTGGGCGCCCGCGAGGTCACCCACCGCCACGTCCTGCCGATCGTCGGCTCCAAGGAGCTGGTCGCCTGGCTGCCGACCCAGCTGGGCCTCGGCCCCGGCGACAAGGTGGCCTACCCGCGCCTGGCGTACCCGACGTACGAGGTCGGCGCCCGCCTGGCCCGCGCGGACTACGAGGTCTACGACGACCCGCGCGACCTGGACCCGGCGAACCTGAAGCTCCTCTGGCTGAACTCGCCGTCCAACCCCACCGGCAAGGTCCTCTCCAAGGACGAGCTGACCGGCATCGTCGCCTGGGCCCGCGAGCACGGCGTCCTGCTCGTCTCCGACGAGTGCTATCTGGAGCTGGGCTGGGAGGCCGACCCGGTCTCGGTCCTGCACCCCGACGTCAACGGCGGCTCCTACGACGGCATCCTCGCCGTCCACTCCCTCTCCAAGCGCTCCAACCTGGCCGGCTATCGCGCCGCCTTCGTGGCCGGCGACCCGGCGGTCCTGGGGCCCCTCCTGGAGATCCGCAAGCACGGCGGCATGATGACCTCGGCGCCGACGCAGGCGGCGGTGGTGGCGGCCCTGGGCGACGACGAGCACGTCCGCGTCCAGCGCGAGCGCTACGCGGCCCGCCGCACCCTCCTGCGCGAAGCGCTCCTGCACCACGGCTTCCGCATCGAACACAGCGAGGCCAGCCTCTACCTGTGGGCGACGCGCGACGAGTCCTGCTGGGAAACGGTGGCCCACCTGGCCGACCTCGGCATCCTGGTGGCACCGGGCGACTTCTACGGCGAGGCGGGCGAGAAGTTCGTACGCGTGGCCCTCACGGCAACGGACGAAAGGGTCCGAGCAGCGGTAGCCCGCCTGACGGCGTAGCTACCGCCGTGGGCGGCCCCTACCGATGTAGGTACGCAAAAGCCGACGGGGCCCAGGAACTCCTGGACCCCGTCGGCCGTCACAGCCAGGCGCTCAGCCGCCCAGCGGCAGACCCTTCGTCGGCAGGGACGACGTCGGCAGCCCACCCTGGGTGAGAGACGACGTCGGCAGCCCACCCTTCGTCACGCTGGACGCGGTGTCCCCGAGGGCACCCCCCGCGGTCCCGGCCGCGTCCCCCGCGGCCTTCTGCACCTCGGGCGTCGTCTTCTTCACGGCACCGCCGCCGGTCTTGCCCGCGGTGTGCGCCGCCTGCTTGACCGCGCTGCTGCCCGTGTCACCCGCGAGACCGGTGACGTGCTGCGTCGCACCGTCGACGGTGGTGCCGGCGCTCGCCGCGTCCAGGGCGGTCAGACCACCGAGGTTCGGGGTGGCAGCCGGCAGGTTCGTGGCCGCGCCGGCAGAGCCGGCCGCACCGACCCCGGCGGCCGCTCCCGCTGCGACGAGCAGCGCGGCACGAGCGATCCGGCGGGTCAGGGGGAGGGACATGATGCTCCATTCGACGGGTGGAGAACGGTGAATGTGTCCTGAGTCGGACGCCGTGACTACCGCTCGAAGCCGACGAAGGTTGCGGACGCCAAAGGTAAAGAATGGATAACGCATCGCATTATCGTTTGTGGATAAAAACGGGCAAAGAACGCCGCCGTGTAGCCTCGCAGAATCCTTACAGCCCTTGATTTCCAAGGGATCCGGAAAACAGGCCGCCGTTCACAGGAAATCGCGCCCACCCCGAAGCCGCACAACCCGGCCGAGTGAGCCCCCGCACTACTGTCCGGTGACGATCCGGACCGCCCCCGCGGCCTTCTCCGCCCCCGCGGCCCCCTGCGTGCCGGTCGTGCGCCAGTCGCCGCCGTCGCTCCCCGCGGTCCACTCCCGCCCCGCGTACGCCACCCGCTGGATGTGCAACTGCGAGGAGTTGGCCACGGCCCAGTGCGCCAGCTGCCAGCCCCGCTCCCGCTCGTCGCGCCCGATGGCGTCCGTCCTGCGGCCCTCGGGCACCGGCACGGTCACGGTCCGCCCGTGCGCCGTCGCGGTCACACTCGGGGACGGCGACGGCGACGGAACCTCCGTACCGCCCACCACCGCCCCGGTCTCCTGCAGCGCGTCCCGCCCGAAGTCCCGCACCAGCGCGGCCCGTACCGCGTCCGGCCCGGTCGCCTCGGCGGTGGGCTCCGGACGCCCGTCGCAGGTCAGCGTGGCCGCCGCCTGCCCGGTCAGCGCGGCCGCCAGCAGCGTGGCGTCCGGCTCGTGCTTGGCGTACGCCTCCGGATAGCCGCTGCGCTGCACCCGCTGCGCGGCCACCGTCAGCGGCAGGTCGGTGTAGTTCGGCACCCTGGCCAGGTGCGCGTAGAAGATGCCCGCCGCGTACGCCGGGTCCATGACCTGCTGGTCGGTACCCCAGCCCTGCGAGGGCCGCTGCTGGAACAGGCCCAGGGAATCCCGGTCGCCGTGCTGGATGTTGCGCAGCCCCGACTCCTGGATGGCGGTCGCCAGCGCGATGGTCACCGCCCGCTCGGGCATGCCCCGCCCGGTGCCGACGGCGGCGATCGTCGCCGCGTTCACCGCCTGCTCGGGCGTGAACTCGTACGACACCCCGTCACCCGTGGCGGAGACCACCTTGCAGCCTCTCGCACCACCGCCTCCGGTGACGTACTGCACCACGAGATAGGCGGCGACGCCGCACAGGACCAACAGGGCCGCACCGATACGGAGGAGGCGGCCGCGGCGCTTGGGACGAGTGGGGGACGGCTCTGGCACGCGTACAAGGTACTGGAGCCCTCCCCGGCCCTCACCCCGGGTCCACCGAGCGCAGCGCTCACGGGACCGCGCGTGAGGGCGCGCTAGGGTCGAGGCCATGGCCGACACCTCGCTTGACCTCACGCTGGATGCCGCCGCGCTCACCGCGCAACTCGTGGACTTCCCCTCCGAGAGCGGCACCGAGAAGCCCCTCGCGGACGCCATCGAGACCGTCCTGCGCGCGCTGCCGCACCTCACCGTGGACCGGTACGGCAACAACGTGATCGCCCGGACGAACCTGGGCCGCGCGGAGCGGGTCATCCTGGCCGGCCACATCGACACCGTGCCGATCGCGGACAACGTCCCGTCCCGGCTGGACGAGGACGGCGTCCTCTGGGGCTGCGGCACCTGCGACATGAAGTCCGGCGTGGCGGTGCAGCTGCGCATCGCGGCCACGGTCCCCGCGCCCAACCGCGACCTGACCTTCGTGTTCTACGACAACGAGGAGGTCGCCGCCGAACGCAACGGCCTCAAGCACGTCGCCGAGGCCCACCCGGAGTGGCTGCGGGGCGACTTCGCGGTGCTGCTGGAGCCCTCCGACGGCCAGGTCGAGGGCGGCTGCCAGGGCACGCTGCGGGTCCTGCTGAAGACCACCGGCGAGCGGGCCCACTCGGCGCGCAGCTGGATGGGCTCCAACGCCATCCACGCCGCGGCCCCCATCCTGGCCAAGCTGGCCTCCTACCAGCCCCGCTACCCGCTCATCGACGGCCTGGAGTACCGCGAGGGCCTGAACGCGGTCCGCGTCACCGGCGGTGTCGCGGGCAACGTCATCCCGGACGAGTGCGTGGTGAGCGTCAACTTCCGGTACGCCCCCGACCGCACCGAGGAGGAGGCGATCGCGCACGTCCGCGAGGTGTTCGCGGACTGCGGCGTGGAGGAGTTCGTGGTCGACGACCACAGCCCCGGCGCGCTGCCCGGCCTCTCCCACCCGGCCGCCGCCGCCTTCATCGAGGCGGTGGGCGGCACCCCGCAGCCCAAGTACGGATGGACGGACGTGTCCCGTTTCTCCGCGCTCGGCGTCCCGGCCGTCAACTACGGTCCCGGCAACCCGCACTTGGCGCACAAGCGCGACGAGCGGGTCGAGGTGGCCAAGATCCTGGCGGGCGAGGAGCGGCTGCGCAGCTGGCTCACGGCGTAAAGGTTCCCGTACGCCGCTTCATGGCGGACACGCATACGTCCCCCCTCCGTAACCCGCGTAGATCTACTCTGAGATCGAACTACCGGCAAGCGGAGGGAGCGCACATGGCTACCGGAAACCCCGAGGGGAAGAAGCAGCCGCCGGACGAGCAGCGGCTCGGCCCGGTCCTCCGACGGCGCAGCCAGGTCACCGCCAGTACGACCGACCAGCGGCTGCTGGACGCGGGTGGGCCCTCCGACTGGGTCCACACCGACCCCTGGCGGGTCCTGCGGATCCAGTCGGAATTCATCGAGGGCTTCGGCACACTGGCCGAACTTCCCCCCGCCATCAGCGTGTTCGGCTCCGCGCGTACGCCGGTGGACTCGTCCGAGTACGACGCGGGGGTGCGGCTGGGCCGAGGGCTGGTCGAGGCCGGCTGGGCCGTCATCACGGGCGGCGGGCCCGGCGCGATGGAGGCGGCCAACAAGGGTGCGCTGGAGGCGGGTGGCATCTCGGTGGGCCTCGGCATCGAGCTGCCCTTCGAGCAGGGACTGAACCCGTACGTCGACATCGGCCTCAACTTCCGGTACTTCTTCGTCCGCAAGATGATGTTCGTCAAGTACGCGCAGGGTTTCGTCGTCCTCCCGGGCGGCCTCGGCACCCTCGACGAACTCTTCGAGGCCCTCACCCTCGTCCAGACCCAGAAGGTCACCCGCTTCCCGATCGTCCTCTTCGGCAGCGAGTACTGGGGCGGCCTGGTGACCTGGCTGCAGAACACGCTGGTGGCCCAGGGCAAGGCCTCCGAGAAGGACCTGCTCCTGTTCCACGTGACGGACGAGGTGGAGGAAGCGGTAGCCCTGGTCTCCAAGGAGGCAGCCCGCTAGCCGCTGACCCCGGGGGCCACGCCCCCGGGGTCAGGCCAAGCCGCGCCTGGCGACGGCGGGGGCCCGATGGCCGGCGATCGACGCCACCATCTCGAGTACCTGGCGTGTCTCGGCCACCTCGTGGACCCGGTACACCTGCGCACCCAGCCACGCCGACACCGCCGTGGTCGCCAACGTTCCGATCAGCCGTTCCTTCACCGGGCGGTCCAACGTCTCGCCCACGAAGTCCTTGTTGGACAGCGACACCAGCACCGGCCACCCCGTGGCGACCATCTCGTCCAACCGCCGCGTCGCCTCAAGACTGTGCCGCGTGTTCTTCCCGAAGTCGTGCCCCGGATCGATCAGCACCGACTCCCGGGGCACCCCCAGCGAAACGGCCCGCTCGGCCAGCCCCACGGTCACCTGAAGGATGTCGTCCATGACGTCGTCGTAGGTCACCCGGTGGGGACGGGTACGCGGCTGCACACCCCCCGCATGCGTGCACACCAGCCCCACCCCGTACCGCGCGGCAACCTCCGCGAGCCGGGGATCGACCCCGCCCCACGCGTCGTTCAGCAGATCCGCCCCCGCCTCGCACACCGCCTCGCCGACCTCGGCCCGCCAGGTGTCCACGCTGATGATCACGTCCGGGAAGCGCCGCCGTACCTCCGCGACGAACCCGACCGTCCGCCGCGCCTCCTCCTCGGCCGTGACCTCCTCGCCCGGCCCGGCCTTCACCCCGCCGATGTCGATGATCGCGGCTCCCTCGGCCACCGCGTGCTCCACGCGCGCGAGGGCCGGCTCGTCACGGAACGTGGCCCCCTGGTCGTAGAAGGAGTCCGGGGTCCGGTTCACGATCGCCATGATCACCGGCTCGTGAGGCCCGAATTCCCGCCTGCCCAGCCTGAGCATCCGCTGTGACCTCTCCTAGAACGTCCCGCAGTACGGCCGCCTGCGACCCTAACTGTCAGACTCGCATGGCACGATCGGAGCCTGACAGATTCAGCATCCGGCCCAGCGTCGGGCGCAAGGAGCGTGGGGACCTCAGCGATGGTTATGTTCTTGTTCCTGGTCGTCGCCCTCGCCGTCGTGGTGGGCGCGGTGACACTCGCCGTGGTGGGCGGCGGTGAGAGCGCACCGCTCCCGGAGGTCGCCCCGGATCGGCTGCAGGACCCGCTGCCCCCGGACCGCCCGGTCCGCAGGGCGGACGTGGAGAGCCTGCGCCTCCCGATCGCCCCGCGCGGCTACCGCATGGCCGACGTCGACGACGCGCTCGGCCGCCTCGCCGCCGAGCTGGCCGAGCGGGACGCCCGTATCGCCGACCTGGAGTCCGCGCTGGCCGGCGCCAGAGCGGCCGCCGCGCACGCCCGGCTGGACAAGCCCGGCCACGAGGAGCAGCGATGAGCGACGGGGCCGCCCTCGCCGGGCCCGACGGCGCGCTGCGCTGCCCGTGGGCCCTGTCCACCGAGGACTACGTGTCGTACCACGACGAGGAGTGGGGCCGCCCGGTCCACGGCGACGACGCCCTCTTCGAGCGGATCAGCCTGGAGGCCTTCCAGTCGGGCCTGTCCTGGATCACGATCCTGCGCCGCCGCCCGGGTTTCCGCACGGCCTTCGCCGAGTTCCGGATCGAGAAGGTCGCCGCCTTCACGGACGAGGACCGCGACCGGCTGCTGGCCGACCCGGGCATCATCCGCAACCGCGCCAAGATCGACGCGACGCTCGCCAACGCGCGCGTGCTCGCCGACTGGGCGGAGGGCGAACTGGACGAGTTCATCTGGTCCCACGCCCCCGACCCGGCCGCCCGCCCGGCCCCGAAGACCCTCGCCGACGTCCCCGCGGTCACCCCGGAGTCCACGGCCCTGTCGAAGGCGCTGAAGAAACGCGGCCTCAGATTCGTCGGCCCGACGACGGCGTACGCACTGATGCAGGCGTGCGGGCTGGTCAACGACCACCTGGAGAACTGTGTGAGCCGGACCAGCCCAGCCGCCCGCTAGCCGCTCACCGGCCCAGGTACTTCGGCTTCTCCTTGTTCACGAACGCCTGCACGGCGATCGCGTGGTCCTCGGACTGCCCCGCCCGCGTCTGCAGCTCGTCCTCCTTCTCCAGCGTCTCGGCGAGGGAGTGCGTCATGCCGTAGGCCACCGCCTCCTTGATCGCCGCGTAGGCCACGGTCGGGCCCTCGGCCAGGGCCCGCGCCACCTTCTCGCCCTCGGCACGCAGCTCGGCGGCCGGCACCAGGCGGTTGGCGATGCCCAGCTCCAGCGCGTCCTGCGCGCTGATGCTGCGCGGGAAGAGCAGCAGGTCGGCGGCGCGGCCCGGGCCGACCACCCGGGGCAGCGTCCAGGAGATGCCGGAGTCCGCGGTGAGCGCGACACCCGCGAAGGAGGTGTTGAAGGCCGCGGTCTCGGCCACCACCCGGTAGTCCGCGGCGAGCGCGAAGCCGAAGCCCGCCCCGGCCGCGACCCCGTTCACCGCGGCGACCACCGGCTTCGGCGCCTCGGTCAGCGCCTTCACGATCGGGTTGTAGTGCTCCTTGACCGTGCTCATCGTCTGCCCGGACCCGGTCTCCCGGTCCGCCACCAGCAGACCGATGTGTTCCTTGAGGTCCTGGCCCACACAGAACGCGCGGTCGCCGGCGGCGGTCAGCAGGATCGCCCGTACGGCGGTGTCCCGCGCCGCGGATTCCGCCGCCTCCCGGAGGGCGACCTTGGTCGCGATGTTCAGCGCGTTCATCGCCTCGGGGCGGTTCAGCGTGATCGTCGCGAGTCCGTCGCTCACCTCGTAGAGCACGGTGTCGGCCATGGCGCATCCCCTCCGGTGTCCTCGCTGGTGACGTACCGCTCAGTACGTCGCTGTCTGAAGGACAGCATGGCGGAGATCGCCGTCCGAGGGCCGGACCCGACGTGTGACCTGCGTCAAAGAAAACCGGGGCGGAGTCGCTCCGAGGGCGTGCGCGGGGCGGCGCAGTATCGCAGCCACATCCCCGAATTGGGTGGTTTTGCTCGCGCGCGTTGCCCAAGCGATGCCGACTGATGTTGGTCATCGGGTCCTGAGATGCGGGATAATGGCTTGGAAGCAATGTGTTCGATGCCGGTGTCGCGTGTCCGTTCCGGATTGCGCGTGCCCTCCTGGGGCCGTCGGCAGACGATGAGCTGGTTTCAGGAAGGGGAACGAGCATGGCGGCCATGAAGCCGCGGACGGGTGATGGCCCGCTCGAGGTGACCAAGGAGGGGCGGGGCATCGTCATGCGCGTTCCGCTCGAAGGCGGCGGTCGACTCGTCGTCGAGCTGACCCCTGACGAGGCCGAGGCGCTCGGCGACGCCCTCAAGAAGGTCGTCGTCTGACGAGCCCGCGATCCAGTCCTTACGGCAGCCCCGGCATCGTATGCGGTGCCGGGGCAGCCGCGTTTCCGGGCCCCCGCGTCCCGACCGTCACCGCTTGACGGCGCACAGCAGACCGTCGCCCACCGGCAGCAGCGACGTCACCAGCTCCTGGCTCTCCCGCACCGTGCGCAGCAGCTCACGCAGCCGCAGCACCTCCGTGGGCTGCGGTCCCGAGTCGACCGTACGGCCGTTGGCGAATATGCCCTCGAAGACGACCAGGCCACCCGGACGCAGCAGGCGCAACGATTCGGCGAGATAGTCCGAGTACTCCAGCCGGTCCCCGTCGCAGAACACGAGGTCGTAGCCGGCGTCCGCGAGCCGGGGCAGCACGTCCAGGGCCCGGCCGGGGATGAACCGGGCCCGGTTGCTGGCGAAGCCGCAGGCGCGGAAGGCCTGCCGGGCGAACTGCTGGTGCTCCGGCTCCGGGTCGACCGTGGTGAGCACCCCGTCGGGGCGCATGCCGTGCAGCAGATGGATTCCGGACACCCCGCAGCCGGTGCCGATCTCCGCGACCGCCTTCGCGTCCACGGAGGCGGCGAGCATGCGCAGCGCGGCGCCCGTGCCGGGCGACACCGAGCGCAGCCCTGCCTCCCGGGCCCGGTCCCGGGCCCAGTGCAGCGCTTCGTCCTCGGCGACAAAGGCGTCCGCGAACGCCCAGCTCGTCGGCCGGTTGCCGGTAATGACCCTCTCCTGTCCCCGTGGTTGCCTCGGCGTGACTGTATCCGTTGGCACCGGGAACCCGCAGATGGGACTGGGCGTTTAAAGGGTTGAGCCGGTGGCCCGGGACGCGACGGGGGGTAGAAGGTGGATCAGGACGCCAAGCACATGCTGACGCAGCCGTATGAGCCGTATCAGCGCGTATCAAATTCTCGTAAAACCGCTTATCCGGAGCTAACGGGCGAGGTGGCTATGGTAGGGGCTCCACTGGACACCACCAGAGCCGACAGGGGAGGTGCGGCCGCGCCCGGGGACCGGGGAGGAGTGCTGCGGCGCTTCCTCGGATCGGCGGGCAGGCCGAAATCCGTGACCGACACCGCTGCTGACAGCCACTCCGCCCGCTTCGCCGCGGGCGAGACCCAGACCGCGACCTTCTCCACCGACGCGGACGGGCAGGCCTGGACTCCGCCCACGTGGGAGGAGATCGTCAGCACGCACAGCGGCCGGGTCTACCGACTGGCGTACCGCCTCACGGGCAACCAGCACGACGCCGAGGACCTCACCCAGGAGGTCTTCGTCCGCGTTTTCCGCTCGCTGTCGACGTACTCGCCGGGCACGTTCGAGGGCTGGCTGCACCGCATCACCACCAACCTGTTCCTGGACATGGTCCGGCGCAAGCAGCGCATCCGCTTCGACGCCCTCGGCGAGGACGCGGCCGAGCGCCTGCCCAGCCGTGAGCCCACCCCGCAGCAGGTCTTCAACGACGCCCACTTCGACGCGGACGTCCAGCAGGCCCTGGACACCCTCGCGCCCGAGTTCCGCGCCGCGGTTGTCCTGTGCGACATCGAAGGACTGTCGTACGAGGAGATCGCCGCGACCCTCGGCGTGAAGCTCGGCACGGTCCGCTCCCGTATCCACCGCGGCCGCTCCCAGCTCCGCAAGGCCCTCGCCCACCGTGCGCCCGAGGCGCGCAAGGCCGAGCGGCGCTCCTTTGTGGCCCGTGTCCCCGCTCTGGGGGGAGGGGGCGCGACCGCGTGAGTGGATCCCGACCGAAACCTGCTCCGGCGCACTTCGCCGAGCAGCACCTGGGAGACCGACTCTCCGCCCTGGTGGACGGAGAGCTCGGTCATGAGTCGCGTGAGCGCGTCCTCGCCCACCTGGCCACCTGCGCCCGGTGCAAGGCGGAGGCGGACGCCCAGCGACGCCTGAAGAGCGTCTTCGCGGAGGCGGCCCCGCCGTCGCCCTCCGAGAGCTTCCTGGCCCGCCTCCAGGGCCTTCCCGGGGGAGGTGACCCCGACGGCGACGGCACCTCAGAGCCCGGGGGAGGCCTCTTCGGCCGAGACCCCGGGGCCGGCGTCTTCGGCACGAGCCGCGGCGAGCGCTTCGAGTTCGGCTACGTCCCCGCCTCCTCCGCCCACTCCGCCGCTCCCGAGGAGCGCGGTTTCCGTATCCATCCCGTCGGCCGTCCGGACGCCGACCGGTCCGCCTCGCGCGGACTGCGGTTCGCTGCTGCCGCCGCCGGCGCGGTGTCGCTGGCCGCGCTCGCCCTCGGCGGCGTGACCACCGCCATCCCCGGCGACCTGGCCGCGGACGCCCGCAGCGGCTCCGGCAGCGGCAACGTGGCCCCGACGCGTTCGGCGGGCACGGGCGCGGCGACGCCCGACTCCCAGCGCCGTCGCGCGGTGGGACCGCTGCTCGCCCAGGGCAGCAGCCTGCTCGGCCAGACCTCGGCCGCGCCGACCTCCATGTCCGCGCCGCTGGTGCCCGGAGTGCCGGCCCCGGCCACGGGTCAGGTCCAGGACGCCGTGCACGAACTGACCGCCCCGGTGATGGCGGGCGCGGCCGCGGTCTCCCCGCTGATACGCCCGCTGAGCGAGATCACCCCGTTCTCGCTGACCCCCGGGTCCGCGTCGCCCCAGGTGACCGGCCCCGGCCTGCTGTCCGCCCCCGCCCCCGACACCACCTCCGCCTCACCCTCCCCACAAGCGCCCTGACCTGCCTCTTCGCCCCGGCCGTCGAACCTGGTTGAATCCTGTGAAACCGTGCCCGCGGCGCTGACCCGGGCACGGAGTCGACGTTCCGCGACCACCGCCGACGCGCGCGGCCGCGGCCAGCCGTGGGGAGAGCATGAACGAGGGGAACCCGACGTCTGTCCCGCCGGGGGAGCAGGCGGAACACGGGGAGCAGACGTCGACGGGGGAATCACCGGCGAGCCCCACCGACGGCGACTTCGAACTGGCAAAGCCGAAGCCTGCGGCGGCTGTCTCGGGCGGCGCGGGGGCGGGCGGGGCTGTGAGCGTGGGGGCTTCGTCCGGCGTGGCTGAGCGTGTCGCGGCTCAGCCTGTCGTGGCTGAGCCTGTTGCGCCTCAACCTGTCGTGGCTGAGTTTTTTGCGGCTGAGTCCGGCGCGGCTGAGCCGGTGGCGGCGGATTCGGCGTTGGCTGTGGGAGAGGTGGCTGGGGCAGCGTCGGCTGCGGCAGGGGTGGCTGGGCCAGCGTCGGCTGTGGCAGAGCCGCCCGGGGCAGAGCCGCCCGGGGCAGAGCCGCCCGGGGCAGTGTCGGCCAGGGCAGAGGTGGCTGGGGCAGCGTCGGCCGCGGCAGAGCCGCCAGGGGCAAGTTCGGCCACGGCAGAGCCGGCCGGGGCGGACTCCGCCGTCGTACCGCCTGCCGAGCGCCTCAAGCCTCTGCACGACCCCGACCCCTACAGCACCCCGCCCTACGGCGAGCCGGGCCCCTGGGCACCCGCACCGCCGGTCCAGCACCCGGCCGCGACAGCGGCGCAGGGGACGGCCGTACCGGCACCGGGGGCCGCACAAGGTCCGGCCGTTCCACAGGCACCGGCCGCTCCGCAAATCCCCGCCGGGCCGCAGGCACCGGCCGTTTCACAAGCACCGGCGGCCCCGCAGGCACCTGCCGCCGCACCAGCGCAAGCTGCTCCGCAGTCACCCCAGCCTTCACAGTTGCCGGCGCAGGCAGTCCCGGCCGCGCCGGGGCACATGGCTCCGGCCACGTCCGCCCCCGCGGACCCGGGTGCGCCCCCGTCCGTGGATGCCTCGGGATCCGCGCTGGGCGCGTCGTCGGTGTATGCGCCGGGGGAGCTGCCCGATTCGGCCGCTGCAGCCGCGCCGGAGCCGGCCGCCGGCCCCTGGCCGCGCTATGACCCCTGGGCCGCGTCCGCCGCAGGGCAGCAGCCCACCATGCACGGGCCGCTGCAGCAGACCGGTGCGGCGGTGCCCACCGAGCAGCAGCGGCGTAAGCGGGGCAGGCGGCTGCTCCTGGTGTGGACCCTGCTGGTCGCCGTCCTCTCCAGCGGCATCGGCGGCCTCGTCGGCGCCTATGTCGAGCGCGAGGGCGTGGGCGACGTACATCTGCCGCAGCCCGGAAAGGTGCCCGCCGGACGGGCGCCGGACAGTGTCGCCGGGATCGCCGCCCGGGCGCTGCCCAGCGTCGTCACCCTGCACGTACGCGGGGCCGACGAGGCGGGCACCGGCACCGGCTTCGTGCTCGACGCCCGCGGCCACATCCTCACCAACAACCATGTCGTCGAGCCCGCCGCGTCCGGCGGCGAGATATCCGTGACGTTCAGCAGCGGCGCCACCGCCAAGGGGAAGGTCGTGGGCCGCGACAGCGGATACGACCTGGCCGTCGTCCAGGTCACCGGCGTCCACGGGCTCACCCCCATGCCCCTCGGCAACTCCGACGACGTCCGGGTCGGCGACCCGGTCGTCGCCATCGGCGCCCCCTTCGACCTGGCCAACACCGTCACCTCCGGCATCATCAGCGCCAAGGAACGGCCCATCACGGCCGGCGGCGAGAAGGGCGACGGCAGCGATGTGTCGTACGTCGACGCGCTGCAGACCGACGCCCCCATCAACCCGGGCAACTCCGGTGGCCCCCTCCTCGACTCCCGGGCCCGGGTCATCGGCATCAACTCCGCCATCCGCTCCGCCGCCGACGGCACGGACTCCGGGACCGGGCAGGCCGGCTCCATCGGCCTCGGCTTCGCCATCCCCGTCAACCAGGCCCGTCGGGTCGCCGAGGAACTGATCAACGACGGTCACGCCACCCACCCCGTCATCGGCGTCACCCTCGACATGGGCTACACCGGCGACGGCGCGCGGATCGACGCCAAGGCCCGGGACGGCGGCCCCGCCGTCACCAAGGGCGGCCCCGGCGACCGGGCAGGCCTGCGCGCGGGCGACGTCATCACCGAGGTCGACGGACAGCGCGTCCACTCGGGCGAGGAACTGATCGTGAAGATCCGCGCTCATCGGCCGGGCGACCGGCTGCGTCTGACGGTCGAACACGGCGGCACCCGGGAGGTTTCACTCGTGCTGGGCGCTTCGGACCAGAACTGACAGAAGTCTCACCTCGGGACGGTACCGGTCTGCCAGGTACGGCGGGTACCGTTGAGCGACCGAGAACATCGCAATGGGAGCGTCAGGTGTTCAATGACATAGGACCACTCGAGCTGGTGACGATCATCGTGCTCGCTGTGCTCGTCTTCGGTCCCGACAAGCTCCCGAAGGTCATCCAGGACGTGATGCGCACGGTCCGGAAGATCCGCGAGTTCTCGGAGAGCGCGAAGCAGGACATCCGCAACGAGCTGGGTCCGGAGTTCAAGGACTTCGAGTTCGAGGACCTCAACCCCAAGACGTTCATCCGCAAGCAGCTGGACAATGACGAGCTGGGGCTGAAGGAGATCCGCAACGGCTTCGACCTGAAGAAGGAGATGGCCGAGGTCACGGACGCCGTCCACAGCCGCGACACCGAAGCCTCGTCTTCGTCCTCGCCGTCCTCCTCCTCGTCCGGCGGGCGCATCGACATGACCAAGAAGCCCGAGGACACCGGCAAGGACGACCGTCCGCCGTTCGACGCGGACGCCACCTGACCGGACCCGACACGCGCACCCGGCGGCGGACGTGACGCGTTTCATAGCGCGCACCCGCCGCACACGGCGCGAACAGGGCTTCTGCACGACCCACGCGCCGGGCGCTTTCCCTGCTGCCCTCAGCGGTGTGGATATGCTGCCGAGTTGTTGTGCGGACCGGACGAGTACGCCCGAAGGGGGGCGGGCCGCCCCGGTCCGACGAGAGCGAGGAGGCGTCCGGGCAGATGGAGACGACGAGTCGGGTGGGCGCGCAGGCGCCGGCCGCGGAGGGCGGACAGCAGCTCCCCTTCGCCCGGCGTACGGTCGACGGCTACCTGCTGGCGCCCTTCCCGTGGTACGGCCTCGACGAGGCGTTCACCGGGCAGCGCTGGCTGATGCAGGTCGGCACGGCGGCCGACGGTGCCGTCGAACACGGGTCGATCGGTCACGGTGACGAGCCCTCCGTACGCAACGAGCACGTTGCCTCGTCCGCGGACGAGGCCAGGGAGAAGTTCGCGGTCGTGGTGACCGTGGCGGCGAACCCGTCCCGGCGGAGCGCCGACGGTACGGGTCTGCTGGAGGCGACGTCGGTGTCGTCGGCGGCGTGGCTGGCGGGGGTGGGGCTGCTGTCGTTCACGTGGCCCGGGCAGATGGACCACAGCCTCCGTGACGACTGGCTGGAGCAGCAGACGGAGACGGCGTGGGCCCTGGCCGACGACCTTGAGGGCCCCGAGTGGTCCACGCTCTCTCTTCCGGTGGACGGGGTACCCATGCCCTTCCACTACCGGGAGTCGGAGTTCGGGTGGGTGCTGGCCGGTTCCACCGCGGAGGGTGTGCATGTGGGGGCGTACGGGCGGGGGATGAGCGCGTACGGGCTCGGCTTCGCGATGATCAAGGACATCTCGACGTACGCCTGAGGGCCGCGCCGCCCCGCGCTCTGACGACGCGGGGCGGTGACCAGCTTGCAGCGCGGTTCCTCAGCGCTTGATCAGTTCCTTCAGGATGGTCACGACCACCGCCACCTGGGCGAGAAGCCAGGCGACCTGTCCGGAGAGGCCGCGTAGTCGGTGGATCGACAGCAGCAAGGCGAAACGACTGGGCCAGTACAGCCGTTCCTCGCTCAATGTCGATGTATCCAGCCAGAGACTGGTGAGCGTCAGGATGAGGAGTGTGAGCACGGAATACAGGACCAGCATCCTGGGGGCCACGTCGGTGTATCGGTTGAGCAGAGCGCCCAGAAGGGCCGGCACGGCGTAGGCGAAGGCGAGGCTCCATGCGCGGGCGGTACTGCGGCGGCCGGGCAGCAGACGCCACACGGCGCCGAGGACGAAGCCGAGGCCGGCCCATGCCATCTGATAGGCGATGAACCCCGCGACGACGCTCGGAATCGCAGTGGGTTCAAGGGTGAGTTGCGCCCCGCTATATAGATCCCTCATCTCCAGATAGAGAAGGGCGACGCTGGCCGGAACTCCGAAGCAGAACGCGAGGCGTGCGGCCCGCAGTGCATTGGACCACCAGTGGGCGTCCGGCCCCCAAGCCAGGGCGACGTCCAGAATGGAAATCTGGGCGGGCGGATTTTTCTTGAGACATCGCGAAACCAGCCACTGGCGTAGCCCGCGCAGCTGATCCTCCAATTGCTCGGAGGTGACGCCGCCGGCACGCCCCTGGTCCAGCAGTTGCATTTGATGGTTGAGGTTGCGGTATTGATGGGCTTTTTCCAGCAATTCACTCCGCTTATTGATTCCCGGCGTGTGCATGCAAAATAGATCTCCCATCTGGCCCAGTACCGACCACCGTCGCCCCGCGGCAAGGACCGCGAAGAGTGAGATGATGTTCAGCACGAACCAGATCCCGTACTGTGCGTTGTTGCTCGCGAACTTTGCACCCCTCATCCCTACGGTCAAGGCAAATAGCGCGGCGATCAGCAGAAGATCGGGTTTGTCCGGCCCCAAGGGAATGTTCCCCATTTTGCGGATGGCCTGAGCCCGTTGGATCGTGAAGCGATGGTGCAGCAAGGCGAGGAGTGCAATACCTGCCAGAAACCAGCTGTAGGTGAAGATCCAGGTGAGGTCAGTGAAGGAGAAATTCGCCAGATAGCGATTGACGTATTTTTCGTGCTCTGCAGAAAGACTTGCGTCGCTGAGCCAAGCGGACCGTTTCCATTGATTTTCGAGTGTCCAGTGGAGACACCAGAGAAGGCCACCTGCGATCAGCCCCAGCAGCGCTGAGACGGCTGCGACGCAGAGAACCGGCGCTTTGCCCCACTTGCTGATCCAGCGAGCGGGGACCAGTCCTCCTTCGCGCGCGAAGCGCCATGCCCATGCGGCCATCGCGGCGAGCCACAACCAGACCGTCGTCAGGCCCATGAGTACGTACCCGACCTTGCCGGAGAGTGACGACGCTTTCGTTTCCAGGTCATAGGGCAGGCCGATGCGCTGGTGGCCGAAGATGACCAGCGTGCCGATCGCCGCCGCGACCGAAGCGAACCCGATGACGGCGTATGCCTGACGGCGCCGATGGCCTTTCGAGCCGTCGGACTCGTCGGTCCCGGCGCTCGGGACTGTGGGTGACGCGCCGCCGTACCAAGGGCGGGCGACGAGGGTTAAGGTCAGGCCGGCCGCGATACAGATGAGCGTTCGTTCTCGCAGTTTGACGAGTGGTGGGTCATTGAGGAACAGAAGCAGTGTCAGCGCGACCGCCCCGCTGAGCAGGGCCCACTGCAGAACCGATGATGCGAGGCCTTCGCCGCGCTCTCCTCGGAAGCCGCCGATTCGCCACCTGGATCCCGGTGTCCCGAACGCAGGAGACACATACGGACGTTGGGTGCGGAGCGCGGCCAGTGCGAGCACACCGGAGCCGAACGCCCACCACGTGGCAATGCCTGCTGGTTTCCAAAGTGACTCATCCCAGCTCAGGGCCAAGGACCTCTGCCACGGCAGATCGACTTCGACGCACAGGTACTCGGGGAGCTTCCTCCGCCGGTCGAGGTCTGCCGCCGGACAGAGGCGCTTGAGCGGCTGAGTGGCCCACACCGCCTTGGTCTTGTCGGCAAACCATGGCCGCCCATAATGTTTGAATTTGAGGCCACCTAGTTCGGCCATGACATTCCAGCGCGCTTTTTGCAGCGTCGACGGCTGGAGGATGACCTCCCATTTATTTTTCTTCTTCTTGTCCCTTGTGATCTTCCAGGGGCCGAGCTGAAAATCCCCGTACCCCTTGATCCAGGTGTAGGAACTGTACGCCACCGTAACTTTGTCCCCGTCGGCGGTGGCGACTGGATTGCCGTTGCGCCATTCAGTTTTGCGAAGGGAATTATCTGATCCGCGCAACAGGCAGTGCATCGCTGTCCGGTATTCGGGGGATTCCGTGCTGAATGTCAACTGGCTTGCCATGCTCCATTCCCGCGCAGGCACCTCGACCTTCATGTCCGAAGAGACCTGGATGTAATGCCTGCCATGCTGGCGGAAGTGGATCTCCGCGTTCACCGTGCTGGAATCGAGCTGGTCCTCTCGGCAGGCGTCATGACCATTCTGCCGCGCCTCCGCGGGAGCGCACCCCCACCACATCACCGCCAGGACCACCAGCGACAACAGCCGCCACCACCTGATCTCCCTCAATGCTCCCGCACCTCCTCCCCCGAGAATTTAGACACGCGTTCCACGGGTCACACTCAGGCGCACGGCAGGGGTCCGAACAACCCACTCCTTCGCCCCAGTCTCCGGAATTGCAGGAAAACAGTCAGTGGCTGATAATGGAATCCGATCACCGTCAACTGCTTGACGGAGGAATTATGGCCGACATAAACGTTTCCGCTCCGAGAACGTCGCTTCCCCGCTTCGAGGAAGCCGAGGCTCTGGGCCCCCAGGACGCGGAGTTCGTCCGGGACCTCGTGGCGGTGCTGGCCAGACACGGGAACCTGAACCGCTTCGGTCTGTGCCTGTTGCACGATCATTTCCCGCTCGCCCCCGACGAGGTGCTCGTGGAGACGAACGACGCCAGAACCCGCACGCTCCACGCTCAGGTGGAGAAGGTGGACGCCACACGGCACACCAAGGCCTCGCAATGGCGGTTCTCGCCGCATGCCCAGGGCGGACAGGGTGCGGAACCCGACGACGGCGCCTACCAGGTGCTCCAGCTGTGCACCACGCTGGACCTGTGTCCGGGGCGCGAGCACGAGGGCGACGACTGACCGCCATCAGCGAAGGGCATACGGCGAGGGGCGCCGTCGGTGAAAGACGGCGCCCCCTGGCGCAGAGACTGTAGAAGCCTCAGCAGCCTCAGAACTTGTTCCTCGGCGTGATCCCCAGCGACAGCCCCGAAAGCCCCCGCTGCCGACCGCCCAGCTTCCCCGCGATACCCCGCAGCGCCGACCCCGCCGGAGACTCCGGGTCCGTCAGGACCACCGGCTTGCCCTCGTCGCCGCCCTCGCGGAGGCGGACGTCGATGGGGATGTTGCCGAGGACCGGGACCGTCGCGCCCGTCGTGCGGGTCAGGCCGTCGGCGACCATCTGGCCGCCGCCCGTGCCGAAGACGTCGACCATCTCGCCGCAGTGCGGGCAGGGCAGGCCGGACATGTTCTCGACCACGCCGACGATCTTCTGGTGGGTCTGGACGGCGATGGCGCCGGCCCGCTCGGCCACCTCGGCGGCGGCCTGCTGCGGCGTCGTCACGACCAGGATCTCGGCGTTCGGGACGAGCTGGGCGACGGAGATCGCGATGTCACCGGTGCCGGGCGGCAGGTCCAGGAGCAGGACGTCCAGGTCGCCCCAGTACACGTCCGCCAGGAACTGCTGCAAAGCCCTGTGCAGCATCGGGCCGCGCCAGACGACGGGGGCGTTGCCCGGGGTGAACATGCCGATGGAGATGACCTTCACGCCGTTCGCGGACGGCGGCATGATCATGTTCTCGACCTGGGTCGGACGGCCGTCCACGCCCAGCATGCGCGGCACCGAGTGGCCGTAGATGTCGGCGTCGACGACGCCCACCTTGAGGCCGTCGGCCGCCATCGCCGCCGCCAGGTTCACCGTCACCGAGGACTTCCCGACGCCGCCCTTGCCGGAGGCGACCGCGTACACGCGGGTCAGGTTGCCCGGCTTGGCGAAGGGGACCTCGCGCTCGGCCTGGCCGCCGCGCAGGGCCGCCGCCAGCTCCTTGCGCTGCTCGTCGCTCATCACGTCCAGCGTGACGTCGACCCGGGTGACGCCCTCGACCCGGGAGACCGCCTCGGTGACGCGCTGGGTGATCGTCTCGCGCATGGGGCAGCCGGAGACCGTCAGGTACACGGTGACCGCGACCGCGCCGTCCTCCCCGATCTCCACCGATTTGACCATCCCCAGTTCGGTGATGGGTCGGTTGATCTCGGGGTCGTTCACCGTCGCCAGTGCCTCGCGCACCGCGTCTTCCGTAGCCATAAGGACGATGGTACGGCGCGCCGAGGGGCCTGCGGGTAGCCCCTCAGCGGTCGTCTGCGTCACGTCCCGGCGACCGTTCTGCCCGTTCCGCCGGGAATACGACATGGCCGTCGTGGCGCCGTCGCTCCTCCAGCTCCTTGACCACGTCCTGCAGCTCGGAGCGGATCCAGTCGCGGGTGGCGACCTCGCCCAGGCCCAGGCGCAGCGCGGCGAGCTCCCGGGTCAGGTACTCGGTGTCCGCGATGGACCGCTCGTTCTGCTTGCGGTCCTGTTCGAGGTTGACCCGGTCGCGGTCGTCCTGCCTGTTCTGTGCGAGCAGGATCAGCGGGGCCGCGTAGGAGGCCTGCAGGGACAGCATCAGGGTCAGGAAGATGAACGGGTAGTTGTCGAAGCGCAGGACGGCCGGCGCGAAGATGTTCCACACCACCCACAGGATGATGACGACCGTCATCCAGACGATGAAGCGTCCCGTGCCCAGGAAGCGGGCGATCTTCTCCGACAGCCGGCCGAAGGCCTCCGGGTCCCACTCGGGCAGGAACCGGCGCCGCGGCGGGCGCGGCTGGTCCAGGCGGGGCGTGCGGGGCCGGGTGGCGGCCGTGGCGCCCACCGGGGTGCGCTCACGGGTGCTCTCGCGCTCAGGAGCCATGTGCACTCGCCCCCTCGCTCTCCGCCCCGTTCGCCGCCGCCCCGTTCTCCTCGTTCAGATGGAACTCCGTCTCCCGCCAGTCCTCGGGCAGCATGTGGTCGAGTACGTCGTCCACGGTCACCGCCCCGAGCAGCGAACCGGACTCGTCCACGACGGGCGCGGCGACCATGTCGTACGTGGCGAAGAACCCGGCGACGACGGGTAGCGGGGCGTCGGGATCCAGGGGCTGCAGGTCGTCGTCGACGAGTGAGCTGACCAGGGTGTACGGGGGGTCCCGCAGCAGGCGCTGGAAGTGGACGGTGCCCAGGTACTTGCCGGTCGGGGTCTCGTCGGGCGGTCGGCAGACGTAGACCTGGGCGGCGAGGGCGGGGGAGAGGTCGGGGTTGCGGACCCGGGCGAGCGCGTCGGCGACGGTGGCGTCCGGCCGCAGCACGATCGGCTCGGTGGTCATCAGACCCCCCGCGGTGTGCTCCTCGTACGACATCAGGCGCCGCATCTCGGCCGCGTCGGCGGGCTCCATCAGGCTCAGCAGCCGCTCCTTGTCCTCCTCCGGGAGTTCGGAGAGCAGGTCGGCGGCGTCGTCGGGGTCCATGGCCTCCAGGACGTCGGCCGCGCGCTCCTCCTTCAACTTGCCGAGGATCTCGATCTGGTCGTCCTCGGGCAGCTCCTCCAGGACGTCGGCGAGGCGGTCGTCGTCCAGGGCGGCGGCGACCTCGGCGCGCCGCTTGGCGGAGAGGTGGTGCAGGACGTTGGCGAGGTCGGCGGGGCGCAGCTGCTCGAAGGTGGCGAGCAGGCTCTCGGCGCCCTGCCCGTGCTCCTCCAGCGAGAAGCCGGTGACGGCCGACCACTCCACGGTCAGCGTCTCGCCCTTGGCCCGCCGGAAGGCGCCGCCTTTCTTCCCCTTGCGGACGAAGACGCGGTCGACCTCCCAGTCCCGGCGGGCGGGCAGTTGCTGCACGGACACGTCGAGGACGGTGACCTCCTCGCCGGTCTCCACCAGCTTCACCCGCCGGTCCAGCAGCTCCCCGAAGACCAGCCGCTCGGTGGGCCGCTGCTCGAAGCGGCGCACGTTGAGCACGCCGGTGGTGATGACCTGCCCGGACTCGATGCCGGTCACCCGGGTCATGGGCAGGAAGATACGGCGCCGGGTGGACAGTTCGACCACCAGCCCGAGGACGCGCGGGGGGCGTCGCCCGACGCGCAGCATGACGACCAGTTCGCGTACGCGACCCACCTGGTCGCCGGTCGGATCGAAGACGGGGACCCCGGCGAGGTGCGAGACGAAGATCCGGGGGGCGCCGGCTGCCATGGCTGTGCTTCCTTTGATCGCATTGCGTGGGAATTGCTGTTTTCTGCCCGCTCGCGTGCGCTTCAGGCTAGCCCGTACCGATCGGATACGCCCTGGTGGGCGGTCCGGACGGACTGGCTCCGCCGGGCGGGCGGGCCCCCGGTACGCTGCGGTACTCCGCTCAGGACTCGTCAGAAAGGCAGCGTCACCTGTGACTGCGATTCCCCAGGGCCGTACCCGCCGGACCGCGCTGCTGAGCGCGGCATGCGCACTGGCCGTGACGGGGGCGATGGTGCTGACGGGGTGCAGCAGCGAGGACCCGGACGCGGGGACCAACGGGGTCGGCAAGCTCGCCCCCGACCGGATCCAGGCGAAGACGCGGGCCGCGGCGGACGCGGCGCCCGCGCTACGGCTGTCCGGGACCGTGGTCACCAGCGGCCGTACGTACAAGCTGGACATGCGGCTGAAGGCCGACGGCGGCACCGGCTCGGTCACGTCCGAGGGGGCGACGTTCGGGCTGCTGCGGGTCGGCGAGCAGCTGTATCTGAAGGCCGACGCGGACTTCTGGAGCCACGGCGGGGACGCCGGGACGGCCGGCAAGCTCGACGGCAAGTACGTCAAGGTGCCGCAGGGCGATCCCGCGTACAAGAAGTTCAGCGGTTTCACGGACAAGGCTGTCCTCCTCGACGGTCTGCTGACCCTGCACGGCAAGCTGGCGACGGACGGCCACCACGACCAGTCCGGCACCCGCACGATCCGCATCACCGGCGACGCCGGCTCCGGCGGCACCCTTGACGTCTCCCTCCAGGGCCAGCCGTATCCCCTGCGCCTGGTCCGGGCCGGCAGCGCAGGAACGCTCCGCTTCTCGGACTGGGGCAAGGACTTCACCGTGACCGAGCCCGCGAAGTCGGAGACGGTGGACTACGGCAAGCAGCTGCCGACGTCGTAGGTCACCCGAACCCGCCGCGGCGGTGATCGGCCCCGATGTACGTTTCCGCCGGGGCCGAACCCTGCTCGGCCCCGGCCGTTACTTCTTCCGGCGCTTGGCCAGCAGCTTCGGCAGCCCCGCCGGGATCGGCTGACGCGTCGTCGCCGGGGACGGCAGGGGACGTGACGCCAGGCTGTCGGAAGGCAACGTCGCAACAGACCCCGTCGGCACCAGGCGGAGCACCCGGCACTCGCGCGCCCAGCGGCCCGGCATCTCCTCGCCGTCGGGGGCGTTCAGCCGCTTCCCCTTCAGCTCGGCCACCGTCGCCTCCCACTCCGGCGAGCCGGCGGCCAGCTCGGACACGGTCGCCGGCCAGCTCACCAGCCGGCCCCCCTTGTCCTTGCTGCGCACGGTCACCTCGGCCGAGCCGCCGTCGGTGAGACCGGGCAGCGGCTGCTCTCCGGGCCCGTCGCCGACCAGGCACACCGCACCCTCGTGCCACACGTGCCACAGCGCACGCGCGGCCGGGGCGTCGGCGCCCTTGACCCAGATGAGGCCGGACTTCTTGCTGGCCTCCTCGATGAGGGCCAGGTCGAGCAGCTCGCTTGTCATGTGCCCAGCCTATCCAGCCCGCTCACAGCCAGCCGTTGCGCTTCAGCGTGCGGTGGATGCCGAGACACAGCGCGACCGTGATCCCCATGATCACCGGGTAGCCGTACTTCCAGTGCAGCTCGGGCATGTACTTGAAGTTCATGCCGTACACCCCGCACACCATCGTCGGTACGGCGATGATCGCGGCCCATGCGGTGATCTTCCGCATGTCCTCGTTCTGCGCGACGGACGCCTGCGCGAGGTTGGCCTGGAGGATGGAGTTGAGGAGTTCGTCGAAGCCCAGCACCTGCTCCTGGACCCGGGCGAGGTGGTCGGCGACGTCCCGGAAGTACTTCTGGATGTCCGGGTCGACCAGCCGCATCGGCCGCTCGCTCAGCAGTTGCATCGGCCGCAGCAGCGGAGCCACCGCCCGCTTGAACTCCAGGACCTCACGCTTGAGTTGGTAGATCCGCGCCGAGTCCACACCACGCGAGACCCCGCCCCGGCGGCCGGGCGAGAAGACCTCGGTCTCCACCTCGTCGATGTCGTCCTGCACCGCGTCGGCGACCGCGATGTACCCGTCCACGACGTGGTCCGCGATGGCGTGCAGCACGGCGGAGGGGCCCTTGGCCAGCAGTTCCGGGTCGTCCTGCAGGCGGTGCCGCAGCGCCCTGAGCGAGCCCTGCCCGCCGTGCCGGACGGTGATGAAGAAGTCCCGGCCGGTGAAGCACATGACCTCGCCGGTCTCGACCACTTCACTGTTGGCGGTGAGTTGGTCGTGCTCGACGTAGTGGATGGTCTTGAACACGGTGAACAGCGAGTCGTCGTACCGCTCCAGCTTGGGCCGCTGGTGCGCCTGGACCGCGTCCTCGACGGCCAGCGGGTGGAGCCCGAACTCGCTCGCGATACCGGCGAATTCCGCCTCGGTCGGCTCGTGCAGGCCGATCCACACGAACCCGCCGTCGCGACGCACCAGCCGCATCGCCTCCTGCGGCGTCAGCGGCTTGGCGCTCTGCACACGGGCGCCGTCGCGGTAGACCGCGCAGTCGACGACGGCCGACGGGGTGCCGGGGTCGCGCGTGGTGTCGTACGACGCGCTCGTGCTCGTCTGCTTGCGCAGCGAGACACGGGACGACGGACGGACCACGGCGCGCAGGTCGCGGATCATCGACATGGGCAGGCTCCTTCGCAGGCGGGCAGCGAAAGCGCACGGCATCGGGTGGAACTACCCGGAATGGGGACGTCCTGACTACACATGTTTGGCACGTCCACAAAGCGGGGAGCACCGCACCGTTGCGGTGGCGACTTCGCTACTGATGCAGAACTGATTCAGGTCAGACAGATCAGGCAGATCAGGCAAAGCGAAACGAAGTGCTCTTCCGAACGAAGACGCGAACAGGAAGGCGGCAGCCAGCCGGGAACTGGATCAGCAGCCGGAAGAGCGAGTGGTACTACCAGGTCGACTTCGATCCATGACAGCCCCACCTCCTCCGGCCGGTCCCTCGTAAGGGAGTCTCATCGGCGTCGGGACTTGATAGCGACGCTTCTGCGTGCTGCCCCGAACCACCGGCTCAGCGTAGCAGCAGCCCTCAGTGTCAAGTCGCCGCTTTGCCCGCTACTGACGAGTTCTATGCTCACCGCATGGTTGATGTTCTTCCTCTGGTCGAGGCCCGGTTGGCGACCGCGCTGGGCGAACCGGACGCGCGCGCCGCGGTCACCTTCCTCGGTACGGACCGCATCGAGGTGCTCCGTTTCCGGGAGGGGGACGTGGTCCGTTACGCCTCCCTGGGCATGTCCGCGCACCCCATGACGGACCCCACGGCGATGCTCGCCGACCCCGTCAAGGGCCCCCGCGCCGAGTTGGTCCTCTCGGTCCGCGCGGGCCTCGCGGAGACCGACAAGGTGCTCCGTCCGCTCGCCGCGCTCGCCGCGTCCCCGCAGGTGGAGGGTGTGGTCGTGGCCCCCGGCGCCTCCCTGGACGTGGGCGATCCGCTGTGGCCCGGCGCCCCCTTCACCTCGGTCCTGGTGGGCGAACCCGGCGGGCTCGTCGAGGATCTGGAGCTGGATGACCCGATGGATCCCGTACGGTTCCTGCCGCTGCTGCCGATGACCCCGAACGAGGCCGCCTGGAAGCGGGTGCACGGTGCCCAGGCCCTTCAGGAGCGCTGGCTCGCGAACGGCACGGACCTGAGGGACCCCGCCCGCAGGTCCGTCCCGCTCGACTGATCCGGCAGTGACCGATCTCACCAACACAAGGCGGGATTCGGCCAGTTGGCAAAGACGGTGACACCGTCCTCGGTGGCGTGCGCCGTCTCCGGCTCCTCGCTCTTCGGTGCTCTCGTCCCTGCGAGCAGGTGGTTGGTGTATGCACATATCAAGTCGGCCGCGCTAATTAATGCAAGATGCATCTAGTTTTCCCTGGTGGGGTGGGGACATGCGTTCCCCCCGGACGGGTGATCGTCCTTGACGTGGGCCGGTCCGGGTAGGACCGTGGAGCCCTATGAGGGGCGAACCCAGTTGCCCGAAGTGTGGTGGCCGGGTCAGGGCTCCCGGACTCTTCGCCGATTCCTGGCAGTGTGATGTGCACGGGACGGTGTATCCGCTGCAGCCCGTGATCCCGCCCAGCGTCGAGGCCCTCGGTGTCGTGGTGCACCGCGCGCAGGTCCCGGTGTGGATGCCGTGGCCGCTGCCGGTCGGGTGGCTGTTCACCGGCGTGGCCTACGCGGGGGACGACCGCGGCGGCGGCCGTGCCACCGCGGTGGCCTGCTCCGGCCCCGGACCGCTCGGCGGCATGGGTGAGCTGATCCTCGTCGCCGAGGAGCTCGGCGTCGGCCTCGGCGCGCGGTACGCGGGTATCGACGGTCCCGACCCCGGGGCGTTCATGAACGTCGAGAAGCCACCCCAGGCCAAGGTCCTGGCCGGCGGCCGCCCGACCCCGCTCTGGCACGTCTATCGCGCCCCCGATGACCGTGCCGTCTTCGCCGGTGAGGCGCTTGGGATGTGGCTGTGGGCGGTGCTGTGGCCCGAGAAGTCCGGGCTGCTCATGTACGACGAGCTGGTGCTGACGGATCTGCGGGATGCGGGGGCGGAGCTGGATCTGGTGCCCTGCGGAGCGTTGTCGCCGCGCTTGCTTCAGCCGTAGCGCCTACTGGGGTGGGGGTGCTGTTCGGTGGCGGGTGTGGGTTGTCGTGGGCTGGTCGCGCAGTTCCCCGCGCCCCTGGGGTGGCTTCGGTAGGGGGTGCTTCATGGGTTCGGGTGTGACAGGCGGGGCTTGAAACACCGCTATCCTTAGGTGTCCCCTTCCGTCTCGTCACCGCCTGGAGATTGTGTCGTGCGTATCGATCTGCACTGTCACTCCACGGCCTCTGACGGTACGGACACCCCGGCTGAGCTGGTGCGTAATGCCGCTGCCGCCGGGCTGGACGTCGTCGCGCTGACCGACCATGACACCACTCGTGGGTACGCCGAGGCGATCGCCGCGGTGCCCGAGGGGCTCACCCTGGTCACCGGGGCCGAGCTGTCCTGTCGTATCGACGGCATCTCCATGCACATGCTGGCCTACCTCTTCGACCCCGAGGAGCCCGCTCTGCTCGCCGAGCGGGAGCTGGTCCGGGACGACCGGGTGCCGCGGGCCCAGGGCATGGTCGCCAAGCTGAACGCGCTGGGTGTGCCGGTCAGCTGGGAGCAGGTCGAGCGGATCGCCGCCGGCGGTTCCGTGGGGCGTCCGCATGTCGCGACCGCGCTCGTCGAGCTGGGCGTGGTGCCCACGGTGAGTGACGCGTTCACCGAGGAGTGGCTGGCCGACGGCGGGCGGGCCTTCGTGGAGAAGCACGAGACCGACCCCTTCGAGGCGATCCGGCTGATCAAGGGCGCGGGCGGCGTGGCCGTCTTCGCGCACCCGGCCGCCGCCAAGCGCGGCCGCACGGTGCCGGAGTCCGCGATCGCCGAGATGGCCGCGGCCGGTCTGGACGGCATCGAGGTCGACCACATGGACCATGAGGTCGACGCCCGGGAACGGCTGCGGGGCCTCGCGAAGGAGCTGGGGCTGCTGGTCACCGGGTCCTCGGACTACCACGGCAGCCGCAAGACCGTGTCGCTCGGTGAGTACACGACGGACCCCGAGGTGTACGGGGAGATCATTCGCCGGGCTACCGGCGCGTTTCCCGTCCCGGGGACCGGCGGGATCTGACGCTCAGATCACCCGCCCAGCCCGTTTCTCTTCTCTCCGCAAGGCTTGTACTTCCCCATGTTCGACGTCGCCGTCTTCGGCTCCCTGTTCCTGACCCTTTTTGTCATCATGGATCCCCCCGGGATCACCCCGATCTTCCTCGCGCTGACCGCGGGGCGCCCCGCCAAGGTGCAGAAGCGGATGGCCTTCCAGGCCGTCTGTGTGGCGGGCGGGGTCATCGCCACGTTCGGCCTCCTGGGCCACCAGATCCTGAACTATCTGCACGTCTCCGTCCCCGCGCTGATGATCGCGGGCGGTCTGCTGCTTCTGCTGATCGCGCTCGACCTGCTCACCGGCAAGACCGATGAGCCCAAGCAGACCAAGGACGTGAACGTCGCCCTCGTACCGCTGGGCATGCCGCTGCTGGCGGGGCCCGGTGCCATCGTGTCCGTGATCCTGGCCGTGCAGAAGGCCGACAGTGTGGCCACGCAGGTCTCGGTGTGGACCGCGATCCTCGCGATCCATGTCGTGCTGTGGCTGGTGATGCGTTACTCGCTGCTGATCATCCGGGTCATCAAGGACGGCGGCGTGGTCCTCGTGACGCGGCTCGCGGGCATGATGCTCTCCGCGATCGCGGTGCAGCAGATCATCAACGGTGTCACTCAGGTGATCCGGGGGAGCTGAGACGTGGGCTCGGCTCCCCCGGAAAGCTTGAGTGGCGGTCCGCGTTACGAGGCCGGGGTCTCGGCCGGGCGGATCCACAGGCGCTGTCCGACGGCGGCGGCCTGCTGAACGATCCGGTTGACGGAGGCGGCGTCCACGACGGTGCTGTCCACGGTGGTGCCGTTGACCTCGTCGAGTCGCATGATTTCGAAGCGCATGGCTTCTCCCTTCGTCTGGTCATCCTCCTGAGGAGAACTACTGGTGTGTCGTGCTGTCGTAGGTAGTCAACGGGCTGCGTGTTACAAACATTCCCTACGCTAAAGAAATTTTTCGAACGTCTAACTACTGACCGGTAAGCGCTGTCCGCGGGACTGGCCGGGATCGGTTGTGTTCGCAGCGTGACCGCCGGGACAATGGAAGCGATGAACGACGACCTGGCGGCCCTCGCCGCCCGCATCGACCACACCAACGAGCTGCTGCAGCGCATGCTCGCCGAGGTGGCGAAGACGCCCTCGACCCACGCGATCTTCGTCGACGCGGGCTATCTGTATGCGGCGGCGGGCCGACTGGTCGCCGGAACCGAGGACCGCCGGGCCTTCGACCTCGACGCCGAGGGCCTGATCGACGCGCTCATCGACAAGGCCCGCACGATCTTCGCCGACAGCCGGCTGCTGCGCGTCTACTGGTACGACGGCGCCCGGCGCCGCATCCACACCGCCGAGCAGCAGTCCATCGCCGAACTGCCCGACGTCAAGGTCCGCCTCGGCAACCTCAACGCCAACAACCAGCAGAAGGGCGTCGATTCGCTGATCCGGTCGGACCTGGAGTCCCTGGCCCGCCACCGCGCGATCAGCGACGCGGCCCTCCTCGGCGGCGACGAGGACCTGGTCTCGGCGGTGGAGGCGGCCCAGGGCTACGGCGCCCGCGTCCACCTGTGGGGCATCGAGGCACCCGAGGGCCGCAACCAGGCCGAGCCGCTGCTCTGGGAGGTCGACAGCCAGCGCACCCTCGACCTGGAGTTCTTCAAGCCGTACGTCTCCCGCCGCACGGCCGCCGCCTACGAGGCCGTCACCGGCACCCGGCCCACCCGTGAGGACGTCCGCTTCGTCGGCGCCCAGATCGCCGCGAAGTGGCTGTCCGCGCGCGGCCGTGAGGCCCTGGTCGAGCTGCTCCCCGGCCACCCCTACCTGCCCGGCTCCGTCGACCAGGACCTGCTGGTCGAGGCGGAGGGCCTGCTCCAGTACTCCCTACGCGGCCAGGCGGACCTGCGCCGCGCCCTCAGGGACGGCTTCTGGGAGCATCTGCAGGCGCTGTACTAGTTCCGCGTACTGGTTCCTCGTACTGGTTTCGCGTACTAGTTCCGCGCGGGGGTGTCGTCCCAGAAGTCGGCGATCGCGCGGGCCGTGGCGAGCGGGCGGTCCGTGTTGGGCGAGTGCTCGGCCCCGTCGATGACGGACCGCTTGCCCCCCAGCCGCACCGCCATCTCGTCGAGCAGCGGCAGCGGCCAGGTGTCGTCCAGCGAGCCCGACAGCACGTGGAACGGCATTGGTACGGCGGCCAGTTCGGCGACACGGTCCGGCTCGGTGCACAACTGACGTCCCGTGGCGAGCAGTTGGGCGGGCTTGTTGCCCAGCCAGCGGCGCCGCAGATCGTCCCGGCCGACCAGGCCGCCGTCCAGCTTGCCCGTGTCGGTCTCCTCCGGCGGCTCCATCGCCTGCATCGCGTCCCACACCTCGGCCATCGTCATCACACCGAGCGCATCCCGCAGCAGCTTCACGCGCTGCTGCTGGGAGGGCGAGATCTGCGCCGGGCCCGAGGCCATCAGGGTGAGAGAGCGGAAGGGGGAGCGGTCGATCAGCACGGCCGCACGGGAGATCTGCCCGCCGAGCGAGTGCCCCAGCAGATGCACCGGCGTCCCGATCGCCGCCGCCTGCGCCAGCACGTCCCGCGCCAACTCCTCCTGCGCGTAGGCGGATTCATCGTGTTCGGGCCCGTCCGACTCGTACTGCCCGCGGCCGTCCACGGCCACGGTCCGGTATCCGCGCTCGGCCAGCGGCACATGCAGCGGATTGAAGTCCTCCTTGCTCCCGGTGAACCCCGGCAGCAGCAGTGCGACGCCCTTCGGCTCGACCCCGTCGGCCACGGGCGCGTCGACGACGGCGAATTCACCGCGCGCGGTGCGCAGGGAGTACGCACGGGCACCGGGGGGTGGGACGAAGGTGGCTGGCCTGCTCATGGGGAGAGGCTATCGGGCGGGGTGCGGGCGGGGCGGGGGA